>CADCDA010000026.1 GCA_902800025.1 uncultured Erysipelotrichaceae bacterium | reverse complement strand
GCTTCGACGATTTTAAAAGAATATGGCGCCGATAATAGTGTCGCTGATGATTTATTAAAAGATGACTATGAAGAATATATTGAAACTACAAATATTGTTTCGAATTTAAAGACTGCTGATTATGGTGTTGTTTATGCAATTGCTAATCCAGCGCAAATTTATGATACTGCTTCTATTGCTAAAGCCGCTAATGCTTGCTTATCTATGAAGGGCATTCATGCTTCCTTTGTTATTGGAAAGACAAGCAGTAAAGAAATCAAAATATCCGCCCGTAGTGACGGTTTAGTTAACGTTAGTAAATTATGTGAAAAAATGGGCGGAGGCGGACACTTTACCTCTGCAGCAGCTACATTCCTAAAGAGTGATGTCAAAGAAGTTGAAGATATTCTTTTAAATGTCATTCGTAAGCATTTGTCTGAAGCTAAAGCAGACATGAATAAGAGAATTGGATCGGAAGAAATGTAATATGGAAGTTATCTTATTAGCAGATGTTAAAAATGTTGGTAAAAAGAACCAAACAGTCAATGTTAGCGATGGTTACGCGAACAACTTTTTGCTTAAAAGAAAGCTAGCGGTCCCAGTCTCTAAGAAAAGCGTTGAAATCCTTGAAAATCAACAAGAAAATGCGAGAATTGCTGAAGAAAACGCAAAGAAAGAGGCTCAAGAACTCGCAAAAAGATTAGAAACAATTACATTAGAATTTACTGCAAAAGTTGGTAAAGATAGCAAGTTATTTGGTTCTATTTCACTTAAACAAGTTGAAGAAGAAATGAAAGCTAAATATGGCATTACAATTGATAAGAGAAAGTTCCTTGATAAGGGACCACTTGATACACTTGGACTTTTTAAATTAAGAATCGAACTTCATAAGGGAGTTATCGGTGAAATTAGAGTTCATATTTCAGGAAAGGAGTAATTATGGCACCACGTAAAATCGCAAAAAAAGTTACCACTGAATTACCATATAATGAAGACGCCGAACGTGTTGTTTTAGGATGCGCGATGCTTTCTAAAGATTACTGCCTCGACATTATGAACACTCTCGAAGAGGAAGATTTCTTTTTAGGAAAGCACCAAATCATGTTTAGAGCGATTCAAACATTAGCGGTGAGAGGCGTTGATGTCGACGTTTTAACTGTTGCTGAAGAACTTGCTAATCTTAAAGAATTAGAAAATATTGGTGGAGCTAAATATTTAGCGGAATGTACAAATACTGTCGTTGCGGCTAGTACATTATCTTTCTATATTCGAATCATCCAAGACAATTCCGTTTTAAGAAAAATGCTTACCACAATTAGAGGTATTGATAACGAATATCGCACCGAAGAGATTGAAAATATTAATGATTTCATCCTCGATAGTGAAAATAGATTTAAAGAGAGTATTGCAAAAAGACACATCTCTTCATTTGTGACAACAAGTGAAATCGCTCCTCACATTGAAGAGTCTTTAGAAAAACTTCAAGACGCAGACAACGATAGCGATGTTATCGGTGTTTCTACTGGTTATGATCGACTCAATCAAATTACTCAAGGCTTTAAGCCGGGTGAATTAATTGTTGTTGCAGCGCGTCCTGCTGTTGGTAAGACTGCGATTTGTCTTAACTTCGCGCATAAGATTGCTACCCACTCTAAAAAAGCAGTGGCAGTGTTCTCTCTAGAAATGTCCAAAGAACAACTCTTTAATCGTTTAGTAGCGATGGATTGTTGTGTTGAAGCAAAGAAAATTAATTCTGGCCGCTTAACAAGCGCAACTGAGAAAGTTAAAGTTCTTAATTCTATTAAGACACTTGCAAATTCTAAGATTTATATTGATGACACTCCATCAATTAAACTTAACGATATCATTACAAAAGCTACAAAGTTACAAGCTCACGAACCTGACCTTGCTTTAATCGTCGTTGACTATTTAGGCTTAGTTTCAGTGGCTAATAAAAACGGTAGATCACCTGACAGCCGTCAAGAAGAAGTCCGTCAGATTTCTTTAGCCTTAAAAGCATTAGCAAGAGATTTAAAAGTCCCTGTTATCGCTGTTAGCCAATTATCTAGAGCGGTTGAAAAGCGTGATTCTCAACGTCCTGTCATGTCTGACTTGCGTGATAGTGGTAATATTGAACAAGACGCTGATATTGTCATCCTTCTCTATAGAGAAGACTATTATGCTGATAAGAAGACTAATAGCGCTGCTAATAAAAAAGGTGGCCAATTAACTCAAAACGATAAATTTGAACTTGCGAAAGCACAAAAAGAAAAAGAATTAGGTGCTGAAATTCCAGGTAATGCTTCCTATACAGAAGTTATCGTTGCTAAAAATAGAGCAGGTCAAACAGGTGTTGCTCGTCTCTTCTTCTATAAAGACTATGTGAGATTTGATTCTCCAAGTAAAGAATGGGAAGATGCGATGAACGCGATTAGCGAAGAATAAAAACAATGTTTTTTGATATAGTCGGAAGTGGTTCAAAAGGGAATGCGACATTAGTGTTTTCTAATGGAACCACTCTTTTAATTGATGTTGGCGTCACTATTGAAAGAATTGAAACCGAATTAGCTAGATTTAATAAAACTATCAAAGATGTCGATGGTGTTTTAATTACTCATAATCACACCGATCACATTAAAAACATTAAAACTTTCTCTCCTAAGAAGATTTATTCTTTAGCGAGAACTGTTCCAGGATCATTAAGCAATGTCGTTGAATTATATGAGCCATTTACTATTGGCGATTTTAAAATTACCGCGTTTCCTACAAGTCATGACGCATTAAATCCATGTGGTTTCTTGATTGAAAACGAAAAAGAAAGACTAGTTTATATGACTGATACTGGATGCTATTTATCTAGTAATACTCCTTATATTAAAAACCCAGATTATTTAATTATTGAAAGCAATCACGATATTCAAATGTTAATGCACACACATCGACCAATGGAACTCATCCAAAGAATTATGTCTGATGTTGGCCATTTATGTAATGAAGATAGTGCGTTTGCAACTTTAGAAATTATCGGTAGTAACACAAAAGAGATTATTCTCGCTCATATCTCTGAAGAAGCCAATACTCCAGACACCGCCTTAGCGGCGTACGAAAAAATCTTTAGATTTAAAGGTGTTGATATTTCTAGATATAAAGTTAGATGTGCTCCTCAATGGGAATCAATGATTGGAGGAGATTATGACGATTAAGATATACGCGATTGGTAAAATCAAAGATTTTTATAAAACTGGCGTTGATGAATATGTTAAAAGAATAAGCGGTTACGCGAAAGTTAAAATCATTGAAGTTAAAGATGATTCAATTAGTGAAAAGCCTTCTCAAAGCGAAATCATTAAAGCAAAAGATAACGAAGGCAAAAGAGTGCTATCATTATTAAAAAATAACGAGTTTCTTATAGGTTTAGACCTCAATAAAAAAGAGTTTACTAGTGAAGAGTTTGCTTCTTTTTTAAATGAGAAGCTAGTAACTAATGGAGCCTCTATTTCTTTTGTTATTGGA
>CADCDA010000025.1 GCA_902800025.1 uncultured Erysipelotrichaceae bacterium | reverse complement strand
ATTTTTCGTCTAGTAATTAACTAAATTATTTAATGATTTCGTTAACTGTACCAGCACCGACGGTTCTACCACCTTCACGGATGGAGAATTTTGTACCCTTTTCAAGAGCGATTGGGTGAATTAATTCGACGGTGAGTTCGACGTTATCGCCAGGCATAACCATGTCTGTTCCTGCTGGAAGAGTGATAACACCTGTAACGTCAGTTGTACGGAAGTAGAATTGTGGTCTGTAGTTGCTTAAGAAAGCTGTGTGACGGCCACCTTCTTCTTTGGTTAAAACGTAGACAGAAGCTTTGAACTTGGTATGTGGAGTAACACTACCTGGTTTTGCTAAGACTTGACCACGTTGGACTTGATCACGGTTGATACCTCTTAAAAGGACACCAACGTTATCACCAGCTTGGACATAGTCACAAGTTTTACGGAAGGATTCAAGACCTGTAATAACAGACTTTTGTGTTTCTCTAATACCGACGATTTCAACTTCGTCACCGAGTTTGGCTTGTCCTCTTTCGACACGGCCTGTAACGACGGTACCACGACCAGAGATGGTCATGACGTCTTCGATAGCGAGTAAGAATGGCTTATCGGTTTCACGGGCTGGTGCTGGGATATAGTTATCACATGCATCCATTAAGTCCATGATGATCTTTTCTTGTTCTGGATCGCCTTCAAGAGCGAGTCTAGCAGAACCACGGATGACTGGGACATCATCACCTGGGAAGCCATAAGAACTTAAGAGTTCACGAACTTCCATTTCGACTAAGTCTAATAATTCTGGATCATCGACTAAGTCGGTCTTGTTGATATAAACAACGATGTAAGGAACACCAACTTGACGTGCAAGTAAGATGTGTTCACGAGTTTGTGGCATAACGCCATCTGTACCGGCAACAACTAAGATTGCACCATCCATTTGAGCAGCACCAGTAATCATGTTCTTGACGTAGTCAGCGTGACCTGGGCAGTCGACGTGGGCATAGTGTCTCTTCTCTGTTTGATACTCAATGTGGGCTGTATTAATTGTAATACCACGGGCTTTTTCTTCTGGTGCGGCATCGATTTGATCGTATGCTTTCTTTTCAGATAAGCCTTTCTTTGCTAAGACAGTTGTAATAGCGGCGGTTAATGTTGTCTTACCATGGTCAACGTGTCCAATGGTACCAATGTTAACGTGCTCTTTCGTTCTGTCAAATTTTTCCTTTGCCATTGTTTGAATTTCTCCTTTCAAATAAATGAATTCAACGTTTTTAATATATAGCAAGTTTAATTTATAATCAATACCAATTTAATTGGATATTAATTATCGAGTTTTTAAGATTAGCGAGCAGCCATGCCGCTTTTCTTAATGATTTCGTCTTGGACATAACGTGGGCACTCGCCATAATGATCAAATTGCATAATGTAGTTTCCACGTCCTTGTGTCATAGAACGTAAATCGGTAACGTAGCCAAACATCTCTGATAATGGTACTTCCGCTTCAATAATCTTGGCGTTACTTCTTTGAGATTCACCAGTGACGAGTCCACGTCTACGAGCGATATCACCAAGAACATCACCATAATATTGTTCTGGGACAGTAACTTCAATTCTCATAATTGGTTCGAGAATGACTGGGTTACATTTCTTCGCTGCTTCTTTTAACGCCATACTAGCAGCAATCTTATAGGCGGCTTCACTAGAGTCAACATCATGGTAAGAACCATCGAATAATGTGGCTTTGATATCCATGACTTGGAATCCAGCGACTAAACCTCTACCAAGCGCATCAACTAAGCCGTCTTGAGTTGGTTTGATATATTCTCTCGGAACAGATCCACCAACAATCGCATCGACGAATTCGAAGCCCTTGCCTGGGTTTGGTTCAAATTTGATCCAAACGTGACCATATTGTCCACGACCACCAGATTGTTTGATGTATTTACCTTCACAATCAGCGGTAGACTTAATTGTTTCACGATACTCAACTTGAGGAGCACCAACGTTAACTTGAACATTGAATTCTCTTCTCATACGGTCGACGATGATATCTAAGTGTAATTCACCGACACCAGCGATAAGAGTTTGTCCAGTTTCAGTGTTTGTTCTAACTTTGAATGTTGGATCTTCTTCTGCAAGTTTTTGTAGAGCTATGGTCATCTTTTCTTGATCTTGCTTGGTCTTTGGTTCGACTGCTTCTTCAATAACTGGATCTGGGAATTCCATCTTTTCAAGAATGACTTTGCTCTTTTCGTCACATAAAGTGTCACCAGTAATGGTTTGCTTTAATCCGACAACGGCACCGATATCACCAGCGTGAAGTTCTTCAACTTCTTGACGGTGGTTAGAGTGCATCAAGACGACACGAGCAATTCTTTCTTTAACTCCCTTTGTGGAGTTGAGGACATATGATCCGGACTTGAGTGTACCGCTATAAACACGGACATAAGCGAGTCGACCAATGAATGGGTCAGTTGCAATTTTGAAGGCTAATGCGCCTAAAGGTGCATTATCATCTGGTTTACAAACGACTTCATTGCCATTAGCATCCACACCTTTTGCAGGTGGAATGTCAATTGGGCTTGGGAGATATTCAACAACACCATCAAGGAGTAATTGAATATTCTTGTTCTTATAAGCACTACCACAGAATACTGGGTGGAATTCACCTGTAAGAACAGCTTTACGAATGACGGCTTTGATTTCTTCAACGGTTGGTTCTTCACCTTCCAAGACTTTCATCATGAACTCATCATCGAAATCCGCAAGTGCTTCAACGAGTTCAGCACGGTGTAATTCCATGCTTTCAACCATGTCAGCTGGGACTGGAACTTCTTGTGGGTCAGTAGCGCCGTCTCCATAAACGTAAGCTTTTCTTTCAATGATATCAACAGCACCTCTTAAGGAACTTTCAATACCGATTGGAAGTTGGACAGCCTTGGCGTTAGCGCCAAGTCTTTCCTTTAAGGAACGGACGCTCATTTCGAAGTCCGCACCGATAGCGTCAAGTTTGTTAACAAAGACAATTCTTGGGACGCCATATTTTGAGCCTTGTCTCCAAACGGTTTCTGTTTGTGGTTCAACACCATTTTTACCGTCTAAGACTGTAACGGCTCCATCGAGAACACGAAGGGATCTTTCAACTTCAACTGTAAAGTCGACGTGACCTGGAGTGTCGATGATGTTAATTCTATTACCTTTCCAGAAAGCGGTTGTCGCTGCGGAAGTAATGGTAATACCTCTTTCTTGTTCTTGTTCCATCCAGTCCATTGTTGCGCTACCTTCGTGGGTTTCGCCAATTTTGTGGATTTTACCTGTGAAGAAGAGAATACGTTCTGTAGTCGTTGTTTTACCGGCATCGATGTGAGCCATGATACCGATATTACGGGTATGTGCTAAATCGTACTCACGTGCCATATTCTTCTCTCCCTGAGATTACCAACGATAATGTGCGTAAGCTTTATTAGCTTCTGCCATCTTGTGGGTATCTTCTCTCTTTTTCACGGAAGCACCAGTGCCAGCAGCACCGATTCTACGAACCTTTAATTCGACTTCAGGCATGATATTGTTAATCGCTGTTGCGAAGACATCCATTGCTGGTTTACCAGTTTTGGATTCAATTTTGTTGAAGGCGGTATAGAGAATTGTTTGGGCAGTTCCCTTTTTGCCATCAAGCATAATCTTGTTAATTAAACGTGTTACGAGTTTTGAATTGTAAATTGGATCTGGTAACACATCACGTTTTGCAACGTTTCCTTTACGTGGCATTATTCTATCCTCCTTCTATTACTTAGATTCTTTAGGTTTCTTAGAACCATATAAGCTACGTCCTTGACGACGTGCTTCGATTCCAGCACAGTCGAGTGTTCCTCTAATAATGTGATAACGAACACCTGGTAAATCCTTAACACGTCCACCACGAATCATGACTGTGGAGTGTTCTTGTAAGTTGTGGCCTTCACCACCGATATAAGCTGTAACTTCATAACCATTGCTTAAGCGAACACGAGCGTATTTTCTTAAAGCAGAGTTTGGCTTTTTAGGGGTCATGGTACCAACACGGGTACAGACGCCTCTTTTTTGGCTAGCAGCTTGGTTGGATTCTTTTTTCTTTAAAGAGTTCCATCTTTTTCCAAGAGCAGGAGCTTTGGATTTGACTGTTGCGGTTCTACGACCTTCACGAACTAATTGATTAATTGTTGGCATTTATATATTGCTCCTTTCAATTATTTCCTTATTCAGTGCGAATTGTCCACGCTACCGGTCGTGTCCGTTTTTCCCTTAAAAAATGGACCAAATCGGTCTACGGTGAACTGAATCACACGCCTATATAATATATACATCTATAAAAACCCATGCAATAAAAAAATAAACTTTTTTTCAAGTTTATCGAAAATAGTGAAAAATACAGGTTTAAAAATTAAATAATTCCAATAGCGGTAAGAATAATTTTGATAATAGAAGTAACTATAACTGCGGCAAGTAGACCATCATAACAATAAGAGATGATTCTAACTGGCTTAAGGGTGCTTTTTCTATTAGCAACACTAAAAGCGAGACACACGCCACTACTAACGACAATTGCAGCATAAATAAGTAGAACAAATACTATTCCCACTCCAGCAAACAAAGCAACAAAAATAATGCCTGCTTCTTGTCCTTCTTCAGCTTTTATACTTTTAAATCCGATCATAAACAAGGAACAAGCCAAAATAATATTAATTAATAAAAATATCGAAATGATAACTGTTGATGTGATTCTTGGTTTGTCTCTATTCATACTTGAATTATAGAATCTAAAAAACGAATAGTAAATCTTTTATTAACTAGTTAATAATGAAAAACAACAATAATATTTGTATAAAAAAGCGATCTATACACAATAAAGAGAAATGCCAATACTAAATAGACAATTTTAAATTTATTTATAAATATAGTTACGCATACATATGAAATGATATATATTAATAAAGTCTAGAAAACCTTTTGAACATTGGACACTTAAGGAGACAAAAAGATGAAAACTCTAATTATGTTAAGCGCTATTCCAGCGTCAGGTAAATCGACCTGGGCTAAGGAATATCAACAAAATCACCCAAACACCTATATTGTTAGTAGTGACGACATACGCGTTGAAATATGTGGAAACTACAAAGATCATAGTCGACAAGATGAAGTTTGGGCCTTATTTGAAAAGAGAATCCACGAATATGGTTCAATTGAAAACGCAACCGTTATTCTTGACGCTCTTAACGATGTTAACCCAGTTAGATTAAAATATCTTTCCACCACTCCTGAATTTGATAAAAAGATTTTAGTCCTCTTCCCATCCTCTTTAGAGAAGAGCCAAAAATATAACGGAATGAGAGAAGAAGATGTTCGAGTTCCTTCCGACATTCTTGTAGGACTTGTTAATAAGTTTGAAGCCCCAAGTGATGAGGTTCTCAAATATGTTGACGAAGTCATCGAAGTTGAATGGTAAATAAAATGCAGCAAACTTGCTGCATTTTTTATATTTCATCACCGGTTGGGTTAACAATTGAATAGCCAACGTTAGTTAAGTGGTCCGCCACTCTTTCTAACTCACTAATAAGAGTTGCGTAATCATCGCTTAATAGTCCATTACATTCATTCGCAGACATTCTCTTATAGTGATTAGTTTCTAAGTCTTGCGATAAAACGTCTGTTTTCTCTTCTAATTCGTGTAATTCGTTTAATCTAGAATAATTATCATCTTTAAAGATTTCGATTGTTAAATCGTTCATATCCATGATTAAATCAAACATCACTTGTAACTCTTTA
>CADCDA010000024.1 GCA_902800025.1 uncultured Erysipelotrichaceae bacterium | reverse complement strand
GGTGCATATCTTTGACTTTGATATGAACATCTTTATTCGTGTCAATTGGTCGATCCATTCCAAAGATATGAATTGCGGCTTCTTCTGCGTCACTTTCAACATTGATAATAATTTCTTCTTTATCGATATCAGGAGTGAATTTTATATTTTTAATATAATCAGAAGAAACACTTTCAATCCAAACTGGAAAATAAATACCGCTTTGAGGAGTATACCAAATCCCTCCTCTTTCTATTCTTTGCTTACCTCTAGAGTAATAGGAAGAGTCAGAATAATCTCTAACTTTCACGATTAATTCATTGTTATCAATATTGATATATTCTTTTATATCGAATTCAAATGGGAGAAAACCACCGATATGCTTTCCGACAAAGTGCCCATTTATATATACCTCTGCAATTTGGTCCACTGCGAGGAAATGAAGAATCACTTTGTCTTTAATAACTAAATCTTTAAGAGAAAAGTTTAGATGATAGAAAAGATAATCGTTAGGAGAGACAAAACGATTAACCCCACTTATTTTTGTTTCAGGAGAAAAAGGAACGATGATTTTACCATCATAACTTGTAGGAAACTCACCGGTTTGATTAATTTTATAATCCCATTCCCCGTTTAACGATAAATAAGAATCTCGATACAGTTGAGGACGTGGATATTCATTAAGATATGACTTTTCCATTCGCCTTTTCCTTTTTAATTAAGAAGATAATTGGAATGATGACAAGTAGCATTACCGCTGCAGCGAGGATGAAAATGTTTTGACTTGGAACAACTGCGAAAGGATTGCCAAGATTGTCTTGGTGGGTGGAAGAGACCGCCATACCAAGATATGGTCCAGTTACCATAGGTATCATAACAACGAACACCATTCTTACACCTTGGAATAATCCGGTTTCGTTTTCTGGAGTATAGTCTCTAATTTTTGCACCTAATACAGCAGTGGCAAGTAGATATCCAGTCATAAGGATAAAGCCACCGATAATAACGGATACTTGATCTAATAAGAAGAAGAGTAAAAGCCCACCAATAAGAGTGGCGCCTAACGCTCCAAAAACTACTTTATATTTTCCAATTTTTTCCATAAAGACACCGACGACAACAGTAACAACACAAGCGATGCCAAGAATTGGTCCAGCAGTGCTTACCATATCAAAACCACGGATATCTTGGACATAAACCATGAAATAAGGTAGGAAGACTTGAGTGCCAATGTTAAATACCATAAAAGCAGTTAACGCTAAATAGAGTTCAGGACGACTTTTAATAACGCTTGGTCTAAATCCATGAATAATATTTTTAAGATAAGGTTCTTCTTTATTTGGTGAAATGTTATCTTTTGGTAATAAGAAGATTAAGCCAATACCACTTAAAGTGGTAATTCCTCCAAAGACCACAAAGAACCAAATCCAGTCTTTTGTTTCGTTATTAACAAGCATGCCTTGTAATAAAACAACCATAATCATTGCTACTAAAGGAAGAATTGAAAGAACACTTTCTACTTTTCCACGATTTGATTCTTGGGTATTGTCGGTAACAAAAGCATTAAACGCACTGTCGTTAGCGGTGCTACCAAAGAATGTCATAAGGCAATCAAGAACGACGATTAATGAGCCGCTTAAATATAAAGCGTTTGCAGGTAAGAATGAATAAGGTTGTTTAGGATCTAAGAACGCAAATAGAACGATAGAAACACCCCAAATAATATATCCTAATGAAATGAAGATTTTTCTTTTTCCAAGTCTATCGCTTAAAGCACCCATTAGGAGGGTTGTGATAGTCGCTGCGACAGCGCTTAAAGCCGTCATAAGTGGAATGAAGAAATAAGTGTCTGTACAGTCATGGACGAAAACATTTAAATAGTTGTTTTCAATAGCCCACGCTAATTGGCCTATTAATCCAGCCACGATAAAAGAAAACCATTTTCTAATTCCGAGTTTATTGTTTTCCATAGTCAAAAACCTCAATTACAATTATATCCCTATTGTTAGAGAATGATAAAAAAATAATAAAAAAGAGACCTATAAAGGTCTAGGATGTTTTTGAGAAAAAAATTAAACTTTTTTATTAAATTTTTGCGAATTTTTTCCTCTTTAATAAATGAGGGTACTTTTATGGAGACGTCTATAAGAGGTGTTCTCCGAATTACTTTTTCTTCCTATGCTAACGAAGAAAGGAATAACTATGGAGCTTTTAGTTCTATTAATTGTTCTCTTAGTTGTAGTAGGTCTCCTCCTGAAGAGATGAAAAAATCTCCCACCGGGGAGACCAAACACAACTATATATTAGCATAGCCTAGATAAAAGTAAAGAGGGGAACTCCCTCGCACTTGGATTTACCTTTTCGAAGGTATAGTCCAGAGTTTCTTTGTGACTTCTTTTGCTTAGACTTGCTTTCTGAAAATGGAGGTATTTCCAAGAGAAAGGAGGGCGTTATTATGACTGATACCCTTGGTGTTATCATCATTTTAACTTTGTTATGTATCCTAGCGTACATAATAAAAGGTCCAACCAATAAAGGTTAGACCCAACCACTATTCTTAAAGTAAGTCACATCTAGGGAAATGTCAAGAGATACTTGTGAATCAAAATTACTTAACCGCCATTTGTTAGGTAGTTGAAATTCAATTAAGTTGCTTCTTTACAACATGGTGGGGTATATGTATAATACATATGCTAAATTGATAGCACACTCTGCTGTTACTATGATAACAGCCATTAGACCAAAGAGGAGGTAAAAGAAATGCGCAAATATGAAATTATGTACATTTTGAGAGCCGATTTAGATGAAACAGCCCGTAAGGAAACTATGGACAAGTTAGCGGCTATTCTTACCAGCAATGGTGGAAAAGTTGAAAACACCGATGAATCCATGGGCTTACGCGAATTAGCGTATCCTATCAAAGATCAAACCAAAGGCTACTATGTTGTACTTAAAGTTAGCATGGACAACGTTGCAATCAACGAATTCAATCGTTTAGTCCGTATTAACCCAAGTGTCTTACGTCATTTAATTGTTGTAGACCACAAATAAGGAGGATAATCATTTATGATTAATCGTGTAGTTTTGGTTGGTAGATTAACCAGAGATCCAGAATTAAGAAGATCCGGAGCTGGTAATTCTGTCGCAGTCTTTACAGTTGCGGTTGATAACCTTGGAAAAGAAAAAAGCACAAGCTTTATTCCATGCGTTGTCTTAAACGATCAACGCGCTGATACAGTTGCGAAGTTTGCCAGAAAAGGATTATTAGTAGGAGTTGAAGGTCGTCTTAATCAAAGAAGCTTTGTTAGACAAGACGGATCAAAAGGCAGTGTCCTTGAAGTTATATGTGATAGTGTTCAATTCTTAGAAAGAAGAGAAACATCTGTTGAGAATGAAGAAATGGAAATTCCAGAATTCAATGATATCCCAGCAGCACAAGACGATAATAAGAATCTTGATAGCATCGAAATAACTGACGACGATCTCCCATTCTAGAAAGGAAGATATTAAAAATGGCATTTAAGAAAGTTAGACCACACAAGAAAGTCTGTTACTTTAAGAAAAATAACATTACCCACATCGATTATAAAGATGTTGAAACATTAAAAATGTTTATTGCTTCTAATGGAAAAATTTCTCCACGTAGAACAACTGGTACATGCGCAAAACATCAAAGAGAATTAGCTGTTGCGATTAAAAACGCGAGATTTATGGCTCTTCTCCCATACGTTGCTGACTAATTTAGCTGCTTGTAGTTGGACAGTTGCAATTTGCCTGTTTTGGACAAAAAGCGCTTTCCTCTCAAAGTATTAGTCGAAGCATTTGGTAGAAGCTCATAATCTGGGCTAGAATCAATGAAAATTAAGCCACTTCAAATTGGTGGTTTTTTTGTGGCGTCAGCAACGTATGGGAGAAGAGCCATAAATCTAGCTAAATACAATGTCCCTCCAGCAGCAACCTTTTAAG
>CADCDA010000023.1 GCA_902800025.1 uncultured Erysipelotrichaceae bacterium | reverse complement strand
AGGGTACAAAATTCTCCATCCGTGAAGGTGGTAGAACCGTCGGTGCTGGTACAGTTAACGAAATCATTAAATAATTTAGTTAATTACTAGACGAAAAATAGGGGATTCTTATGAATCTCCTTTTTTTGTACTTATTAATATAATTAATATCTATAAGCGACTTCTTTTATTTTATCGACAAACTTCTTTTCAAATTTATAAAAGCTCCAACTCTTTCCAAATAAAAGGAAGTGTCCAAATGGAATGAAATAAGTTACCGCAACTACTCCAACAGTGTTCACAAAACAAAGAAGGAATAATCCAATTGTGTAGCCAGTAATAAAAATAAGCTTCTAAAGTGAATCTGCCCATAAAGGCAATAACTTTACTAAACTTCACTCTTTCCACGAGTGTAGAGAGCCCATACATCGTTAAAAAGGCGAATAGGGAAGCGATATAGAATAGTGGAATGTTTGTTGGAAGGTCAATAACCACCATTGGGCGAGAATAATTGACAATTAAAATTGTAAGAGTAAGTCCGATAGCAAAAGAGACTATTGAGACCCAAATATTAATATATTTAAAGAGTTTTTCTCCAAATAAATATCCAAATAAGAATATTGGAGTGTAGGCGATGAAATAATCATAGCCAATAAAAGTGTTAGTAAA
Organism: uncultured Erysipelotrichaceae bacterium; assembly: GCA_902800025.1. Lineage (GTDB taxonomy): Bacteria > Bacillota_I > Bacilli_A > RFN20 > CAG-826 > UBA2450. The sequence continues at coordinate 3,914 of CADCDA010000023.1, read as the reverse complement.
GATAATGCTTCTTTCTCTAAGGATCACGATAATCGCGTAAGAGATGGAAACAAGTAAGAAAACGCATATTTTCTTATATTTTGGAAAAATAGTGGCCACAAGTAAACCAATATCGCTAACGATATTAAGCCATAATAAAACCCATAAAAACCATAATCCCATTACTGGGATATCCCAAAATACTTCAAACGCACGAGGGACATCAGGCCACTGATTATAAAGAGCCACTCTTAAAACAAGGAAGAAAACAACTGGCCACATGTAGTTAAGACCTCTTCTTAAGATATCAAAGAAGAACCCTAATGGTTTAAGCGGTTTTCTAAAAGAAGTGGAGATCCCACTGAAAAAGAAGAATATTGGTAAACCTAAAACGATTAAGAATGTTCCAGTAAATGAATTATTAAAATCTTGCGTTGTTCTTTGAAGGACATGAACAAGAATAATCATGACCATCGCAAAGAATTTGCAAATATCAATTGTCCTATTTCTTTCGTTCATAACAATATTATATACTTTTTTCTTTTTTATTTTAGAAAAACATCTTATGTGTATTTTATGCGTATAAATTTGACATAAACTATCCCTATGTTGTAGAATACAACTAGAGGTTATACATATGGCAAAAAAAGTTAACACAAACATTTCTTTAGATCCAGAATTAAAGAAAGAAGCAGTGGAATTATTTGCTTCTTTTGGTCTAGATCTATCAACCGCAATTGGAATGTTCTTATCTCAATCTGTAAGAGAAGGCAAGATTCCTTTTGAAATTAGAAATATCAAAAGAAAGGTTGTTGTTGAAAAAGAAGAAGAATCTCATAAAGACGAGTACATGAATTTTATTAGTGACTAATTTTATTATTTAAAGGATTATTATGGCAAAAGGAAAAAGAGTGTTCTTCGCCACGTTATCGTTTATGATGGTCGGACTGACCTCTATTTTCGCTATTGATTCAGGAAAGAATATTCCTATTTATGCATATCCAAATAATGACGCAGCTACGTATTATTCTTCTGCTGAATCATTAACAGGATTTGAGCTATTAAGTGAATTAAGGGCAATCAATAATAACAAACTTAAATATCGTGTTGGATATGACAGTATGCCAGGAAGCTTTTCTAGAACCGATCCAGGAAATAGTAGTGGACAAGTTACATCCTTTTATAGTGGTAAATCTGCATCCTATTCTGGAAACATGAACCGTGAACACGTTTGGCCTGCTAGTAGAACAGTCGGAGGTCGTGGTAATGATCCACTTGAAGACGATATTCATATGGTTAGACCAACACTTAAAAGTGAAAACTCTACAAGAGGCAATTCTTTTTTTGCAGAAGGTGGACAAGGTGGAAGCAATAATATTCCATGGGACCCCGCTAATTTTGGTGTTGATTCATATCGTGGAGATTCTGCAAGAATCATCTTCTACTGTGTTGTCGCTGATAGTGAGCTTTCTTTAGTGGATAAAGATTCTGATTACTCAACCAATCATACAATGGGTAAATTAAGCGACTTATTAAAATGGAATTTAGAATATCCAGTATTGGAAAGAGAAAGAACTCGTAACGAAGTCACTGAAAGCTTACAAGGCAACAGAAACCCATTTATTGATCATCCAGAGTACGCTTGTAGTATCTGGGGTAACGCAAATAGCACGACTAGAAGTATTTGTGAGACATACACAGTAAAAGCTACCGCTATTGAACTTGAGTCTTCAGAACTAACCTTAAACCTTAAAGAAACCCATCAAATGACTTATACAATCACTCCTAGTAACGCAACTGCGAGCATTATTTGGGAGAGTACATACGAAAATATCGCAACTATTGACTATAACGGCGTTATTACACCGTTAAAGGCTGGAGATACAACTATTGTTGCATCAATCGAAGGAACAGACCTCTACGCGACATGTAAAGTTCATGTCGTTGATTCTTCTACTCCAGCTCCTACCGCACCATCGGGATGTGGCGGTAATATAGTTACAACAAGTACATTGCTTATGACCATTTCCTTATTAGGAATAGGAATTATATATATTAAGAAAATAGTGAGGAGAAAAGATGAAAAGTAGAAAATTTGCCTTATTATTTACCTCATTATCATTGATGTTTGTGAGTTGTGCCTCAATCAACATTTCTGATTTAGTTAATAACAACGCGCTTCACATCGTTGAGCTACCAACTGTCACTAACTATGTTGTTGGTGATATTTTTCGTGACTACGGACTAGAAGTTGCCGATCAAAACAATAAGCCAGTCACCGATTATACGTTAAACCCTTCTAGTGGAACAGTTCTAGAAACCGTAGGTAATGTTGAAGTTACAGTATCTAAACAAAACTATAAATCGACATCTTTTACTATTAAAGTAAGAGACAATGGTTCAGGAAGCGAACTTGTTACCGCAAAAGAGAACGCAATTGCAGAATTAAATGAATATTATGCTTCTTTTGATTTAGACGAATATGACGAAGATGGAAGAAGTGAATTATCACAAATAAAAAACGATGGTATTGCTGCAATTAATAGTGCAAGAACAGTCGACGAAGTTAACTCTGCTTTAGAAAATGCTAAAGCATTGATGGACAAAGTCACTAAAAGAGAAGTCATCGATAGAAATGTGACAAGCATTTATTTAACTCCTCCAACCGTCACAAGATATAAAACAAACGAAGAATTAGATCTAACTGGATTAAGAGTATATGCGAACTATGATGACGGAGATACCGACGAAGTCTTTGGTTACACAGTGGGTTCTATAGATATGTCCACTCCAGGAGATAAGAATGTCAGTGTAGGTTATAAAGGATCTTTTGCTAACTTCTCCATTAAAGTCATTCAATCGCATGATAGTGGCTCAGCAAATGTTGAAATCTACGCCACAAACGATATCCATGGACAGATTTTTGAAGAATATGGTCGAGCGGGTGTAGGAAAAACCATGACTTACTTAAAGAACCATAAAGATTCTAATACTCTCCTTATTGATCAAGGTGATACTTGGCAAGGCAATTTCTATTCCAACACTAATCGTGGAGCCCTTATTACTGACGTTATGAACTATGTTCAATATGACGCAAGAACTATAGGAAATCACGATTTTGACTGGGGTCTTGAGCCTTTAAGAAATAATAAGGTAAGAGAATATAATGGATATAGCGCGCCTGTTTTAGGAGCGAATATTTACGACTATAATTTCACCACTAAGTCAATTGGGAACAATTTCCAATCCGATATAGCGGATGAAACAGTGACATATGTTTTAGATAATGGAATTAAAGTTGGCATCGTTGGTGTTATTGGATATAACCAAATTACGTCAATTACGAGCACGTATGTTGAAGAAATTGCCTTTATTGAACATACTAGAGTTATCAAAGATAAAGCGACCGAACTTAGACAAAATGGATGCGACGTTGTTGTTTGTTCAATCCATGGTGGACAAGAAGATGTCGTCAATAAAGGGTTAGCTAACTATGTTGATTTAATCCTTTGTGCACATACACATAAGATTGAAGAAACCACAGAAGGCGATTTGTATTTTGGACAATTTGGTTCTTATACTTCTGGAATTGGTCGCGTCTCTTTAACATATGATTTCACGACCAAAGATGTTTCTAACACATCTGCCAGTTATATTTCTTCTCAAGATATTTTGAGCCAAACATATACAATCGACGAAGAAATTCAAGACATTATCTTTTCCTATGTTGATAATCCTACAGAAGACCCTGAAGAATTAGTGGCGGGAAACGTTGTTGGATCGTTTACGGCTAGAGAACAACTTCCAAATTTAATGTGCAAGGCCATTTATTCTCAAGCCAAAAAGGAAGGATATGATATCGCTTTCTCGTTCTGCAACGAAGCAAGATACACTTTAAATTCAACAAGTTGGACATATGATGATATTTATCAAGC
>CADCDA010000022.1 GCA_902800025.1 uncultured Erysipelotrichaceae bacterium | reverse complement strand
TTAACCTTTTACCATTCCCAGGACTTGATGGATGGCACTTATTAGTTATTGCGGTTGAAGGAATCTTTAGAAAAGAAATACCACCAAGAGTGAAGAACATTGTTTCAGCTATTGGTATTGCTATTCTCTTTGTCTTAATGATTTTAATCGTCGTCAAAGACATTATCGGATTATTCTAACGAGGAAATAAACATATGAAAGAAAAGATGCGAAGCTTTTTAAATCATATTCACATCGAGAACGTCGATGATTTTGACCTCGACTTTGAAATGGTGGGTCGTAACCGTTTTAATTATGAACAAATTGATATGATAATCACTAAAGAAACCCCATGGAATTACGATTTACTTCGTGAATTTATGGACGCTTTAGGAACGATTGAATATCCATATACATTACATTTCTCATATTTGCAAAAGCCAACTAGTAAAGACGCAATTAATCTATTTGGAGATTGGTATCGATTTATTTATCGAAGTGAACCAGATATCGAATTAAACGAATCAAGCGATTCTGTCATTTTAGTGCAGTACTTAGATGAATCATTTAAGAATCGTAACGAAGAAATTATTAAAGAATTTAAATCATTCCTCTCTTTCATTTCATATGATTTCATTGATATCAATGAAGAAATTAAACCAGCAGAACCAGAAGTAATTGAAGTTGATGAAAAGACAAAAAAGAAAGCCTTAAAAGTAGCGTCTAAAGTCGCTGAGATTGATATTGAAGAAAATAAAGATGAAGCAGAACCACTAGATCGTAACGATATTATCGAAATGGTGGAGAAGGAACAATCTGAAAAGAATCAACAAATGGAAGATGCGATGCTTAAGCAAATGAAAAAGAATCGTGAAATTATGCTTAAAGAACGCGAGAGAATGAGACTCAATCAAAGAGGCAAATATCAATATATTGATAAGATTGATAATATTACTCTTGAAAGCGACCATGTCGACTTTAATGGAAAAGTATATTCGTTAGAAGTGAATGAAAGAGGAGAGAGAAAACGTATTGTTTTCGGTGTCTCCGATGAATTCGGCGGTGCGATTAGCTGTAATATGTATCAAAATTTACAAGTTAACGATGAACTTGTCGCCGAACTCCTCCATTCAAATGTCAGAATCCGTGGTGTAGCATATGTTGATGAATATGACCATAATCTAAAGATTAAGTCGCACTTTATCGATTTATTACCACCTCCAGAAATTCTTCCTGACGCAACCCCTATTAAACGTGTTGAATTACATTTACATAGTAATATGTCAACTCAAGACGGTATTTCTGAAATGAATGAATACTGTGAGTATGCTAAAAAGCTCGGTCATACTGCTATGGCGATTACTGACCACGGCTGCGTACAAGGATTCCCTGACGCTCAAAAAGCGGCAAAAAATAACGATATAAAAATGCTATATGGATGTGAATTCTATATGGTTGATGACAAGCTCAAATACGTTGATAATCCAACCGATATTGAACTTAATAAAGCTAGTTACGTTGTATTCGACTTTGAAACCACCGGCTTAAGCGCTAGATATAACAAAATTATCGAATTTGGTGCGGTTAAAATTGTTAAAGGCACAGTTACTCAGCGAGTAGATATTTTGGTTAACCCAGAAGTTCCAATTCCTAAAAAAATCCAGCAAATCACCAATATTACTGAATCAATGATTAAAGACGCTCCAAAAATCGAAGAGGCCATTGATAAGATTATGGAATTCATTGGAGACTCTTTACTAGTCACTCATAACGCATCATTCGATATCGCGTTTTTAAATCAAGCTTTGATCGATTTAGGAAGAGATCCAATTAAAAATGGTGTTGTTGACACTCTTACTTTGTCACAATATATCTTCCCTGAATCAAGAAGCCATAGATTAGGTGTTCTCTGTCGTAATTTAGAAGTTGAATATGATGAAAAGAGCGCTCACCGTGCTGATTACGATGCTTTTGTTTTAAGTGAAGTTTGGCAGACACTCCTAGTGAGATTAACAAAAGACAACTTACATTTAAAACATAAAGACTTAGTGAATTTGAAAGCGAAAGATGAACTCATCTCCCACTTACGTCCAAAGCACGTCATTGCATTAGCAAAGAATGTTGAAGGGCTTAAAGACTTATATAGACTAGTGTCTATTTCAAATATTGATTATTTTGCTAAGGCACTAAAGATGCCATTACTTCCTAGAAGAGTTTTGGAACAATATCGTTCTAATTTATTAATTGGATCAGCGTGTTTTAATGGTGAAGTCTTTGAAAACGCTAGATACTATAACTCTTATAAACTTAAAAAAGTCATGGCCTTTTATGATTATATTGAAGTTCAACCACCAGAAAATTATTCATTCTTAGTGAATATGGGTGAGTTAGAACAAGAAGATGTCTATCAATATATCAAAGACATTATCGACGCTGCTAAAGAAATTAATAAACCAGTCTGTGCGACAGGCGATGTCCATTACTGTTTAAAAGAAGAAAAAATCTTTAGAGATGTTTACATCTCTGCTCCTCAAGTTGGAAAAGGAAACCATCCTCTAAACCCATATTCTAGAGAAGAGCTTCCTCCATTCGATAACCCAGATCAACATTATCGTTCAACCGAAGAAATGATTGAATGCTTCTCATTCCTAGAAGATAAAGATTTGATTAATGAAATAGTCATTACTAACACAAACATGATTGCGGATCAAATCGATAAAATCATCCCTGTTCCTAACGATCATTTGTATACTCCAACTATTGAGAATTGTGAAAACATGCTTAAAGACATGTGCTTCAATCGAGCACATGAACTATATGGGGATCCTCTTCCAGAGTTTATCCAAAATCGTTTAGACACCGAATTAAACGGTATTATTTCTAATGGTTACTCAGTTATTTATTACATTGCTCATAAATTAGTCAAGAAGTCTAATGAAGATGGATATATCGTTGGCAGCCGTGGATCTGTTGGTTCATCATTTGTCGCAACAATGTCGGGAATTACTGAAGTTAATCCTCTTCCACCTCATTATTTATGTCCAAAATGCAAGCACTTAGAATGGGGCAAAGAAAGCCATCCAGAAATTAGAAGTGGATTTGATTTACCTGTAAAGAAGTGCCCTATTTGTGGCGAAACGATGATAAGTGATGGCCAAGATATTCCTTTTGAAACATTCCTAGGATTCCATGCTGAAAAGGTTCCAGATATCGACCTTAACTTCCCTGGAGACTATCAAGCGCAAGCGCATGAATATACGAAGGTTTTATTAGGACCAGAAAACGTCTTTAGAGCAGGAACAATTGAAACTGTTGCTGATAAGACCGCTTTTGGTTTTGCTCGTGGATATATTGAAAGACTATATATGTCTCAAGGAAAGAATAAAGAAGAAGCTCAAACATTATTAGCAGCATATCCAAAAGCAAAGCTTGATTATCTTGCAAGTGGATGTGTCGGTGTTAAAAGAACAACTGGCCAACACCCAGGTGGTATTGTCGTTGTTCCATCAGATCATACTGTTTATGACTTTACACCTATTCAATGGCCTGCAGACGAAGTTGGTAGTGCGTGGAGAACAACGCACTTCGACTTCCATTCCATTCACGATACAATTTTGAAGCTTGATATGCTTGGTCACGTTGACCCAGTTGCTTTGAAGATGATGTGTGACTTAACACATATTAATATCAAAGATATTCCAATGAATGATCCTGAAGTTTTAGCCTTATTCTCTAAGCCTGATTCTTTACACTTACATAGCAATTATCTCAACCAATCTACTGGTGCGATGGCGATTCCTGAATTTGGCACTGATTTCGTTAGAGGTATCTTAGAAAAAACTAGACCAACAACATTCTCCGATTTAGTTATTATTTCTGGTTTGTCACATGGTACTAACGTTTGGAATGGTAACGCTGAACAAATTATCGATAATAAGACAGCAACTCTTCAAGAAGTTATTGGATGTCGTGATGATATTATGACTTATCTTATTGGTAAAGGTTTACCTGCGTCTGTATCTTTCTCAATTATGGAAGATGTTCGTAAAGGTCGTGGACTAAAGAAAGAATATGAAGAAGCAATGATTGCGCATAACGTCCCACTTTATTACATCGATTCTTGTAAGAAAATTAAATACATGTTCCCTAAAGGACACGCGGTTGCTTACGTTACTATGGCGATAAGAGTTGGATATTTTAAGGTTCATTATCCACTTGAATTCTATGCGACATTCTTCTCTGTCCGTTCTAAGCAATATGATATTGTCCCTATGATTAAAGGTGAAGAAGCGATTATTAATCGTTTAGAGCAATTAAAAGTAAAAGAAAAGACGGTAGGAGAGAAATTATCGCCTAAAGAAGAAGAACAATATAAGACTCTTCAAATCGCCGTTGAAATGACTCAAAGAGGATACAGCTTCTCGAATATCGATTTATATCGATCAGACGCAACAAAGTTCGTTGTGGATCATGAGCATAAATGTTTAATCCCTCCATTTATTACAATTGATGGATTAGGAGAAAACAACGCGATTACAGTAATTGAAGAAAGAAGTAAGAGACCATTTACTTCTAAAGAAGACTTATTAAGAAGAACAAAGTTGACGAGCACTAATGTTAATGATTTAGCGGCATTAGGTGTTTTAGATGAACTAAGCGAAAGCGATCAATTATCGCTATTCGATTTTGGAGGATTTTAAAGAAGTCGGGAAGTAGCGCAATTTGGTAGCGCATCAATTTCGGGTGTTGAGGGTTGCCGGTTCAAATCCGGTCTTCCCGACCATTAAATTCTTATGACATTATTAGCAAGAGAAAGAGAACAATTTGATAAAAGAATCCACGAAATAGATTTCTTCCGTGGTATTTTAATCATTCT
>CADCDA010000021.1 GCA_902800025.1 uncultured Erysipelotrichaceae bacterium | reverse complement strand
AACCTCGTTAAAAGTTAAACATACAATAAAAGAAAATATCAAGAGCAAACAAATATGTTTACTAATTTGTTTATCAGGTTACATGTTTCGTTTTTCATTTTATAATGAATTTGCTATTCTATAGTCGTTGAGGGTTTTACTATGCTACGAGTGAAAAATTTATCAAAAACATACCGCAATAGCCATGTTCGCGCTATTGAGGACATCAATATTGAAATTGAAGACGGTGATATCTATGGTTTTATCGGCCCTAATGGAGCGGGTAAATCCACTACCATTAAATGTATCGTCGGTATTCATGATTATGAAGAAGGGGAAATCATTTTTAATGATATCAATTTAAAAGATGATCCAATTGCTTTTAAAAATCGTCTTGCTTATGTTCCGGATAACCCAGATGTTTATGAATTCATGACCGGTATCGCGTATTTAGATTTTATCGCTAATACATTTAAAGTCGGTGAAGAGAAAAATGAATTAATTCATAAATACGCTCAAATGTTTGGAATTGAAAACGATTTAGCTAACCCGATTAAAACTTATTCACACGGAATGAAACAAAAGATTCAAATCATTGCCGCTATTATTCATAAACCAAAACTTATGGTCCTTGACGAGCCATTTGTCGGACTCGATCCAAAAGCGGCCTTTGATCTTAAAGAAGTAATGAAAGAACTATGTAAAGAAGGTACTTCAATTCTTTTCTCAAGTCATGTGCTTGAAGTTGTTGAAAAGTTCTGTAATAAAATTGCGATTATTAAAAAAGGTAAGATTGTCGCTAAAGGACTCACTGAAGAAATCAAAGGCAACGAGTCATTAGAAGAAAAATTTATGGAGTTATTCGATGAAGAGTAATCTTTTAACATTAGTTAAAATTGAAATAGCCAAATTCTTTTCTTCTTTTACTAATGGGAAGAAAGCGACAAGAATGCCTCTATTTTATGTGGCAATACTCGTTTTACTTTTAGTAGCAGTCGCATCTGCTGGATACTCATTTTTAATTGTTAGTCCTTTCGTATCATTAGGAATTGACACCACTTCTGCGGTCACTTTGTTCGCTGGCATAACTTCTTTACTTATCTTTATGACTTCAATGTCCCAAGCTCGAGGCATATATATCGGTGATGATTATGATATGCTTAGCGCTCTTCCATTAAGAAAAAGGACTATCGTTGCTTCAAAAATCATCACTTTATATTTAACAGAACTTATATTTTCTTTATTAGTAATGATTCCTAATGGAATCGTTATGATTGCCTACGCTAAAAGCGTATCAGGGTTACTAATCGCATTATTACTATCTGTAACTTTACCAATCGTTCCAATTGCTATAGCAATATTTATTTCATTATTAATCACATTAGCAACTTCAAGATTTAAATACGCTAATTATATCTTTGTGGTTTTATATACTTTAGCAATTGTCGGCTTCTCTGCCTTAAGTATGATTTTAAATAATATGAAAGAAGTTGACGCTGCAAGTGGATTCACTTCAATAGGCAATGTTATTAAATGGGTCAATCCATCATATATTTTTGTAGAACTTGCCATAACTCAATCTAATTTATTCTTTATCGCTTATATTGGATCTAACGTTATAGTGGCGATTCTTTCTATTCTTTTCCTTGCTGTTTTCTTTGATAAGCTACACGAAATTGTTTCATCAGTGTCAATGAAAAAGAACTACGTTAGAAAAGATTTAAAGATTAAGAGTCCAGAGAAAACACTTTTCACTTTAGAATTTAAAAGACTAGTTAATTCCAAATTATATTTTATGAATTCAATCATGGGTTCAATTATGAGCATTATGGGAACTTCTGTTTTCTTAATCACATTCACCCAATCAATGGCGAAAGCTAAAGATGCAGCTTCATTAGCGGCAATGCAAGCAGTTGTTATCCCAATGTTTATTCTTTTTGCCTCGATGATTATTGGATTAGCAAATCCCACTACCGGGTCAATAAATATTGAAGGGAAAAACTTCTGGATAATCAAAACTCTTCCTATTAGCTACAAAACATACTTAAGAAATAAATTACGTTTCTCTTTTATTTTAACTATTCCGGCTTGTTTAATTGCATCTACTGTCGCTGTGATTGTTAAACACGATAATTGGATTGAAATTGTCGCTTCTTATCTACTTCCAATTATTTATGTCATTTTGAATTCTTTAATTGGAATGATTACTGCAATTAATCATCCAAAGCTCAAATGGAGCAATGAAACTGAAGCAGTTAAAAATTCAGCGTCAGTTGTTATCTCTTTAATAATAAATTTTGGAATAACAATCATATTAGGAACAATACTTATCGCTATTCCAGTTGCTCTTCCTGAATATGCATATGTCGCATATATCATCTTTGGAACATCTTGTTTAATTCCAATTATTCCTTGCGCTATATATTTAAATAAAAACTTCACCAAAAAGATGAGAGCAATCGAAGATTTATAATTAAGTTATCTGTATGAAAAGAAAGCAATATATCGATTGGCTCACAACTGTCTTAGGAATCTTTGGTGTCACCTATGGTGGTTATTTACTTGCCTGGCACTATAATCAAGGAAATGGATTAAATGTTCTCGCTTTAGTGTTATTAATCGTAGGAATAATATCTTTACTATTTTCTATTGTTCTTTTCACTTTTAGATTTATCTACTATAAGAAAACCAAAGACGCTGTGATTCCTACTCAAAATGAAGAAGTCACCAAAGACGAGACTATTAAAGAAGAGATTGTAGTAGAACCAAAACCAAAACAAAATCCTACCAAATCAAAAACTGAATATACGGAAAGAAGTTATCCCTCTTCTTATAGTTATTCCGCTAGCTCCACTATTTATGTGAAATTATTAGGACATGGTCCATTACTAAGAATTGAAGGATCTCAAATCTTAGATATGAGAAATAACACATATTATAGAATTGAAGGGAATATAGTTAAGCAAGACGGATATGGGCCACTTTTTGAAATAAACGGAAACCAAATTAGAAATATTTATGGCGGAAATCTATTTGAATTAAGTGGAAGTAATATCAACAAAACCCTTGGTGGTTTTTACGCTTCAATAAGTGGCAACTATGTCACTCTTTATGATTCTTCTCGTAAATACGAGATAACCGACTCTTTATCAAAAGTACAAATACTTGCGGTAGCAGCTTTGTTATTCAACTAGACGAAACAAATTGGCGCACAAGATTACATTGACAAAAAATCTATAAATAAAGCGACAAGCTGTGACAAACTTGTCGCGTTTTTTGCTATAATAATTCTATATTATGAATAAATCTCACATCTTATTTTTATTAAGTTCTTCTTTATTATTAGTTTCATGTGGACAAAATAATCTTACTAATGCTGAATTAATCCACATCGCATATTTAGATTCTATCGAAGCAACCAAAGACAAAATTCGTCCACTTCTTAATCTAAATAAAGAAGACAACAAAATTTATTGGAATGAAGATAAGGTTCTTTTATTCACCCTTCATCGTTTCCCAACTTCTTATCCAGAAAAACAAGAAATCACCTTTACCTGGGATGAATCTTGGGTGTGTTCGGTAAAAGAATATAGTTTATGGGCAAAAGCAAATAAAGATAATGTCCAAGACACTTTGCTTAGAACAAAACAATTACTTGGAATGGCTGAAGATAGTCCTAATACTTATATTTCCACGATGTGGTTCTCACCAAAGGATTTAATTAGACCTGCTTACGTAACTGATGTTAATAAACCAATGGATATCGTTATGGAAGAAGGTGCCAGCGAGGATTATCTTGCTTGGTTTAAATCTCAATATTATTATTCTTACGAAGTAAAACATCTTCCTTGGACTAGACTAGGTTATACATATGATTGGTCGAAAGAGGCTAAGGATCGTTATGGATTAAGTGAATTTGTTGCTTTTAAAGGAACAACTGTTACAGTTGAAAGAACCTATCTTGTAGAAGACTTCTTCCAAGACGCTCTTACGATGAAATAAGTCTTAATTTTGAAAAAGAAAAAAATCCCTGTAAGGGATTATTTTTTCTTCTGGCAGGGGTAGTAGGAATCGAACCCACATTGACGGTTTTGGAGACCGGAGTACTGCCTTTGTACGATACCCCTATGCTCAGTGAACTCAGTCACCGAGATATGATTATAAACTACGAAGGACGGAGTTGACAAGAGACATATCAACTTGTCCAGCATAATTCATCTTAAAATGTTTCATAACAGATGGAACACTCTTATCTTCTAAGGAAGAAATAATCTTTCTAATTTCTTCTTCGCTTAATTGTTTTGGAAGATAAGCATTAAGAATTTCTTCTTGTCTAGTAATTGCGGCCGCTCTTTCTTGATTATTTACTTTAAGATAGCCTTCTTTTTCATCAGCGAGTTCCTTTAAAGTCTTTTGGATAATCGCGAGCAATTCTTTATCGCCAATCTCTTTTCCACTAGCCTTTAATTCAACTTCCTGAAGTTTATATTTATTCATGACAACAGATAAGACACCTCTTGCCACGACATCTTTAGCTTTCAAAGCTTCAATATTTGCAGATTTAATTTGATCGATTAACATCTTCTTTTCCTCCTAGGAGCGTATATATTATACGAAGACCGTTATTTTATTTCAAAGAACTTATTTAATAAGTGTGTCAAATGTATCCTTTAGGGGTGAAAAAAAGAGACGATTTCTCGTCTCGTTTCTTTCATCATAATGGTGATCCCTAAAGGATTCGAACCTTTGACCCACTGATTAAGAGTCAGTTGCTCTACCAGCTGAGCTAAGGGACCAACTAGCGAGAAATAATATAACTGATTTAATGTCTCAAATCAAGAATAATTCTCGCTTATTAAATAGAATATTCTATTTTGCTCTATTTTTACGAACGATGTGTTTGATTAACACTTCAATTTCATGCGCCACAAGTGGGACAAATGCCGCTCCTGCGGTGATTAACCATTCTTTCCAGTTAAGGCTAATGGTCTTAAAGACATCTTGAACACCAGGAGTGAGAATAACGAAGAATTGTAAACCAACTCCAAGGATAAAGGCTAATAACATCATCCAGTTCTTGTTTTGGAAAACTTTAAATGCACTATGTTCAACTGAAGACATGCAAACCATATGAATGAGTTCTGCAAATCCTAAAGCAGTAAAGGACATAGTTTGAGCTTGTCTAAGAATGCCTTGATCAATTTCCTTGATATTAGCGATAGTCGCATAATCAGTAATTCCGTTAAGCCAGAACGCACTCAAGTAAGCAATCATAACTGCGATAGTAATGAATGCACCATGCATTAAGGTATCACGTAAACCTCCACGAGCGAAGATTGTCTCGTTTGGATTACGTGGTTTTTCTTCCATAATTCCTTTATCTTTTGGATCCATTCCTAACGCAATAGCAGGTAAGGAGTCCGTTATAAGATTGATCCAAAGCAAGTGAATTGCGATGAATGGAGTCTCAAATCCAACAAGGATAATGAAGAACATAATTAAGACTTCGGCGATGTTACTTGAAAGTAAGAAGATAATCGTTTTCTTAATATTTGTGAAGATTCCTCTTCCTTCTTCAACAGCCTTTTCAATAGAAGCGAAGTTATCATCCGCTAAAACCATATCAGCTGCGCCTTTAGCGACATCGGTACCAGTAATACCCATAGCAATACCAATATCTGCGGCTTTTAAACTTGGTGCGTCATTAACTCCGTCACCCGTCATTGCACAAATATGACCATTTGCTTTAAAGGCTTTAACGATACTTGTTTTATTTTCTGGAGAGACACGAGCGAAAACTCTAACACGTTTAACGAGTTCTTGAAGTTCTTCTTCGCTTAAATTATCAATATCTCTTCCCATGACACATTGATCAATTGTATCGGCAATACCTAATTCATGAGCGATAGCAAACGCTGTATCTTTATGGTCGCCAGTAATCATAATTGTGGTAATACCAGCGGTTTTAAACTTACTAACAGCAGGCTTCGCTTCTGGTCTAGCTGGATCAATCATTGCTACCAAACCGACAAAGACGAGTTTTTCTTCTTTGATTTCATCTTCTTTAGAATACGCTAAAGCGAGAACACGAAGAGCTCTAAATGAGAATTCACTATTTACTTCGTAAATACGTTTGACATCTGCTTCAGTAATTTTTCTTTCTTTACCGTTTTCTAAAATGAATTCAGTATTTGCTAAGATGGAGTCTAACGCTCCTTTTGTATAGATAATTGTTCCGTTAGCTTCTTGATGCTTTGTGGACATCATTTTTCTCACGGAATCAAATGGTAATTCATCAATTCTTGGTGTTGCCTTTTCTAGGTCTTTCTTATGCATATCAAAATCATTAGCGAAAACCACCAAAGCGATTTCAGTAGGATCACCAAATAATCCTTCATCGACTGTCGCATTAGAACATAAAGACATTCCTTTAGCGAGTAACTTTAATGTTTCAGACTTATGGTCTTTACTAAATTCTTCTCTTTTATAATATTGACCATCGACATAAGCTTCTAAGACAGTCATCTTATTTTGAGTTAATGT
>CADCDA010000020.1 GCA_902800025.1 uncultured Erysipelotrichaceae bacterium | reverse complement strand
AATCCTTTTGGAAGATCATCTAATTGTTGGAAAGCATATTCAACTTTGATAATTTTCTCAACTCTTTTACCAATTGAATCTCTAAAAGCTTCAAAAAATTCTTTTTTGATAATAAAGACAACACTATCAAAGCCTGCCCTTTTTGCGTCATATACGGAATAGTCGAGTAAAAAATTACCGGCTTCATCCATTTTTTCCATTTGTTTGAGACCACCGAAACGGCTTCCCATACCTGCTGCTAAAATTACTAATTGCATAAATCTTCTCCTTCAAACTTTATAATTTTACCACTTGCCCGACCAATAATGGAATACCATCTCTATCGGTTGATATAGAATAAATAAACGGACAATCTATTTTAAATTCTAAAATTGGTTCCTCAGTTAATAACTGAGGCTTAAGTAAGTTTATCTTCCCAGCTTGTTTTGTTTCTATTCCGTTAATTCCAAATTCGTTAATTGCTATTCCTGCCCCGCATTGAATTGCTTGAAGTTTTATAGCACTTCTAGCAATATTGCCGAATTCACCATCAACCAATAAATCATCAATTCCGGCGTTAGACAAAACATTATTCATATAATATGAATCGATCGACTCAAATAGTGGCAAATAGCCATGTGCTTCAACAGAAACACTATTATCACAATTAAAACTCAATAAGGCATTAACGTTTTTATTTATGATATTTAAACTGTCGCTATGTTCATTTGGCAGCAGAATATTAAGAGAAAACGAACCATATAATGGAACCCCTAACAAAGTATATTCCTCTTCTTGCTTGTATCGAGCTTCGAAATGCATACCAACATATACTAAGTTTTGAGTTATTGTCCCGTCAAAATTTAAAAAAGGATATGAGCGATCAATTTTTTGAAAATGATTAATCCCACTATCATCCCAGTTTGTCTTAATAAACGAGGTCGCAATCATTCTAGAGTTTCCAGAAGGATAATCATCATCGAAAGCATTTGATAAATAACCGTTCGTGACATTCTCTATGTATTCAGAAGACAATTGGCTGATTTCAGATGAATCAAAATTGCCGTGGTAAATATTTGCATAATATTTGTTGGTTAAAAGTTCAATGTATTCTTCGTTCAAAGTACTTCTGAGACTGCTATCAACAAATAAGCCTTGGCTAACATCTGAATATAAACTATTGCTGTAATTAAATAAGGAACTTCTAATTACTTTATTCGATTCTTCGACATAATCAAACATACTATCATCTAAGTTCAAATAACTTCCTATTTGCTCCTTGGTTTTACCAGTTGCACCATCATAAAGCATGAACAAGGTGTTTAACGATGAAAGCGACGGAATTATAAAATTATTTATCTCACCATTTTTAAAACGTTCTTCATAAGTGCTGATAGTTATTTTTTTAATTGCCTCTATGTATTGTTCTGGCGGAAACACTCTTTTTTGAGAATTGTATTCTTTTTTTGGATTATTAATAGCGTGATTTTTAAGACAATCAATATTAGAAACACATGAAATAGTTTCAAAAACTAAAAGAAGGGATATGATTTGGCTGAGTGTTTTCTTATTATTTTTCATGTTCATTAATTACCAATTCATAAAGTATTAATTATTTGATTAACAACATTAACTATAAACGCAGTATTTCTGTAAAACAAAAGTAATCGCTGAAAATGTCAGAAAAATGCATCCAAAAATTCTAAACAAAATTGATTTTTTAAGGCTGTTTATCTTCATTTCTATTTATAGTATATATCAATCTTCAAAAGATTGTATTCCTTTAAATAAAGTCGCTAAAGTAATTCCAAGAGCAGTCGAGATTTTTTCAATAACTGTAATCGTTGGGTTACGGCTTCCTCTTTCAACATCCGAAAGATAATTCTTATTAATTCCACTTTCTAAAGCAAGGTCTTCTTGAGACATTCCTTTGAGTTTTCTTAAGTAACGAATTCGCATTCCTAATTGAACGTTGATGTTCATACTTTAATTCCTTTTAATTTCAAATATAATTCATGTAAATCTCTAAATAGATGATTGACATTACTTTTAGTAATCACATATCCAAACTCTTTAGAAAGCATATTTGCGAGTTCACTCATCGACGCTGATTCGTTATCTAATCTTAAATAACAAAGCATTTCTTTTTTTGGATTATGAAAGTTATGAATTCCCAAAACATCATCGATGTAACGTATCTCTTCAATCTGTTTTAAAGATATCTCTAAAGTTTTATTCATATTCGCTGTATCGAGATTAATAAGTCGATTCGCGTTATTTGAAAAGTCCCGATAAGCGCGTTGATTTTCAAATTCCATACAGCAATTCGTCGCTCCAATGACAATCAAGAAATTACTAATCTGATCGCTTTTTTTGAAATAAATAATATATTTATCTCTTCTGACAGTAATCTTTGGATTCATCTCAATCTTATGATATTTAAAGAAGAGTTTAGAAAGCCATTTCGCATAGCTTTCATCGACAACTGAGATTTCTAAATGATAATTACTCGTTTCTGGAGAATTAATCGATCCACTTGCGAGGAACGCTCCTGCTAGATACCCGCTGATCGTTTCATCATCGTAAACAATTTCTTTAGAAATCTTTCCTTCAAGATATCTAACAGATAACTCATCTAGTAACTCTTCCGCGTCATCAATTGTTAGGAAATAATTCACTTTCTTTTTGTTATTGCTCTTCTTTTTATAATCCAAAGAAATCAAATAATGAGGGAATAAATCTTTTAAATGTTTATAAATAAACTTAATAATCTTCGCGTTTTCACTTTTTAAAATGACGTTCGTCTTTTTAGAAACAAACGAAATCACTCCGTTGATACGGATATAAGCGCTGAGCAAAGCGAGGACTCTTTCTTTAGAAAGGTCAACTCCACTCGCAATTTCTTCTTTAACCGCAACTGAAAAAGTGACTTGTTTTTCCATTTACTCTTTATTTAATGACGGGCAGTCTCTATGAATTGATTGAGTGCGATAATCTTTTGAGAAATAATCTCTTAAATAATTAGCGACATAAGTGGAACGATGTTGACCACCGCTACAAGCGATACCAATCGTATAACTTCCACGTCCGCTCTTTCTTAATTCTTTTAAGAAGTTAGTTAAATAGTTAGTTAAGTTATCTAAGACCTCTTGAGTGACATCAAAAGAACGCATATAGTCGATAACCTTTTGATCTTCACCAGTTAAGCCTTTTAATTCTTCAACCCAATATGGGTTAGGAATAAGTCTCACATCAAAGAAAGTATCAATTCCTTGTGGAATACCATTTTTAATTCCAAAGGAAATGAAAGTGACAGATGTCATCTTATCTTCTTCAACACCAGAAAGGTATTTATAGAGATTGGCTCTTA
Organism: uncultured Erysipelotrichaceae bacterium; assembly: GCA_902800025.1. GTDB lineage: Bacteria > Bacillota_I > Bacilli_A > RFN20 > CAG-826 > UBA2450. Next base: position 3,444 of record CADCDA010000020.1, on the reverse strand, counting down.
ATTGTTTAACTGTTAAAGAAGTCGTATCGATATAATAATCAGCTTCATTAACAATACTTAAAATATCGTTGATATCTTGCTCAATAGCCTCGGTAGGAGAAATCTTTTGAATAACACTTCTTGGATTCACTCTTCTAGTCAAAGCGTATCTTTTTAATAATTCATCTTTATCACAGTTAAGAATTATTATTCTAAAATTCGCATCTTTTCTCTTTTTGATAACTTCAATCGTTTCTTTTGCCCCAATCGCATGAGAAACAAAACAAATGTTTTGAAGCTTATTCTTTTTTGAAAGGAGTTTATCCACCACTTCATTAATAGAATCTGGCGGTATGTTTTTAATGACGAAATAGCCTAATTCTTCAAAGACATATTCCGCACTAGAAAGTCCACAGCCTGCTGGGCCAGTGATGACGACAAAATTTCTCATTTTCCTAAATACTCCTTAATCGAATTAGCGGCGACCATTCCATCATGCTCTGCTAAATAGATTTGACGGATATCCCTCGGCAAAACATCTCCTCCAGCAAAAGCACCTGGAACTCTAGTCATCATATTTCTTTCAACAGGGATATTTCCCCATTCATTTTTGATATCTAATTTAATAAAACCAGTATTAGGGTTTTGTCCAACAAGTGGGAAGACACCTTGAACTTTTAAAACTTGTTCTTCATTAGTTTCTCTATTTTGAATCTTCACTCCACCTAAGTGGTCTTCTTCTTTTATGAATTCGACTGGAATATAAGGAGTCATAATTGTGACATTATCAAAACCTTTTAATTCTTCCACTAACTTATCAGAACCTCGAAATTCATTTCTTCTATGAATCACATAAAGATGCTTAACAATATGAGCGAGATGAATCGCTTCTTTTAATGCCGCGTTACCTCCTCCAATCACTAAAACATCTTGTCCTTTAAAGAAATGACCATCACAAAGTGCACAATAGCTTAAGCCGTGTCCAAATAATTCATCTTCTAAAGGCAAACCAATCTTTCTTTCGACTGTTCCAGTCGCGATATAAACTGTTTTACTATAGTAAGTCTCGTTTTTTCCTTCTAAAACAAAGATATCATCTTTCTTATCTAAAGAAGTGATTTCATCACCGATGAACTCCACCCCTTCTTGCATTAATCTATCAAAGAAGATAACTGCTAGATCTGGTCCAGGAATCTCGTGTTGACGAGGATAATTATCAACTCGAGGAGCGATATTAATCTTTCCTCCTGGAGTGGACATTTCAATAATCGCAACATCAATTCCTTCTTGATGAAGTTTGATCGCCGCTCCAATTCCACTTGGACCAGCGCCAATAACTAAACATTCATATACTTTATTCATATAAGATTCCCTCCAAATCTAAATAGGATTTAATCCAATATTTCGGTTTAACATCTTCTGGCAAAACTCTTGGACCCCATTTGACTAACGCACAGTCCACACCTGCATTCTCAGCAGTCTTTAAATCAAGCGCATTATCACCAAAATACAAAGTTCGTTCTTTTGACGAATTAAAATATTTCATTGCTTTATCAATGCCTTCTTTATCTGGTTTTCCGTTAACTACTTCATCAAAGCCGACGATATAATCAAAGATTCCAGTTAAATCGACACACTCTAAGCAATATTCGGTTAAGTGATGTACTTTATTTGTCACTATTCCTAACTTAAATCCTTGCTCCTTAAGTCTTAAAAGAACTTCCTTACTATGAGGATAGTTAAAAATATGTGTTTTATATAACTTTTCGGATTCAATCGCGAATTGTTTAAAAATAAATTCGTTATCTAAATCAGGGAACTCGTTTTTTAAAGTACCTTTAATTGGAGGACCTGAAAAATAGATGACTTTCTCCGGTGGAGTTCTCACTCCATTACGATATTTGTCATAAAGGATGTTCATTGTTTCAAGGACCATTGGGTCAGAGTCAACAAGTGTCCCATCCATATCAAAGAGAACAACGTCGTATTTTTTATGCTTCATTAGTGACCTCTTTATTCTTTTTATGACCTTGTAACAAATAAATAATCGAACAGACGAGCATTAAGATAAAACTTAATCCAACGGTTAAAAGGATAAAGCCATTGTTATATTCATTGAATCCTAAGAAGTTCGATTGTTGATTCTTTAACATAAAGATTGAACCAACAATCACTAACGCTAAACCGGCAATAGCAAATACACATGCTACACCAATTGAAAATGGTTTATTGACATTAGCGATAAGAGGTTCTTTCTTTTTGATTCTAATGATGTGTCTAACAACATGGTTAAGAGCGATAGCAAAGCTACCTGCTAAAACAAAGATAATAGACCACATCCAGCTCCAATATCCGTCATTACCCATGTTATAGGCTGTATATCTCATCGGCTCCATAATGACACGGGTCATGCCGTACCAAATAATATAGGAAGCCGCTAAATCACCTAATTCGATATATTTTCTTAATCCCTTTCCAATTGCAAATCTAATAATGAAATATCCTGATAAGTTAGAAAGGAACTCGATATAGAACAAAGGTGCATAAATCATAGTTGGATTTGTCATTAATGCCCCATTAGCGTATCCCGCACTTTCAGAGAACTGCGCGTTATTTAAAACAATCTTTGGTAAGAACCACCAATCAGAAGCATTAACTAAATTACCATGAACTTCACAGTTGAAGAAATTGCCCCATCTTCCAATCGCTTGAGCGACTAAGATACAAGGAATAATAACATCCATCGCTAGCCAAATAGAATATTGTTTATTTCTCCATAAGAACCAGGCAACACCGGCAACTATACCAATAAGAGCGCCACTAATAATAGTTAATCCACCTTCCCAAATAGCGAAGATTGACCACCATTCTCCATTAGCGACTCTCGTAGCGAATCCACCATGATCCCATTCACCGATAACATAACCAATTCTTGCTCCAACGATTCCAGCAGGGAAAGCGACAAAGAATAATGATTCTAATATCCCGTGTTTCCCATATTCAACATAGAAACGATGGTCGCATATAAAATAGACAAGAACTGCACCAGAAAGGATGCATATTGCATACCACGCAATATTTGGCTTATAGCCAGCCCCCATTGCAGGATTAACAAATCCATTTGTGAAACTTAATCCATTGACGAGTGGAAAATATAAATAATCTGCAAGTCCATTAGTGAGTAATAAAAGTCCTAATAAAGAAGCAATTCCGCCACCTAACATCGTCACAAATAATAACTTGTCAGACTTTTTGTCAATTTCTTTTCCATAATAATGGATGATAAAAGATAAAACGAATGTTGGAAGAGCAAATCCTAAGATTAACGCTCCAAAAAGCATTGCCACCCAATCTCCACCATTCATTGGATATTTTTGATATAAAGTTAAAAAGACAAAGATTAAAACTGTTGAAACAGACATTCCACAGATGAAATAAAAGAACTTTTTAATTTCTTTTGGATAT
>CADCDA010000019.1 GCA_902800025.1 uncultured Erysipelotrichaceae bacterium | reverse complement strand
ATTTTTTGAAGCTTTTAGAGATTCAATTGGTAAAAGAGTTGAGAAAATTATCAAAGTTGAATATGCTTTCCAACAATTAGATGATCTTCCAAAAGGATTTAAAGTTCCGGAAGGAAGAGAAAAACCATGGGGTACAGCGCATGCGATTTACGCCGCTAGAGACCTTATCAAAGATGATTTCATCATTATCAATGGTGATGACTTCTACGGAAAAGAAACATACGAAGTTGCTTATAAATATTTAGCAACCTTACCAAAAGGTAGCGAAGGAAAATACGCAAACGTCGCCTTTAAAGTTGCAAATACAATGACAGAAAATGGGGCAGTTAAACGTGGTGTTGCTTTCCAAAAAGATGGTTATTTAACTAAACTTGTGGAATCTTCAATTGAAAGAAAAGGCGATAAGATTATCGCTACTCCATTAGATGGTAGTGAATCTTTTGAAGTCAGCCCAAATGATTTAGTGAGTATGAACCTCTTTGCGTTTAATAAAGATTTAATTAAGAGATTAGAAGAAAAATTCCCAATTTGGTTAAAAGAGAACATTAATGTTCCTAAGAGTGAATTCTTAATTCCAACTGTTGTTGATGAGTTAGTCCATGAAGGAAAAGCCTCTTTAAAACTCTTAGAAACTAGTAGTGTATGGTTTGGTGTTACTTATAAAGAAGACAAGCCAGGCGTTGTTAAGGCTCTTAACGATTTAGTTGAAAAAGGTGTTTATAAAAAAGGTTTATATTAATGTTATTTTCTAAAAACGGTGAACACTACATCACTTCCAGAAGATATATCCATAGTAGTGGAACTCGTATCTTTCATTTTAGTGCGAAGAAGTTTGAAAGAACTCTGAAGATTGAATTCGAGAATAAAGAAGGAGAATTCAACATCAGTGTTTTAAACATAACCGATTATAAAGACGAACAAAAAAGTAGTGATTTATCTGGAACTTTTGAATATACATTAAAGGAAAATAAAAAATATAGAGTGGTTATTCAAACCAAGAAAACAATTGGACATTATAAGGTCACAATAAAGGATTTAAAATAATGAAATCATTTAAAAGAATTGAAATACTAGTTAAGGTCCTTTGGATTCTTTGCTTAATTGTATTTGTTTTAAATATTATAGGCGCGGTTGGATGCGCGATTGGTTTAGGCGTTTTCGCTGGTGTTCAAGGGCTTGCTTTTAATGGAAAGACTATTGCTCAGATGTTAGCCGAAAAGAATGTCAGTGTGAATTCCGCTTATACAGGCTTAGCTATTGGAATATTTAATTGTATCGTTGGTGCTTTCTTATCTTATTATTTATATTTATTCTTTAAAAAGCATTCTGATCATGGAGTTGTTATTGATAAACCACTCGTTAAAGAAACAAGAAAAGTATCCTTAGTTTATATTATCGTTAGTTTATCCGCTGCTGTTTTATCCGGCATTGGCATAGGAATCGCTAGAGCGTTTGATAAATCAATTCATGTGAATAATGGTGGATTTATCTCTCTTGCATTCGCATTATGCATGCTCATCGTATCTCTATTCTTAGATTATATAGCGGATCTAAATGAGCAAAAGAAACCAGAAGTTGAACCAGAACCAGCGCAAATAGAAGATAAAGAAGAATAACACATCATTCATTATAGAGGTCCTTAAAAGGACCTTTTTTATTATGTGTTTATTGGTTATGTATCTATTTAAATACTTTTTATAAAAAAATACTGAATTGGGTGTTGATTTTGATTAATCATGGGGTTATCATAAACGCAATATAAGTTCAGCTCGTAAGTAGTGGACTTTAAATATTTTTAAAGGAGAATTTCTATGAAAAGAAAGTTTTTTGCTTTATTAGCATCTTCTGTACTTGCCTTATCTCTTGGCGCATGTACAAATAATGGTGGAAGCACTCCAGAACCACCAGCACCTCCAACTAGCGACGAAGTCGTCAGTAATGTTTTTTCTCATTTGGCAGGTAACACTCTTTCGCTTGTTGGTTCTTTAAACTCCAAAATGATTTTTGGAACTGGCGAAGACGCCGAAGAATGGGATAATGGCACATATGAACTTGAAACAGTTCTTGGAAATGGTTTCTACTTCTCAAGAATGTCTCGTGATTATGGTGAACCATTCGGTATTGAATCCTCTACTAGTCGATATGACCAAGGTCAATATGGAGAAGCGATCATTTATCAGCTCAGTCCATTTACAAACACTGTCGTATCTAACTATGTTCAAGATTATTATGGAAGATTAATTGCTGCACCAGAAATCGTTGGACAACAGGTGCCATTTTCTATGATGTTCCAAAATCCATTTAGAAGAGCAGCATCTTGTTTTACCGCTGTTATTGATGATTGTATTTCATTAACAGATCCTACTGATCTTGATGCAACATTCTTATTTAATGTTGTTTTCGCGGGAAATGTTATTAATAGTCCACTCGCCCAATTTGATATTGGATATGATGAAAACTATAATCCAACAACACTTGATATTGTCTTTAGAGAAGACACCCCTTACAATTCTTCGATTGATACTTATTCTGGTAGATTTGTCGCAGCGTCTGAAATCGATGTCGATCCAGTTCCAACGCCTAGACAAGCTCAACCTGGACAAGAAGCACTTCAAGCAATCTTTGATAGTCTTCAAGCTATGAACTACACTGTTGAGTTTGAATGTTCTGTTGATCTTGTTGATTATGATGAAGAAACAGGCGAACCAACCGTTGTTGGAACACAAGATTCCACTGTTAAAACATATTTAACTCCTACTGGATATTTCTATGAATTTGGTGGATCTTTAAAAGAATTTGAAGAAGCAGCTCATACCGGACAATTTGCAGATCACGGTGAATTTGAAACTAGTAGAGGCTTAATTGAAGTTCAAAGAAATTCAGACGGTTCTTTATTTGAAACAAGAGGCGCTAGACCAATTAGAACAGTCGAACAAAAATTTGCGGACTTCTGGAAATATTCCGCAGCAGCGTTTGATGTTCAATCTGATGGCTCTTTCACCTTGGCTAATGAAACAGGCTTTGACGCGTATTTAAGACAAAATATGATGACTGATGGCACCGTTTATAGTCCAGCTTTCGTTCAAAATCTCAAATTAGAAATTAGAGATGGCAATTTATATTATGAATATCATGATGAACAAGCTCGTTGTTCTGCAACAATTAAGAATGTTGGCACAACAGTCTTACCAATCGATCCATCTTTAGCCGCACCATTTAATGCACCAACAAGTTGGGCAGAATATGCTGCGATTAGTGAATGGAATGCAAAACAAGTCGAAACAATTGACTTTATGACTGGCGGACATCCAGAAGCCATTCCATTTATCTACACTCCGTATGATTATGAGAGAAGCGCAAATACTGATAGTGATGTTGAAATCATTGAAATTGATGAGCCACCATATATTATTTGGAATGAAACATTAAAGGCTGTTATTAATTATAAGTCTGTCCACCAATTCGATACATGTGATGAAGCTGTTAAAGCTTATAACCTCGCATATCAACAAGCAACTGGTGATGGATATTTCACACTTGATGTTACAAAAGATACTTTCTATCACGTCGAAGGTGAAGGCGAAGGCAAGATTAATCTTGCGATGAAGATTTATATCCTTAAAGATTACAGCACCCAACTTTCAGATGAAGGTGTCTTCAAATATGCGGTTGTTGTCGATGTCCAAAATATGGATTATATGCAACAAGACCCAAACATCATCGTTTTATAAAAAACTTCTAAATGAAGAGGCCCAAAGCTCAAAAAATGGGCCTTTTTATTATGAAAATAAACATTGTTGATTATTTCTATTGAAAGAAAAATAAAATATAGTGTAAACTATATAACGCAGTGAAAAAGGAGGCATTTAAAATAATGTCAGTAAAAGTTGCAATTAATGGATTTGGCCGTATTGGCCGCTTAGCCTTCAGACAAATGTTTGGCGCAGAAGGATATGAAATCGTTGCGATTAACGATTTAACTTCCCCAAAAATGTTGGCTAACTTATTAAAATATGACACCGCTCAAGGTGGATACTGTGGAGTGTTTGGCGAAAACTTACACACCGTTTCTTCTAAAGAACCAGTTATCGACGAAGAAACAAAAGCAGTATTAGTTCCAGGTTCAATCACAGTTGATGGAAAAGAAATCACCATCTACGCAGAACCAAAAGCAGAAAAATTACCATGGGGTAAACTCGGTGTTGATGTCGTCTTAGAATGTACAGGATTCTACGTTTCCAAGGCAAAATCACAAGCTCATATCGACGCTGGTGCAAAGAAAGTCGTCATTTCTGCTCCAGCAGGAAACGATTTACCAACCATCGTTTACTCAGTTAATGAAAAATCACTTAAGCCAGAAGATAAAATTATCTCTGCTGCAAGCTGCACCACAAACTGCTTAGCCCCAATGGCAAAAGCTCTTAATGATGCATTCCCAATCCAATCCGGTATCATGACCACCGTTCACGCTTATACAGGTGACCAAATGATCCTTGATGGACCACACAGAAAAGGTGATTTAAGAAGAGCCCGTGCTGGTGCTGCGAACATCGTTCCAAATAGCACAGGTGCTGCAAAAGCTATCGGTTTAGTCATTCCTGAATTAAATGGCAAACTCATCGGTAGTGCACAACGTGTCCCAGTTCCAACTGGTTCCACAACAATTTTAGTCGCAGTTGTCAAAGGCGAAGATGTTACTAAAGAAGCCATTAACGCTGCCATGAAAGCTCAAGCAAGTGCTTCCTTCGGTTACACTGAAGAACAATTAGTCTCTTCCGATGTTATCGGTATGAGATTTGGTTCCTTATTCGATGCCACACAAACCATGGTCACAAAGATCTCTGATGGTTTATTCCAAGTCCAAGTCGTTTCTTGGTATGACAACGAAAACTCTTATACTTCCCAAATGGTTCGTACCATCAAATACTTTGCTGAATTAAAATAAGTATTTGGGCAATATAAGAAGTTAACAAACTCAAATAGCGCCCATTCTTTGGGCGCTTTATATTTATAAAAGGAGAAAAACAATGTTATTAGTTAAAGACATGAAAAACCTTCAAGGCAAACGTGTCATCGTTAGAGTTGATTTCAACGTTCCTCAAAAAGGCGGAATTATCTCTGATGACAACAGAATCGTTGCGGCTTTACCAACCATTAAAGAATTAATGGCAAAAGGTGCAAGGCTCATCTTAATGTCCCACTTAGGAAAAGTGAAACATAAGGAAGCTCCTGAAGTTGTTGAAGAACAAAAGAAAAAGAACAACATGGCTCCAGTCGCTGTTCGTTTAGGCGAATTACTTGGTAAGCCAGTTAAGTTCTGCCCAGCTACAAGAGGCGAAGAACTCAAGAACGCTGTCGCTGAACTTAAAGACGGCGAAGTCTTATTAATGCAAAATACCCGTTATGAAAAGGGTGAAGAAAAGAATGACCCAGAATTATCAAAAGAATGGGCAGCATTAGGTGATGCATTTGTTATGGACGCTTTTGGTAGCGCACATAGAGCGCACGCATCCACATATGGCATTCCTGAAATCTTGAAGGCTGAAGGAAAGCAAGTCGCTATCGGCTATCTTGTTGAAAAAGAAGTCGTTTCCTTAAGCAAAGTCGTCGAAGTCCCAGCAGATATGAGACCATATGTTGCTATTTTAGGTGGATTTAAAGTTTCCGATAAAATCAAAGTTATCGATTCTTTAAGCAAGAAATGCGACAAGATTATTATCGGTGGCGCAATGGCGTATACCTTCTATAAAGCTTTAGGCAAAGAAGTTGGTAATTCACCATTTGAAGCTGATCAAGTCGAATATGCAAAGAGAATGTATGAAACTGGCAAAATTTTATTACCAGTTGATGCCGTCATCGCTAACGATTTTGAAAACCCAACCGATATTAGAACAGTCGAAGGCAATATCCCAGAAGGATTCCAAGGAATGGATATCGGTCCAAAGAGTCGTGATTTATTCGCCAAAGAAATCGCTAAAGCCAAGACCGTTTTTTGGAATGGACCAATGGGCGTCTTTGAAAAAGACGAATTCACCGCTGGTACAGTTGCAGTTTGTAAAGCATGTGCAGAACTCAAAGGTGCCTTTACCGTAATCGGTGGTGGCGATAGTGCTTCTGCTGCTAAGAAACTCGGATTCAAAGAGAAGTTCTCACACGTCTCAACAGGTGGAGGAGCATCACTTGAAATGATCGAAAACGACGGTCATCTTCCAGGAATTGATGTTATTAAATAAAATGAGAAGAAAATTATTACTTGGCAACTGGAAAATGAATAAACTTGCCTCTGAAGCAAGAGAATTCGCATTAGCCAGTAAGCCACTCGCAGAACTCGCGAAAAAGAACAATATCGATTTAGGAGTTGCTCCAACTTATCTTTCATTAGCCGCAACCAAAGAAGCCGCTAGCAAAGATATGATTGTTGCTGCTCAAAACGTTCACTTTAACCCAAGTGGAGCTTTCACTGGTGAAGTGAGTATTCCAATGTTGCAAGAATTTGGCATCGATTGGGTTATTATCGGTCACTCTGAAAGAAGAGCATACGATAACGAAACTAACCAAAAATGCCACGACAAGATGAAAGCCTTATTTGCTAATCATATGGTCCCAGTGTACTGTGTTGGTGAAACTCTTCAAGAATTTGAAGAGGGCAGAACTAAAGAAGTCGTTGGCCGTCAAATTAGAGAAGGTTTAGAAGGATTCACCGCTGAAGAATGCAAAGATTTAGTCGTTGCTTATGAACCAGTTTGGTCCATTGGCACTGGCAAAAATGCATCCAGCGAAATCGCTCAAGACATCTGTAAGTTTGTCCGCGAAACATTGAGAGAACTTATTGGCGACACCGCTGATAAAATCAGAGTCTTATATGGCGGTTCCGTTAAACCAGTCAACGTCAAAGAATATCTCTCTTGTCCAGATGTTGATGGTGCTTTAGTTGGTGGAGCATCCTTAAAGATTGACTCATACGAAGAATTATTAAGAAATATTCTTTAATTACTAGAAAGGATTAATTTATGCCAGGTTTTGAAGAAGACCGTGACTATTTTAATCAAGATGGTAGTACAAAAGCTAAAAAGCTTAGACCAGTTTCCGCGGTGAATACTAGCGGTGCACTTAGCTTTGCTAAAGTGTTCCTCTATATGTTCATATATCTAGCAATTACTGCTGCTGTCGCCTTTGGTGTTGGCTATGTAATTTCTACAAGTTACAATAACGCAGTGGCTGCTGGAGGAAGTGGTGATGATGTCTTAATTCCTTATCTAGGAATTATTATCGGTAGTGGTGTTGCTCTCCTCATCATGACGCTTGTTATCAATTTCGTCATTATTAGAGGAAAGCATTCCGTTTTGGTCCCATCCATTATCTATTCTCTTATTGTCGGATTATTGTTCTCGACATTAACAATCTTTGTTGATTGGAAGATTATGGGTATGGCCTTTGGCATCACTGCGGGTATCTTCCTTATAATGTCGTTAATCGCTATCTTCACTAAAGGCAATATGAGACCTTTAGGAATGATGGGTATTGGATTATTCTTAGGAGCAGGCATTCTTGCTTTAGTGAATTTCTTACTTAGGTCATCGACATTATATTGGATTGTCTCGTTTGCTATCTTTGCAGCCTTAATGTTTATTACAATGTTTGACATTTGGAACATTAAGAAAATTACTGAGCAAGGATCAATGGACCGTAATATCTCTTATTACTGTGCATTCGTGATGTATGTAGATTTCATTAATATCTTCTTAAGAATCTTATATTTCCTACTCATTATATTTGGAAAGAATAAGTAAATAGTCATTTTTGAAAAAGAACAACGTCAGAATTATCTGGCGTTTTCTTATTATGCGTACACGCGTACATGCATATGTTTATTAAAAATAGTAGAAAATCTAATTAAAAGTTTTATTAAAATAATATATTTTATAGAAAAAAATATGGGAAATTTTTTAGGCGAAATCTAGCTAAAATCTATATTAGTAAAAAAATATAAAAAAAAGTAAAAAAAGTCGTTGACTGAAAAATAGCAAAAGTGATATGATATCAAAGCATGCAGTCAAGAGGATTGACTTATTACATAGTAATATAGCATGCAGCTGATCTTTGAAAACTAAACAGATGTACAAACAACAAACGTCAATTTTTTAATTTACAAAACCAGATAATAATTTTGAACTAGAATACAAACATTGAGAGTTTGATCCTGGCTCAGGATGAACGCTGGCGGCGTGCCTAATACATGCAAGTCGAACGAGGGTGCTTGCACCCTAGTGGCGAACGGGTGAGTAACACGTAGGTAACCTGCCCTTAAGCTTGGGATACCCAGAGGAAACTTTGGCTAATACCGGATAACAACAGAAGAGGCATCTCTTCAGTTTGAAAGGCCCTTTACGGGGTCACTTAAGGATGCCACATTGGAACTGAGACACGGTCCAAACTCCTACGGGAGGCAGCAGTAAGGAGTTTTCGGCAATGGGGGAAACCCTGACCGAGCAACGCCGCGTGAGTGATGACGGCCCTATGGGTTGTAAAGCTCTGTTGTAAGGGACGAATGATTCGCTTAGGAAATGAAGCGGATTTGACGGTACCTTACCAGAAAGCCACGGCTAACTACGTGCCAGCAGCCGCGGTAATACGTAGGTGGCAAGCGTTATCCGGAATTATTGGGCGTAAAGAGGGAGCAGGCGGCAAGATAAGTTTGAAGTGAAAGCGTGGGGCTCAACCCCATACAGCTTCGAAAACTGTCTAGCTAGAGTACGAGAGAAGTGAACGGAACTCCATGTGTAGCGGTGAAATGCGTAGATATATGGAAGAACACCAGTGGCGAAGGCGGTTCACTAGCTCGAAACTGACGCTCAGTCCCGAAAGCGTGGGTAGCAAATAGGATTAGATACCCTAGTAGTCCACGCTGTAAACGATGAGAACTAAATATTGCCGCGAGGCAGTGTTGAAGCTAACGCATTAAGTTCTCCGCCTGGGGAGTACGATCGCAAGATTGAAACTTAAAGGAATTGACGGGGACCCGCACAAGCAGTGGAGCATGTGGTTTAATTCGACGCAACGCGAAGAACCTTACCAGGGCTTGACATGGAGGCTAAATACTTAGAGATAAGGAAATATATGTCTCACACAGGTGGTGCATGGTTGTCGTCAGCTCGTGTCGTGAGATGTTGGGTTAAGTCCCGCAACGAGCGCAACCCCTCTCCTTAGTTGCCATCATTCAGTTGGGAACTCTAAGGATACTGCCGATGTAAGTCGGAGGAAGGTGGGGATGACGTCAAATCATCATGCCCTTTATGTCC
>CADCDA010000018.1 GCA_902800025.1 uncultured Erysipelotrichaceae bacterium | reverse complement strand
TTTTAATTGTTCAATAGCGGCTGGACGATAAACGTCACCAGCGGCAAGAAGAACCTTTTTGTGCAACTTATTCTTCATTAAATAAGCAAGTTTACCAGCAGATGTAGTTTTACCACTACCTTGCAAACCAACAAGTAAGATTACAGTTGGACGATTATTTTGATATTTAATCTCGTTTTCTCCACCACCAAGTAAATCCTCTAATTCATCATGAACAATTTTAGTGATCATTTGGCTTGGATTGAGTTTAGTTAAAACGTCTTGTCCAATCGCTTTTTCTTTAACGTTAGCGATAAATTCTTTAACGACTTTGTAGTTTACATCTGCCTCGAGTAACGCAATGCGGATTTCTTTAAGCATTTCGTCCATATTGGACTCGGTTAAACGAGCTTGACCACGAAGCTTTTTAAAGACTCGAGATAGTTTTTCAGTTAGATTCTCAAATGCCATTATCAAGCTCCTCCATTAATTCTTTTACTAATCTTTTTTCTTCTGAATCATCAACAATTTGTGATAGTTCTTCGACTTTTGCGCGTATTTTTTCGTTCTTATTTAAACATTTCAGCGTTTCTTCAATTGACTCAAGTTTTTTCATTCCTTTAGTTAATGCATCTTCAACTGCCGCTCGAGAAACGTTCCTATTTTCGCTTATTTCTGATATAGAAAGATCTAAGAAGAAATAATCGGACAAAATCTCTTTTTGTGCACTACTTAAAAGACCGCTATATAGGTTAAATAATTTCGTGTATCTTATTGTCTTTTCAATCTTTTCCATAATTACTTTTCAACACATAATCCATAGATATAACTTTCAAGGTCAAATTCCTTTAAGTCATCCATTTTTTCACCTAATCCAATAAACCTAACAGGTACGCCAAGTTCATCTCTAATCGCTAAAATGATGCCGCCTTTACTAGTTCCGTCCATCTTGGTAATAACAACACCAGTTAAAGTAGTAACTTCGGCAAAGGCTTTAGCTTGAACAACACCGTTTTGTCCAGTTGTTGCATCAATGATTAAGAATGTTTCATGTGGTGCATCAGGAATAACTTTACCAATAACTCTATTTAGTTTAGATAATTCATCCATTAAATATTGTTTTGTTTGTAATCTTCCAGAAACATCAACAATAACTAAATCTATATTTTCTTTTTTGGCCTTAACCATTCCATCATATGCAACAGAACTTGGGTCTGAATTATATTCACCTTTAACTAAATTAATTCCTAGTCTATCTGCCCAAATTTGTAATTGTTCAGTCGCTCCTGCTCTAAATGTATCAGCGGCTACTAATAAAACTGTTTTGTTTTGGTCGAGATATCTTTTTGCTAATTTAGCAATTGTAGTTGTTTTGCCAACTCCATTAACTCCAACAACAAGTAAAACTGTTGGACCATTATCAACAAACCTTACCTCAGTTAACGAATCTCCTTTTTCCATATATCCTTCAAACATATGATCAATTAGAATTTCATTAATTTCTTCAGCGTCAGTAATTCTTTTCTTTTTGCTTTCTTCTAATACTTCATCAATAACTTTAAGTGTTAACTTAACTCCAACATCACTTTCAATTAAAATTTCTTCCAATTCTTCAAAGTATTCTTGGTTTACTTTCTTATACTTTTTAGATAAAGAGTTGAGTTTATTAGAAAAATTCTGGCGAGATTTCGCCATACCTTGAGAATAAGATTCAACTTCTTCTACTTTTTTCTTTGAAAACTTTTCTTTAAGAAATGAGATTAAACCCATTAAACACTCCTCTTACTAAGAGCATCTTTCGCTGCTGCTTCTTCAGCGGCTTTTTTGCTCTTTCCTTTTCCTTTTCCAAGTATAATTCCATTGAATAATACTTCAACTTCAAATGTACGATCATGAGCAGGTCCGCTTTCACCAATTAGAACATACTTCACCGCTTCACGATATTCAGATTGAATTTCTTCTTGAAGTCTTGTCTTAGCGTCAACGATATCGTCAATGCCTGTATGAAGAATATCTTCATACAATATTTCTTTAATCACTCTATAAGCAACTTCAATACCTTGATCTAAGAATAAAGCACCCATAAGAGCCTCGAACACATCTTCGAGAATCTTATCGCTGTTATATAGTTGTTCTTGGGTAATTGAATGGCCAATTCTAATATATTCATAGAAACCATATTTTCTTGAATAATTAGCGAGTGATTTTGAACACACTAGATACGAACGAAGTTTACTCATTAAACCTTGATCCATTTCAGCGTGTGTTTTGTATATTAAGTCTGCCGAAACAAAACCAATAACTGAATCGCCAACAAACTCTAATCTTTCATAATCTTGATGTTTAGTGTTTTGCTCAGAATTACATGATGGATGAGTTAACGCTAATAGATAGAGATTTGTTTCCTTTGGTTCAACACCAAAACGAGAGAATATACTAATGTAATCCATTAGATCCCCTCCTTGATTTTGGTTGCGATATCTTTTTCAACTAATTTCTTAGCAACTCTAATCGCACAATACATTGAATATGCATCAGTGTTACCATGAACTTTAACAATAACACCATTAACGCCAAGTAACATTGCGCCACCAGTAGACTTATAATCCATGATTTCACTAATATTCTTGATGCCTTTTCTAACATGAAGGTAGCCTAGCATTGTCCAAAGATTCTTTTTAAATGCATCCTTAAAGAAACCACTCATCATTTTTGCCATACCTTCGCTGCTCTTTAAGAAAACATTGCCTGTAAATCCATCAGTAACAATAACATCTGCTTCGCCGGCTAATGCATTTCTTGCTTCAATATTTCCCATAAAATGTGGGTTTTCTTTAAGCAATTTGTATGCTTCTTTGCCTTCTGGAGAACCTTTAAGTGGCTCGGTTCCATTAGATAATAAATAAACTTTTGGATTTTCAACATCAAGGATATATTTGGAATAAAGTTCACCCATGACTGCGAATTGTTTTAATTCCTCAGGGGAGTTTTCATTACTTGCTCCAATATCAAGGATAACAACATAATGCCCTTTAATCTTTGTAGGGAACGGAGCAATAAACGCTGCTCTATTTACTCCTGGAATAGTTTTTAGTAATAAAGTGGATGAAGAAAGGAATCCACCGGTTGAACCAGCAGAAACAACTGCATCCGCTTTTCCTTCCTTTGCAAGCATGACTGTCTTATACATAGACGAGTTTTTCATTCTCATCACTTCAAGAGGTCCAGCTTCCATAGGAACAATGTCTGGGGCGTCTACGATTTCACATAGACCTTCTAATTTTGTTAATTCTTCTTTTTTACCGACAGCGATAATAGAAATATCTTTATTATCTTTTAGAAATTGAATAATTCCTTCAACAACAGGAGCGCTTCCATTATCTCCGCCTAATGTATCAACTGCTATTCTAATCATATGTATTAATATAACAAAAAATAAAGAAATGTAAAACCATAAAGGTTTTTATTATCCTTATAAATAATTTATGCCTTGATTATATCTTCTTCATCAATACTGCGTTTACAGTAATCAATTATATATTTAAATTCTGATTTATCTTTGTTCTTCAAAATAGTCTTTGCGTCGTCTCTAGCGACCACAAAAATCTTAATATCATCAATCATATTTACAAATCTAAAATCAGGGATACCAGATTGACGAACACCAACGAGTTCACCAGGTCCACGAATCGCTAAATCTTTCTCAGCGATCTCAAATCCATCATTTGATTTAACTAAGATATCAACTTTCTCTTTATCTTCCATATCGGATAATGCAAGTAAGCAAATAGAGCTATGACCATCACGGCCAATTCTTCCTCTTAATTGATGCAAAGAAGCAAGTCCAAAAGAGGCTGCATCATATATCACCATAAGGCTTGCACTTTTAACATCTATTCCAACTTCAATAACCTGCGTTGACACAAGAATATCAATATCTCCAAAAGCGAAGTCATTAAGAACCTTTTCCTTTTCTTCAGCTTTCATTTTTCCATGTAAAAGTCCAACTTTTGCACCAAATTTTAGCACAAAACGGGCATAAAGCTTCTCAGCAGAGTATTTACCATCTTCGACAAATTCAATTAGAGGAGCGACAATATAGACCTTTCTTTTTTCATTTAATGTTTTACCTACATATTCGAATATTGAATCGTCTTCAGTACTGACTATTTTTGTTTTAACATCGCGCTTTACATTAGGGAATTTATATAAAGTAGAAATTTCTAAATCACCATAAATTGAAAGCGCTAAAGAACGCGGAATTGGAGTCGCTGACATCATCAATAAATCAGCATGATCTCCTTTATTTAAAAGTGTCTTTCTTTGGTTAACACCAAAACGATGCTGCTCATCAATGATAACTAGTCCTAAAGAAGAATATACTAGCGACTTTGTGAATAGAGCATGTGTACCAATAATAATATCGTAATATCCTTCTTCAATTTCTTTATATAATTCTTTCTTTTCACTAATTGGAGTTGAACCCACTAGCAACGCGATTTTAAGTTTTGTTCCTTGGAATAGTTTTTTAGCGTTTTCATAGTGTTGCTTTGCTAACACTTCTGTTGGAGCCATTAAAGCGCCTTGGTCACCTCTAACATAATTTGCATATAAAGCGATAAAAGACACTAATGTTTTTCCTGTGCCAACATCACCTTGAAGTAAACGATACATTAAAGAAGATTGGTTCATATCTTCAATAATTTCACTAGCTGCCACTTTTTGATCTTCGGTTAAGTCATAAGGAAGAGTTTTTAAGAAAGCATCACAACTAGATAAATCGATTGGTTCTTTCTTTAATTTACTTAATGATTTGTTTTCTTCCTTAATGAGTTGATTCTTCAAAGAGAACACTAATGCTTCTTCATATTTTAAATATCTTAAGCTTTGTCTTATTTCTTCGTTATTTTTTGGTTGATGCGCATATCTAAGCGCAGTTTCTTTTGTTACAAGTCGATACTTTCTTTGATATGAAAACGGAACAATTGAGCCAATATGTCCTTCTAATTCGTTTAATGACTTGTTTACAAGTCGAACATAATCTCGATTAGCCAAATCCTTAGGAAGAGAATAAATTGGTCTTAACGCGTCATTTTGTGAGATTTTACCTTCCATGATATTAATCATGTTAATCGTATTTTTCTTTTTGTCATATGAACCAATAACCGTGTAATACTCATTGAGTTTAATGATCTTTCCTAAATAATCACGGTTATAAGCGATAACTTTAAAATACGTTCCATTATCTGAAAGAATATCAAAAGAAGCAATTGACACTCTTCGATATGTTTTAGATATTAGTGGTTGAGACACTATCTTCGCGTATATAACCACTCTTTCTTTATCTTCTAATCCTCTTTCTTTTGTTAAAGAAAAGTCATCATATCTTCTTGGAAGATGATTAATTACATCATAATAAGAAAAAATACCCATGCTACCCAATAGGTAATTGATTCTAGGAGAAGAAGATAATTTTCCTTTTGCCATAAAATAAAAATAACAACCTTACGGCTGTTATTCAATACCAATTAAGAAAGAATAGATATTTTGTTGTCCTTCTTTGATATCAATATTCAAATCTGGATATCTATTTTCAATTTCTTTTTTAGTAGAGAAGAGTTCTTCTCTTTTCACATCTGCGCCTAAGAAAATTGTTAAAAGCGCACTGTCTTCATCCACCATTTTATCAATTAATGATAATAAGGTTTCAAATTTATCTTTGCTACCGGTAACAATATCTTTTTCAAAGATGCCGATATAATCATCTTTTTCAATCTTAATACCGCCAATTTCGCAATCTCTAATAGAAAATGTGACTTCACCACTCTTAATTCTCTTAAGAGAGAACTTCATGTTCTTGAGGTTTTCTTCTGGATCAGCTTCTGGATCAAAGTTCAAAGCGGCAACGATTCCTTGAGGAATGGTTTTACTTGGAATAACGAAGACGTTTCTACCGCTATCATTAGCTAAATCAGCAGCTTGGTTAGCGGCCATAACGATATTCGAGTTATTTGGAAGAATAAAGATATTATCAGTCTTTAACTTGTTAATCGCCGTTAAGAAGTCTTCACTACTTGGATTCATAGTTTGACCACCACTGACAATTAAAGAAATACCAATATCTTTGAAGTATTGAGAAATACCTTCTCCACTACTAACTGCAATAATCGCATTATGTTCATCGATGAAATCAGAATTAACTTCTTCAACTTTGACTGTCTCTTCTTTAACTAAATCGATATGTTCTTCAACTTTCGCACCATTTTCAAGAGCGTGATGTTGTTCGGTCATATTTTCGATTTTTAACTTCAAAAACTCACCATATTGTTGAGCGTAATTTAAAATTTCACCCGGAGTAAGAGTGTGAACATGAACTTTAACTATGTCCTCATCTCTAACAACCACTAAAGAGTTGCCGTGATCAGTGAGCCATTCAGTAAATCTTTTTTGATTGAAAATCTTTTTAACGGAATCAGGTCCTAAGGACATGATGAATTCTGTACAATATCCATATTCTTCTTCAGCAATACTTGCGGCAGCCGCACTCATTGCAGTAGAAGATCCAACTGTATCTTTATTTCTTTCAACAAATTCATCTTTGCTAGCGCGATACATTCCTTCAATGATTCTAACTAAACCAGTACCACCGCTATCGACAACTCCAACTTCCTTTAAAATAGGAAGGAGTTCAGGGGTTCTATTTAATGAAGCATTAGCTTCTTTTAATAAAATCTTAAGAGTGGCTTCAATGCTCATTCCTTCTTCAACTTGTCTAGCAAGCGCAGTACTACTTTCTCTAATAACAGTGAGAATTGTACCTTCAACTGGTCTCATAACTGCTTTATAAGCAGTATCGCTTCCAGCTCTAAAAGCTTGCGCTAAAGTAACAGCGTCGATTTCTTCAACACCTTCTAAAGCACTAGCAAATCCTCTAAAGATTTGAGAAGTAATAACACCAGAATTACCTCTAGCGCCCATTAGTAAACCATGGGCAAAAGTTTTAGCGACTGTATAAACATCAGCGTCATCTCTAAGCTCACTAATTTCACTCGCACCACTAGTTAAAGTGAGGTTCATGTTAATTCCAGTATCACCATCAGGGACAGGGAAAACATTAAGCGCATCGACTTCTGGATAGTGATTGAACAAATTGTTGCTCGCACTAGTGAATAATATTTTTAATGTTTTACTATTAATTGTTTTCATTTTTAATTTCTTTTTTTCTTATGCTTTTGCATAAGAGCCTATATTATACATATATACTCTTTTATTGTCAAATTGACGGAATTTTACTTATTTTCTTTCTTATTTTTTTGATTGAAATAATGGAGTAAATTTAAGAAATCACTAACGATATCACCATAAGCAATGATGACGTGATTTCCAAAATCCACTCTTAATAGATGGAATAAGCCTTCTTCATCATCGAATTTCACTTCGATTTGTGTACGACAATAATTGTCTAACGCTGGATTAGAAATGACTTTACCTTCTAAGAAAAGAGCGGTATCTAATTTTGGAGATAATTTTAAAATCGAAATATCTCTTTCATCGACTTTTCCTCTAATTCCAATTCCTAAGCCACTTTCAAAATGAGTCATATATGTGACTTCGCTAACCATTGTCATAGGAATTGTGCAGTGAGCGAATAAAACACTTCTCTCGTTTAAATCGATCTTACTTGGATTAGCTTGGAAAGATACTTGTCCACTTGTGGCCTTAATAAAGAACATTGTGAGCATGCTTGGAACATCTCCTTCACAAGTACCAATAATTCCTTCATCATTAAGCATTGCAAGCGCTAAACAGGCCGTGTTTTTATATTCTTCGATTAAATCGAAGCATCTGATTGTAAATCCTTTTAGATTATGTTTATTAATAATTCTTTTTAATCCCGAATAAATACGTAATGCACCATCGAGATATTCATTATCTTTTCCAAGTTTTCTAACTGTGTCGATACGAGGAATATTATCAATTATTCCTTTATCGATTTCTTCTTTGAGTTCGCTTGTTGGAATATCGATGAGATTAATATTAAATTTCTTTTTAACATCCTCATAATTAACAATAGAAGCAATTAACCAATCACTTGGTTTTCCAATCACTCCTAAATTCGCATTATCAACATAAGTCTTCGCGGTTAAAATCTTAGAAATCTCTTTAATTGTTAAAGCAATATCCTTTTCATTTCCAAACACTAAAAGAGGATCTTCGTCTTTGTTAGAAAGATATGTTTTTATCTCAAAACATGCAGGAAGTGAGTTATTTTTGCATGTTGAAAGCAAAATTATTGGACGAGCAAGGTCCTTTTCAATCTTGACAAAATGTTGCTCAGAACCACCTGTTTCAATAAAAACAATAGAATAAGGAGAAGATGGATCTTCCACTAATTCGATATCTTCTTCAAAGAGTTCATTGTTTATTTCTTCAATAAACTGATCATCTTCTTTTTTAAAAGTCGCATTTGGATCTAACGTGTTAGATAATCTAATTAAATTTATTTTCATACTTGTTTCATTATAATATACATATTCTTTTTTATGAATAAAAAAAGCCCGGCAGCTCGCTATTTTTGCACTTACGTACTATCTTCGCCACTACAGTGCTTAACTTCTGTGTTCGGAATGGGAACAGGTGTGTCCACTGCGCTATCGCTACCAGACTATTTTTTTAGAGAACTTTGTTCTCTGAAAACTAGATATTAATACATTACTCTTTCTTTTGTTAAAGTTAAACATAAATTTTACTTATGGACTCTTAATAAAAATCTTAGAAATTAAGTCCTCGACCTATTAGTATTAGTCAGCTGAATGCCTCACGACACTTACACTTCTAACCTATCAACCTTCTAACTTTGAAGGGGTCTTACTTCTTGCGAATGGGAAGTCTCATCTTATGGTTGGCTTCACGCTTAGATGCTTTCAGCGTTTATCCGTTCCATGGGTAGCTACCCGGCCATGCTCCTGGCGGAACAACCGATATACCATTGCCATGTTCAACCCGGTCCTCTCGTACTAAGGTCAAATCCATTCAAACTTCCTGCGCCCACGACAGATAGGGACCAAACTGTCTCACGACGTTTTGAACCCAGCTCGCGTACCACTTTAATTGGCGAACAGCCAAACCCTT
>CADCDA010000017.1 GCA_902800025.1 uncultured Erysipelotrichaceae bacterium | reverse complement strand
AAGAAGAAGATTTAGGAACCGAATTTGTCGATGGTTATAGCAAGTTTTTTGACGAAGTAGATATTAACAGTACAGAAACGATCAATTTGTATAAAGGAGTTTAACTATTAAAAATCAAGGAAAATAATTGAACTCATGTCAAAAAGATTCACCACAAAGTGAATTTGTAAAATTTCACAGCAAAATCGTTACTAATGTTGTGAATTAAAAACTGATAAGTCGAAATGAGCGTGACTCGTTTCTAACTTATAAATTAGTCTCACTAGTTTCCTGGCTATGTGAGATAAAGCTACCCGATGAGACTTACCTTCATTTCTCTTCTTGAGGTAGTAATCATAAAAACTTGGCACATGCATCATACAGGTTTCCGCGACATTCATTAAAGCTTGTCTAAGATAACCAGATCCGTGTTTGACCATTCTTCCAGGAAAATCGGAAGTACCTGATTGATATCTTCCAGAATCTAGACCAGCATAGGCAAGCATTTGCCCATCATTAGCGAATCTAGATACATCCCCATATTCTGCGATTATCGTAGCAGCGGATATCGTTCCAATGCCTGGGATACTTGCAGTGGGTGAATCTAATTTCTCCATTATTTCGGTGATTTTAGATTCAACTTCAGTTATTGCCTTATCTAATAATTGATAAAGATTAATAGTTAAGGTGAATAACATTTCATCGATTTCACTAGAACAACCAATCGTGTTCTTAGCGAGCTCCTTAAGGTTAGCGAACTTGGCATATGAAAATTTGCCATATGAGACCTTACGAAGGAGTTCAAAAGATTGAGAATTCATATTGGCGATTCTACTCGAAATACCATATTTGGTTAAGATGAACTGAGCAGTCTTAGACTTTAAATTTCCATCAAAGAATTCTTTGAATTCTGGGAACGACAAATCTAACTGATTAGTGAGCATCACCAAATATAGTGATCGTTGTTTAATTAAGCGATCACGAAGACGCGTGAGTGTCTTAAGGTCAGGAAAGTGATATGCTTGTAAAGGATAGGAACTGAAATCCTTACTGGCAATTACTTGAGCGATTAACTTCGCATCGACCTTGTCTGTCTTAGTCCTTCTTAATGTTTCTGAGTGTCTAAATCGAGAGACAATAATCGGATTAAGCAAGATGAATGAATAACCCTTAACACTTAGATGTTTCATTAGGTTATTCATGTAGTGTCCAGTAGCTTCAAGTCCTATCTTTATTTTGTTTTTAGGGCCTAAGCCATCTAGGATAGAGAAGAACTGATCAAATCCAGTTCTATTGTTATCAAAGGTAAAGGTGTCCTTGATAACTTCGCCTGCTTCAGTAGCGATGAAACAGTCGTGTTTGTACTTTGATATATCAATTCCAACAAAGTACATATAAATCACCTCCAGTCGTGATTGCTGTGTCTAACTTACCAACAGTTAATGAATCGTATTCTCGTGCGACATGAAACGTTCAACGTTATTCAACTAATTAACGATCGGAAACAAAAACTGTGGCCTTAACCTCCTTAAACAGTCGAACTGTAAAGTTATAGAGAAAGGTACACAGCATATAAGAAATTATACCCGGGAAAGGGAATGTTATCTAATCACAATCCGGGTACGATTAGATAATACGAGGTAGTTATGCAACTAATCTTTTTAAGTGAACAAGATTTGTCTGTTTTGGACTATGGCTATGCTACTGATGATTTCAATATTATTCTTGATGCCTTAGTTCCTCAGAAGAGCAAATTCACAGTAAATAAGCAGAGCTTAAAAGCTAAAGTTGGTGACTTACTTCTTGTCAAAGAACAAGGCTATCCCTATGTAGGAATCATTACTTCAATTAAGAGCGATGAAAAAGGTCAGACAAAAGTTGAGACCAAGGACTATTTATCTCTTCTTGATGTTGATGTGCCTTTACCCACAACCTTTAGCGGAAATTCAGCTCAATTCATCGTTAACTTAATCAATAACACTTTTAAGTATTCAGGAGATACCTATCAGAATGTTTCTTACTTAGAAACCGCTATAGAAGCAGTGAAGAACTGCAACTTAAAATACGAAGCTGACACAAAAGAGAACATCTTGGACCTGGTTGAAGAGTTTTCCAAGACTTACGGCATCAGACTTGAGTATGAAGTTGTTCTCGCTAACGGAAAGTTCTCAAAGATAAAGATTAGAGTGGTTTCTGCAAAGATAGGCATAACCATGAAATCTACCCTGGGAACCATAACTGAATTAAATGTTAACGACACAAATGAAGTCAGCTTAAACAAAGTTTATTACATACCAAAAGCTGAAAATACCCAGCATACAAACCAGGTTATTTATTACTTAACAACCGATGGCCAAGTGGTGACAACCGCTCCAGCTTTGAAGCGTATACATAAGGTCAAAATGAAATATGAATTCTATGGCGATAAAGATTATGATTCTCTTTTAACCAAAGCTACAAAAGCACTGATCGATTCTTCTCTTGAGCATTTGATCACTTTTAACTTCTCTTTCGTTACGAACCAGATTGAAGCTTTGAAAGATTTAAAAGTCGGAGCAATAGTGGTCTTTATTACCGAATCTAAAACCTATGAAACCATTGTCTCAAAGATGGAATTCAAAGGGACTTTTAATATCGCAAAGGTAACTCTTGGCGAATATCGTCTGTCCTTGACAGATAAGCTCAAATTATTTGATAGGAGGTCTTCTTAATGGCTATTCAAAAAATTACGTTTGATGCTGCTTCAGTATCTAGCAAAATGGATGCCGATATTAACCATTTTTTAACAAGTGGTGTGAACGGCATTTTTTATGGGATTCTGGGTAGATGCCAAGCTTCAGTAAGCAACAACTATATTTCCTTCCAGAACGGATACGTCCAGGTCTACGGAAGAAGAATCTATGTTGAAAGTGGAACCAAGATATCTGTCTCTTTAGATGGCTCAGCTTATGGCTATGTCATTATTAGGATTGATCTCGGAAACAACTCAATCACGCTTGAGAAAAAAGAAGCAAGTTCAGCCTACCCAACATTAACTCAAGACGACTTGATGAATGGAGGCCTCATTTATGAGTTTCCTCTTTGCAGATACACCAAGACATCAACTTCAATCACTCTCGATACAAACTACGATCCACCTTCAATTAAAAATGATCAAACTAAGATCAACGAAAAGGGAGTAGAAGTGAAGAATGATGCAAGTTCTAGATATGGTCCAGTTTGGGATATGTATTCTTCTCTTTCCTATGGAAATTGCTATGTATTTGAGGACATCAATAGTTCAAATGCCTTCAATGCAATTATTAGTGTTTATGTTGGTGGAACAAACGTGCTATTTTGCGGTGCCTCAGTAGGAGGTAGTGGAGGAATTGTTCATTATCGCTATAACGGTCAAGATTGCACGCTTTCATGCCAATTAACAAGTTCAAAACTTTATGTAGAAGATTCAAGGGGGAACCAACCAAAATATGCAAGAGTTATTAGATAGATTATTTTCACCAAATAAGATCCTTTTAGTTTATCGATGTGGTTCAGCTATTTTTGGCCTCAGCGAAGATGAAAGTGATAAAGATTACACAGTGGTTATTGATGGATTTGATAGTTGCAACGTTGTTAAAACCGATGATTCGGATTTCTTTACCTTTGGTAGAAGCTATTTTGAAAAGCTCAAAGAGTTTGATAAAGGGTGCCTTACTTACTTCCTTTGCTGGATAGATAACACCTTACTTGCTAAGGAAAACATCATTTATGTTGATGACTCAATTAAAGATAAACTTGATGAGTTTCTTTTCATCGACTTCAAAAAGCATTTCAAAGATTGGCTCTATCGCTTAATTGCCTATTTTGGAATTAGACTTGAAAACTACAAAGAAGAGAAAAGTCTCTATCATTTGTATCGAGTTGAATCACTTATTAAGCACTATAAGGAAACAGGCAAGTTTGAGTATTACTTCTCTGAAGAAAACAAAGAACTTGCTAAAGATCTTAAAACCACATTAGACATAGAAAAGCATCTCCCAAGATTGAAGGAGATTTTTTCTTGTTTGCTTTCGCTTTACAAGGAGGAAGACTTATGAGTCATGTAGTTGAAATTATTATAACGACAGCTTCAGTCGTGACAGCTTTAGGAGTAATCTTTGGAATTTTATTCGCGTTTTTCAAATGGCTTATGAAAAGAGACAAGAACGACGTCGAAATAAGAGAGATCAAGGAAGAACAAACAATCCTCACCAAAGGTGTCCTGGCGTGTCTAAAAGGGCTAAAAGAACAAGGATGTGATGGTCCGGTTACTGCAGCAATTGTAGAAATAGAGGACCACATCAATAAACAAGCTCATAAATAGGAGGAGCGAATATGAACCAAATATTACTTAACATTCTTGCTGCGGTTACTACCTGCATCATCTTGCCTCTGATTTCTTTCTTAGGCATAAAGCTTTCTCAGTGGTTGTCCACCAAGATTAAGGACGAAAAGGCTGCAGCGTTATTCACTAAAGCGGTGGATATAGTAACAAATGCAGTTAGAATCACCTTCCAAACCTATGTAGAATCACTTAAAAATAGTGGCTCTTTTGGAAAAGAAGAACAATTGATAGCTTTTGAAAAAGCGAAAGCAATAATCATTTCTGAGTTAACCGAAGATTTAAAGGTTTTTATCACTCAGAATTATGGTGACTTGCAGACCTGGATCAGCAATCAAATTGAAGCAACTATATACAAATTGAAAAATTAATTAATCCCCATGAAAGGCTAGCACAAGCTGAGTAGTGGGGATTTTTTATTTGTCCTCGCTCGCGTATGTTGTAAAATATAATTGCGTAGTTTTACATACGAAACGAGGTGTTTATATGAGACTCAAACATTTTCTTCTTCTAATTCTTCCGTTATCTCTGCTTTGCTCTTGTTCAAATAACGCTGGAGAAACAGTCAATGGAACAACACTAAAAGAGTTCACTAAGGATGAAAGTGGAAAGTATGGTTTATCTGTAGATAACAATGTTGAGTCTTTTGATTTTAAGAAATATGTATCAACCAAGCACGAATGGACCGTATCAACGGATTCTTATGGTAAAGACACCTATTTAACAAAATCGGTTCCTCTAGAAATTGGAGATAATGAATACTTTGTTATTGTAAGCGATAACGACTATACGACTTTTGATTGCATAATTAGAAGGTTGCCAATTTATACTGTAACTTTCAACACTGATGGTGGAAACTATATTGAACCTCAAAAGGTTCAAGAGGGTAGTCTTATTCAAGCCGTCAACAATCCAACTAGAAACGGATATGAGTTTAAGGGTTGGTCCTATGATTTCTCTCAACCTGTAATGAGCGATTTGATTGTTACTGCTCGTTGGGAAGCAAATGGATTTTATAATATTTCTTATGATTCTAATGGCGGGCAAGGAAGTGCAGAGTCTTTATCAATTCCGCTTGGAACAAATGGTTACAGGTATGACTTGGGAGTCAACTTTACAAAGAGTGGATACTATATAGATTCATGGAACAGCAAAGCCGATGGTACAGGGACTCAATTTAGATTAGGTAGCGAAGTTTTAGCTAATCAAGTTATTGATTTAAAACTTTATGCAATTTGGAAGCAAACTACACCTTGGAGTGGAGAAAAATCCACGGATTATTATGGGTTACCATCTGATGGTGTTAGAACAGCAATTAGAACCGCTGAAGAATTTGCTTCTATCTATGGAAGCGGTAATTATATCCTTCTAGCGGATATTGACTTGAATAATAAAGAATGGACTCCAATAGGTCAATCAGGATCATCTAGCGCTTTTACTGGTACTTTTGACGGAAATGGTCATCAAATTAAAAATATGAAAATTACTAAGAACTCGTATGATAGATTCGGCTTATTTTATTCAAATCATGGTGAGATAAAAAACGTTAATCTTGTTGATTTTAACATTAATTTAACATCTGTAAGTAATTATGGCTCTGAGGTTTATATTGGAGGAATAACAGGTGAAAACGGTGGAGGCGGTATGACCTCTGGTAAAGTTATCAATTGCTCAGCGAGTGGCAACATTAGCGTTGGGACCGCATCTTGTAGTATTTGCGCCGGTGGTTTAGTCGGCAGGTCTCAGACCTACTTATACGCTGAAAAGTCAGTTGTTGAAGCAAGTCATGCAAGTGGGAATATCAATATTACTTCCACGAAAAACGTATCTGTTGGTGGTCTAATTGGAAACAATACAGTAATTCCTGTAAAGTCATGTTACGCAAACACTTCTATCGTTGTTAATTCTCCGGATTCAACAATTAGAGCTGGAGGAGTTATTGGAAACTTTATGGGATCCGAGCTTTGTGAAATGATTGTTTCAGATAGCGTTGGCTTGGGCTCAATAAATATAACTGGAAAGTCATGTTCTGTTGGAGGTTTTATGGGCGCATTTGACTATTTACCCGCAGATATTAGACCTAATAACTATTCTTTAAATACGCAGTCTATTATTTCTAATGGAAATAATTACACTTCAACTGGTGGTACTTGTAGAATCGAAACAAGAACAACAATTGATGTAATAAGAGCTAACGTTGATTACACTATTAACTTTTAATTAAATAAAAAGCTCCCTTTAAGGAGCTAGTTACTTCGACATTAAATCAGTAATTTCACCGTTAATGTCATAGATAGAGATGTCAATCCACTTGCTTAATTGTTCAAGCTTGGTAGGGTTCATCTCTTTTAATTTGACCGGAGAGAGTAGTGTGAACTTTTCGATTGCTTCTCCAATGATGGAGTGGACATACTCACTGATGCGGTTAGCCTCAAACAATTCATCAGCGTACTTTTTCACAGCTTCCGCTCTGTAGCCTTTTTCTTCTTTGAAGAATGCTAAGTTATAAAGAACTCTAACTCTATCAAAGAAGGTTCCGAATTCATGCCTCACTGAAGAGACAGTAACTGGAAGTTCATAATCGGACATAAGTGTTTCTCCTTTAATAAAACTATTATTGGTAACTCTCGTGCTACCTATATTGAACTTATAAGCTAACCTTTGCTGCTTATGCCCGGTGCAAATAGTATACAAGATGCCTCCGCTAAAATGGAGGCTTTTTTCTTTTTTTTGGGACAAAACCTCATTTTCCGGAAAGGGGAAAGTGGAGGTAGATCCCGTGACAAATGATCAAAAAGTCGAAATCTTGAAACTTCACAAGCAAGGCTTGGGCTATAAAGCTATAGGTCGATCTTTAGATATCCCAGTCGACAATGTTAAAAAGTTTATCAAAAGGCTTAAATCTGAGGATATCTGCATTTGCCTTGAATGTGGAAGTATTTTTTCTCCGCTTCCAGGTAAAAAGATAAAGCGTTTTTGCTCTAAAAAATGCCGTTTGAGATATTGGCAAAAGAAAACAAGAACCTCACTCAAATATAAGATTCAAAAGGTGTGCCCAGAATGCGGTGCAGTCTTTATGACTTATAAATACAGACAAGGTATTTTTTGCTCAAAGGAATGCTTCCAGAAACACGAATCAAAAAAGTGGAGGGAAGCAAATGGCAAATGATGATTACGAGCTCTATCTGGCTGAAATTAATATTCTAAAAAACATGTTTGAAAGTGGTCAAATTGATGAGACTGATTTTTCAAAAGCTGAGAAGCACCTGGCTAAAAAGTATTGTATCAAAGATAAGTCTATTTATAGACTTAATAAGTTGATTAACCAAGATGATTATGGGATTAATATAGTGACTAGAAAGGAGACAAAAAATGAGCAAAATAACGATCATAAAACCGTTGTCAAAATTGTCTAAGCCACTAAGAGTAGCAGCCTATGCAAGAGTAAGTCGAAACAAAGAATCACTGCTTCATTCTTTTAATGCTCAGGTTGAATATTACCGCTCTTTAATCCAATCAAACAAAAACTACATCTTTAAGGGTGTGTTTGCAGACTTAGGTATAAGCGGCACAAAAGATACCAGGGAGCAATTCAATAAGCTCATTGAAGAATGTAGAAAAGGAGAAATCGATTTAATTCTCACAAAATCTATCTCAAGGTTTGCTAGAAATACAGCGATTCTTCTTAAAACAATACGAGAGCTAAAGGCATTAAAAGTTGATGTTTACTTTGAAGAACAGAGACTTCATACGATTTCTGAAGAAGGAGAGCTGGTTCTTACACTCTTAGCATCTATGGCTCAAGAAGAAGCAAGAAGTATGTCAGAAAATGTTAAGTGGACAGTCTTGAAGAAGTTCAGTGAGGGAAAGATTTATTCAATGACTATTTATGGTTACCGCCTCAAGGACGGAGTTTTAGTTATTGAACCAACGGAAGCTGAAGCAGTGAAGTTGATTTTTAAGCTTTTCATGAAAGGGTATGGTACTCAAAAGATAGCATTAACCCTTGATAAGAAAGGATTTAAATCTAGATTTAATAGAAAGTTTACTTATACATCAGTAATGGGCATTTTAAGAAATAAAACCTATACGGGCGATGTTACTTTACAAAGCACGTTCAATGAAAACTTCATCACCAAGAAAATGATAAGAAACACAGGCCAAAAAAGAATGTGGATGGTGGAAGAAGCTCACGAACCAATTATTGATAAAAAGACTTTTCAGAAGGTCCAAGAAATTATTAAGCAAAGAGCAGTGGGTACTATAACCAGAGAAGAGCCTAATCCATTTCAACAAATGCTAGTTTGTCCTTATTGCAAACGGCATTTTTCCAGGAAGTTCAGCAAAGGCAAATTCCATTATATTTGTTCCTACTATGATAAATACGGAAAGAACGGATGTCCTAATAAAAAAGTCCCTCAGACGATTTTAGAAAAAGCAACCGCTGAGGTTCTAAAACTCAAAGAGTTTAATGAAGCATTATTTAAAGAGAAGATAGACCACATTGATGTCTTCAATGATTCAAGACTTGTTTATTACTTTAAGAACGGAGAAGTTGTTGAAAAAGAGTGGAGCTATCCATCAAGAAGAGAACTCTGGTCTGAAGAAATGAAGGAAGAAGCAAGAATAAGAACAATGGAAATGAATGAAAGGAGAAAAGCATGTCAAGAATAACAGTCATCGAACCAACATTAAACCCTGTTACACATACTCCTATTTTTGAAAAGGCAAAAAGAAAAGTAGCAGTTTACGCTCGTGTTTCTACAGATGAAGAAGAACAAGAATCATCATATGAAGCTCAAAAGGAATATTACGAAAGGTACGTTAAAAGCAGAGACGACTGGTCATTAGTTAGCATTTATGCCGATGAAGGAATCTCTGGAACAAATATCAAAAAAAGAAAACAATTCGTCCAAATGATAGATTCAGCTTTAGCTGGTGAGATCGATTTAATAGTTACGAAGTCTATCTCAAGATTTGCCAGAAACACTCTTGATACCATTTCAACGGTGAGAGCGTTAAAAGAAAAGCATGTTGAAGTTTATTTTGAGAAAGAGAACATTTGGACTCTAGATTCTAAAAGTGAATTGCTCCTTACGATTATGGCTTCATTGGCCCAGGAAGAGTCCCACTCAATTTCTGAGAACGTAAAGTGGGGAATTAGAGCTTCTTTCCAAAAAGGAAAGTATGGGATGCCTTATAAACACTTTCTTGGCTATAAGCAAGGGGAGAATGGAAAAATTGAGATAGATGAAGAAGAAGCGAAACTTGTACGCTACATCTATAAACTATTTTTAATCGAAGGTTTAACTGCTCATTGCATAGCTCAAAGACTTATGAAAGAAGGCCACCTCACAGCAACTAAGAACCCAAGATGGTCAAAAAATGGTGTGCTTTCAATCCTTACGAATGAAAAATACTGTGGAAGAGCTCTCCTTCAAAAAGGCTATGTTGAAAACTATCTAGACCACAAAGTGGTCAAAAACAATGGTGTACTTCCGAAATATCTGGTTGAAGGCTATCATCCTAATATTATTGAAGTGTGTGATTGGGAAAGAGTTCAAGCAGAAATAAAAAGAAGAGATGAGATAGGTTCTTCTTATTCATGCAGCGACATATTCTCGGCTAAGATTATCTGCGAAGATTGCGGTGGTTTTTATGGAAGAAAGGTTTGGCATAGCACAGATTCTTACAAAAGAATCATCTATCAATGCAACCATAAGTTCGATAAGGACAACGCTCATAAGTGCAGAACACCTCACTTAACCGAGCAAGAAATAATGGACAAATTTGTTGAAGCTTATAACTCTATCATGGTTAATAAGGAAAAAATAATAAACGATCTTATTGAACTTTCTGAACTTCTAGGAGATACCGATAACGAATGTTCTTCTTTAGAAGAGACGAAAACTGAAATGGAACTTGTCGAAGGAATGGTTAAAGTCCTTCTTGATAAAAGAGGAAAAACTAATGAGCTCTCTGAAGAAGAATTTATGAAGCAATATCAAACTCTAGATCAAAGATTCAAAAAGCTTGAAGAAAAGTATAAGAAGCTCAGAAACGACATAACCATTAAAAAAGGGAAGAAAGCAAGCTTTGTTGCAATAGCTGCCTCTCTAAAAGAAGAACCGAAAAACATTGTTAAATGGAGCAAAGAAACATGGATGCTAACAATGGAATCTGCAGTAGTGCATAAAGACAAAAGCATAACATTCAAGTTTTATAGCGGCCAACAAGTCAGGATTTCTTTTAGATACTTGTTTTCCTAAAACTGATGTGATATAATAATTCAATTCCAGAAAAGGAGTAAAAAATATGCGGCAAGGTATTCTTAAATAAAA
>CADCDA010000016.1 GCA_902800025.1 uncultured Erysipelotrichaceae bacterium | reverse complement strand
GGATATTTTTGATATAAAGTTAAAAAGACAAAGATTAAAACTGTTGAAACAGACATTCCACAGATGAAATAAAAGAACTTTTTAATTTCTTTTGGATATTCAATGGTTTTTGGCATTGGAAATCTAACTAACTTAATCGCTTTATAAATCGCATAGCCAAATAAGCCAAATGCGACTGCGATAAATAAAATCATAAACACTAAGGAAACCATATATTATTCACCTAAAACTTTCTTTAAATACTGACCAGTATAACTATTCTTATTCTTTGCTACTTCTTCTGGAGTGCCAGTAGCAACAATCTTTCCACCACGATCTCCTCCATCAGGGCCGATATCTATGATATGGTCAGCGACTTTAATGACATCAAGGTTATGTTCAATAACGATAACTGTGTCACCATGATCAACAATTCTTTGTAAGACAGAAATCAATTGTTTCACGTCATGCGTATGTAAACCAGTGGTTGGTTCATCTAAGATATATAGAGTTTTACCAGTTGGTTTTCTTTGAAGTTCAAAAGCGAGTTTTACTCTTTGAGCCTCACCACCACTTAAGGTTGTCGCTGGTTGACCGAGTTTAATATAACCAAGCCCAACATCATATAGGGTTTGGATTTTATGTTTAATTCTTGGATGATTGCTAAAGAAAGATAAGGCATCTTCAACAGTCATTTCTAATACTTCGTAAATGTTCTTACCTTTATATGTAACTTGTAAGGTCTCTTCGTTATACCTTCTTCCATTACATGCGTCACATCTGACATAAACATCAGGCAAGAAGTTCATTGGAACGCGTGTTACACCCGCTCCTTCGCATTTTTCACATCTTCCACCTGTGACATTAAAGGAGAATCTTCCTTTATCAAATCCACGAGCTTTAGCTTCGACTGTATTAGCGAATAAATCTCTAATTTCATCAAATAATTTGATATATGTCGCCGGATTACTTCTTGGAGTTCTTCCAATTGGTTCTTGAGAGACATTAATCACTTTATCAATATATTCTTGTCCTTTAATTGATTTAACTGGACCAGGGAATACTTCTTTTCCAGTGAAATATTTCACTAGTTGTAAATATAAGGTTTGGTTAACTAAAGATGATTTTCCACTTCCAGAAACACCAGTGACCGCAATAAAGGTACCTAAAGGGAACTTCACATTAATATTCTTAAGGTTATTGATTTTCGCTCCATTAATTTCTAGGAATTTGCCATTTCCTTTTCTTCTACTAGTAGGAATTTCAATCTTCTTTCTTCCAGTTAAATAGTCTGCAGTTAAACTATCTTTACATTTAAGGAGTCCATTAACATCACCTTGATAGATGATTTCTCCTCCGTGGATTCCTGCTCTAGGTCCAATATCGACAACATAATCAGCTTGTCTAATAGTTTCTTCGTCGTGTTCAACGACCACTAGAGTGTTACCGATATCTCTCATTTTCTTTAAAGATTTAATTAATCTTTCATCATCTTTTTGATGTAAACCAATACTTGGCTCATCTAAGACATACATAATACCAGTTAACTTAGAACCGATTTGAGTAGCGAGTCTAATTCTTTGACTTTCTCCACCTGAAAGAGTCATCGCCATTCTTGATAAAGTTAAATAATCTAGACCGACATCGCATAAGAAAGAGACTCGAGATTCGATTTCTCTAATTACCATATTAGCGATAGTTAAGTCGTTATCTTTGAGCTTATCTTTTAAAGATATAATCCAGTCTTTAAGTTCGCCCAATTGTAAGCAAGTCACATCATAGATATTCTTTCCATCGATTAAAACAGAAAGAGCTTCTTTATTTAATCTAGTTCCTTTACATGTGGTACACACTGTATCACGCATAAACTTTTCATAATAATCTCTCATCCAGTCACTACTAGTTTCTTGATATAATCTCTCAATTCTAGTTTTAACACCTTCGATATATCCGAGTTTATTTGTGGTATTACCACTGCTACTCTTAAGAGTGTATTTATGAATCTCAGGAGAACCATAAAGGATAATATTCTTTTGTTTTTCGGTTAATTCCTCATAAGGAACATCGATATCAATCTTATATAAATCACAAAGGAGTTTAAATTCTTGCCAGTCAAGATTTTGACTTCCCGCTGTGTTTTTATAATATTCAATCGCTCCTTTAGCGATACTTAATTGTGGATTAGGAACTAATAATTCAGGAGCGGCTTCTCTTTTAATACCTAAACCTTTACAGTCAGGGCAAAATCCCATAGGAGCGTTAAAAGAGAATAATCTAGGTTCTAATTTAGGAACGGAGAATCCACATATAGGACAAGTATGTCGATCACTTAAAACTTTTTCTTCAATATCGGAATAAATAACAAGAAGCCCTTTAGACCAATCTAAAGCAGTTTCAATCGATTCATAAATTCTTGCTCGATTTTCTGCTTTGACCACTATTCTATCGACAACGATATCAATCGAGTGTTTAACATTCTTTTCTAAAGGTTTCACTTCATCAATTAAAGTAAAGACATTATCCACTCTTAAACGAACAAAACCATTCGCTCTGATTTTATCTAATAATTCTTTATGCGTTCCTTTTTCTGCATGAACAACAGGAGAAAGGAGTTGTATTTTCGTTCCTTCTGGATAAGAAAGAACAATATCAGTCATATTTGTGGGACTAAAAGAAATAATTGGAGTGTGGTGATTTGGACAATAAGGAACACCAACTCTACCAAAAAGTAATCTCAAGTAATCATATATTTCAGTAACTGTACCCACTGTACTTCTTGGGTTATGAGAAACTGACTTTTGATCGATTGCAATAGATGGGGCTAAACCTTCAATGACATCAACATCTGGTTTTTCATAGTTACCTAAAAACTGTCTAGCATAACTAGAAAGTGATTCCATATATCTTCTTTGCCCTTCAGCGAACAAAGTATCGAACGCTAAAGTGGATTTACCACTACCAGAAAGGCCAGTAAAAACCACTAAAGATTCCTTTGGAATAGTCACGTTGACATTCTTTAAGTTATTCTCTCTAGCGCCTTTGATAACAATATTCTTTTCCATAAGTGTCTTTATTTTACTCTAGCAAAATAAAAGTTTCTACTGTTATGAGTGTATTTTTATTAACAACCAATCCCACCGTGTCAATATGTGTGGTAATACTAGAGTATATAGCTATGCTATAAAATAAAAAGACCATACCATATGGTAGGTCCACTTCTATTTTTATAGAAAACTATTGAGGCATATCCTTGCTTAAACCAAGATCTAATTCTTCAATAATCGGAGCGATATCATTGTTTGTGACCATTAAAATTTTATCAAAGAACTCTCTGTCTTTATCGGTAGGAAGTTCAAAGATGGAGAAGAACTTATCTAATGCTTCTGGAGGAATTGGATATTCCCTTTGAAGATTTTGATTGGACACTAGTTGTCTATCAGTATTCCACATCACCAAAATTGTTTGATCAAAGAGTGGCTTTAATTCAAGGTTTTTATCCACTCTTAAGTAGGAAGAAACATGAGTGGCATCTAAGATAACAATACCATCTTTATCTAAAGAGTAAGTCTTCGCTAAAGAATAAAACATTTTCCACATTAAATCTTCCGCATATAAATTAGATTGACTACCGGTAATTTCTTTTCTTAATTGATCACTGCTTACTATGTAAACATGGGAATTTTTAATTTTTTTAATCGTGTTTGAGAAGTAAGACTTACCACTCCCAGGAACACCAGAAAGAATAATTAATTTGTTCATATCCACTAATTTATCATTCAATAAATATGTATTCAATGAAAAAAGCACGCGAGTGCGTGCTTCTTTTTAACTTTTAAATCTTAATTTAAGATTAAGCGAGCAATTGAGCTTTGAGTTCTTCCACCACTTGTTGACGATTGTCTAATTCTTCTTCACTAAGTGAGGAGACTCTTTCTTTAGCAGCGGCTATTTCTTCTGGAGTAACTTCGCCAACTTTTAAGACAGCTTTTTCTGCTTTTTTATAATCTTTCTTTAAAATTTTTAATAATTGTTCGTTTTGTTTACGAATTTCAATCTTTTGCTTAACAACATTTAAGTAGCTTTCTGGAACGTAGGAAGAAATAATTCTGCTTCCTTCTCTCCATTGGCGATAAAAATATTGATGACCTGAGATTGTTTTAACAGAGATATATCCTCTTGGTAATGCCTTAATCACTTTTTCGATTAAGGACACTTCAATGAGTGATTCAATTAATACTTCAACTTGCCTTTCACTTTTTTTCATATGATAACCTACCAATCTATCTAATTATAATGTTTTGATTAAATCAATTAAAACACTTTTTTATAAGTTGTGGTTGTTATTGTATATGATTATTGAATTAAAGTCCAAACTTTTTAATTCTATTCCAACGATCTTGTGCGTATTTTTCCGCTTTTTGGAGTAATTCTTCGGCGTGTTCTGGATTAACTTTTGGAAGTTGAGAGAATCTAGTTTCAGTCATAATGAATTCTCTGAATTTGGAATAGTCTGGTTCTGGCATATCAATTGAAAGACCTGGTTTACCTTCTGCCACTAAACGAGGATCGTATCTGAAGAGTTGGAAATAACCGCACTCAACAGCTTTCTTCTCTTGTTTCATGGAGTTGCTTAATCCGCCCTTAATACCGTGGTTAGCACATGGTGCATAGCAGATAATTAAGGATGGTCCATTGTAGCTTTCAGCTTCTTTTAAGGCCTTAATTGCCTTAACTGGGTTACTACCTAAGGCGATTTGAGCAACATAAACTGTGCCATAGCTCATCGCGATTAAAGCGAGGTTCTTCTTTGGAGTGAGTTTACCAGAAGCGGTAAATTTAGCAATACTACCTGTTTGAGAAGACTTGGAGGATTGTCCACCAGTGTTACTATAGACTTCGGTATCTAAGACTAAGATGTTAACATCTTCTTCATTAGCGAGGACGTGATCGAGTCCACCATAACCGATATCATAAGCCCATCCGTCACCACCGATGATCCAAACTGACTTGTCTTGTAAGTCTCTTTCATAAACGAGAACTTTTTTCACGTCTTCGTTCTTGCTAGCTTTAACTAAGCTAATGAGTTCTGGAACGATTCTACGTGATTCTTTTCTATTTTTAATATTGGCGAAATATTCGTCAATCTTGGCAGCTAATTCTGGTTCGACATTAGCTTTAGCGGCGTCTAAGATTTCGATTGCGGCTTTGAGTTTAGTGTCAGTAGCGACTCTCATACCATAGCCGAATTCAGCGTTATCTTCGAATAAGGAGTTTGCCCAAGCAATACCTTGTCCTTCTTTATCAGTGCAGAATGGAGTAAGTGGAGTAGAACCACTATAAATGGAGCTACAGCCTGTTGCATTAGCAACTAACATATCTTTACCGAATAATTGAGAGACGAGTCTATAATATGGAGTTTCTCCACATCCAGCACAAGCACCAGAAATTTCCATATATGGCATTAAGAAGCCAACTCCTTTTGGAGTTTCTTGTAATGCTGCTGGAAGCTTATCGGCTTTATAAGAAACATGTTTGAATAAGT
Source organism: uncultured Erysipelotrichaceae bacterium (assembly GCA_902800025.1). GTDB lineage: Bacteria > Bacillota_I > Bacilli_A > RFN20 > CAG-826 > UBA2450. The sequence goes on along the minus strand of CADCDA010000016.1, from coordinate 13,616 downwards.
ATTCTGCTGCTTCTTCTTGTGGGAATTGCGATTTTGCTTCAACCATTTCAAGAGCAACTTTGCCAGTCTTATTGGCGTTACATTCAGCAACACAGAGGCCACATCCGACACAGTTTCTTGGTGAAACTTGGATACGATATTGATGACCTGGAACACCCATTGCTGGCTTGACATCGTTCTTAACGAGTTCAGGTGCATTAGCGAGTTCTTCATCATTTAATAAGAATGGTCTAATGGTCGCGTGTGGACAGACGAACGCACATTGGTTACATTGAATACATGCATCTTTATGCCAAAGAGGCACTCTATCAGCAATACTTCTTTGTTCTTTGTATGTGATGTTTGGATTCATTGTGCCATCTAAGAGTTCCCATTCGGTGAACTTACTAACTGGTAAGTCGTCTCCACCTAAGTTACCCATAACAGCGACATAAGAATCGAAATATTCGTCACCTGTGAGTTTTCTTTCAAATTTTGGTTCTAAGGCTGCCCAAGCTGGATCGACTTTGACTTCTCTAAGTCCTTCTGTACCAGCATCAATTGCTTTCCAGTTAAGTTCGACGATTTCTTGGCCTTTCTTAGCGTATGATTTTTCAGCGAATTTCTTCATCCATTTATTTGCTTCTTCATAAGGCATAATGTCTTGGTTGAGATAGAAGAAGGAAGCTTGAAGAATGGTATTGGTGTGTCTACCCATACCGATTTCGCTTGCGATCTTGTTAGCGTCGATAACATAGAATTTAGCGTGTTTCTTCGCTAATAAGTATTTAGTTCTATTTGGCATGACTTTGACGAGTTCTTCGTCGCTCATGTCAGTGTTGAGTAAGAAGGTTCCACCTTCTTTTAAGTTCTTTATCATATCGAACTTGAATAAATAAGTATCGAGTGAACAAGAAATGAAGTTAGCGTTTTGGACATAGTAAGCACTTCTAATTGGAGTCTTACCAAATCTTAAGTGGGAACGTGTAACACCACCAGCTTTTCTGCTATCATACGCAAAATATGCTTGCGCATATTGTCCAGTTGCGTCACCAATAATCTTAATAGAAGATTTGTTGGCGGAAACTGTACCATCACTACCTAAGCCGTAGAATAAGCAACTTGTGTAATCCGCTTTGACGTGGAAATTTTCGTCAACTGGGATTGATTTATGTGTTAAATCGTCATTAATACCGACTGTAAAGTCGTGATGACGTTTATCACTGTTAAGGAAGTCGTAAACTGCTTTGACATCTTTTGGTTGGGTATCTTTACTTGAAAGACCATAACGTCCACCGATAACTTCAACATCAAGACCTGCTTGTTTGATAACAGAGACGACATCTAAGTATAATGGTTCGCCGGTAGCACCCATTTCTTTAGTTCTGTCTAAGACAGCAATTCTCTTAGCGGATTTTGGTAAGACCGCTAATAAGTGTTTGGCGGAGAATGGTCTATAAAGGTGAACTTTAACTAAACCTAATTTTTCTCCTGGAAGAGCATCGATAACTTCTTTTGCGGTATCAGTAATTGATCCCATAGCAACGATAACTCTATCAGCATCCTTAGCACCATAATAAGTGAATGGAGCGTATTCTCTACCAGTTAATCTAGTAGCTTCTTTGAAATATTTAACTGCGTAATCAACGACTTTTTCGAAGTGAGCGTTTTGTGCTTCTCTTCCTTGGAAATAAATATCGTCGTTTTCAGCACCACCACGTGTGACTGGGTGGGTGTGTGGGTTTAAGGCACGAGCTCTAAATTTCTCGACCTTATCCATTGGAAGAAGTTTCTTCCATTCGTTTTCATCGACGAATTCAACGTTTTGAATTTCGTGAGATGTTCTAAATCCATCAAAGAAATGACAGACTGGGGTTTCAGCATCGATTGCAAGTAAGTGTGCAACTGGTGTTAAATCAGCGATTTCTTGAACAGAGTGGGAGCAAATCATTGCAACGCCTGTTTGTCTAATCGCATAAATATCTTGGTGATCACCAAAGATTGATAAGGAACGAGTTGCTAAAGAACGAGCAGAAACATGTAAGACTACTGGTAATAATTCACCGGCCCATTTATAAATGTTAGGAATCATTAAGAGTAAGCCTTGGCTTGCTGTATATGTAGAAGCAAGAGCGCCACCTTGAAGAGCGCCGTGAACTGCACCAGAAGCACCAGCTTCGGATTGCATTTCGCTAACTTTAACTACACTTCCAAAATAATTTTTTCTTCCTTTACTGGCTTCGACGTCGATTACTTCTGCCATTGGGCTAGAAGGAGTAATAGGATAAATGCCAGCAACTTCAATGAAGTTATAGGATTCTAATGCTGCAGCAGTATTTCCATCAACTGAGAGCATGGTCTTTTTGACTTCCATTATATGTTTTTCCTCCGAAAAAATAACCAAAGATAATATACACACATATATATGCGTATTCAAGGGGTAAGAAAATAGTGAACAGTAACACCAAAAAAAGTTATTAACACAGTTAATAAGAGAAAAAATGAAAAAAATTTTATTAAAAAATCGCGATTTTTTTCCTCTTTAATAAATGAGGACGGTTTTGTTCTCATTACTCGGTTACGCCTCTTTCGGGAGGTTTGCTCAGAGTTTCTTTGTGGCTTCTTTTGCTCAGGTTTGCCTTCTGAAAATGGAGGTGTTTGCCGAGAGAAAGGAGGGCGTTATTATGACTGATAGCCTTGCTGTTATCATCATTCTAACTTTGTTGTGTATCCTAGCATACACAATAAAAGGGCCTACCCCAAAAGGATAGGACCATAACTCTACACTTAAAGTAAGTCACAACTAGGGAAATGTCAAGAAATAAATGTATACTTCATGCAAATGTTAACTATGTTATAACATAGTGTACATACATAATAAAAGGGCCTACCCCAAAAGGATAGGACCATAACTCTACTCTTAAAGTAAGTCACAACTAGGGAAATGTCAAGAAAATCTATTTCTTGTTCTTGCGATTTGCTTGTTCTTCCGCAATTAATTTCTTTAGTATCCTTAAGTCTGTATCACTTAATACGATGTTTCTATCTAATAAGCCACCGACAGATGTCATCTTTTTATAGACAAAATCGTTAATGGAATCATATTTTTCAACATCCTTTTTCCTAATAGCGATTTTTTGCGATTTCACTAATGCTTTGTTTTCTTCTTGATCGACTAAGAATTTTTTTAATGTTGGAACAAGTTCCATTAAGTTATATTCAGGATCCATTTTAAGCATAGGTTCAAAATATGAAAGATTTTCATTGATGACTTCTGGGTAAATGCCCACCACTCTAGAAAGTCTTTCGCTGGTTACATATTTCTTATTAAGTTTAGTTATACCATAAAGATACTTTTTGATATCACTAGCCTTTGGTTCTTTCATAATCATCACCTACTATCACATAGTATTTTACCATAAAGGATCAAAAATAAAAGATGGGTAAGATATGTCGATTAAGATAATGTTTCTATATCGCTCAAGGAATAAATAATTTTAAGGATATATACTTTCTTATCACTCTCGCTGATGCAATATATTATTTTATAATATTTGACCGTCGCCACTCTACATTCACCGCTCCCAAATTCTCTGAATCTTCGTGGCATATAAGACAAGCTATTTATTTTATTATGCAATCTTCCTTCGACTTTGTTCGCTAAATCAGGCCTCATCAGAACATATGCAAGATAAAGATATATTTGCGCAAAATCACTAGTTGCTTTTTGAGTCATTACAACTTCATATTCGTCGGTCATAATTTATATTTTTTATCAAACTCTTCAAAAAATTGTTTTGCAGGAATTGTTTTGCCGTCTTTGACATCTTTATAACCCGCACTTATTTCATTTCTTAATTCCTCTTCTGTCATATATTCAAAAGGCTTTGGTGCTTCTAGAGGAACTTTTAAATCAAAAGGTAAACCATTTTGGATAACTATTTGCTTAAAAAACAAATTAATTGCCGAAGATAAAGATAATCCAAGCTTAGATAAAACAACTTCTGCTTCTTGTTTTAATTCTGGTTCTATTCTTACATACAAATTAGATGTTTTCATAATAATCTCTCCTATTGTCATTATATACATTGTGTGTACAAAATCAATACATAATGATGGAAAACAAAAAAGACCAAGATTAATCTTGGCCATTTATATATTTACATTTACTCTACTAGTTGCTCTTCTTTCTCACCGAAATACTTAACGTTATCAATTACTATCTTAGCAACGAAGAAGAATATAACTCCTAGTAACCCACCCATTGAAACATCGCTTAAGAAGTGAGCGCCGACAAGCATACGTGAGAATGACACGAGTAAGTACCACGCTGCCCCAGCTATAAAGGCGATAAGAGCGGCTTTTTCATATTTCTTACTAATATAAGGAAGGAATAAGGCGGACATCATAAAGACAGAACATGTTCCAGCGTGTCCGCTTGGGAAAGATTTAAACTCTTCTTTAATAATTCCTAAAGCAATATAGTCTTTATAATTGCTACATGGTTCCCACCAATTATGGAAATCAAGTCCAGCAGTGACTGCCACAGTTCTAAATCTTGGACGATGGAAGATATCTTTAAGTAAAGTAACTCCCGCCACTAACGCTAATAGGATAGCAAGAAGCATAACAATATAGATAAGCCAAAGCTTATCGTTTTCACTTGTACTCGTTACTTTATATCCAAGGAAAGCGATCGCAGTTTGAACTGGGAAGACGATAAAATATCCCCAGAATTCTTGAATTCCTAAATAATCAAAGCCATTAGGACCAAAGAATTCTTTGCCACTAAAGTAAATGGATAAGCCATATCCGGCAGCAGCGAGTACATAAATAACAATTCTAAAAGCTAAATTAGGTACTTTGTTTTTTAATCCAAGATACAGTAAGCCTCCTCCTATAAAGGCTAACACTCCATATCCAGGAACAGTTCCAATTGTGGAAACAACAAGGCCAAAGGTGTTTTTACTGCTGAAAAGCGCATCATTGATTTGAAAATCAAAGAATGAGCCAATAATAAAACCAACAATTAAAACCGCAAAGGCAATGTAAATAGGTAAATATGTTTTTTTCATAGCAAGTTTATTATACTCGCTTTTTGATATTTTTTATCATAATTTTAAAGAAGACCCCCACATCAGACTTTGTTGATGGATACCTCTATAGGTGGGGGATGAATTTGACAAAAAATAACACAAAAAAAATATAGATATTGCTATTAATATAGGTGAAATTTTGATATAATAAATATGTAAGAAAGATATCAATAAATTGATATCTAACTTAAATATTGAATATTATGAAGTTAGTAAAAAGAACCTATCGTTTTCGTTTATACCCTGACGAATCTCAAAAGCAATTAATTGAGAAAACTTTAGGGTGTTCTCGCCAGGTCTATAATGAACTACTTTCTCTATGTAAAAAAGAGTATGAGAAAGATCATAATTTCAAGATTAATAAATATGAACTCATAAAGCTTCTCCCAAAATATAAAGAAAAGTATTCATATCTTAAAGAAGTTGATTCTATTGCGTTACAACAAAGCGTTATTCATTTATGTGATGCTTATAGAAACTTCTTCAGACATAACTCTGATTTCCCAGTATTTAAAAAGAAAAAGAATGATTATGGCTACATTACCATGAATATCAATAACTCTATTCGTATTGAAGGAGATGAAATCCAAATCCCTAAAATCGGTAAAGTAAAATTTGTTTATCATCGTAAGTTACCAGAATCATTTGAATACTCAACCGTAAGTGTTTCTAGAATTGGGAAATATTATTATGTTTCTTTAATTGGGGAGGAAGAATATCAAGAACATCAGGAACATAGTAAAGATTCTTTAATTCTTACTAATTCCATCGGATTAGACTTCTCTTTAGCAAATCTATTTGTTAGTGATTCTAAAACAAAAACTAATATGCCTAAGTTTTATGAAAAGTCTCTAACTAAATTAGCGAAAGAGCAAAGAAAACTATCGCATATGGTAAAAGGTAGTAATAACTATAAAGAGCAGCTTCTTAGAATTGCTAATCTCCATATGCGAATTGCCAATCAAAGGAAAGACTTTCTACATAAAACTAGTCGATATATTGCTAATAAATACGATTATGTTTTCGTGGAAGATCTTGATTTAAAATCCATCAGTGAAAGAAAAGAAGAATTGAAATTAGGTATCTTTGTTAACGATTTAGGGTATGGAACATTACTAAATCAACTCAAATACAAGTTGGAATGGTTAAATAAGAAGTTGGTGAAGGTTGATAGATATTTCCCATCTAGCCAATTATGTTCGCCCAAATTGTGGTGTTAAACATAACCGCGACCATAACGCGGCAATCAACATTAAAAAAGAAGGAATGAGAATGATTCTTAATCCTTCTAATTAAATAATTTAAATAAGTTGGATATCTTACTGAAATATCCTTAACCGAGGGACTCTCGGGGATAGCCCATTGATACTGAAATCGTTAGATTTCTTGAGTGGGAAGCCCCTATCTTCTATAAGTAGGGGAGGATGTCACTCAAATAATTGCGTTGAAAGATATCTATCACCACTATCAGGGAAAAGAACAACGATGTTTTTACCTTTGTTTTCTTCTTTTTGAGCTTCCTTAACAGCGGCCGCTAAAGCTGCACCGCTAGAAATGCCAACTAAGAATCCTTCTAAAGAAGCAACGAGTCTACCAAATTCAAATGCTTCTTCATTAGTGATTTTACTAACTTCATCCAAAACATCTAAATCTAATGTTTGAGGAATAAATCCGGCTCCAATTCCTTGAATCTTATGTGGACCAGATGGTTCACCAGAAATAACTGCCGAACTTGCAGGCTCAACACCCACTATTTTCACATTGGCGATATATTCTTTAAGATATTTACCAACCCCAGAAATGGTTCCACCAGTACCAATACCAGCGACAAAGACATCAATGTTGCCATCTAAGTCATCATAGATTTCTGGACCAGTAGTCTTATAGTGAGCCATAGGATTAGCGGGATTAGTAAACTGACCTAAAATAATTGAATGAGGGGTTGATTCATGTAATTCTTCCGCTTTAGCGATTGCCCCTTTCATTCCAAGCGCTGCATCAGTTAAAACTATTTCTGCTCCATAAGCCGCTAAAAGTTTTCTTCTTTCAATAGACATACTACTTGGCATTGTTAAAATGCAACGATATCCTTTCATCGCCGCAATAGAAGCAATACCAATACCTGTATTACCGCTTGTTGGTTCAATAATCACAGACTCGTCGTTAAGAAGTCCTTTCTTTTCAGCGTCTTCAATCATCGCTAAAGCGATTCTATCTTTGACAGATCCTGCTGGGTTAAATAATTCAACTTTTGCATAGAGGTGACAACACAAGCCAAATTCCTCTTCGACATGACGTAATTCAACGAGTGGGGTCTTGCCCACTAAATCGTAAGTGTTTCTTACTAGCATAATGCTGCCTCCTTTTATTTATTTCTTATAATAAGTTTATAGAAATCAAAAATCAAAAGATGTGATAAGAAAAAAGAGCGATGTAGTCTCGCTCTATTTATCAAGTGCCTTCTTAAGACTTTCAATGTCTTTATAGCCTTTCTTTCCGTCTTTAGCGATGATATCGCCTTCTTCGATAGCCTTGATGGTTTCTTCGTTAGGATCATCAACTTTTAGTTCAAACGGAATGCTTTTGGTTCTTGCAACTTGAACATAAAAGAGATTGATTGCAGCAGAAGGTGTTAGTCCCAACGCTCTAAAAACTTTTTCAGCGTTGTTTTTAACTCTATCATCAATTCTAATATTAATATTTGTCATAATATCACCTCCAACCATATTCTATGATATTGTGTTGATATTGTCAACATTATGTCATTGCATTTCTAGACAACAAAAAAGAGCGATGTAGTCTCGCTCTATTTCAAATAAGCTTAATTAACAAAGGTATTCAAGGTGAATTCTTTGGACTCCGAATTGATCGCCTGCACCTGCATAGGTATCATATGAATTAGTAGCATAATAATAATCCCATCCTTCATCCTCAGAAAAATAAACTGTTTTATAATTGGTTTTTTCCTTATCTTTGTCATAGTGCTTGTAAACAAAGTATGAACTTGATTCATCAAAAAGAGCGCCATCAAACAAACAATAAACGATATTGGCAATAATGTTTCCATATGAACCTGAAGGAATGGTCACATTGAAAAGCATTTCATCTCCAATTGAAGTGTCAAAAGTTAATTCAGTAGTAAAAGACACACATGTGCCAACAAACCAATTCTCTTCTTCATCAAAAAAGTATTCTTCAGTTTCTAGATTGCTACCAGTAACTGTCTTGCTAGTTATTGTTAAGCCATAAACATAACTATATAAACTACTTACATATTCAGCATCCGAAAAAGAAACTGTACAATTGTTTTCGCTTAAGTCCAGCTTTCTAATAAGTGGCTCATATACAGGGTCAGCTTTCATTTTATGCACTTGGTTTATTCCACTCATAGCGACTGCGCCAATTCCAACCGCAAACACTGTGGCAATGGATGTGATTAATAATGCTTTCTTATTCATTTTTATTCTCCTTTATTTTCTATCTTTCTTCATAATCAATTTCAGCAGTAAAGTTATTTGAATCCCCAACTTTTCCTTTGATGATTTCAGGAACACCACCATTAGAGTAGATATTTACAATATCAGTTGGTTTGATTTCTTTATCGTAATTGATTCGAATGCTTTTGATTCTATGACTCTTATAAAAATCATTATCGTGAATATTTAGAATATATTCTATATAAGAAGTATTGTTCAAATGTCCATTCATATCGACATCTGTGTATCTAACTTTACGGGTATCCGCGAGTAATGTAGCGTCCCCTACAACTTTTTCTGGTTGAGGCATATCCACTTTACTTGTTTCACCTTTGATATTAATCATGTCTGGTTTAATAGACACTTTACGAGTGTCTTTATCAATTAATGCCCATAAAGAACTAACATTAATAATTAGATTGCCTTTCTTATCATAGATTTGATAATAACGAGGGAAAATAAATGATCTTTTTTCTCCTGGATGGGTAGTTACTAAAATCTCTTCATCAAGTTTAGGGGTTCTATAAATATTCACATCCATACGAACAAGAACCCATAACAAGTTATGTTTATCTAATTCATCTTGTCCAAGTTTTAATGAACGAATATGATGAAAGCCCACTAGTTGGAAAATCTTAAAAAGATTAGACACTCTAAGCTCTAAATTACAATCAGTATCAGTGGACGCAATTAATATTTTCTCTTTATACATACCTGTTTAATAATAAACTTGTTTATTCATTTTTACTAATAAAAAATGGTCCCTAGAATAAACTAAGGACCAAAATCGATTAATTAGTTACTTTTTAGAAATCGTGACTTTGTCATTCACATAATCAACAACATATTTACTCGTTGTGTTAATGTGACCTTCCACTATTTCTTTAGCAATCAAAGTTTCGATGTTATTTTGAATGAATCTCTTAATTGGTCGAGCACCAAATTGAAGTGAGAACGAACTATTAAGAATATATTCTTTGACTTTATCAGTGAACTCAAAGCTGTAATAGGATTCTTGTAATCTCTTATTAAGATCATTAAGCATCTTAGTTACAATCTTGCCTTGAACATCTTTAGATAATGGTGAGAAATAAACAATCTCGTCAATTCTATTCAAGAATTCAGGCTTGAATGTTTGATGTAATAATCCTTCAACTTTATCTCTTTCATTATGGAGTAGATATTCACTACCAAGGTTACTAGTCATAATGATAATCGTATTCTTGAAGTCCACCACTCTTCCTTGAGAATCGGTTAATCGACCATCATCAAGCATTTGAAGTAATAAGTTAAATACTTCTGGGTGTGCTTTTTCGATTTCATCGAATAAGACAATTGAATAAGGGTTTCTTCTCACTTTTTCAGTTAATTGTCCACCTTCTTCATATCCAACATATCCTGGTGGGGCACCAATTAATCTACTAGTCGAGTATTTCTCCATATATTCAGACATGTCAATCCTAATGATATGGCTTTCTGAATCGAATAATGATTCCGCAAGCGCTCTAGCGACTTCGGTCTTACCAACACCAGTAGGACCTAAGAATAAGAATGAGCCAATTGGTCGATTGCTATCTTTAATGCCTGCTCTTTGACGCAAAATCGCATCACTAACAAGAGACAAAGCTTCATCTTGCCCAATCACTCTTCTTTGAAGCGTTTTCTTTAAGTCCAAAACTTTTTCCCTATCACCTTTTTCAATTTTTGATAGAGGAATATTAGTCATCTTAGAAATGATTCTAGCGATTTGTTCTTCATCAACAACTTCAGATAAGAGTCTAGCTCCACCACTAGAAGAGTCGGTTTCTTTGAGTTTTTTCTCAAGTTCTGGAATCTTTTTATATTGAAGTTCACCAGCCTTTTCATATTCTGAATGGCTCAAAGCGTATTCCAAATCAAACCTCGCTTTTTCAAGTTCAGTTTTGATGTCTTTAACTCTAGTGATATCTTCTTTTTCTTTCTTCCATTGATTTTGAAGTTCTTTATCCTTTTTAGATAACTCTTCAAGTTCATTAGAACACTCCGCAAGTCTTTTCTTGCTCGCTTCATCACTTTCTTTAGAAAGAGCGACTTTTTCAATTTGAAGTTGTCTCATCTTTCTTTCAAGTTCATCGAGTTCTGCAGGCATGCTTGCGAGTTCCACTTTAATAGAGGCACACGCTTCATCCACTAAGTCGATTGCTTTATCAGGTAAAAATCTACTTGTTAAGTATCTATTAGATAAAGTTGCTGCCGCAATTAAAGCGTTATCAGTGATTTTCACGCCATGGAATGTTTCAAATCTAGTTTTTAAACCTCTTAAGATTGTCACTGTATCTTCAACAGTTGGTTCGTTAACAAGAACTGGTTGGAATCTTCTTTCAAGAGCGCGGTCTTTTTCAATATATTCGCGGTACTCTTTTAAAGTAGTTGCACCGATACAATCAATCTCGCCTCTAGCAAGCATTGGTTTAAGCATATTAGAAGCATCCAAAGCTCCATCGGTTCTACCCGCGCCGACAATAAGATGGATTTCATCGATGAAAAGAATAATCTTTCCATCAGATTCTTTAATCTTATTTAAAACTGCTTTTAATCTTTCTTCGAATTCACCACGATATTTTGCTCCCGCTACAAGAGCCCCCATATCGAGTTCATAGATGATTTTATCTTTAAGGATAGTCGGAACATCGTTACGCACAATACGTTCCGCCAATCCTTCAAGAATCGCGGTTTTACCAACGCCAGGTTCACCTAACAAAATGACGTTATTTTTTGTTTTACGGGCTAATATTTCAATGATCTTACGAATTTCTTCATCTCGTCCAATAACAGGATCGACTTTTCCTTTTTTGACTTCTTCGCAGATGTTACGGCCGAATTTTTGAAGGACTTCTTTATCATTTTCATAGTCTGGTACTTGATTCATTTGCATAATTTAATCCTCCTTTTATCAATTCTATTGTATCACAATTTTAGCACTCTGCAAGTGTGAGTGCTAATTTTTTTATTAAATATTTATATTTAAGTTTTGAAATATACAGAAATATAGGTACAAAATCGAATAAAAAAGTATTTAAAAGACATCTATAAGTAGTAAGATAGACCCAATGAAAGATATAGATATTGTTTTTGTTGATATAGACTGCACCTTGCTTAATCATTCTACAAGGCCACCTGTTTATGACTTTGATTCAATTTCCGCTCTTAAAGAAGCACAAAGCCAAGGTGTATTAGTCTTTCTTTGCACTGCTCGCCCATATCATTCGGTAAAACGAATTGGTTTATTTGATTTATTTCAGCCTGATGGAATGATTCTCGCTAATGGTGGACTTGCTTTATATGGAGACAAAGTCTTATATGAAACAGCAATGGATCCAAAAGACTTTGAAAAGTTCTGTGAAGTCGCTTTGTCTGTCGGCGCTAATGTTGAAGGAATACGAAGATATGATAGTTTCTTAATTCTTCCTCCTGATAAAGCGGTTGACGCTCTATTTGAAACATATCCAGAAGATTATCCTCCAGTAATGGATTATCATAATCAAGAAGTTATAGGAGCTACCTTATTTGCTTATAAAGATTTAGATGATATTATCATCCCTAAAATTCCTAAGATGCTCTACTATTTCCGCTACCATGATTATGGAGTGGACACTGCTGCTACTCCTCATATTAAAGGAGATACAATTAAAATTGTTCTTGATAAGTTAAACATTTCTAAAGAAAGAGCAATGGCTATAGGAGATGACTTTGCTGACATATCAATGTTTGAACAAGTTAAATACGGTGTCGCTATGGATAACGGAAGAGATGAAGTTAAAGAAGCCGCTACTCATGTCACTGCTTCTATTAGTGACCACGGTGTTAAAAAAATAATTGAAAGTCATGTATTAAAAAAATAATCGCGAAAGAAACGCGATTATTTTTATTCACTAATTGCTCTAGCAGGGTCTTTTTTACTAGCGATAACTGCTGGGATAAGCGCTGATAACAAAGCGGTAGCCACTCCAATTGCGAATATAATTGGAATAACCCAAGCTTGGAAACCAGGAAGAGTAAATGTTGTTTTACTTAATATATAGAACTTATATTCATAAATCGCCTGGGTAAGCATCACATTAACTGGAGGAGTAAACACAAAACATAAGACTGTACTTATCATTGCTCCTAATATCCCAGTCATTATCGATTCGGTTTCAATCATTATTCCAATATCTAACTTCCTTGCTCCTAAAGATCTTAGTAAACCGATTTCATTTGTCCTTTGATGAATAGATATATAAGTTAAGATTCCATTTAAAATTGCACTGACAATAACAGAGATAACCGCAAAGACATATAAAACAGAAGTCATTAGACCAATTGCCCCTTCAAATTGGATTGTCACTTTTTCTAAATAGTCATTATATGTCAGTGTTCCAAAATCAACTTCTTCATCAGAAACATACTTTTTAAAGTAATCCGATATCAAGGAACGAGAAGTAAAATCCTTAGTGAAATAATAAAGGGTTGTCACTCTTTCAAAACTGCTTAACGCGAACATCACACTTTCATATACATATTTAGCGGAATATGACATATTTCCAGATTGCACATCAGTGTACGGCAAGCCAGTTAAAACGTTTTTAGTTAATCCATACTCTTTTTGAGCAACGACAATATCAGAACTATTTGCTTCTTTAATAACATCCTTTTGGAATTCTGGATTATAAATAATTCCTTTATTTAAAAGAGGGTTAGAAGAATCTTCTTTTTCTCTAAGAATACCGGAGATAGATAATTCAATAGTCGAATTTTCATAAAACTCTTGAGCGGTATATTCATTCACTACGTATTTTCCTAGACCACTGTCATAGGAGAAATAATCATTATTAGGAACATAACGATAAATTTTGCCAATGATATTATCAAAAGTAATTTTAGTTTCACTATAATGTGATAAATCAACATCAAAGCCTAGTGAATCTAAAGTGGAACCGCTAACCCTATTATATTTATCAACCACTAGAGCAACTTCGTTTTTACCAGTTGGGAAATGGCCTTTTAAACAATCATATTCTTCTGCTAAAAAATCAAAATCATCAAC
>CADCDA010000015.1 GCA_902800025.1 uncultured Erysipelotrichaceae bacterium | reverse complement strand
GCTGGTAAACTTGCTTATTTAATGAAGAATAAGTTGCACAAAAAGGTTCTTCTTGCCGCTGGTGACGTTTATCGTCCAGCCGCTATTGAACAATTAAAACAAATTGCTGAATCGATTGATGTTCCTGTATTTTCTAAAGGAATCCTAGTTTCTCCAGTTCAGATTGCTAAAGAAGCTAAGGAAAAAGCTTTTAACGATCACTATGATGTTTTGATTATTGATACTGCTGGTCGCATTGCGATTGATGAAGCGTTAATGAATGAACTTAGTGAAATCAAAAAAGAAGTTCAACCAGATGAAATCTTATTACTAGTTGATGCGATGAGTGGCCAAGATGCGGTTAATGTTGCGAATGCATTCAATGATTTATTATCATTAACTGGAATAATTATGTCTAAATTAGATGGCGATGCCCGTGGTGGTGCCGCTTTAAGTATTAGGCATATGACCGGAGTTCCAATTAAGTTCTCTGGTGTTGGTGAAAAAGTTAGTGATTTAGATGTCTTCCATGCTGATCGTATGGCCGATCGTATTTTAGGAATGGGAGATGTAATGACTCTTGTTGAGAAAGCACAAGAGGAAATCGATGAAAAAGAAGCAAGACGTGCTGCTAATAAAATGATGAGTGGCAAGTTTGATTTAGATGATATGCTTCAACAAATGAAGCAAGTTCAAAAGCTAGGATCATTAGGTGGATTAATGAAATTAATTCCTGGAATGCCTAAAATGACTCCTGAGCAACAACAATTTGCAGAAAAAGAAATGAAAAACTTCGAAATTATTATCAATTCTATGACTTTCGAAGAAAGACACAACCCAGAAATATTACAGTATTCCCGCAAGATTCGTATTGCTAATGGCAGTGGTAAACAAGTGAGTGATGTAAACCGTGTCCTTAAGAAATACGAACAATCCAAAGAAATGATGAAGAAAATGGAACAATATAAAAAAAGCGGCAGATTGCCGCCTGGTATGGGTGGTTTAGGTGGTTTAGGTGGCTTCAGATAGAAACTACTTTATAAACTTCTTCCCTTTTTCAATAGCAGCGAGTTCCCAACTCGCTTTTTCTTTAGGGTCTTCATCAAGAAGTTTTTTCTCTAGTTTTGTGAGGATATGCTTATCAAATAAATCCTTACGATATTCTTTAGTAAGTAGAAGAGATTGCTTTTTTCTCCATTTTTCAATTGCTTGATGATTACCAGAATATAAAATATCAGGTATCTTATCTCCATTGAAATCATATGGCTCTGTATATTGAGGATACTCCAATAAATCGTTATCAAATGATTCTTCTATAATTGATTCTTCGGCAATTGCCCCATCAAGTAATCTAATAATGGAATCACTAATAACCATCGAGCCTAATTCTCCACCAGTAAGAATGTAATCACCGATAGAAATTTGCTCATCAACATACTTATTTACTCTTTCATCAATTCCTTCGTAATGTCCACAAAGTAGTATAACATCTTCTAATTTAGACAATTCCTTTGCCTTTGCTTGATTATATGTCTTACCACGTGGTGAAAGCATGATTGTTTTTGATGATTCACTTTTAACATCATTAAGAGCATCAATGATTGGCTGACACTTCATAATAAGTCCAGCACCACCTCCAACAGGAGCAGAATCGACTCTATTATAGCGGTCTTTTGTGTAATCACGGATGTTAACGATCTTGATTTCAACAACTCCTTTAGCGATTGCTCTTTTGATGATTGAGTTTGTTAAAAAACCATCGAACATTTCAGGAAATAGAGTAAGTATAGTTATTTTCATAATAGCCCCTCTATTACGTGTATTGTGACAATTTTTTCGTCAATACTCACGTTTTTTACGAATTCTTTGATAAATGGAACGAAAAAATCTTTGCCATTTTTTCTACCGACTCTAAAAGTGATTTGTGCAGGGAATTCTTCAATTTCTTTAATGAATCCAAGCTCATTATTATTTTCATCAACAACTTTGCAACCTCTTAAATCACTATAGAAATATGTATCTTTATCTAAATCCTTATTATCTTTAATGACTTGTATTTCAAAGCCTTTCATTGTCTTGACTTCTTCTGGAGTAGTTAATCCAACAAATTTTACAAAATCAAAAAAACCAGAATGTCGATATTTAATGACTTCATATTCTTTTCTATCATCATCTTGTGGGTTATAAATTAAAACCTTAGAACCTTTCTTGTATCTTTTCTCACCAAAAGATGTGGTGGAATAGATTTTTACAGTTCCATCAACCCCAAATGAATCAACTATTTTTCCTAAACTTAAGTATTCCATAATACAAAAAATGGAGGTTATGCCCCCACTTTTTCATCTTCGAAAGATTCAAATTTTAGATGAACGTGCTTATTCTCGCTCTTTCCAGCGATGCCAACAACTTCTCTAAGGGCATTTGCGATAATTCCCTTATGTCCAATAAGGCGAGCAGTGTCATTTTTTTCAGCAGCGATAATAATGAGAACATCTTTATTTGTGTTTCCTTCATCAACTCTAATGAGGATTGATTGAGGATCTTCAACAATACTGTCGATTAGTGTGTGAATGATATTCTCGTAGTCCATTGCTTATTTGTTTCCTTTTTTTGCTTCGACTGCTTTGGCGTTAATGCCTTTACGATTGAACATTGCTTTGACTGTTTCGGATGGGGTAGCACCTAATGCTAACCATTTGAGTGCTAATTCTTCGTCGATAACGGCGTTTTCAACACCCTTTTCTGGATCAAAGTAACCAATTTGTTCAATATAACGACCATCTCTTGCATATCTGCTATCTGCAGCAACGATACGGAAGAATGGGTCCTTGTGACGTCCAATTCTTGTTAATCTAATTTTAACTGCCATGTTAGTTTTCCTCCTAAATTGCGTTACTATAGTAATCTTATAAAACTAAGGTGTCAAGTATTTTTGCTTAACATTTATATATTTTTTCTTATTATTAATAAATTAAAGGTTGCAAGTTTTTTCAATCATGGTATTATTATCAAGCATGTTTATCGTGCTACGGGTGCTCCGCTGTCTAAATTGAGAATGAACACCAAGAGAGAAATTGACTATAGGAGGCGTAACAATGAACAACAGATTAGTTGAAGAAATTACAGCATCCCAACTCAGAACAGATCTTCCTGAATTCAAATCAGGTGACGAAGTCAAAGTCGCTGTTCGTATCATTGAAGGTAACAAATCTAGAATCCAAATTTTCCAAGGTGTTGTCATTCAAAGAAGAGGTGGCGGTGTTAATGCTACGTTTACCGTTCGTAAGGTGTCAAGTGGCATCGGTGTGGAAAGAACATTCTTAGTGCACTCACCAAGTATCGCAAGTATTGAAGTTGTGAGAAAAGGTAAGGTCAGAAGAAACAAGATTACCTACATCCGTAAGCGTTCAGGTAAAGCTGCTCGTATTAAAGAAATCTTATAATTTCGAGCAAATAAGATATAAAGGAATCCGTTGTGATTCCTTTTTTCTTGTTTATATAGATAGATTTTATCTATAATAGTTGTATGAAAATTTTCAGGTCAGAAAAATTTCAAAAAATTTTTTATCCAATATTTTATATTTTATTTGCCGCTGCAATAACTGTATCGGGTTGTTTTATATTTAACCGCTATTACTATACAAACATTTTTGTTAGTGGACCAAGCATGCTTCCTACTTTGGTAGGCGATGATACAAATAATATTCATCATTATGGTATTGCCGATACAGCTAGTAACGTTATTGATAATATGGATAGATTTGATGTTTGCATTACACACTATCCAGATAGTTGGGGCACACGAAAAGGTCTTATCGTTAAAAGAGTGTGGGGTTTTCCTGGTGAAAGATTGATCATGGAAAGCAATGACACAGAATCATCATTTACCGTTATGAAAGACGAGAAAACGATCTATACAGTAACAGCACCAGTTGAAACAATTGAAGTAGATAAGATTTCTTCAATTACTACAATGAAATGTTATAAGTATGATATTGGTCATAAAATCTTTTACACTTCGGCGGGACAACAAAGAACATTTGATTACACATTAGGCGAAAAAGAGTATTTTGTTATGGGTGATCATTGGGGCGATAGCACTGATTCTTATGTGAAAATGTCAAGTCCGGATAAATTAGTTAGAAGTTATATTCAAGGCAAAGTCATTTGCATTCAAGGATACGGAAAAGTATCGGTGGATGAAGATGGTAATTATAAGATTTACGACAAAGTGGTAATAAAGCCAATTTATAAGATTTAAGGTTAAATTATGGCGCAGATACATTGGTTTCCAGGACATATGAAAAAAGCCTTAAATGAAATTGAGGCGAAGATTAAACTCGTTGACGTGGTCATCGAGATTTTGGATGCTCGTGCACCGAATAGTTCCATTAATACTGACTTTGAAAAAAGAATTATCAATAAGAAGAAACTCATCATTATTTCAAAGGCAGACTTAGCAGACCCTATAGAAACAAAAAAATGGGAGATTTGCTTTAAAAATAAGGGCAATACCCCTCTTATTTTGAATTTGACTGATCCTAAATCTACTAAGATTATTTCCGATGCCGTTACAAAATTAGGCGAAGAAAAGCACAAAAAAGAAATCGCTAGAGGAATGAAACCACAACCAATTAAAGCAATGATTATTGGTGTTCCAAATGTTGGTAAGTCTTCTTTGATTAATCGTGTTGCCAAGCGCAACGCTGCCGGTGTTCAAAATAAGCCAGGATACACAAGAGGAGAACAATATATTAAGGTTAATAAAGACTTCATTCTTTTAGACACTCCAGGTATCCTTCCTATGAACTATGATGATAAGCTACATGCTATTAATTTAGCGTTATTAGGCTCTATACGAGAGGAAATTCTTCCTAATGAGGAATTAGTCAAACATCTTATAAATTACTTAAATAAGAACTATCCAGATGCATTAGTTGATAGATTTGGAATAAATGATCTCACTGATTCTATTGAAGTGAGCAAACAAGTAGCGATTAAACGTGGATTAATCACAAATGGTGAATATGATCTCTCAAGAGCGGACTTCCTTATCTTAAAAGAATTCAAAGAAGGAAAACTCGGTCGAGTCACTTTAGAAAAAGCACAATGAGTTTAGATTACGAGCAACAATACTATAGCGATAAAATTCAATATATAGTTGGATGTGACGAGGCAGGACGTGGTTGTCTATTAGGTCCTGTTGTAGCGGGCGCTGTTATTCTTCCAAAAGATTTTAAGTGTGATTTAATCAATGATTCAAAGCAATTGAGTGAGAAGCAAAGGGAAGAAGCGTATCAAATTATCAAAGAGAACGCTATTGCGTGGGCAGTAGCAGAGATATCGCCACAAGAAATTGATAAGATAAATATCTTAAATGCTTCTAGAAAAGCAATGATTGAAGCGATGAGTAAACTTAATCATCAAATCGATATGATTCTTACTGATGCTGTAAAGATCAAAACCGATTTACCTTTTGAAGCGATAATTAAAGGTGATGCTAAAGCAATGTGCATCGCTGCTGCAAGTATTATGGCGAAAGTAACTCGTGATCATATTTGTTATGAATTAGATAAGAAATACCCTGAATATCAAATAGCGAAGCATAAAGGCTATGGCACTAAACTTCATATGGACTTATTAGAAAAATACGGACCAAATAAAGAAATCTACCGTATGACCTATGCTCCAATCAAAAAATTCTTTATCGAGAAGGTATCGCTTTTCTAGCAAAAATTTTTATTAACTAAGTTAATAACAAAAATTCATAAAAATATTTTATTAAATTTTTTCAATTTTTTTCCTCCTTTAATAAATGAGGAGGTTTTTATGACTACAAGTGAAATCTTAATTGCGGAAGCTATTTATTATCAAGGGAACTGGGATGAAATAGTTAAAGCAATCAGGCAAAAAGAATTATTGCCAAAAGCGGATATTATTAAGATGAATAAATCTTTGAAGTGCAAGGCTATTACAATTCTTGATAAAGAGTATCCGAGTTATTTAAAGGAGCTATATCGTCCTCCATTAGTTCTTTTCTATTATGGTGATATCAGTTTGATAAGCGATCCTAAAAATAATGTCGCGGTAGTGGGCACGCGTAAACCATCTGAATTAGGAATTCAAATAACTAAAGAAATTACTGAGACCGTATCAAAGAAATATAATATTGTTTCTGGTTTAGCTTTAGGGATAGACGCAATCGCTCATAAAGAAGCAATAAGAAGCGGTGGAAAGACTATTGCAATATTAGGATGTGGCATCGATATTTGTTATCCAACATCTAATAGAGAAATATATGAAATTATTAAAAAAGATCATCTATTAATATCTGAATATCCAAATTGTACAAACCCAGTTCAATGCAATTTTCCCAACAGAAACCGCCTAATTGCCCAGTTTTCTAAAGGCATTTTGGTTACTGAATCAAAGAAAAAGAGTGGTACTTCTATCACAGTAAATTATGGTTTGTGTTATGGAAGAGATATTATGTGCGTCCCGTCAACAGACTTTAATGATTCTGGGTGCAATCAGTTTATTAGAGATGGTGCAGCGTTAGTCGAAAACGGCGATCAGGTAATCGAAATCATTGGATAAAAAATCTTATTATATGAAGTTAAATATTAAAGTATTTAAGAAAACATATAACTTTTTTGACGTTGACTTACTGCCTCTAAAAATAAGATAATTTAGTGCACAAAGTTATGAAGTTAGTTATTGTCGAATCTCCAACCAAATGTGAAACCATCAAGCGCTACCTCGGTGATGAATATATCGTAAAAGCATCTTACGGACATATTCGTGACTTAGCCACAAAGGGTAAAGGCGGGCTTGGAATTGATGTCGATAATAAATTCGCGCCTGCGTATATTATTAATAAAGATAAGAAAAAAGTCGTGTATGATCTACAAAAATTGGCAAAAGAAGCTGATGAAGTAATACTCGCTACCGACCCTGATAGAGAAGGCGAAGCCATCGCATGGCACTTAGCAAAAGTGCTCGATTTAAACATTGGCACAAATAAGAGATTAGAATTCCACGAAATTACACGTGATTCTATTGGAGAAGCAATGCAACATCCAAGAACTATCGATTTAGCGTTAGTGTCGTCTCAAGAAACCAGACGTATGCTTGATAGAATTATCGGCTTTAAATTGTCTGCTCTTATCAATAAAAAAATACATTCTAAAAGCGCTGGTAGAGTTCAATCAGCAACTTTAAAACTTGCATATGATCAAGAATTAAAAATCGATGAATTTGTTCCAGAAGAATACTATAAAATCAACTGTGTTATTTTGTTAAATAACAAGGAACATGAACTTACGTTTGTAAATGATACAGACGGAAATAAAGAAGTACTTACAAAAGAACACGCTGAAGCGATCTTAAAACTATTAAATGGAGAAGCGAAAGCAATATCTGTTGAAAAGACCGTTAAAACGATCGATAGCAAAGAACCATTCACAACATCCACTCTTCAACAAGAGGCTTTTTCAAGATTGAAATTTAAGACCGATAAAACTCAAAGAGTGGCTCAATCTTTATATGAAGGTATTTCCGTTAATGGTGAACATGTTGGTCTTATCACTTATATGAGAACCGACTCAACTCGTTTGGCTCCGGTTTTCGTTGAAAGAGCAAAGAACTATATCATTGAAACATTTGGAAAAGAGTATCTCGGTAGAGTTAAACAATTTAAGGCAACTGAGTTAACTCAAGACGCTCACGAAGCTATTCGACCAACCGCTAATCATCGTACTCCAGATTCAATTAGACAATATTTAACACCTGATCAATACAATCTTTATAAATTAATTTATAATCGCACAATAGCGTCCTTGCTTAAAGGCAAAAAAGAAGAAATTTTATCCGTTTCTTTCTCTGTTAATGGAGTGAAGTTCAAGAGTGATTTCGCTAGAACCATTTTCCAAGGATATGAAATTATCTATAAAGATGAAGAAGAAGGAAAACACTATAAGAACCTTCCTGAAATTAATGTCGGCGACTCTTTTACAGTGGCTAAAAGCAGTGTTGAACAAAAGTTCACAACTCCACCTTCCCGTTATAGCGAAGCTAAAATTGTTAAGCTTATGGAAGAAGTTGGTATCGGTAGACCATCGACTTATGCCTCAACAATTTCAACATTAAAGAAAAGAAAATATGTCACCGAAGAAAAAGGGATTTTAACTGTTACTGAACAAGGTAAGAAAACCGCTCATGTATTAGAAAAATATTTCCCAGAAATAGTCGATGCTAAATACACTGCTGAAATGGAGAATAAATTAGACTCTATCAGCGAAGGCGGAGAAAGCTCTTTAACTATTCTCTCTGATTTCTACTATGACTTTATCAATAAAATTGATAATGCTTATAAAATTATGTATGTTGACGAAGCTGAACCAACTGGCGAAATCTGTCCAAAATGTGGCGCTCCTTTAGTGTATAAAGAAGGCAAAAACGGAAGATTTATTGGTTGTTCCAATTATCCAACATGTGATTTTGTTAAGAAAGAAAAGAAAGAATTGAAATACACAGGTGGAACATGTCCAATTTGTGGTAAGCCACTAGTTGAAAGAACATATTCAAAGGGTAAAGTGTTTATTGCTTGTAGTGGTTATCCAACTTGTAATTATATTGAAAAGAACCAAACCGAAGTAGCAAACGATCAAGAAGTTATTAAAAAGTGCCCAGAATGTGGTGGCGATTTAATCAAAAAACGTGGAAAATATGGCTACTTCCTAGGATGTACCAATTATCCAAAATGTAATCATATGGAAAAGATTATCAAAAAGAGACGCAGCTAACGTCTTTTTTTGTTATGATAATTGGTGATGAATAAACAAACTGCAGATTTTCTTAGTTATTTAACTAATGAGAGGAACTATTCCACCCAGACAGTCATATCGTATTCAATGGATATCGATAAGTTTTTTAAATTCCTCGAAAAAGAAGATGTCGGTATGGATGAAGTTGACCAAATTGTAATTCGTAATTTCTTAACTGATGAATTAAATAACGGGGTGTCTAAAAGAAGCTTAAAAAGAAGACTATGTGCTCTAAGACATTTTTATAAGTTTATGGTCAAAAGAAGATATGTAAAAGATAACCCATTCATTTTTATTTCTTCTCCTAAGTTTGAACAAAAATATCCGCACTTTTTATATAAAGATCAGGTAAGGCAAATCCTTGATGAAAACAAAAAAAGAACTGATGAACTTGCAATTAGAGATCAGGCTATTTTGTCGACTTTATATTATACGGGAATGCGTGCTAGTGAGCTTGTATCACTGACTTTGCAGTCTGTTAATCTCAATCAAAGATATGTTCGAATTTTTGGAAAAGGCAAAAAAGAAAGGCTAGTTCCTTTTTCAGAAGAATGCAAAAAAGACCTTGATACCTACATAAAAACGACAAGAAAAGACCTTGAAAGAAGAAATAAAGATGGCACTAATGTACTATTTTTGAACGACAAAGGGAAACAGTTAACTACCCGTGGTTTGGAATATATATTGGACTCAATAGAAACAAAGATTGGTACATTCGTTGATTTACATCCTCATGTGCTTAGACATAGTTTTGCAACGCACCTATTAGAGAATGGCGCTGATTTAAGAATTATCCAAGAATTACTTGGGCATGAAAGTTTAAACACTACCCAGGTTTACACTCACGTGACCGAGGAAGCAATGATGCAGACATATTTGTCTAGCCACCCAAGGGCGAGGAAGAAGTAATTTCCTAAAATATTTTTATATTTTTCTTGTCTATACATGTCTAACTTTGATATGATAGACACGCTGTATAGATATACAGACTACACACACCATGGATTCAACCCCATTGTCTCACGTAGTGAGGGCGGTTGTCAGAAGTGGTGGAGGCTAAAACATAAGGAGGCTCAAAATGAGCGAAGAAACAAAAGTTGTTGCTGCTGAAGAAACACCAGTAGCAGAACCAACTGCTAACGCTATGGAAGCAGTTATGCATGATCCTGATGCACCAATTATCACCATGAAAAAGCTTTTAGAAGCTGGTGCACACTTTGGTCATCAAACAAGACGTTGGAACCCAAAGATGAAGAAATACATCTATGGTGCTCGTAACGGTGTCTACATCATTGATTTACAAAAAACAGTAGACTTAATTATCGTTGCTTATAAGGCAATGAAAGAAATCGTCGATAATGGCGGTAAAGTTCTCTTTGTCGGAACAAAGAAACAATGTAAAGAAGCAGTGGAAGCTGAAGCATTACGTTCTGGAAGCTTCTATATCACCAACCGTTGGTTAGGTGGAACACTCACCAACTTCAAGACCATTCAAGGAAGAATTAGATTCTTAAAAGAACTTGAAAGAAGAGAAGAAGAAGGCGAACTCGACTTATTACCAAAAGTTGAAGCTGCTCAATTAAGAAAAGAAAAAGAAAAGCTTTCTAAGAACTTAGAAGGTATCAAGGAAATGAGAAAAGTTCCTAACGCCCTCTTTGTTATCGATCCAAACCTTGAACACAACGCAGTTGCAGAAGCAAGAAAATTAGGAGTCCCAATCTTCGGTATTATTGATACCAATAGTAACCCAGATTTAGTTGACTATGTCATTCCTGCAAATGATGATGCTATCAGAAGTGTTAGCTTAATCTTAGCAGTCATCGCTGACGCTATCGTTGAAAGCAAAGGCGGATTACCAGTTGTTGCTTATACCAAAGACGAAGGTGAAGATGTCACCATGAAAGAAGTCATTAAGCAAACAGACAAAGAAAACGCTGAAAAATTAGCAAAGATTCGTGCTGAAAGAGCAGCTAGACAAGAAGCTTACGAAAGAGAACAAGCTTTACGTAGAGCAAGCCAAGATAAGGCAGCCGCTGTTGCTCAAGAAGAAGCAGAATTAAAGAAAGAAGAAAAACCAGCTGCTAAGAAACCAGCAGCTAAGAAAGCTCCAGCCAAGAAAGCTGAAGAAGCTCCAAAAGCTGAAGAAAAACCAGAGGAAAAATAATTATGGCAGATATCAAATTAATCAAAGAACTCCGTGATAGAACCGGTGCTGGATTAAGTGATTGTAACGCCGCCTTAGCCGCATGTAATAACGATATCGAAAAAGCATGTGACTGGTTAAGAGAAAAAGGCATTGCAAAAGCCGCTAAAAAGGCAGACCGTATCGCTGCTGAAGGATTAGCCTTAGCAGTTAGATGCCCATCTTGTGGTAAAACAGTTGTTTTAGAAGTCAACTGTGAAACAGACTTCGTTGCTAAAGGCGATGCATTCCGTGCATTCGTTGAAAACATTGCAAAGGTTATTCTTAAAGAAGAACCAAAAGATGTCGAAGCCGCAAAAGCTCTTACAACTGATTTATTTGCTGATGCCACAGTTAAAATGGGTGAAAAATTCGATTTAAGAAGATTCACCATTATTCCAAGTGATGGTAACGTTATCGGCAGTTACATCCACATGGGTGGAAAGATTGCCGTTGCCGTTTCATTAAGTGGTGGAGACGACGAACTTGCAAAGCAAATCTCAATGCATATCGCCGCTAACAACCCACAATACTTAGCCATTGAAGATGTTCCTGCTGAAGTCAGAGAACACGAGATGAGCGTTCAAAAAGAAGCTGCTAAAAACGATGAAAAACTCGCTAATAAACCAGCTCCAGTCTTAGAGAAGATTCTCGAAGGCAAAATCAACAAATACTTTGCTGAAATGTCTCTTGAAGCTCAACCATTCTTAATGGATGATAGCAAAACTGTTGGCCAATTCTTAAAAGAAAAAGGCGTCAAGGTTTTAAAATTTGTCCGTTACCAAGTTGGTGAAGGCATTGAAAAGAGAAAAGACGACTTCGCTAGCGAAGTTATGGCTCAAGCAAAATAATTAAATTAGAAACACATTTTGTGTTTCTTTTTTTAAGCAAAGGAGAGATAAATCATGTACAAAAGAGTCCTATTAAAACTTAGTGGAGAAGCACTCGGTGAAAGAAACTCTAGCAACATCATTGACGTCGAATCACTTAATTCAATCTGTGAAAAAATCAAAATTCTTCACGATGATGGAATGGAGGTTGCAATCGTCATTGGCGCAGGTAATATTTGGCGCGGAAAAGTAGCTGATAAAATCGGAATGGAGCGAGTTCCTGCTGATTTTATGGGGATGATGGGCACTGTTATTAACGCCGTGGCAATGAGCAGTTTCCTCAAGAAAATGGGCGTTGAATCTGTCGTCTATAGCGCAATTCCTGAAATTAAAGAAGTGACAATTGCTTACGATGCTGATAAAGTAAAAAGTGATTTATCTCAAGGAAAAATATGTTTCCTTGCTGGTGGAACAGGAAAACCATTCTTTACCACCGATACCGCTGCAACTCTTAGAGCAATTGAAATTGGATGCGATGCAATTTTAATGGCCAAAAACGGAGTCAAAGGGGTTTACGATAAAGATCCAACAATTTATCCTGATGCGAAGTTCTTCCCAGAAATCACATTCAAAGAGATGAAAGAACTTAATATCCAAATCATGGATCAAAGCGCTGTTGAATTAATTGAAAACACTGACATTGAGATTCTTGTCTTCTCAATGCAAAATGTTGAAAATTTCCAAAAGGCCGCTCAAGGAATCAATGTTGGAACAATCTGCAAAAAGGAGAAATAATATGGACGACTATGCAGTTGAAGCAAAAGAAAAAATGAAAAAATGTATTGAGAATTATCGTGGTTCGCTTTCAACACTAAGAACTGGTAGAGCAAGCCCTGCGATGTTAAGTGGAGTTCTTGTTGATTATTATGGAACCCCAACTCCAATCAACCAAATTTCATCTATTTCAGTACCAGAGCCACGTCAGCTTTTAATTAAGCCTTATGACAAAAACGATGTTAAAAACATCGTGGCGGCAATTCATGCATCTGATTTAGGACTAAACCCAATCAATGAAGGCTTAACTGTTAGACTTATTATTCCTGTGCTTACCGAAGACCGTAGAAGAGAAATTGTTAAGCAAGCTCATAAGTTTGCGGAAGAAGCCAAAGTAGCGGTTAGAAATGTCAGAAGAGACTATATGGATATTTTAAAGATTGATGATTCTTATCCAGAAGATATGCAAAAGAGAGCTCAAGACGACATTCAAAAAGTCACCGACGAATCAACAAAAGAAATCGATCAAATTCTCGCTGATAAAGAAAAAGAAATCATGGCGATTTAATCCCAAAAATTTCTTTTAGAAAAAAATATCATTAATAAGTGCGCTTAGGCGCGCTTTTATTATATAATTATGCTGATTAATTATGGAAAACGAAGAATTTAAACTTAAACACGTCGCCTTCATTATGGATGGCAATGGCCGTTGGGCCAAAAGAAGAGGCTTACCTCGTCACTTAGGGCATAAAGCGGGATGCGACCGCATTATCGATATTTATGAAGAGTGTTTAGCTCAAGACATTAGAGCGATGTCTCTATATGCTTTTAGTACGGAAAATTGGAATCGTCCAGAAGATGAGATTAGGCATCTATTTGAATACTTAGACATTTTCTTTAAAAAAGAAATCAAAAGAATTATCAAAGATGGATCAAGAGTTATTGTTTCTGGAGATATATCAAGATTGCCTGAAAAGACTAGAAAGACAGTTCTAGACGCAATCGAGAAAACTAAAGACTGTAATCGTTTCTTCTTCAATATCTGCCTTAACTATGGTGGAAAAGCCGAAATCGTTAGAGCAGCGAAATTATTCGCAAGCGAAGTGAAAGAAGGAAAACACCAAGTTGATGATTTAACTGAAGAACTGTTTGAGACATATTTATACACAAAAGATTTACCGCCAGTCGATTTATTAATTAGAACTAGTGGTGAATTAAGAACAAGTAATTATATGCCATGGCAATTAGCGTATGCGGAATTCATCTTCCCAAAGACCCCATGGCCAGACTTTACAAAAGAAGAATTTAGAAAATGCATAGATGAATATTATTCAAGGAATAGGAGGTTTGGAACGATAAATGACAAAGAACAATAAAAATGAAGTTCATCACGAGCTTCATCATAACCAATTAAGTGGCAAAACTAAAAAGTCTATGGCGACCAGAATCATTTCTGCGATTGTTTTAATTGTTGTCGTAGTCCCTGCTATTATCCTTGGTGACTGGTTCTATTTTGGACTTATGAGTTTTGCTCTTTTAGTTGCGTGTTATGAAATATTAGGATGCGCTGGAAAAAGAACGGTCTTTATTTATATTGTCTATTCCATGTTCGTTGCTTTAATTGCCTATTGGCCAATGTTTAAAGGAATTGTCATCAATTCAGCAGCGTTCCCACGCCCAGACTTGTATTTTAATACAATATACTTACCAATTCTTATTACGGTATTAGGATTCTTCCTATTATTTTGGCTTACAGTCGTTTATAAAGACTTCTCTGTTGTCGATGCCTCTTTCTTAATTACTATGGCCTTATTAATTGGCTTAGGATTCCAATGCTTATTTTATTTACGTTATTACCCAATGAATCCTGAATCTATCCCAACTGGATCAGTGGAACCACTTCAATATAACTTTAATAACACAGTGATTCCTTCAATTCTTATTCTATTTGTTTTCCTATCTGCCGTTATGACAGATACAGGAGCTTACTTCTTTGGAGTTCTTTTTGGAAAACATAAAATGAATGAAAGAATTTCTCCAAATAAAACTTGGGAAGGTTTCTTTGGTGGAATTGCAACTTCATTTGTGATTTGTAGTATTGTTGGTTTAGCGTTTGCTTTTAGTGGCAATCCAATTCTATATTTCTTTGATAAAAACCACTGGTACAACATTCTTATTTTGACATTCTTAACTCCGTTTTTTGCGACCTTAGGTGACTTTGTTTTCTCCGCGATTAAAAGATATTGGGGAATTAAAGATTACGGAAAACTCATCCCTGGTCACGGTGGTGTTTTAGATAGATTAGATTCTATCTTCTTCGCGTCAATCGTTGCCTCTATTACTGTCTTTATTATTTCTAATATGACTGGATCTGGATTTGGCAACTGGGCAGAAATCCTCGTTTAATTATGAAAATTTTACTTCTCGGTGCTTCTGGTTCAATCGGCTCTCAAACCATTGATGTTATAAACAAGAATCCTCAAGACTTTACTCTTGTCGGTTTTTCAGTTGGCTATCGCACCAGATGCATCGGAAGTATTTTAAAAAAACATAAAGGTGTTACTCATATCTATTTGAGAGACAAGAAAAAAGCGAAATATTATTCTACCCGCTACCCTCAAGTTGAATTCTTAAATGAAAAAGATAGCAAGATTGAAGACCTTATCAATTTAGTTGATTCTGATATGGTAGTGAACGCGCTTGTTGGATTTAGCGGACTAATTCCTTCAATTACCGCTTTAAAGAATAACAAGAAACTTGCCTTAGCAAATAAAGAGTCTTTAGTGGTTGGAGGAGAGCTTATCAATGATCTTCTAAAAGAAGGACATGGAGAATTATTTCCAATCGATAGTGAACATTCCGCTTTATGGAAATGTTTAAAGGTCGATGATAGAAACGTTAAAAAAATGATGCTTACCGCAAGTGGAGGAGCATTTAGAAAATTAAATCGTAGTCAACTTGAAAATGTCACTGTAAGTGACGCTCTTAATCATCCAACTTGGGTTATGGGGGCTAAGATTACAATTGACTGTGCAACTATGATCAATAAATGTTTTGAAATCATCGAAGCTGGGTACTTATATAATTATCCATATTCCAAAATCGGTGTTACTCTTCATGATGAATCTCATCTTCACTCATATCTCATTTATAATGACGGGCTTATGAGAGGAGAAATCTCTAAACCAGATATGCGTAATCCAATTAAATTTGCGTTATATGAAGGAAAGATTCCATTTACGACTCAATCATTCTCTTCTTTAGAAGATTTAAAAGGATATCATTTTCACGAATTCGATCCAAATAGATATCCGCTCGTCCCTTTAGCGGGAACGGTTCTAACTAAAAAAGGAACTTATGGCACTGTATTAAATCGTTCTAACGAAGTTGCAGTCCAAGCCTTTTTAAAAGGTGACATTCAATTTTTAGACATTGAAAGAATTGTCTTTAAATGTATGAAAGAACATAAGAATATCATTCATCCTTCACTTGAAAACATTATTCAAGTCGACGATGAAATTAATAAAAAGGCTACTAGCCTTGTGAACAAGATTAAGAAAGGAGAAAAGATTTAATGATTGTACTTTATATACTTTTATTTATCGTCTGCCTTTCTACCTTAATCATGGTTCATGAATTAGGGCATTTAGCAACCGCTAAAATATTTAAGGTGTATTGCTTTGAATATGCGATTGGTTTTGGTCCCAAACTCTTTTCTAAAAAAAGAAAGAATGGAGAAACTTATTTCTCTATTAGAGCAATTCCTCTTGGTGGATTTGTTTCGATGTATGGGGAAGAAGAATCTATTCCTGAAGGACTTGAAATTGACCCAAGTAGAAGCTTACTCGCAATCAAGAAGTGGAAGAGAGCTATTATTATGGCTGCGGGTGTGATTATGAATTTCATCCTCGCAATTGTCGTCTTCTTTATTTATGAGATTGCTTTTCCAACTTATACAGGACGTTATGGACATGTCACTATTAGTGGTGATTCTATTGCTTATAATGCAGGTGTTAGAAGCCAAGATACAGTTTATGCAGAAATACTCACCTATGGTGATAATGCGTTTATTCTCTATGATGATAATGCATCTATTTCCTATCAAGATAGTTCTACTGTTACTTCATATATCGGTTTTGATTACAACACCTTAACAATCAAAGACACATCTTTAGTTAACCATGCGATTGCGTATGAAAAACTAATGTTTGGTGATTATGAAAGTGGAACTTGTCCAGCAGTTGATATTCCTACTATTTTAGAAACCGATTATCCAGAAGGCGTTATTGAATTAAATGAAATTACAGGCTTTATTGGTAATCAAACAACTCCTGAAGTTATTGAAGGCACTGAAAACTATAAAGTATTAGCAGAACTTTACGCTAATTATGGTGAAAAAGATGCTGAGCCAGTTATTTTAGAATTTGTTTTTTCTAAAAAAGATTACGATGAAAAATTCACCTTTGTACCATTTAATAGTGAGATTACTGTCTCTGGTGACATCTCAGATAAGACTAGCGATCAAGGTGTTAAATATAAAAACATCACGGTTGATAGTTTTAAAATGCCTTATTTAAATATCTTAGGTAACAACTTATTAACTAATAAAAGAAGTGGTAGTGAACCAATTAAAATCAGTTTCAACATGTATGTTGTTGATGAAGTTGCTCCAAGTGGAAAAGGCGATCCACATGCGTTAAATGACTTAGTGCTAGAAAAGAATTCAAATAACGTTTATTGTTTGCCTTCTAACACTGGTATTTCAATGCAACTAGATAAAGGACAAAATGATTTTGGAACTGCAATAAAAGAAACATTTGTCGATTTCGGCGAATCCGCAGTTATCATCTTTAAAGGACTTGGACAATTATTTACCGAAGAAGGCATTAAAAATGTCGGTGGTATTATCGCTATCGGTGTTTCAACAACTAGAATCCTTCAAGAAAATGGTTTTGGAACTTTCTTATTCTATTGGGGACTTATCTCCGTTAACTTAGGAATAATTAACCTTTTACCATTCCCAGGACTTGATGGATGGCACTTATTAGTTATTGCGGTTGAAGGAATCTTTAGAAAAGAAATACCACCAAGAGTGAAAAACATTGTTTCAGCGATTGGTATTGCTATTCTCTTTGTCATCATGATTTTAATCGTCGTCAAAGACATTATCGGATTATTCTAACGAGGAAAGAAATATATGAAAGAAAAGATGCGAAGCTTTTTAAATCATATTCACATCGAGAACGTCGATGATTTTGACCTCGACTTTGAAATGGTGGGTCGTAACCGTT
>CADCDA010000014.1 GCA_902800025.1 uncultured Erysipelotrichaceae bacterium | reverse complement strand
AACAATATTTGTAGTTTCAATATATTCTTCATAGTCATCTTTTAATAAATCATCAGCGACACTATTATCGGCGCCATATTCTTTTAAAATCGTCGAAGCTTCAAATGTACGAATACCAGTGTTCTTACTCTTATAGAATGAGCTATCAAGGAAGATACCCGAAAGCATAATTGTCGCATATGTTGAATTGAGTTCAATACGTGGAGAAATAGAAGAGAATCTAATAAATTCAGTAATCAATTCAGAAGCACTGCTAGCGGCTGGATCAATATAGTTGAAGACAGGAGATTCAATATATTCTTCTGCACGTCTATGATGGTCGATAACAACAACTTTATTGGTATGGTCTAATAAAGCAGGGGCCATAACCATATTTGGGATATGAACGTCACAAACAACGACAAGAGTGTCGCTCTTAACTAAGCCAATTGCATCTTTTGAGTTTACAATTAACTCTTCGAGCTGTCACAAATTGCTTTAACGCCTAAACAACTGCCTAAAGCATCCATATCCATATTTGTGTGTCCCATAATAAGGACATTACTAGCGTTTTTAATTAAGTTGATAAGAGAGTCAGCAAGAACACGAATCTTAACTCTACTACGTTTTTCTTGCGCTTCGGTCTTACCACCATAGAATTCCATTTCTTTTCCATAAACAGAGACGACAACTTGGTCACCACCACGTGACATAGCGATATCTAAAGCAGCACTAGCAAGTTCGTTGAGTTTAACGACATCTGGGAAATCTCTAGCAATACCAATAGAAAGAGTTAATGGAATATCTTCACCAAAAGAAACACTTCTCACTCTATCAACGATAGAGAAATTATCGTCTTTCATTTTGCTATATGCTTCATAGTTACAAAGCATTAAGTAGTTACTATCTTTAAATTTTCTTAAAAGAACACCATATTTTTGGGCGTAATCAAAGATAATATCTTTCGCTTTGGTAATCGTATCATTATAATCGTCGTCGCCTTTAATAACTTCTTCATAGTTATCCATTGATAAAATGCCAACAACTGGCGCTTGTAATTTGGAATATGAATAAATTGATTCATAGTCAGTGGTATCTTTAAAGATCCAAAGTCCAGCGTCGCTTAAATACTTAACTTCAAAGTTACGGTTATTAATAACAAGTTTCGCTGGTTCATTAGAATTCTTCTCTTTAAGAGTTTTTAACTCTTTTTGCCATTCAAAAATATTTAAATCGATAATATCGATATGTCTTTCTTTGAATAAATCATTATGCCAAATGACAATATCGTTCTCATCAGTAACAACTAAGCCAATCATTGCAAAGTTATAAGCTTCTTGAACGTCACTACCAATAACCTCAGCAGCTTTTAAATCGGTCTTATGACGATATGAAGAAATTCTTAAGAAAGCAATCCACATAATAAGAGCGTCGATAATGATTAATCCACTGATAACGATAATCGTATATTCGACAGTAACATGTTCTTTTATATTAAAGAAATTGTTGAAGTAAATGATAATAAACGCAATAAGCCCAACAACCTCAACAAGGATTGTCGGAAAGACAAAAAGTCTAAAACGATTAATCTTCTTTTTCATAGTAAATCTATTATATATGCTCATGTGCGCTAAAGAGAAGAAAAAATAGGAAATCTTGTTATTGAAGAAAACAAGAAGTCCTATTACTAATCAATTTAGTTAATCGCGAAGAATATCGTATTTTTGCTAAACGCTCCATAAGCAAATCCAAACGCCAGGAAGAATGGAAGATTGCTATAAGCGTCAAATGTAGTTCTATTAATAAATTCGCCAACAGATATATTTTCAATATATCCATATGGATTATAAACTGTTACAACATCACTTCCAATATCTAAGCCAGTCACAACAGAATAATGAAGTGTCCATTCGTTTTGATATTGGGCTGCCCATTCAATGGCGACTGGGTTACCAATGTTTAATGAATCATAAACTTCTTTTAGCAAGACATCGTTATGAAGATAATCATGCTTCACAAATGATTTGCCAGTAATTGAGCGATTAATCTCTTTATAAAATCCGTTCGTTGAAGAAGTTGATACTTGACCACCATTTTTAGTAGATAATTCTTGTTCGGTAATTTTATTACCGTAATAAGTTGATATCATTTCGATAGAAGCATAGCCACAAGATATTTTTTGCTCCACTAATTCAAATCCAGTAATTTCAACTTTTTGTGAATAAGTTGGATGGCTTTTTAAATATCCATAATCAGTTCTAATAGTGGCAGATCTAATCGTGAGAATCAAAAAAGGAATAGCGACCGCTAAAGATAAAGCGCCAACAATTGAAGAAATAATGATAATTACTTTCTTTTTCTTTTTTGTTATCACTTTTTTATTATAGCGAGATTAAGAAATATCAGAAATTGATTTATGCTTTTTTATCACTTATTATTTACCATATGGAAAAAGCAATTCTCATTACTGGTGTCGCAGGTGGAATCGGCTCAGCATGTGCTCAAAGATTTTTAAACGAAGGATACGTTGTTTTTGGTCTCGATTATAAAGAGCCAAAAGAAAAAAATGAGAACTTAAAATTTTATAAAACCGATCTCACAAAAGAAGACGAAGTTATTAAGGCATTTAAGCAAATTGAGGCCACTTCCTACAAATTAGAGGCCATTTTACATGCTGTTGGAATATGCGATTTGAATTCACTTATTGAAATGAGTGAAGAAGACTTTATTAGAACCTTTGATATCAATGTTTTCGCAGGCTTTAGAGTGAATAAAATATTCCTTCCTCTATTAAAAGAAAAAGGAAAAATCATCATGATTTCTTCAGAGGTTGCGCCTTTAGAGCCATTACCGTTTAATGGAATCTATGGAATGAGTAAAGCACTCGTTGAGAATTACGCTTATTCATTAAGAATGGAAATTCAATTACTAGGTTACCAAGTTGTGGTTGTTAGACCTGGTGCTACAAATACATTGATGTTAGACGACACAAAAAGAAGACTTGAAAAATTCACTAACACCACCACTCACTATAAATATAATTCTGAATTATTTAAAAACATTGTTGATTCGGTCGAAGGAAGGAATCTTCCTCCAGAAAAGATCGCTAACTTAATTTATAAAATAAATAACAAGAAGAAGCCAAAATACGTTTATAAAATAAACAGGAACCCTTACCTGATCCTGCTTAATATGATGCCTAAACGTTTCCAAAATTGGATTATTAAGAAAATCTTAACTTCAAAAAATTAACTATTTAAGAACTCTTCAATTTGATTGAGGAGTTTTTCGTCTTTTTGATATGACAAATCATCCGCATTAACTGTGATGACTTTACCATATAATTTTTCATCTCTTCTTTTAAGAGTGTATTCTTTAAATTTTTCTATATTATCGAGTCGATTAGCT
This sequence comes from uncultured Erysipelotrichaceae bacterium, assembly GCA_902800025.1. Classification (GTDB taxonomy): domain Bacteria; phylum Bacillota_I; class Bacilli_A; order RFN20; family CAG-826; genus UBA2450. The sequence goes on along the minus strand of CADCDA010000014.1, from coordinate 17,144 downwards.
AAATGGACTGGATGACGATTTTCATTTACAATTCGATTCATATATCGACCAAATAAAATCTCTGGTGAACCCACTAGATTGATATCTAACATCTCATATCCATATTCTTTTGCAAGTTCATCAAATATTTTTAGATAGTTCTCTCTAAAATTTGCTTCTAATATCAAATTGCCACCACTAGGAGCGATTTCTTTAAATCTTTCCACGAGGCCATCCATTGCTAAATTAGATAAGAAATGACTTTCTTCATATGTTGCATAAGGAAAGACAACGGCGAATTTTTCTTTAAATTCATCTTTCGTGTATAAAGGAAAACCATACTTCTTTTGTAATATTGCAGCAAAATGTGACTTACCAGTCGCTAGGTCTCCGTTAACTAATATTACTTTTCTCATATACTTTATTCTAATAAAAAATGATACAATATCTAAATAGAAATATGGAATTCATAGTTTTATCAAATAATGTAAAAGTCCCTCTTGTTGGATTTGGAACATATAAAGTAAATGATCCGGTTGAAGGAAAAAGAGCTATATTAGACGCTATCAAAGCTGGTTATCGTCTTTTTGATACTGCTCAACAATATGGAAACGAAAAGCTTGTTGGAGAAGCTCTTAGTGAATGTGGAGTTCCTAGAGAAGAACTTTTCATCACCACAAAACTACATTTCAAAGTTTTTGATAATCCTATTCCTAGATTAGAAAAGTCTTTCAAAGACTTAAGAACTGATTATCTTGATTTAGTCATTATTCATTGGCCATTCGGTAATTACTATAATGCTTGGAGAGTGCTTGAAGATTATTATAAGAAAGGTAAAATCAGAGCGATTGGTGTTTCTAACTTCGAACCAGGAAGATTAATTGATTTAATCAAGAACGTTGAAATCAAACCAATGATTAATCAAATTGAAATCAATGCATATTGTCAAAGAAAAGAAGATATCGAATGGTATAAGAAATTTGATGTTCCTTTACAAGCCTATTCTCCGTTAGGACATGGTTCTCATCCAGAAATGCAACAAGAGGAAGCAGTCATTAACGCTGCAAAAGCCCATAACAAAACACCCGCACAAGTGTTAATTAGATATATAACTCAACAAGGAATCTCTGTCATTCCAAAAAGTAGTAATGAAAAGAGAATTAAAGAGAACTTTGATACTTTAGACTTCTCACTTAGTGAAGAAGAAATGAATGCAATATCAAAGCTCGACAAAAAGACACCATCTGTTGGAAGATCAGAAGATCCAATATTAGTTGAAAGACTATACGCAAAGAACGATTAATTATGAATAAAAAGAAACAAGCTACTTTATCTGGCATCGAACAAATGGATGCACAACAAAGAAAACTGCAAGCTGAGAAAAAACGCGAAGAACTAAACGACAAAAAAGAAAGAGCACGTCCGCCACTATTAAAAAGGGTGGGAATTGGCTTTATCGATTTATTAATTGCTGGAATAATGGCGTTTGGTTTTTTTATGCTCTCTTATGTCACAATCTTCCCAAGCGTTGGATATCAATCATCCGCTCAATACGTTATTGATTCCTATGAAAAGTCCCATCTATTTGTCTCTGGTACAACCGGTGGATATGATAAAATCAGCAAACACTATGACGAACACAAAACTCCAGAAGAAAACTATGATGTTCCTATATCCTATTATTATAAAAATACTACGCGAGCAATATCTGATAATAAATACGAAGAATATACAACCAAAAAGCTCAATACCGGTTACTATGAACTAAATGCTGAAAATATATGTGTTAGAAAAGAAGGTGTTTCTAACGCCACGGTTAAGCCAATATTAGAACAAGAATACGAAAACGCTGTTAGCTATTTTTATAAAAACCCAGACCTAATTAAAGCCGACAAAACCTTAAGTATGACTATGTCACTTACTTTATTAATTGTTGCAACACTTTCAAGTACTATTTTCTATATACTTGTTCCTCTTGCAGATAAGAAGAACAGAACGTTTGGCTACATGATTTTTAAGATTATGCCAGTTGATAACAAAACGCTTAAACCTCTAAATAAAAAGAAGGCAGCGTTAAGAAATTTTGTTTTCATAGTCATATCTTTTATAAGTCCATTTACATTAAGCTTCCTTGTCGGTAACTTTGCTTTCTCATTTATCCCATTCTTTATTAACTCTGCTATTTTGAGTTTCTCAACAAATAACACCGGACTCCACGATATGGCAGCAGGTGCAAACGTAATTAACGAGAGTTATTCAACTGCTTTCGATACATTAGATGTCATAAAATCTCAAGGAGGCGACCAATAATGAATATTTTACTTGTAAACGATGACGGCTACTTAGCTCCAGGTATCAATGCATTTAAAAAGATATTAGAAAAATATGGAAAAGTTTATGTAGTTGCTCCACATTATTGGCAAAGTGGAAAATCTGTTGGTATCACTTTCTTTAATAATTTACCAATTCATCAAATTGATGAAACTACTTGGAGTGTTGAAGGAACACCTGCAGACTGCGTTATTGTTGCCTCTATCTTATTAAAAGATAAAATTGATTTAGTTGTTTCTGGTGTAAATAACGGATATAACCTTTCGTATGATGCGATGTATTCCGGTACATGTGGAGCGTGTTATCAAGCTCTTATGTATAAAATGAAATCAATTGCTTTTTCTGTCGCTAAATTCTTCGGTGAAGAACAAAAACAAATAAACGAAGACATGGAAAATGTATTAAAATACATTTTAGAAAACGATATGACTAGTAAAGATTATTTCTTAAATGTCAACATGCAAGAACCAGAGTTTGATCATCCAAAAGGAATTAGATTTACTCGTCTTTATCCACGTATGTCAAATTTCTATATGGAACCACACAACATTCCAAAACATGTTTTCAAAGTACAACATGATTATGACACACCAGATATCGATTTAAGTTACGATATCACCGCTACTAAAAATGGATATGTTTCTATTACTCCATTAACATTACCTATTTGCGATTTAGAAGCTCTAGATAAATTACAAACAAAGGATATTGATTATGCCACTCGTTAACACTAAACAAATGTTTAAAGATGCCTATGAAGGCAAATACGCTGTTGGAGCGTTTAACGTCGATATTCTTACTCAGTGTCAAGCTGCATTAGAAGCTGCAGAAGAATGTAATTCGCCAATTATTCTTTCTTTTTCAAGCGGATCTAGAGACTTTTTCCATCCAGGAAATATCAAAGATATTCTTTTAATTGCCGCAAAAGATATTCATATCCCATGGGCAATTCATTTAGACCACGGAAAAAGTTTTGAAGTTTGTAAAAGTTGCATTGATGAGGGTTTTACCTCAGTCATGATTGATGCTTCCGCTTATGATTTTGAAGAAAATGTCAGAATCACAAAGCAAGTTGTAGAATACGCCCACGCTCATGGAGCAACAGTGGAAGGTGAATTAGGACCATGTTCAAGAAAAGATGATCCAAGATTTAAAAAATTTACCGACCCAGAAATGGTTAAAGAATTCGTAGAAAGAACAGGTGTTGATTCTTTAGCGGTTTCTATGGGAACTAAACATGGACTCGCTAAATTTGAAGAAGGAGAAGAAGTTACTCTTCAATTTGACTTAATTGATGAAGTTGCAAGATTACTCCCAGGATTTCCACTTGTTTTACATGGGTCTAGTTCAATCCCTGATGAATATCTTCATATTTTTAATGATTATGGTGGGGAATTAAAAGGAACAAAAGGCGTTCCAGAAGAGTTATTGCGCAAAGTCGCTAAGACTGCAGTTTGTAAAATAAATATCGGCACCGATTTCCGCGTTGCCTTTGTTGGAGGCCTTAGAAAATCTCTTACTGAGATTAAGGATAAATTTGAGCCAAGGAACTTTTTAGTTCCTGCTAGAGAACTCTCAAAAAAATTAGTTAAAGAAAAATTATCAAATGTTTTTCAAAGTTCAAATAAAGTAAGTAGAATATAGGAGGAGGAAAAAAGATAGTATGCCATTAGTTACTACTAAAGAAATGTTTGAAAAAGCCCTTAAGGGGGGTTATGCCATCGGAGCATTTAACGTTGATACAATGGATATTCTCAAGGCGACATTAAGAGCCGCTGAAAAGACACAATCACCAGTTATCATCGCTATCTCAAGTGGTGCCCTTAAATTTATTGGAGAAGACTACATTCGCCAAATCTGCGATTGCGCAGCCAAAGAATTCACAATCCCATTCGCACTTCACTTAGATCACGGTAAGAGTGTTGATCTTTGTAAGCGATGCATTGATATAGGATTTACATCAGTCATGATTGACGCTTCCGCTTATGATTTCGAAGAAAACATTCGCCAAACCAAGGAAGTTGTTGAATACGCTCACGCTAGAGGTGTTGTCGTTGAATCTGAATTAGGCGCCATCGCTGGTATTGAAGAAGATGTCGTCGTCGATGATAAATACGGCCAATTCACACACCCAGATCAAGCCGAAGAATTTGTTAAGAGAACCGGTATCGATTCCTTAGCAATTGCTATCGGAACAGCTCATGGTGCTTATAAATTTAAGCCAGGCCAAAAACCACAATTAAGATTTGATATTCTCAAAGAGATTACTGAAAGATTGCCAGGATTCCCACTCGTTTTACACGGTGCTTCCTCAGTCCCAGCATCTGCTCTTGAAAGATTAAATGCTTATGGTGGAAAGATGCCAGCCGCTATCGGTATCCCAGAAGCAATGTTAACCGAAGCTTCACAAAAAGGTATTGCTAAGATTAACGTTGGAACAGACTTAAGAGTCGCCTTCGTTGGTGGTATGAGAAAAGCTCTCCACGAACAACCAGAACAATTCGATTCTCGTCTCTTCTTAAACGCTGGTTTAGACTGCATTACCGACTTAGTCGCCGACAAGATGGTGAACGTCTTCCACTCAGCTGGTCACGCAAAAGACTAATTGGGAAAAATATTAAGACCACCCTTTGGGTGGTTTTTTTATATTATTTTGGAAAAAATATTCAAAAATTCTCAAAAAAATACCCGTTTTTTCACGCGCAAACAATTAAATTTATTGTATGCGTAAATACGGATGTGCTATCATTTATACGCAAAGCAAATACTTATGAAAACACCAAAAGCACTAATATTTTAATATTTAAGTGTAATCATGTTGTTTTTGATTTGCTATTAGAATTTTTTCGGAGGTAATTATGAAAAATAAAATTCTAATTGGTTTATCTGTCATGGCAATGGCCTCTGCAGGTTTAGTCGTTGGATGTAATAAAAAGACATCTCAAACAGCTAGCCAAGTCGCAAAAGCAAATGAAATGACAATAGCCGAACTTGAAGAAGCTTCAAAGAAGGAATTTGAAGAAAACACCACACCATTTAAGATTGTTGGCTTAACATCAGTCTTGGACAAAGTCGCAAAAACATTCGCAAAGAAGTATAAGACTTGGGTTCACTATGGTGAAGAAGGCGAAGGCGCAAACCCAGATAACGTTGTCGTCGACAGCTCATATAAGGATATGGCCTTATTAGAAGCACTCGGTTCCGCAAGATCCACTTATTTTGCAGACTACGTTTTAGCACAAGACGCACGTTCATTCTCTTCTTACATTAAATCAGGTGTTTTACACAACTACATTCCATCTGATGCAGATTCAGTTTTACACTTATCAGAAGATGCAAAAATGCCATTAAAGGGCGTTCACTTCAATAAGTTATTCTGGACAAACATTAACTTCACAAATGTTACTGGACAAACACTCCACAACATTTGGCAATTAGCAGGTTCTAAAAATGATGCTGATCACATTCAAAAGATCTCTTTCCAATCACCATTAACAGAACAAATTAATATGTCATTCTTAGTTTCTTGTTATGCACCAGCAAACCAAGAAAGATTCAAGACATCTTATAAGAGCTATTATGGCAAAGATTGGTCTTCCACAACTTATGAAAGCGCTGGCGCACAATGGGTCGATGAATTCATTAAGAGCATTACCACCTATCACACATCTGATGGTACATGTATGAAAGAAACTCAATTAAAGAGCGAATGGAAAGCTGGCGTCGTTTATTATGGTGCTTTCGCAAAAATGAAAGATGCAGTTAAAAACTATTTCTGGCCAGCAGATGCAGCAGCCGATGATCCATTATTAACTCCATTAAAGGAAACAAAAGGCGAAAACGCTGGTAAAGTTTGCGCTATGAAGACAGTTAAATGGGATTGGGAAATCGAAGGATTTAACGGATTTATGTATTCCATGGATTCCCAAATCATTAACTACGCAAAATATCCATACACAGCATGCTTATTTGCTAGAACTCTTCTTGAAGAAGAATCATACACAGGTGCTATTTATAACAGCAGCACACCAGATGCAGATGGACAAAAAGCTAACCAATATGGTTACTACTATCCAGGAAAAGCATCCTCTAGCTTCAGATACGCCGCTGGCGACTGGACCAAGGAAAAGCACATTGAAAAAGAAATTAACGAAGATTATTCTTACTTAAGCTCAATTCCAGCTTCCTTAGTCGAAGACATCAAAGTTAAAGTTGCTCAATAATATAGCTAACTAAATAATTTGAAGGAGGGGCCCCGCCTCTCCTTCGTTTGTAAAAGGAGGAAATTATGGCTGATGAAGTTTTAAAACCTGAAAGTCCAATGGGTGGCCCTAATATCGTTTTTGAACCAGAGCATCAGGCACCAAAAAATAATGGTTTTAAAAAGGTTTTAAACAAAATCAAAACTTATCTCAGTATCCCTTCAAATGTAATTATCCTTGTATTTGGAATATTCCTTTCAGTGGTTGTCTTATATCCACTGTTTAGAATGGTTCTTTCATCATTACTCGTTCAATCTTTTGATGAAGGGGTTAAATTAAGTGAAGCATATAAAGTGACATTAGCAGAGGGTGATTTCACTTTCTTGATGTGGCCTTATACATTATTTAACCCAAACAATATTATAGTTTCGGAAAAATTGTTCTGGCAGCCTTTAGGAAAATCAACATTAATGGCATTATGCGCTTGTTTAATTGCTATTGGTGTTGGTGGAACACTTGCGTTTTTGATCTCTAGAACTAATATTCCATTTAAAAAATTCTTATCAACAGTGTTTGTCTTCCCATATATTATGCCATCTTGGTCAATGGCTATGTTCTGGGAAAACTTCTTTAAAAACAATGTTGCTTCAACCCAAATCGGATTATTACAATCAATGACCGGTATCTGTGTCCCGAAAGAATTATTGTATGGCTTTTGGCCAACCGCTATTGTTCTTGGTATTCACTATGCCCCTTTCGCATATATCTTGATTGGCGGCATTCTTAGAAATATGGATGCTAACCTTGAAGAAGCAGCGACAATTCTTAAGGCGAGTAGATTTAAAATTTTAAGAAGAATCACTCTCCCAATTGTTGCTCCAGCACTTGTTTCAACAATATTGCTTGTTTTCTCAAGTTCTATTTCAAGTTATACAGTTCCATACTTCTTAAATAAAGATAATAGCTTTAATTCAATTTCTATTATGCTGAAGAATCAACTGGCAGAAATGTCAGGTAGAGGAAGCGGTTACGTTATCGCTACCATCTTAATGTTATTCTCAATTTTGATTCTTACAATTAACAACTGGTTTACTAGATCAAGAAGAAGCTTTACAACAGTTTCTGGTAAATCAGGACAAATCAACAAAATAAACTTAGGTAAAGTCGGCAAATGGATTATTTGCGCGGTTGTTACAGTATTCGTTTTGTTCTTTGCTATTGTTCCACTAGTTACATTCGTTCTTGAATCGTTAGAAGAGTCAACTGGTGATATTAGCACAGTTACATTCAAATATTGGTTCTCTCCAGATCCAGTTATGTCCGACCCATATATTGAAGCTAGACATTATTCGCTCAATGGTATCTTCTATAACGACACTATTATGAGTGGCTTTGGTAGAAGCGTTCTCCTAGCTTCAATCGTCGCTCTTGTCTGTGGTACCGGTGGTATCTTAATTGGTTACGCAGTTAGCAAGAATAGAAGAGGCAGATTATCAAACTATGTTTCTAGTTTGGCCTTCCTTCCATACTTAATTCCTGCTCTATGTTTCTCATCCGTCTTCTTTTCGGTTATTAAAACAGAAACATTCCAATTCTTGGATGCATCAACCACAATGCTTGAGTCATCCGCAATTATCATATGCGCAATTGTCGGTAGCGTGAAATTCTTGCCATTTGCATCAAGAAGTGGCACGAACGCTATGCTCCAGTTATCTGGAGAAATCGAAGAAGCGGCAATTATTAATGGATGTCCATGGCCAAAACGTATGCTAAGGATCATCTTCCCAATTCAAAAAGCAAGCTTCATTTCTGGATACTTGCTCCCATTTATCTCTTGTATGAGAGAATATACACTATTCGTTTTGTTAACTAGACCAAGCACACTCATCGTTAACGTTCTTGACTACTATTCAAGAAACAGTGCAGACCAACTTGCGAATGGTATGAACTTATTAATTGTCTTATTCGTTATCGTCGTCAACCTATTTGTTAACTGGGTTACAGGCGCATCTATTGATAAAGGCATCGGAGGATAATATTATGCCAAAAATTGTATTAGAACACGTTACAAAACGTTGGGGCGACTTCTATGGTGCCAAAGATTTGAACTTCACCATTGAAGATCGTGAATTTATTACCTTACTTGGTCCGTCTGGATGTGGTAAAACCACCACTCTTAGAATGATTGCAGGCCTAGAAACACCAACAAGTGGTCGTATCACTATTGGTGATAAAGTCGTATTTGATTCAGAAACTGGTGTCAACTTGAGCCCAGCTCGTCGTGATGTTGGCTTCTTATTCCAAAACTACGCTTTATGGCCACATATGACCGTTTATAAGAACATCCGTTTTGGCTTAGAGAATCTCAAAATTGAAACTCCAAGAACCGACGCTAACGGAAACGTCTTAATGGGGCCAGACCAAGATAAGATTGAAGGACTTGAAAATCTTATTAAAGAAGAAAAGGATCCTGCAAAAGTTGAACAATTAAAAGCTGCGCTTGAAGAAGCAAAGCAAGAGCAAATCGTTCCATTAATGAAATCGCGTCACTTAACAAGACAAGAAATGGAAGAGAGAATTGATGAAGTTCTTAGAATGCTCAAAATTACACAATTCCGTGATCGTTATCCAGCAGAACTTTCTGGTGGACAACAACAACGTGTTGCTATCGCTCGTACTTTAGCAACCAAACCAAAAGTTTTATTCATGGACGAACCATTATCCAACTTGGACGCTAAACTTCGTGGTGAAATGAGAACCGAACTTAAACGTTTACATAGTGATACAGATTGTACATTCATTTATGTTACTCACGATCAACTCGAAGCTATGACATTAGCAACAAGAATTTGCTTAATGAATAACGCAGTTATCAACCAATTAGACGCTCCATTAACTGTTTATAAGAAACCTATTAACTTATTTGCAGCGGACTTCGTTGGTAACCCAACCATGAACTTCATTCCTGCAAAAATCTTAGAAAACAAGGGCAAGGAAGCAACAATTTCGTTCTTAGGCGTTAAAGCAAAATTTAAAGTCTCTGAACAAGTTGCTGGACTTGAAAAAGCAGGAGAAAAAGTCGTTCTTGGTATTCGTCCAGAATTCTTACCAATTAAAGAAAATGGTAAACTCTCTGGTTTAGCGTATTCCACACTCCCAACAGGTATGGAAACCACAGTCAAAATCGATTTCGCTGGTGATATTCTTTCAGCGGTCGTCTTCGGTAGTATCGACTATGGTGTCGATGAAGAAATTCGCTTTGATATCGTTGGTGATGGAATCATTCTCTTTGATAACGAAACAAAGAACAATGTTGCTTTAGGCTCAGTTGAAATCTTAGAAATCGGTGAAAAACCAGAAGAAGCTGAAAAGATCGAATTAGTCGCTGCTGGAAGTAATCCAAACGCTAACGTCGATGAAAGCAAGAAAGGTTTCTTAAAGAAACTATTTGGTAAAAAGAAACCAAAAGAAGAAAAGAAGCCAGAAGAAGAGCAAAAGCCAGAACCTGAGGCTGAAGAAAAACCAGCTGAAGAAGAAGGTAAATAATTCTTCTAAAATATAACACTAGAGGTGCATGTCACCTCTTTTGTTTTATAAAAAACCATTCGATTAAGAATGGTCTAATTATTACATCATTATCGAGCGAATAACCTCTTCGCAATCCTTCCTATTCATAATTCTTGGAACTGGATAGCCTGGGTTACCTTCTTTTAGGGCTCTTTCAACAAGAGTAGGAATATCATTTTCTTTGATAAAATCAAATTTAGTTGGAATATTCATTGCTTCATTCATCCTTTTGATTTCATTAATAAACGCTTTTCCTTTTTCTTCAATTGTCATCTTTTCATTTGTAATACCGATGATATCTGCAAGTTTAGCGAGTTTTTTATAAATGCAAGAGCCATACCACTCTAAGACATGTGGAAGTATGACTGCGTTTGCTAAGCCGTGAGGAGTGTTATACATTCCTCCTAAGTTATGAGCAATCGCGTGAACATAGCCCACAAACGCACGTGTAAAGGCGCTCCCGGCAAGGAATGAACCTTTAAGCATATTATTTCTAGCTTCAATGTCTTTGCCGTTATGATAGGCTTTTTCTAAATTTTCATGAATCAACTTAGTTGCCTCTTCAGCGTATCTAATTGTTGATTTGACATTACTCTTACCAATATATGCTTCAACCGCATGAGTTAAAGCATCCATACCTGTAGTTGAAGTGATATGTGGAGGTAAACCAATTGTTAGTTTTGGATCAAGAACTGCGTATTTTGGTCTTAAAACTGGATCACAAATCGCATTCTTTTCATGAGTCTCTGGATCAGTAACGACAGCCGCTAAAGTTGTTTCCGAACCAGTTCCTGCAGTGGTAGGAACCGCAAAGAAAGGAGGTAATTTCTTATGAACTTTAAGATATCCTCTCATCTTACGAACTGTTTGTTTTGGTTTCACCACTCTTGCTGCAGCCGCTTTAGCGCAGTCCATAGGTGAACCACCACCAAAGGCGATAATACCTTGACATCCATTATTAAGATAAACGTCTTTACACTCTTCAATGTTTGAAATTGTTGGGTTTGGTTGAACCCCATCATAAATAGTGTATTCAACGCCTTCTTTTTTTAACTCATCAAATAAAGAATCAAGCAAATGTAAATTCATCAAGCCTTTGTCTGTAACAATAAGTACTTTATTAATTCCTTTGCTCTTAACAAAAGAGGCTAGTTTAAGAACAGCGTCTTCTCCTTCGAGAAGTTCTGGTTCAGACCAATCCATAAAGCACATACCAACCATTAATACTTTTTGGCTAATACGATACCAACATTTTTTAAGTGTCCAAAACATAGTTTTATCTCCTAGTAATGTTAATTATGCTACGACTGGCTTTTTAATAACGTTTTCTCCATAAATCGTTTTGAAATCGTTTTTCATAGAAATAACATTAAATCCTAGGTCACTCCACTTCTTTGGAAGATCTTTTGTTTTTTCTAAAACCGCGTAATCTCTTTCCGCATCATCGGCGACGAGCATAAACGCCGCAGAAGGATGTGGATTATCGGTGATTGTAAAAATATGCATAGCCTGATCGCCACCGCTGTTGCCAAAGCTGAGAACTGGCTGTTGTCCAATCTCTTGGGTGATTTGAGCAACCTTATTGAATTTTAAATTCTTAACAAGAACTTCATCTGTACGAATTACATCATCATCAGTTTGGAAAGTATAATTAACGCCTTCTTCATCTCCTTGGTGTGTCGCTTTTAATTTAACATCCATACCGATAATGTGGTCTGGAGCAATATTTAAATAATCACAACAAAGGACTCTACAAAGGAAACGATCTGAGCCAGAAACAACATAAACGTTATAATCGTTTTCTTGTAAATAAGTCACTACTTCTTTCATTGGCTTATAGAAAGCGTTCGCATAAGTCATGTTGTTAAATAAAGGCACTTCTTTCTTTAAGAACTCAGCGGCGTAATCGTTAAATTCTTTAATTGTCATACCAGAATATGCTTGAGCAGCAAGTCGAGCATGTCTCATATCTGTACCTGCTGGGAATGAGTTTCCTGCTGTAGGAACATCATGTCCGTCTTTATCTTTCATAATGCCGTTTTTAATTTCATTCGCTAATAAGATTTGTTCATCAGTGGCTTTATCTTTATAGTTAACGTCATCAAGAACGCGATATTGATACATAACATATTCTAGATATGTTGGATAGAGTTCACCATAAAGAGTGCCATCCATATCAAAGACCGCTAAACGATCTTTTTTTGAAATAAAGTTTTTGTTTTTCTCATCGACAGAAGCAGAAACAAAATCTTTAAGAACAGTTAAGGAATCGCATTCATTCCAATATTTGAATTCAAACCCAGATTGGCTTGCTTGAGAGCAAGAACAAACAGTGAATGATAGAACTAAACAAGCAATTAATTTTTTCATTTTTGTCACCTCTTAATAATCTAAATTATTATACATAATAAGATAAAAAGACAAGATAAAAGCGAACTAATTATAGCTCGCTTATTAACTATTCGTATTATTGTCTACGCTTATTATAAATGAACGAAACCGCAACATTGCCTTTAGCGACTACTTGTCTCGTATTGAATTCAATCGTGTCATCATACTCTGCGCGGTAAATCGCTAGAATCTGTCTCGTATCAAAATCAATCGCATAAATATCGCCATTGGGCTTATGGTCTAATATACCAATTATTAATCTCGTTGAAAAATCTCTAATGTATTCTTGCATATTTTATTCTTTTTGCCACCAAGAATTGCCACATTTATTGCAGTGGTATTGATATCCATCGCTGATGCTTTCTTTTCTAATTATATCATTTCCTTTTGCATTGCAATATGGGCATATATATTGAGTTGATTCACATCCCCCACCCAAAACTGAATTTAATTGATTTTGTGTTAATTCAATGCCTTCTTCTTGAGCAACGCGAAAAAGTTCATTGTGAGTTTTGCAAGCCTTGATCTTAGCGATTTGTTCTTCGGTTAAACCTTCAAACAATTCTTCTTTGGACATATTATGGTTCTCCACATAAAGTGCGTTCGTATTATATCACTTCGAAGCGCACAAAAGTGTCACAGTGGGAACGGGAACAATATTTATATAGAAAAATTATGAATGATAGATGTCAACATCAGATTTTCCTGAATGCTTAACGTTATATAATGCAATGTCTGCTTTTTTAAATAATGAATCGGTTGTATCATCATCTTCTCCGTGGGCAACTCCAATAGATAATGTGATTGGAGGAATTTTTCCTTTAGGAGTAGATAACTCTTTGTTTATTTTGTTACAAATTTCAGTGATAACTTGTACTTCGTCTGGACGAGCATTCTCCACTAAAATGGCGAATTCATCTCCTCCAAGTCTAAAGACATAAGCACTATCGTCTTTAAAATATCTTTCTAATGTTTCAGCGATTCTTACTAAAACTCTATCGCCAACTTCGTGTCCATATTCATCATTGATCTTTTTAAATCCATCAGCGTCTAAAAGAACATAGATGGTTGTACTTAATTTTGCTCTCCTATATAAGGATACATATCCAGTACGATTATATAAGCTCGTTAGTTTATCATGTTCGGCCTCATAAACGAGTTTTTCTTTAACTTTTTCATTTTGTAAGCGAACTTCGTTATAAGTTGAAACCAAGTAATTGAATTCACGGCTTCCACGGACTCTTATTCTTTCGTTAGACTTGATAGAATTGACCGCTGAATTCATCGGACGAACAACATATAAGAAAAGAATGAAGATAAACGAAAGAACGAATATTCCATTAACGATTACAATTGCTGTTTGGAAAATAATTAATCTATGTAAATTATTGGCAGCGTTGACACCGTTTTCGTGCATTAATTCATCAATAGCGTTAATCGCTAAACCAATGTAATAACTAATTGTATCTTTCTTTCCAATATAGGTTGGGCCCAAAACAGCGTTAAGGGCTTCTGTTTTTCTATTTTCAGGAGCGATTGCGCTAATATCAGGAATACCAACTTCTGGATAATTCTCATATGAAATGCCATTATCAACGCAAGTGAGTTTCATTGCGTAATATTCCAAATTCATTAGATCGTTAGATTCTTCAACTGCAGCGGCAATATTTGAATGAATCTCTTCGTGCTTTGACGTATTTAAAGATAGTTGGTGAATCTTTTCTAGCGCTTTCTCTCTTGTTTTGGTTTCCTTAGCTTCTTTAAAATACGCCGCCATATATTTTTCATCGGCATTACCAACAAAGAGTCTGACATAATCAGTTAAATCATCAGATGCTTTTTGAATATCATTTGATGCCTGCTTAAGAGCAATATAATTATTGTTGGCCTCTGTCACGACATTATTTTCATAAGAAATAAGCCATAACGAAACCACCAATGTTATAGAAATTAAAACAGCGGATATTGAAGTTATGATGCCAAGAACTTTAAGCGATATCCCTTTTGAATGAGAACGATTCTTATTAGAGTCCATATAATTAGGATAGCAAAAATGTTCTTATAATAAAACATTTTATGGCTTGTCTTTTTATTAGATTAGTATTTCAAGTTGACAAAAAAGTAGTTTAAATCTGAACTTTTTGCGATATTTTGTTATTTAATAATCAGCTGTAATCTATTTTTGACCTTATATCTTTGCAATTTTCGTTAACGGCTTAATACACTGTTTAGTCAAAACTTAGAGGTTCTTCTATACTTCGAATAGCGTTCGCGAATAATAAAAACCGAGTTATAACTCGGTTATAAATAGTAATTAATAGGCACTATTTTCCTTTATATTTTTTATATGAAGAAAAGATTATATAGCGCAAGTATAATTAATTTCAATTTCGCTAAGATAGATTTTCTTGTATGAATTTGAAATATGAGCTTGAAATTCGTTGGCAATAAATTTTTCGCTTCCAAATCGAATTTCATTTTCATAATCCCAAGAAAAATCTCGATAGAATTCTCCTTTAAATACAACATCGGTAAAACTTTTAATGTTTGTAAGAGAAAAAGTAACAATCAAAGAGGCGCATGTTCCACTCAATGAATTGGCTTCACCAAAGCAAATCCAATCACCACCGACTCCTCTATCACCATCCGCCATAATAAGACATTCTTCGGAAGTGGAATCAAATGAAAAACCACTCATCGTCGCGTTATCTTGATGTAATTTAAAGTATTTAGTATGAGTACTTTCTTTTTCTTCTGTGGTATCTGCGCGGGTAAGAATAATTTGATGAGGTTCCGACTCCTCAGATAGAGCATTAATAAATAAATTATCATTTCTTAAAAAAGCAAGAACCAATCCGGTTACCGCTGTTGTCAAGAAAAGACTTGATGCAAGAAATGTTTTCTTTTTCATAAGTAGCCTCCAAAAAAAGAAATCACTTAATAATAGAACACTGCTTGTCACAAAAGTGCCACAAAAAAAGTCGCCACAACGGACAACTTAATTTATATTGATTTAGCTCTAGACTTAGGGCTTCTTCAAATGCTTTGTGAGGAAAGTCATTTTTGCCAACTGAGGCAAATCGCGACTGTCCTGATACATCATTGTATTCGTCCAAACCCATTTTTCCTGTTTTGCCCAAAAACCAGCACAATTATAAGATCTCCCAATACCCGAATCTTTTACCGTTAATTCTTTTAATCTTATTTTCTTTACTCAAAAGAGCTATGACGCTATCAATAGTTCGTGGCGAAACACCAATTCTACTTGCTAATTCATCAATACTGATTCTCGGATTAGCTTTGATTAATTTTAAAACGCGTGTTTCCCTTGGGGCGGTTTCATTATCATTAGAGTCAATACTAATACGTAAGTCTCTATTTCTTAATGTGTTGTGTTCATTAAGAAGTAAATTTCTTAGAAACATAATAATGTATTTTTTATCATCATATATGCCTTTACGGATGAACTTGAAATTAGCCCTCACCAAGGCGTTTCTAAAAAACCAGGCATTTTTAGCAAAAACATCATTTGTTACATCATATCCTAGCGATCTTAGATATTTAATGAAAAATACCGCAGTGGTACGAGTATTTCCTTCTTGAAACGCGTGAATTTGCCAGAGATTAGAAACAAAAGTCGCTAAATGTTCAATAACTTTATCCTCGGACAAATCAATATATTTAAAATTTCTTTCAGTCTCGAAATCATACTCTAGAGTGTTTCTGAGTTCATGATAATCGCCATAAATGACAGATCTACCATCAAGAACCCACTCTTTTTTTATAAAGTTATAATCTCTTAATTTTCCAGCATGGTTGAATACACCTTCAAATAGTTGCTTATGAATGCTAACCAATTGTCCAACTGTAAATGTAAAAGAATCGTCAGAAATAATTTGCGCAATTCTAATCGACACAATGTCTGCCTCTTCTGTTCTTTCATCTTCGCTAGGTTTATTCTCATAATAAGAACTAATTATTTTATCTAGCTCATCTAAAGATATTTCTCCTTTGACATATCTATCAGCTTGCGATAAAAAATATGTCGAATTCTTAAGTCCGTCGACATCTTGAAGGCCAATTCCGGTTTCAATTAAATATTTGTTCGAATACTTATTTTCCATAGGAAAATATTATCACATTCATCTCCAAAACGCATCTCCAAAACGCAATTTAAGTATTTTTGCGCTTTGAAATTGTTCACACAAACTCAAACAGCAAAAAAGTCGCCCGCAACGGACGACTTAATTTACATTGATTTAGCCCTAGACTTAGGACTTCTTCATATGTTTTGACTAATGCCTTGCGAGGAAAGTCATTTTTAGCCAACTGAGGCAAATCGCGACTGTCCTGCTACAGCTGACGTTGTCCAAACCGACTTATTCAGTTTTGTCTAAAATCATCTATTCATATTATGTCGCGCTTTTAACCCTTTGCGAGCCCCTGAAACGCAAAAAAGATCGAGCCTTGAACCCGACCTTCTATTATGCTTTGTACAATTTTTAAAACTTAAATTCTGTACTTTTCAAATACTCTTCTACATTTGTTTCGTTTAGTTTGCCACCAAGTGCTACAAATGAATTAAGAATATAAACTTTATTTAAAATTTAAAGTATTAAGAACCGTTGTTTCCCCATCTGTCGCGGAAATAATGCAGGCTCTATATTCATTCTT
>CADCDA010000013.1 GCA_902800025.1 uncultured Erysipelotrichaceae bacterium | reverse complement strand
GCTACTCTTTCAGAGAATGTTACTTTGTCATCTTTTTCTACTGGAACACTTTCTCCAGTTAAAGAAGATTCATCACATTTTAAATTAACAGCCTCAATCAATCTTAAATCCGCGCCTATCGTATCGCCTTCTTCAAGGACGACGATATCACCGATAACTAATTCGCTTGATTTAACTTTAAATCTTTTCCCATCACGAATAACTGTACTTTCAGGAGAAGATAATTGTTTTAATGCTTCTAATGAAGTTTGAGCTTTAATTTCTTGAACGGTTCCAATAATGGAATTAAGAATAACAACCGCTAAGATGATAATGACATCTGGCCAGTCACCGATATTTAAGAAATCAAAACGTCCTGCTTGAACTGTTTCATAAATTGAAACGCCAACAGAGATTGCAACTGCTCCAAAAAGAACATAAATCATTGGATTAGCCATTTGTTCAAAGAAGATTCTGATCCAAGATTTCTTCTTTTGTTCTTCTAACTTGTTTGGTCCAAACTTTTCTAATCTTATTTTCGCTTCTTCGCTAGTAAGACCTTTTTCGCTATCAGTTTCAAGGGATGATAAAACATCCTTAGTACTGACCGTCTCAAATTGGACTTCTTTTAATTCTTCCATATAAAAACTCCTCTAGGTAGTAATCAAAGGTCTTGCTCCTTATCGGTCTATGATCCGGGTAGGCCACTACCGTGTTGACGAATTCATAGATTTGCTACTCCCCATTTGGATTAACGCTATTATTGTATCAATATATTGATAGAGCAACAATATTTATTTCAAGGCAACAAAAAATGTCTCGAGTGAGACACTTTTATTGATTATTTGTGTAGAGCTTTTTCTTGTAGGAAGTTGGTTCTTCTGTCACTCTTATACCTAGTCTAGTTAATGTACCTAAGTCAACTTCAGAAAGGATCGTACTACTATGAGCTTCACTACCAACAAGTTTTGGTAATTGAAGCATTGCACGTTCCGCTAAAGGATTGGTTCTCGATTGAATTGATAAAGCAAGGAGAACTTCTGCACAAGCACCGAATAAAGCACTTCTATGACCAGTAATAATCTTACCGCTTGGTAATTCGATAGCGACACTTGGCTCGTTAGTCCTTTCAGCGACTTTTAAACAAGCAGCCACACTCTTTCTAGCGGTAATAGGAACGCCAGCTTTATTAATTAACATATCCATCTTATCAATCGTTTCATCTTTGAATCGACCAAGATAAACATTCTTTTGAGTTTGATAATATCTTCTAACGATTTCTCTATGGCACGCTTTAATAACTCTTTCTTCATCATCAATTGCAAAACCGACCATATTAACACCCATATCTGTTGGAGAGAAATATGGAGATTCTCCATAAATATGTTCAAAGATGTTCTTTAATAATGGGAAGACTTCAATATCACGATTATAGTTAACCGCGGTCACTCCATATTTTTCTAAATGGAATGGATCAATCATATTGACGTCCGCCAAATCAACAGTCGCGGCTTCATACGCTAAATTGACTGGATGATTAAGTGATAAATTCCAAACAGGGAACGTTTCATATTTCGCATATCCTGCTCTTACACCATTTCTATTTTCGTGATAAAGCTGACTTAAACAGGTCGCCATCTTTCCACTTCCTGGTCCAGGAGCGGTCACAACCACTAATGGTTTAGAGGTTTTAATATATTCGTTTTTGCCTAATCCATCATCAGAGAGAATAAGAGGGATATTATGTGGATACCCATTAATCTTATAGTGATGATAAACATTAAGTCCGTTATTTTCTAATTTCTTTATGAAATTATCAACTGAAACACTACTTTCATAGAAAGAGATAACTACACTACTAACGTATAAACCGACTTCACGATAAGTATCGATTAATCTTTCAACTTCTTCTTGATAAGTAATCAAAGTGTCATTTCTAACTTTGTTAGAAGAAATATCATTCGCATTAACAACAATCACTACTTCAACTTTATCTTTGATGCCTAATAACATTTGAAGTTTAGAATCGCTTTTAAAACCAGGCAACACTCTACTTGCGTGATAGTCATCAAAGAGTTTACCTCCGAATTCAAGGTAAAGCTTATCTCCAAACTTGGAGATTCTTTTAAGAATTGATTCTCTTTGAATCTTTAAATACTTCTGATTATTGAATGGTTCTTTTTTCATAACACTATGTAAAAAAGATATAATCTTGAAGCTTCGTTTTCAAGAAAATATCTTAATTAATTCTATTTTTATTTTATTCCGGCGATTTGGTTATAGATTCTATCTCTAGTTTCTTTTCCTAAAAGCTTTTCGATAATTGCTAAACCAAACGGAATACTATAAAGCATACTTCTCGCGGTGATGATTCTATCTAATACATTAACTTCATCACCAGTGTACACTCCATCCAAGCCAACTTCACATCCTGGATAGCAAGTAAAGAACTTGTCATGTAAGATGCCAGCTTTCCCTAACACCATCGGTGCAGCACATATCGCGCACACTAATTTGCCCTCTTCATAGAACTTTCTAACTACGGAGATTACTTCACCACTATTTAAAAGGTTATTTACGCCTCTAGATCCTCCAGGAAGAATAATTCCACTAAAATCAGCTAAATTCAGCTCTGAGAGCCTTTTAAAACGATTAAAATACATTTTGTGTGATGACATCACTTCTTCTTTTTCATTAATAGAAGCATCTACGACTTCTATGCCCGCTCTAACAAGGACATCACGAGTCGCTACGGCTTCAACATCTTCAAAACCATCTGCAAATAACATTAATAGTTTCATACTACTACCCCACTAAAATTGAAATGATGCTATTTAAAGTCTCTAAGGATACACCGGTTTTACTAATTAAATAGTTTTTGGTCTTCTCACTAAGAGTGTCGCCTTCTGAGTTTCTAATCTGTTCAATATAGAACGCTGCACCAGTAATGGCCTTACTTTCTAAATATGCACTATTGATGTTAGCAAAATTAGAGAAGAGATAATCTTTCATTAAATCAAGTTCACTAACTCCACATAATGCTCCAATTGCATAAGCCATAGCGCCAGTTCTATCAGTTCCTCTAACGCAGTGGAAAGCGATTGGATAATTATCTTCATCAGCGCAATATTCTAAAAATGATTTAAAACTTGCTTTATTTGCTTCATTAGCAATGACATTTGATCCGCCATATTTCATTGGCAGATTAACGTAATTGACACTACTACCTAATGGAGAAGATGTAATACCAGCAGTTTCATCATCACCGTTGCTCTTTTGTTTTTCTCTTACATCGATTTCAGTTTTGATCTTAAGTTGATTTAAGAGGACTTCTTTACCTTTTTCGGTTGGTTCACTAACAATTGCGGAACTACTTGAATGGTCATAATTAAACTGTGCAGTACGATAAATCATCTCTTGTTTAACGGTTTTACCATCTTCGGTAACGTATCCACCTAAATCTCTAACGTTTTCCACCCCTTCAGCCGCAATGTTTCTGATTGTGGTGTTTTCAGTAGTAAATGATTTTGTTTCGCTTCTAAAGACCGAACTACCATATTCCGCTTTGACGTAATAATAATATTCAGTGTTAATCTTTAGATTTTGAACAGTTGTGTGATTCTTTTCACCTTTATGTGTATAGGAAGAAGAGAATTCACTATCTTCACTAGTAACCACGCTATATTTTCCTCTAGCATGACCATTTTCATTAATCGTATAAGAAACTTCAATTCCCTTAGGAGCAGATATGCTTCTCTTTCCGAAATAGTTTTCACTACTTAAATTGTCTTGGAAGAACTTATCTGGATCAGTGCACTTTGCATAAGATTCTTGAAGTTCAGTATGGATACAAAGGGAATCTATATCATTAATCGTAAAAGATACTTCGGTTGGAATTACTTCTACTTCCACACTAATAGCGATATCTAACGTTAGTTTTTCATAAGTTAAAGTAACTTTAGTGTCTTCCACTCTTAACGGAGTTGATAAACTTGGAGAAAACGTAAATGCTTCTTTATTTGTGTCATATTCAACAACTTCACTTTTTTCGTCTGAATAAGTAGCGGTTATAGAAACACCAGTTGGATCAAACAAATCACCGACAAAATAAGATGTGATATCTGGTCCGCTTAATAGCTCAATCTTTTCTAACTTTGGTTCTTCTGGAGCGCTAGGACTAGGAGAAGAACAACAAGTTAAAAGTAAAGCGACAGATAATAATGCAAATAGACACTTAGTTTTCATATAATTCACCTATCACAATTATATATATTCTGTAAGCATAATAAAAGGAGCGTGTAGAACACGCCCCTAATATATAGACATTAAAATCTATGCAGCTGGAGTGACTGATAAGACGACACTCTTGAGTTGAACACCCTTATTGCTGGATCCTGTAACGTTCATATTAATGACGATTGAGTAATAGCAATTTGCCCAACTTGCTGTATCAGCCTTAGCAAATGAAATTGTCGAGCTAGCTGCGAATGTGCCACTAATACTTGCGACATCGCCTGCGCCACCAGCGAGAACTTTTTCATATGTTGAATAAACTTCAACTGTAAGGGAATTAATTGTTGCTTGAGAGTCTTTTGTACCAAATTCGACTGAAACTTTGTCAAAATCGACTGTCATTGCATCGAGTGAGAAGACTCTTCTTTCAGCATTTGTTAAACTCTTACCACCGATTTTCCAGCAGCCGTCAATAGTTGTGTTAGCCATTGCTGCCCATTCAACGTCACCTTGTTTGACGACGTTCGCGTCAGCATAAGCGTTTCCTGCTCCCTTAATAGAACAATCTAATGTATATGGAGCTGTAACTTCGACTGGTCGTTTTGCTTCTGCGGCTGTAACAACTGTTACTGTTGAACCGGCTGCGATACGTTTTGCATAAGATAACACTTCTAAATTACCTGTAACAGTAACTTTTGCTCCTTTAAGCATTTGTGCGGCTTGAGCAGCTGTAACTGTAACGTGGTAAGCAAGACATGTTGATGTTGCATCAGCAGTATCACCTAAATTGAGGGAGATGAATCCACCAACATCATAAGCGGCTGCAAGAGAAACGATATAACCTGTAACAGCATATTTGCTTTCGCTTGTTCCGACTTCCATATCATTAAGAGCTGCAATAGCTTCTGCGACTGTAGCATTAATAACTGTTGGTTCTGGTGGAGTAACTGGACTTTCTTTGACGACTTCAACAGCAGAACCTTCACCGATTTGATCACCATGGCTGTTCTTATCTAAAACACCAGTAACTTTAACTTGTGCACCAACAAGGACTTTTGCAGAGACTTCTGCTGAACACTTTGTACGGTAGGCAAGTAATCCAGTAGTAGCATCTGCTTCATCAGCGATTGTGATACTCATATTGCCAAATTGTGCATTGTAAGCGGTGTCAATTTTAATGACATAGCCAGTAACAGCATAGTTATCTGTTGTTTTTGCGCCAGCTTCCATACCAGCAAGAACTGTCATTGCTTCTGCGACTGTAGCATTGATTGTTTGTGGTTGAACTTCAGCTTCCTTTAGGAATGTAATTTCGCCACCTTCAGCGATTTGCATACCATATTGTGTGGAGTTGGATAAGTAACCAGTAATCTTGATTTGAGCACCAACGACTAATTTTGGAGCTGTATCATCATCGGTCTTTGCACGGTAAGCTTGGAGTGAATCTGCTTCAGAATCACCAACATTATCGCCGATAAAGACAGTGATATTGTGGAATTGTGAACTATAAGCGGTCTTAATCTTGGTAATATAACCTGTGACTGCATATTTATCACTAGAAGTTGTATCTGTTAATTTTGCAGCTTCTGTCTTAGCTTCTGCAACTGTAGCTTCGATTGGATCTGGATCCACTGGTGGGACACCTTCAACACGCTCATAAATTGTTGGGCTTGCTGGGTTGCCATCAGGATTTGTGGTTAATTCATATGTTGTATTAAATAATTCTCCATATCCATATGCTTTTACTTCATCGCCTGCCTTGATTGCGGAACCATCGATTCCTTCAACGACGACAGCGCGGTATAATTCAAATTTCTTTTCGCCAGCAGCATTTGCGAGCCAGAATGTACCATTCTTATAAGAAGTGCTCCATTCTTGGACTTCCTTAACTGTACCTTTAACATATAAAGGTGCTGGTGACATATTGTTCTTGCCGATGTCGGTTAATGACTTAACAGCTTGATCAACTGTTAATGGGTTCTCTTTTGTACCAAATTCAATTGGATCACCAGCAATTGTGACTGGGATTTCTTTTGTAAGAGCGCCAACTGAAACGACGATCTTTGTTGTACCAACGGCAACACCACTAACCTTACCAGAAATTGAAACTTTTGCGACACCTTCATCATTTGATTTGAATGATAATTCATCTGTTGTATCAAATGGTTCGATTTCAACAGTAAGCGCTTGGACTCCGTTTGGATGGAGTTCAATACTTTCAGGTGTGACTGTAAGTTTTGTTGCTGGAATTTCAACTGTGCTTAATTCATATAAACGAGTTGGATTAACAATCTTACTAGCATCGCTGCCGAAGCCAGTTGTGTTATATGTTCCAGATGCACCGAAATATAAATCATATTCTTTGTCATTATCGAAAGTATCAGCGACTTTACAAACTAAACGATGTTCATCGTCTAATTTAAATAATGCTTTAACTGGGGTGTGTTTTTTGCCGTTGTATTCGACTTCTTCATCTGCGAATCCAGCAGCGAATTTGCCTTTAGCGGTAACAGCAACACCAACGGTCTTCTTTGTTACTTCGCCTTCAGCGCTTGTCTTGGACATTTCGATAGCGTATTTGTATTCGGTAGTAGCTTCTTCGTCGATAACGACCTTTGAAACTGCTGCGTCATCTAAGCTATTTTCCCAACCGATGTAATAACCACTAGAAACGGCCATGGAAGCAGCAACAAGTCTACCACTACCATCACCATTTTTGTGAGCTAAGAGATACTCAGTTGTGGCATTTAATGATTGAGCCATTTTGTAAATTGGGGCTTTTCCAATTGTGACATCAACATAATCAGACCATTGAGTATTAGCCTTATATGTTGCTGTGATTCTCGCGGAGCCTGTAGCAACTGGTGAAGCTTGGTTTCCAGCGATACTGAGAATATCAGTATGGTCAGAACTAATAACTAAATCACCCTTTGCAAGAGCTTCTTGAGTGACAACTCCTGGAATCTTGACGGTAACAGCTCTTGCTGCATCGCCAACTCTCCATTCAGCTTGTAAAGCAGCCTTATTTGTAATTGAAACTTCATAAGACTCTGGTTGTGGCTCAGGAGTTGGTGTGGATGCTGGTTGACATGATGCGACACCCATCGCAAACGCACATGTCAAGACAGTAAACAGTAATCCTTTTTTCATAAAATTCCTCCTTTTAGATTTTAATGAATTGGATTTCGACATTATTGTACAAATGTCTTTGTGTTTATATCTTTTAATAGTCCGGTGTATTTGTGTTTGCGTTTCAATCCGCGAACAACTAGGAATACGCCAAAGGCTATAAGGATAACTGCGATAACGCTGAGAACTAGGAAAATCCAGAACTCAGGGCAAGAAGTGCTGATTCTAAATTGAATATCAACCTTCTTTGATAATTGTAAGAAGATAAATCCAACAACGCCGAGTATAATGGCAATTGAAGTAAATGACATACCTCGAGCAAAGTCGTTTCTTCCTCTTTGTAGTTCAGCGTGACAAGCCACAGATAAAGATTTTACATCTTTTTGCTCCATGCCACGATGAATTAAATGTCCACAACGCGGGCAGACATATTGGATGTCGGCGTCAAGAGGAGCCTCTTCGATGTATTTTTGGCGAGTAGAAGACTTTTTTTCAATCGCGTTTTCGTCTACTTCGTAACCACAATGATAACAATACATATCTCTCCTCCCTTACTTAACCCAAACTAATTTTGTTAAATCATCAATAACTAATTGATAACGGATATTACCACTTGTAGTCTTGTGGAATGTTAAGATTCCTCTATCGATTCTCATGGTCTTACCCATCCATTCGGCTTCTGTTGTCCATGTATCGTTCTTATTATTTGGATCGCCAGCATAAGCAGCGGTTAGATAAACGTCAAAGTTGACGCCTTGGAAGCCTAATGTGTATTTCTTTTCGTCCTTACTTGCATTGAAGTAGTTAACTGTAAGTGTATCAGTAACTTGAACTCCAGAATTTAAGAAAGCACGTGAAGAAAGTGAAGTATTTAATCCTTGAGCAGTGAGGACGAAATCATGTAATTCGGTATCTTCGAATACATTGTCTTCTGCCTTGATAAGGATTTGAACATCATCTTCTTTTGCGTATTTTTCAAGTGATGGGAAATGTCCTTCAAGACCTGTAACTTGGAAACCGAAGTTTTCAGAATCTTGAGCGTATCCACAAACTTGTAAATAGTTACCAATCTTGACATATTTTGCGGCTGGGGAAGTCATTCCACAGAAGCAGTTAATGCCATAGTATTGGTCATCGATGAAATCATAAGATTGTAAGAATAAGGTGTTATTTGCGTAACCAACAACTGTACCTTTAATTCTAACTTTGACTTCATTATATGGATTGACATATGTTGGATCGTCCATGCAAGCATAGACTTCTCTCATAATGTCAGAAATATCTGTTTCGACGAAGTCACCTTTTGGGAATAATGGATCGTCTTCTCCAGAGAATTTCTTTAATTGACAGTCTTTGGCTTGGTTATAAGCCGCTAAGAAGGTTTCTTCGTATTCTGGCATCTTGTTTAAGCTACCTGGATCGGAATATCCTTCTTGAATGATCCATAAGTTAAGATTTGTTAATTCTTCTTTTGGAGCATTTTTCTTGGTTTCATGAATCCAAACACAACATAAGTGTCTCTTATTTGCATCTGTTTCTGGAACTCCATATTCACTAGAAACACCAGCGAGAACGATTGTACCGTTCTTTGAGGCATTATAAAGTTTATCTTTTGTGAAGTTACTAGCTTGTTTTCCATAAGGTTGGATACGACCTGTTGATTCAGGAGTATCAACACCATAGAATCTGGCTTTAACTGTTTCATCAGATGTGGTTGTCACTTTTGGTGTAAAGTGAGCGGTATCTCCATCGATTGCCATCCATAAATCAAATTCTCCAACACCATCGGTGTAGAAGTCGTGACCAGCATAATCTAATGCGAGAGTACATGAGCCGTTATGAGCATAGTCAATAAATCCATCTGGATGTGGATCAGTTAATGGAACATCTGGATGCTCAACTGCTTGAACGGTAATTGGACAAGTTTTTGATTCCTTTTTGCCGCTTGGAGTTTCAACTGAAACTGAAACAGTTGTTTCACCAGCTTTAAGAGCGGAAATCATCGCATATTTGTCTCTAGAGACAACACTGATAATCTCATCATCTGCTGAAGTCCAAGTGAATGTACATCCTTGTTCTTCAACGGAAGCAACGATTCTTGTGCTTGTTCCCTCGTTTAAAGCAACTGATTCTTTTGAGAGCTTGATAATGCTTCCACCACTACTAGCTGGTGTACAAGATGCAAGACCTGCCCCAAAAGCAAATAATGCTGTAAAAATTAAAGTTTTATTTAGAAGTTTCATATAGCACCTCCTGCTACTTTGAACCCATAGCAACTTGTGTATTATTGATAGCTGTAGCTAATAATGATTCAATGCCTGTATTTGTCTTTAAAGCAGATGTTACAACAGCACCGATTTCTGTACGATATGTGGCACTACCATTGAAGACGAGGGATGTAATAAAGCTATCACCGATATCTTCTTTAAGGACTAACGCACACTTTGCGTACATATTGTCTTCATCAGCAATGTAATCTTGCCAGTCACTTGACTTATAGCAGGATTTCTTAACTGGGACGTAACCTTCGGAGTGGTTGAAACAAATAACACAGTTATTTTGTGTATTTGTGATGTATTTGTAGAATTTCCATGAATAGATTAAATCGTACATGTTTTCTTGTTCGCTTCTTGCTTTGTTGTTGAAGAAGATAATGCTTGGTCCTTGAGAAATGTACTTCGCAGATTCTTCATCTTCACCAGCGTATGGAACTTTGCAAACTCTGAAATCAAATCCGCCAACAGGTGGGAAGGAATATCCAGCACCACCGGATGAACCGATGCAGAAGATTGCTTTTTGTTCTTTAAATGCATCAGAAGCATATGTGCCTTGGTCACCCTTTGTGGTGAGAAGGTGTTCAGAATGCCATGTTCTATATTGCTCTAATAAAGTGACTGCTTTTGCGGTATTTTCTGGATCTGTAGCGACATCAAGATTTAAGATGACTTCGTCGTTTTCACCACGTGTTGCAAAATCAATACCCTTTTGTTCGAGTTGAGAAATGATTAAGTTGGAATCTGAATCATAGTACACTGGATAATCTAATGAAGATAATCCTAAAGAGGCGCGATGGTCATATGCATATTTAGCAATGGACATTAATTCATCGAATGAAAGATTCTTAACGTAATCTTCGATTTGTCCTTCTTTAATTGTAGGATCATAACTTGGCATGATTGTTTTTAATGCATCCATGTTATAAAGCATAATTTCAGAGGACTTCATATATGGAAGGACGTATGTACCTTCTGTAGAGAAAGCACGACCTTCTTCAAGATATGATCTGATAAAATCAGCACCATTCTTTTGCTTTTTGGTATCACCAAGATAGCCGTCTGTTCCTAATCCGTATGTTTCATGTCTAATGAAATCTTCCATGTTAACAACGGAACCTGGATATTGCGCCATTAAAGCAGCAGCACTATCAGGATAGCCAATAGCCATTGTTGGTCCATTACCAGTTGCAAGGTTGGAACCGATAACTCTAACAGTGTCGTTATAGTTTCCATAGTGATTCATTTCAGGAATATCGAGATCGACTCCTTCTTTTTGTTTTACCATGGCTTTGAAATCATTGATTTGATCCTTGACTTCGGCTTCAATCTTGTCACCAAAGGTATGCCAGAAATAAACTCTTGGAGTAATTCCTTCTGGGACATCGATTTGCGCCCATGTTGCATCGGTGTCAGCTTCGGCACCACTTCCGCCACCAGTGTCGCCACCACCACAGGCCACTAAGCCTAAAGTGCAAACTGCGACTAGGACGGATGCCATTTTTAATCTCTTGAATTTCATAATAAGTTACTCCTTACATATTAGTAATAACGTTGTTATACGCTTTATTAAACTCATCGACAACAAATTGATCAGTACATGTTGCCATATCGCTGTTCATAATCTTTGCGAATAAACCGTCAACTTGTTCACGGCAAACTTTGGAGCCTTGGAAAACAGGGGTTAAGAACATTGCACCAGAATTTAATTGCACATATCTACTTGATAAGGCTGTTAATAATTCGATACCATTCTTTCCTTCTGTATCAATGATTTCGGCCCAGTCACTGGTCTTATAAACAGACTTTCTAATTGGAGCATAACCTGTTTGCATTGCCCAACGGATGGAGTTTTGTTTGTTGGTGATGTATTTGTAGAACATCCAGGCTGCTAATTGACGATCAGCGTCATTCGCACTGTTATGAGCTAAGATACAAAGTGAACCACCTTGAAGGACAATCTTTGGATCTTGTCCTGCGGCTTGTGGAACGATTGTACAACCAACTTCAACGTTTAAACCACCTTGGTCTAAGGAAGATTGTTGATATGTAATACCACCAGTTGAACCAACTGCGAATAAGACTCTCTTACTTGCTAATAAGCTTGTTGGCTTGGAATTATTGTTACTACCTTCGGTAATGATGTAGTTGTTGTTTCTATAATAGTTCCAAGATTTTGCAAGAGTTCTTGCTTCTGCGGTATTGAAATCGATACTTGGGTTACGGTCTTCATCGATTGAAGTATATGGATAACCATATTGTTCTAATAATGTAATGAATGCGTTCGCGTCATCATCATAACCAAGAACTGCGTAATTGCCATTATCTGTAATTAATAATTTTTCATTATCTGGTTTGGATTCGTTGTATTCCAAGAAGGCTGGACAGAAAACACCATAGAATTCTTCCCAAGTCATATTCTCGAGATATTCTTCGGTAATTCTCTTATCTCCATTAACTCCTGGAATGGTCCATTCAAGAATCTCTTTGTTATAAAGCATAAATTCAGTAGAAACTGAGAATGGAGCACAATACATACCAGACATTGGGTATTCAATATTGAAATACTCTTTCGCGGCAGGAGTTAAATCCTTTAATGTGTTTGGTCCTAACGCAATACCTTCGTTTTCGCTGTTAATAAATTTGTTTAAATCAACACATTTGCCAAAACCAATGTAGTCAACTACGTGGTCTGGATAACAGCTCACGATATCGCCCCAGTCATCATTGCCAGTTTGGAGGTCAGTAGATTCTTTCTTTGCAACATCAGAGTAATCACCACTGATTTTGTTAACTTCCACTGTAACTCCTGGGTGAAGTTCATGGAACTCTTCGGCCCAAGCGTTGAACATGGTTTGCATGTTGCCACCCCATTGAGAATCGAAACGGATGGTGACGTTTTTGCCTTCTAGTGGATCTGGTCCGGTGTAATCGTCATCGCCACCCTCTTCTTCTTGTGGAGCTTCTGGAGCGCTACCACAAGCTGCGAGTGAGAGCGAGAATGCTCCGATCATTAAGAATGGGAGAATAAATAGGTTTCTTTTTTTCATATTTTTTGACTCCTTATTTATAATTTATAGTTTTCAAACTATTGTAAGTAGGTTTAGCCCTTAATACCGGCTCTTCCGACACCTTTCATAATGTACTTACGGAAGAATACGAATAATAAGAATAATGGGACGGTAACACAAACAGACGCTGCCATTTGGTAACCGTATTCAATTCTGGTTGGATCATCTGGATCGGTAAATCCGCTTCCACGTAATCCGTTAGAAATAAGTCTGAATTCATCTTTCTTAGTAACTAAGTTTGGCCAGACATAGGAATTCCAAGTTCCCATAAACTTAAGAATTGTAATAGAGATTAAGGTTGGCGCCGCAAGAGGAACCATAACTTTCCACAGGAAGTCCCAGTCACTCTTACCGTCGACCTTAGCCGCTAAATATAATTCGTTTGGAATTTGTTTAAAGTTTTGACGCAATAGGTAGATGTGGAAGACGCTAACCATAAACGGAACAATCATCGCCGCAAATGCTTTGGTAATTGTTTGGTCTTTAATCCAACCTAACGCGTTAACAGTAATGTAGTTAGAAATAACCATCATTTCACCAGGAATCATCATTGTCATAAGGAAGATACCAAAGACAACGTCATTACCTTTAAATTTGAGTCTTGCAAATGCAAAGGCTGCAAAGATTGTGGTAATTAAGGTTCCTGCTGTTGAGAAAATCGCAACAATGATTGTGTTCTTCATATATGTTGTGAAGTCGAACACTTCAAAGACATATGCGTAGTTTGTCCACATAACGATTGTTGGGAAGAATGTTTGATCTTGTTGAATAATTTCGTTTCTTTGTTTTAAAGAAGTAATAATCATCCAATAGAAAGGGAATAATACGCCAACCGCTAAAACGAGAATGAAGGCATATGTTAAGACTGTTGTAATAATCTTGACAACCTTATCAGACTTTTTAATTGCGTCGGCAGACTTTCCTGATTCTTCGATTGAGAGAACGAGGTTGTTGTTGATTTTTACATTTTTGAAATCAATGTACTTACGTGTGTTTTCCATAAATCAACCTCCTAATAGTGAACTCTCGTCTTGGAGACTTTCATCTGGATAAAGGTGAAAATCAAGACGATGACGAAGAGGAACACTGCTGCAGCAGCGGCTCTAGAAGTATTTCCTAATTCAACGTTATCGTAAACGTAGAAGACTATTGTCTCCATGTTCTTTTCCGTTGAACTCTTTCCCATTGTTCCTGGACCACCAAAGATAGACACGACTGAGGTGTATTCCTTAAATGATCCGATAAAGCTTGTAATCATAATGTACAAGATTTGTGGTGAAAGTAGAGGAATTGTAATTTTGGTAAGAACCTTCCATTTTGGACAGCTATCAATTTGAGCAGCTTGATAATATTGCTTATCGATACCTTGTAAACCAGAGAGGAAGATTAAAATCTTAAATGGAATACTGTTCCAAACAATGTAGAAACAAAGTGGAATCATAGCAGTCCATCTTTCAGCACCATAAATCCATATGGTGTCTGTTTTGAATAAGAAGTTAATAATACCGTGTTGGTCAAATAAGACTGAGAAAACAAGACCGACCGCCATCGCGTTAGTAACGTAAGGGAGGAAGAATGTTGTTTGTAAGACTTTTTGGAACCATTTAATGCTATTCAAAGCAACAGAAATGATAAGTGCTAAAGCAATAGACACTGGAACGGTAACGAATGTAATGATAAAGGTATTAGGAATAGCGTACTTGGTGAAGAAATATTCAGTACCTGTACCGTTAATCTTGGTCCAGCCAAAGATTTCACCAAAGTTCTTTAATGTAATACCTGTAAATCTTCCTGTTGAATACTGATAATTTTCAGCAAAGGAAATAAAGATTGTATTTACAAGAGGATAGAGCAAGAAGACAGAAATCAAAATGATGACTGGTGCTAAATATAGCCATGCTTTCCAGTTGTTTTTACTTGCGACATCATCAATACCCGTAACTTGATAAACGCTTGGGTTTTTCTTCTTTGGTGACACTAATCTAATGATTGTGTTACTTTCAGAGGAATATCCTTCGTCGTAATCAGGACGGACTTCAGGTTCGGCTGTTTGTAGTCTACTACTTTTCGCCGCGGCCTGAGGTTTCTTTCTAATGTGCAAGAATTCTAGGATTTTATTCCACATTAAATTTTGCCTCCTTTCGTCTTATTTGATGTAAATACGTTCTTCGGTTTCTTCATCAAAGATGAATAATTTATGAGGTTTAACTTTCAAGGCAATTTCGCCTGCTTTGACATCATCATCAGCAGAGATAATGGCTTTGAATGTTGGTTTTGTACAATGAGGATTATTAGCGACAATACTAATATCACGTCCCATAACTTGGATCATTTCACAATTAGCGTGTAAGACACCCTTTTCTTTTGATCCAGCAATGGTAAATCCTTCAGGTCTGATTGCGACCCAAACATCTTTTTCTCCAAGGTCTTCGCCAGCTTCGTGGACAACATCTTCTCCAACGAGAATCTTCTTGCCAGAAACATGTCCTTTAAAGACGTTGATTGGTGGGGTTCCTAAGAATTGAGCAACGAATAAGTTCGCTGGTGAGTTATAAACATCTTGCGGCTTACCCATTTGTTGCATTTCGCCGAGTTTCATAACGACGATTTGATCAGAAATAGACATCGCTTCTTCTTGGTCGTGAGTAACGAACAAGGAAGTAATCTTGGTTTCTTGTTGAATACGTCTAATTTCTTCACGTGTTTGTAAACGTAGACGTGCGTCTAAGTTAGAAAGTGGTTCATCCAAAAGCAACACGCGTGGGTGTTTGACAAGGGCTCTTGCAATAGCAACACGTTGTTGTTGACCACCAGAGAGTTGATTTGGTTTTCTTTCGAGATATTCATCAACTTGAACGAGTTTAGCGGTTTCGTAAACGATATCTCTTCTCTCTTCTTTGGTAAGCTTACGATGTGCGATAGCTTGAGAAATATCAACTTCAACATCTTCAAAACTAAGGAGTTCACCTAATTCTTTAACGACTTCTTCAGCGTTTTCTTTCTTAACTCTGATTAATTTGAAATAAACTTTTGTGTGAACTTTATCGAAGTAAAGTTTGTAATCTGTAAATTTAACGTTCTTTTGCTTTAAGAAGTCTCTAATTTGCTTGTCAACTTCTTCGTTTTTCGCATCGTTGATAACGACGTTGATGTTTTCGAGATTAACTTCTTTTTGCACTGCTTCTGCTAAAGCGTTTTGATTAGAAGTTAAAACGTTGAAAACACGACCCATAATTTCATAACCACGGGCAACCTTAGAAATGACCACTTCTCCTGGTTTTCCATATTGAGAAGCAACATGTTTAAAGGTGTTAATTCTTTCGTCTAAAGAATCGGTTGTGAAATCTTTATCAAGTCTACCTCTTAGAGAAATAGTAAGAGTTTCGTGTTCACCAGTCTTAAGGACTGTTGCTCTAACGGTGGAATCGTATAAAGCGTCGCTTGTTTGGACGGATTCTTCCTTCACCAAGTTAGCGTTAATGATTCTATCCATATTTCCCTTAAACATTTCGTTAACTGCTGGGGAAACGTTCTTAAGAAGGACCTTCATTTCAAGAGTCTTTCCTGATTGATTTGATTCAACTGCGAATTGTTTATTGGTTAAACCAATCTTCTTAATAAGTGATTTGACACTCTTAACGATACCATCAACTAAATCATCTTCTTTTAATCCATAGGAATATTCGAGCGAGAAGTTGAAAAATGTAACGAGTGGGATTTCAACTTTTAAGTTTGTTAAAGGGAATTCAATGTTCTTGAAAATTGTCATATGTGGGTACAAAGCATAGTTTTGGAAAACTAAGCCAATACCTCTTTTTTCTGGTGATAAGTTAGTAACTTCTTGATCACCAAACCAAACTTCGCCAGATGTTGGGGTTTGAAGTCCACTAATCATGTAAAGAGTAGTAGATTTACCACAACCAGAAGGTCCTAATAAACCAACAAGTGTACCATCATCAACTGTGAAGTCGAGGTCTTTGACTGCGATTGTGTCACGAATGTTCTTTTTCGCGTCGCCAGGGAAGATTTTTGTTAAATCCTTAATTCTAATTTCCATATAGAATCTCCTTTATTATTTTGTGCCATCATCTGCGACATCGTTTGCGAGGCCGAGTTTGAGGGCTTTCTTTCTTTGTTTGTTTGTTCTAACTGATGTAACGATTTCTTTAACGTAGTAACCAATGATGATGATTGTTGCAATTCCAAAAATTGTGATAAACACATCAAGTGGGTTATAAACAACAATCGAACTTAGTAACACTGTCGTTCTTAAAATTACAAACGCCAAGAAGATGACAACAGCTAATGATGTAAGTGAATAAATAATAGCTTTCTTAATGAATTGTTTTGGTTTTAGTCTGCGGAATTCATCGTTTTTGAATTTGGTTTTGAAAACGAAGAACAACACAGCAGATAAAAGCGCTGCGCCAACTGCGTAACCTGCTGCAAGTAAGATAACAAATAAATTGCCATCAAATGTTTGAATCTTGTCATCAGGTGTGAAGAAGAAGACGCATCCAAATTTGGTGTGTGCAACAGTTCTCTTGATAATGGTTGTGCCATCAATAACATCAAGGGAAATTGTTAAGTTCTCTAATGCAAAATACTCAAATGTCTTTAAATCAAATCCACCTTTAAAGAAGTCTTCTTTGATCATAAAGTTGACTCTGTTATCAGTGTATTTGCTTAAAACGATTTGAGTGATTGGGGTAGTAACAGTTGTACTTGTTTCCACTCCTTTTGCTTTGACACGATAGTTAGCGAGTGGAAGAGATGTAAATCTTGCTCTAATATGAGCTCTTCCATCAGCAATCTTTTCTTTATAGTTGTTATATTGTCCAGGTCTTAATTCTTGGAAAATAAGGCCTTTATTGACTATGTCAATTTTGGTTCCGACAGAAATATATCCGCCGAAAGTAGACACTTTGTCAAAAGTAATCTTGATAAATTCGGATAAGTCATAAACTCTACCGAATAATTTGTGTGGGATAGCGTAGTATCCGTTAGTGAGATCAGGTGTGTATTTTGGTTCCACTCCTGGAGCGCTTTCGATAGCAGGGAAAATGTTATAAACAACGATGGAATCGAAGTCTAATTCTTCTCCGTTCTTCAAATCGATAACGACTGTAAGCTTATTTACGTAACCGTAAATATAATAGCCAACGCCATCATAAACAGTACTCTTTGTTTTCTTTTCTAACGCTAAGTATTGTTTGGTTGATGAATTCTTTAGCTTGTATTCAACAACGATTGGTTGTTCTACTCCACTACCTGGGAAGTTACCAATGATGAAGTTGATATCTTTATTTCCGACATCGACAACACGAGCAAAGCTCACGTTTTCATATTCGTCTCTGCCAGAATATTCGTCATAAACATCAACACCCCATTCAACGGAGATGCCGTTGTTCCATCCAGCAGCCCAACCTGCAGGTGCTGATTCATATTCACAGTAAATCTTTTGAAGGGTTGTGTTATTGATAAATGCATCGGAAGGAATTGTATCAATAGTATTTGGAATATATAACTTTTGAGCATGGGTGTTTGATTCCATTGCTTTACTTCCAATAGCGTTGATTACTCCGTAATAGTAATAGACTTCGTCGTCTTCACCTTCACCACGATAAACGGTTCTAGGGACAACGATTGTCTTGGAGTTCTTGTCGGCAAATGAATGAATGAAGCAATCACTCACAACGATAGGATCAATCTCACCACGTTGGAGTTTTTCATAGTATTCTTTTCTTTCGGAATCCTTATCCATTGCACTGATTTTGGCGTCAGCTTCAATCAAATCACCGGTTTCGTCGATGATGTTATAGAAACCATCAACGTCACAGATTGCCTTTTCACCAGTACTGAACTTCAAGTCAAACGAAGCACCATAAGCGGTCGTTGTTGGGTCAGCAATAGAAACGTTTAGTGGGACGACATTCTCATCTAAGAGGGTCTCACCGGCAACGATTTTTGATTGAGCGTCTGATGAACTGTCAGCTTGTGCCCCTCTATAAGTGCTCGGGCGCGATGAAAAAAGAGAAGCAGTAATGCCCAAAACAGAAGCTATGGCAAAAGAAAATGCAAAAAATTTCGTATTTTTCATGAAATTTCCTTACCTCCGCTATTATGAATGATATCTTGTATCATATACACATTTATTATACACAGGCAAACGCGTAAATCAAAGACAAAAGTCTATGGCTCATCGATAAGTTTAAAGTCACTCGGGGTTTTATTGGTCTGGGCGTTATCCAAAAGCGCCTCCACCATTGAAAGGTAAATTTTGTTCTTACTAATGTCTACTTCTTGTAGACCCAACATATACTCAGGAAATGATTGTTTGTTCTTTGTGAACGCCATCATAGAGAAAGATATGATATAGACAATTCCGACAGTTGCAATACCCGCCACCATCTCGACAACAAATATTCCAAATTTAGCCAAATTCCTCCAGAAAGTTGGAGCAAGAAAACGGCTATCAACTGTTCCAATTCGATAAAGAGCTTTTCCTAAAGTTTGACGCCCATGTCTAAAGAAAAGGGTTGGAACAAAGTAGATAAGTATTAACGCTAAAACGAAAGAAACAGGAAGTTCAACAAAGAACAAATAATTGCTTATTGTCTTTGACAAATCATAATAAGCAGGGGTTGTAGAAAGATAGCCTTGAAGATATCTATCAAAGTAATTCGCGTACCAATCTGCCATCGCGACTTTAAGAACTGCAGAGGTTGAATAATCGTCGTGTTTAACGATTTCATCGCCGTTCTTATACCATAAATGAACTTCGCTACTCTGATATGTAGTCGTTGCTTCTAGTCTAAGTTTGTCATATTCATCCACCATTTTTTGGTAATTTGCTGCTTCGACATGACTTTGTTCAAACGGGAAAAACTTTCCAATTGCTTTTTCACAGTTATACACTTTTGAACCAGGCGTATAATTCGTGTGGTTATTCATATAAGTGATAAGATCTACAATTTCGTTTTTGTTATCTCCTTCTACATATAAGCCACTATCGAGTCTCATTTGGACAAAATCGTTCATCGCTTGCTTATAATGAGGAGTGTTATTAACAACCACTCTCGAAAGGAGGAAGAGCCCAGCGAAAAGCAAAATGAAAGCAATGAAATCTATGAGATTTGCTAAAACACGATGAACGAACTTTGGTCGAGTATACTTAATCTCGGTTTTACCGAAAGTGTTCTTCTGTATTTCATTATATTCAGCCATGCTTGTTTCAGTTGGGTAAACCATATCTAAATATAATATCCTTTCGCACGATAAACATCGTCAAGAGTGCTAGTTTTAAGCAAAACAGTGCCTGTGAAGAAATCAAACAAATCCATATTGAACTTATTAAATAATAAGAAGATTAAGGATGAAATCATAATAAGTAACGACAAGATGCCAAATATCATCAACACAGTGATGTTAAAGATACCATAAATGGTAACAAAGGTTGCTGGGACGAAAAAGGCGATAATCATAGATGCAAATAATGCATATATGAAGTTAAGAATAACTTTCGGATACTTCACTATCTCTAAGGTGTCCTTATTCACTCTTTCAACCTTTAAAATCATCATAGTGAGTGTCCTGTGGTTTTTATTTAATAAAGGAATCAGCAAATACAGGATTCCAGTTGATAAGAACAAGGTTATATATGAACAAACCATTGCAAGTGTGTTTGTGTATTTATCAAATGCTTGGATCTTTTTCTGGAGGTCATTATATGAATATCCGTTATAGAAGAGATCCGTAACCTTCTCCACCATGCTCATCATTTCTGAATACATCGGATAGAAAAAGCTTTTCTCTAATTCTCCAATTTTCTCATCAGCGTCTTTGCTTGGTTCATCACTCTTATCAAAATAAGGGAAGATTAATGTTTTGAGGTCTTCTTTCATCGCAATTGTTGAACCAGATCTAGTGAAATAGAGGTCTTTATTATATAAATCGAAGAAC
This sequence comes from uncultured Erysipelotrichaceae bacterium, assembly GCA_902800025.1. Lineage (GTDB taxonomy): Bacteria > Bacillota_I > Bacilli_A > RFN20 > CAG-826 > UBA2450. The sequence continues at coordinate 1,266 of CADCDA010000013.1, read as the reverse complement.
TCGTAATACTTGCTCTCGTTAGCGGCAATATCGACAAAGTAATGATGGAAAATGTCGTTTTCTGGTTTGTGACCAAATTGGTCATATCTAACGTTCGCAGGACCCACTTCATCGTAAACGTAATAAGAGAAATAACAATAGAACGTGAAAGAGGCGTTGTATAAAACGTCGATTTTCTCCGCTTCTTCATTAAAGAATAAAAGTTTATTTTCTTTTAGAATGTCGCTTCTAAGCGATAAGTTGTTTGTAGTTTCCGTTTGTCTAGCAGTGTAGCTAGTAAAAAGCTGGCCTAATGGAAGCACCATTATTGAAAATAATATATAAGACAAAACGAAATTAAGGAAAAAGTCACCAAGGAACGTTAAAAACCTTCTTCCTTTATTTAAAGGCAAAACATCTAAGACTTTTGGCTCTTTGCTTTGATTAATTTCAGTCTCGTTCATAGGTAATATTCTAATCTCAAAGGTTGACTTTTGTCAAAAAATGCCATTAAAAACAATGACATTTAATGAACTATATGAAAGTTTATAACCTACTTTTATAAAATACTAACTAGGCGTCCTGTTCCAGATTTAGTTTCATAAATCCTACCATCATATAACATGAGTTGGCCAGAGACGATTACTTGATCTCCGGTTTGAGGAACGACACCATTATTAAGAGTTACATAATAACAGGTGAAGTCTGCTTTTCCATCAGTGATATCAAATTTGTACAATTCATTATAAGTACTCTTTAAAATATCACCTTTGATAGTGCCTGTTACATAGTAAATGTTTCCGTCATCACCATAACTAGCGATATGTGAAATAGCTTCGCTGACAGTGAAAGGATTCTCAACGGTTTTACCTTTATCAGGGTCAACACCACCGCTATTCCAAACGGCGTATACATTATATGTATCTCCCGACACAGTCTTCCAGTTTGCGGATTCATTTCCTTCTGGATCGATAAACCAGCCTACGAATGTATAGCCATCTCTAACAGGATCGTTGTCTGGATAGTAGTCAATAATGCCTTCTCCTGTTAAGACATATTGATAACTTATAAGTTCGTCATTTCCATAATTTGAATGGAATACCACTTTTGTCATCGGTTTATTAAAGTTCTTACTATGTTGTGTAAGGTAGTTTCCAAATGTGCCACTATAAAGTGTTTTTCCATCTCTATATCCTTCTTCGTTTAACCAATTCTTCAATATGTATCGGTATGTCAAAGAGAGCTTGCCAACATAATCACCATTGTTGTCTGAGAAATAATCATAAT
>CADCDA010000012.1 GCA_902800025.1 uncultured Erysipelotrichaceae bacterium | reverse complement strand
GTCTAGTAATTACACTTTTGATGTAACAAAAGGATTTGAATTGAGAATTTGGGTAAATTGGTTTTATTCCTTTTTCCATAACAATATGATAACAAAAAATAAAAGGACTGACACTTTGTATCAATCCTATTTAACTAAATTGTGTTAGTACAACAATATTGATACATTCTTTACTAAAAGCAAGGGGCATCAATATTGGTCTGCTACAAATTATAGCACCCTATGGGATTCGAATGCATTATTTGTTGAAATATTTATAGTAAACTTCGTTAACGGCTTCTATATAGCAAATGAAAGATGGGTGATTATAATCATTTCTTCTTAAATAATGATTTTTCTTTTCAAGGTAAACTTCTCTTACCTCTTCCCAATAGGCATTTTGCTTAAGCTTACTTACTCTATTTTCAAGACCTTTGGAATCTCTTCCTTGTTCCCAAACCCATTCATCGGTATTGAAATTACCAGTTTTCTTGTGGATCAATCTCCACCAATTCCCTTTATTATCCTTAACTATAATAGCTAAATCGATTTTAAACTTTGTGTTATTGCCTTTTGTAAAATAACGGTATTCGGTAGAAAGAACTGATGTGGAATCACTACAATCAGACCACCCATTTCTACATAAGATTTCGTTGTATTCGTTTCTTACATATTCTTTTATTTTTCTACATTCATTCCACTCTATGCCGTTAAGCGAAACCACTTCTAATTGGTAGTCCAAATCAACGGGTTCGTTTCCGTTTTGTGTTATTAAGTTACGTGCACCACTCCCAACAAGATATGCGTCAACTTCCATAACATCGTTGCGATTAATCTCTTGTTTAAGTTGATTGACTAAGTCAGCACAAGTACTTCTTAAGTTGCTCAAAAAATCTTTGTCATCAATAAAATGAAACATTTAAATCTCCTCCTTGAAGATATCCCAAGCCTCCCATTTAAAGCCATGTGCATCTTTAAATCGTTATAGAATACCACCATAATTATAAAACCTTCAATGTTTTTCTATTAAGCATTTGATCAAAAGCATAAAAAAAGACCTAGCAGATTATTCATCCACTAGGCTTTAATCATTTTATTTCGGTTTCTATTGTTTTTTCGATGCCAACCTTGAATTTGAATGTCAACTTTGTTCTATCGTTTACGGTGATAGACTCCACCATTTTTCTAAATATAATTTCGTTAAAGTCATCGGTAGGCTTAAGAGTAGAAAGAACCTCTTCAATCTCGGTCATTCGTTTTGCTGTAAGTTCGGTAAGAATCATCTTGGATTTAATGTCATCAAGCAATCTCTTCTTTAAGTCTATTTTATCTGCGAGAGCTTGTCCTTGTTCTGCATAATCTTTTGGAGATACTAAACCTTTTGTTTTTCTTTTATGGAGTTCCAACATATCTTCCTGTAAATCAATAATTTCTTCTTCTAGTTGTTCAGGCGTAAATTTTGGGGTATTCATCATAGATTTTCTAATTGAATCAGCAACAACCTTTTTAAGTTCTACAACATTTTCAGCTATTTCGTTAATAACAGTTACAAATGCTCTCTTTATTGATTCTTCAGAGATGCCTTTTTGAGGGCATGAATCACTATGATAAAAATGACTCGAACAAGTCCAACAAGGTATATTTTTACCGTGCCCCCTCATATTCTTATTACGAACAAATAAGGAACCACAACAACCACATCTAATAATTTTGGAAAAAGGATATGCACTAGAGAATTTGCCATAAACTTTATTTGAAACACCTCTATTTTCATCTCTTTCTTTAATCTCAAATTGAACCCTATCCCAAGTTTCTTTTGAAACAATTTGAGGAAGTGCGTTTTCTACATAGTAGGAATCAACTTGACCTGTATTTTTGTATCTCCTTTTAGATAAAACATCAGGTTTAAATGTCTTCCCCATCATACAAGCACCATAATACTTTTCATTTGTTAAGATGCTTTTGATAACAGGGGCAGAAAACTTTCCCCTTCCACTAGGTGTTTTTACATTGTCTTCGTTTAATCCTTTTGCAATTTGTTGATATGATCCACCACTTAAGAATTCTCTATAAATTCTTCGTACAGTTTCAGCTTCTTCCTCAACAATAACAAATCCTTCATCAGTTTTCTTCAACCCGAGGAATTGAGAATAATTAAAAACAAACTCCCCTCTTTCGAATTTCTTTTGATATGTCCATTTGATATTCTTAGAAATTGTTCTAGATTCTTCCTCGGCAGTTGCAGCAAGAATTGTTAATAGGACTTCGCCACCACTTGTGCCAGTATCAAGGTTGTGTGCTTCAAAATAAACGCTGATACCAAGTTCTTTTAGTTCTCTAATATACTTGAGAGCATCAACAGTATTTCTAGCAAAACGAGCTATCGATTTAACTAATATTCTATTAATCTTTCCTTTTCTACAGTCTTCCATCATTTCCATAAAGCCAGGCCTAGATTCTGCCTTTGTTCCTGAAATACCTGGATCACTATAGACTTTGACAAACTCCCATTCAGGATTCGATTGGATATAATTGCTGTAGTAACTTACTTGCCTATCGAATGAGTCTTCTTGTTCTTCGCTATCAGTGGAGACACGTGCATATGCCGCTACTTTTAATAAGCGTGATTCAGTGGCCTCGTTCTTAAAATTAAATGGATTTGCTTTGATAATCCTGACATTAGTTTGTGACATAGTGATAAATCCTCCTATTTATTACTTTTTTTGAAATGATTACACCATTGTAAAAATGAAATTCGATGGTATCTCTTTTGACAATGCATTTTTTAAGGAATTTCGTTACCTTTGTTGGGTCAAATACCTTGAGTTCTTTATAATCTCTATCAGTGATTAGTCTCGATTTTAAAGAACTCTGTTCTTTTAACAGCTTATTTTTTATTTCCAAGATTTGGTTAAGTTCGGAATCATAATCTTCTTTAGATATCCAACCATTAGCGTATAGTTTAGTTAATTCCTGTTCTTCCTTTTCTTTGGCATCTATTTGAGATTGGTAGTCTTGTTCTTCAACCCCTTGATATTTATTTCTAACGAACTCATTAAATGCCTCAATAAAGAGTTCTTCTAAAATGTCTTCTCTAATCGCTGTCGAAGTGCATTTATCTCTAGTAGAAGAGCATCGATACCAAGGAGCAGAATAATTAGAACTCGAATGATTGAATTTATGATGGAACTTCTTATGGCAACAGGAACATTCAATTAACGCTGTAAAAGGATATTCCTTGTTTACTAATCCAACCAATAACGGATTTCTTCTTGATTTAGCTACTTCCTGTGCTTTTTTGAAAACTTCTTTTGTAATAATTGCAGGGTGATGATTTTCGATATAATACTGATTCACTTCTTTATTTCTAATCACTTTCCTAACACCATTTACCTGAATTTCTTTATGAAGCATCACATCGCCTATATATTTTTCATTTCGAAGAATTCCACTTAACGTCGAATTCGACCATACACTCCCCATAGGTGACTTAATTCCTTTGGAATCTAAGTAATTCTTAAGGTCATTAAGACTATATCCACCTATGTATAGTTCAAAGATTTTTCTAACTACTTCAGCTTCTTCCTCGTTGATGGTCAAAGCACAATTTTTTCCAACATGATATCCAAAGACTCTTCCACCAAAAGAAATTGGTTTTCCTCTTTTATATGATTCTTCAATGCTCCAAACAACATTCGCCCTGTATCTAGATAAATCTTCTTCTGCCACAGCAGCGGCAACCGTAAGAAACAAGTCACTTTTTATTTGTAAGGTATTAATGTTTTCTTTTTCAAATACAACAGCAACACCGATATCTCTTAATTCATGAACAATTGATAACAACTCTTCCGTATTACGAGCAAACCTTTGCACTGATTTTGTAAAGATAATATCTATTCCTCCATCCATTGCTTTATGAATCATTCGTAGGAACTGAGTCCTGTTCTTAATGGATTTACCACTTATTCCGTGGTCGGCATATAAACCGAGAAATTCATAATCAGGATCAGTTGCTAATTTTTCATTCCAATATGATTTTTGAAATTCCAATGAATGTGCTTGTGATCTAGATTTGGAAGAAACTCTCGCATAAGCCACTACTCTTTTCTTCATAGTTTTCTCCTTTCTTTGTTTTGTTCCCCTCGGCAACCGATGGGATTCCATAGGGTAAAAAATATATGGGCTTTCGCCCGCCCTATTCATATTTATACTGCCGCGACCAATTTATTTCGTCAGCGACCTTTTACACTTTTTTTGGATTTAATTTTTCTTTGATGATAGCCTCACTTTTTGACCTTTCTTCATCAGAGATTTTTCCTTTAAGCCATACATAATCAATAAATGCTTTGGCTAGTTCTAACTTTAGTTCTTGATTCATAGTCCGACTCCTGTAAGAAAAGGCTCCCTTGGTAGAGAGCCTGAGTACGTTTTGAATCGTTTTATGCGTTTTTAAGAATATTGATTGATGCTTCAATTTGATTTGTAATCCATGAAGTTAAGTCTCCATAATTCTTTTCAATGAATGACCTAGTGTCTTCTTTAAGTTCTGCTAGGACAATCGATTTAGCCTTGTTAAGGGCAATTAATTGAGCTTCTTTATCGAATTTACCTTCTGCTTTCAAAGCTTCAACATAGGTCTGAAAAACCACTCTAGTTGCGTTAAGAACGATTTGTGTCGCTTCGTTCAATAACCTCTTAGCGGTTTCATCTTTAATCTTGTTATTAAGATAAGTGGAAAATCTCACTCCAATATAGGAAATGAGAGGAAGGATAATTGCCGTCACTACAGCAGCTAAAACATTAAGTAAGATTTGGTTCATATTTGCTCCTCCTATTTATGAGCTTGTTTGTTAATGTGATCCTCGATTTCGGCAATTGCTACTGTAACTGGACCATCACATCCTTGTTCCTTTAAACCTTTAAGACAGGCAAGAACACCTTTGGTGAGAATGGATTGTTCTTCCTTTATCTCTTTGATTTCTGCATCGTTTTTATCTCTTTTCATAAGCCATTTGAATAAGGCAAATAGAATCCCAAAGATTACTCCCAATGCAGTGATGATAGATGCTGTTGTTATGATGATTTCTACGATGTGACTCATTCTTGTTCCTCCTCATAAACATTTAATAAGTAAGAAAAAATCTCCTTTAATCTTGGGAGATGCTTTTCTATGTTCATTTTTGTTTTAAGGTCTTTAGCTAATTCGAAGTTCTCTTTAGAGAAGAAGTATTCAAATTTGCCAGTTTCTTTATAATGCCTGATAAGAGATTCGACTCGATACAAATGATAAAGACTCTTTTCATCCTTGTAGTTTTCAAGCCTGATACCAAAATAAGCAATCAAGCGATAAAGCCAATCTTTAAAATGTTTTTTGAAATCGATAAATAAGAACTCATCAAGTTGGTCTTTGATTGAATCATCAACATATACGATGTTTTCTTTGGCGAGAAGTGTGTTGTCTAACCAACAAAGGAAATATGTTAGACACCCTTTATCGAAGTTTTTAAGCTTCTCAAAATAACTTCTACCAAAGGTAAAGAAATCGCAATCATCAGTTTTGACTACATTGCAACTATCAAATCCATCAATGACGACAGTAAAATCTTTATCGCTTTCATCCTCGCTTAGTCCAAAGATTGAAGAACCGCAGCGATACACCAATAAAATCTTGTTTGGTGAAAATAATCTATCTAATAACTCTTGCATATTTTGGTTCATTCCCCCTACTATCTTCGACATATAGTTTGCTGCTAGTTAGTTGACATGAAAGTGTGCAATCTTGACCGTTATAGCGGTAATGAACGATGCCACCACTTCCACCTACTGAAGCTCCGCAGAAAATAACATTTGTTCCACCGACATAAACACTAATAATTCCGTTATAGGCGTTTAATGAGTTGATGTTATCAAATGTATAACAGTGACCATAAGACAAGTGTGACCAGCCATCATAGAGATAACCATATTTGGAGCTAGCATCATTTTTGACTTCAGTTGCTTTCTCGTTAATCTTTGTTTGGTCATTTTTAATATATGGTGGATCATATGTAGAATCCAAAGTGATTGAAGATGAGGTTTTGGTATATCTACAAAGTGGAAATTCATAGATGAGACCACCATTCATCAAATCTTGCTGAGTTAAAGTTGGATAAGTAGAACTAGCTTCTTTCTTCTCTAGCGAGATTGCATTGTTTCCTAAATCAATTTTGATAACAACAATGCCATAAGCTGATCCATCCAAAGAAACCGATATCTTAGTTCCACTCTCAACAAAGATTCTTCTTCCGTATACCTGTACGTAACCATTTTGGAAAGAAATATAGTTATTACTGACTGAAGCTTGGCATCTACCTAAAATGCCGTAAAAAATGCCATTCACACCACTAGTTAAAAAGTGATTGATATCGGCATCCATTTTGCTTGATACCGAAGCGGCATCGAATGTAATTTTTTGAATAGCCATTAAGCAGACCTCCTATCGAATAATTTGAGTTTGTCTGTCAAAGACAGGCGATATTCACCAAGTGTGACCTTAGCGACGTTGAAAGTTCCTTTGAATTCCATCTTAGAAACAATGGTATCGTAGGTCTTACTTTCCGTGATGAATCTCACAATTGCACCAACTTTTAGTTCTTGAAGAGCATCAATTTGATTGGTGATAAATGAGAAATTAAATGTGATCGTGTGTTCTAGTGAAGAATCCACTAATGCTTTTGTAGCCTTAGTAAGAAGCGAATCATAATCCTTGTCGGAAAAGAATTCGTACTTCATCTTCACTTTAGGAATACGTTTAAGAGCAGGTGCTGTTGTTACCACTTGCCCATCATTTGTTAAGTAATATATAACTTGACTTGTATGCTGCGTATTCTCAGCTTTTGGTATGTAATAAACTTTGTTTAAACTTATTTCGTTTGTGTCATTTACATTGAGATTTGTAATACCACCAAGAGTTGATTTCATAGTGACACCAACTTTAGCAGAAACAACTCGTATTCTAATTTTGGAAAACTTTCCATTAGCAAGGACAACTTGGTATTCAAGTCTAATGCCATAGGTCTTAGAGAATTCCTCTACTAAATCCAAGATGTTTTCTTTAGTGTCTGCTTCATAAGTTAGATTACAGTTCTTCACCACTTCAACCGATGTTTCGAGATAACTGACATTTTGATATGTGTCACCTGAATACTTAAATGTGTTGTTTATTAGGTTCACAATGAATTGAGCTGAGTTACCACTAAAAGTTCTTGGAAGAGGAACATCTACATCAAGAAGAGATAAATAGTCCTTTGTTTCCACCTTTGTTTGTAACTTTTCATCAGTTTTTATAGAGGTGATTATTCCAACATATGGATAACCATTTTCCTTAACGATTAATAAGTCACCAACTTTGGCTTTTAAACTTTGTTTATTGACTGTGAATTTTGACTTTTGAGGTACTAACGCATCAAGAATAATATCGAAGTCATCAGTGGCGTAACCATAGTCCATTACTGATAAGTCTTGTTCACTTAAAAAGATAAGTTGCATAGGCACCTCCTAATGAGCAATGTATTCTTCTTTAAACGAGATTTCACAGGTCGCTTCTTCTCTTACTCCAGGATCAAAGAATATTTCACTTTCGCCGGGTGGTAAGAATAAGAAGTTTTCACAGCTAAAGTCTTGCTTATCGTAATAGTCTTGTTCTTCTGCATCTAAAAGCCACTTGATGTATTGATTAGTTGGTTCAGAGCAAATAACAATCGTTGGTTCGTCTCTTTCATCAACTATCAGTCTTAAAGTTTGTAGATCAACGCCATTTTGACGAATGATTACTCTAGGGTTATAGCAATTGCCAATTAATCTAATTACCAAAGGTACGTTCCTAGATGATTCATTATTAACAGTGACTTTTCCATTGAAGGAGACTGCATACACATATGGGTATTGATACGTATAAATCTTTCCACCACCAGCATCAGTAACTTCTATATGAGCAGACTTATTTACAAGCCAAAGAGATAGACAATCAATCTTCACCTTGCTTTTAAGCACTCCACTTTCTAACTGTGCTTTTGACGAAGAGACAACATTAACGTAGCAATATTTTTTCCCAACAGATGTTTCATAGAAGAGTCGAACTTCTTTACTTTTAGTAATGAATTCTCTCCATCGAGTAAAACCGTGATACCCATCAAAGAAATCAAGGGTTAAATCAAGGGTTCTTTGAGGAATCTTGCGTTTTGTCTCAACAAACCTTGAATCAAACTCTTCATAGTCGATGTCGAATTCAAACCCAAAGCCATCCATTTCTTCAATGACACAACTATGTGCGTAATCAAAATAGAAGGTGCTACCAACTTCGTTAACTAAATATAGTTTTCTTCTCATTAGTAAGCACCTCCTAAAGCTTCATTAATTGAATCCATATCAACATCGCCACTAGTGTTAATAGTGACATTATTTGTTGTACGAGAATTGTCAGTATTCATATATGAATTGCTTGTTGTTTTGACCGTATTTTCTGCATCAAAGTCACCTGTGCCAAACATCTTTTCGATTAACTTAATTAACCAACCAACTGTGTGATCCAAAATCCATTTAATCGCATTGATAATGGCACTGAGGATATCTAGGATTGGTTTTAAGATTTGCATCAAGAGTTGGAGAACAGGAAGAATTACCGCTTTAATGACATTCCCAATAATCACCAAAATAGGAGAAATTGCCTCAATGATTTCAAAGATCACATCAAGGATGTCCATAATTGGTGTTAAGAAAATCTCAATAAGAGGCATCAACACTTCGAATAAGGAAGCGATGATTTCTATAATTCCTGAGATGAATTCGATAAGTGGTTCTAGAATTGCCAAGATGATCTCGAGGATTGGTTCTAGAATATCGACCAAGATGTCGAGCAAAGTCACTACAACATTTATAACAGCACCTAAGATGTCCACTATTACGTTGATGATTTCGATTAAGATATTCAAAACCCCATCGATTAACTCAATTACTGCTTCAATGATCTGAACAATAAGTCCAATAACTAATTGAAGAATCTTTGCCACAACTTGAAGTATTTTTGCTATCAGTTGAGTGACAGGAATCAAGATTGCCGTAAGCATTTCTAAGATTCTAGTTATTGGATCAATGAGTTTCTCAAGTAGTTTTACTACTTCATCTAGCACCATCATGACAACATCTAGGATGCCATCTATAACCTCGACCAATACATCAATGATTTGATTAATAACATTCATTAAGATGTCGAGGATTGGTTTCAATTTTTCGATGATTCTTCCAACAAGTTCGACTATTTTGTCGATTAACTGTTGAACTATTTCAAGAACCCTTTTGAGTAAGGCTCTGAAGTTTTCGTTTTGAAGAAGTAACACCGCTATCAAAGCAATGAGTGCAGCCCATGGGCCTGCCTTAGCAGCACCACCGACAGCTTTAAATGCTTCACTGACTGTTCCAAGAACTTCTTTGAACTTCATAAACATCGTTATTGCTTTAGCAACGATTGTAAGAATTGGTCCAATCGCCGCTGCTACTGCCGTAACAACGCCTATGATTCCCTTCATCCTTGTGGACATTTCATTGAACTTTTGAATAAGTTCTTTAATTTTTGGTATTACTTTTTCTCTTAAGAACTCCACTATCTTTGTGATAATCGGAGCTAATGCAGTTGCAAGTTCAGTTCTCAAAGAAAGGAATGCTTGTTTGAGTGCATAGATTTCATTACCAAGAGCACCAGTAATTTCTGCATCTTCTTCGGATACAATACCGACTTTCTCAGCTTCATCCATCCAAGATTGAAGCTCTTCTTCGGAAGCAGATAAAACAGGGTTAAGTAAAGTCCCTAATTTATCTCCAAAGAATTGATTTGCAAAAGCAGTTCTTGTGGCAGCATCTTCCACACTAGCAATAGAACTACGGATTTTAGCGAATGCCTGTTCCGCATCCAAACCTGCTAAATCATCCATTGTTAAGCCTATCTTTGCTAATTGTTCAGAGACATCATCTCCGTTAGCAATTTGACCTAATAAGTTGTTAACCTTTTGGAATGCCTTATCAAGGTATTGGGTTTCACTACCTAGTTGCTTTGCTGCATATTCCCACTTTTGCATCGCTTCAAGTCCAACACCAAGTTGTTTAGCGGTATCGGACATTTCATTTACTGTTTCAGTGGTTTTTAATGCTAAAGCTGATAAAGCTGTGACTGCTGCTGTAACTGGAGCGGTAATGTATTTGGTCATCGCTGATCCAATTGCTGAGAGTTTCTCAACATTAACACTACCGAGATTTGAAATCTTACCTTCAGTCTCTTTAAGTTCCTTATTTAGCTTTGCTACTTCTGCCTCCGTATATTGGATGGCACGTTGCATCTTGTTGAACTCTTGCTCAGAAACAGTACCTAATTTGACGCCTTCTCTAGCAACATCAAGAGCCTTCTTTTGCTCATCTAATTTCTTCTTTGTAGTTTGAAGAACTTCGTTTAACTTAGATTGCTTTTGCTTCCATAGATCAACGTTAGAAGAATCGTATTTTAAGTTTTTATTAATCGCGGCTAAATCACGTTGTTGTTCTTTTAAGTCGGAATTGAGAGATTTGATAGAAGCCTCTAGTTCAGTGGTATCAAGTCCGAGCTTAATATTAAGACCTTTAATCGCTTCTGCCATTTCTCTCACCTCCTACCCTAAAAAAGCATCAATATCTGCTTGAGTCGCTTGTTTAGAACCACCTTCTTCATAGATGGATTTTTGTAATTTGACTATGTCAAGGTAAGTCCTAATATCAAAGAATTCCGCATCACGAATCGGTATTCCTAATTGAGCCAGGTTAAAAATTATGTTTGCCGTGATGTTCTCCCCTGGCTTTATTGTTTTGGGGCTAAATCAGTTCCATTAGATTGTTTCTTCACTTCACCAAGAAGTTCACCAATCGTATTCGCCAAAACAGTTAATTCTTCCACGTTAGAAAGAACACTGAAGTCAAAAGATTGAAGGAAGTGATCGTATGAATCAGCATAGAAAGGTTTATGAAGCACGTAGATTAGTCTAAAAAGGACATCGATAAACCTACCGACATCGTTCTTATTTGTTTGCATTGCTTTATCTAGCTTTTCAACATCATCAAATAGTTCAGTTCCGAAAACATTCCTATAGGAAATGATAGTAAAAAGGGAAGAAGCTAGTCTTAGTTCCTTCCCATTGAGTTTAACTGTACGTTCCATGATTCTCTCTCCTATGGATTAGATGCAGGGATTTCAGGAATCACAGGTGCGGTTGTTAAGAAGTTAGTGTAGTTACTATCACCTTTAGCAGACACGCAATTGGTGATTAAATCATCGCCAACTTCGATTGGTCTAGCAGTAATGTTGAGAGTAACACTGTTTGCTTCAATTGAATCCGCTTTAGATTTGGTTGCTTCAGCAATTGGAGTAACACTACATAAGAAGTACCAAACTCTTCTTGCTTTAGCATCGCCTTGGAACTCGAAACCAAGAGCAAATGTGACAACAGGTGCATTAGCGATTTCCACTAAGTTACCATTGGCAAGTCTCTTGTACCCAAGAACTGCTGTTTTGAATTCATCAGGGATTTCGGTGAATTTAAGAGTTAATGTTCTACCAGCATTTTGCACTAAAGATGCATATAAAGTATCATCTGCGTAGACATTGGTGCTTCCACCCACTACTTCACTTGAGAATTCTTGTGCTCCTTGTAGAGCGACTGGAGTATCAAAGCTCCAGTTACCATTGTTATCTTGATTGGCAATGGCGTAATGAACATTTCGTAAACCGAATGTAATTTTGTTATTTGGCATATTTAAATTCCTCCAGCCTAATTTCATAGACTCTACTTATAGAGCCATCAGAGTTTCTAAACTCCGTTGTTAAAGAAAAGATGTAGTCTTTGTTGAGCAATGCTCTTTCGAGTTTCTCTTCTAGGGCTTCATCTTTTTTCTTCGTTATTAATGTGATTTGTATCGTTCTTACGTAGTAAACTGGCTTATCATCTCCAAATTGAGGAGGTCTTTTGCCAATCTCTTGATAGACAATCAAAGGTGGATCAGCGTTTTGCTCATTATCATAATCGATATGAGCGTAAATAACTGTCGGAAGGACTGTAAGCAATACTTGTCTAAGTTTTTTAAGCATTATTCACCACCCCTTTCGATAATCTTTTGAATATCCTCTAGCATCTTTGGAGAGAATTCATCGTATGCAGGTCTCATAAACGGACGAGCAGCGACCATCTTTCCATTTCGATGTCTAAAGCCAAGTTCTATTAGATGAACGATTGATCCTTTGGTTTTCGAATAGATAACAATTGTTTGATTTACTCCTTCACCATAGGATTCTTTAATAAACGCATCCGCTAAGTGCTCACCTGAATGACTTCTCTTTGGAGCGTTTGATTTGATGTAATCCAGTATTTGATCTGCCGTTTTGTCCAAACGTTGAACTATCGCTAATTCAACATCTTTTGTGTAATCTCTAACGGCACGTTCGATTTCAACTGGTAATTTTTCAGGTGTCATAGGTTCCATCCTTGAATTTCCTCCTTCTTCAAAGAAGATTCAGATGCATATAATTCCATCCACATACCATTTTGATATGTACGTTGAACTTCATATATTTTGTCTTCTCTTTGAATATAGATATATTTGCTTCCATCATAGATGAACGCTTGAATGGAGACCTTAAAGTCCACCTTCGTTTGAGTTTGTTTTGATGAATAGAATTCCTTAGAAGTGATAGAGCTTATCATCCCTACCACCTCCTTGGAGTCGACCAACCGATATCCTTGGTTGCCCAAGTCATCTTCAGCTGTTTTAACACGTAATAGGAATAAGGAAATGTTGCCGGAATTAGGGTACGCTATCACGAGGATGAACCTCCATCAACCTCAGGATTATGTAAACATAGTTGCCTGAGTAAGACGTCAAAGCTCTTAGGAAGTTCTTTCACTGTCCCATCGCTTTTAAATCCGAAGTTTGTCTTCACATATATGGTAATAAGAGCTGTCACTAAAGGATGATTGTCCGATTCAGCGATTTCACGAGGAACTCCAGTTGTGATTAGTAACTGGCGGCACGAGGCGATATGAACGGATATTTCATCATCAGCGTAGTTTTCGGTTGCAGGGATAAGCAGAGCTTTCTTCATCAAATTAAGCATGTTTTCGCTCGACATTTTCAACACCTCCTCTTCTATCTATTCGTTAAAATTCTTCCTATTACACTTAAACGGAAGGACCCGCCTTCATGTAAACAAAAAGGGATTTCTCCCATTTCACTTACATTGCGACTAGCGACTTATCAAGGTTAGCGGGCACTCCTCCGTGTTTCGACCTAAGTCTTATTCTCCGTCTTGTTCGGAGTTGTCTTCATTAGAGTTTTGAGAAGCAGCTGCTTTCTTGACTCTTAAGAAGCCTTTGTAACCAACTACGTTACCACCAGTGAAGACTGATGCTTTGTAGCAGATGATACCATCTTTGAATTTGTAATCAGTGGATTTGGCTACTTCAACACCACTGAAGATTGGGACTTCGTAGTTAGCGAGTGGACCATAAGCCATACCATATTCACCAACTTGTGTTGCAGATGCAGAAATTGCTTTGCAATGTGAAGAGATGATGAATGGGATGCCATCGATTGTTTTAGCCTTGTAGTCAACAGTGTGGACTTTTCTACCTTCTCTAGTTCTTAAACCAGCGAATGCACGTAAGTCATTCTTGTTGAGGATGAGGACACAGCCACCTTCGACTTCTTCATCACCACCATAGGCGTAAACGATTTCATCGAGTGTGTTTTCATCGATAGCAGAGATTTCAAGGTCAGTTGCATCAGCAAGTGCTTCACAGTTAGCTGAGAAGATGCCCTTGAATGTGTTTGTGGTACCCGCGCCACGTAAGATTTGTTCGGAGATTTTCTTTCTTAAAGCGATGTTGACTCCTTTGACAACTTCACCTTGGTAATCAGCAGCAGGAAGTTTTTCGAGCTCTTCGGTGATTTCTGCATAAGCAGTAACTTTGACCTTGGAGATGGTTAAGTAACCAAATTCAGGTTCAGCAGTTGTATATGGATCACCTTCAGCAGTTAAACCACCAGTGCCATGAGATTTAACGAAAGATTTCTTGTAGGTTTCGCCACCTTTTAAGTTAACGGTGTGAACTTGTTCTACCAAAGTAGAGACTTCACGGAAAGGAACAGGTGAGATTTTGTCATCAACGTGTTCAGGGAGTAAAACACCATCAGCAGCAATTGTGACAGTTCTACCTTCTTTTAAGGCTTTGCCACGTGCTTCGAGTTCTTCGTTATTCTCGTGTTTTGTTTCAATGACTTCTTTGACATCGAATTTGCCTCTCATAGCGAGTTTCTTTTCGATGGCTTTGCGTTCATTGATTAATTCATCGGATTCTTTGTCTAAAGCATCAAGTTTTTCGACATCGGATTCGGTTTCAGCAAGACCCCTAATTTCTTCAAGGCGGGTCTTAATTTCCTTTAAACGTAATTCTAAATTCATAAAATGAATTCCTCCTAATTTTTAGTTTTGATTTTTATGCGTTTGGCAATCACTTTTCTACGTTCTAAGTTCTCTGCATCATCCAATGCCTTTAGTTCGGTCTCCACCAACTCTAAAGAACGAGCACTTGCTTGGATGGAAGTTTGGTCGTATGCAGGCAAATCAACAACGGATACATCAAAGAGACGATCAATTGCCGTAATCGTTCTTTTTGGTATCTTTCCACTTCTATCCCAGCTTTGACTTTTAACAGTGAAAGCAAATGACATCTTGTCTAATAACCCTGCAACAATGGATTTATAAATATCCACGTTACTGGTTGTATCGATGAGTTCTGCTCTAATTTTGAGTCCTTTTTCATCGACTTCTAAAGAAAGAGAACCATTTCTAGTTCTCGCTAAGATCAATGTGACATCGTTGTGATTGTACTTAAATGGCACATCTTTCATATTGGTACTTGCTAAGGCACCTTTATCAATCACTTCGATGAATCCTCTCTCTTCATCACCGATTAAGGTTTCTTCATCAAAGACAATTGCGTAGCCTTCAACAATCATTTTCTTGTTCTCATCATCGCTTCTAGTTTCGATTGAAGAGAATCTAGTTTCCTTCTCCATCTTTTGGATCCTCCTTTTTCTTAGGTTGTAAGATGATTGGTTGTAGTTGATAATCGTTGGCTTTATCAGCATCAACATAGTTGAGTGATTGAAGTCTTCGATTGCCTCCCTCAATTGGTTCGAACCCTAGAAGTGCTCTAGATTCATTTAAAGAGAGGATGCCAAGACCCATCAATTTCTCGATAGCTTGGACTTTGGTGTTCCAAGAAGCATATTGAAGTCTTTCGGAATAGAAGATGATTTGCTCACCATGTTCCAACTGACTTCTTGTTAATAACGCTTTGGAAAATGCTTCAGACAATGCGATTGCAATACCTTCGATAACTCCTTCATAGAAGGCGTTGTACTCATTTTCGTTGTACTTGTTATCGTAGATGGCATCGCTCACACCAAAGTAAGTAATAATTTTCTTTTGAAGGAATGTAAGCGTGTTACTGTCCACTAGTTTTGGATCAACTGAAAGAGGAACATAGTCTGCTTTCAAGTCGACAGGAACAATGGAAGAACCCCCACTCTCAACTGAATCTTTAAGTGCTTTCTCAAATTCAGCCTTTTGAGCTTGCTTATCCTTCTCATTAAGCATTCCGTTTATTTTTAATAAACCTTTGATTTGGAATGATGTTTTGATAGCGTTATCTAACCCTTGCAAAACCGAATCATTGATCTTGATGGTTTTTAATAGAGCAGCGTGGTCGCTAACAGCACCGCTTCCACCAAAGATATCGTTTGTTCCATAGAATCTTCTTAAATGAATAATGGATTCGTATGGGAGCGTGAATGCTTTCTTGTCAGTGAAATAAAAACGGAGATAAAGTTCTCCGCTCTCATCTTTTAACGCCTCAACTGAATTAGGTTTTATTGGCCATAACTCTAAGAGGTCATATGTTAATGGATCATACACTGGGTATATGAACGCATTGTTATTTAAATAGAGTAATGTGACCACTCGATAGATGAAATCATATGGTGTCATCATAGGATTAGGCTGAAACTTGAGTAAGTAAGCTAAATTGCCTTTCTTCTCAAGCACAGTTTTATCATCCTGAGTCTTCACATATCGTGGTTTCAGCTTTGCTGAATGAGTGGCAATTCTATCTATGCAGATTTTCACCACATCACTAGCGTTAATGTTATCCCCAAAATCGCTGAACAAGTTTAGGGTTGTTTGAAAAAGTCTAGTGTCATAATCAATGGGCACTACTACTTTCTTTTTTCGTTTAAAGATGTCAAATAAACCCATCGATTAAACCTCCTTATTCTTCGCTTGGGATTTCTATAGGAATCTCGTGATAATGAATTTCGGAGTCCTTTTTACCTAGAATGAGTTTTTTGCCTAAGATAGAGCCATCAGTCACACTTTGAATGATATATCCATCTTTTGCTTTTAGGACTTTTCTTCCTTTTTCAATGACTACTTCCATACTAGTCTCCCTCCCTCACTAAATTGAATGTTCTATTTGTTCCAACATTATTATTGGAATAAGTTTTTAGTTTCACTGAAGAAGCTTCACCACTACTGAAAGTAATAACACCTGTGTCATTTATGACTTCACCAACTGGGACTGGCATAAAGTTACCCCACGCACTTGGGATATAATCTCCACCTGAAATATCAATCTTGAATGTAGTGTCAGATAAATATTCGTATGTGAAGTTGACTGCATTAGCATCAATTGAGATACAGCCAAATCCGCAAGAGAATTCTAGATCAATCGAGATTTGACTATTCTCATAATGGAATGACTTACCTGCTAATGGATTGTCTCCACCAACAATACCGATTGTCCAGTTTTTATTTGTGGCAATATCGATATCTTCTTCCTCTAGCCTGTCATAGACAGTTTGATGAATTGAGATAACTTTTGAAGCAGCATTCGATAAGTCTTTTAAGTTCCTAAACATTTGAATAACTGATTCTCTAGTTAGGGAAGTACAGTTACCAAAGTTTGCGTTAACATTGAAGTTACTTTGCAACGTAATTTTGCTTAATACAGGACAGTCTTGAATTGCTTCTAATGGGATTGGAACATTAATTGTGTTAGGGAACCAAATCTCATTTAATAAAGGACAACCCTTGACTACTGCAGTACCTCCTGAGAATTGCTGTAATCTATCAGGAAGATATAACTTCTTGAGTTTTGGAATATTCCAAAAAGCATAGGAAGATAAGATTCTTAAATTTGAATTAGCACCAAAGGTGACATACTCACTTCCACAACCACTTAAGTTGTAATTGCCCCATCTTGAAAGAGACGATGGGAAATTGATATCTTCCAAATTAGGAATTCTATATAAGGCATAATCTTCCAAAGAAGCTAATTGAGAGCCTTCTTCAAAATCAATTCTTGTACATCCACTTTCATAGAAAGCGTGATCCTCGATAGTCACAACTGTATAAGGAACGTTAACAGCAAATTCGTTACTTGCTTGAGATAAGAAGTACGAAGTGATGTAAGTACAACCATTAGGAATTTCAAAATGGTCAAATGTTCCTTCAACTAGTTGAGACAATAAGGTAAATTCTTCCGATGTATGGATAATGCCTAAATTTCCTTTAAGAACATCAGCAACAACAGGCTCGGATGCATAAATATAATTTGCTGTAATTGTTGAGTCACTATTAGCGACTTCATCACAGGCAACAAACGACATTTCCCATCTACCTTCATAGGCAGTAATTGCTTTAGGAATCTCAAATTCGTTGTTATGGACTCTATATAAATAGGTCGCATTTTTGTGTGTAAATTTAAGGTAATGGTAAGTAGAGTCAATCTCTTCATCGACATCGAATAAGAGTTTTACTCTTTTACTTTCCCTATAAACGGATAATTCGAGAGGGAATTGATCTGTCTCGAGTTTTCCACTTTTATCAACGTGAATATTAATCTCGTAAGCCATTATTCATCCTCCTCAAAATTAAAATCGAACAGGTTTAGCTGCTCGTATCCGTGTACTTCTACTTTTTTAAATAGATTTCTAAAGATTTCTTCAAGCACCTGAACAACTATTCCATTTCCAGCTTGCTTGTATTGTTGGGAATGAGAAACACCTGATGCTTGAATCTTATCAATTTGTTCATCGTTCCATCCCATCAAACGTAAGCACTCACGAGGAGTCAGCTTACGAATTCTTAAATTGTATTTAACGCAAGGTTTATCAATCGTATTAAGGGATACTGATTCATCGTGTACCCTAGGACCGTGACCATACCCATTTGGGAATGAAGTAGTAGCCATTTGTCCTTCTTTAAATTCATCAACCTTATCGCTACCAATATATCGTCTAATGTTTCCATCTTCAGTAAAGAGTTTCTTTTCGGTTTCGCTGAATAAAGATTTATCTTTAACAACTACTCCTACATTATCTCCTCCTGCTGTTGTGATGGTTTGAGATATTCCTTTTTGGACAGTACCACGATGGTATTGCATTCTACCACTAATATCAACGGCATCGCCTTCTTCTGCCATAAGGAATCCTTTCTTTGTGTTGTTCTTAATTGGTATTGCTGTAACAGTTCCATGGTTTTCCATCACCGTTGGAGCAATTCCATCAGGATCAACAACCCTTGCTGCATTATGACCACTAGGAGAGTAGTTGCCCATAACAACTACCCCTAGTTCATCACCCCTCGTTGTGAGGGTTGGTGCACAATCAGGATTTTCACTGTTAACAGGAACTGGATTATCATGGGAGTGATTTATAACATCGCCTTCTGCAAGTTCACCACTTTCTAATGCTTCATCGCATCTTCTTTCCTGCTCAGTTTTTTCGACAACAAAGTTGTCAGTTGGTCTACTACCACTTCTTGTAGTTATAGCGTGACCTATTTCACCATCGCTATGTTCGATGTTTTCCATAAAGCGTTCTTTTCGATTGAACCCTTTGGTGTCTTCTTTCATAAAACAAGCGATGACTTTTTGCGATAAATAATATTTTTCATCTACCTCGTTTTCTAGTAGATCACGAAGTTTAAGCTTTAATTCTTTCTTTTCAGGAAACTCATAAGAACCAAAGTTTAGGATTGAAACGCAGAAAACACGTTCCCTGTTTTGAGGAATACCATAATCTTTTGCGTTTAATACCTTCCAATAGTTCGTATAACCGATGGAAGAAAGGAAATCGAGCCATTTATCGAAGTCAGGTTTAAAACGCTTAGAAACGAGGTTTTTGACATTCTCTAATAAAAGATATTTTGGAAGTGTTCCTTCTTCGTTAGCAATTTTGAGTAATCTTTCCACTTCATAAAGGAGTCCACTTCTCGTTCCTTCGTTGATTCCTGCGAGTTTACCCGCAACGGAAACATCCTGACATGGGAATGAGTAGGTCCATAAGTCTGCTTTTGGTAATCTTTCAATTTTACATATGTCACCAAGGTTGTTTGGCTTGCCGTGTAATGCCTCATAAGATTTGAGACAATATTTGTCTATTTCTGATATCGCCACAACTTCGTGTTCGACACCAATATTCTTAAGGGCTTGAGTTTGGCTACCTAAACCTGCGAATAATTCAATAACTTTTAACATAGGGACCTCCATTCCAATAAAAAAGCCCCTAACTAGGAGCTCATATTCGTGTAATCGTTTTTGTACCTGTTCAGTACGGCATAAGCGATGATTAACGCAACGCATCCATCGATTCGCTTATATTTGCTATTCATTTTGCTTGGTTGAATGTTTCCATTAACATCCACTTTAGCCTGGGTGTTAGCAAGACACCATTTAAGAATCGGATTATTATCATAGATAACACCCTTATTTTTTAAGTCTGCTTCAAGTTGTTTCATCGGTTCGCTAAGAGTAAATATACCTTGGCGAATCTTTTCCATATTGAAGCCGTGTTCTTCCATTTCGTTTACCCAATATTGTGCATTCCAAGGATCATAGCCAATCCATAATGGTCTAATGCCATATTCACGAACCATTTGAAGAAACCATTCAGTTACTTTAGTAAAGTCATTTTGACTTCCATCAGTAAGAGTGATTAATCCTCGTTTGATCCATAAATCATATGGGGCACTGTCTTCTTGGATTCTTTTCTGCACCACTTCACTAGGCATAAAGAAATGGGGAACGATGTACTTCTTGCCTTCTTTAATGACAAGGAGCAAGGCACAGGTAAGGTCAGTTGTGGATGATAAGTCAACACCACCAATAGCGTATGAATCTCTAAGAAATTCAATATCAAATGTGGTTTCGTTATTTAAATCATCAAACGATAACCAAGTACCTGATTCTAATTGTTTAATGTTGAAGTCTTTACAAAGCATCGTGACTCTTGTAGAAAGGTCATTCTTTGATTTGTTCATAATGTCCTCTAAATAGGAAATTGCCTTAACTCTTCCTAAGGAAGGATTTGACTTAACCCAAGAGGATTTATCGTTATAGACTTCTTCGGTTGAATCTTGTGTGTAAAGCCAAGGAAGGATTCTATCGTCCTCGATTTCACCCTTAATGACTTTACGTACATATTCAAGTTTTCTATCCAAAAAACCACTGACTACATTACCCTCGGTTGTGATAATGAACATCAATGGTTCTCGTTTAGTTGATTGTGATTGTTTGATAGCATCATAGACTTTTGAATCAGACATTTGATGTGCCTCGTCTATGCAAGCTATTTCTACATTGTATCCATCCAAGTTGCGTGACTGCGCGGATAACTTCTTAATTTTGTTTTTATTGCGTGGGGAATAGATGAAGAATAAGTTCTTTCTGCTTCTATTCTCTTTAGAGAGTGCTTTGGATTGCTCTCTCATATTGTTGATTTCCTCAAAAAGGATTGATGCTTGGTCATTAGTGTTAGAAGCACAAATGATGTCCACACCACCACTAGATAAGAAGAATTCAGCAAGATCAATTCCCGCTACAAAGGTTGTTTTTCCGTTCTTACGAGCAATGAGAAGTAATGCTTCAGTAAATCTTCTAAGTCCAGTATCGGAGTATTTAAATCCATAAGCTGTTTGAAGAAACGCTTTCTCCCATAGTTCGAGAACGAATGGTTGACCATTAAATGGCGATTTTGTGTGTTTACAAAACGTTTCAATAAAATTGATCCTTAATTCCCCAGGCTTTTCATCGAAGAAATATTTAGGATTATCTAAATCGCTAATGAGTGAATCAAGAACTGTCTTTAATTCATTGCCAACCTTAATCTTTCCAAGTTCAATCTCATCATAGTATTGCTTTAGGTAATTCATCAGGACTTACCGTTCTTTGCCATGAAGGATTCAAACTCATCTTCTTCGTCTTCAATTTGTTTACCAAAGATTGTATTTAAAGTTTTAATAATTCCTTGGTAAGCAGAGACTGATTGGAGATAAGCTTTGTAGCTTGGATTGATACTTGGAACCCCTTTATTATTGACAATTGTGATGCCTTCCTCACCGATTTTTCCCTGTAATTCATCCATATTTACCTTTAAAAACGCTGCTTTTTTGAATAATTCATCCACCATTTTCTTTTTGGTTTCATCTGAATTTTGGAAGAGCGACTTTAGTCGGTTATAGTGAATCAAACAAAATGCTAGGTGGGGGGAGTATTTTTCTCTTTCTTCCCAACTAAATTTCCTTCCTTGTCCCACTCATAAGTCCTTGAGCCTCCAAACCTTTGGTGCTCCTCGTTATGACACTCAGTACATAGAAGGATTAAGTTATCTTGATTAATAGTTATATTAGGATCAGTGACATTCTTTGGAGTTAAATGAATTTTATGATGTACCTCGGTTCCAATAGCACCACACTTCTCACATAGACCGTGAGCAGATTCAATCTTAATAGCTCTTGCAACTTGCCAATCCTTTGACCTATAGAAGTCTGCTATTGCTTTGCAATTCCTGTTAAGTCTCATAGCTTCCTCCTAATAAAAAGCCCTCGACATCATCGAGAGCAATCATCTTTATGGCTTTAGCCAATTATACATTACTACATATGGTGCGAGTATCTCAACGTATCATTGGGTATCAAAGGGTATCACAGGGTATCAACTTTTAAAATAAAGAAAAAACCTTTAAGATTTCTCCTAAAGGTCTCTATATTTTTCAGGAACTTCCACTACTTCTAAGGCTTCACGATGCCAACGTTTCGCTGTTGGTATGGATATATGCATCCTTTCTGAAATGTCACATATTGTCATTTGATTTATATAACGGAGTTTAAGTAGAACACGGTAATCAAGGTTTTCAACTTCATCGATGGTATTAGTAATATCATTTGTTAATTCTTCCATCTTCTTTAGAAGGTCTTCGATTTCCTTTTCCTTATCCAATGCCTTTATTAACCACTTCATAAATGGTGCTTCGGTATTTGGATTAGAACTTTTAACAAATGGTTTTGTGAAGTCTTGACCCGGCAAAGAATAAGATAATCTTCTATATTCCTCTGCCTCTAAACGCATGAGGTAAATTTTATGATCCAAGTTATAGATTTGACTTAAGTATTCTTTGCTTGTCATAAATTCACCTCCATTCTTACAGCTTCAATTAGTGCTTCTTGCACCTGATTTTTGTTTTCAAGTGCTTTTAGCACTTTCTCATCCATTGTGTTTTTCGTGATGATGTGATGGATGACCACATTATCTTTTTGACCTTGTCTCCAAAGTCTTGCATTTGTCTGCTCGTATAGTTCCAATGACCAAGTAAGTCCAAACCATATAAGCGTTGATCCACCTTGTTGAAGGTTTAATCCCATTGAACAACTAGCAGGATGGATAAGTCCTACTTGGATTTGACCACTATTCCAATCGTTGATGTCTTTATCGGTTAGGATTTCTCTACAGTCAAATCGCTCTTTGATTCTTGATAAATCGTGTTTATACCAATATGCGACTAAAACTGGTTTGCCATTTGCCGCTTCAATTAAGTCTTCTAAAGC
Source organism: uncultured Erysipelotrichaceae bacterium (assembly GCA_902800025.1). Lineage (GTDB taxonomy): Bacteria > Bacillota_I > Bacilli_A > RFN20 > CAG-826 > UBA2450. The sequence continues at coordinate 17,492 of CADCDA010000012.1, read as the reverse complement.
ATCGAGTTTCCTATCGTGGATTTTGACTACTTTCTTTTCTTCTCCATAGACAGCACCATTAGCCATTTGGAGTAGTTTGCTGGCTAGAACAGCTGAATTGACAGCATCGATTTCACCTTCACCAATAATCTCCACAATCATCTCTTGCTTGAGAGTTTTGTATTGCAAAGATTCTTTAGAATCTAATTCAACTTCTACATAGTTATTGATAAGTTCAGGCATCTTGAGATAATCAGTGCATTTCATCGAAATCGTGATATCTCTTACCGCATCGTAGATACATTGTTCTGCGAATGGTTTTAACTTATATGAGAAGATGACATTGGCGTTCCTTTTATCAGGATCAAAATATTTTTCACGGTAATGGGTGATAAATTTTCCCAATCTTTCACCTTGGTCAAGAATCTTATATTCTGCCCACAAATCCATTAAACCGTTGCTACTAGGTGTACCTGTTAAACCAACAATGCGTTTAATCTTCCATCTTACTTTGAGTAAGGATTTGAATCTTTTGGCTTGATATGACTTGAAAGAAGATAACTCATCCACCACAACCATATCGAAGTTAAACTTGATGGCGTTGTTATTGATTAACCAATCGACATTTTCTCTATTAATAATGTAGAGGTCAGCGTTATCGCTTAATGCAGATATTCTTTGCTTTTCAGTACCTGTTGCGACTCTATAAGTTAAATCACTTAAGTGATCCCACTTTTTAATTTCACTAGGCCAAGTAGTTTGAGCGACTCTTAATGGAGCGATAATTAATACTCTTCTAACTTCACCGCTTCTTATTAGTTCTTTAACGGAAGTAAGTGTGATGACTGTCTTGCCAAGTCCCATATCAAGAAGTAATGCACACGCATCATGTTCTTTAATAAAGTTACTTGCTGCTGTTTGGTATTCATACGGTTTGTAAATCATCATCTTTTCCTCCCACGATTTCTCGGATTATTTCGTCAATTCGTTCTATCGTGTCGAGGACATAGACTTTAAAACCCATTGCCTCTAATTCGTTTTTTCGTTTTATTTGTATTTTTCGTAGTTTTTCGCCAGGCTTCTTTACTTCAATAAAAGCGACCTTACCTTTATGCATTAAGCAGAGCCTATCAGGAACGCCAACTCTACTTGGAGAGATGAATTTCCAACATTTACCACCAAGACTTTCGACCTTTTTGACCAACGCTTTCTCGACTTGCTTTTCGCTTATCGAACTTTTTGATTTCATTTAATACTTTGTATTAGTTTCGGAAAGTGAAGGAGAGTGCAAGCTAATTTGCAAAATTTTCTTATACATACGTGTGAAAGGAATTTTACATTTTGTCCTTCACTTGCCTTCACTTTTTTAAAGAAATTCATTCAAAGAGGTCTTGCCAATTAATCTTTTTGGATCAAGAGACAAACCTTTCCAAATAATTCCTTTGTTGGTTTTCTTGGAGCTGTATCCAAGTGATTCGAGAATAGTCTTGAAATCAGATGACCTTTTTGGATATTCGCCAGTGTCTTTGCACCATTGTTGATATGCCTTATAGAGTTCATTTGAAGATTGCTGTTCCATTTCACCGACAACGCAACAGTCTTCGATGAATTTTTCTGCCCAGTTGTTTTCTTTAATGTATTCAGCTTTAGCGGCATCCACCACTTTACAAGGTGGCAAGTTATAAAGACTTTCATAGAATTCTTTGGCACCCTCGACAATCCACGCCATGATGTCTTCACCATCCACTTCCTTTAACTTATCTGCATAATCCTTTTTAGGTTTATCGATAACGGCGTTAAATGGACAAACGATGATTCTTCTTCTAGTTCCTAGATCAAGAGAACCTAATTTAGGAAGAAAGTTGGTATAAAGGATTGCTGTATGTGTTGGTACGAATACAATTGGGTCTTTATATTTCTTTTCGCCTGTAATTTTATCGGTTGATGCTATTTGCTTGAGCATTTGCGTGGACAACTTTTGACCCTCTTCAGTTTCACTAGCAAGAATAAGTCTTTTGCCGAGTAGTTCAGCTAATTCGACTTTAGTTGATCTATTTTTGCTTGTTAACGCTTCAGCAGGAATCTTGCCACTATAATCACCAAGCAAATCAGCGACTGAATTAAACAAAGTTGATTTACCGTTATGACCTTTACCAAAGGCGATAATCATCGCTTCGTTATAAACTTTTCCAATCGCACATATGCCACATAAAACCTTTAAGAAATGAATATATTCTTCATCGTTATCGGTAAGGAGATGGATCAAATCGTTAAACATTTTTCCATCCTTTTTATAAGGTGATTTAAGGGTGATTTTAGTGCAAAACGAATCAGCATTATGTGGTTTAAGTTCACCAGTTTGAAGGTTGACAATTCCATCAGGAGTATTGAGTTCCCATGGATTAGCATCAAGTAGCCTGGCATCAATGTTCACTTGGGTTTGTATCAGTTTGAATACACTGCTAATTTTAGGACCATTTTGCATTGACAAGGTGAAGTTAACAAAAGCTTTAACTTTAGCGATTTCATCTTTGTCTGCATTAGGCTTTTTTAATACAGAATTCATCTCAAACATCGCTGTTTTGTGGACATTTTCCAAGAATTCGAAGTAAAACTTCTTAGCGTGATGTTCACCGAATTCCCATACTTTGCCATTCCAAGTTAACCATCCAGTGGCTTCGTTATAACGTACCCTGTTGCTGTAATATTTGGCGAACAATATTGCCATTCCTAAATCAGAATAATGGTCAGGTTTGAATCCATACTCTCTAATAGTTTCTTTGAAGTCATCTTCAGCACTATGGTAGGTTATGTTTTCAAATGCTTCGTTTCTAAGAATTGTTCTCATTTCGGAATCGGACATTGATTCGTCAAAAACATATTCGTTAATGATGTGAAGAATGTCTTCCACCTCATCTCTAAGAAACCCATTATGGATCAGTGTCGGTATATGAGAATAAAGGGCACCATTCCTGCCGCTGCCACTAGTCATAGAAGTGAAAACGTGACGGTCTTTTTTGTCTCTTAATGGGATGAAATAATGATGGAATTCACTAATTGGTTTGGTTTCATCAAAGTCCTGAACCACCTCACGAACCTTCCCACCATATTTGCATACGATGTATTGATTAACGCCAATTCTTATATCAAAGGTGAATCCAAATGCGTTAATTTCTTTAGTTGTTCCTTTTAGTGGGTATCTTGGACTTTTCTTAAAGATGAAATGTTTGCCTCTAGTGGTTTCAACAACCCTGATATTAAGACCAAGCATCTTAACGATTTCATAGGTTTTATCTGCTTCAACACTATCATCGACATCCATTACAACGAATTGATCGTTAAGGATACCAGCGTATTCATCCAAGTCTTGCACTTCTTCTAAAGAAAGGAGTGAGTATCCTCCTTCTTCTTTGAACTTTTGGGTAGGTGTCTTTTCTTTTGTGGGTACATAACCCCTAAATATTTCGACCATATAACTCACTCCTTCTTATAAAACTGGCATTCATATCCTTCACAAGCACTTGGAAAGTTATTAAGCCAAGAAGGATTTTCCTTCATAATTGAGCAGACTTCTTCAACGCTAGATTCACCATCAGGAACTTCAAGAACAACTTCATCGTGAACAGTCATCACTATGTGATAACCCTTCTTTTCGAGTCTATCCATCGCCTCGCATAAGATGTCTCTAGCAATAGCTTGTGTGATATTTTCAACGAACTTAGGACCATATGAGTCCAAAAGCTCCCACTTTTTGGACACCCCTATACCTTCATAGCGAACACATTCACTACCGAAGTTATTGATGCCCATCCTTGGTTTGCAATAGCAGAGACTTCTACCACTAGGCAATTTGATGAACATAATTCCTCTAGCATATGAGATGGTTAGTCCATATAAGCTGACTTCCTCTCCAGTAGAAGCAACGTGCTTGGTCGCTTTATCGATGTCCCACCACATTTTGACGATGTTTGGGTTAGCGTTTCTCCAAGAATTAACTATTCCTTGTAGTTCACTTTCTTTAATTCCTAGTGCAATAGCACCAAAGGCTCTTAACGCACCGATTCCACCACCATAGCCACAAGCCAAGGTTGCGATTTTACCGTATTTACGTAATTCATGGTTTTCATTCGTTTTGGTGACTTCCTTGCCAAACATCTTGCTAGCTGTTAGTGAGTAGATATCATCACCTTTTGCGAAATGTTCAATATTATCAGTCGAATTAGATATAAAGGAGAGAACACGTGCCTCTATTTGCGAGTAATCTGCTACGATGAATCGATGACCTTTTTTAGGAACAAAAGCGGTACGAATACATTCGCTTAATACATTACTAATTGATCCATAGCGAGCTTGTATCTCATCAAGATTTTCTTCAGTGACTAGTTTTCTTGCATATTCAAGGTCGCTAATTTTATTAGAAACCAAATTTTGTACCTGTATTAATCGCCCGGCAAAGCGGCCAGTACGATTGGCACCGTAGAATTGGATTAAACCTCTAGCACGAGAATCAGGGCAAACCACGTTTTCCATCGCTTTATACTTTTTAATCGATGATTTAGCGAGTTCTTGGCGTAATTTGAGGATTTCCTGAACTGATCCTGTAGCACCTTCCAAAAGTCGCTTAACTTCGGATTTAGCTAATGAATCAGCCATCATTCCTTGTTCTATGAGCCACTCCTTAAGTTGTTTTGGGGAGTTAGGGTTATCTACACCTGTGATTTCAGTCGCTCTTTCTAAATTAGATTCAGAGTTAATCTCATCGCAATTAATAGCGTGACTAACGAAGTCCATATCTAGAGCTATTCCATAATCTTGGATACGTTCATTGAGATGATAATATTCCCACTCCCTTTCAGGCATAGGGAACTTTTTAATACGATTATGGATCTCTTTCTGCGTATCGACATCTCTAGCGTTATATTCTTTCATCAACGCCCATTTTTCAGGAGCATGTTCAGGAAGGTTACGTGTTCTACCACCATTTCTTTTGGTTGGTTCACAAGGTTTGCAGAAATATCTAATAAGTTCTTTACCTACGGATAGTTTTTGTTTTTCTAATCCGAGGACATAACCGACATTTTCAAGCGATAACGGTAATCCTAGATAAGCACTAGCAACCATATCGCAATACCAAGAAGATGGATCAAGATAGTTGCCCACTTCCATGCCAAGATATTTTGATAGTACGATTCTCTCGAATGATGCGTTGAAACTCCACTTTTTGATATCTTTGCTTTTGATAGCTTCAATAATCTCAATAGGGAGTTTATCACCACACTTAAGGTCATAGACCTTAGTTGGTTCATCATCAACGCTGATGGCAAGGAGCAAGATTTCAAAGTTTGGCGATGAAACATATTTATAGACACCTGATTTAGAAAGATCAATGTCACTATATGTTTCAGCATCAATGAATAGTTCTTTCATAATCTTCCTCCTAAGTAGAAGGGTGAGTTTCCCCACCCCTCTTTAATTGGTTTTTAGATGAACTCATCACTGACTGGTTCAAAGTCTGCTGATGCAGGTCTTTTGCCACCAAGAGGAGTTCCTTTTTTGACAAGTTGAACGTTGCCTAGGTAAGCAGACACGCCTTTATTACCACCTACGTTATATGGAACGAAGTTGATAGAAACTCTTACGAAGTCACCACCGATAACTTCCACTCCTTCAGGTAATGGTTGAAGGTCGCTACCGACAACTTCAGGTGCGTTTTGACTTGTGGCGTTAATGTAATAATGACCGTGATAGACTGGGTCTTCTTTTTCATCTCCATCTTTCAAAGCGTATTTGATCGTGTTTTTGTTAGGCATCTTGCCACCGAATTTAGAGGTGACACCATCTTGGATTGCTGCTTCTTCGCAAGCTCTAATGCTGTTAATAGTTTCTTCATCATCCTTTGGAATAAGGATTCCGATAGAATACTTTTCTTTACCCCCTTCAAAAGAGGATGTTGGTTTTGTTACGTGTGGGTATGAAGCCATTAATGGCTTTGGTGATACCCAATGATTTTGTTTTGCCATAATTTTTGTTTTCTCCTATGAATTAAAATCGTTTTTGGCCTCGTTGCCCTTGACTTCATCTTCAGGTACGAGCGTTGTTTTACCTTGTTTGTAAGTAATTAAACTTCCAAGGATTTGCTTAAAGGTGTTCTTACCCATAAGTTTTTCTGCTTGAGCTGGTGAGAGGATTTCTTCAACTACGAATCCTTTATAACCATGCTTTAAGGCGATTTCTTTAGCCTTATCTTCATCGCTATAGACTCTAGTTGGTCTAGTTGTAGAAAGAGCAAAGCCTTTCCATTTCTTTCCTTCTTTTGCCCTAGTTAAGCAGTAATTGAATGTGGCATCGCACAACTTCTTTAGATCGATGACAAATGGAAGAATTAAGTCTTCAATCGTTGCATCATCAACCATATCAGGTTTGTCCATTAGTTCTTTAAGAACTAGTATTTGGGCAATGTTGTATTTGCAATGCACTTTATTTCGACAATGCTGACAGTTCTTAACGCTTGGGTTATAAGAGCCTTTACCATCTACAGCTAATTGCACTTTTGGGTAGATAACTTCCTTCATATAAGTTAGGAAATCATTTGCTTTGAATAGTCCAACTGGATAGCGATTAAGCTTTGGTTGGATAATACCTGCTGCACCACGAGTAATTTCGTATTTTTCGGAGTAGATATCGTAGATACCGCACCAATAAGCACAAATTTGTGGATTAATGCTTAAGCCTTTTTTGGTTTTGTGTTCAGGGCAATTTACACTGACCTCAACTCTGCCGAATTTAGCGTCCAAGACATAAATCATTGATTTGTCATAAATGCCATCTTTATTTGGTTTTGCTCTATGACCAATAAAGGCGATATCGACATAACCCCAACAAGGACTTGGTAGATGGTTATTGAGTTCAACCCTTTCTTCAAGGATCACTTCTACACGAGCGTATTTTCTTCTCATATAGAGGTATTCACCTATTACTTCTTGATAGGCTCTTTCTACTTCATCAAGTTCATCATCGGTGAACACTGATGTGTCCATATCGACTGATTCTTTGTGGAAGTATTTGGCGAGTCTATCTTTTATAAGATAGGTATGTTGCAATGTTCCTCTTTCTGCTGCTTCGCCACTATCATCGACAGCTAAACCATCTTTTGGTAATGACATCGTGCAGTCGAGGATTTGCTTAAGATAAGATGGGCTCCAAGGACAATGTTGGAGAAGTTCAGTTACTTCCATAGAGTTCTTCCTCCCTCTTATCACGCAAAAGTTCCTCATTCATATAATCGTTCCAATCATCTTCTTCTGACTCGAAAGATGGTCTTGGGCTATGTGAATGGGGTGTTTTTCTTCTAGAGATTTGGATTCCTTCCTCTTCTCTTGAGATTTGTAAATTTTTGAAATATCCCATATGTGGGTCCTTTCTACCTCTCGAACCTTTCCTAAGTTCAATTGGATTCGTCTTAGTTGCCAAGGCTGATGGAAGGAGGAAATCCGTGTAGCTAATACGGCGGTTCCACCAGTTTTGACACGAATAGTTTTCCATATTAAAAATTTGCAAATCAGCGTTATTTCCAGTAAGTAAAGTAAGTTTTTTTGTAAGTAAAATTGAAATAGAGAAATTGAGGCACACTACCACTTGTGGTAAAATAAAATTTAACAAGCCAAGAAAGGATGATAATAATTGAGACTTTGTTATAATTCGTTATTCGGTACGATTGCTAGATTTTATAAAACCGACTTTGCTCAATCCGACATAAATAAAATGCTCATTTGGTCTGTTGATGAGACTTTTGAGCGTGTAGATGATAGCAATAAAGTCCAATATTCAAGCGAATTATATAATGGTCGAATTGACATCAAAAAAGACCTTCAGGAAAAGGCCGAATCAATAGGTCCATCTGCTATTATTTCAAATGTTTCAAAGCAGTGTGCGACATTATTATCAAAAACTAACATCGAAGACTTAAAAATGGTCTTATGCCAATTAATCGCTCAGTCATCAAATATTGATGGAGATGATATTGTTCTTCCATCAAAGGGAACTAAGAAAATAGATATTCTTAAGGACTCTTCTTCTTTTGAAGAATTCCTCGGAAACATCATCTATTTCATATTTGTGAATGCATTAACAAAAAACAGCAAGAAAACCAGTTTGGATAGTAGAAACGAAAAAAATATATTTGATGATGATAATTATAAAAGCATTCTTTTTCTTGCTGAGAAATATAAAAACAAACCTGTTGATATCACAAATTTATTAACAATAGAAAAGAAAGCTGACTTTGATAAAGTTTTCTTCGAAGTGTCGAATCCTAATATTTTACATAGTAAAGCACCAAATCAATTCAAATTATATTGTTTAGATGTTGATGCAGATGGTTTTAACTATAATCAATTAAAAGAATTTATAGCAAATAACCTCAACACGTATATTTTTTCAAGAACCGAACTTCAGGGTTTTATTAAAAAAGGCAAAGTAAAACTTATTGGTATTGAGGCTCTGAAGGAAATTAAGAAAAAGGATGGAATCAATGGAGATGAATTAGGCCACATTCTTCTTTATTCATATTTAGAATGCGTACTCAAGGCACCAAAAATCTTCAGTCATTTCGAAGCGACTAAAAACGGCATTGAGAATACAGGAACATTGCATATCGCTTATTTAGATGGTGACATACCTATGAATCAGGTGGTTATAGGGAGCGCAGATATCGAGGACTCCTTAATTAATGCTGTAAATAAAGCCTTAAAAACAGCAAGCGATTTGAAAACTCACATCGAGAATAGTTTCAATTTTGTTGATTCATCACTATTCAATAAGTCGCTAGAGCAAGGCGATGCACAAAAGATTAAAGACATAGTAATTCCAAATAAAACGAGAAGAACATATGCTTCTACTGGCTTTGGCATTTTTGTTGGTTATAGGGTTAATGTTAATCCTTTGGATTATGATACACCTGAAGACTTAGCAAAAGCACTTCAAGATAAATTGATTGATGACATTAATGATAGCTTTGATGAAATTGAAAAATTAATAGGTAACTATGGACTTTTTAATAGATCAGTTTACTTATATGTACTACCATTCAATGACCCAACAAATGATAAGAATTCCATCATTGAGGAAGTAACGAGCGTTTAATATGGAAAAAGTAAATCTCGGAAATTTCATATACGATGGATTAGAAGATAACGAATATCTTAACGAGATTTATTCTTTGTTATTAGATTCGTATTTAGCAAAAACGATTAATGGCTTTCCAAAGAAAATAGATATAAATCTTCACGATGCTCTTTCTTTTGCTGACTTATTATCAAAATCAACCTCCACCACTAAAGGAGAATTTCATAAACAACTAGCACAAGAAATGATGACACTCATCACCGAATTGTATGGTGACAATGAAGTTTTTAAACAGTATTTTGGATCAGTTTTGACACATAATGGCAATTATCCTGGCTTAAAAAATCAATTTGATGGGTTCCAAAGTTTTGATGAGTTAGAAAGAATCGGAAATGCATATGTTATGGAGCAATTCAAAGTTCCTGGCTTGGAAGATGCATATTTTTCCCATAATCAAAAAGAAGTTTATGACCACTTCTCAGATCAGTCTTACTCATATTCAGGACCAACCTCAATGGGCAAATCATTTATGATTCAAAACTTCATTAGGGAGAAAATCAAATCAGGAAGCAAAGCAAACTTTGTGTTCTTAATTCCAACTAATGCCTTAATTAATGAAATATACACTGAGATGCACAAAAGTTTGAAAGAAGTTTTGAACAAGAATAAATATAGAATCGTTTCAGTCAGCGATTCCATCTTTTTAGGCTCCGAAAGAAACCATTTTATATTCATTCTTACGCCTGAAAGGTTGCTTTACCTTTTAATGAATCATAGAAACCTCAAGGTTGATTATTTATTCATCGATGAAGCTCATAAAATGATTAATGCAGATGGGAGGAGTACATTTTACTACAAAGTAGTAGATTTCTTAATGAAGAGAGAAGACATGGAAAAACCGAAAGTTATTTTCTCATCTCCGAATATTCCTAACCCCGACTTATTCCAAAATACAATTGTTAATCCTGAAATCGAAAAGGGATATAAATCACTCCTTCTTTCACCAGTTAACCAATTTAAATTCATTATTGATTTTAATTCAAGAAAATATGGGATTTTTAATACTCTTAATGATGATGTCGAAATAGATAATGAGTTGAATGAGCAAATGACATTCAACAAACTTGTTATGCGAGAATCACAAGTATTAAACCCTGACCCAAACCAAAGAAGGCACACTATTGTTTATTGTTCATCTATCGCTAAAGCAATTAATCACGCTACTGAATTTGCTAGACAGTTGCCAACTTCACCAAATGTTCCAAAGGAACTGTTGGAATTTTCCGAAGAATTGAAAGAAGACATCAACGAAGATTATTTCTTGGTTGATTTAGTTAAAAAAGGAGTTGCTTATCACGTTGGGTATCTTCCAAACAAGGTTCGCCTAAAATTAGAAAAATTATTTAGAGAGAAATTAATCACAGTAATGTTCTGCACAAGCACATTGATGGAAGGGGTTAACTTCCCTGCTAAAAACTTATTTGTGACCGAAGTTAAAAGCGGCAATGCACCATTCACTGCTATCGATTTCAAAAACTTGATAGGAAGGGTTGGAAGAATTCAATACAACTTATTTGGAAACATCTTTTTGGTTAATGAAGCAAGCAATGATAGATTGACCAAAAAATATCTTTCTCACTTAACCGAAAAAGTAGAAAAACAAAAACTATCTATTGATACAGGCATTACCCCACAAGATAAAAGATTTATTGTAGACAAATTGAAAAAGGGAGAGACACTTTTCTCGGTGAAAGAATCAAGAACTGCACAAACATATGCAGAATATGAATTAATGAAGAAAACCGCGAACATTCTCCTTTACGATATTCTTCATGATAACGATTCGCTGATTGTTCAAACATTTAAACCATATATCGGAGATGATTTTGGAACGATTAAAAAGGCCTTCGAACAAAAGCAACATTTAGTCGATGATGATATTAATATTTCTACAGATCAAACATTAACATTAAGAGAGATGATAGAACAGCAATTGGTTTCTTATCCTCAGTGTGAGGTTGGAGATCCAGTTGCACAATATTCTGAAATATTAAGGTTTTTAGAGGGATTTTGCGTAGCTTTTGAATGGGATAAGACCGAAAAAGAATTTGTTGGAACTAAGCTTCCCGATGGATCACATCCACGTTTTAAATCACTTGCACTACTGTTGGGAAAATGGATTGATGGCCACGGAATCAATTACATTACAAAGAGTTCACTAAAATATTACGATGACCATATAGGCAGAACTAAAATTATGGTTGAAGGTCAATATGTTCCATATGATGGATCAAAATTCCATAAGAATATTGTCATAGCAAATACGTTAGATACGATTGAGAATGATATAATGTTCACTTTGAACAACTACTGCATAAAGTATTCAAAAGAATATAAAGACATTTATCCTACTGATGAATACTTTGAAGATTGGCAATTATATATTCAAGCGGGTTCACACGATGCACGAACAATTTTCCTTCAAATGGCTGGTTTAAGTAGAGAAACATCAATATATTTGAAAAGTAGCGACTATATTAAAATCACTGAATTACCTAGTGGAAAGAAAAAATTAAGAATTAAGAATTCTATTTTTGAATGTAAAAAAGAGAGCGTTTTAGATGAGATTGAACTTCTCAAGATTAACGCTCCCGAATTATTTGAAGATTAAATTGATATTCCGTATCTTTCTTGTGTTGGGTTTTTAGTCATCGGTGTAATGCGTCTCAATAACCAGCAAAAAATTATTGTTTTTTCTTTTCATCTCTAAATTCACACATTTTCCTTAACGACAAGCCAATTGCTTTTCCTAGAAGACAAGGTACAGCATTACCGATTTGGACCAATTGCCATTTTTTGCTGCCCTCGAAAATAAAATCATCAGGGAAAGATTGCAAGGCAGCCAATTCTCTTGGGGTCATTGGTCTATTTAGAATTGGGTGGATATTAACACCTCCGTGGTTTTCTTTGACAGTACAAGATGGTTTGTTCCAATCTACTTTTTTCCAAGCATCGCTATAATTCCCGTATAAGCTTTTCCCGACAGGAATTGCTTCCAAACGTTTTTTCATTTCAGGGGATGTTTTTGTAAAGATATGATTAATAGACTTATCTTCAGGCATATCAAGATATTTTCCAATTGCCTGTCCAACACTTATATAATGTTGTTCATCAAGTAATGGTTTTGGATGATAGTTGGTTGCACCGATTCGATTTCCAATGAAAATAACTCTATGGCGTGTTTGAGGAGTATAATAATCTGCACTATTTAGAACGGTTATATTTATCTCATATCCAATTTCTTTATAGTCATTAATTATTTTTTCTTCAACTTTACCGTTGAGCATCGAACGAAGACCCTCTACGTTTTCCATAACAACAAAATCTGGTTTCAAATGTTCGACAATGTCCTTCATTTCTTTATATAAACTATTCCTTGGATCATCCACTACGCGGTATCCCGACATAGAAAATCCTTGGCAAGGGAATCCACCAACTATAACATCTATCTTTTTACCTGATACGGATTCATAAAGTTTTTCTTTAACTGATTGCTCTCTAATATCTCTAGTTTCAACTTTTTCTTTAAAACCTTTATCAATGATAAAATTTCTTTCATAAGTAGCTACAGCTTGTGGCATAATTTCAACCGAAGCAATTGGGTTCAATCCTGCCATTACTAATCCACATGACAGTCCGCCTGCACCACTAAATAAATCTATAAAATTATAATCGGTTCTATCTTTTTTATGTCTCCAACCATCCAACTTCCAAAGATCAGAAATATCAATCCAGTTTACTTCATCAGTTTTTGAAACTGAATTGTCCTGTTCTTCAGTCCCACAACACCCATTTGCAACCCACTCTTCAAAGTCGGTCTTGTTAATGCGAGTTTTATTTTGTATTTTTGTACATTTTAATTTTCCTGCGGCAATAGCTCTTCTAATTGTTTTTTGAGATTTACCAGCAAGTTCTGCTGCTTCTGCAATAGTTATTATCTCCATAAAAAAGGCTCCTTTTGTCCACTTCCCATGAACTTTCTTATGTCCATTATACATGTCGGCAATATAGGAGTCAAATCGTTATTATCTTTTTCTATTAAAAATGGGGTTATTTGAAAAATTATAAGTATATATTTCTAAGCTTTTTGTTGCATAAAGTTGTTCGGTAGAAATAATTAATCTATTCGTTTTATTCAAAACCGTTTGTTTTCTTTTATTGGTTTCACCGCTTATGAAATCAACTGAATCTCTACAAACAATTATTGGAGTAACTATATTTGATCCCAAACACAAAGTTTCGTTAACCCATTTACTATATAGTAAACATCTATGAATATGCGAATTATCAAGCCCAGTTTTCATCAATTCGATAACAAAAACTTTTGAAAAGTGTATTCCATCCTCTGATTCAATAACAACGTAATCCATTTCAGATTGTTCCACACTGTAAGGAAGATAGTTGCTATACCAAATTACTTTAGAAGTATCAATGCCAAGCGGTGAGAAGAAAGCACCATTTCTATTTGTCATTTCTTGATTAAATATCGTTTCTAGAACTTTTTCATACACAACATTACCGCTACTATCAAATAAATGTAGAGCATTTGGATTAAAAGCGTTTAGAGTAGGAGGTGGAGTATTAACACCTGTTGATAAATATGTGACAGCCAATGGATTTGGAACGGTCACCACACGTAAGGGATTCCAAGGAATAAAAGTTGCATTTGGATTTAGCCCATTTAAAAGCGTAATTAAATAATCCGTTTCTTTTTGGGATAAAGGTGTTGTTCCTCTAGATTTTCCAGCAACTTTTTTTCCTATAATCGTCCAAAGATCACTTTTAATGTACGGATTGTTTAAAACATCATACTCATCAACAGGATTAATAAAATCGAAAGCCTTCTCTATATGGATTTTTAGAGGTGCATTATCGGCAGGAGTTAAACATTGATAATATGGTTTAGAAATTGCTCTATAAACACCATGAATTCGGCTCTTTTGACTGCCGCTTCTTGTTTCCCATAAGAAAATATAGTCGCCTATTTCGATTTGGAGCATATCTGCCATCAAATCGGCAACAGTTTTTACCCATTGAGCACCAGTTAGGGCTGGTACAAAAATAGATGCGATATTACTAGCGATTGTAGAAGCCAGTGTGTCTTCATTAACAACAAATAATCTACTTTTCATTGTCAAGCACCACCTTTACAAGGTTTTCTAAATTAAACCTAAATTTATAACAGTCACGAGCTTTATGAACTTGAAATTCACCGATGCTAATTCCCTTATATTTAACTGTATTGCTTTCGTTCCATTCTTCTAACGTTTCTTTTGTAAAAGAAAACAAACTTTTTTGCCACTTCATCGATTTAGCAAACCCTTTTTTGAAGATTTTATATTGGAACGAAGCCTCCTTTCTATAAATCCATAGTAAAAAGTCAGAGTCGAATAAATGTGATATATATATCGGCATTATTTTCTCAATATTATTCAAAACCATTTTTTTGAAAATATCACCATCAATATGATTCTCATTAATGAAGTCTTTAAAATACATATAGCATGTTGCAGAAGCTGGCTGTCCGACTTCAGGAGGACAAACCATTTTTCCTGTATTTGTTTTTAAAGATAGTTGCTCATTTCCTTTTAAAATAAAATCATAGGAGCACTTGCTCTCTCCCCCTCTTTCACCTGCCATTGATCCAGTGTGTTTTATCGCATCCGGCAAATACTTAAAAGCCTCTTTAACTGTGGGCATTAATTCCTCTTCAAGTTTTTTTGAATACCTTTGGTAAAAGCTTTGAGGGAATTCTAAATGGAATAAATCACAAACAGTTTTTTCTGCTGTAATTCCTAAAGTTTCAGATGTTATTTTTTGCTCTTTTAACAACTCTAGAAGAGCACTCATTATAAATCTAAATTTAAATGTTCTATTCTTGTGAATTTGAATTTCGGCTAATGAAAGATTTTTATATTTAAGAGTCGTACTTTCGTTCCAGTCATATAAGTCTTTCGTAAAAGAAAAAGCAGTTCTAGACAAATCGATATCTAGTAACTTATTGGATTCTATAATTTCAAATTTAATACTATTGTTTTGAGAATAAACCCAAACAGTGTAATCGGATACAAAAAGGTAATCAATGAATATAGGAATCATTAAATGGATATTATCCCAAACCACTCTTTTGATTTGCTGCTTATCTTCTATTTCATAACCTGCTATTTGACCAAAATGTTCATTGAATCTTTCTAATCCGCACTGTCCAACCACTCTAGGTGCTACTTTGTCGCCAGATTTATTTGTTCTAATAGAAAGAGTTGCACCATTCTCTAAAATGAAATTATGTGGGGAGAATGTTTCTTTAGCAGAATTAGATGGAGCAAAGGTAAGACATTTGACCGGCTTAAAACCAATAACTTTAAAAATCTCTTTGATAGTTGGTAACACCATCCTTGCTATAGTTCTATCATAGGATGATTCAAACTGAGCAATTGCGTTTTTGTGTGGAGTTATTCCGTATAAGTCACATATGACTTTTTGCATTGTCATACCCAACATTGCGTTATTACTTTTTTTAAAATCAAAAGACATCTCCAAAGTACATCACTCCTTTAAAATTCTTAATAAATTTTACCAAAATGATGCGAAAAGGTCTAGACCACATAAAAAGCTCCCACATTAGTCAGGGAGCGATGACTTGGTTGCCATATAGTTGCAACACGCACTGTACTCTTCCTTTTAACGAGCCCAAGGTACCAAACTCGGTTCCACCATATTGGAACACCTAGGAAGCATTCTAGACTGCTTGTTTATTACTATAGCAAATAGTACTAAAGAAATCGATAATTGCTAGTGTTTTTCTACAACGTATTTCCAATGACAGGCACCTAGTTCCTTTCTAAGTTGCTCTTTCGAAAACTTAACACCAATATTCTCACAAATAAAAGAAACTAATCGCCAAAGCATATCGTTTGGTGCAGCGTCGATATAATCGTAAAGATTCAAACTGTTTATAGCTTTGGCTTGCTCGTCCAATCCACTGAAATAAACACCATACCTGATTTTTGCTTCTGCTTGTTCATATAAGTCAATTCCGTTAAATATTGGTCCAGTGGCGTAACTTTCGTTCAAAGGGAAAATGATGGCCGCATCAAAAACCTTATCGTTGATAGTTAGCCAGGAATGGTCGAAAGCACCTCCGTACAATCCAGCTTCACCAATGCAAGGGGTGGATTCAATACCCAAGACTTTGCATACTGCAAAAAGCACCGCCACGCTAGGATGACAAGCACCACTCCAACCCTGTTCATCAATAAATTGACAGATCAAACTAAAAGCGTGCTTAAACTTCGATTCGTTGTTAATCCCTAAGTGGATATTTTTAATAGTTATTGGCATCAGCCGAAATACTCCCTAATAATTGCCTGTTTCTCGGCATCATTTTGCTCTTCGACCAACTCGTGTAACTCTTCGGATAAATCACCGATAAGAATGGTCAAAAACTCTTTGAGTTTCTTTAGTCTTTCAAATTGTTTTTCTCTACCTATTTTCTTTTCTTCATCTTTGAGATTTCCAATAAGCATTGTCGGATATTGTTTATAGGCAGAAAGAAGATTCTCATACAAGTATTCGCTTAATTGTTCTTTCTCAAACATCTTCTTAGCAGCTTCCATCACTTCTTCAGCCTTAGTAGAAAGATTAGAATCACGATAATAAAATTTGTGGATCATCACCACTTGTTGGAACACAAAAGCAAAATTGTGCCTAACATCGGTCACAATAGTCTCTTTTTCTCGTTCACGCCAAAAGACGTCATCATTATAATCATATGGACTCATTTAAATCGTCCCTCCTGTGTATAAATAAGAATAACACGTGTATGTTCTTTTTAAAAGAAAAGAGATGAATTCTCATCTCCTAATTTAATAAGTCTCTAACATCCTTAAGTGGCACCATTATGCCAATCTTTTGGTCAACATACATTTGTGCCGTTTGGTCAGTTGGGTCAAGTGCCTTAAGTGGCAACACACTAATCCATACTCCTTCAAGTCCGTGCATATTCTCACATACTTCAGTGACTTCTGCCTCAAACTTTTTGACTCCGTACTTACGGAAACTGACAATCACTCTATCTCCGATACAATACTTACAAATTCTTGTCCTGTCTTGGGAGATTTTAATTCTTGGTTCTTTTGTACTCATTTAAATCGTACCTTCTTTCTATTATTATACTGCCGCAATAGAAATATTTCGTCAGCAACCTTTTTAATTGACAGGCCTTTGAATCAAGCAATGAACGCTTGCATTGCGCAAGACGTTACATTATCTTCTGAAACATATAGCGCACCTTGTCCAGGCGGCTGTTTGGACGGCGGGGCTGGATGACT
>CADCDA010000011.1 GCA_902800025.1 uncultured Erysipelotrichaceae bacterium | reverse complement strand
AGGAGATTTTTCTTTTGGGCAAAACTATAAGTTTTACCTCCACCCCAGACTATCTGGGGGTTTTAACTCGCTCATCGTTCGCACGATGGCTCAGACAACGAAAAAGCCCTGATTATCAGGACTTCTTTTGTTTTAATTTTGTCTATTCTTGCCCATTTCCTTATCGTTAAGGCTTATGGGTAACTGATGTTAGACAGTTCCACTTATTCAGTTTTGCCTAAATTCACCCATTCATATTATGGCGCGGCGGTCAAACAAATGGAGCGGGCGAATTGGGCTTTTTTGTTAGATGCGCTTTTCAAGCTCCATACAAATATAGTGATAGATTGGTAAGTGGTATTCTTGAACTTTAAATGTTTCTTTTTCTGGCGCTTTAATAGTGACCATCGATTCTTTAGATAATAAGCTATCTTCTTTACCAGTTAATGAGATGGTTTTTAAGCCCAATGATTTAGCAACTTTAATCGCATTAACAACATTCTTAGAATTGCCTGATGTTGATAAGCCAATTACAACATCATTTGGGTTATGTGAAGAATACGCCACAACTTGTTGTGCAAAGATTAAATCAGGATCAACATCATTGGCAAACGCAGTCAATAAAGCGCTTTGAGCGGTCAAATCAATACAAGGGATACCAGTTTGTAATTTGCTAGCGACATCAATATCGAATTCTTGATTAATTTTATTCAATAGTCCCTCATCTAGCGGTCGTTTTGCCATAAAACTCTTCATTAATTCACCAACTATATGTGCGGAATCACTACTAGAACCACCATTGCCGCACACTAAAATTTTGCCGTTGTTTTTATAGCAGTTAGTTAATATAACAATCGCTGATTCAATATTATCTTTTTGAGGTAATAATTCTGGGTAACGTTCATAAAATGTTTTCATATCTTCTCCTAATAAGATTCCTACTAATGAGGAATAATCATCAATCTTTTCACCTAATTTAGAAGGCAATATTTTAGCGACATTAAAATTATTTTTAATCGCATTCTTTTTTACTGATTTTTTAACTTTATCTTCAAGTAAATTGAGGCATCTTGGATAAATGCCACCGATAACTACTATATCTAGATTAAGAATGTCTAATAAAATTGAGATTGCTTCGCCTAATCTATTAGCGACTTCATCAAATATTTCTAAGGCTGTTTTATCGCCTTTATTAGCCTCAATAGCAATATCTTTAGTGGTCAATTCTTTATATTTATTTAAATTAGTGTCTTTATTTATAATAAAGTCTTTTGCCCATACACAAATATTGCCACCTGCAACATAGCCTTCTACTGATCCAGGTTTATTATATCCAATTGGTCCATTTTCACTTAATCTAACATGACCTATTTCTCCCGCCATACCGTTATGGCCAGTATAAAGTTTGTTATCTAAGATAAAACCAGAGCCAATCCCAGTGCCAAATGTTAGATAGGCCATGTTTTTATATCCTTGACCTGCTCCATATTTAAATTCCGCTAAAGCACAGGCATCAGCATCATTTAAATAATAAACATCGCAGTGATATTTATCCTTTAGGATATCTACGATTGAATAATTATCAAATCCTGGTAAATGTGGAGGTTTAAGTAGTAATCCTTTTTGAGTGTCTTGTGGACCACCAGTTATTAATGAAATAACGTCGATTGGATAATCAAATCTTTTAATTGCTTTAAAGATATCATCCATTTCTTGATTTGGATTATTTGGACTAGAGGAAAACACTTTCTTTTCAATATTAGTAAAGTTGCCATCAAAATAAGCATGGACCACTGCTGTTTTAGTGCCACCAATAGAAATGCCAATAACGCTTAATCTTTTCATTTGATCATCTAATAAATATATTAATTCTTTTTTAATATGGCTCAATTAGTAAATATTTTCAACAAAAATAAAACCCCCCATTTCTGTACAATACTAGTACAAATTTTTGGGGGATTTTCATCATTTTGGTGGATCCGACGAGGATCGAACTCGCTACCTCCTCCATGCCATGGAGGCGCTCTCCCAGGTGAGCTACGGACCCAAAGCGACCTTATAGATTGTATAATAAATAAAAATAATTATTCAATAATATTTTAGGTTTTTTGTTGAACTATGCTTTTACAATCGTAAAATAATTGCGAGGACTCTTGTATGGAAGAAATCAATAATTTTATTAAAACAATCATGGAAAAAGACCTTGAAGAAGGCCGTGTAAAGCAAATCGTCACACGTTTTCCACCTGAACCAAATGCTTATTTACATATCGGTCACGCGAGAGCAATCGTTAATGATTTTGAATTAGCGAAAGCTTTTGGTGGTTACACAAATCTTAGATTTGATGACACTAATCCTGTTAATGAAGGTGCTGAATATGTCGACGCGATTATCGAAGATTTAAAATGGCTTGGTTACACACCAAAAAACATTTTCTTCGGAAGCGATTATTTTGAGAAGACTTATGAAAAAGCCATCCTTTTAATTAAAAAAGGTTTGGCGTACGTTGATGATTTATCTCCAGAAGAAATGACTAAATACCGTGGAACATTAACCGAGCCAGGAATTCCTTCTCCATGCAGAAATAGAAGCGTTGAAGAAAACCTCAAGTTATTTGAAGAGATGAGAGCAGGCAAATACGCTAACGGAGAAAAAACATTGAGAGCAAAAATCGATATGTCTTCTCCAAATATTAATATGCGTGACCCTGTTATGTATCGAATCCTACACGTTAAACACCACCGCCAAGGCGATAAATGGTGCATTTACCCAATGTATGATTTTGCTCACCCATTACAAGATGCCTTTGAAGGGGTAACACATTCCCTTTGTTCATTAGAATATGATAACCATCGTGTCTTATATGATTGGTTTGTTGAAAAATGTGAAATGGAACACATCCCACACCAATATGAATGGGGTAGACTCAATATCACAAACACCGTGATGTCTAAAAGATATCTCCGTCAATTAGTGGAAGGTGGTTATGTCACTGGATATGACGATCCAAGAATGCCAACACTTGTTGGTTTAAAAAGAAAAGGATTCACTCCAGAAGCCATTAAGAGTTTTATCCTTTATACCGGTTTATCAAGAATCAATAGTACTACAAACGCTGATAATCTCGATTTCTTCTTAAAAGAAGAACAAAAGATGAAAGCCACTCGTCCAATGGCGGTTTTAGATCCAGTTAAAGTTGTTATCGACAACTATCCTGAAGGACAAATCGAATATGTTGACGCTCCAAATAATATGGAAAACGAAGCACTCGGTAACCGTAAAATGGCGTTTGGCAAATATCTATATATCGAAAGAGGAGATTTCATTGAAGAAAAACCAAATCGCAAGTGGAAGAGATTATCATTGGGTGATGAAGTCAGATTAATGCACGCTTATTTCATTAAAGCCAATAGTGTGGTTAAAGACGTTGATGGTAATATCACTGAAATCCACTGTACATACGATCCTGAAACAAAATCAGGAAGCGGGTTTGAAGCAAGAAAACCAAATGGAACAATTCATTATGTTGAAGCCACTACTGCTTTACCAGCGACATTTAATTTGTTTGAGCCACTCATCTTTGATGAAACAGAAGAAACAAAAGGAAAAGACTTCTTAGAAAGACTCAATCCAAATTCTTGGGAGAAAAAAGAAGGCTTTGTTGAAGCTTCTTTAAAAGATACAAAACCATTAGATAGATTCCAATTCATTAGAACTGGTTATTATTGCACTGATAAATTATCAAGCAAAGAACATCTTATCTTTAATAGAACCTGTTCTTTAAAATCTTCTTTTAATCCTGCAAATAACTAAATTATTTATGGCCAAAGTAATCGTCATTGGAGCAGGTATAGCAGGCTTAGCGGCCTCAATCAAATTACAAAATAAAGGTCATGAAGTATTTTTAATTGAAAAAAACGAAAATGTCGGAGGTCTTTGCTCTGGCTTTTTTGTTAATGATCACTATGTCGATATTTGCTTACATTGGTTAATGGGTACCCAAGAAGGAAATAATATCAATGACCTTTGGAATGAAGTAGGAGCGTTATCTAATGATGTAAATATTATTTCTTTACCATCGTTAGGCTCTTTTGAATATGAAGGCACCACTATTACTTTCCATCGTGATTTAGATAAAGCAGAAGAAGAATGGATGAATATATCGCCAATTGATAAGAAGGCTATTCATCAATTCTTTGAAACAGTAAAAGCAGTAGCGAACTTGATGAATATCGCTATGTCGAAAGATAGTCGCAGAGCGAAAGCGATTGACTTAATTAAGTTATCACCACTATCTAAACAAATAATAATGTCGATGAAGCAATCAAGAGAAGAATACGCTCAAAACTTTGTTTCTCCTGCATTAAAATTTGCAATCACCCATTCACAAGCTGGATATAACAACATGTTTTTCTTTTTTGATTTATATGGAATATTTTCTAAAGGAAACGGCGATATCCCAGAAGGTGGCGCTTTATATATGGTTGAAAGAATGAAGAATAAGTTCTTAGAACTCGGTGGCACTCTTTTACTAAATAGAACCGTAGAAGAAGTAATTGTTAAGGATGGAAAAGCTCATGCTGTTAAAACTAATAATGGAACTTTAAAAGCGGATTATGTTATCTCTGCGATTGATCCTTATTACACATATAACAAATTATTAAAAGGTAAATATAGTTCAAGATTATATAAATCGCTCGATAGTAATATTGATAAGAATACAATTTCTTCTTGTTTTAACGTCTATATAACTGTTGAAGGCGATATAAGTAATATTGATGTCCCAACTGGTTTACATATTTCACCAATAAAAGTTGGAGAAAAAGAAACTGACTTCATGTTAGTGAGACCATATTATTACGATTCAAATTTTATTAAAGATGGAAAAACTGTTATTTCTTTATTTATTGATCAAGACCACAATGACTATATGTTTTATCGTTCATTAGATGAGAAATCATACAAAAAAGAAAAAGAAAGAATTATTAAAGATATGATTGATTCTTTCCTAATAAGATACCATCATTTTAAAGAAAAGACCGAGTTTCTTACGTGTTTTGGACCAATTGAACTTAATAAACGAGTTAACACATCATACGGCTCTTTCCAGTCATTTTCCTTCACAAATAAAAGTACATACTACATTAATAATGGTAAGATAAAGGGAATAAAAAATATGTTCCTTATCGGCCAATGGACTAGGTCGATAGGTGGAACTCCTACTGCCTTACTATCCGCTAACGAGATTGTTAAATTTATCAAATAAAACTCCACCAAGTGGAGTCTTATTTTAATCGATATCAATTAGTTCGTATTCTCTATTTCCAAAGCCCAATTCACTAGCGGCTTCTATCGTGTGAACACCATTTCTTGTGTTAACTCTTTCTAAGAAATGACTAACACCAGGATCGTTAGACTTATTAACTAAATCAAGACAAGCTTGGTCTATTGCAATTGGATCGGTAGAAGCAAGAATACCAATGTCTTTAAGACATGGGTCTTCTGCATTAGATACACAGTCACAATCAACAGACATGTTGCACATCATTGAAATATAAACAATTCTGCCCTTGAATTTTTATGGACTGCACTAGCAGAATCCGCCATTGCTTCAAGGAATTTATTTTGTTCTGGTAAATCATTCCATAAATCATATTGATCGGTTGTTCTTCCTGCAGAATGGATATATGCTTTTCCTCTACTAGAAGCAAAACCGATAGATAATTGTTTTAATGCTCCACCATATCCACCCATAGGGTGTCCTTTAAAGTGAACCAAAACGAGGATTGAATCATATCGATCAAGATGACTGCCAACATAGTCTTTTTTAATTACTTTGCCATTTGGAATATCTAAAACAAGGTCATCATCATTTTCGTCCATTAAATCAACAGGGAAATGTTTATACCAACCGTGTTTTTCAAATAATCTCTTATGTTTTTCGCTTGTATTTCTGGCACCATCATATGCGGTATTACATTCAATAATAGTGCCATTAACATAATTAACCATTGGTTTTAAGAATTCTGGTCTTAAATAGTTTTGATTTCCATCTTCTCCAGAATGCACTTTAACGCCAATATTACCTTTGAGTTCTAATCCAACTGCTTTATATAAATCAATAACTCTCTCAGGTGTCAATTGACGAGAAAAATATACTTTTGATTTAGTCATAAATAATCCTCCTTAATTATTATAAATGAAAGAAAGCAACAAAAAAGGCTCAGTTTTTCTGAGCCAAAAATCCTAAGTGGCGCGCTTAAGACGATTCGAACGTCCGACCCTCTCCTTAGGAGGGAGATGCTCTGTCCAGCTGAGCTATAAGCGCAAAGGTGTAGAACTAGTCTACATCATATCCTTTTGGATTATTTTTCTGCCAATTCCATGAATCGCGGCATGCATCAACTATGCTGAGGTTTGCTTTCCATCCCATTTCTTTAAATGCTTTTGATGCATCTGCATAATTTTCATCAACATCGCCTGGACGGCGATCTTTGATTTCGTAAGGGACTTTAATGTTATTTGCTTTTTCAAAAGCTTTCACTAAATCTAACACTGATGTGCCTTTACCTGTTCCTAAGTTATAAATGACTAGGCCTGGTTTCTCTTCTAATTTCTTTAGAGCCGCTAAATGACCGTTTGCTAAATCGACAACATGGATATAATCTCTTACACCAGTGCCATCTGGAGTATTGTAATCGCTACCAAATACATTTAAGAATGGTCTTTTACCAACTGCAACTTGAGTAATGTATGGCATTAAGTTATTTGGAATACCTTGTGGATCTTCGCCAATAAGTCCACTTTCATGAGCGCCAATCGGATTGAAATATCTTAAAATAGCAATATTAGCTTCTGGATGTTCGTTTGCGTAATCCTTAAGCATGTATTCGATTTCAAGTTTGGTTTGTCCATAAGGATTTGTGCATCCACCAATCTTGTCATCTTCTTTTAAAGGGACATGGTCTGGGACACCATAAACTGTCGCACTACTAGAGAAAACGATATTTCTTACATCAAATTCTGCCATTAAGTTTAATAAAACGATACTTGAGCCAATGTTGTTTCTAATGTAAAGTCCTGGTTTTTGAGTTGATTCTCCAACGCTCTTTAATCCAGCAAAATGAATGATATCGGTAATCTTTTCTTTCTTGAATAATTCACGCATTTTGTCTTCGTTACAGACATCAATCTCGTAAAATCTTGGTCTTTTGCCGGTAATTTTCTCGATTCTGTTCAAAACTTCTGGTTTGGAATTAACATAATTATCGACGATTACGACATCATATCCATTATTAAGTAATTCAACCACTGTATGGCTACCGATATAGCCTGTTCCACCTGTTACTAAAATTGCCATTTTTATCTCCTTCTCAACTCTACAACTGTTAGTTTATTTGTTAATGATGGGTCTGCTTTCCTTTGTGTTTTACTCATAACCAGCCCAACTATATATCCTACCACTTTCTCTTTGCCGTTCTTATAGTCATTTACTAAATTTTGATTTGAATTAATGATTTCTTTAATTAAATCAAGTATTTCATTCTCATCCAATATATGGTTTGTTTTATTTTTATTGATGACATCAATAACACTATTTCCAGTTTCAACTGCCTCATTAAATACTGATTTAGCTTGGCTGTTATTAATTTTATGTTCCTCAACAAGCAAAATTAGTTCTCCTAATTCTTTAGCAGAAATTGAAAACTCATTTATAGAAATACATTTCAGTTTTAAAACTTTTTGAACTTGAATATTTATCCAGTTCGCTAACGTCTTTGGTGAACATCCAGTTTCTAAACCTTTTTCAAAATAAGCACATGTTTCTTTACTATTAGTAATAAGATTCGCATCATAATCGCTAAGACCTAAAGTTTTATATTTTTTTTGCTTAACGTGTGCTAATTCTGGCGAAGTATCAATTGCATTTTTAATAAATTCATCACTCAACTTAATTGGGGGAATGTTTGGATCAGTAAAATAACGATAATCAACTGAATCGGTTTTTATGCGCAACATGACTGTACGATCGTTTGTTTCATCATATCTTCTCGTTTCTCTACCAATTGTTTTACCTTTAATTACTAAATCTTTTTGTCTATTTACTTCGTAGTTAATCGCTTTTTCAATATTAGACAATGAATTGAGGTTTTTAATTTCTACTTTACTCCATCTTTTATTATCATCCTCGAGGGAAACATTTAAATCGACTCGTATATTTCCTTCTTCCATTTTTCCATGACTAACATCCAAGAAAACAACTATTGAGCGAATTAACTCAACGAATTTTCTAACTTCTTGTCCTGATTTAAACTCAGGTTTTGTAACAATTTCGATAACAGGAATACCAGCGCGGTTAAAGTCAAGATAAGAGAAATCGTCGACATGGAATTGCTTGCATGTATCTTCTTCTAAATGTAATCTTTCGATATTAATTGTAATGTTTTCATCACCACTATTGAAGGTTAGACACCCATTTCTACCAATCGGTCTAAAATATTGTGTTATTTGATACCCTTTTGGAAGGTCGCTATAAAAATAATTCTTTCGATCAAACATCAAAACGTTATCAATAGTCATATTTAGAGCATTAGACACTCTAATCGCGTTAATAACAGCTTGTTTATTGACAGTTGGCATAGTCCCTGGAAAGGACATATCAAAAGCACTTACTTGAGTGTTAGGAAGTTGACCAAAACTAACTGGTGCATCAGAAAACATTTTGGACTTAGTATTCATCTCGACGTGTATTTCTAAACCAATAATTGCTCTGAGTTCCATATTAGTCTCTTTTTGCCACCTTATCAGATAGTCCAGTGCCCTTTTCTATATAATTTGCAATATTAAACAATTTGCTCTCTTGGAAGGGTTTTGACGATAAATTTCCTCCAAAAGGCATAGAATTCTCAAATCCAAGCGGAAGAGTTATTGAAGGGAATCCACCCATATTAGCAAACGCCATATAGTGCTCTGAAATATTTACTTTATTAAAAACAGTGTCTTCTTTTAGATTAATTTTTGGCGCAATTGTCGGAGCAGCAGGACAATAGATCGCGTCATACTTTTCAAACACATTATTGAAGGCGTTTACGATTAGTCTTCGACACTTTTGTGCTCTGATAAATAACTCATTTCGATTTTCCTCAAGCATTGAATAACTGCCGATGATAAAACGATCTTTAATACGCCTTGAAAAACCATTTGTTCTCGTATTAACCATTACTTCTTCAAGCGTTTTTCCTTCAATTCTACTTCCAAATTTTATTCCATCCAAATTAGCGTTATTTGATGTTGATTCTGAACTTGAAATAATGAAATATGTAGGTTGTATAGCTTCTAATAATATCAAATCGATATCAACATAGTCTACTATCGCTCCGTTTTGTCTTAAATATTCAATCGATTTATTAAACGAATTAAGTATTTCTTTATCACTCACATTATCAATAACACCATTAATGACTGCTATTCTTGTTCCTTCGAGTTTGTCTTCTAAATGTTTTGTGTAATCTTCAATTGGTTCAAACGAAGAAGAGGAATCTTTATCATCTCTTCCGGCAAGAATATTAAGAAGATAAGCACTATCATAAACATTTCTTGTAAAATAGCCGACATGATCAAAAGAAGGCGCAAATGGGAACAATCCAAACCTAGATATTCTTCCCCATGTCGGTTTAAAGCCAACTAATGAGGCATATGAGGCTGGTTTTCTTATTGAATCACCTGTATCACTACCAATAGCAATTGGAACGACTCCAGCGCTTATAGCAGCTGCACTTCCTGAACTTGAACCACCGATGATTCTTGTTTTTGTTTTATCCCAAGGATTGTATGTCGTTCCTAAATGGCCAGAAGTACCTGTTCCACCCATCGCCAATTCATCCATTGTAGTTTTTCCAATGATAATAGCACCTTCATTCTCTAGTCTAGTTACTACTTCACTATCAAAAACAGGAACATAATCTTTTAATAAGTCACTACTAGCGGTTGTTGGAATATCTTTCGTAGATATGTTATCTTTGATAACAACCGGAATTCCATAAAGCAAGTTATTCTTTTTGCTTGGATCTAATTTTCTTACTTTTTCTAAGGCTTCTTTTTCACAGATATATTCAAAAGCATTGTTATCATCATTTTTAGCGAGTTCAATTGCCTCTTTGACCAATTCTAAAGGAGTGACACTGTTAGAAATAATCGCGTTATGAATCTCTCTTAAGTTTTTATCCATGTATCGCATTATTTAACAACCCTCGGTAGTCCAATCATTCCGTTATGAATGTCTTTCGCATTTTTAAGTGCATCTTCTCTAGTTAAAGGTTCACCTGCAATGTCTTCCCTTAAATACGAATTGGTCACATCAAAAGGAAAAGTCATTGGCTCAACATCATCGATTCCTTCAATTTCACCAAGAATCTTCATTTTAGAAATTATTGAATCGAAGTCCGCCAAAAGACTTTCATACTCTTCATCCGACATTTCAAACATCAAATGTTGAGCAGCTAATTTTAAAGTTTCTTTATCAACTTTTTTCATTTTAATTATTTAATTAATGCTAGGAATTCTTCCTCGTTTAAAACTTGAATGCCTAACGCTTGTGCTTTATCTAATTTAGATCCAGCTTCAGTACCAGCAATGACACAATCGGTTGCTTTACTAACTGATCCAGTAACTTTCGCACCAACATCCTCTAAAAGTGTGGTCGCTTCTTTTCTTCCCATACTAGCAAGTGTTCCAGTTAAAACAACTGTCTTTCCTGAGAAATAAGAATTAGCGGCCTTAGAAGTACTTCCTAGGTATTTAAAGTTAAGTCCTTTTTCTTTTAGCTCGTTGACTAATTGAACATTCTTTTCATCACCAAACCATGCGACTAATGATTTAGATAGAACTGGCCCAACATCTGGTATTTCAACGAGTTCTTCTTCACTTGCCGCTGCTAAAGCATCAATATCACCATAAATTCTTGATAAAACTTTAGCGGTTTTGGCACCAACTTCCTTAATACCTAAACCAAACAAGACTTTCTCAAGAGAATTCTCTTTACTTTTCTCAATTGCGGCTAATAAATTATCAATTGATTTATCCTTCCATCCATCTAATGAGATGATGTCTTCACGATACTTAGCTAAATCATAGATATCAGCGATAGATTTGATGAATCCTTGGTTAAAGAATTGCTCAGCAACCTTCTCACCCAATCCTTCAATATCCATTGCGTCTCTACTTGAAAAATGAATAATGCCTTCAATGCGCTTAGCTTCACAGTGTGGATTAAGGCAGAAATGCATTGCGTCAACTCTAGTAAGTGGAGAGCCACATACTGGGCAGTTTTCTATCATTTTATAGTCAATAACATCGGCAGAACGGCGTTCTTTTACGACTCTAACTACTTCTGGAATAACATCTCCAGCCTTTCTAATAACAACATAATCACCAATTTTGAGGTCCTTATCTCTAATAAAGTCCTCATTATGCAAAGTTGCTCTTTGAACAAGACTTCCAGCCACTCTAACAGGCTCCAAAACAGCGTTTGGAGTGATCTTTCCAGTACGTCCGACAGTGTAAATGATATCAGTAAGTTTAGTGATAACTTCTTCTGGTGGGAACTTATACGCGATAGCCCATCTAGGGGTCTTGGAAGTATATCCCAATTTATCATACATATCCATATCATCAACTTTGATAACGATTCCATCGATATCATAAGCAAGTGATGGCCTTTTTTCTGTGTATTCCGCAATATAATCAATGACTTCATCTATGCCATTACATAGTCTTCTTTCTGGATTTGTTTTAAAACCAAGCTTGTCGGCCATGTTAAGCGCTTCAGAATGATAACGTAAACCAAAATCTTTAGCGTTTACAACATAATACCAGAAAGCATCAAGCCCACGATTAGCGGCTATCGCACTATCTAATTGACGAATACTGCCTGCTGCAGCGTTTCTTGCATTAGCAAAAAGTGGCTCACCAGTAATTTCTCTTTCTTTATTGAGTCTTTCAAGCGATTTCTTTGGCATGAAGACTTCACCACGAATTTCATATTCTTCGTTTAAATCAATGTGACTTGGAACTGATTTAATTGTGATAACGTTACTTGTAACATCTTCTCCAATGGTTCCATCGCCTCTAGTGGCCGCGTAAATCAATCTATTTCTATAAACTAAAGAAATGCCAAGGCCGTCGATTTTCATCTCAGCCATATATCTAACTTTGTTAACGCCTAAGACATCTCTAATTTTTTTATCAAAATCTCTTAAGTCATCATCATTAAAAGCATTTGCCAAAGAAAGCATCATTCTTTTGTGAGTAACTTTTTTAAATTCATCTTGGACCATTCCTCCAACTCTTTGAGATGGAGAAAGTGGACTTCTTAATTCAGGATGAGCGGTTTCTATCGCAATCAACTCCTGCATTAAGCGGTCATATTCTGCGTCACTAACAGATGGATTATCGAGAACATAATACTCATAGTTATACTTTTCAAGTAAACGAGTAATCTCTTCAACTCTTGCTTTAGGATCCATAATTATTTGCTTCCTTTACTAATCATTTTATGATTACCGAGGAGAGTCTTCTCTCCTTCGCTTTCAAATTTTACAACGATAATGCCATCTCCTTCTAAAGAAGTAACAACACCACGACCAAATTTTTGGTGAATACAAATATCTCCAACTTGCCAATCATCTACACCATTATCAATATCTTGAGAGAACGTTTCTTCTTTTTGAGGAATATCATCAAAGATGATTTCATCGTTATTATTTTCGAAACTATAATGGTATTTTGGTTTATCTCTAAATGAATTTCTAGACGTTGGTCTTTGTTGAACCATTGAGTTACCGCTTTCAGAGATAAACATCGATTCACTTAATTCAGACTTAACGACGTAACTGTAACCATGTGAATAAGTAAGATAGAGGCGTTCTTTCGCTCTAGTGAAAGCAACATACGCCAATCTTCTTTCCTCTTCCATAGCGACATATCCACCTTCAGTCATTGCTCTATTACTAGGGAATACACCTTGGTTTAGTTTCACAACAAAGACAACTGGATATTCGAGACCTTTCGCAGTATGAACGGTCATCAATGTAACTTTTTCGCCTTCTACCATATCGTCTTGAGCAGACACTAATGCTACATTTTGTAAGTATTCATCAAATGTAGCGTCTGGATTGCTCTTGAGATAGTGTCTTAAATCCTCAAATAATGATTTAACGTTTTGTAATCTATCTTCACCATCTTCATCAAGAAGAAGATAATCATAATATCCAATATCACTAATAAGGTCCTCTAATAATTTAGAGAAAGTTTCTTCATCCTTATTAATTTCATCTCTAGTGTGATTAATTCTCATCACGAGATTTCTTAAAGTGACAATAGCTTTAGCGGGGCATTCCTCAGAAGCATAGTCTTCACATACATATTCATACATAGATAAGCCATGTTCAAGTGCCGAAGACTTGATTTTTGAGATTGCTACTTCACCAATTCCACGGCGAGGTGTATTGATAATTCTCTCGAAAGAAATGTCGTCTTTTTGGTTATTTATAAGTCGGAAGTACGCTAAAACGTCTTTAATCTCTGCTCTTTGATAGAACTTCATGCCACCATAAATCACATATGGAATTTGCTTAGCCATGAGAGCTTTTTCAAATTCAAGAGTGACGTAGTTACTACGATAGAGAATAGCAATATCTGATAGACGATAGTGATTAACATCTCTAAGTGTTTTGATTTCTCTAGCAACATATTCAGCCTCACCTAAACTGCTATCAGCGCATCTAACCGTAACTGCGCTTCCTTTGATGTTATCAGTATACAAATTCTTTGGAACACGGAGTTTGTTATGGGCAATGAGTTTATTTGCGCTATCTAATATGTTTTGAGTACTACGGTAGTTTCTATCAAGAATGATAGTTTTAACACCTGTGAACTTTTTATCTAAATCGAGAATGATGCCTTGATTTGCACCTCTCCATGTATAAATTGTTTGATCTGGATCGCCAACAACATATAGAGATGTTGATGGTTTCATTAATAATCTAATGAGTTTATCTTCTGTATCATTAGTGTCTTGGAATTCATCGATAAGAATATAATCAATTCTGTCTTGCCATTTAGCCCTAATCATTGGGAATGAAGATAAAATCTGATTCGCTCTTAGTAATAAATCATCAAAATCTAAAGCGTATTGCCTATCTTTAACATTTTCATAATCTTCATAAAATTCAAGACAGGTTCTTTCATCTTCAAATCTCTCATGATCAATCCTAATATCGCCTGGGTATTTTTCTTTGAGTTTACAGCTTCCAATATAATTGATTGCTTTTTTAACAATTGGATCGCTCTTTTTATAACCTCTTTCGGCGGCGATATCCTTTATGACTTTTAACTGGTCTTCTTCATCCAAAATCGTGAAATTAGAAGGATAATTCAAAACACTGATTTCTTGTCTAAGAAAATACGCTGCAAATGAATGGAAAGTTTTAATTGTTAAGTATCTTTCGGCTTCAGGAACGATTTGGATAACACGATTTTTCATTTCGTTAGCAACTTTGTTTGTAAAAGTAATGGCGAGAATTTTCCATGGCTTAACGTTCATCTCCGAAATAAGATATGCAATACGGTATGTTAAAACTCTGGTCTTGCCACTACCAGCACCTGCAATTACCCTAGTATATTGACTATTAGCCTCAACGGCCTCTAATTGTCTTTCATTAAGCGTACTTATCAAATCAAAATATTGCATAGCAATATATTAGCATATAAATATTATGTAATCAATTTATATTATGTAGATGTTTTTAACTCGATATATTCTTTAATTTTTGAACTTCCAGCATGATAGTTTGTGATTGTTCCATTTTCAATATTAATAAGAAATGGTGTTCCGAAAATATAGAAATCTTCAACCAAATTAATACCAGTCAAATCCGATGGAGGTCCAAACACCGTTTCTTCATCGGTTTCCAAAAAATAAAGGATCTCAACGTTTTCGAAATAATAGCAGATAATCTCCTGTTTTAATTCTTTGCAATGTCCACAAGTTTGGCTGAAGAAATAAACACTATATTCCTTCTCTTCCTGTTTAAAGATATCGTTCCACAAAATAAACGCTGTCACATCAGAGTAATCATATTCTTTTTCTACTTGTTGAACGCTAGATGTACAGCTTGATAATAGTAATGTTAGAGTTAATAAAATAGTTTTCATAAAAGTCCCCTCATATTATTAAGAGGAAAAAAATTGAAATTTTTTAAAAACTTTTTTTATTTTGTTATCATTGTTATATGAGTTTCTTAAAGAAAAGAGAGACACCAGTACAAAATATCGCCTATATCGGAATCATGGCAGCAGTTAATGTTGTCTTTGTTTTGATATCAAGTTTATTGCCAATTTTGTTTATACTTTTAGTTTTTGTTCTACCTTTAACAAGCGTGATAGTAACCATTTACTGCAAAAAGTATTATTTCCCGGTCTACTTTATCACTACCCTAGCATTAACTTTTGCAGTTACAGCGGGCTTTAGCATATTCGATACTTTCATTTATGTTTTGCCTTCTTTAATTACTGGTTTTATATTTGGGATTCTCATCGAAAAGAACTTCCCAGCTATCTATATAATTGTAATCAATACAATCGCTCAATTTATTCTTACGTATTTAACCTTCTTATTTATAGAAAATGTTATTTCACACGTCAATTTCTTTGAATCTATTTATCAAATGATTGGACTTGGTTCATTCCAATATAAAGGAGTTTTGACGAATATTTTCACTTATATCGTCGCCCAAATGCAAATCGTAATCACTTATATCTTAGTCAAATATGAAATGAGTAGAATCGGAAAAGAACTTAACCTAGAATGCCATCCAAGATTTATACTATATATTGTCACTTTTATAGGCGCTTTAGCCACTATTTTATCAGTGTTTTACTTCAGTGATTGGTCTATTATTTTGACTCTTTTAATTGCACCAA
Organism: uncultured Erysipelotrichaceae bacterium; assembly: GCA_902800025.1. Lineage (GTDB taxonomy): Bacteria > Bacillota_I > Bacilli_A > RFN20 > CAG-826 > UBA2450. The sequence goes on along the minus strand of CADCDA010000011.1, from coordinate 24,419 downwards.
TTGTCGTTTATGAAGTGCTTGATTTAATGCTACTTAAACGCAATGTTATCTATTTTGCACTAGGCTTTTCATTCCTTGCTGGCATATTTATATTCGCATTTTTATATAACTATGTGCCCAGCCCAAGTCAGCTTGTTCTTCTATATGTTTTCTTTGGACTAGTAACAATAATTGATTTTATTTTTAATTATTGTTTGAAACAAAAAGCAGAGATTATAAAATAATTAAGAATATGGCATCGATTTTTAAAAACATTGGCAAAGGTGTTGGATACTTCTTTGCGTTTCCATTCTTATTAGTTGCAATCGCAGTATATGCTGTTTTTGGACTGGTTGTTTTCTTTATTCAATTTATTAAATTAATCGTCCTATTCTTTACAGGTAGAACTTTGTTCTCTGATCTTCCTGAAGATATCGAATTAAGAGCAAAGATGACTAGTGACGACGCGAAAGAAGACAATCAACAACAAGAAGAGCCTAAAGATGATAAACAATTAAGTTTATATCCTTCTGATTCTGTCGTTTATGGAAGCGGTTATGCTTCTCCACTTTTTACTGACAAAAAAGAAGAACCAGAGCCAGAAATTGAAATCGAAAACAATATTAAAGAAAAACCTTCTCCAGAAATAGAAGTCGAAGATAACGAGGAAGGAGGAAATATTTAATATGCTAATACCAACATTAGTGACTTTGTCAGAAAATGATAAAAGATTAATCTTTTCTCTTTTAATCATCGTTATAGTCATCCTCGTCTTTATCGGATTCTTAGGATATCTTTTGGTGAGAATCATGAAGTGGCAATCTAAAAAGATGGACACCCTTATTCATGATGTTGTCGTTTATAACGTTATCACCGATAGAAAACATCTTATTAGATATGGAAGAAGTAAGAACTGGGCTCTTTTCTTCAAGCAAGCATATATTCCACTATTGATTATCTTAGTTGGAGTTATCGTAATTATTGTTAGAAATATCGTTTATAACGATTGGTCTTATAATCCATTCTCTACAGTGGATGGCTTTGGCACTGTTTTCTGGACATGGAAAGCCACCGGAGAATTCAGCGGATCTCAATACGATATCATTAGATTCCAGCTTATCGCTTTAGATAATACACCTCATCTAGTCGCAGAAGCCTGGGCGGGATATGTTGCAGGACCATGCTTCCTAGTTGGAGGATTATGGTATTTAATCACTGTTTCTAGCTTATTAAGCAGAACTGCTCTCTTATATAAGAGAAGTAGAGAAGTGTTTGAAAAAAGCCTCGATGGTTTCCACCAAAACGAAGCTCCTAAACCAATTGAAAAGCCAAAGCAAGAATCTTCTACTGAAGAAGAATAATTATTTGCACAGCAATATATATTGCTAAGGCTACATCAAGGATAGCTAAAACCCAGCAGATGCGTTTCTTCGCAACTGCTTTTCTTTTCTTCTTTTCGATTGCTAATGCTTCTTTGCTATCCATATTTAAATACTAGTATTTAATTGTGTTGCTTGTACGTGGATATGGTTGAACATCACGGATGTTTTGCATACCTGTAACGTACATGAGTAATCTATCAAAGCCAATTCCAAAACCAGAGTGGACACAACCGCCATATCTTCTGGTGTCTAAATACCACTCTAATCCCTCGGTGATACCCATTTCATCCATCTTGGCTTTTAAGACATCATATCTTTCTTCTCTTTGAGATCCACCAACGAGTTCACCAACTGCAGGAACTAATAAATCACATGCAGCAACGGTCTTTTGGTCTTCGTTGACTTTCATATAGAATGCTTTAATTTCACGTGGATAGTCAATTAAGAAAAGTGGCCCGTTAACAACTTTCTCTGTTAAATATCTTTCATGTTCTGATTGTAAATCCATTCCCCATTCGATATTGCTATTTTCGAATTTCACGCCGTTTCTTACAGCGTTTTTGAGGATTTCAATCCCTTCTGTATATGTCATTTTCTTAAATTCAGAGTTAACAACATGATCCAATCTTTCAAGTAATGTGTTATCAATCATGTCATTAAAGAATTTCATTTCTTCTGGGCATGCTTCTCTAACATAAGAGATGCAGTACTTAATACAATCTTCAATAACTTCCATGTTGCCGTTTAAATCAGTGAACGCCATTTCTGGTTCAATCATCCAGAATTCAGAAGCATGTCTAACTGTGTTACTATGTTCTGCTCTAAAGACTGGTCCAAATGTATAGACATCTCTGAAAGCTAACGCAAATGGTTCAACGTGTAATTGGCCGGTAACTGTTAAGTTAACTTTACGACCATAGAATGAGAATGGATCTTTTGTGTCATGAGTTGTAACATCAAAAACATTACCTGCTCCTTCACCATCATTTGTGGTAATTTCTGGAGTGTGGACATATAAGAATCCTCTCTCTTGGAAGAATTGGTGAATTGCAAATGAAAGGACACTTCTCACTCTAAAGACAGCCTGGAAAGTATTTCCTCTTGGTCTAATATGAGCGATTTCTCTTAAAAATTCAAAACTATGTCTCTTCTTTTGAAGAGGATAATCTTCATCACAATCTCCAAGAAGCTTAGCTTCTGTAACAGATATTTCAAATGGTTGTTTGTTTTCTGGAGTAAGCACCACTTTACCAGTGACTTCAATCGCGCATCCATTTCTAAATGATGCAAGAAGTTCATAATCCTTACTATCTTTGGAATAGACCAACTGAACATTTTTGAAATATGTTCCATCGTTAAATTCGATAAAACCAATTTGTCCATTACTTCTATTTGTTCTTACCCAGCCTTGTAAATTGATGGTTGAGTTTAAAATAGCATCGTTTTCTTCTTGATCACCATATAAAACGATGTCATATAATTCAAAGTTTGTTGTTTTTAATAATTCCATTTTGACGTCCTCTCAGTAATTGTATCAATATTACCATTAATCTTTAACTAAAGATTTAAAATTTATTCCATTCATCGATTTCCCAGTTTGGATCCACCGAGATATCTAAAGGCGCAAACACTTTAAGGTCATATAACCTTTCTGCGACTTTAGCAATCATTGCTGCGTTATCAGTACAGCACCACATTGGAGGGATATTAATCTCCACTCCTAGCTTATTCATTTCAAGAGTCATCTGTTCTCTTAAGTATGAATTAGCAGAAACACCACCGGCGAGAATAACTTGATTGACTTTATGCTCTTTAATCACTTTAATGGTGCGGTCAATAACAAGACCAACCGCTACATCTTGGAATGATTTACACATATCCTCGACATTAACTTTTTCACCTTTTTGTTCGAGATTATGAACAAGGTTAATAACGTTTGTTTTTAATCCAGAATACGACAGATCCAGCGTATGTTCCCCTTTTAATGGGGTTGGAAGATCATATGTGTGTTTACCAGTTTTTGCTAATTTATCAATTGGAATTCCTCCTGGATAAGGAAGTCCCAACACTCTTGCAACTTTGTCGTAGCACTCACCAATCGCATCATCTCTAGTTTTAGCAATGATTTCAAAGTCGAGATGATCTCTCATAAGCACTAACTCAGTATTACCACCACTTACTACAACCGCTAACATAGGGAACTTGAATTCAGAAACGTATTCGTTCGCATATATGTGACCTGCAAGATGGTGAACAGGAATAAGTGGAATCTTATAAAGCATAGAAATGGTTTTCGCTGCTTGTAAGCCAACATGTAATGCTCCAATTAAACCTGGACCTCTAGTAATTGCCACAGCATCCAAATCTTCAAATTGAAGATTGGCGGTTTCCATTGCTTCTTTAATGACAATAGAAATGTTTTCAGCATGTAATCTACTAGCGATTTCCGGCATAACTCCACCATATTTACGGTGAACATCTATTTGAGTGGAAACAATATTTGATAAAAGTTTTCCGTTTTCTATAACTGAGGCAGCAGTTTCATCACAACTGCTTTCAACAGCAAGTATTCTAGCCATTTTTATTCACCTCCGTCATCATATATAAAGCGTCTTCACCATTATCATAATAATGAGGTTTGGTAACGACGACATAAAATCCATGTTTCTTATAGAAATTAATAGCCTTTTCATTGCTCGCTCTTACTTCTAAAGTAAGAGTGTTAACTTTTTTAGCTCTTGCATCATTTAATACTTCTCGCATTAATTCAGAGCCAACTCCTTCTCTTTGGATATCTGGATGAACAGCGATTTGACAAATAGTTCCACTATCAAACGTGATCCAATAATCAACAAAGCCAACAATTTGCTTGAGCCCAAACGATTTAGCGGTGTATTCAATAACTAAAACAGTGCTTACAGGGTTTTCATGGAGTTCATATAATATGTCTTTCTCTTTATACGGATGAAGAAAACACAAGTTTTCAATCTCCATTACTTGAGGAAGATCACTATCTAACATTGGTCTAATTTCAACATCAAGATACTTCATAATTAATCCTTCATGTAGACCGGCTTCACAGATAGGTCATTCTCCGCTTTTTTAAGGACACCTAATAGGCTCACCATTTGTAAGCAAATGTTCGTGTCATTATTTTCATATCCCAAATATCTTGCGTCACCACATATTGAATAATCAGTATGGCTAGCAATATATTCTTTTACTTCGTCATTGGTCTTGATGCAATCTTCTATAATTACTGTTTTTCCTTCATAGACGCCAAAATAGCTTCTATTGCTTCTCGCGTTAATCACACAAATAGAAGGTTTGTCGTTGTCCTTGAGCACTCTTAAAGAAGAAACTGGGTAAATAGGCGCAGAGCACGCTAAAGAAGTAACTTTAGCAATTGTTAAAGCAATCCTTACTCCTGTATATGAACCTGGGCCAATAGAAGTTACGATTTTATCGATATCATTTCTACTAAGGCCAAGTTTAGCCATTAATTTATCAATTTCTGGAACCATGTGTTCGCTTTGAACTTGCCAGGCTTCGTAACTAGTAAACCCTATAAGAACCCCGTTATTTTCAAAACCAACAGATAATGAAGTGTTAGAACTATCTAGTAGTAATGTCGCCATTATTTAAGCCCCTCCACAAGTGTTTTATCTTCGCTATAAACATCAATATGTCTACTTGTTTCTCCTGTAGATTTAATCTCAATCCACAATGTGTTTTCTGGTAATAAGTCTTTGATGAAAAGAGGCCACTCAATCATTGTGATTCCTGTTTCATATCCAATATATTCATCTAAACCAATATCGGTGTTTAAATCCGCTAAACGATAGGCATCGATATGAATTAGAGGTCTATCTCCTTTTAAATATAATTTCATTATATTAAATGTTGGAGACTGAACGACTTCTTTGATATTTAATCCTCTAGCAACGCCTCTAACAAGTGTGGTTTTGCCAGCCCCTAAATCTCCTAATAAGCCAATAACAACGCCATTAGGGACACTACTAGCGATCTTTAAACCAAATTCATTCATTTGGTCACAAGAAAATATCTCAAATGTATAATGCTCCATCGTTATTCTTTATCCTTACCAAGAGTGTTTAAGAATTTGTCGTAATATTTTTTTATGCGTTCATCATCAAATGGCCACTCTCTGTTTTCCATTTTTTTGACAATCTCGTTTGTTTGATATTTTAAGACGGTATCTAAATCGTCACTGTAGTTATAATTCTTTTTGTGTCTTAAATACTCTTTCTCATCTAAAATCCTAATATCACCAGATGGGAAAAGTTTTGTATCTAAATCATAATCAATGTATTTAATCATTTTATGATTAACAAGAGCAGGAGACGCAATGTTACAATAATAACAAATGCCATCTTCTTTGAGCATACAAATAACGTTCCACCACTCTTTTTTGGAGAAGATAGTAACTGCTGGTTCTTTAGTAAACCAACGTCTACCGTTATTTTCCATAACCTTAGCTCGTTTAGTAGCAACAACCACATAGTCATCGTTATTAGCCAACACTAAACCACGATCCCAACACCTATGTAAGGAACCGTCATGTTTATAACATTGAATCGCTAACCAATGACCAAATAATCCCATATTAATCAACCAAGATTTCTAATACTTCTGAAATGTTCTTTTTAAGTTGAGCATAGCTCTCAGGAACAATTGCCTTATCAAAAGGAATTGCGACAATTGAATCATCATATGAAAGATACGCTGCAGTTCTTCCTGCCCATAAGACGATATTTACATTAAGTAAAGCGCCAGTGCATTCGATGGACTTTAAATTATCTAATAATTCTTTACCTAAATCTTTTTCAAAATTTGCGCCTTCTTTACCATAGACAACAAAGTTATTTTGTTCGTGAAGAATCACTAAATCTTCAATATCATTTGGCTTATCAGTTTCATTAACCGCCTTGATTTGAATAATGTATCTTTCTGGGAAATGAAGATTATTAGCAGCAGTAAGATATTTTCCGACAAAGATAACTGCTTTTTGATATCTTTTAGCGCCAGCTTTATATAACGCTAATTCACCACATTCAAATGGCTTTTCTTTATATGTTCCAGAAACAATATTTCTACTAGCGGTATCTATAACATCTTTATAGCAACGATCTTGTAGCACATCAGAGACGACATATCTTTTTTCAAAATATAATTTTTGATCATGGACATTTTCTATATCAAAGATATAGTTATCAGTGTGTTCCATAAAATAGCGAATATAATTCTTTGTTGTATTTGGAAATAAGTTCCTAGTTAAGATGTAATGGACAATTAAGAAGACAATAACTACACCAATAGCAACACCACCGGCGATTGTTCCCCAGCTTTTTGTTTCAGGTGTAACCATTAAAATCATAGAGGCAACAAAAACTAACACAGTAATAACCATAATGACGTTATTTTCTGTACGTGCTTTCTTATAAACCTTAAAGATATTTTTTCGTTCATTTTCGACTTCTTCATGATAAGGAGTATCGCTTTTTTCTCTACAAAGAGGAATAAGGTCCAAGCTCTTATCTAATTTCTTTTGTTCTTCTTCTGGATTTTCTATTTTGATTTCGACTTCAGAATCGACATTTTGTTTCTTTTGTTTTGCCATCTTTATAACTCCTAGCGATAACAATGATAACATAAATGCCTCATAAATGAGAGCAATTTATGTAGAACTTATTATATTCATTTTTTTGATTATTAGAAGGAAAACGACTATAATCATTTCTGGGAGCTGGGTAAACCTGGCTGAGAGGACCGATGTGAACGGTCGACCATACCTGATCTAGGTAATACTAGCGGAGGGAAGTTTTTTATTAAATTAGACTTCTTTCTCCGTCATAAGATGGAGATTTTTATTTAGGAGGTTCATATGAATAAAAGTTCAAGCATGATAAGAACAATCGTTGAAGTGGCTTTGTTTGCCGCTTTAGGATTTGTTTTTGATGAATTGCAGGGTTCTATTGCTAAAGCAATATTCCCTAACGGTGGCTCAATCGGATTTGCAATTATTGCAGTCGTCATTATCTCGTTTAGAAGAGGTCCGATTGCGGGTTTTGCAACTGGATTAATTATGGGTTTATTAGATTTTTCAACTGGCCCATATATCATAAACATTTGGCAAGTTTTGCTAGATTATATCCTTCCATATGCGGTCGTTGCTGGTGCAGGATTCTTCAAGCCGTTATTTGATAAGCAAGAAAAGAAAACTAACAAAATTATAATTTTATTAGTTGCTACATTAATTGGTGGATTATTTAAATTCTCTTTGCATTTCCTATCTGGCGGAATCTTCTTTGCCGATTATATTACATGGGCAGAGTTTAACGGTCAGCCATGGTTATATTCTTTGGCATATAATATGGCAGCGGTTGGTCCTTCTATAGTTTTAACAATGATGATTTTAGTCCCTCTATATTTAAGAGCACCAAAAATACTTGAAGTACCAGTCGCAATTAACGAAGAAAAGCAAAAGAATGTTCCACTATTTGACTTTGGAATCAATCCAGCGATGTTATTATCAGGATTGTTCCTCTTTATATTCTTCTTAATAAAATACATAAAGAGCTACTACATGGAAGAATGGGAAGGAACATATGATATCTCATTTGATGGCGATGCATTAATGCTTTTTGTTACAGGACTCGTTATTGTTCTTGCCTCAATTAATTCCATCTTAAGAACGTTGCTAAAAAAACAAAATAATAGGTTAACAACTTTGATATTTTTAACCTTGAGTGCCGCTAATATCGTATATCCAATCGCTAGAATGATTAGATTATCAATTAAAGGAAAGGATATTTCCGTATATTGGTATTGGATGGCAGCCTCAATTTTGCTAAATGCGCTATTTATTGTTTTATATCTATACTTAAAAAAGACCCTTCGCAAAGAAGAGCCTGAATTAGCGAATTAAATCTTGATCCAGTTTATTGGATTCGCGCCGTTTTTGACGAGAAATTCGTTCGTTTTGCGGAAGATTTGACTATTAAACCAGCCACCTTGGTTCGCTCCTAGAGGAGAAGGATGTGTAGCCGTAAGAACTAGGTGGTTTTTATTTGTCAAATGGACTGCAAGACGTTTTGCAGGTCCACCCCAAAGAAGAAAGACGATTGGTTGGTCTAGATTATTCAAAACTTCAATAATGTCCTGCATAAATAAGTTATATTCTTTGATATTATGCGACATTGGAAGGTGTTCTCTAACGGTTAATATCGTATTTAGAAGCAAGACGCCTTGTTTTGCTAAATAGGTTAGGTCTCCACCTTTGTTTTTTATGAGAGTATTGTACTCTATTTCAATCTCTTTATAGATATTTATCAGTGATGGAGGAGTCTTGATATTATCTGGTACAGAAAATGCTAGACCCATTGCTTGACCTTCTTCATGATATGGGTCTTGACCAAAGATCACTACTTTTACTTCTTCTAAAGGTGTGAGCTTAAAAGCGTTAAACATATTTTTTCTTTCTGGATAAATCTTATGATTAGCGTATTCTTCATCTAAAAAGTGCGATAACTGTATCGCATAGTCTTTGCTTTTAATATTTCTAAATACTTCTTCCCAGGTCATGATTTGATAATAACATTTTACTATAAAAGTAAAAACAAGATAGTTATAATAACAATATGCGAGTATTGATTATCTTTAATCATCCAGCCCCATATAAAGTTAAAGCATTTAACGAACTATCAAAATACTGTGACTTAACTGTTCTATTTGAAAGAACCAAGGCTAAAGATCGTCCAGACTCTTTTTATGACGCTAATGAATATAAGTTTAATGCAATCTTTTTAAAGGATGGCTATATCGGTAATGAAGGTACTATTTCTAATGGCCCTCGTAAGTATATTAAAGAACACCACCATGAATTCGACATCATTATTATGAATGGCTATAGTCATTTTGCTGAAATTAAAGCTATTAGATATCTTCATAAGCATCACATCAAATTCGGTCTCATGATTAACGGTGGGGTTGTTAAAAAAGAAAGCGTTTTAAAAAAGTTATATAAAACATCGCTAGTGAATAAAGCCGACTTCTATATGTCTCCATCTAGGTACGCAAGTAAATATTTAGAATATTACGGGGCAAACAAGAACAACATCTATAAATATATTTATAGTAACCTTCGCGAAAAGGAAATTCTTGCTTCTCCTATCAAAGATAAAACTGATTTAAGAAAGAGATTCAATCTTCCATTAGACAAAAAAATCTTTATTAATGCCTGCCAATTCATCGAAAGAAAAAACAATATGCAGCTTTTATCTCTATTTACTAATAGAAACGATTATCTTGTTTTGGTGGGTGAAGGACCTGAAAAAGAAAAATATCTCAAATTTATTGAAGACAACAGTATGAATAACGTTGTAGTTCTTGATTTTATGAAGAAGGAAGAGCTTTTCGACTTATACAAAGCATGCGATGTTCATATCACTTTGTCAAAGCAAGACATATTCGGACACACTGTACTTGAGGCATTTGCAAACGGATTACCAGTTATCTCATCCAATAACGTCATAAGTTCGCTCGAATACATTGTTGATGGTTATAATGGCTATATTGTTAGTCTCGAAGACAATAATGAAATTGCTAAGAAAATGGATGAAATAGGCGATTCCCTATCTGTTAATGCTTTAGAAAGCGCAAGAAGTAACACATTTGAAAACAGCGCAAAATCAATCTATCAAATATTAGGAGAAGTTTATGGAAAATAAATATATCTATTTTACAAATGCAATGGATAACGATTCATTCAAAGAATATCTTGAAGGATGGAGCGTTTCGCCAAATCTTTCTAATCAAAATTTCCACAACAAGCTTATCCGTTCTTTAGCGTTATCTCATGATATTGACGTTATTTCCGTTCGTGCTATTAATAGACGCTATAAATATAAAAAGTTAGAAGCAAAGATTATTAGAGAAGGAAATATCTTTTGGAAATATCCTCTAGTAACTAGAAATAGAATTAGCAAATATTTTAAACTCTTTAAAAGAGTAACAGATATTACAATGCAAGATAGCAGTTTGATTTTTGTTGATGTACTGAACTTTTCTTTATTAAGAACCGCTATAAAATATCGTAAGAAATTCAAAATGCCAATCATTGGTATTTGTACAGATTCTCCATACAATATTTCCTTTGGAAAAAAGAAACTTACAAAGAAACTCGTGGAACTTGGACAAACATTAGATGGTTATATTGTTTTAACAAAGAAATTAAACGAACTATATAACGTTAATAAGAAACCATTTATTTGTATCGATGGTGTTTCTGAGATTCCATCAAAATACTTAGAACCAAAAATTAATGGCGATTATATCTACTTCGGTGGTTCATTAATGAAGAAATATGGGCTTTTAAACTTAATTGAGGCCTTTAAAAAGTTAGAAAGATCAGATTTAAAGTTAATCATATGTGGTCACCACTTAGAAAAAGAAAGACTTTATCCCGCAATCGATGGATATAACAATATTATTTATCTTGGCCCTATTAGTTATGCCGAAAACCTTTCTTTAGAAAAGCACTCAATTCTTGCCGTTAATCCTCGACCAATTGATCCAAAAATCGATCAATATTCAATCCCAAGCAAAACTCTTGAATATCTTGCTAATGGATGTTTAACAATCACTGTTGAAAACGAATTATTAAAAGAACACTATGGCCCATGCATCATTTGGGCAAAAACTGGCGATGTAGAAGATTTATATGAAGCTATGAAAAAAGCTTTAGAAATCAGACGAACAGATAGAGAGATTTTATCAATTTTAGGCAAAAATAAAGTGATGCAATATACATCACTTGAAAGTATAAATCATCAAATCGACGAGGAACTACTTGCTAAAATGTTTCTCAATCAATGATGTCACTTCTCTTAAAGAGAAATGATCTTCATAATATCGACGATTAAGAGCGCCCAAGCGTTCTTTTTCTTTCTTAGAAAGATTATGGACCGCCATAAGGGCGTTTTTAATAGATTCAGCGTTTTCATCAGCAAGGAATCCACCACTAGAATCAGAGATGATATCTCGACCATCACCTTTTAAAACTCCAACAACTGGTTTAGAAAACGCCATCGACATTAAAAGTTTAGAAGGGATTGTTTTTCCAACTGCACCATCACCTGATAAAGATATATATAATGCATCAGCGTTTTTAAAATAACTCGCTGCATGTTTAGCAATAATTGGACCGTGATAAATAACTTTATTCCCTAACCTTCTTTCCTTTATATCATTAACAAGGAAATCAGTCATTGGTCCCATACCAATAATGTGGAAATAGATATCTTGATCTCTTAATTTGTCCATTGATTCAGTGATTAAAGGAATGAGTTGAATAATGCCTAAATTGCCACAATAAAGAATATGAGTTCCTTCGCCATATTCATAAGGAATGACATCTTTATCTTCAATCATTGATGCCTGTGGGACATAGTAAATATTCTCAGTTGGCAGTTTGAGGACATTCTTAAAATATTCAACAAAACTTGGAGAGGTTATGAGAATTTTGCTGGCGTTTTTATAAATTGATCTCGACCATTGAAGCAAGACCTTATACATAATTGACTTAACTTTTACAGCGTTAGTGACCACTGTACTTTCTGGCCATAAGTCACAAACATGAATAATATGTTGCACATGGTGTTTATTAGCGTAAATATTTCCTGCAGAACACATTGTGACTGGCGAAAGTCCTAGAGTGTATACACAATCAAATTCAATATTGCATTTTCTAACCCACTTTTTTGATAGTTTCCAGAAAGATAAATAGTTTCGAATAATTGACAATCTGGATTTCTTTCTCGGATAGATATTGAGTCTATGAACATTAACTCCATTAATAATTTCTTCGTTGATATTTTTGTAGGCAGGCAAAATATAACCATAACCATAGTTTGGCTTTCCAGTTAATACATGAACTTCATAACCATCTTTCACAAATTGTTCTGCAAACTGTGTAATGATGAAGTTTTCTGGATAATAATATTGACACACTACAAGAATTTTCATAGGTATATGATATCAAAAACGGTTATTAATATGAATACAAAGAGCTTTGAAAATTTGTTTTCAAAAAATAATGTATAAAGATTATAATATTGCCTATATGGAAGATAGAACCCGTACTAACGTAATCATCAACATTTCTCGTACTTTAGTAATGACTATTCTTTCTTTTATCACATTCCCTTGGGTTTGTAGATATTTGGGAGCTAGTTCAGTTGGTATTTATACTTGGTGCAATACTTTTGTTTTGTACTTTTTGGTTTTAGCGAAAATCGGTATTCCTAATCTCGCTATTAGGGAATGCGTAAAAGTTAAAGACGACAAAGAACTATTATCGAATAAAGTGCAAACATTCTTTCTAATTCAATTAGTTACAACAGTATTATCCTTTGGATTAATGTGCGCTTTAGTGTTTTCTGTCCCAGATTTAGCAGGGTCGAAAGAAATTATCTTCTTATTATCAATCAACTTCCTTTCAGGAGCCTTCTCCTTTGAATGGTTATTTATTGCTTTAGAAAAGCAATTCTATATGTCCGTTAGAACAATTGCGATTTTAGCGGTTACCACTATTTTAATCATCGTATTTGTCACTGCTCCTGGAGATCTATATATTTACGCATTATTAACTGCATCTGGTACATTAATTACCAGTGTTGTTAATATCATTTACGCAAGAAAGTTCATTTCTTTAAGAAAAACAATGCCTTATTCTTTTAAGGAATTGATCAAACCACTACTTGTCTTATGTTCCATCTCGTTAATCATTTCTTTATATAATCAAACTGATACTTTCATTCTTGGCTTTATTGATAAAACCAAAAACGAAGTTGCCTCATATTCTGTTGGTATCAAAGGAATTGATGTCATTATCGGAGTGATTACTGCTTTATCAACCGTGTTCATCCCACGTGCCGCTATATGTTATGCGCAAGAAGACAAAAAGTATTTCCACCGCATTAACGAGTATTCGGTGAATATTTGTCTATTCATTGTTTTACCAGCTGTAGCAACAATGACTACATTAGCTAAGCCAATCACTGGTTTAATTTCTGGTAACACAGACTTCAGCGAATCATTAGGATATATAGACGCTCCAGCAGTACTAGCAATTGTATCATCTATGATGATAACATATTCGTTAAGCGATATAATCTACGGTCAAATTCTCCTTCCAACAAAGAAAGAAAAATATTATCTAATAGCCTTGGTCGGTGGCACTATCTTAAACATCGTTTTCTCAATTGTTTTTGGAGCGTTTGTTTTTAAAGATAGACCTGCAATCGGAGTTGCTTTAGGAACCGCTGTTACTGACTTACTAATTTTAGTGTTCTTAGTATCAGTAACATGGAAATGGATTAAGAAAGCTATTTTTAACTTTAACAGTTTAAAAATCTTAGTTTCTGCTGCGGTGGTTACAGGCTTAACACTTCTCATCAAAAATCCAATTTATAATCTCGCTATTTCCTTTAATGTAGGAACTCCTGTCGCAATGATTATTGAACTCGTTGGTGTAGTTTTAATTGACGCAGTTGTGTATTTACTCATTTTAGGATTACTAAAAGAAGATTTAGTTCATTCATTTTTAAGGAAGAAAGAAAACAATGCTTAATGAGAGATTAAAGGAAAACAAATTTAAGCGTGCTTTAGTGGTTCCTTTTAGAGGAATTGTTAAATTAATAAGCAAGAAAGCCTATATTTCTTTCCAATACAAATATATTACGCACCACAAGTTAGACTGGAAAAAGCTATCTAGATATACTGAAAAACTTCAATATCTTAGACTATATGTATATCCTAATTGGCCAGAGGTTAGTCAATGCGCTGGTCGAGTCGGTGTTAGGGAATATGTTAAAGAAAAAGGCTTAGAAGATATTCTTATTAAGACCTACGGTGTTTACAATTCTTTTGATGAAATTGATTTTGATAAACTTCCAAATGCTTTTGCGATGAAATGCTCACACGGATGCGCGATGAATTACATCTGTTTTGATAAATCAAAAGCAAACAAAGAAGAACTCAAAAAGAAATTTGATAAATGGCTTAAAACTAACTATGGTAAAAAGACAGTTGAACTCCACTATTCACATATCAAACCACAAATCATAGTTGAAAAATTAATGCTTGATAATGGAAAACTTCCAACAGAATATAAAATCCATGTATTTAACGGCAAAGCAAGAAACTTATATGTCGTTACCGCTAGAGGCGTTGACATACGTTATAACAACTACTATATCGACTGGACAGAATTTGATGGTTCACAGTTTAATGGATGGCGAAAGACCGATTATCCTCTACAAAAACCCGATAATTTTGATGAAATGATAAAAATAAGTGAGGTGCTCGCCTCACCATTCCCATTCGTTCGTGTTGACTTATATAACATCAATGGAACAATCTATTTTTCAGAGATGACATTCACTCCTGCAAAGGGAACATTAATCTTAGATGATGACAAATGTGACTTTGAAATGGGCGAATGGCTCGATATAAGTAAATATCGTAAAAATTAATGCCAATAGGTATAAGGGAAGAATACTTCGTATAGGAATAGGGCGTAGTCAATGTCTACGCCTTTTGTTTCGTTCCATTCAATTAAATCATCGCTTAAGATATCAAATGTGACAGAGAAACCAACCAAACGGCTTAAAGAGTATTCCTCTAAATCAAAAGCATAAAACTTATAATGACTACCATTATTTGTGTTGTTATCATCAAAAGCAATATTACTATAGAAATCATATCCAACAATCTTGGCATCTTCTTTTACATATAATGTAACTGTTAGTTTGATTTCTGAATTATGGAACATATCTTGATCGTTTCTAGCCTTCTCGTTAGAACCAACTTTATAACAATCAATTTGATTATTTGTGGTTGCTTTAAATTGCAACGCAAAATATGTGAGTTCATCACTTTCTTTAGAAAAGCGAACACTGAATCCACTTTCATTAGATTGAACACGATGTCTTTGATAGTAACCATCACAATACGCTTCTCCATCAAAGAGTTTGGATTGAACTCCATAGTAGAAAGATTGATCAACACTCATCAAATTAAACGTACTAGCGTAGCTTCTTAAATCTTCGTAAGGATTATCAATGAGTAGGTTTTTATCAATTTGACCAATATCGTCATAACTTAATATTCTTTTATCGGTTGTGTCATAAGAGCCCTTATGCTCTGCGTTTTTAAGTTCGCTATCCCAATGTTCGTAATAATTCTCTTTGAAGTCATACGAAATATACTTATCGCCTTCAACGATATAATTGAGGGAAAATCCACCACAACTAGATAAAGCAGGGAGAACAAATAACATTAATAAGCGTTTTTTCTTATTCATTTGTGGTAACCTCCTCAACCTTTTCAATCTTTTCTACTTGTTGACCTGCTGAAGCAAGGACATAAGAGAAAATAAAGATAACTAGCATAAATGGACCAGTCATATAGATTGGTTTAAAAATATCATAGAACACACCATATTCAGTGTCATTAAATGTTGCGGAATAAATAATAAAGAAGCTAACAAAGGCTATTAAGCACGCTTTAATATAGAAATCATCATCACACTTTAAGAAATATTTCTTAAATCCTAAGAATCCATTACTAAGAGCGAAGATAAAGGCAATAACACCAATAACACCACTAGTCATAAAGAAGTCAAATAGGAAGCTTCCAGACATATGGACTTCTTCTTGGAAAACAGAATTATTAACTGCGTATCCTAAAAACTTGTCACCAGAGAAAACATCCTCAATTAATGGATTGTATCTATTAACATATCCATTCGTATTAAATAATTTATTTAAGAAACCGTTGCTAGCAATAGCGTTTCCAAATGGCAGCGCACTTTGCTTATTAAGAATCATAACAAGATAAACAAGCCCCGCAATAATTATACCAGCGTATAAAACATATTTTGCAGGCTTACGTAACCCAGTAAATTTCTTTAATAAGAAAATAACTAAATCAATAATTCCAACTAAGACTGCCATAAGTAGTCCAATAAGCTTAGGAACAAATATCAATGAAATAGCAGCGACAAATGTAAAGGCACAATAAACAATAAATAGCTTTTTATTCTCCTTAGGAGAAATAAAGAATAAGGCTGCTGAAGATGTTAATAATAAAACAGGATAAAGAATATAATGCTCAATTGACACTTCAATAAACTTGAAGCCTTCTAAAACATATGCCATTTGATCAACAGTGATGCTGCTCATTATTCCACCGTAATACATACGATATCCTTTGTATATGATGTTATAAAATGGGCCAAAGTTAATCAAATTAGCGCCTAAATTGATTAAACACAAAACGCCTAAAGCAGAATAGATAACAAGTAGGAAAGTCGATATTTTAAATGTTTTATCAATTCTTAACATGTATCCGCAGAAACTAATAGGCAAAATGCCTAAAGGAATAAACACTAATTCAGCAGTGGAATAATCTCCTCTATACGCATGGCTTCTTGAATAGATACCAAAAGCAGTAATAATAGTAAAAAGGAATAAAGGTAAGAAGAAAAAGGCAATAGAAGAAATACCATCAACCTTAATCTCTTTTATATTAAATAAAATAAGTAATATAAGTAACGCTAATGAGAGAGCGCCATATAAAACAAAACTGCTTCCAAAAGAAAAAGCAATAAGAGCAAAGATTTCCATTGCCAAAAAGCTAATTGCAGCGCCAAATCTATGAAGCTTTGATAATTTTCTGAATTCAGGCATACGCATATTATATCGCATAAAAGAAAAAACGAGTAGCACTCGTTTATCTCTTTGGATTTACTGGAACTTAATAATCTTCTTCAAAATCGTAATCGTAGATTGTGTCTTCCGCGTTATCTAAGTCAGAATAATCGGCGCAATCTTCAATGATTTCGAGAATCTCAACTGTTTCCTCGTCACTAGAAAGCATCTTGGATCTTGGATCTTTAATTTTGAGCATGATTTATTTCCCCCTCAGTCACTTTACATAGTAACGCGTAAATCATTGTCATTAATTTATCATCCAGAAAAGAGTCTGACAACTATTATTTTTGATATTTTAGACAATGTCCAAATCGCTATTTTTTGGTGTTAAACTACAACAAAAGAAAAGGCGGTTTATTTACCGCCATCATTGATATAGAGAATGCCAAGACATTTTGGTCCACAGTGGGATGAAATTGTTGCTCCAGCTGTGGTGATATAGACTTGTTTGAAGCCTCTTTCTTTCATTGCGTTAACCGCTGTATCAATCATATCTTGGGTTGCACCACTATGTGTTACAAAGCCAATTTCTAAGTCAGGATTATTGAATTGTGCAAGTGTGTCCCTACAGTAATTGGCGACACATTCTACTTGTTTTCCATTATATTTTTTGCCTGGACCCATCTTTCCATTTGTAACAAGGATTTGTGGTCTGATTCTAAAGAGTGTTGCTCCTAACATTGCTAAGGCAGAGCATCTTCCACCTTTATATAAGTATTCAACTGTAGCTAAGACAAAGCTTGCTTGATCATGAGGAATTCTTTCGCTAACCTTCTTTACAATCTCATCCGCTGATAAACCTTGTTTTACAAGTTTTGATGCATAAATCGCTAATAAGGCAATGCCAGTGGATAAGCTCATAGAATCAACAACGTGTACATGACCTAATTCTTGAGCCACTGTGCATGCGTTTTGATATGCGCTTGATAAGGTTTGGCTTAACGAGAAGTGAATAACTTCATCATATTCTTTTAATAAATTAGAGAAATATTCTTGAAATTGTCCAATATTAACCGCGCTGGTCTTTGGAAGAACGCCAGTCTTATCAACATATTCAAAAAGCTCTTCTGGTGTAGTAACACCATCTAATCCATTTTTTTCGCCTAAAGTAACAGTGAAAGGAATTGTCTTGATTTCATATAGATCAAGCAATTCTTGTGGTAAATCAATCGTGCTTTCCGCTGAAATACAGATTTTCATAAAATATCTCCTTGTATCTATGATACATAGTTATCTTTTTGGTGGAGCCGGTGGCAGTCGAAGCCACGTCCGAAGAAGGCCAAACAATATCATCTACAGCTTAGACAATATTTATATTTAACGTGATTTCGTATATTGACTCACTACATCACGCGAGATTAACCAAATTTCATGACTTAGTAACTAATCAACTCCAAGCCACTATCCTTTTGTTATGACACCTTACTCAAGCGTGAAAGGCTAAAACCTTGAGAGATGCTCTGTCCCGGCCTTTGCCGGGGCCCTATATCGGGTAGACTAAGCTAAGCAGAGAGATTGAGCTCTAGGAGCTCTCATATAACTGTTGTCAGTTATTTTTGTTTTGGGTTAAGGTTACCAACCGCTGCAGATAAAGCCCTGCACATCTCCGTCGAATCCTGAACGACCCCAGATGTTGTCTAATAAATTAGACCAGTAAATAATATAGTAAGAAAAGACTCAAAGTCAACACTCTGAGCCTATTTCATAAATTATTGTTCTTTTTTCTTTGTTTTGAGAATCACAAGTGGAAGTAGCACTCCAATAGAAGTGAGTGCAATAGCTAAATAAATGATGATATTATCGCTTGTTTCTACATAGTTCTTGAAGTCTAATGCGTTATGTGAGATTTCTTTTCCGAGGAAATTCTCATACTTATATTTCCAGACCAAGTAATCATATCTTTCAATCGCATCGACATATATTGTCTTTTCGCTTGTAAGAATCTTAGCAGCTTGAGTTGGCGAAACCTCATTAAGAGCGTCATATCTATCTTTAATATCGCTCCAGCCAAAGCCATCCGCAAATGTTGGACCGGTCTTTCCAGTACCATCACATGTAATCTTATAAAGGAGATAATACGCAATTGTATGAGCGGTATCACTGAACTCTGGCTTATAGTTATCTGGATAAGAAGTTAAGTTAAATGCTCCGAATGTATTATATGTTCCATATGTTCCAATTGTGTATTTAACTGTTGGGTTTTCAGAATCAGCATTCATATAAATACATTCATTCACATCGTCGTAATGCCATGTTAATTCAGGAACTTTATTTTTAAATTTAAAGTTTATGTGGTTATTTGATAATTCAATATAAATATATTGTTTAACTTTAGAACCATCAATGAAGTACAAGTTTTGATCGTCTCCATTTTGTTCGAAATAGACATCAGTTCCAGAGTCATAAGATGTAGAAGTAGCACCATAATAGCCATTCATCGAACCAGCAAAGTAATAATCGTTAGAATCGTTAGTGCTGTGGAAAGATAGCTTGTAGGCCACACCATTTACATATGGTGAATTTGTAGATTCAGAAACTGGTGGGTCTACTGGTCCTGGTGGATCAGGCGGAATGACAGCTTCGCCTGTCCAAGTAATTGATATTTCATCTAAATAAATGGCGTTAACAGATGAACGGATACCAATATACTGGTACTCACCAGAAATATCTAAAGATGTAGATGTTCCATAAGTGATACTTCCTAATAACGTTCCTTTAGTGGAATCACTATATAAATCAGAGACTTCAGAATATGGTGTTGTTGAACCATAAATGTTAATTGTTCTTCCACTTTCTGTTTTGGTGTTCCAAACGACAGATATGCTCTTTAATTTGCCACCACTGGTGGTGCTAATAATTCCAGAATTGGAGCTCTTGCTCTTTAATTGAATAGATGAATATGAACCAGCAGTAAATCCAGCATATACCGCACTTGATGTTGCTACTTTTCCGCTCCACTCAGTGTACGTTGAACCAGCAACACCAGTTGTTGCTTTGGTTAAAACATCAGTAACTTCGTCCGTATGAATAGAACTATCAACGACTGTAACAGAACAGCTTGCGCTCATCGAATTATCAAAAACAGAAGTAGCTGTAATTGTTGCGTTTCCGACCGAATTCGCCGTAACAAGTCCACTATTTGATACTGAAGCAACTGCTGGATCAGAGCTTTCCCAAGTCACGCTTGTATCTACGTGTGTGCCGGTAATTTCCATATCTACAAATAGCTGATGAGTGGTAGTTTCCTCGTTCAAATCAAATCTCAAGCTTGATGAAGAAAGAGATATAGAATCGACAGTATTAATTTCAATAACTTCAATTGTGTATTGTTCTTCAACTGTAGTCCCCTTTTCATTTGTATATGAAACTGTAATTGTTTGTTCACCTAATTCGTCAGGATCATAACCAGTGAATGTTGCATCATCAGTAACGACATATGAATTACCATCTGTGTAATTAGCGGTAACTGTTCCGCCAAATTCAAATTCATCACCTAAAATGAATTCTGTTTTTTGGTCAGTCAAAGAAATAGAAGTCATGTATGGGTGATATTTAATAACAATGTCTGTGATTTGACAGTTCGCAACACTTGTTGATAATTGGAAATAACCATTTCCTTCAACATTATTTGTGAACTTATCACTTTGTGATTTTCCTTTATTTTTGATGTTGCCTGTGGTTGTGTATGTGCTTTGTTCGCTTGTTCCAAAATAGATGCCAACTTTTGCATCTTTTGAACAATCGGCGGAATAAGTAAGTGTTACAGAATCAATAGTTCCTAAATTGGTTGTATTATAAAGGAATCCTGCTCCGTTTTTGAACATAAGGTAATTGCTGTTTTTATATATACCTTGTTCTTTAAAACTAAAGCCAGCGGTTGTATCGGTGTGAGATGTATCGGTAGTATTAACCGTACCAGACGAAGTTGGGAAAGTTGGAGAAAATGTATCATCATAATTAATAATTATTGATCGAACATTCGGATCTTCTTCTTCCTCTTGAACAGTGACAACACAGCTTGCGACTTTATTTCTATCACTTGTTCTTACAGTAATTGTTGCCTCACCAGCAGAAACACCGGTAACAACACCACTACTACTTACTGTAGCGACTCCGGTCTTATTTGATGACCATGTAACTGCTTTGTTTGTCGCGTTACTAGGAGTGAATGTTGGAACTAATGTAATTGTTGAATCAACAGCAATTGTTTCACTTGCAAGCAAGGAAACACTTTCAACACTGATAACTTCAACTTCATCGAAAGAACTGATTGAGTCGGTTGATGGATCAGCGCTTTGACTTTGATTGCCCCAAATATAATTTGCCCATGATGGGAAATCAATAAATGGGTTTCTATTATTTGTGTAGTTATTATATAAAAGGTTATTTCTATGGATTTCCCACGCATCTGGTGGATCTAACTCATTCCATTCAAGCAAATCAGAAAGGATACCCATTTTACCTGTCTTTGTGCTTGTTGCAGTATAACTCGCTAATTCAGGAGCAGATTGAACAAGTTCAAGGTTTGGATTATTAGCATCAATTGAGTTATCGTTACCAGCGTAGTTATTGTAACGAGCAACCATATAAAATACCGCTCTAGCAATATCGCCTTTGTCTAAATCTTGTGGTTCAAAAACTGTTCCAGTGCCTAAAGTCAAAGATGTTCCAGAATAGTTTTTTGAAAGATTACTATATCCTTTTGCTTTTACTGGATCAGTGTAACTCTGTGTTTTATCAACATATCCGTATGGATGGTTGTTATGTTCTGTTCCATTAACCCTTCCATTACCTGCCCATAAGTGCATTGGGTCTCCACGCGCACCTCCAGCGCCTTCTTGGTTAAAACCTTGAGATTTTGGCCAAATGTGTTCTTGGTTAATGCCCCATTGGGTTTGTTGGTGATCATCCCATGCAGTAGTTTGATTTTCTACATCTCTATTTACGTAAAGTGCGTGAATGTATGGATTTGTAGATTTATATGAATAGTTAGTTATTGTGTTTGTGCTCGGGTTATATCCGACAATATCTTCTTTACGAGATTTGACCCAGTCACGGTCAATGATCTCATACATCTTCCAAATGTTGTCTTTGGCGGTGTCATAACTGTAATATTTCTGACCATCAGAAAGGATTGGTTTGAGGTTTTTTAGTAAATTCGTGCCCTTTCTTTCGCTTTCTGATAAAGAATTAAGGTCTGAATAATAAGATCTAATCTCTTCAGGAGTGTTATCATTTAGGTCAATATTCTTGGTTAAAGAAGAACCAGAATATGCTTCCGCGTTAATTGTTTTTTTGTTTGTTAAAACTACACCTGCACCTATAATAAGCGCAGTAATAGATAATGTTGCTAGTATTTTTTTATTCATAATTTTTGTCCGGATTTTTATTATACTTTATATATTAATTTTTGAAAAATATTTTTCAAGAAACAAATATATCTTAAAAGTAAACAAAATTGTATTTATCTTTACAAGAAAGTAAATACCATATAAACTTTATCTTGCTAATTATTTTAGATAGGAATCAACTATGGCAAAGAAACTACAAAAAAGTAAAAAAGGTATGTCCCCTAGAGCAAAGAGTGTTCTAGTTAATTCATTTAAAGGAATTATTTCAAACCAATCATGTGTGGATAATGGTAAAGAAGCACCATGGTGGCTTGCTATTTTATTCCTTCTTTTCTCTGTTCTTATTCCATTAATCCCAAACCACGTGCATATGAACAACGCTTATGGCTCAAGTTTCTTAACATCTGGAGCATTTGGTTTAGATACTGGATTAGCTAAAGCTACAGTCCAATTAAGAGCAGATGATAAAGGATTCGACTTTGTTGAAGGATTATTAACTTATGAAGATTTATCAACAGGAACTCCAATTCCTGCTACCGAAGATCCAATCTATTCAGATACACGTATCACCGCAAACGGAACACAATACAATTTCTTAATGTATTACACCGATAAAACTGGTAGTGACTTATCAAACTTTGTTAATTTACTTACAGAACAACAATTCATTATTGATACCACCAACAAATACGATCCAACTACTGATCCAGAAGGAACTATCGTTAGATACACTCCAAATTTCTTAGTTCTCACTCCTTACACTCTAGCGTGCGCTATTTATAAAGCAAACTCCACTACTAGAGCAGGTAACACCTATGGCGGACTTGATTGGAGCAGCACTCCTAAAGATCAAGAATTATTATCTAGATTAACTGATGGTATTGTTTCTTCTACCGCCGCTGAAATTGCCACTAAGCCAGCAGAAATTGCTAAAGTTTATAATGGCTGGAGATCAATATTTAACGAAACATATCTCAACCAAAAGAATAAAACCAAATGGCAAACCACTCTTATTTATTTAGGAGTGTACGCTGGACTTATGGTCTTCCTTGGATTAATGATCTTCTTACTCACTAGAGGAAGAAATAATCCATTTAGAAGCCTTAACTTCTGGATTTGCCAAAAGATCGCTTACTTCTTAGGATTCACTCCAGCAGTCCTTGCATTAATCCTTGGATTTATCTTCTCAGCAAATATCATCGGTCAAATGGCGTTCATTATGCTTGTTTCACTCAGAGTTATGTGGGCAAGTATGAGACAGCTTAGACCTGTTATGTAATATTTGATTAAATCAAATTAAAAGAGCTATAAGCTCTTTTTTTAATCTCCGTAATCTGAACCACGCGATTTGTCTTCAACAAATATTTGGAGTTGATTCGTTATATCTAATAATTCTAAATATATATAACCATCTTTTTCGGTGAAGTAGTTTTCAAAATCTCCAACGAAGATGACTTTTTTATTTGCCATCACTTTTTCAATCATTGAGGAAATGATTAATTCATATTTATCTGGGTGTCTTTCTTGAAAACCATGAAGTTGAGTGAACACTACTGGTTCAACATAAAAATCTCTTTCTTCATCAATAACAAAATGAGGTGTGAAAGGGTTTTTATCATCTTTAACTTGTTTAAATTGTTTAAATTCTTCGTACATCATTTGTGATAAGTCTCGTTATTAATAATTTTAAACGCTCGATATATTTGTTCAAGAAGAACAAGTCTCGCTAATTGGTGAGGATAAGTGAGTTTAGATAATGTGATAGAAGTATTAACTCTTTTCTTAAGCTCGTCACTAAGTCCATAGCTTCCTCCAATAACAAAAGAAATAGAGGCTCCATTAGTTACTAGCTTCTCATTTAAAAAAGAAGCAAACTCTTCACTAGTAAACTCTTTTTTATTGAGGTCTAA
>CADCDA010000010.1 GCA_902800025.1 uncultured Erysipelotrichaceae bacterium | reverse complement strand
AAGAAGAAGATTTAGGAACCGAATTTGTCGATGGTTATAGCAAGTTTTTTGACGAAGTAGATATTAACAGTACAGAAACGATCAATTTGTATAAAGGAGAATAGTTATGAAGAAGATTAATGCATATGTAGGCGATTGTGTTGCCTGTTTCAACGGTGATTTTTAATAAGTTATTACGAGATGAATCAAATACTGATGTATTAATTAGTGGCTCATTAAGAAAAACAACGGAGAAGTTGAGAGTGTCATTGATTATGAAGAATTAAAAATCAAAACAATAGAAGAAGTTATTGTAGACCGAATGAACTGTTACATAGGCAAAACGGAAGATGATTTTAAACAAATGATTGCTGATGAAAAAGAACCTAAAAATAGATTTGAACGCTATGTAGCTAAAATGCTTGGTATTAAAGGCGTTGTCAACGATGCTGATGAATTTGTGAAAGCAAATATTGTCTGCAAGACAATTAGAGTAGAAGAGGATGGCAATATTCAACAGAATATGTCTTTCCCTGCATTTAGTTTCTTGGATGTTGCTAATCAAGAATGGGAAGAAAGTGACTTCCGCGAAATGATGATTAATCGTAAGTTTATGTTTGTGATTTTTAAAAAGATTAACGGTCAATATGTCTATAAGAAAACAATGTTTTGGTCCATATCTGAAGATATCTTAGATAATGATGGACGTAAGGTTTTTAATGAACTAAAAGATGTTCTTTTGTCAGGAAACATTGTTAGAGGATTTAGAACTGATAAGAATGGTAAAACGGTTAGACTTAATAATTTTCCTAAGTCTGCATCGAATCCTTATATCCATATAAGGCCGCACGGCGAAGATAGTACCGATACTAATCCACTCCCGGTTCCAGATAGATTGACAGGTGTTACAGACTATACAAAACAATGTTTTTGGTTAAAAAAATCATATGTTCTTAAAATAATAAATGAAGAGAATTAATAAGTTTAGTTATTCACATTTAGAATTAGTTACGATATAATTATAATGGGAAGTGATATATTATATATCACTTTTTTATTAAAAAGCTGCATCTTTTTTTCTTGTTTCACGGCATATTTATATGTAGGAGGTTATATAAATGAATAATGGGAAACAAGTATGTTGTATATGCGGTCAATCGTTTGAAGGATATGGAAATAATCCAAGTCCAATGAAGCTTGATTGAAGATGCTGTGATAAGTGTAATGAAAGAGTAATTGCTACTAGACTATTGTTGAGCAAATATCAATCAAGCGAACAATCTAAAGCCGAAATAGTGAAGATGTGCAGCGAAAACAACAAAGAAAAAACAATTGGTGTAGGATCTGAAATCATTATTATTGATATGAAGAACGAAAAAGATTATTCAGGCAGATATGGAACAATAGTGCATATTGATGATATAGGTCAGCTGCATGGAACTTGGGGCGGTTGTGCACTAATTCCTAATGTTGATGTATTCTTAGTTATTTAATTTCAACCCCTGTGAACGGAGAAATCCTAGTAGCAGGGATTTTTTAACTTAATATATATTAGAAACTTTACTTTGAATTTCTGAAAGTATAGTTTAAAACTATTTTTCTTGATTATAAGTATTATTCGATATATTTTTATTATTAATAAATACAAAAAGGTTTGTAAATATGAATAAAAAGAAAATTCTATTATCTGTTGCTGCAACATCAATGATTGCTATCACCGGTGCGGTTTTAGCTATTAACGGTGGTATAAAAAGTTCATCTGTTTTCGCTACGAATGGCGAGGTTTGGCATCATTATGCCGCCGTTGCACCTACTGAAACCACTCATGGAAGCAAAGAATTCTGGGCTAGTAGCACCGATGGATGCACAACCCATACCTTTATTAATCCAGGAGTCACATGCGAGGAACATGATTTTTCCACTTATGAATCGTTTGCCACTCTAACATGCGATGACGATAGATATATTCCAAGCGGAAACGAAAGTTTAGGCATTACGCCAATGTTCTCTACTAAAAATAAAACTGTTACCTATGGCTTATATCCTCAAACAAATGTCAATGACGGAAGTTTAATAACCGCATTAACCGGATTAGCAGCATCAACAGAACCAGGAACCAATGGTTATTATTTCCATGAAAATGCATATTACACAAAAGTAGAAGCTACGCCACTTCTAGATGATTATAAATTCAATAATGGTACGACCATCGTAAGTGGAACAACATATTGGTTTAAATGTGAACCTATCACTTGGAATGTCTTAAGCAATAATGATGGAGAATATTACATTTTATCAAGCATCTTATTGGATGCACATTGCTATTATAACTCAACATCTACTAGAACAATCGATGGCGAAACCATTCATCCGAATAATTATGAATATAGCGATATCCGTGCATGGTTAAGAAGCGATTTCTACAATTCGGCATTTGCGTTAGGCGATAGTCATATCCAAACAACGACAGTGGATAACAGTGCTTCCACGACTTATTCAAGCCCTAACCCCTATGCCTGTAATAACACCAAAGACAAAGTGTTCTTGCCAAGCTATAGGGATTACATCAACTCCAGTTATGGCTTCTCAACTTCGGAAGACCAAACAGATACTAGATATTGCAAAACTACTGACTGGGCAAGAGCGAGAGGCGCTTATTATGACAACGATAGTGTTTCTTATCAATATAATAATGGCTATTATTGGACTCGTTCTCCTGACGACGAGTACTCCAACTACGCGTGGATCGTCAGCCATAACGGAATCCTCGATTACGGTGGACAGGTCAGTCTCGCGAGACGCAGTGTGCGTCCCGCTCTCACAATCAAGATTGCGTAGTTCACAAACTAATAAAAAAATTTAAACCCGACTTTGGATATAGCTGATATCTAGGTCGGGCTTTTTTACTTATTTTACATTAGAAACTTTACTTTGAATTTCTGAAAGTATAGTTTAAAACTATTTTTCTTGATTATAAGTATTATTCGCTATACTTTTATATTGTTAATTAATACAAAGAAGGTTTGCAAATATGAATAAAAAGAGAATTTTATTATCTGTTGCTGCAACATCAATGATTGCTATCACCGGTGCTGTTTTAGCTATTAGTGGTGGTCTAAATAGTTCATCTGTTTTCGCTACGAATGGCGAGGTTTGGTATCATTATGCCGCAGTTGCTCCAACACCCACTAGACACGGTTCAAGAGAATTCTGGGCTAGTAGCACTGACAAATGCGCACTCTATTGATCGTAACTTCCTTGACAACGAATACTTCTATTCCCTTACTAATGAAGATGATCGATATATTGCTCCAACAAGTTCTTCTCCTATAATTAACGGAAACACAGTTACATATGGAATATATCCTCAAACCGTAATAACGGATGAAGATCTAATTTCTAATTTAAAGAATAACGCTACAAAGCAAACAAATGGTTGGTTCTTATATAGAGGAGAATATTACGCTAAATTAAGTGCGACACCATATAGATCATTCTATACATTTGATAACGAAACAACCATCCAACAGGGAGCTACCTATTGGTTCAAATGCGAACCAATTACCTGGAACATCCTTTCAAATAGTGATGGCGAATATTACATCCTCTCTAGTGTTTTATTAGATGCTCGTAGATATGGTAATGGTTCAAATAATTACGAAGATTCTGAAATCAGATCATTCTTAAATAATGATTTCTATAATTTAGCCTTTACGTTAGGTAATAGTCATATCCAAACAACGACAGTGAATAACAGTGCTTCCACAACCGATTCAATCGAAAACCCTTATGCTTGTGAAGAAACTAAAGACAACGTGTTTTTACCAAGCTATCAAGACTATATCAATAGTAGTTATGGATTCTCAACATCGGCTAAATCAACCGATACAAGATATTGCAAAACTACTGACTGGGCAAGGGCAAGAGGCACTCGTTGTTACTTAAGTGAACCTTACTTAAATTATGGTTACTACTGGACTCGTTCTCCTAACAGCGGCAACTCCTCCGTCGCGTGGTATGTCGGCAACGATGGTACCCTCTATGGCAACAATGTCAACGACGTGGACCGCAGTGTGCGTCCCGGCCTTTCAATCAAGATTGCGTAGTTCACAAAGCAATAATCAAAAATTAAATCCCGACTTTGGATATAGCTGATATCTAGGTCGGGTTCTTTTTTATTTATTGATGTAGATTCCGAATGTGCATATGAAGTAGTGGATCTAAAAGCTAGTACCAAATTTGGTATCAAATACCATGCAATAGCTGACCGTCAAAAATTAGAGGTTGGGTCAAAAAATAAAAAAGTGTAAAAAACATGCAAATAATCATTATTATTCTACACTCTGATTTCTCTTAATCTTTTAATCTATGATTAATGAACTGAAAATAGAAGTTTATCACTAACAATCAAGTCAGTATCTGGGACAGTAAAATTTGCTATTTAATATCTTTATTAATATGATTAAAAGTCGATAGAGTAATTCAAGTCCTGTCACCTCAGTGATTTTGTATCAAAGGACTTCTTCAACCTATCGGCAAAGCCTTGGTTTGTATCAGCAATATTCTTCAAGGGCAGTTGTCAACTACAGTATCGATACAAATCGGTACTGTTTTTTATTGACTTTTACAACGTAATGACTATGATTAAGTAAGAAAGGTAAGAAAAGTAAGAATATGAACAATAATAATCAAGACCGTTTCATTGTCAGTGTGAAAGTGGGACCTAAAGGTCAAATCACAATACCAAAAGAAGCCAGGGAAATGTTCGATATCAAAGAAGGCGAAACATTAATGGTTTTAGGTGATAAACAAAAAGGTATCGCTATATTAAAAGCGGATGCCTTCTACCATATCGCGGAGGACCAGATAAAATGAGCGACATATTAAGATTAGAAAATGTTAGAAAAACATATCCTTCTTTTACATTAAAAGACGTTTCTTTTGAAGTTAAACCTGGACAAATAATGGGTTTTATTGGCCGTAATGGTGCGGGTAAAACCACAACTTTAAAATGCATTATGAATCTCATCCATTATGAAAGTGGAAAGATTTCCGCTTTTGAAACGGACATGAGTAAAAATGAACTAGAAAATAAACAGCGTATTGGTTTCGCTTTAAGCGAACTCAATTACTATCCAAACAAAACCATTCGTCAATTAATGAACGTTACTAAAAGGTTTTATAAGAAGTTCGATGAGAAGAAATTTAATGAAGCCTGCCGTTTATTTAATTTAAATGTTGATAAAAAACTTGAAGAACTAAGTAGTGGTATGAAAGTTAAATATTCTGTGGCAATTGCTTTATCTCACCACGCAGAGCTACTAATTTTAGATGAACCAACCTCTGGACTTGATCCAGTTTCAAGAGATGAAATCTTAGATATCTTTAGACAAATTGTCAAAAACAAAGATAGAGCGATTCTTTTCTCCACTCATATCACTAGTGACTTAGATAAATGTGCGAGTGATATCACCTATATACATGATGGAGAAATCATTTATTCAGGTACAAAAAATGACTTTGTTAATTCTTACTTATTTATCAAAGATAAAACTTTTAATAAAGAACTATTAAATGAATACATCGCCTACAAAGAATTTGACGATCGTATTGAAGGATTAATCAGTCCAGATAAAAAAGATCTCTTTATTAAAAACAAAATTGAACCACAAGAACCAGATTTAGAACAAATTATGGTCTACATTGAAAGGAGTAAGAAAGAAGATGAAAGCTTTGATTTATAAAGAGATGCACTTATCCATGCATCCTATTTGCTATATCTTTATCGCTTTATTTCCTTTAATGATTCTTATTCCTTCTTATCCTTTAGGAATCGGATTCATCTATGTTTTAACTTGTTATCCAATACTTTTCTTAGGAGCAAATAAAGGCCAACAAAGCAATGATTTACTTTACTCAACTCTGCTACCAGTTCGTAAAAAAGACATCGTTTTAGCCAGAATATTCACGGTGATATTTATGCAAGCCGCCTTTGTTTTGGTAATGACAGCCCTCTATCCAGTGGCGAGAATTATCAATAACGCAATTGCACAATCGGCGGAAAATCCTAGCGAATATAAGATTCCTGGTTTAGGTTTGAATTGTTATGTCCTTCTATTAGGAATCGCTATTATCGGTTATGCCATCGCAGATTTAATCTTCTTCCCAATTTACTACAAGCATGGTAAATCAATCGTGATGTCAACATTGTTCACAATCCTTGGGTTTGTTGTTTATATTGGAGTATTTACAATTGGCTTACCATTTATTCCTGGATTAGAAATATTAAATAATCTTCATATTGGCATTCAGTTTGGCATTTTAGGGGCCGCAATTCTCATCTCATTTGCCTTACATATTATTGTTTATAAGGTCTCAGCAAAACGCTTAGAAAAAGTTGACTTCTAATATCATTAAATAAGTAATTAGGGCCACTAAAAAGTGGCCTTTTTCATCTCTGTACCATTTTTTGAGAAAAGTAAAAATTGTATTATTTTTGGAGTCTTTTGCCAATCACATATTACTGTATCGATTAAATCGGTACTGTTTTTGTTAAAATTATAAGTCTTTGCAATTACTAAAATTTGTTTATTCTAAACATAATTGCCTAATTATTATACAATTATCGTTATGAAGAAAATTCTTATTGCCCTTCTTGCAACCGCAACTGTTTTCTTTACACTTGTTTTTACACTTGGAACTTTATCTAAAAGGCAAAATGATGTTTTTCAAGTTGCTATGGTTACCGACTTTTCTGATGTTAATGACGCTTCATTTAATCAAGCATGTTATGAAGGCGCAAAAGAGTGGTGCCGAGAGAATAACAAAAAATTCAACTACTATAAGCCAACAAGTATTTCCTTAGCGGAACGTATAAAATCTTTAAAACTAGCTATAGATCGCGGATACGATGTTATTTTATGTCCTGGTTTTGCTTTAGGCGAAGCCATCGCTGAAGTTGCTCCTAATCATCCTGATGTGACATTTATCGGTTTAGATATTTCAGAAGCTGATTTTCCTAGCGGATTTGTTTTGCCTGATAATGTTATAGTTTATAACTATCACGAAGAAATTGCAGGCTATTTAGCAGGATACGCTGCTGTTAAAGATGGATATCGAAAACTCGGTTATCTTGGAGGAATGGAAGCTTCTGCCGTTATTAGATTTGGATATGGATATGTCCAAGGGATAGATGCGGCCGCAGAAGAATTAGAAACTAACGTTGAACTCCAATATGTTTATGGTGGCCAATTCTTTGGTGATAGCGAGATATATAAATACATTGATAACTGGTATAAAGGAGATAAAGCAGATATTGTTTTTGCCTGTGGAGGAAGTATATATACTTCTGTCGCTCTTGCCGCTAAAGAAAATAATGGTTATATGATTGGCGTTGATAGTGATCAAGCACCGATTATTGATCGAGATTATAAAGAAGGAATATGTATCACTAGCGCCATGAAAGGAATCAAACAAACAGTCGTTGATAAATTAGAAACTCTATATCGAGGATTAAACCATGATAAAGGAATTAATTATCTCGGATTAGTGTCAAGCGAACATCCGGAACAAAACTATGTTCAACTCGCTTTAGAACACTGGAGAATGGATAATTTTACAGTAGATGATTATAAAGTTTTACTTAGTGAGATTATGAATGGAACTAAAATCGTTTCTTCTGATGTTTCTCAACATCCTGAAACTAGTTCATACACAACCGTTAGTTATCAAGGGTCGATAAAATAGTATGAACGAGAACTATGTCATTGAAATGCTTGGAATTACCAAAAAATTTGGTAATATTTTGGCTAACGATCATATTGATATCCGTTTAAAGAAGGGCCATATTTTAGCTCTATGTGGCGAAAATGGAGCGGGAAAATCCACGATTATGTCGATTCTTTTCGGTTTATATGAACCGGATGAAGGAATTATAAAAAAAGATGGAGAAGTGGTAAAAATCACTAACCCTAATGATGCAACAAAACTCAACATTGGGATGGTTCATCAACATTTTAAACTCGTTGATACTTTTACTATTTTACAAAACATCATTTTAGAGGAAGAGCCTTTAAAAGAATATAGTGGTAACCTTAATGTTTTTAAAAAGGCAATTAACTATTTAAACAAACGCATCTTTAAGATTGTTGACTATAAAAAAGCTAGAACAGAAATTGAAAAAATAATTACTCAATATAATCTACATGTTGATTTAGATAAAAAAATAAAAGATGTATCTGTTGAAACACAACAAAAAGTCGAGATCATCAAAATGCTATACCGCAAAAATGATATTTTGATTTTTGATGAGCCAACCGCAGTACTTACCGAACAAGAAATACAAGAATTTTTAAATATTTTAAGAAACCTAAAAAAAGAAGGAAAATCAATCATCTTTATTTCTCATAAACTTAATGAAATATTTGCAGTTTGTGATGAAATCACAGTTATAAGAAAAGGACAATACATCAATACATTAAAGACTAGCGAAACCACTAAAGAAGAAATTTCGGCTTTGATGGTCGGAAGAAACGTTAATTTTTTTCAAGAAAAAACAAAAAAGATTCCACAAGAAGAAGTATTAAGAGTGGAGCATCTTGTAGTGGCGGATCCATTTAGCAAAAAGAAAGTAGTTAATGATATTTCTTTTAACGTCAGAAAAGGGGAGATTGTCACTATCGCGGGAATTGATGGAAATGGACAACAAGAAACCATATATGGAATTACTGGCATTAAAAAAGCACAAAGTGGAACGATAACACTTAACGGCAAAGATATTTCTACATTCTCAATAAGAAACAAGATAAAAGCAGGTATTTCCCACATCCCTGAAGATAGGCATAAATATGGTCTTGTCTTAGATTATTCAATTTATGAAAACTCTGTTTTAGACCGATATTATGAAAAAGAATTTTCAAAATGTTTGTTTTTGAATGATAAATCGATAAAAAAATACGCGAATGGATTAATAGAAAAATATGATATCCGTTCAAGCGGTGATGGAAATACAACAGTTAGAAGTATGTCTGGCGGTAACCAGCAAAAAATCATCGTCGGTAGAGAAATAGAACGCAACCCAAATTTATTAATTGCGGTTCAACCAACAAGAGGGTTAGATATCGGAGCGATTGAAGTGATTCATAATCTTTTGCTTGATCAAAGAGAAAAAGATAAGGCGATATTACTTGTCACTTATGAACTCGATCAAGTTTTGACCTTATCTGATCGTATTTTAGTGATGTATGAAGGCGAAATTGTTGGTGAATTCCTTCCTAAGGAAGTTACAAAAGAAAAATTAGGGTTATATATGTCTGGCGCTAAAAAAGATATTGTTAACGCTATTAAGGAGAAAAATAGTGAATAAAGTTAAGATGTTTTTCTCTTCTCTATTAAAAAAAGATGCAACAAAAACTGTTGTTACTTCTTTATGGTGCGCTTTATTTGGCCTAGTTTTAGGATTTATCATTTTGCTTTGCATAAATGTGAATGATGCAGCATATGGAATGACTTCAGTACTAGGCAATTACCTAATATTTACCAATCCATCTGATAGAC
The DNA here is from genome assembly GCA_902800025.1 of uncultured Erysipelotrichaceae bacterium. Lineage (GTDB taxonomy): Bacteria > Bacillota_I > Bacilli_A > RFN20 > CAG-826 > UBA2450. The sequence goes on along the minus strand of CADCDA010000010.1, from coordinate 44,345 downwards.
TTAATTATTTTGGACAAACGTTAGCAAAGACTGCTCCATTAATTGCGATGAGTTTATCAATCCTTGTTTCTTATAAGGCTGGTTTATTTAACTTAGGTGGTTCTGGTCAATATTCAATCGCGGTTTTAGTTATTTCCTTCCTTGGTGTTGGATTAAATCTACCGTGGTGGTTAGTAATGTTGCTAGCCATGCTTGCCGCTGCATCATGGGCAATGATTTCTGGTGCTTTAAAGGCTTTCTTTAATGTTAACGAAGTTATTTCTGGGATTATGTTAAACTGGATTGCCTTATATTTAGTTAATGGCATTCTTACTAATAGTCCTACCATTTGGGACTCCGCTCACTCAGAATCATATACAATCACCAACTCTTCAAATTCATTTATTCCTTCAATTGGACTAGATCGTCTTTTTGCAGGAAATCCGATTGTTGGACTTGGAATGATTTTGATATTAGTAGTGGTCATTATCATTTATATTCTTTTTAAGAAAACTACGGTTGGTTATGAACTTAAAGCTATCGGGTTAAATGGTGACGCCGCTAATTATGCTGGCATTAATAAAATTAAAAACATCTTAATTGCTACTGCTATTTCTGGTGCATTAGCGGGATTGTCTGCTTCATTAAATTTACAAAATGGATTTACATCTTGGAGATTATCAACAACACCTCCAGATATTGGATTCCAAGGTATTTCTTCTGCTTTCTTAGGAGGACTTCATCCGATCGGAATTATCTTCTCTTCTTATTTCATTGTGCATATTACTGAAGGTGGATCGATGATTACTGATTTAGGTTTTTCACCTGAAGTTGCCTCAATTATGACCTCAGTAATTATTTATTTATCTGGTTTTGTCGCCTTCTTTAAAGACGTGATGCGTAGGCGTGAACTAAAAGATGAGTTTAACAAAATGTCAAGAGACAAGGAGGGCAAGTTATGATTATTGCTTTATCAACAATTTCATTTCTTTTAGCTTATGTCTCGGTTTTGACAATTACCGCTTTAGGTGGAATGTTCTCCGAAAAGAGTGGAACAGTGGCTTTGTCCTTAGAAGGATGTATGACTTTTGGAGCTTTTTCAGCAGGAATAGTGATGTATTTATTGCCTAGTAGTGTTCCAGATGGAATTAGCGCTTTAATCGTCATTGTTGTCGCCTTAGTTAGCGCGGGATTATATTCTTTATTACTAGCGGTTGCTTCTATCACATTTAAAGCTAATCAAACATTAATTGGTACAGCGTTAAATATTTTAAGTACCGCTTTAGCGGTGGTGTTAATTAAGCAAGTGACGAAGACCGACGCTTTACCAGTTGGTAATTCTCGACTTAATTTCACGAGATTCTACGAAATATTTAATGTCAATCTATTTGGTGTTCAAGGGGTTAGATTCAATTGGCTAATCATTATTGTTTTAGTGTTAATTCCAATAATTTACATAATCATATATAAGTCTAAATATGGTTTAAGGTTATCGAGTTGTGGAGAAAATCCATCGAGCGCTGACTCATTAGGAATTAATGTTAATAGAACTAGATATATTGGCGTTCTTATTTCTGGATTGCTTGCGGGATTAGGTGGACTACTTTTAATCACTATGAACGCAGAATGGGAATTTGCTAACGGGGCTAATGGATTTGGCTTCCTCGCTTTAGCGGTTTTAATCTTTAGCCAATGGAAGACAATATATATCTTCTTAGGAGCCTTTGTATTCTCTATCTTTAAAACAATATCAGTTGTTTATCCATCTATTGATTTCTTAGCAAATTTAGGAATCTCTTCCTACTTCTATTTAGCCTTACCTTATGTCGTTTGTTTGATCGTCTTAGTCTTTACGAGTCGAAAAAATGTTGGCCCTAAAGCTCTTGGCGAGCCATACGATAAAGGAAAACGTTAATTATCAATAAGATAATTCGCACTAAGAAAACTAATCATTATTTTTGATATTTTATATAAAAAACATTATAGTAATCATATGAAACGTTTAGAGTCACAAGAAGATTATTTAGAAAAGATCTTACAAATCTATCAAGCTAAAGGAAATGTCCATGCGATTGATATTGCGCGTGAGATGTCTTTTTCTAAACCTTCTGTCTCAATCGCGATGAATAAATTAAAATCCTTAGGATATATCAAGATTAACGATAAAGGTGATATTACCCTTACTCCTACTGGATTAGAAATCGCTAACAAGACTTTAGAAAAACATATTCTCTTAACAAACTTATTAATTCACTTGGGTGTTGATGAAGAAACCGCAAAAGAAGATGCGTGTCGAATGGAACACGATATCTCTGATAAGACTTGGGCTGCAATTAAAAAACACGCGGATAAATACGGAAGCAGATAAAAAAAAGACCCATAGGGTCTTTCTTTTCTATTTATAGAATTTCATTTCTTCAAAGTATTTTTGAATGACGGCGTTGAATCTTTCGTATAAATCGTCGTCTTTTTCTTTTCCGGCAAAGCCGATTGCTTTATATTCGTTTCTTAAATTTTTAATCTTAGCAACTTCTTCATCGGTGAATTCGGAATTAGCGAGAATGACTTTGGCGTTTTTGATGAGTTCTTCTTTTTTGGCCGCTCTTTCTTCAAAGACTTTCAGCATCTCTTGATGATGTTCTTTTTTCTTTTCGTGGAACTCATCACGAACTTTAGAAAATTCTCTCCAAAGATAATCATCATCTTTTCCGGTATATCCCACTGATTTCCATTCTTGCATTAAAGCGTTCATTTGGTTAGTAGCTTCTCTAATATTATCGTTTTCTAAGACTTTCTTCGCTCTTTCAATGATGTCTTCTTTTTTGCTTCTTTTTTCAGCGTTTGCCTTGTCTCTTTCTTCAAAGAAGGCTCTCTTTTTGGCAAAGAAGTCATCTTTTATTTGTTTGAACTCAGCCCAGAATTCATCATCTTGTTCTTTAGAACAACGTCCAGCCTTTTTGAAATCATCAGATAATCTATCTAATTCTTTAGAAGCATTTAAAATGTCGCTTCTATCTAGTAGCTTTTTCATTTCACTAAGAATACTTTTCTTTTCTTCAACAGGGGAACGAAGTAGTTTTGGATCTCTTTTCGCTAATTCGTTAAAAAGCGCAACAAACTTGTCTGTTAGTTGTTGATCATAAAAACTGTCTTCATCTCTACCTAAGAGATACTTGTACTCTCTTTTAAGGAACTGTAAATCTTTTTCTCGATTATCGAGATTTTCTTCCTTGAGGAGTTCTTCAGCGAGAGCGATTAATTCTTGTTTGTTCATAATGTTGTACCTATTTGCTTCCTTATATATTGTAAATGATTTTTATAAAGATACTACTTGATAGTGAAATGATGTGGATCTTTTTCTCCACAAGTTGGATCGATGTTCTTGTTTTTTAACTCATCAGAAGCGGTGATGTAATATTTTATGTCATCTCCGCTTTTAAGATTTTCAAAGGTGAATGTGAAATTGGTGGTATCGCTATAGCGGACCATCTCTTTTTCTACATAAGTTCCGTCATTAATGGAATAGTGGATTACCACATCTCTAAGGTTTGAATTAGCGTATGAAACGATATTTGTTTTAACTAAATACTCATTTTGGAATTCAACTTCACCATTATAAACTTCTCTAGAATCTATAAAGAGCATATTTTTATCAGGAACTTCATGAGTGCGGCAGTGGAGCGCATCAGTATTTAAGAAACAGTTCCAATTACTCTTATCAAATCCTTCTACTCCGTGGACCGTATAACCAGGAAGAGCGTCTTTATAAACTTGTAACGCTGCTTCATTAAACGAAGCATTATCCCCTAAAGGCATATAAACATGATTATTAGCGATTAATGAATTAGTGTATGGAGCAACTACATTTCCACCTGGCTCATCAATTCGATAAATACGGTAATTATATCCGTATGCGCATTTAAGATTGCCTAAAGTAGTGGCAACTTGTTCATAGTAGCGGTAGCGAGGATTAGAACTAGGAAGTCGAGCGACGATGATTTTATCAGGCGCAACTATCTTTCCCCAGCAATCGATGTGAGCGATATAATCCCCTTGAGGGTCAATAGTGATAACATAGTTATCAGTGCCAGTATATTCCTTCATTTGTGAAGTAACTTTTAGCTTGCTATTATTGTTTTCTGATATGACAAGGTCATCACTAAAAGCGGTGCCTCGACCATCTTGCATGAGGTTACCACCTGTATGCACTAAGTTCATTTTTTTATACGGGAAGTTAAAATAATCCGCTAATAAAGAAGGAACTCTATTTTGATTTACTCTTGCGGGGCGATTATAAGTGAAATCAACGATCGATAAATCTAAATTATCAAAAACATAAAATGGAGAGAAATCTCTCACCCAGTATTCGTAATCGTTATCGAGATTTACACTTTTAAAAGTGATATTATCCATCTTCATCCCGTAACTAGTGAATTCGTTTTTTGCAGCATTAACACGAGAATTACCGTATTCATCAGGGTTAACTAAAACGAGGACTTTGTTATCATCTGAGATAGTTTTATAAACTTCCAAAGGCATGTTATTTGGATAGCACATTTTAATCATTGAAACAGGTTCAAACTCCGATGGCATTCTCTTTGAGAATGTTTCTATGACTTCATATGTGTCAACTCTAGGGGTCTTATTACAACTAGATAAAGAAATAACCCCGATAAGAGATAAAGTGAAGATTAAATACGTTCTTTTCATCTATCAATAATTATAATAGCGATTCTTAAAAATATATATTGCGAATAATAAATAGTTTTTATTGTTAAAAACAATATTTTTGTTTATATTGTTATCTATATGAAAAAGCAACAAACAATTGATGAAAAACTAAACTCGAAAATTATTAATCGACCAAATCCACTTTTTTATGGAATCCTTAAGATCGTCGCTAGGACTGTATTAAAGTGGCAATATAATCCAAAGATATACTGGAAAGATAACTTTTCAAAAGTTAAAGGACCATATATCCTCATCTCTAATCACGCGAGTAGAGCGGACTATTTATTCAATTCTGCCTATCTCAAACAAAGAGTTAATCACGTTTTAGGATATAACGAATTTTTTAGAAGTCATTTAGCAGGAACAGTTGGCGGGGTTAACTGCATTCCAAAAAAGAACTTCCAATTCGAACCGAAAGCGATGATGAGAATGAAACACATTATCGAACAAGGCGGAGTCATTTCTATTTATCCAGAAGGAATGAATTCCATCTCTGGAGCGAATCAACCAGTCGCTTCTGGAACTGGTAGTTTTCTTAAAACTATGGGAGTTCCTGTTTATTATTCAGTCATTAAAGGTGGGTATCTTTCTTGTCCAAAATATAACACAGTGGATCGTCCAGGCACTGTTGAATCAGTCCTTGATATCATGTTCACTCCTGAAGATTTAAAAGCTTTATCTCCAAAAGAAATCGAAGATATCGTTAATGAAAAACTTTATCATGATGATTATGAATGGAATAAGAAAAAGAAATACCACTATAAGACAAAAGGGAAGACCGCTGAAGGATTAGAAACGCTTCTATATTGGTGCCCTAAATGTGGTAAGGAACGAGTCATGAAGTCTGAAGGAGATAAAATCTATTGCGAAAACTGTGGCAATGGAGCGACTTTAGATGATACTTATGAGATGCATCCATTTAATAAAGAATGCGTTATTCCAGAAACACAAACTAAATGGTTTAACATGGAAAGAAAACTCGCTAAAGAAGAAGTGAAAAATGAAAACTTTGAGATGAGAGAACACGTTAAGCTTGGAATGCTTCCTGAATATGAGCTCCTTAAGAATAAAGAGACAAGTGAAATTGTTGGAGAAGGAGAGTTAATTATTAATCGTGATGGTTTGACATATATAGGAACTAGACGCGGTGAACAAGTGACATTAAATCTCCCCTTAAAAGATTTACCAACTTATGGAATGTGCACAGATGTGACGCGTTTCTATACATTCTTTAATGGAGTGTTCCATGAATTCTACCCAGAACATAATATAGTTATGAAATGGTTCTTTGTAACTGAAGAACTCCATCGACTTATTGGTGGAAAGTGGCAAGACTTTAACTTTGATATAAACACAATTGAAAGTAACTAAATATATACATTCATTTTTAAATGAATAGATGACTTAGTCATTAATTATTTCGACATAGAAGGAAAAGACAAATGGGTATTAAGATTATCGCCGATGCGGCTAGTAACCTCTTCGGTTCAATATTAAAAGAAAAAAACTTAGACATTAAAGTTATGTCGTTACATCTTACAGTTGGAGATAAAGAATATCTCTGCTACGACGATGAAATCGACATTAAAGAATTTTCAAAATCGTATTATGAACAAATTGCCGAAGGGGCCGAAGTTAAAACTTCTTTAGTCGGTCCAGGACAATTTGAAGAAGTATTTAAAGAAGAAATTAAAAGAGGCAATAAAGTCATTTGTTTTACAATGGCAAAAGGAATTTCTGGAACATATAATTCAGCGTGTGTTGCTAGAGATACAGTAAACGAAGAAACCAAAGAAGAATCGGTTGTTGTTATTGATTCAATGACAGCGGGCTTTGGAGAAGGCTTACAGGCTATTAGAGCGTATGAATTAGTCTTAGAAGGCAAATCCTTTGAAGAGATTGTTAAAGAGTGTGAAACCTTCAAAAGATTCGTTAGAAGCGACTTTACTGTTGATAACATTAAATATCTTCTTAAAACAGGAAGAGTTGGAAAGGCTCTAGCAAGATTTGTCCATCTTCTCAATATCAAGATTCTTTTAAAGAGAAATGAAGAATCAAAGATCGCTTTTAGTGGATCGGCGATTGGAATGAATAATGCGATTAAACAATTATCAAAAGTCGTTATCGATAAAATCGATATGGATAAAGACCAAATCGTTTATATCACTCACTGTAACGTGATGGAAAACGCGCTTAAACTAAAAGAAATAATTGAAAAAGCTGGAGTGAAAAATATTGAAATATACGACTATGATCTTATTAGTGGCGCTCATATTGGCCCAGGTTCATTAGCGGTTTTCTATGTTGCCAAAGAAAGTTATTAAATAAACATGAAAGAAAGATATAACAACTTAGCACTATATCGAATCGTCGCAACGATTATGATCTTGCAGTTTCATATCTTTTTTATTTGCTATCCAGAAAATGTGTTTGGAACGATTTACTTAAGTAAATTTGTTCAAGGATTAACCGCATTATCTGGATTTTTACTTTCTCAAAAAGTCATTACTAATGTCGGAAAGTTTTATCTTAATAGATTAAGTAAGATTATATTCCCAGCCTTAGTAGTCATTGGACTAGTGACTATTTGGAATGTCATCTTTATGTTTATTTCTAATAACTATGACTTTCCATCCATGTTTTATGGGACAAGAGCCTATAATGGTGGGCTACTTATTCAATTCGGTAATTATTATTTCTTAGGATATATTTTCTTCTGTTATTTAATTACTCCATTGCTCCAAAAGAGCAAGTGGCTTGGATTATTAATCTTTTTAGTGGTTGCGTTTATTGAAACTTCAATCACAAAATGGATGGATCCTTTATACATTGTAAGCTGTTATATAATTGGCTATTACATTGGGAAATTTTCTTACTCTCAATTCGTTGGGAAATGTAAGAGTATTGATATCGTGAATTTTGTTATATATGGAGTTATTTCGGCGTTCCTTATTATCTTTTCTTTATATTTTACTAGAGAAGGAGAAGCGATTATTGGAAGTACCTCCAATAGGATTTTAACAAATGTCATGATGTCTTTATTCGGTGTCACATCAATGATGGTGATTTTGGTTTTATTTAAATTCGCCAATTATATAAGACCGATAAGGTTTGATAAATATTCTTATATTATTTTCTTATTCAACCAAATCTTTATGGTAGGCGCGACTAATGTTGCGTATTTAGCTCCAGAATTCTGGATGAAAAACTTAATCGTCTATTTATTAGTTATCGTTAGTGGTGTCGCTATTAGAAGCGGATACGATATGTATAAACTCATAAAAAATAGAAAGAAAGGGGCAACAACGTAATTTTTATAAAATTAAATTGAAAAGTTTACTAAATATCCTATCTAGAATAATAAAAAAAGATTGATTGCATCTCATCGAAGAAATACAATTATTACCAATTAGAGAAACGACATGAAAAAATTTGCTTACTTTTATTACTATTACTTTAGATAGGAGTGATAATCCTAAGCGTTTTGCTGTTGGGTTATCAAATAACACCCGACAGTAATAAATAAAAGAAAAGATTATTGTTTGGTGTTATTGAGCATCAAACTTTTTATTTATTTGGAGGTTCGTATTATGAAAAAAAGACTATTTCTCTTACCAGTCTCGGCATTACTTGCATTAATGTCATGCCGTCCTGCACAGGCTGTTGACCACGCGGTCATCGATCCATCAAAGGATACATTCAATATTGGTATCTTACAAATCGCCTCATTCCCTGCTCTTGATAGCGCGGAAGAAGCTTTTGAAAAGGTGTTGTTTGAAAGCCCTCTTTTAGCTAATAAGAATATCAATATTGATTATGAGATTTCTAATGGTGATTCTTCAATTCAAACTACACAAGCAAAATCACTAGTGACAAGTAGTGATCTACTCTTTGGAGTAGCCACCCCATCCGCAGTCGCACTTAAGAACGCTCGTGATGAAGCTGGCAAAAAGCAACCACTTTTATTCACCGCAGTTACTGACCCAGTCACCGCAAGCTTGATGAAATCATTAACTGGCCATGATGGTAGCGTTACTGGAACAAGTGATGACAACCCAGTTGAAAGCCAAATCGGTTTAATTAAGAGAATCTTTGGCGAAAGCGCGATTGGAACAAAGAAACTTGGCATTATCTATACATCTAGTGAAATCAACTCTGAAGTTCAAGCAGACCGTGCGAAAGCGGAAGCGATTAAACAAGGTATGCCAAGTGGCAATATCACAATTGCAACATGCACTGGTTCAAGTGATTTATCTCAAGTCGCAACAAACCTCATCAACAAAGTTGATGTCATTTATATTCCAACCGATAATAATATCGCTGATAATATGCCTGTCATTAAAGCAGCATTACACGGCTCCAACACCCTTTGCATCGTTGGCGAAGAAGGAATGCTCCAAAGTGGTGGACACATCACATTCAGCGTTAACTACTCTGTTTTAGGACGAAAAGCTGGCGAAATGGCCGCTAACATTTTAAGTGGAACTCAACTCACCGAAAACATCGATTGCTTCAAGTCACTCGATGAAAGTGAGTGGAATAAAGTATTCAGTTCTGCTAATATAGCAGATGCTGGTATTACAATCCCAAGTTCAGCATTAGAAGGATTCGAAGATATTAACGATTAATTATGCCTTATATTGTAAGTGTTATCTTAAATATATTAACTAGTGGTCTTCCATGCTGCTTATTAGCGCTTGGCATCTTCCTCACATATCGTTTACTCGATTTTGCGGATTTGACTGCTGAAGGAAGCTTCCTTATTGGAGGCTCTTTCGCCATTGCGTTAATTAGATTACAAGTCGATCCATTCTTAGCAACTTTAGTTGGAACCATTGGTGGCGGTCTTTGCGGTTATCTCACCTCAGTGTTCTACACAAAGTTAAGAATTCCAAAATTATTAAGTGGTATTATCACGATGACATTAACCGCATCGTTATCTATGTTAATCCTTGGATTAACAAAAGGATCTTCTCCATTCACAAATAACGTGACATTAGATCCAGCAGATTACACAATCTATTCTGTTTTCTATTATGGCGATCCAATTTATCGTCCATTAATTAAAACTGGAATCATGTTAGTGGTCGTAATCATTGTTTTTATCGCTATCTATTTCTTCTTCGGAACAGAATACGGTATGGCTATTAGAGCGACCGGTATGAATGAAGAAATGGGACGTGCTCAAGGCATTAACACCAAACGTGCGTCAATTGTTGCTCTTGTTTTATCCAATTCTTTAATTGGCTTAGCAGGTGCAATGTTCTGCCAAGACTTAAGAAGCTGTGACATCAAAGTGTCTTCTGGTTTCTTGGTTATTGGTTTAGCTTCAATCCTTATTGGTGAATCCATTTTTGGCAAGAGAACCTTCAAGAACCGCCTTATTTCTATCGGTTTAGGCGCAATTGTGTACTTCATAATTGTTACTGTTGCTATTGAACTTGGATTCCCAACTCAACTTAAAAACCTCTTATACGCAGTCTTAATTACAATTGCTTTATCAATTCCACTCGTTCAAACGTTGATTAAAGAAGCAAAGAAGAGAAAGGAGAATAACAAATGCTTGAGTTAGTTAATGTCACTAAAACATTTAATATCAGTGGCAACAAAGAAGACGAAAGAACTGCTCTTGATAACGTTACTCTTCAAATAGAACCAGGTGAGTTTGTCACTATTATCGGTGGAAATGGTAGTGGAAAATCAACAACGTTAAATATTGTTGCTGGTTCCTTAACTCCTGATAGCGGCAAAGTCCTTCTTAATGGAAGAGATGTGACTAAAATCCCAGAATATAAAAGAGCAGCCTACTTTGGACGTGTTTTCCAAGATCCAATGAAAGGTACTGCCGGAGATATGAGTGTTCTTGAAAACCTTGAAGTCGCTTATTTAAGGGGATGGACACATTCTGCAATTAGATGGGGCTTCAAAGAAAAAGATAAAAAGATCTTCATAGAAGAATTGAAAAGATTTGGTCTTGGTTTAGAAGATAGATTAAATCAAAAAGTCGGTGTGATGTCCGGTGGGCAAAGACAAGCCTTAACTCTTTTAATGGCGACAATAAGAAATCGACCAACCTTTAAAATGATGAAAAGAGACTATGTTTTATTCTCTGGGTTAGATGAAAATGTCGCAAGAAAAGAATTCGAAGATGAATACAATTTACGAAAAGGCGAATATGATAAAAAAGTATCTGACATCAAAAATGATTCATCTTTATCAAAAATTGATAAAAAGGAAAAGATTAATGTGGCCTATCAAGAGTTTGACAGTGCGATTAGAAATAAATTTGATTTGACTAAACAAATCCTCCTTCTAGATGAACACACAGCTGCGTTAGACCCTAAGACCGCCAAAAAGGTTTTGGAATTAACCGATAAAATTGTTCATGAAAATCAAATGACTACCTTAATGGTTACACACAACATGAAAGACGCTTTAACATATGGAAATCGTTTAATTATGTTCCACCTTGGACACATTATTCTCGATGTTAAAGGTGAAGAAAAGAAAAAGCTCACAGTCGACGATCTTCTTAAGATGTTTGAAGAAGCTGACAAGAAAGCTGAAAACTAAAGAAGGTTTATTCCTTCTTTTCTTTTTTGTATAATAGACAAAGATGAAAGAACAATTTAAAAGAACTGAACTGATATTTTCTAAAGAAAATATGGAAAAACTATATAACTCTAAAGTTATCGTTTTTGGTGTTGGTGGAGTTGGTGGGCATCTCACTGAAGCATTAGCAAGAAGTGGTGTCGGACATATTACAATTGTTGATTTTGATGATGTTGAAATCACGAACATCAACCGTCAATTAGTGGCTTTACATTCGACAATTGGAAAAAGTAAAGTTGAAGTTCTTAAAGCTAGACTTCTTGATATAAATCCAGATATCGAAGTTGAGGCGATTAAAAAGTTTTATTTGCCAGAAAATGAAGATGAATTTAATCTTTCAAAATATGATTATGTTATTGATGCAGTTGACAATATGAGCGCGAAAATAAGCCTGGTCTTACGTGCTAATTCACAAAATGTGCCGATTATATCAGCAATGGGGGCCGGTAATAAAATAGACCCAACAAAGCTTGAAGTTAGCGATATATATAAGACTAGTGTTGACCCTCTAGCGAAGATTCTTCGACACGAATTAAAGAAGCGAGGAATCACTCATCTTAAAGTTGTTTATTCAAAAGAAGAACCGATTAAAGTTAATGAATTTGACGAAAAGAAAAGAGCCATTACTGGCTCAACTTCCTTTGTCCCTCCTGCAATGGGATTAGTCATTGCTAGTGAAGTGATTAAAGATTTACTTAACAGGAACTGAGATAACCTTAGATAACTTATCCATCTTAATGGTAATAACTCCAGTTCCTTTTTCTTTTTTACTTCTAACGTAGAGACTTAATTGTCCACCAAGCAAAGCTTGATGAGATGGACCAATTAATTCGATTGGTCCTTTTGTTTCAATCTCTAATATATGCGCTGAATAGTTCATGAGGCTACCATGTTGATCAATATGTTCCACTCTAATTCTAAGAGTGTCATAAGTATCTTCATTTACTAATTCGTTTTTATTGGTGGTCACCCTTAAATCAAATTCATTTGATGGACCAACTTCAATTTCCTTTACGACTTCGCCGTTTTTATATCCTTTGATTTTATATGTTTTAGCGTATCCACCCCAGGAGCCAACATATTCATTCCAGTATCCAACTAACTCGGTATATGAAATTTTATATTTCATCATCATATATCCGAGATAAAGTTTTACATTAAATGGAAGATGATTGAACCCGTGCATTGCTGCATAAGAGAACATCTTCGCGATTTTTCTTTGATGCTTCTCTGGGAACTTCTTTTCTTTAAAAGTTAAACCGACAATATCGTCTAAAAGAATTGGAGGATGTTTTAAATATTTAAAGACATCTCTTTTTGGATAGAACTTATCAACGAGTTCTTCATTTTTGTATAGTTCGATATAATCGCAGTTAGTAGCGACATATAAATCGTTAAAGATGGCTTCTGGAACATCTCCAGGCTTTAAATTACTTAATAACATCAACACTGGATAGTTATCTTGTTGAGAAGCATAGATATAGGAAGAATACTTTGGATTACGATATAAATCGTAAACTCCGTGAGGACAAATGTGATCTCCACTTCCAAAATCAGTGTGGGTATGGTAATCAACAAAGCACCAACCAATCGCTCCACAGGCATCTTCGTGTTTATAGTTATCGTCGATGACTTTCGCGTGTCTTAAGCTAATTTCGATTCTCTTTTGTTCATCGCTAGTTGGCTTTACTGGATCCATGTGTCCTAAATATTCAGTAACAAGATATGGCTTATTCATATGTTTGACATTTTTAGGATCGATTAAGCCAATCTTCATCGAATCACAAGAGAAGTCATTATATCCATATATATCTTCTAATAATTCACTGTCTTTAAAATTCCTCACACCGATAGTCTGTCTAAATGGATCTAATGTATGAGCGACTTCATTTGTTTTTGTATATAATTCGTGATCATCAACCGATTCATCCACTCTAACTCCATGAGCAATCAAAGATGGATGGTTTCTCTCTTTTAAAACCATGCGTCTTGCGTTATCAACGCAATTGCTTCTCCAAGTTTCGCTATGTGATAGGTGTTGCCAGCCTGGAATTTCATTTAAAACTAATAAACCTATTTCATCACATCTGTTAAGGAAATGTTCACTTTGTGGATAGTGGCTAGTTCTTACAACATTAACACCAACTTCTTTTTTAAGAATATCAGCATCATCGATTTGTAGGCTTTTACTTGCTGCATAACCCATAATTGGATAACCTTGGTGTCTATTTAAACCGACTAGTTTGATTTTCTTTCCATTAATATAAAAGCCGTGATTGGTGAATAGAACATTCCTAAAGCCAAATCTAGTTTGATATACTTCTTTATCGCCATTAACTTCGATAGTAGTTTCTAGTGTATATAAATTAGGATTATCAATATCCCATAAATCAACGTTTTCAACCTTAAACTTGTCGGTATCGCCTTCTTTTATCACTTTATTGTCTTTTAACAACTTATGGGAAATAGTGGCTTTTTCATCTCCGATTTTCTCATAAATAATATCGAGGTTTCCTTTTGAATCTCCATGAGCATAAATGTTTCTTAAATATGTTTTTGGTTCGTCAATTAAATAGACTTCACGGTAAATACCAGAGAATGTTAAATAATCAACAACATAACCAAATGGTGGAACTTCAGGATCTTCATGTGTATCAACAATAGCGATAAGACGATTATCTTTTTCCTTTATATAGTCAGTAACCTCTACTTCAAAAGGAAGATAGGCTGAAATATGTGAACCTAAATCCGCTCCATTAAAATAGATATGAGCTTTGACCATTAAGCCGTCAAAACGGATAAAATATCTTCTATTTTTATTTACTTTACTAACGTTAAAGATTTTTTCGTATGTGACAATTGCCTGATAATCGTTTTCAGAGAAGTAATTATATGGTACTTCAAAGGCGGTGTGTGGAATATCAACTTCCGTGGCGGTATCAGGTAATTTTGTTAAATATTCTTCTTTATAATCTGGAATAAATTTCCAGGAAAAATTTAATGATGTCTTCATTTGCTTTTGTTAAACCTCGTAATTATTATATAATAATTTCGGAGATTATAAACTATGGCAATTTCAAATGGTGAAGTGTTTATTTTAAACACAAAAGATTTAACTTATGTATTTCATGTCGATAAGACAGGACTTTTATTACACGATTATTTTGGAAAAAGAATTGAAATCAAAGATTTTAATATCGATTCTTTAAAACAAAAAGTATCTTGCCAAAAAGGAACCTCCACAACATATAAAGAAGAAATCAACGATCAACTTTCTATGGACAATGTTCTTTTAGAATTCTCTTTCCCACATAAAGGAGACTATAAGAGCACTCCAGTTTTATTAAAGAGTGATAAGGCTGGCTATACATTTGATTTTTCATATGATAGATACGAAATTAGAAAAGAACCATTGGATGGTTCATCTTTGCCTGCTCCACACGATAATGATGAAGAAGTTATTGTTTACTTAGTGGACAAAGCTAACAAAGTAGAAATTGAACTCCATTACGTAATTTTTATAGAGAGCAACGTTATTGCAAGGAATATGGTTATAAACAATAAAGGAAATGACTCCTTACATGTTTTAAAAGCCTTATCAATGCAATTAGATATGATTAACCATGAATATGAATTGAAGAACTTTGTTGGTGGTTGGGCAAGCGAGATGAATGAAGCGAATCAACTCCTTGTTCCAGGAAGAATTGTCCATGAATCAAGAACTGGTTTTTCATCGCACAAAGTTAACCCATTATTCTTGATTAAGAATAAAGATGCATCACTTGATTATGGAGATGTCTATATTTTTAATCTTATTTATAGCGGTAACCATATTTCTGAAATTGAATTATCTCCTTATGGATATGTCAGAGTGCAATCTGGTATTAGCCCATTTTGTTTTGACCATATATTAAAAGAAAACGAATCGTTTAAAACACCGTACGCGATTTTTACTTTCTCCGATAAAGGAATTAACGGAGCACGAAGTAATATGCACAAGTTCGTTAACGAACACGTCATCGCGAGCAGGTGGAAGGAGGCTCTTCGGCCTGTAGTCATTAATAACTGGGAAGCCACCTATTTCAAGTTCACTGAATCGAAAGTTATTAATATCGCTAAAAAAGCAAAAGAATATGGTGCGGAATTATTCGTCCTTGATGACGGATGGTTTTCTTCACGTAATGATGATAGCCATGGTTTAGGTGATTATTGGATTAATAAGAAAAAACTTCCTCATGGACTAACTGGACTCGCCAAAAGAATTAATAAACTTGGATTGAAATTTGGTTTATGGTTTGAACCAGAAGCTGTTAATCCTCAAAGCGACTTATATAAAGAACACCCAGAGTGGGCAGTTAAAAGTTCGATTATTGAACCAAGTTTATCTAGACATGAACTATTATTAGATTTGACTAAACCAGAAGTTCAAGATTACATCATTTCTAATTTTTCCAAGATTTTAGATGAAGCAAATATTGAATATGTGAAATGGGACATGAATCGTCATATGTCTGATCTTCCTAATAGAGAAGATGTAGGTGAATTCTTCCACAACTATGTTTTGGGATTATATAAGGTATTAAAAACCTTAACAGAGAAATATCCTCATGTTTTATTTGAAGGATGCGCAAGTGGTGGTAACCGCTTCGATTTAGGCATTCTTTCATACTGTCCACAAATTTGGTCAAGCGATGATACAGACGCTCATGAAAGACTATCTATCCAACGTGGGTATTTATACGGATATCCTCAATCAACTCTTTCTAATCACGTATCCTGTTCAAGCAATCATCAATCTTTAAGAGAGATGTCGATGGATACAAGATATAACGTCGCTTCTTTTGGAGTGCTCGGATATGAATTGATGTTCTCTGAGCTTAATAAGTTTGAAAAAGAAAGATGCAAAAAACTCATCGAAGTTTATAAGAAATACCGAGATATTTTCCAATATGGTGAGTTCTATGAACTCTCATCCACAAATGGACATATTAGATGGCAAGTTAATAGCAAAGATAAATCTAGATGTATTGTTGGAGAATTTGCTGGCTTACAATCTCTACTTCCTCAAGAAAGTGTCCTCTTTGCTCGTGAATTAGATGAGAACAAAATCTATACAGTAGATAATGTTGAAGTTGTACATAACATTAAAGAATATGGTGGACTTGTAAATATGATTTTACCGTTCCACGTAAATCCACATGGTAAGATTGTTGATATCGCAAGTAAATATATAACGATGCCAAGTGAAAAAGATCATTACGAAGTTCCTGGTAGCGCGATTAATAACAAAGGAATCAAACTTACTCCTGAATGGTCTGCGAGCGGCACTAACGAATACGTTAGAGTGCTTCGTGACTTTGGTAGTAGGTTATACATAATTGAGGAAAAACATGAATAATATACGCACTAATTGGTATAAAAAAGCGGTCGTGTATCAAATATATCCACGAAGTTTTTATGACGCCAATAATGATGGTTTAGGCGATATTCAAGGAATCATTGAAAAGCTTGATTATTTAAAAGAGCTTGGAATCAACTGTATTTGGCTTTCTCCAATTTATGATTCTCCTCAAAAGGATAATGGATATGATATTTCAGATTATGAAGGAATCTATCCACCTTTTGGCACGATGGAAGATTGTAAAAAGATGATTGATGAGATGCATAAGAGAGGAATCCGCCTCATTATGGACCTTGTTGCAAACCATACTTCTGATCAACATAAGTGGTTTCTTGAGGCTTTAAAGGACAAAAATTCACCTTATCGTGATTATTACTACATTAGAAAAGGCAAGAGAAACGGAAAGAAACCTCCTAATAACTGGAAGGGATTTTTTGGCGAAAGAGCATGGGAAAGAATCGGCGACACCGATGAATGGTATTTGCACCTTTTTACAAAAGAACAACCAGATTTAAACTGGGAAAATCCAAAAGTTAGAGAAGAAATTAAAGGTGTTTTGAAATTCTGGCTTGATTTAGGTGCGGATGGTTTTAGATGTGACGTTATTAATTTAATCAGCAAGAAACAAGACTTTAGGTCTAGAATACCTCTTCCAGCGTTAACTGGAATGGATGCTTATATTAATGGTCCTCGTCTACATGAATTCTTACATGAACTATATGTTGACGTTTTATCAAAATATGATTGTATGACTGTTGGTGAAGCTGTTATGGCAACTCCAAAAGTTAATATCAGTCTTGTTGATCCAAAGCGTGAAGAACTTGATATGATTTTCAATTTCTCTCACACCGACAGCGATAATTTTTTTGGAGTTAAATATTTCTATAGAAAATTTAAACTTACTCGTTTTAAAAGAAGATTAAACAAACAGCAAGTCTCTTTAGCAGGCAAAGGATGGAATTCTTTATTCATTGAAAATCACGATCAAAGAAGAAGCGTTGGAAGATTTGGAACAACCGAAGATGACATCAATTCATCAAAATCTTTAGCGGCAGCTTATTTCTTCCTTCAAGGAACTCCTTTCATTTATCAAGGACAAGAATTTGGAATGAGAAACGCTCATTTTGAATCAATGGATGAAATTAAAGATGTCGAATCATTTAATGTTAATGCGATATTGTCAAAAGTTCCTGTTTTCAAAAAGAGATTCAAACAAATACTATTTGACGTATCTAGAGATAACGCAAGAACGCCTGTTTTATGGGATGATTCAGTTTACGGCGGTTTCTCTAAAGTAGAACCATGGATTAGAGTCAATAAATCTAAAAACGAAGTCAACGCTAAACATGCATTAGATGATAAAGACTCTTTGCTATATTTCTACAAAGACTTAATTAAGCTTAAATATGACTATAAAGTTATTGAAGATGGCACATTTAAGATGATAAAAATTGCTAACCCACATTTCTTTGCATATGAAAGGGAAAACGATAGCGAAAAATTAGTTGTCATTTCTAGTTTTTCAAAAACCTGTAGAAGATTCAAATACAGTGAGATCATACCAAATAGCAATATCGTTTTGTCTAATTTTAAAGAACACGAAAAAGCGTTTAAACCATTTGAAACTAGGGTTTATCTTTTCAAAAAGAGTTAACCTATTCAAAATTATAAATATATTAATTAATCGAAATGCAATATAATTGATAGCAAATTATGAGTGTTATTAAGATTTTCAAAAAAATATTTTCCAGAATGGCGTTAATGCTACTTCTGATTTTAATCCAGATTGCCGCCATTATCACTTTAGGTGTTTATATGGTCCAGTTCTGGTGGCCTTTTATTATTGAATTTGCAATTATCGATATTGTTGTCTTTTTATTAATTATTAATCGAAAAGGCACCGCTGACATGAAAATGCCTTGGATTATTTTAGTCCTCGCTCTTCCATTTATCGGCGCTTTGTTTTATGCCTTCTTTGCAAACCATGGTTTGAAACCTAAATATCGTAAAATCGTTAAAAGCACTAATAAAAAAGCCAAAGAGTATTTCCCAGAAGATTCTGAGGATATGAGAGCCCTTAAAAATAGCAATAACTTATATAAGACTCCATTTGAATATTTGGGGCATGCTTTACAGTTCATGCCATCTTATGGAAATAGAGTTACTTTCTATAAGAGTGGAGAAGAATGGTTTCCACATTTTATTGAAGAACTAAAGTCTGCTAAAGAGCATATCTTTATGGAATTCTTTATCATCGATAGAGGCAAGGAATGGACTGCGATTCATGATGTTTTAGCCCAAAAGGCTAAAGAAGGTGTAGATGTCCGTTTACTTTACGATGATATTGGCTGTGCAGGACTGTTACATAGCGTTTATCCAAATCAACTTAAAAAAGAAGGAATTAAATGTTATAGATTTAATCCATTTATTCCTCTTCTTTCTGGTGTTTTTAATAACCGTGATCATAGAAAGATAGCGGTAATTGATTATAAAGAAGCTTTTACTGGCGGAATGAATCTCGCTGACGAATATGCAAATGACATTGTAAGATTTGGATATTGGAAAGATGCAATGATTAAAATTGAAGGACCCGCAATTAAGAATTTAATATTTTTGTTCCTTTCAATGTTCGACCTTTGTCAAAACAAATTATCTGACTATGATAAGTTTTTAACTCATCGTTTTCAAAAATACGAAGAGAATGCTTTAGTGACTCCTTTTGGTGATGGACCAGCCCCGTTTACTTATCAATACGCTGGAGAATCAACATTCATTAATATGATCGAAAACGCGAAAGAAAGCGTCTATATTTGTACTCCTTACTATATTCCAACCGAGAATTTAAGGTCTGCAATTGTTAGGGCTGGTTATAGAGGAATTGATGTAAGGATTCTATTGCCTGGTATTCCAGATAAAAAGGCGGTCTATAAATTAGCGGTTACTTATTTTAAAGAACTAATTAAAGCAGGCGTTAAGGTGTACACATATAACGAAGGCTTTAACCATCAAAAATCCATTGTGGTTGATGATCAAATCGCATTTGTTGGAACAATTAATATGGACTATAGAAGTTTAGTTCACCATTTTGAATGTGGTGCGATTTTCATGCACTCTGCTGCAGTTAAAGATGTTAGAGATGATATGATGGATTGCTATGATCATAGTGAGTTAGTCACTGTGGAAAAGACCAATATGGGTCCAATTACTAGCCTTTTATGCGCGTTTATGAAAGTTTTCGCGCAATTATTATAAAAATTTATTAATTTTGTTGACTATGTTTCAACGATGCTTATAATATTTAGTTAGTCATGCCTAACCATAGTGTGACTATTATTTATGGAAATGTGTTAGCCATAACTAACCGGAGGTAAGAAAAATGCCAATTGTTATCGCACCTTTAGACACTGAACTTACAATTAAAAAAGTTCTTGTTGATGAAAAAACAAAAAAACACCTTGAATCATTAGGTCTTGTTGTCGGTGGCAAGCTTTCAATTATCTCCACTCATGGTGGCAACGTTATTTGTATTGTTAAAGGAGTTAGATTAGCCCTTAATAATGACGTTGCGAAAAAGATTCTAGTAGCGTAAGGAGGGAGGAATTTATGCTTAAAAAACTAGATGAATTACAAAAAGGCGAGACTGGCCTTATTAAAAGAGTAGAGGGAGAAGGAAAATTCCGTCATCGTCTTCTTGATATGGGTGTTACCCCAGGTGCAGAAGTATATTTAAGAAAAAAAGCACCTTTAGGTGATCCTATTGAAGTGACGATTCGTGGATATGAACTCACTTTAAGAAAAGCAGAAGCAAATCTCGTGTTTGTTGAAGTATCTGAAGGAGCTGCAAAGTAAAATGGAAGAAAAATTAACTGTTGCTTTAGCGGGCAATCCTAATTCAGGTAAAACTACTTTATTCAACTCTTTGACCGGTTCAACTGCCCACGTTGGTAACTGGGCAGGAGTTACAGTTGATAAAAGAGAAGGTACTTATAAAAAATTAGAAAAGCCAATTCACATCATTGACCTTCCAGGTATTTACTCATTATCACCATACACACCAGAAGAAGTAATTTCTAGAAATTACATCTTGGATGAAAAACCTGGCTGTGTAATTAACGTCGTCGATGCGACAAACTTAGAAAGAAACTTATATTTAACTACTCAATTACTTGAAATTGATGTTCCAGTGATTGTTGCCTTAAATATGAGCGATGTTGTTAGAAAAAACGGAGATAAAATTGACGCAAAAAAACTAAGTGAAAGTTTAGGCGTTCCAGTTGTTGAAATCTCTGCATTAAAAGAAGAAAACCTCGATTCCTTAATGGCGGAAGCTTATAAGGCAAGTAAGGTTGAAAGAGTTGGCAAGACTGTTATTGAAAATAAGAATCTTGCTCACTTAATTAACGATATTAAAATTGCCTTTAAAGGCAAAAATGTTGAAAATCCGTTATTCCATGCGATTAAATTAGCGGAACTAGATGAAATTGAAACTGCAATGCATCCAGATTTAATCGATATGGTTAAGGAATACAAAGAAAGTCATCAAGATGAAAACTTTGGTGATGATTTTGAAGCTTTAATCGCTGATGCGAGATATACATATATCGCTAAGCATTACGCTGGAGCGTTAACTAGAGGCACTAAGAGCGAAGAAGGCGTTCAAAACAAAGAAAAACTAACAAAATCAGACAAGATTGATAAAGTTTTGACACATAGAATTTGGGCTCTTCCAATCTTTATTGTCATTATGTTTATCATCTTCCACGTCACATTCTCTGAAGATATTCTCTTTATCGGAAGACTTACTGCGTTAGCGCAAGGCGTGAAATTTGATGATTTAGAACTTATTACTGATCCAGGTGCAATAAGATTCTTATCTTGCGCATTTACAACTCCAGATGCAGAACTTGAAGTAATGAATGGCGTGCCTTCCATAGGTGTTTGGCTACAAAGCCTATTTGGATTCTGTACTGGTTCATTAATTGACTCTATCGCATTAGGATTTGAAGGCGTTGGAATGGCTGATCACTGGTTTACATCTTTGATGTGTGAAGGCTTATTTACAGGCTTAGATGCTGTCTTAAGCTTTATTCCACAAATTATGATCTTATTCCTATTTATCGCTATTCTTGAAGATAGTGGTTATATGGCGCGTATTGCCTTTATTCTTGATAGAGCGTTCCGTCGATTCGGTTTATCAGGAAAAGCATTTATTCCAATGTTAACTGGCTTTGGTTGTTCCGTTCCTGCAATTATGGCAACCAGAACCTTAGAAGACACTCGAGAAAAGAACAGAACCATTAGATTAATGACTTGCTTCAGTTGTGGTGCTAAAGCACCAATCTGGGCATTACTTGCTGCAGTAGGCGTATACGCTGGATTTGATGGTGGTGTCTTCGTCTTCAGCATTTATCTCCTTGGTATTAGTGCTGCTATTATCTATGCTTTGTTTATGAAACTATTCTCAAAAGATCAATATGTTTCACCATTCATCATGGAATTACCAGCCTATCACTTACCACAATTTAGAAACGTCATGGCCCACTTATGGGAAAAATTAAAACATTACGTCATCAAAGCTGGCACAATTATCGCTGCTAGTACAGTTGTCATTTGGTTCTTAAGCCACTTCAACTGGAACTTAAGTTTAGGAATGGTTGCAATTGAAGAATCTATTCTTGCTGACTTAGGAAGAGTGTTCTCTTACTTCTTCTATCCAATCGCACCACTCGAAGGTGGATGGGCACATGTTGTTGGCTGGAACGAAGGAGAAGGATGGAAATATTCAGTCTCCACAATTACCGGCTTAATTGCTAAAGAAGATGTCGTTGCTACAATGGCAGTCTTAGGTTTAGAAGAAGGCACAATTGGTTTATCAGTTGAAGGCGTCTATTCCTTTGCCTTATATAACTTATTTACCATTCCTTGCTTTGCCGCTATTGGCGCTGCTCATGGTGAACAAAAAGGTAAAGAATTCTGGATCACCATTTTATGGTGGTTTGTAATGAGTTATGGTGCAGCATTTGTCTGCTACTGGGTCATGCATTTCTGCAGAACCTTACCAGGATTAGGCTATCCACTTCTCGTTACCTTAATCGGTGGAGTTGTGGCTGCTGGAATCGTTGTCTCAAATAAACACAAAAAAGCTAATACTATTAATGCTTAATATAATGAAAGGAGGAAACTTGTTATGGCATGGTGGGAAATAATTGTTATTATTGTAATGATCGCCTTTGTCTTTACTGTTTTCTTCTTCCATTTCTACACCCCAAAATCACAAAAAAAGAAGAAATGTTCAGGATGTTCTGGCAACTGTTCTTCTTGCGGATGTTGCGAGGCTTGTAGAAAAGCTCTTGAAGAGCTAAGAAAGTAATTTAAAAGACCGGGAGAGGATATAAGACTCCCGGTTTTTCTTATGATTAAAGTCATTTAATATATAAATATATTATGGGAAAAAGAAGAAAATTAGATATTTTTTTCGAAATATCTTGAAATGATTGCTTATTTCTTGTAATAATATATAGGCAAAAAGGACCAGTGGTGTAGCGGTTAACATGTCTCCCTGTCACGGAGAAGATCGCGGGTTCGATTCCCGTCTGGTCCGCCACTTTTTTATTAAAGTGTCATCCCAAACGTTATGGCCTGGTAGCTCAGTTGGTAGAGCAGGAGACTGAAAATCTCCGTGTCGGCGGTTCAATCCCGTCCTAGGCCACCACAACTAGAAATTGAAGTGCTCTGATGGGCACTTTTTAATTTATTAATAGTAGAAACAATTCTATATGCTGTAATATATAGAAAAAGAGAAAAATATGCATATCTTCAAAACAGGGAAATTATTGTTGGTGATTTGTTCTATTTTAGCAATTACCGGATGTAAGCAAGATAACCTTATTAATAAATATAATAAGGAGATTGTGGAATTTGAATCATTTCTTAATGCTCACTGCTATCAAGAAAATGCAAAATATAAAGTGTATAGTGATTCGTTGGATATTGATGAGCCTATTTTTTATAAGTATAGCGACGAAGATAAAATTATAGTTAATAATTCAAAAATTGAGGATATAAAAGAATTGTATTCTCTAAATCATTCATACATTGAAGGCAATGGTTTTAAGGTATTTAAAAACTGTAATAATAACTATATGTTCGAAGATAAATCGTTTAGTGTTCGTAATGCGATTACTAGCATTGATTCTTCGAGTACATCATCATTGCTAAAAATAAAAGTAAACGCTACTAAATTGGCGACTTCTTTATTTGATGTTTTGCAAAATAAAGTAATAGTGGATGGATCTTATAAGTTCTCTATTGATTATAGTTCGCTCAATCTTCACATTATGTTCGAAGAAAACGTCGTTAAAGAGGTAGATATTGTATTTGACAGCAACGTAACTTTTTGCAGAGTCATTTATTCAAACATTGTTTATGGAGATGTTTTAACAAAAAAACCTGCTATTAATGATGAGGAATACACCGAGGTTGACGACAACACTTTTGAACTGATAAAAAAAGACATTTATTACTATTCCTTTGGCGGATATGGCTTTACGATTCAGCCATATACAGAAAGACTACCGTATCTTAACGATGAAATGCCTAATGAAAATGATATAGTTGCCGTTTTTTCGTTTTTAAGTGAGGGAATTAAAAAAAATATTTTATTCAAAGAAACAATTTTTAATAATGTTGATTTTTCTTGCACATATGTTTATGCTGGAAGACCATTTACCACAAGCATTGTTCATGTAGAAGTGGATTATTTAAATTGCGTTGAAACAATTGACTCGAATCAAACAATTGATTATAAACGTGGAAACTTATTAAGATTTGATTACAATTACAAACATGTTGTAATGAAAATGACGAATAATTCATTCTCCATCTTTGATATTAATACATTAAAAACTGCCAAGACATATGAAGTTGAAGGAGATATTGTTAATATATTAATTCACGAAGAAGTGTACCACATAATGACCGTTACGAAGTACGATGAAAATAATCGTAACGACGCAAATTGCGAAGGCAAAATATATGTTATTAGCGGTTTAACACTTGAAATTGTAGATACAATTTCTTTGAATACATATCCATATTCAACTGCTGTTGATAAAAGAGGAGATATAATTTTGTCTCCTGGCTGCGGAGAATATACGCCAATTTATTTAATTAAGAATGGTGTAATGGAGATAATAGCAGAGAACTATTATCAATATGGAAAGTTTATTGATTACAACAAAGAAAAAGACGAGTTTGTTGTTAATGACATGTTTGTGACAGGAGCGGTTAACCCTAATCGATTCAAGTATAATGAAGCCACATCTAGTTATGAATATGATTCTAGTTTTAACAAAAATAATTATACAGGCTATGGATTAGTAAATTTTTCGTTCAATCATTATATGATGGTGAAAAAATACAGCGAGTTAGTCGATGTTTATGATTGGGAACATCCAACAACAAAGTTTTCTAGCTGGGATATTTACTCTCGTAATGAAGTTGAAATCTTTTTTCACGAAGAAGATGCAATTTATCTAATTAGTTATTGTGGCGATCGTGGT
Source organism: uncultured Erysipelotrichaceae bacterium (assembly GCA_902800025.1). Classification (GTDB taxonomy): domain Bacteria; phylum Bacillota_I; class Bacilli_A; order RFN20; family CAG-826; genus UBA2450. Next base: position 19,061 of record CADCDA010000010.1, on the reverse strand, counting down.
TATTACGAAGGATCACATTATAAACTGAGAAAATTATGTTTGGAGGAGAATAGAGACGTTGTGGTCAAAGAGTATTGCGTTATGATTGACGTATATCAATACACTTTTGGCTTTGTGAAAAATAGTATGCTCTACTTTTATAATAGCGAAACCAACGCATTTTCTGTTGTTGAATTTCCTTGTTGATTATTTTTGAAAGAATTTTGTATGAAATGCATTAAATTATTAACACTAGTTTTTATAGGAATTGGCTTCCAATTATCATCATGCACCAACAATCAAGAACAAGCAGTTGTAGAAGATTATAATTTTGTTGAAGGAATAATAAATTTTTATCAGACTCGTGGATATAATCAAATTTCCTCTTATTTACCTGAATATTTTAAAACAATCGAGAAATCAAGAGTGGAAGAGGCTCATGTAGTAGAAAAAAGTGGCTATGCCCCATATTATAATCTTTTAATCAAAGGCGATGTTGAAGCAGAAGCGTTGCTAGCAATCAAAAGAACCGGACAATGGCGTCCATCACTCTATAAAGATGGTTTGTATGGATATATGTGTAATGATTTTTATGGAGTTGCTGATATTGAAATCAACTATAGCAGCACTGCGAATGAAGAACAGAACATAAAAGTTGGAACATATTTCAGATTCTATTTCTATGAAGAATTAGTGAAAGAATCTCAAGCGTATAAATTTGCGGAAGAACTTACAAGAAGAATTGGTGTATCCACAAGCACGATTGATTCAACGGTTTATGCGTCATATAAACAAGTAGCAATTGTTACAACTTATAATGACAACTCTAAAGATTTGTTAAGTATATCAAGTGATTTTATGGATAGATATTTAACCGAGTTTGCTGTTGATGTAACTCCTTATTATATGGAAGCTCAACAACCATCAAATATTGTTCGCTCTTTTTGTATTAATGAAGAAGGAATGTGTGTTGAGCCTCTCTTCTATGAGAATTCCGCCAAAACCCTTTTGATCAGCGTTTTTGATCCGTACAATCATAGTGGAGAACCTCCATATGACGCGGCATGTGAATATTTAAAGAATTGCTTTGATGACAGCGTTAGCCCAAATAGATACATTTTTACATATATGCTTAGAAATCATTCAGCAACATATATAGATATATATATTGATGGAACTGAAGATGACCTTTTATCTACATTGAATGAGTACTCAAATTATATGCCTGATGGATTTGTGGCTTTAGGCGAGCCATATATTACAAGCGCTTATTGGGAAGCCGATTTCGTCAATGATAATGGTTTAGAGGCGGCCATTTTTACAAGGATTTATTTAGGCAAACTCTCCATACAAATTGTTTTTGATTATTTGCAATAACAAACGTTTTTAACGCTGTTTATGTAATTGTTGATTATTAAACGATTCAAATCCGTTTTTCTTTTAAAACTCTTGAGAAATGGTTAGAACTAGAAACATCAAGCAAACAGCAACAAAAGTAAAAGTTATATCACGATAACTTAAACGTTTATACTATAGACACAAGGAACTATATATGCGTGTCGCTTGCATTTATTTGCGTGCGTCTATATAATAGTTGTCATTATAAAAAGGAGGACTAGATATGAAAAAATCATTAATTATATTACCAGTACTAGTTGCTGCTTTATCTAGTTGCTCTTTAGATAATTCAGTTGGTTATTCAGTTGTCGAAAATAAATATACTTATGAGAACTACGCTAAGCACTCAATGTATATGTCTGTGTGCCCAAGTGCTGGAGATAGCAAGATTTTAGTTATTCCTGTGTGGTTCACTGATTCAGGAGATTATATTAATCCTGCTAATAGAGACAAAGTGAGAGATGATATTGAACTCTCATATTTTGGAACTAGCGAAGAAACTGGATGGGAAAGCGTTAAATCGTATTATGAAAAAGATTCGTTTGGACACGCGAAAATGGATGGCGTTGTTACAGACTGGTATGAATGTAATAAACCTTCATCAGATTTCTACACTGATGGAAACGCAACTGCTGAATTAATCTTTAACTCTGTTAAATGGTATAAGAGCAAATATGAAGTCTCAAACATGAAAGACTTTGATAAAAATAAAGATGGATTTATCGATGGAGTAATGATTATTTATGGAGCTCCTGATTATTTATCATTAAATGATAGAAATAAATCAAACTTATGGGCTTATACATCTTGGCTTGGAACCAATGCGTCTCCATTTAATCCAACTGTTAATGCTTTCTTCTGGGCGAGTTATGATTTCATGTATTCAGAAGAAACCGCTATTGAAAGAACTGGAATAACTGATTACGGTAGAGGCGATACAAGATACTGCGAAGTTGATGCTCATACATTTATCCATGAAATGGGACACGTATTTGGTTTATCCGATTATTATGATTATGGTGGAGTATCTGCGCCTGCAGGAGCATTCTCTATGCAAGATTATAACGTTGGTGCGCACGACCCATATTCTAGATTATCTTTAGGCTGGGCAACCCCAATTGTTCCATATAAGACAACAACAATTACTGTCAAGCCAGTAGAAGAAAGTGGAGAAATAGTGGTTTTATCTCCTGAATATACAGGCTCCCCGTTTGATGAATATGTAATTCTTGAATTATATACCCCAACTGGACTTAATAAATTTGATACTGATCATCAATATGATAAACATTATCCAGTTGGCCCTTCACAAGCTGGCGTTAGAGTATGGCATGTCGATGCAAGATTGGCAAAGGCTGTTTATAGCTCAAGAGATCGTCAATGGTACATTTCAGAAATCACAAGCGTTCCATCTTCGTCTGGATATTCTTTTGTGACACATGCGACAAGCAATACCAATGCAGGCGCGCGTGTTATTAATTATGCAGGTGACGCTGATTATAACGAACTCGAATTAATTAGAAATGATCCAGAAATGGAATACAATTCCTATGAACCACTTAATGACGATTCGCTATTCTATACTGGTGATACATTCTCTTTGAGCCTTTTCCAAAAACAATTTGTTAATGGAACATTACTTAATAGTGGTGATAAACTTGGCTGGGAAGTAACGTTTGATTCAGTGACTGAAGTAGGAATGACGATTACTTGTCGTAGAGTTTAATAAAAGAAGCATCTCTTATGAGATGCTATTTTTTTATGTAGTGGAATAATATTAACGCAATTTGAACTGGGATTCCAATAAAGAATAAATACCAATAAACGCCCATTCCTAAAAAGGAAATAAATGCGGCTAAGAGAATTGACCAGACAAAGCAAGATAGAAGCGTTACAACAATCTTGTTTGAATTAAAGATTCTTTTAACCATATATGCGTTTACAAGGAAGCATAGTGGCGCTGCCCATAAAAACACTGACCACCAACGATTAAGCTCAGCATCAATGGTTTTGAGATTATAAATGGATGCAACATAAATTGTAACCGCTATTGCATATATAATAGCGTCAACCATAAGGATTAAAAGGATCTTATTCATCGCATAAGGTGTCTTTTTAACTATTGAAGCAAAGTCATCCTCAGTAGTGTGCTCTTTTAAAATAAAGTCAACACTAACGCCATAGAAGTCTGCTATCTGCTTTAGTGTTTCAACACTTGGGACTACATCTCCTTGTTCCCATTTAGAAACTGTTTTATCAGAGTAATTGAATTTTTCACCAAATTCTAGCTGGGTTAAACCGGCTTTTTTTCTTAAGAATATGAGGTTTGAACCAATAATTTTGTTTAAATTTTCCATAACGACATTATAAATATATTTAAATTATTTTTCAAACAAATTAGAGAAAAAAACATGCAAGAAAGCATTTGGATTTTAAAAACTCTCAAAATTAGAGAGTAAATTCTCAACTCTCATATTTAGGGTAGCAACATTAGAGCGCATATGTATTTACACGTATATATAATACTCGGCGGGAGAACGAAATGAACAAATCCGTACTAACTTATATCTTGATAGTTGGAATTGCTGGCACAGCCGGAATTACAGCGGGAATCGTCGGTAAAAGATTGCTTGGTCAAGAAGAGATCGATTACTCAGGATTCAACCCAGAAGAGTTCCGCGCTGATGGTGAAGCATTACTAGCCGAATATAGTTCTGATCCAAGCAAAAACTTCACAGCTCCTGAGCTTGTGGCGATTGGATTACAGAAGTATAAGAATTGTGAAAACTCATATTCAACCGGCATTGGTACTGCTGCAACAGTGGTTGAACAAACTATTAGGAACTTCCAAATCAAAAATGGAGACCAGTACTTCGAAGAATCAATTTCTAAGTCAAGTATGGTAGGCGTTGCAAATCGTGCTATCCAAAATGGCAAAGATGGAGAAATAAACCTCTTCTTAGGAAAAGCGACCGGTTCTGAAACTGCGACTTATCCTGAAACGGGTACAACTTATAGTAAAGAAGATTACAAAGCGTACCTTGGTAAAACACTCGATGAGATGTTCGTCTACTTGATATCGAATAATTCGGTATTAAAAGATGGAACAGAAGTTAAGAAAAACGCTAACTCAGTAGAAGTTACACTCAATCTAAACCCAGAAATTGCAACTTATTATTACAAGATTCAAATGAAAAACATTTCTAACTTGGATAAGTTGCCAGTCTTCAGCTATCTAAAGCATACTTACACATTTGATAAAAACATGATGTTAAAGAGTGCTTATGTAGATGAAGCATATTCAGCATCGATGGGAATTACAGTAAACATTCACAATACTATTAATTATACGTATTACGCGGATGAGTACATGAAGATCCCTGATTATAACGAAAACCTTGATTACACAGTAAAAGGAGAATAACGACATGGATAAAAAGAAATTTGGAAAAATTTGTGCACGTGTGGGAACAGGCTTATTAGTGTTCTCTGGCACATTAGTTGGTGGTTATGCATTAACCCCTAACAAAGTTAGAACAGTCAACTTATCATTTGATAACGCGGTTGTTGAAGAAGAGCCATCTCACTTCCAACAATTCGTTAACAAAGTAACTGAGTATCCTAACACAGGACTAAATGGTTTACACGCTGACTTTGACAATTTTGAAATCAGCTTCAAAACCTCTGATGAAGGAGCGCTTAACAATGTTAAACTTGATGCCTCATTAGATTTAGTCATTAGAAGTTTAAGCGATTTAGACTTAGTTCTAGATGCGAATGTCGACTATAACGGAAGAAAACTTCCATTATCTGTCGGCTATATGGATAAAACCGTCTACTTTGGTCTTAAGGACTTAAGATTAAAATGTAGCTCAACTGGTTTTGACGAATTAGGCGAAGTCATTGAAGAGTTTTTTGTCGCCAGTGTTGAAGGAGGTGGATTAGGAATTGATCCACTCGCCAAACTTGAATCGGTAGTTGGTGATTTCTTCGACAACATGGACATCGGACAATTAATCTCCAAATTCACCGCTGGTGAAACATCCTTAAACACTACAGAAGAACAATTAGCAAATGGCGATTGGAGATTCAATTTAGATGTCACTATGACAAAAGAGAATGAAGATCCAACCAATATTAATATTGTTATCGTTACCACTGAAGATCACGATATCAAAAGAGTGGATTTAGGAACCATCACATTAGGCAATATCACCATTAAAGGTGCTATCGATTTTGAGATTAAGCCTCTTGAAATCGTTAAATTAGATGATCCAGAAAGTCCATATTACAACGCTAATTACACTTATACTGAAATCGTCTCTTATAAAGGATGGATTAAGAAATTAGCCAACCTCTTAGCGGATGAAAACCAAAAAATGTCTCTTTCATTTGATTTAGGATTATCCAATGGTGGCAGAGTGGACGCACTTACCCAATTAACAAGTAATGTTACCAACATTGGTCACATTAAAGGTGACATCAATTTAGATGCTTCCCAATTAATTGATTTAAGTTCTTGGGCCGCTGAAGATGTTGATGATTATAACGAAGAAGATCAACCAGACTTTGAAAATATGCCATCAAGAAATAGACGCGCACCTGAATTAGATGAAAATAAAAATGAAAATGAAGAAGAATCTTTAATTGATAAAGTTCTTAACGGAATTAAACTCGGATTAAATCTTCAAATCATTGGACAAAATGATGTTGAATACAGCAACTTATCTATCGCTTATTTAGATAACGCTGGTTACATTAAGTTCAACGAACAAGAAGATGAACACGGCGATAAGAAATCAGTCATCAAAGCAAAAGTTGAAACCGAAACATTCAACTGGATCTTAGATGAAATGCCAAATGAAATTAAAGAATTAACTTCTGATATGGATATGTCTGCTTTAAGTGGATTATTAACTGATATCACAGAAAGCGATCTCATCACATCCGTTAAAGCTGGAGATTATTCCGCGATTCTTGATGTCTTAGAAGATTTAAGTAACGATAGTGAAAAAATCTACGTTGTGTTAAACCTCTCATCCTTAGGATTAGGTAATAACGCAAAAGTTAGATTAACATTAGATTCATACGATTCAGCGTTTGATGAAAATTATGATCCAAATCATGTCGAAGAACATAAAGTTCTTGACCTTGAAGTTGAAAATGTTGAATTAGGTGATTTCAACATCAATCTCTCTTTAGTCAATGATGATTATCAAGAAGTTACAATTGATGATGCTGAAAGCTATGATTCACTTTCATTCTTACCAAGTGTCTTTGATCAAGTCACAGGCATCTTAAAGACCAAACAATCAGGATTTGGCATCTTCGCTTCTGTCTTAGATAAAGACAACCTCGGACTTAAGATTTATGGTGATGGACAATTTGATTATGGCACTAAATATGGTTTTGGTGCTTTAACCATTGATCAATATAAATATCATGCAAATCAAGTTTGGTATAGCCATAAGATTGCTCTTGATGTCGATGATAAATCCACTGACAGATCCTTAAATAATGCGAAATTTATTTATGGTGATGTCAATGGTGATAACATCAAGGGACGTATCGACGTTCAATCTGTCTTAGATATCGTTGATGTTATTAAAACATTCATTAACGATAATAAAGATAACGCGAGATTCTCCAAATTCATCGATCCAATTCTTGAATTACTCGGAATGGGTGAAGTCGCCGAAATCATCGAAGCGAAAGATTACTTCAAGTTCACTGATAATTCCTTATTAAAGGAAATCAAGCAATATGATAATGGTCAAACCTTAAAGATTCTTGTCGGCGGAGAAATGCTCGGATTAGAAGGAGATATCGATATTCGTGTCAACTTCGAATCTTTAGACAACTTAGTTATTGACTCTTTAGAAGTCAAAGACTTAGTTATCGGTGACGCTCCTGAAGCTGGTGAAGAAGATGCAAGAAAGACCCTCAATTTAAAACTCACATTAAAAGATTTTGATGAAGAAAGAGAATCAACAGTTCCTTCTTCAATCTCTAATAATGCATTTATTGATTTATCTTCACTTAAGTTCTTACTTGAATATGGTCTAAACACTACAGAACTTGGCTATTACAACTTAAGAGCGGATATCAAACTCGCTTTAGGTTCACTCAATATCAACACCTTCCCAATTATCTTCCATATCGTTGTCAAACAATCATATGTCAAGGTTTATGGTGTTATTGAAGATGTTCCAAACTTCTCATTACTCGTTCAAGAACACGCCTTAACAACTGATATCAAGAGTGAAATCACTTTTGAAACTTATAAAGATGGTGATCCTAACAAGACCAATGATATCGGTGGTTACTTCTCAATTAGAAAGACCACTGATCCATGGATTGGAAAGACCCAAGTTTATAACTATCGTGCGACTAGTAAGTTCTTTGTTAAAGGCGATAACTTACTTTATTACTTATTAAATGGTATGCTCGACATCAGAGCTTCATATATTGAAAGTGATATCGGTAGCTTCGGCAGTAGTAGTGAAGAAAAAGAACCAGGTGATTATGTCCACGCTTTAACTAGCACTGGATTCAAATATGATGAAAACGCCAAGAGATGGGATGTCGGTATCAATTTAGGTGCCTTAACTGGTATCTCTCAATTAGACACCATCGAAGCTAGTATCTACGCTGGAACAGTTAACGGTAAAACTTACTTAACTAGATTATATGCTGAATTAAGTGTTAAACTCGGAATCACCTTAGGTGTTAAAGCGGATATTAAAGTCCAAAACATCGACCCAAGCAAGACTGATTGGGATTCCTCAATTCAAACAGCGTTTAACAAGATTAATAGTTACGTCTATCCATCTGGAAAGAGCGTCCTTGATAAGCTCAGTTCCTACGTTTACAAGATCTAATTATTGATTAGAAATTTAATCAACCCTATTATAATGCTTGCACACACTCGCGTAATGTGGCTTAATATAGTAGGGTTTTCTTTTATGAAAAAACAATTATATTACTGGATTGCACCTGTTACATTATTCATTGTCTTCGTCGTTTTTACAGTTTTAGTGAAGACCGTAGACGTCAAATATTTTCCTATCGGAGAAAACAATTATTACCTTGGATTCGCTTCGATGAATAGCGATGTTCAGGCTTGGGTTAATAAGATTGGTTCCTTCCGTTTGATGAAAATATTGAGCGATATTGATTTATATCTCTCGTTTGTCTTTGTCATTGGATTTGTTGGGTACACAATCTATCAAGCCATTAAACTCAAATCATTAAAGAAAATCGATAGACGTTATTACATCCTTTTAGGAACATATGTACTTGTCGTCATTCTCTATTTTGCGTTTGAAGTAATGAGAATTAATTATTCTCCAATCGTGGAAGATGGATTAAAACCAAGCTATCCATCCACACACGTATTCGTCGCGTCTGTGTTTTATATCGCTAGTACTTTAACGGCGATTGACATGATTCCAATTGAAAAGAGATATTTAAGAGTTATTACAATCGTTCTTGTTGTCTTCTTAGTCCTCATCATGGGCTTTGTTAGACTTTTAAGTGGCCGTCACTGGATGAGCGATATCATCGCTGGCTATTTACTCGCCGGATTCGTTTTATCCTTATATGCAGTCATTTATCGACCATTCTTTAAGCATAATCAAGAACCAGTAGAAGAAAAGGAAATAGAAAACTAATTTAATATGAATATTAATTATGACTTAATAACACTTATCATGACATCCATCACAGGAGTGATGATTGCTTTTGTTTTATTAATGTCAATTTACTATCTTATCTATTGGAGTGTTTCCGCTAGAAAGACCGAACCAGTCCCTCATAGTGATAAACTTACCAAATTCGCAGTTTTAATCGCCGCGAGAAATGAAAGCAAAGTCATTTCCCATATCTTAGAAAGTTTAAAGAAACAAACATATCCAGCGGATAGCTTTGAAGTTTATGTCATCGTCGAAAAAGAAAGTGATCCAACTGTCGAAATCGTTAAAAGTTTTGGCTATAAATATTTCGTCAGAGATCGATTGATGGATGGAAGAAGGACTAAAGGATTTGCTTTACAAGAATGCATCGATTATTTCTGGAGAAATGAAATTCAGTTCGATTCTTATATGATTTTCGATGCCGACAATATCTTAGAAGAGAGATATTTAGAAGTGATGAACGACCTAAGACAAACCGGTGTTAGAGTCGGCTTAGGCTTTAGAAATTTCACAAACGCGAACACTAACTGGTTAACAATTGGTTCAAGCGTTATGTTTGCGTATATGAATGACGTTACTTCTAAAGGTCGCTCTATCGTTTTCCATAAGGCGACATTGATGGGAACTGGGTATTATGTCGATGATGTCATCATTAAAGACGCTGGTGGATGGATATTTACTGGTATGACTGAAGATATCCAACTTACTTCGTATTGTTATTATCACGATATCAATATGCGTTATTATCCACTCGTTTGTTTTTATGACGAACAATCTCCAGACTTTAAGACTGTCCACGCACAGCACGTTCGTTGGCTAGCTGGATATTTCCAAAGAAGAAAGTTCTTAAAGAAGGCTGGTGTTCAACATGATTATCATTCTTCTGGCATGCTTTCATTTATGAATTTTGAATTTAATTGCGGGCTTATTCCATTTATTATCTTCAATGTTGTGATGTCTATTGGAGCGATTGTTGATTTAGTCTTTGCTTCAATTGGAACATTCTATGTTGGACCAGAACATTATGGATTACTATTTGGTCTAGCGGCTTTCCAATTCCTTCTAGTTTACGTGAGCTTTGCTCTACCAGCGTTTATTACAATTTTAAGAGCGAATGATCGTATTAATTTAACGACAAAGAACAAAATCATTGGTGTTCTTACTTATATATTCTTCTTCTATGAATTTGCTTTAGCGTTCATAGATGGATTATTACACCCGAAAAAGAAAACAACTTGGACTAGAATCAAGCACACTGGAGAAGTGACGAATAAAGCCTTAAAGAAATAGTATGAAATAGTATGAATTTTAAAGAAGTTAAAAAAACCAAAATCGCCTATTACACCGATGAGAGAAAAGATGATTTCAACGAAGTTGGTTTAAAAAGAGTTCCCGTTCCAGAGAACTATAAATATAAAAGAACCAACCCGATCAATAATTTCTTCTCAGCGATTCTTTATCATGGCATCGCTAAACCATTCATTGGTTTATATTGTGTTTGTCATGGCATTAGAATTAAAAACCGTAAGGCTTTAAAGTTACTTGAAGGCAAAGGAGCATATATTTACTCTAACCATGTTTCAATTAGCGACGTTTTTAAATTCCAGGCTCAAGTTTTCTTCTTTGGTAGAAGAGTGAATATTTTAGGGTATAGTGATACCTTAAGCATGCCGATAGTGAGAAACCTCGCTAGAGCGTTAGGATTCTTACCATTACCTTTAAAGGGTGATGTTAAAAATATGGTGGCTTTAGCTGATGCGATGGACTTTTATGTGAAAAAAAGACAATATGTTTTGATTTATCCAGAAGCCCATATTTGGCCTTATTACACAAAGGTCAGAAGTTTCTCTAATGGCTCGTTTAATTACGCAGCGAAAAGCAACGCTCCTGTCCTTCCAGTAGTGACGACTTGGAGGAAGCCTTTAATTGGCAAAACACCAAGACAAACAGTATATATTTTAGATCCGATTTTTCCTTTGGAAAATGTCTCGGTAAATGAGAATAAAGAATACCTCCATCAAGAGTGTTTAAAAGCGATGCAAGAATTCGCTGAAAAAACGCCTCAATATGAATACATCAAATATGTCAAAAAGGAAATAGAAAATAATGATCAGTAAGAAAGTGAAATTAACCATTCCTCAATATCGTGAAAGAAAAGAAATTTTTGAGGCTTTAGGATATAAAGAAGTGAGCTGTATCGAAAAAGGAATTTACGCTTATGTGAAATATGAAATTGACGAGAATCAACCACATTATCAAGAGCTTCGTCAATTTGAAAAAACCTTATTTAAGAAAGGCCCTTCCTTTGCTCCGATTATTCTTCTTGTCGTCGTTGCTTTTATTCTATTATCAATTTTCGTTATTCTTCTCGCCCAACAAAAATCGAACTTTGATTTAGTAGCGAACGCGATTTCGTTCCTCTTGCCAGCGTTTACATGTTTATTGCTTGATGTCATCTACACATATTTCTATTTCACAATAAATAGAAGAATTATTGAAAGAGGCCCTCAAAGCAAACAAGAGATTTTAAAGAATATTCAAATCATAAAAGGTGAATAATTAGTGTTTACACTAAAAGAGGCGGACTAGAAGTTCGCCTTTTTTGTATGAATAAAAACATATGCATTTTGTTTTACATTTTGTATGTAAACTAATAACATATTTACATATTCAGGAAAGGAGGTACTTGAGATGTTAGAACTAAGAAACATTAAAAAAGATTACGCTCTAAAAGATCAAGAACCAGTCCACGCTCTTAAAGGAATTTCCCTTAACTTTAGAGCAAATGAATTTGTTGCTATTTTAGGACATTCAGGATGTGGAAAAACCACGCTTTTAAATATTACTGGTGGATTAGACCATTATGACAGTGGTGATTTAATCATTAAAGGTGTGAGCACAAAAGACTTTAAAGACAACGATTGGGATACATATAGAAACCATTCAATCGGTTTTGTTTTCCAAACTTATAATTTAATTCCTCATCAAACCATATTAAGAAACGTTGAGCTTGCTTTAACTATTTCTGGAATCAAAAAAGAAGAAAGAGTTAAGAGGGCCAAAGAAGCGTTAGACAAAGTTGGTTTAGCAGGATTATATAGCAAAAAACCAAATCAAATGTCTGGCGGACAAATGCAAAGAGTCGCTATTGCTCGTGCCTTAGTCAATAATCCAGAAATCGTTTTAGCAGATGAACCAACCGGCGCCCTTGATAGTGAAACTTCTATCCAAATTATGGACTTATTAAAAGAAGTCGCTAAAGATCACCTCGTTATCATGGTTACCCATAACCCAGAGTTAGCGGAAAAATACGCAACTCGTATTGTAAGAATGAAAGACGGATTAATCACAGATGATTCTAATCCCTATGACGGCCAACAAGTAGTGGAAAAGCCTCAAGAAGCCGCTTCAAAAGGTAAAAAACAGTCTGCGATGTCTTTCTTTACTGCGACCAATTTATCATTATCGAATTTATGGTCAAAGTTTAGAAGAACTCTATTAGTTGCAATTGCAGGAAGTATCGGTATCATTGGTGTTTCTACCATCTTAGGCGTTTCTTGTGGTGTTAACGACTATATCGTAAATATGGAAGATGATATGCTTTCAAGTTATCCAATTGGGATTGCCGAAGAAGCAGTGGATCTTTCTTCCTTATTATCTGGCTTATCAAATCAAGAAAAAGCCGAACTCGCAAAATTTGATACATCCACGCAAGTTGGAATGGATTCAATGATTGAATATCTTTTGTCTAGATACAAAGATTTGACTAGCATCGAGACTAACGAAATTACCCAAGAACTCGTGGATTATATTTCAGAAATGCCTCAAAGTTACTATTCGGCGATTAATTATAATTATTCAATCGACCCAACAAATAACTTCTTTACCTCCTTTAAGAAAAAGGCTGATGGAGAAAGCGAAGTCATTTCCACTAATGGATTAACTCAACAATACATTAAAACTTTAATGACTGTTAAAGGCTTTAGCAATTATGCTCAATTTGTCGATTTATTTACTGCGTTTATGAAGCAGCTTCCAGCGGAAAAGGATTATATCCTTTCTCAATACGATTTATTAGGAAATTCTCGATTCCCTGAAAAGGAAAACGAGTTATTACTCGTTGTTGATGGAAAAACAACATTAACCGATCTTGTTTTAGCTCAACTTGGTTATTATCCTCAAGACGAATTCCTTAACGTTGCTAAAAAAGCAGTTATTGGACATGAAATCGAGACTCAGATCGAAGAGTTAAAGAAACAAGTTCCAATTGACGAACAAAAGATTAAAGAACTCGAAGAGGAACTTGCTCATCTCGATGAAAAATATCCATACAACACCATTTTCTCATATGATGAGATTCTTAATCATGATTTCTATTATTTCCCTCACGATGTGATTTATAAACAAAATCCAACTTTAGTTTCTCATAAAGATATCTCCGCTAATTTGAGTGGTACAACTATTAGTGGTGGAAATTATTATCTTGCATTAAAATGCGCTCCAGGAAGTGATAATTTAACTGGTAACGCCATTGAAGTTAATGGTACAGAAGCCAAAATGCATAATGTTATCGCATCTCGATTAGATCCAAGACAATCTGATCCTTCTAAGAGTGAACTTGAAGGTCGATGGTTTATGGTTAATTCTGATGAAATCACGACTGAAGATATGGAGTTTATTGCTGATGTTTCAAGAAAAGGAATTGATAGCTTAACCCCTCAAGAAATCATCGCTCATCTCGACACTATTAATAAAATTAATCTTTTAACATTTACTACTTCAAATCCACACGCTGTTATTGTCGATGGTAATCCAAAAGAAAGAACAGTGGAATATGATGTCACTTGTACAATTCATAAAGTCCTTGATTTAGTCAATCCATGGGCTACTTTAAATAATGGCGCGGTTGTGGAATTGGATCCAGCGACACCAGATTATTATTATGAATCAGTTATGGAAGACGCTGCTATACTTAGCGATCCACAATATAAAGTTAAAGTTGTCGGTATTTTAAGAGCGAAGCCAACCACAAATTTCGGTACCCTTTCTAGAGGTGTTTATTACACAAAAGATTTCGCTAAAAAATATCGTACAGAATCAAATACGAGCCAAATCACAACGTCTTTTAAAGAACATATTATGAATATGAGATACAAAGAATCTCAATTTAACGCTTATGTTCAATTTGAATATGATGATTATTCAAAAGATGATGGAAGTGAAACTTTCGTTCCAGAAACTAAACGCGGATATGCGAATGCACTTAATGGAGACCAATCTTCAACGATTGCCTCTATCTTTGCTTCATTTTTAAATTCTGGAACAGATAATTTAAAGAACGATAAATTGCATTTACGTGCCTTAGCAGGTCTAAGAGTCAATGATATTACTGATGATGATCAAATAGTTATTGGTCATGAGATTAAAGAACTACCTCAATCTATTTCCATCTATCCAAAAGACTTCACGACTAAAAATGGTGTAACAAGTTATCTTGATAAATGGAATTCTGATGTAACACTAACGATTAAAGGCGTCGATGTTCCTAAGGAAGAAAGAAGTGAAATTACTTATACTGATACAATCAGTATGATTATCACTGTTATTTCAACTTTGGTGACGACAATTAGCGCAGCTTTAATAGCCTTTACATCGTTATCTTTAGTTGTTTCTTGTTTTATGATTGCGGTTATCACTTATATTTCCGTCATGGAAAGAGTAAAAGAAATTGGTGTTATCCGTTCTCTTGGTGGACGAAAGAAAGATGTTTCGCGTCTATTTATCGCTGAGAATTTAATCACTGGATTATCTAGTGGTGTGATTGGTATAGGTATAACCTATGTCTTACAAATTATCATCAATATGATTGTGAAAATCTTTGATGTACCAGCGATTGCTGCTCTTCCATGGTATTACGCGCTTATGATGATTGGTATTGCTATCCTATTAAGCGTACTAAGCGGTCTTATCCCATCATTAGGAGCGTCTAAACAAGATCCAGTGGTTGCTTTAAGAAGTGAATAATATGAAAAAAGTTGGAATCGTTTCTTTGGGCTGCATGAAAAATCTCGTCGATAGCGAGAATATTTTAGGACTTTTTGATCGTAATGGGTATGAGATCACTAATGATCCTAGAAATGCAGACATTATTGTTATCAATACTTGTGGTTTTATTGAATCAAGTAAAAAAGAAAGTATTGAGAATATTTTAGAAATGATTCAATACGGCAAAAAAGTAGTGGTTACTGGCTGCTTAGCAGAGCGATATTTAGAAGACTTAAGAAAAGAAATTCCGGAAGTCGATTTATATATTCCAATTAGAGAATATTCTCATTTTAATGAGAAACTATATGTTTTAGATAAAGATATCGATCCTTCTATAGGGGTTGATGATGAATATCGTATTGTTTCTACTGGACCATATTCTGCGTATTTAAAGATTGGTGAAGGATGCGACAATAGATGTAGTTATTGCGCGATTCCTATTATTAGAGGTGGATTTGTTTCTCGAGATTATGATGCGATTATTAAAGAAGCACAAGATCTTGCAGATAGTAACATTAAAGAGATTATTGTTTTAGAACAAGACACCACTAAATATGGAATCGATTTTAAAGATAAAAAAGTCAATATAGTGGACCTCTTGCATGGTTTACTCGCTATTAAAGGGCTTGAATATATCCGTTTACTTTATTTATATCCAGATGAAATATCTGATGAATTAATCGAGTTAATGGGAAAAGAAAAACGCCTTACTCCTTATTTTGATGTTCCAATTCAACATAGTGAATCTCATATTTTAAAAGATATGTACCGAAGAGGAGATAAGGAATTCTTAATTAATTTATTCACAAAAATTAGAAATAAGGTTCCTAACGCAGTTTTAAGAACAACCGTCATGGTGGGCTTCCCAGGAGAAACAGAAGAAGATGTTGATCGACTCATCGAATTTATGAATTTAATTAAGTTTGATCATTTAGGAGCTTTCACTTATTCTCAAGAAGAAGGAACAGCCGCTGCTAGTTTTGATAATCAAATCGATGAAGATATTAAAAAGAAAAGATTAGCGAAAGTTATGAAAGCACAACAAAAGATTTCTTATTCTTTGAATAAGAAGCATGTTAATGAAATCATGGAAGGCTTAGTCATCGGAAGAGACGAACACGGAAATTATTTATTACGAAGCTATTGGAACGCCCCTGATGACGTGGACGGCAAAATCTTCTTTACATCAAATAAAGAACTCCATAATGGAGATATCGTCAAGGTTAAAATCACAGGCGCTTTTGTCTATGACCTAATGGGAGAACAATATGAGAACTGATTATGATTATTTGCCTCACGAATATCGTCATTTGAAATATTTAAAAGAAAACGCTTTTGAGTGCACTCTCTTTTTAAAAAGAGAAGATGAATCATTTCCATTAGATTCTCCTTCTAAAATTGCTTTAATTGGTAATGGTGTTAGACACACAGTTATCGGTGGCACTGGAAGTGGAGCAGTTAATGTCAGATATCAAGAGAATATTGAAGAAGCGTTTAAAAACGCAGGATTTACTGTGACCACTGATACGTGGCTTAACGATTATGATAAAGAGTATTTAGAAAACGAGAAGAAATTCATTAAAAGAGTGAAAAAAGAAGCTCATGAGCATAAAACAATCGCCGCTAGTTATGCGATTGGTAAATGCGCTCCTGAAAGCGAATATGAATTCCCGATTATTGGAGACCACGAGGTTGCAATTTATGTTTTGAGTCGAAATGCTGGAGAAGGCGCAGATCGAACTTTAGAAAAAGGAAGCGTTTATTTAACTGATACTGAAATAAGAGATATTGTATATCTCAATAATAACTATAAAAAATTCATGCTTGTTTTAAACACCCCTAGTGTTATTGATTTAGAGCCAGTTAAAGAAGTTAAAAATATATTGTTATTATCTCAGCTTGGTTCATTAACTGGAGATATCTTGGTGGATATCGTTTTAGGAAAGGCCAATCCATCAGGAAAACTCACCGATACTTGGGCGTCAATTAAAGATTATCCATATATCAATGTTCCTTTTGATGTTGATGAATGTCATTACGAAGAAGGAATATATGTTGGATATCGCTATTTTGAAAGCAAAGGGATTACGCCTTTGTTTGAATTTGGGTTTGGTGAATCTTACACTAAATTTTCTTATCACTTTATCGATGTCAAACAAGATAAAGATAAGTTCACTTTGAAGGTTAAGGTTACTAACTCAGGAAATTACTCAGGAAAAGAAGTAATGCAGTTATATATGAGTGGCCCTATTAATAGAGCGGCTCTAGAACTTGTTGCGTTTAAAAAGACTAGATTATTAAAACCTAAAGAAAGCGAAGAATTATCTTTAGAGTTTTCTTTAAGCGATTTCCCTTCATATAGTGAAGAAAAACAGTCATATATTCTCGATTGCGGTTTATATGTTTTTAAACTCGGCAATTCATCAAGAAATCATAAAGAAGTGTTTATGGTTTCAATTAAAGAAGAACTAATTCTCACCAAAGTTAGAAATGTATTTAATAAGACTGGTTTTAAAGATCTATTTATTCCTAGAGAAGAAAACAAAATTAAAGGATCTTTACCTTTATTTGAATTAACTAAAAACGATGTTTCTTATAAAGAAATAATTTATAACGATAAATATGAAGTAGAAGTTCCTGAATTCATTAAATCACTAGATGAAACAAGCTTGATCCATATTGTTTTAGGCGATTATAAACTAGGTATCGATGGTCTTATTGGACAGTCCTGTTCCACAATCGCAGGTGGAGCTGGAGAAACAACCTTAAGAGTGGAGAATCTTGACTTATGCCTTAATATGGTTGATGGCCCTGCAGGGCTTAGAATGACACGCGAATTTATATTAAATGATAAAGGTGTTTTCCCAACGACATCAGATTCTATTTGGGATACGCTTCAAAAGTATTTACCTTGGCCAATCACTTCGCTTATGAGTTATAAAAGAAACCTCAAAAAGAAAGGTAGTAAGGTTGTTCAAATTGCAACCGCGATTCCAATTGCAACCGCATTAGCGCAGTCATTTAATGAAGAATTCATTTATGGGTGTGGTAGGTTAGTTAGAGAAGAGATGGAAATGTATGGAGTTGATATATGGCTCGCTCCTGGAATGAACATCCATCGTCATATTTTATGCGGACGTAATTTTGAATATTATTCTGAAGATCCACTTGTGACCGCTTTTGCTGCATCAAATATTGTTAAAGTGGTAGAAGAGAATAAAACAAAAGCAACGACCATTAAACATTACGCGTGTAATAATCAAGAAACTAATAGATTAAATAATAACTCTATGGTTTCTGAAAGAGCGGCGCGTGAAATTTATCTTTCAGCGTTTAGAAGAGTTATTAAAGATGTTCATCCACGTTCTATTATGACTAGCTATAACTTGGTTAATGGAATTCATTCCTCAGAACATAAAGGTTTAGTTATGGATATATTAAGAACTGAATGGGGATATAAAGGTCTTATTATGACTGACTGGGTCGCTAGTGGACAAGCATATCGTAAAGGAAATGAATATCCAGCAGCCTATGCTTCTAGAAATATTAAAAATGGAAATAATATCAATATGCCAGGTAATAAGTCTGATATAAAAGATATTAAGAACGCTCTTAAGTCTGGGTATTTGACTAGAGTAGAATTAGAAAACGCTGCTGCAATAGTGTATTCATTTATATATGAACTAAAAGGCAACGAGGAAAATTAGTAATTATTTCTTGTTAATAAAATAAAGATTATATATAATCAATAACGCTGACAGCAGCGTTTATGCCTCCTTAGTTAAGTGGTATAACGGATCCATGGTAAGGATCTATTGCTAGTTCGATTCTGGCAGGAGGCACCATATGGAACACTATTGAGATTTGAACCAACGAATCTCTTTTATTTATTGAATAAATAATTTTTTTGACCCTCTTTCTGGTCTGGCGACATGCCAATTGCAG
>CADCDA010000009.1 GCA_902800025.1 uncultured Erysipelotrichaceae bacterium | reverse complement strand
CAACACAAAGCACCAAAGCTCTGGGTTGATCCTTCGATTAAAAATTTCTATGATTTCACAGTGGATAGTTTCAAACTCATCGATTATGAATACGAACCATTAGATAAAAAGATTCCGGTGGCTATTTAAAATGATTATTTCAATATTAAGCGCAGACAAAAAATGGGGAATAGGTAAAAGAAACGGACTTCTTTTCTCTTTGCCTATGGACATGAAGTTCTTTAGAACTACAACTTCAGGCCATGTCGTAGCAATGGGAGAAAATACTTTATTGTCTTTCCCTAATTCCAAACCATTAAAGAATAGAACCCATATCGTTTTAAGCGCTGATGAAACTCATAACTATGAAGGAGTAATTAACGTCCATTCATTTGATGATTTTTTACAAAAAATAAAAGAATATTCATTAAAAGAAGATGTTTATATCATCGGTGGAGCTTCAATCTATAATCAAATGATTCCTTATGTTGATAAAGTCTTATTAACAAAAGTTGACGAAGATGGTGGTGCAGAAGTTTTCTTTCATAATCTTGATGAAGACAACAATTTTGAATGCGTCGAAGAAAGCGAAACATTTGACGATAATG
Source organism: uncultured Erysipelotrichaceae bacterium (assembly GCA_902800025.1). GTDB lineage: Bacteria > Bacillota_I > Bacilli_A > RFN20 > CAG-826 > UBA2450. The sequence continues at coordinate 53,512 of CADCDA010000009.1, read as the reverse complement.
GCCATAATATTAAATTCACAATTTATGTGAATAATAATAAAAAATCTATATAATAGATATTACTTGCCGACTTAGCTCAATCTGGCAGAGCAACTGAATCGTAATCAGTAGGTTGTTGGTTCAATTCCGATAGTCGGCACCATATGCAAAAAATCCTTCATAGAGATATGGAGGTTTTTTATATATTTTCTCTTTGCTTTTGTTTTGAATATATGTATAATAATCTAGCGCTCTGAAGAAGGGCACACCAGCAAAGATGGGTATTTAGCTCAGCTGGGAGAGCATCTGTTTGACGTACAGAAGGTCGGCGGTTCGATCCCGTCAGTACCCACCAAATTTGTTTATAATATCATAGATATTATATATACCCTGGCGGAAATTCAGTTCCGCCTTTTTTATTTCTTAAATAAGAGATATAATAGTCGCATGACTTATCAAGAACTACTTCAATATTTATTCGATAACTGTGATTCAAACTTTGCCCTATTCCAAAAAAGTCTTTCCAAAAGTACTTATATTTCTATTGGAGTTAAAACCCCTGTATTAAGAAAGCTTGTTAAGGAACATTATAAAGATTCTGATTTGAAATTAGAGGAGTTTGAGCATCATAAATATCAAGAGGTTGATGTTTTATATTTTGGTATTGGTTTATCTAGATGTAAAGACATCGATGAACAATTAGATTTCCTACTTAAAAACTTAAAATATGCGGGTTCTTGGGCGATTACAGATTTAATTGGTGCGAATTTGAAAAAGTGCTCTTATGAGAAATTCTGGGAATTTTTCCTCAAGACAAATGATGATGAATATATTTATACAAGACGTTTTGCCTATGTTTTTGGATTGAAGTTTTCTTCTGATAAAAGGATCCTCGATACTTTCAAATATTTCAAACCTAATGAAGATTATATGGTGATGATGGCAGAAGCGTGGTTACTATCTTTTGTGGCCATCCATTATCCAGAAGAAGTGTATGATTATTTATTCAAATGTGAGGATGATACTTTAAAACGTAAAGCGATTTCTAAGATTAGTGATTCTTATCGTTTTAGCGATGAGGCAAAAGCGAAATTTAAATCTCTCCGATAATGCGACCATAGTTTAGTGGCAGAACGGTAGCTTCCCAAGCTGCATGTGCGGGTCCGATTCCCGTTGGTCGCTCCATAATAAAATCAACAGTCATATGACTGTTTTTATTATTCTTATTCACAAACAAATACTTTTTATAAAATAAAAAACTCGCACAGCGAGCTTTAAAATTTAATAAAGAATAATAACGCAACCATTAATCCAACATGGATTAGGATCCCTAAGATATTTACAAAGGTGAAATACCAATGTTCACCTTTTGTTTTATGCCTGAAGATGAGCATTGCTGGATATCCTCCAAAAGCTCCACCAAAGAAAGATAAGAGAAGTAGTGTTTTCTCTTTTGTACGATAGCTACCTTTAATTGCCTTTTGCTTGTCGTTATGATAAGCAATGAAAGTGATAATTGATAGCAAAATGAGGTAAGCCCCATATGACATTAAGACGATTTCTTTTATTGTGAATTGTGGCATAACTTAATTATGATAGATGATACCAAATCTTTTTCAAACAAAATTTTATTTTAATTTTATTAATTATTGTTTATCATAAATTGCAATGAAAAGAACAATATCGCGTATTTGTGGAGATGGAATGTTATTGGCAATGTATATTGTATTGTCAACTTTAACTGTCAGGTTAACTCCTAATTTACAAATCACATTTACTGGTATCGCTATTATTATGACTGCGGTCTTATATGGTTTTCCTGATGCGATATTAGTTGCTCTACTTGGAAGTTTTGTTGGGCAATTAAGAAGCGTATATGGTTTAACTATTACCACTCCAATTTGGATGATTCCTCCAGTTTTAAGAGCAGTGGCCTTTGGACTAGTTTATGAAATATGCTTAAAAAAAGGAATCAAACTCGAAGACAAGAAACTTTGGTTTATTGTTTTAGCAATTGGGGCTGGCTTATTAACAACAATCGCTAATACGGGTGCAATTTATTTAGACGCTATGATATTTGAATACCCAGTTGCTTTAGCAACGATTGAAAGCATCTTTAGATTTGTTTCATCAATCGTCTCTTCTGTTGCAATTGGTTTTATTTGTCTACCAATTATCTACGCTTTAAAGCACGCTAATCTAGTCTATGATCGTTCAGCAAAAAACGACGAGAAACTCGTCGTTAAAGAGGAATAGTTTATTCTTAGAATAATTCGCTTAAAACTTTAGAAATATTTTCTATTTCTCTAACTAAACTAGAATCGTTAAATCTAGAAATAGTATCTGAATCATAATCGATGACCGCGACAATCTGGTCATCTTTTTTTATTGGTACGACTAGTTCGCTTTTTGTGGAACTGCTACAGGCGATATAATTGGTGATTTTACTAACATCATCAATAACTATTGTTTTTCCTTTTGACGCTGCTTCTCCACAAACACCTTTACCCATTTTTATTTTTGTACATGCGACATGTCCTTGAAATGGTCCTAAATATAGATAGTCTTTTTCAACTATATAAAAACCAACCCAACTGACATCTTCTACTTCTTTTAAAACAGCGGATACATTACTTAAATTAGTAATTAAAGGGAGTTCTTTATCGATAATGGAGACAATTTGTTCTTTTAATACGCTCATACGATTATTCTATAATAATTATGTTATGACTCAAACCGTTTTAGCGTATATCGATATAAATAACCAATATCTTCTCCTTTTTAGAAACAAGAAAAAAGTCGATGTTAATAAAGGAAAATGGATTGGTGTTGGTGGGCATGTTGAGAAAAATGAAACACCTGACGATGCTCTTATAAGAGAAATAAAAGAAGAAACAGGCTATCAAGTTGAAGAATATCAAAAAAGAGGAATTGTCTATTTTTCTTGTGAAGATATCAAAGAAGAAATGCATTTATATGTCGTTACTAAAGTAAGTGGTGAACTTATTGAATGCGATGAAGGCGAACTGAAGTTCTTTGATAAAGATAAAATGTTTGATCTCCCAATGTGGGAAGGAGATAAAATCTTTCTTAAGTATTTATTAGAAGATGAACCATATTTTGAACTCCAACTCGATTACAAAAACGACCATCTCATCAATTCAAAACGACTCAAATAAGATTTCTATTATTTAATAGAGTAATAAAAGTGTTAGAATAATTAAGAATGAATAAAAAACTTATCATCTTTGACATGGATGGAACAGTTTATTTAGGCGCGAACTTAATTGATGGCGCACTAGATGCTTTTGACTATCTAAAAAAGAACAACATTGAATATGTTTTCTTTACCAATAACTCTTCACACGATTTGGAGTTTTATGAGAAGAAAGTAAAAAACTTTGGCATTGAATGTTCTTTAGAACATAATTTCTATTCATCTACAGAAGTGACGATTGGATATTTAAAAGATAGAAATATTAAAAACATCTATGTTATTGGAAATAAATGTTTAAAAGATAAACTTAAAAAGCACTTTACACTTATTGATAAATATTCTGAAAATGAAGAGGTTGACGCAGTAGTGGCAGGCTTTTCTACTGAGCTTGTTTATCAAGAACTTAAGGATGCTTGTCTATATTTAGAAACTAGAGATATTCCTTTAATTGCGACTAATGGTGATTACCGTTGCCCAATTGAAGACGGGTTATATATTCCTGATTGTGGTGGAATGTGTGAATGGATTCGACTCTGCACTGGTAAAACCGCGACCGTTTTAGGAAAACCAAACCCAGAGATAATTTATTATTTAGCAAAACAGTTTAACGTTTCACTAGATGAAGTACTGGTGGTTGGAGATCGACTTTACACAGATATCCTTGTTGGAGTAAATGCGAAAGTTGACTCTTTATGCGTTCTTTCTGGAGAATCTTCTTTAGAAGATGTCAAGAGCTACCCACATAAACCAACTTATATTTTAAAAAGTATAAAAGAACTACCTGATTTATTAGGTAAATAAGGAGGAACTTATGGAACAAGTTCAAACTGAAAAGAAGCCTTTTAAGCTCAATATGAAAAGAACAATGCTCATCGGCTTTGCGTTCTTTGGCATTTTGCTTTTATGGCAAGTTTACGATTCTTGGTGCCCAACATTCTTAAGTGAATTGTTCGCCAAAACATTCGACCCAAATTATTCAGCATTAAGACAAATAACTGCTGATAATGGCGCAACCGCCCAACAGGTCAATGATGCGATTAAAGAATGTAACAAGATTATCGAAAATCAACAATACCTCGTTGGTATTATGATGGCCATTGATAATTTAGCGGCCCTTATCTTACTTCCAATATTTGGTGGATTATCTGATAAGACCAACACCAAAATTGGTAAGAGAATGCCTTACATCTTAGTTGGTACATTTGTTTGCGCAGTCGCATTCCCATTTGTCCCTGTTTTATTCCATTATCATAATTTAGCAGGTGTTATCGCTATGATGGCGATTGTCGTCTTATTTGCGATGATGTATCGTAACCCTGCTGTTGCGTTAATGCCAGACATTACACCAAAACCTTTACGTAGTAAAGCCAATGGTATTATTAACATTATGGGCTATATCGGTGGTGCTTTTGCGACAGTCGTTGGTATCGTCTTTGTTCTTTCACAATATTTAGGTACAGCAACAGTTAAAGATCAAACAACTGGTTTAATTGGATATAAAGAACATACCTGGGCGTATGGAAATATTTGGGCAATCGAACTTCCGTTCATTATCGCTTCCGTCTTAATGCTTATTTCTGCAGTGGTCTTATTCCTTACCATTAAAGAAAACAAAGTTAGAGAAGAAGTTAAAGATGAAATGGCTCGTGGTGAACTCGAAGCTGAAGTCGTTGATAAAGTTAGTGAAGATAAGCCAATGAGTAAGGCTAATAGAATTATGCTCTTCCTCATTTTAGGAGCTGAATTCTTCTGGTTTATGGCTGATAACGGTATCGGAACCTTTATGGGCAACTATACAGTTTATTATTTAGGCGCTGAAAGTAGTTCTAATATGATCAACACAATTTTAGGTGGTGTTGGTAGTGTTATTGGTTTTGCTTTGGGCGGCATTATTGCCTCTAAAATCGGTAGGAAGTGGACTCTTTTAGGTGGCTTAGGCTTAACATTACTTTCCTATGTCTTATGGGCGATCTTAACATTTGCGGCAATCGTTCCTCATAGCGGAACTTTCCCATTCTGGATTTATATCATTTGGTTTGTGAAAGGATTTGGTATGTCATTAGTTCACGTCAACTCCTTCCCAATGGTTGTTGAATTATGTCCAAATAGCAAGATCGGTCAATTCACTGGTTACTATTACGCTTCCTCAATGGCCGCTCAAACCATTACCCCAATCGCTTTAGGTACATTATTACTTAACCCATCATTCTCTTGGGAATTCTTACCAATTTACGCTTTAGCGTGTATCGCAGTTGCTTCTGCTGTCTTCTTCTTTGTTAAGAATGTGAAGAGCAAGAAAACAACATTCGCTAAAGGATTAGAAGCTTTAGGTCAAGACGATGAATAAGAAAAAATGCCTTTCCAAAATTAATCCAGTATTCCTTAATGGAATAGCGCATCGTGGGCTTCATAACTCAGAATATACTGAAAATGGTTTGAAAGCGTTTGAAAACGCTATTAATCACGGTGTTGCCTTTGAATATGATATTCATTTAACAAAAGATAACGAACTTATTGTTTGCCATGATGAAGATTTAAAAAGAACAACTGGAAAAGAAGGTATTATTGAAGACTTAACTCTTGAAGAAATTAAAAAGGGTTATCATCTACTTGATGGAGGAGAGGTTCCAACCTTCCAAGAAGTCATCGATTTAAATAACGGACGAGTTCCAATGGTTATTGAATTAAAAGTTTTTAGAAAGAACTACAAACCATTAGCAAAGAAATTCAAAGAATATCTTCCTCAATTAAATAAAAGAGATACATTAATTATCTCCTTCGACCCAAGAAGCTTATGGCCTTTTGCGGGTAAAGGATTTATTAGATCTCTTCTCGTTGCAAAAAGCGATGAATATACTTGGCCATTTAGATTAACAGTGGAATCTGTGGACCTCGACATGAAACTCTTTGAAGAAAAAAGAGTGCAAAGATACGTCAAAAGACATTTCACAAATGCATGGACTATTGAGACTAATGATCACTTAGTGAATATGCTCCCATTTGTGGACACAGTAACATATCAATATTTAGAACCAGAGGCTGTTAAGAAGGCTCTAAACAACAAATAATTTAATAGCTCATCTCGTTGAGATGGGCTTTCTTTTTATAGTCAAATATGAATAACTGTTCATTTTTATGTTGAAAATATGAATGATTGTTCATATAATGTTAACGTTGATGGAGGAAGTATCAATGTACACGAACGAAAAAATAATCATAAAAATGCAAGATACCTTAAAGGTTGCAGCGGATGCGACAAGACTAAAAATCTTATTTTGTTTATTAGATGAGCTCAGCTCTAACGATAGCAGTGATCATCTAATTGAAAAATGTGTTAATGATATCGCCTCTCAAATTGGTTCAAGCCAATCCTTAGTAAGCCATCAACTCAAAGTATTAAAAGATAGTGGATTTGTAAAAAGTAATAAAGTTGGAACAAAAATCTATTATTCCTTAAAAGATGAGCACGTGCGTCAAATCATGCACATCACCTATGAACACGTTTTGGAGGATGAAGAAAATGAATAAGAAAGTTTATGAGATTAAAGGATTCGATTGTGCGAACTGCGCTAAAAAGGTTGAAGCCCATTTAAACAAACATGAAAAGATCGAGGAAGCAGTTATTGATTTCAGCGCCGACCGTTTACATATCACGTATAAAGATGAACCTCTTTCAGTTAAAGAGATTTTAAGAATTATTAAAGAGGTCGAAAACGATCCAATTACTGTTGAAGAATTAGGCGCTGGTAAGAAAGTGAGCTACTGTATCACTGGCTTTGACTGCGCAAACTGCGCTGCAAAAAGCGAGAAGCACTTAAATAAACACGAAAAGATTGAAAACGCCGTCATCGATTTTAGTGCGGATCGTTTACACGTTACCTATAAAGATAAAGAACTATCCGTTGAAGAACTCAAAAACATCATCAAAGAAGTAGAAAATGATCCAATTGAAATTAAAAGCTTAAATGAAAAGAAACAAACTAGAGGATTAATTACAAAAGATATGGTGTTAACTCTAATTAGAGTTGTTGTTGGCACGATTATCTTAGTTTTATCAATGACTATTTTAAATAAGCCAGACTTGTTTTGGGTGAATTTTTCTCTCGTTTTAGGCGCTTTGGTGTTACTTTGTTATGATGTGACTTGGGGATTTATCAAACACGTTATTCATTTAGAAAACCCAATCGACGAGAAGCTATTAATCACGATTAGCTGCTTTGGCGCTTTTGCGATTGCAGGAATTACAAAAGAAGTTCACCTCTTTATGGAAGCTTTGATGGTTATTATTCTTTACCAAGTTGGTAAAGTAATTGAAGGATATGCCACTAATAAATCTAAGCAAGCTATTATGTCGGCAGTTTCTATTAGAGTCGAAACCGCTAATAAAATTAGTGGAGATAAAATCGATGTCGTCAAACCAGAAGAATTAGAAATTGGTGATTATGTTTTAGTTTCTACCGGTGAAAAAATTCCTGTTGATGGCATTGTTGAAGATGGGGTTGGTGAAATTGATACCTCAAGTTTAACTGGAGAATTTGTCCCAGTCGTCTCTTCTATTGGTTTAGAAGTATTTGCTGGCTGCTTAATTAAAAGTGGCTCAATTAAAGTTAGAGTCATTAGGGAATACAAGAATAGTGCAGTAAGTAAGATTCTTGAACTAATCACTAATAGTGGTGCTAAAAAGAGCAAAGCAGATGAATTTGTTACTAAGTTTGCTAGATTCTATACCCCAATTGTCTTTGCGGTTTCTTTACTAGTAGGTATTATTGGTGGCTTAATTACTAATAACTGGGAAAATTGGATTTTATTAGGACTTAAGATGCTTGTTGTTGCTTGTCCATGTGCGATTGTTATTTCTGTCCCACTCGCCTATTTCTCTGCGGTTGGTTTAGCAAGTAAAAATGGTATCGTTGTTAAAGGTACAAATTATTTAGATAAGATTGTTGAAATCAAAAAAGTTATTACTGATAAAACTGGTACACTAACTAAAGGCGTCTTTGAAATCAAAGCTATCAATGCTTATAACGGAAATAAAGACGAACTGCTCCAAAACTTAGTAGTGGTTGAAAGTTTATCTAATCACCCAATTGGAAAAGCGATTTGCCGTCATAACGATTTCAAAGTTGACGCAAGCGAATTAAAAGATTATCAAGAAATTGCTGGCTTAGGTGTCTTTGTAACTTATAAAGGAGATCTTCTTTTAGCGGGTTCTGCTAAGCTAATGGAAAACTACGGAATTGAATATCAAGAAGCAAAAGAAACGGGTTCTGTGGTCTATTTAGCGAAAAATGATACTTGTTTAGGCTATGTCGTTCTTAGTGATGAAATCAAAAGCGACGCGAAAGAAATGGTGGAATCATTTAATAACGCTGGAGTTGAAACCATTTTATTAACTGGTGACAAAGAAAAGAACGCAAAAGCACTTTGTGATGAGCTCGGTATTGCTAGATATCAAAGCGAACTTCTCCCAGAAGATAAGCTAGTTCATCTAGGAAAAGAATTATCAAAAAAATACGCGACCGCATTCGTTGGCGATGGAATTAACGATGCAGCAAGTATTCGTGGAGCAGATGTCGGCTTTGCAATGGGGGCAATCGGTAGTGATATCGCCGTTGAAAGCGCTGATGTGGTTATCATGAATGATAATCCTCTTAAAGTGTATGATGCGTATAAGATTGCAAGAATCGCTAGAAAAACAGCGGTGTTTAATATTATCTTTGCGTTAACTGTTAAGATTTCTATTGAATTAGCAGCAGTTATCACTAATCTATTAGGATATCCAGAAGTTATTCCAATGTGGGCAGCGGTTCTCGCTGATACTGGATTAACTGTCGCGTTAGTCATTAATTCTTTATTAATCTTATATAGAAAAATTAAGCACAAAAGTGTTTAATAGAATGGTACGCGCCATTAATTCAACTGGATAGAATGTCAGACTTCGAATCTGGAAGTTGAGGGTTCGAGTCCTTCATGGCGCGCCATTTCGAAGAATTTGAGATGAGATTAAATCATCTCTTTTTCTTTGTGTAAATACAAAACAGCATTACACATTATTTATTTTTAGTGATAAAATAAAATCAATAAGAATTATTAGTTCTTTAATATGGAGGAAAATATGCCAAACAACAAAGAGAGAGTTTGTATTATTGGCGGAGGACCTGCTGGTCTTTCTTGTGCAATGTATCTTGAGAAAAAAGGATACGAAAATTACAAAATCTACGAAAAATTAAACAAAGTCGGTGGCAAAGCATGGTCACCAAAACTCAAAGTCAAACACAATGGTGTCGAAGAAGAAAAATCATTCGAAACTGGTGCGATTATGGGCGCTATTACTTATCATGCAGTTAGCGAAATGGAAGAATTCGGTGGCTACTACCATAGTGGCCCAGATTTCAAACCAGGCGAACCAAACATGAGAAGAGAATTCCGTAAGACAACTGGTGAAATCGATCATCCATTTGAACCAAAAGTCAATTTCTCATTTGGAAAACTCTTTGGCTTACTTAAGCTTAAGAAACAAATGAAAAAGTTAAATCAATTAATGCAGACCAAATATAAAGGATATGACTGCTATGGCCATATCGGTGTTGCAAAAGGTGAATACTTTGGTATTTCTAAGGGTGTTGATGGTTATTGTGGAGCGACAAAAGAAGATTCATTCCCTAACTATGTCAAAGGTACAAACCCAAATCTTAAAGATTTAGCGTTACCATTTGCAGAATTCTGTAAGATCAATGGTGTTGAAGAAGTCCAAAGAATTTGGATTGCTCCATTCACATCATTCGGTTATGGATTCTTTGATGAAATTCCAGCTGCATTAGTCATGAAGTATCTTGATGTTACCACCGCGTTAGAGTTCGTTAATATGAAACTCTGGACATGGAAAGATGGAACACAAGAGATCTATGAAAGTGTTAATAGAAAATTAAAACATCCAGCAATTTTAGAAACTGAAGTCGTTAAGGTTGAACGTCCAGAAGGTAAAGTCTTAGTGACCACTAAAGGAAAGAATGGTAAAGAAGTAACTGAAGAATTTGATAAGTTAATCGTTACCACACCTCTTGATTACTTCATCAACTATGCGGATGCAACAAAAGAAGAAAAAGAACTCTTCTCTAAGATTATCCACGAAAGATATATCGATTATATTGCAACCTTCGAGGAAGGCAAATCACCAAACATCTCTGGTTACCTTGTTGAAAACATGGTCCCAGAAAGACTTGGTCACGCGATGGTCTATTATAATAGATGGCAATATTTAGACAGAGATTGCCCAGCTACAGTTTACGCATTAGCAAACCACACTGGTACACCAGATGTTGATTATGATGTCGTTATGAAGACTATGGACGAAGATATGAAAAAAGTTGGTTTCCCAATCAAAGAAAAACACTTCGCCCAAGAAGTCTATTACTGCCCACACGTTTCTAGCCAAGACTACCAAGATGGTTGGTATGATAAACTCGAAGCTTTACAAGGCACAAAGAACACATATTACGCAGGCGAAATTATCTCCTTCGGTGATATGGAAGATACATGTGCTGCTAGTAAAGACATCGTCGGCAGATTCTTCTAATCAAGTTAATAAAACAAATAGGAACTGGAGTAAAATCCGGTTCTTTTTTTGTATAATTAATACGCGAGGTAATATTTATGAACAAAACAATCGAAATCATCAAAAGCCGTGTCAGCTGTCGTAGTTATAGCGATAGAAGAGTGCCAAATAGCAAGCTAGAGCAAATCTTAGAAGCTGGCAAATTCGCTCCTAGTGGAGTTAATAGACAAATCTGTAATATTTTAGTAATTAAGAATAGAAAAGTATTAGAGAGAGTAAGAGAAGCACTTTTGAAGTCTAATAAACGTGAATGCCTTTATGGCGCTAATCTATTATGCTTAGTATACGGGAAAAGAGATGAACCATTATTAGTTCAAGACGCAAGTTGCATTTTAGAAAATATGTTTATCGCTGCTACTGCCTTAAAAATCGATAGCTGCTGGATCAATCAACTCGATGAAATGTTATCGTTGCCAGAGAATAAAAAGTTAAGAGCAAGATTAGGAATTAATGATGATGAAAGAGTAGTGGGTTCTGTCATTTTTGGATATCGAAAAGAAGGAGAAGAGATTCCTTCTAAACCAAGAAAAGAAGACTTTGTCAGATTCTTGAAATAAAAAACCTAATTAAGAAGGTTAGAAATCAATAGACGAAAGAGACTTTGTCTCTTTAACAAAAAATACCGAATTAGATGCAAATTTTATCTCGGTATTTTTTTAATATTTTTACTGAATTGATTGAAAATAGTATTGTATTGCGAGATAATATAATCGCTGAGGTACATATATGAAAATGTTTGACTTGAAAGGAACAGTCGTTGCTTTAAACAAGCCGAGTATTGTTTCTTTGCTCAATTCAATTGAGCTTTACAAAGGTAAGACCTTACCTGTTAACAAAATTAAAAAGGTCGAAGATTTAAAGAATGTAGCTCGTCGTAGTGGCGTTATTGAAAGTAACGCGATTGGTAATGTTTTTATTACCGAAGACCGCGAAAGAGCTATTTTTAAAAAGGGCGCTCAACCACAATCATTACAAGAACATATGATTTGTGGATATAGTAACGCTTTAGACTTAATTAACGAAGTCTATAAGTTCCAAACCCTTGATCGTAGTTTTATTTCTACATTACATTACTATATTTATAAGGATTATAACCCAGACTTTGGTGGTCATTTCAAAGATAGCCAAAACTACATTCAAGAAGCGATGCCAGATGGCTCCTTTAGAACAATCTTTGTTTCTACCGCTCCTGGTGAAGTTGTTCCATTATTAGAAAGCTTGATTTATCAATTCAACTTATGCGCTGCTGATGAAGAATGCAATAAACTCATTCTTATCGCTGCCTTTATGTTTGATTTCATGTGCATTCACCCATATAACCATGGTAATGGACGTCTTAGTAGACTCATACTCCATTTCTTGTTAAAGAAATACGGTTATGATGTTGATGAATATTTCGCCATCCCATATTTAATGAGACAACACTTAGGCGAATATATCGATTCCTTTGAAGCCTCTTCTCAAGGATGGCACGATAATGAAAACGATTATGAACCATTCGTTACTTTCGTCCTTAAGAGAATCTTAGAAGCTTATCGTAAACTCGATTACATTATGGAAGTTAACGCTTTAGATGAAACTTGCGAAGAAAAAGTTCTCAAGGTTGTCGTTGATAGTGCTACTCCAATTAGTAAGACTGTTATCTTGCGTGTTTTATATGCGACAAGTAAGACCACAATTGAAAAGGCTTTAGCAAAACTATTAAAAGATGGCCGTATTCAATTAATCACTAAGGGTCGTTATTCAAAATATTTTAGAGTCTAAGGAGAAATATTATGCCTAAATATGATACAAAACACATTCGTAACGTCGTTGTATTAGGCCACCAAAGCAGTGGCAAAACAACCTTAGTTGAATCACTAGCGTTAGTCAGTGGATTAATTCAACAAAAGGGTGAAGTTGAAAAAGGAACCACTATAAGTGATTATTCACCAGATGAACAAAAACGTGGTACTTCTATTCAAACCGCAGTTATCCCTTTAAATTATAAAGACTATAGAGTTAACTTAATCGACATCCCAGGTAATGATGATTTTATTTCTGAAGTTATCGGTGTCACTGGTGTTGTTAAGGGTGCAGTCCTTGTCGTCGATGCTTCAGTCGGTGTTCAAGTCGGAACAGTCAAACATTGGAACCAATTAAGAAAGAAAGGCATCCCAACCTTCATCTTTGTTAACAAAATGGATAAAGAACAAGTCGATTTTGACGCAGTTCTTGAAGATATGCGTGATAAACTCGGAAAGAATGTTATCTCTTTCTGCTATCCATTAGGACATGATAATAACTTTGATGGATTCGCTAATGCGGTTGATCTTAAAGCCCATAAATATAATGGCAAAGAATGCGTTGAAGCAGAAATCTATCCAGATAAGAGAGACAAAGTCTTTGAATTACATAACACAATTGCTGAAGAAGTCGCTAAGACTGATGATGCTTTATTAGAAAAATTCTTTAACGGTGAAGAATTCACCCCAGATGAAATTCATAAGTCCTTAAGAATTGGTGTTCTTAATGGTGACTTAGTCCCAGTTATCGTTGGTAGCGCTACTAAGAATATCGGTGTTCAAACATTATTACAAATGTTCATCGACTATCTCCCAAGCCCAGAAGATTTAAAACCACTTGAAGCGCATGACGCTAACGGTAAAGAAGTTACTAGAGAAACAAACGTTAATGAACCATTCTCCGCATATGTCTTTAAGACAGTTGTTGACCCATATTCAGGCGTTATCAATATTATTAAGGTCTGTTCTGGTGTCTTACATGTTGGTGATGAAGTTTATATCAATGGCGCTACTCAAAGAGTCAGCATGCTTTATAGCATGACTGGTAAAAAACTCGATAGCGTTAGCGAATTAATCGCTGGAGATATCGGTGCTGTTACTAGACTTGAAAAAGTCGCAGCTGGAGATACATTATCTTCTCCAAAACAAGTTACTATTTATAAGCCAGTTAAATATCCAACCGCAGTTATCTTCAAGGCTTTAGTGTTAGCCAATAAGAATGATGAAAGCAAACTTGGACCAGCTCTTACAAAGATGCAACTTGAAGATCCATGTATCGAAGTTAAACGTAATAACGAAACTAAACAATTATTATTAGGTGGTGTCAGTAACACTCATATCGACTACGTTGTTGAAAAACTCAAATCACAATATAAAGTTGATGTTACAACTGAAAAGATGAAAGTCGTCTACCGTGAATCCATTAAAGGAACAGCGGAAGGTGATGGAAGATACGTCAAACAATCTGGTGGATCTGGATTCTATGGTGTTGTTAAGATGAGATTTGAACCATGTGAAGAAAATGTCTTCGCTGAAGAAGTCTTCGGTGGTGCAGTTCCAAAGAACTACTTCCCAGCTGTTGAAAAAGGATTCTTTGAAGCTCTTAATAGTGGCTTATTAGCAGGCTTCCCAGTTATCGGTGTTAAAGGCGTTCTTATCGATGGTAAATATCACCCAGTTGATTCTAATGAACAAGCCTTCAAGATGGCGGGTATCTTAGCCTTTAAAGACGCATATCCAAAATGCCGCCCAATTATTCTTGAACCAATTATGAGAATTAAGGTTCACGCAGAAAGTAAATATACCGGTAGTGTTCTCTCTGATTTAAATACCAGAAGAGCAAGAATTCAAAACATTGAAGAAAAAGAACATGGTAGCCAAGAAATCGAAGCTCTCATTCCAGAAGCTGAAATTCTTGATTATGTCACTCAACTTAAGTCCATTACTCAAGCTAGTGGATTCTTCAACAGAGAATTCGTCGCGTACGAAGAAGTTCCTGAATACCTAAAAGAAAAAGTTATTAAAGAAAACAAAATTAATCAACAATAATTGATTAACAAAAAGGGCTCTCATATGAGAGTCCTTTTCATTTACTTATATAACTTAAGATATTTATCAATCATTCTTTCTTTGGAGAAATCCTCTCTTCTTTTTAAGAAGTTCTCCTTAGGAAGAGGATGATTCACCATATCTTCAATTGAGTTTTTAAATGAATCGTAATCTTTTCTTGGGACAATCCTACCAACATCATTAGTGACGATTTCTTTAGATCCACCTGTATCAAAACTTAAGATTTGTAAGCCTGAGGCAATCGCTTCCATATCAACAGTTGGGTAAGTATCACTTAAAGTTGGGTTAATAAATAAATCAGCGATTGAATAGTAGAGATGTAACTTATCTTGTTCAACAAATGGAATATGCTTGATTTTGCTATTTAATTCGAAGTTGTCAGGATTTGATCCAACGAGTAAGATCTGATATTTTTCATTTAACTCATCAGCGAGTTTATTAATATATTCAATTCCTTTATGAGTGCTTATTGGGAGCATAACACTTAAGAGAATCTTTTTATCTTTTAATCCTAACTCGTCTTTAAGATTACTTTCTTCAAAGAAGAATTTATCTAAATCGATTCCATTATTTATGACTAAACCATTGTATTTATTCATATGGGTTTGTTTGACATAACCCATGAGGTATTCACTAGGGGCCACGAGAGTGACATCTTCTAAAGAAGTAAATAGTTCTTTTCTAACAGGGAACATCTCTTTTTCATTATGAAGGATGGCAAATGGATAATTGCCTTTATTTAAACAAGTTTGGCATCCAGTTAAAAAGTTTTCACAGTCTCCAGGAATTGCGCATCTTCCAGTTAATGTCCATGCATCATGAAGAGTCCAGATGACTTTGATGTTCTTTTCTTTAATATAATTAAAGAGTAGAGGAACATTTAAATAATATCCATGGAGATTATGGAGATGAATGATGTCTGGTTGATATTTATCTAATTCTTCGATTAATCTTTTGGTGACTTCGTGATAGTGGAAGCCGTCTTTACCATCAATTCTACTAATTGCGTGACTCATTAGATCAGATAAACGATTAATTTTAATCGTGGTCACGTTTTCCAACTCTTCTTTAGAGTAAAAACATAATAAACGACTCTCACCTTGATACGCTTTCATTAAAGAGAGGCAGATTTGACCTGTACTTCCAAAGCTTGAAGAGTTGATAAACGCGATTCTTTTATTTGCCATACATAATAGATTTTAGTGAATTTTGTCACTAAAGACAACTATGACTGTCTTGTATAGCGTGCATACGTGATATATAATGTTTTTCTATGGAAAAATATTTAGTTTCCGTGATTATCCCAGTTTATAACGGTAGTGATTATGTCGCTAAAGCAATTGAATCAGCGATTAGCCAAACATATCGTAATTTAGAAATTATTGTTGTAAACGATGGTAGTAAAGACAACGGCCTTACTAAAGAAGCAGTTTTACCTTTCTTAAAAGATGAAAGGGTGAAATATATTGAAAAGCCAAACGGAGGAGTGTCTTCCGTTCTTAATTATGGCATCGAACACTTTAATGGCGATTTCTTTGTTTGGCTTTCTCACGATGATGTATTTGATCCTCGTTCCATCGAATTAAGAATTCAAAAATGGGAAAAACTTGGATGCAATAATAAAATTATTGTTTCTACAAAAACTAAGTATATTGATAAAAACGGAAATAAGAAATTTAGAGTCGCTGCGAATAGTAAGGATGTTAATAATATCTATGATATTTTATCTTCAACGATTAATGGCTGCTCATTATTAATTCCTAGGGATGCGATTAAGGGCCATTCATTTATTCAAGGAATGGTTTATATGCAAGACTATTATTTATGGGCTGAACTCATAAATGAGGGCGTGCGTATAAGAGTGGTAAATAAAAAAGTCACATTTAATAGAATTCATGATAAACAAATCACTTCGACAAGAATGGATCTTTTAATTAGAGATTATGGACGATTCGATGAAGCTTTTGTCATGCCTCTATTTGAAAAGAAAGAATATCGTCAATTAAAGAGAATCATCTTTGCCTTTACTAGAAGATTATCAGTTAGACCATTTTATGAAGATTATATTGAAAAGTATCGCGCAAATTTAACGGTGCTTAAAAAATGGAATATATTTGACTCCCTACATGTTAAATGCGATTTATTAGTTTCTAAAATAGTTGGAATACTAAGAGGAGTTAAATAAATGAAAGTTATCGTTGTTAGTAACTACTATATCTTTCATCAAAGTGCTTTATGGGACAATTTAAACGCTCATGAAGACATTGATTTGATCTTTTTAGCGACCGCCAATGATTTAGATGACGAAAGAAAGAAAATGAAATATGAGAGTGAGTCTAGTAACTATGTTAGATATTCTCATTTACTAAGCGATGAAGAGTTAAAAGACATCTATAAAGATGTTGATTTTGTCATGTATGGTTATTGTTTAGATGATAGAGTCGCTAAACTCAGTAGTGATGTTCCCCATCTTATTGTATTAAGCGAACATCTTTCAAAAAGAAAATCATTTATTTTAAATGAACTAGCAAACTTCAAATGGTTTGTCTTGGATAAGCATTATAAAAACACAGGTGATAGATATCTTTTAGCGATGTCTTCTTATGCTTATCACGACTATAAAAATTATGGTTTTAAAAACAAAGCTTATAGATTTGGTTATTTTCCTCATTTAGATATTTCTTCTAAAGAAAGAGATCCATACTCATTAGTGTGGTTTGGTAGAGTCCTCTCTTGGAAAAGAGTGGATCTTGCTTTATACACTCTTAAGTATTTTAAAGAGATTGACGATAGATATCATTTAGATATCATTGGTGAAGGAGATAATCTTGAAAAGATTAAATCGTTAACTAAAGAATTAGAACTTGAAGATTCGGTGAGATTTTTAGGTTTTATGTCTCATGATGAGATTATGAATGCTTTACCAACCTATTCTATTCATATGTTTACTAGTGACAATGGCGAAGGATGGGGTGTCGCTCTTAATGAAGGAATGGCTTCTGGCTGTTTATGTATCGCTAACGAGAAAGCCGGAGCATCTAAATTTTTGATTGATGAAAATAGTGGCTTCCTCTTTAAAAATAAGAACGATTTAAAAGAAATTGTTAGAAAGATTTCTTTATTAAAAGAAGAAGAGATTAAGTCTTATAGAGATAACGCACAAAAGAGAATAAGTTTACTTTGGAACGACGAAGTTGCGTCTTTAAGACTTTACGAAATGTTATTAAGTGTATATAATCATAAAGGTTTTGATAAATATCAAACCGGACCTATTAGTAAGATTAAATAAATTATGTTTAAAAGAAAGCACAAAGCCATTAGTGATGAAACTAATGTTGAACGTATAGAACACAAAAGCAAAAAGAATATTACCTTAGGGGCTATTTTTGGCTATGTTGCAATTTTAGTGAGCATTGCTTCAGGCTTAATCTTAACTCCTTGGATCATTGACACGATTGGTGAACGTAGTTATGGCTTATATGGTTTAGCTACTTCAGTTATTGCTTTATTCTTATTAGACTTCGGTTTAACTACAACCACAAATACATATTTAGCAAAGCTAAGAGCAGCTGGAGATAAGGCTGGTGTTCAAAGATTTTTAGCGGCTATTTTTAAGATATATCTGACTTTAGATGTTATCTTTGTTATTGTCATTGCAGGCTTATATTTTGTTTCCCCTTATTTATACCAAAATTCATATAGCCAAGAAGAAACAAAAACTCTTCAATATTTAATTCTTATTGTTGGTGGTTATTCGTTAGTCAGTTTCCCGTCTACCTGTTTTACCGGTGTCATTTCAACTTATGAAAAATTTGGAATGAATAAGTTTATCGATTTGATTCAGAAACTTGTTTATTTAGGATTAACCATTGTCGCCATTAAACTCAATTGGGGTGTTATTGGTATTACTGCAGTTAACGTTTCTAGCGGACTTCTTGCGGTTATTTTAAGATTTGTTTACATGAGACTTTATCTCAATGTGAAACTCGATCTTAGATTAAGAATTTCAAAAGAAGAGATGAAATCTGTTTTCGTTTTCTCTGCTTGGAGTTTGATTTTCTCGATTTGCTCAAGATTAGTTTTTAACGTTACACCTTCAATTCTAGGTATTGTTTCTACTGCGAAAGAAGTTGCAATTTTTACAGTCGTTATTACGATTGAAGGCTATATTTACACCTTTGGTGCGATGACTAGCAGTTTCTTCCTAGCAAAAGTTGCAAGAAGTGATTCAACTGGGACAGATGAAGAAAAAAGAGAACATCTTCAGGCTCTTGCTCAAAAGATTGGTAAATTACAGTTCTTTGTTATTTCATTAATCTTCTTTGGCTTTGTCTGTTGCGGACAAGAATTCATTACTTTCTGGATGAATGGTAATGAATCATATCAAAGTGTTTATTGGTGTATCTTTGCTCTTTGCGCTTATGATATTTTCTATATTCCTCAAGTTGCTTTTGATAGCGCGATGTACACTCATGGGTTTATTAAACCATTAGCAATTAACTCTATTGTTAAAGCTGCGATTAACTTAGGATTATCATTCTGGCTTTCTCATCTTTATGGCGCGATTGGTGCCGCTATCGCTATCATGGTGGCAAGATGGGTTGAGCTCTTCTTGAACAATTATGCTTATAAGAGATATCTTAAAATCTCTCTTCTTAGATTCTTCAAGCACATTTATCTACGCGGATTTATTACTTTAATCATATCTGCTGGTATTGGTCTTGTATTGCATTATTTCTTACCATTAAAACCATTTAATGGAGATATTCGTATTAAGTTTTTAATTATCGGTGTTACATTTGTTATCGTTTATTTACTTTGCTCTTTATTTATTACATTCACAAAAGAAGAGCGACATTATTATTTAGGCGTTTTATTTGAATTACTTCATATAAAAAAGAAAGCCCCAAAGCAAGTTGAAGCAAAACCTTCTGAAACAGAAGAAACTTCTAATGCTGAGGAAGTAGTTGAAGAAAAAGATGGAGAAAAACAAGCTTAAAATTCTTCAAGTGATTGGAAACATGAATAACGGTGGTGTTGAAGCCTTTGTCATGTCTTTTTATCATCAATTACACGAATTATGTGAATTCACTTTTGTGTGCTTCGATGAATCAATTCATATTCCAGAAGAAGAAATTAAAAGTTTAGGAGGAAAGATTGTTGTTGTTCCTCACGTTAAACATTTAAAAGCTTTTAACAAAGCTTTTGATAAACTCCTTAAGGAAAATCATTACGATATCATTCATTCTCATTTAAATACATTAAGTGTTTTTCCTTTAAGGATCGCTAAAAAGAATAAATGTCCAATTAGAATTGCTCATAGCCATTCCGCAAGTAATAAAAAAGAGTTTAAAAGACATATTGCTAAACTCATTTTAAGAACATTCTCTAAAAAATATGCGAATGTATATTTTGCATGTAGTGAAGTAGCAGGGCGGTTCCAATTTGGTAACAAAGCTTTTGATAAAGGACAAGTTATGATCATTAATAACGGTATTGATTTGAATAAGTATAAATTCAATTTAGAGGGCAGAAATCGCGTCAGAAACGCCTTAAATTTAAAAGAAAATGATTATTTGGTAGGCAATATTGGTCGATTAGTGGAAACAAAGAATCAACAGTTTATTTTAAAGATTGCTTCTAAATGTCCTGATAAGAAATTCATCATCTTAGGAAATGGTGAACTAGAGGAAACATTTAGAAATGAAATAAAAGAAAAGCATTTGGATAATGTTTATTTAGAAGTCACAACCGGAAATATCGTGGATTATTATTCCGCTTTTGATATGTTCCTTCTCCCATCTTTATATGAAGGACTTGGCTTAGCGATGATTGAAGCGGAGGCGAACGGATTATATGTTGTTTGTAGTGAGTTTGTTCCTTCTGTGACTTTATTAACAGGATATGGCAAGTATCTTCCAATTGAAGATGAAGATATTGATAAGTGGGCAGAAGAAATAAATAAGAAATATCCTCGACAAGAAAACATCGATAAGATCCGTGATAGTGGATATGATGTAAAAGATTCCGCTTTAGATTTATATAATAAGTATTTAATGTTACTTGGTAGATAACAATAAGGACCTTTCTAGGAAAGGCCCTTTATTTTATATGAAGAGTAAGAACACTCCGATACATTGAAACAAAGTTCCAAGTAAAACGAAGATATGAAAAATTGAATGGAAAGAAAGATTTTTGTGTCCTACTCCATATAAAATCGATCCGATTGTGTATAATATCCCGCCTATTAAAATGAACAAGAATGCATTATATGGAAGATAAATAAAACCTCCCGCAAAGACAATCATCCATCCTAAAGCAAGATATAAAAACATTGAAATGGCTTTAACGATTTTATTTGTGAAATCAATCGCATTCATTAATATTCCAACAATCGCTAAAAACCATTCAATAATTAGAATGATAATTCCAATAACATTATATGACGCGATATAAATGCATATAGGCGTATATGTGCCTGCGATTAGTAAATAAATAGTGCAGTGGTCTAACACTCTTTTAATCTTTTTGTGAACTGGTTTATTTGGGCTTTCAATATGATATAAACCACTCACAAGATATAAAGCAATCGTCGATAAACCAAATACTAGTAAACCAATAAAAAAACTTAATTGAAGATTATTAACAAAATAAAGAACAAAAGCGATGACAATAGTGGCTAACCCTATTGGTGCGCCGAGAAAATGAGAAACACCATTAAAGAGTTCTTGCTTAAAAGTGTATTCTGGAATTGAGATCCTAAGTAAGTTCCTTTCGCGAGTTGTCATTTTTATTTCCTTCTTACGTAATTAATATATCTTAGATAAAAAAATATGTAATTGAACTGATTAGGTAGTTTACTCTCTTGGCGAGAAAAAGTACTCTCCTGGTGAGAGAATAATCGGTATATGCTTGATATTTCACGCAAATATGCCTATTATAACGGCATGAAAGAAGAAGAAATTAGAAATAACTTTTCTAAGAATTTATATGCGCTTAGGAAGTCAAAAAATCTCTCTCAAGCACAGCTAGCAGAAGACTTAAACTATACATATAAAGCAGTTAGCAAATGGGAAAACAAAGACACCATTCCTGATATTGTTACGTTAAGTGCTATCGCTAGTTATTTTGATATTACTGTTGATGATTTGATTAGCCCACAAGACGCTGTTAAAAAATCAACAAAGAAGAGAATTAGAAGAAGGATTGTTTTATCTTCTATAGGAACGTGTTTCTTCTTGACTGCTGTTATATATTTAGTTTTATTAGTTACAAATACTCCAAAATCATATATTGCTATTCCATTTGCTTTTTTAACTAGTGGAATAGTCTATGTTATTTTTGCAGCCTTATGGTTTAAGAAATATCATGTCTTTTTAGCGACGAGCATTATTGTTTGGAGCGCTGCGATTATCATTATGTTATTCATGAGTTTTGCTTATTGGTGGCTAGTGCTAATCATTGCCTTTATTACTGATTTAGCGTTTTATCCGTTTTTTAGAATTTTCTTTAATAAAGAAAAAGCCGCTATAGAAAGCGGCAAATAATCTTATTTGTTTTACTAATCGCAGTAATGTTCTGCGGTTGCAATAGCAAGTTCAATCATTCTTCCTAAGCCAAAGGCTCTTTCTTCGGAAGTGAGCTTTTCATCATGCTTGATAAAACTATCGGTGACAGTTAATAAGCATAGTGCCTTTTTGCCTAATGAAGCAGCTTTTGCGTAAAGGGAATAGGATTCCATTTCGACACCCATAACTCCTAAAGCAGCCCATCTCTTCCATGTTTCTGGATCATAATCATAGAAAACATCAGCGGATAAGATATTACCTCCGTGGAAAGGAATACCTGATTTTTTGGCTTCTTGATAAGCAGCAACTATTAATTCTAAGTCTGCACCTGCAGAATATGTGCCATTTAATTTATATTGAGCGACCCAATTGCTATCGGTAGAAGCGGTTGTACAAATCAAGACATCCTTGAGATGAATATTTGGTTGATATGATCCGCATGTTCCAACACGAATAATGACCTCTACTCCGTATCCAGTAAAGAGTTCGTGAGAATAAATACCGATTGATGGCATTCCCATGCCTGAAGCCATTACAGATAGTTTCTTACCATTTTTTGTAAATCCAGTAAAACCTAAGATTCCTCTAACATTAGTAACTTCTTTATAATCGTGAAGAAAAGTTTCAGCGATCCATTTAGCTCTAACTGGATCTCCTGGCATTAATACGACCTTAGCAAAATCGCCTTCTTTGGCGTTAATATGTGGTGTGCCCATATGATATAGCTCCTTGTATACAAACTTATTTTACTACAATAGTGGTTGCTCTCCAAACTATTTTACATTGATATATCGATAAATAATCAGTAAACTGATTTTATGAAAAAAGAAGCTAATCAATATAAACTTTGCACAAATGATTTAAAGATAATTGAAACGGTGTCTTTATTAAATAAAGAAGATAAATACCCACTTACTGAATGTGTATATTTAATTTTGACTGGTGACGAAAGCGAAGAAATTGAAGAGTTTAAAAATCTTCCGACATATAAGACTTTGGTTTCGTACCCATCAAAGAAGATATCCCGATTAATTGTCATGTTAATTAGATATCAATTCCTCGAAAGAATATATGATGAAGGAAGCGATAAACTATATCTAAAAGTTGCTCCAAAAGGTGAGATTGAATTAATTAAATACCGCAAAAAACATAAGTATAGATTTGTGGCAAAGCAGGTTAAAAGAAAACAACTGTATGTTACTATAAAAAAGAATTGAAAATTTTAAAATTTCAATTTTTTTGTTAATTTTTGCCCTTTTCATTCACAAAATGCCTGATTAATTTTATAATTAATTAGTTAAGCGGAGGAAAATATTATGAACTTTATTTGGAATTCGGTACCACTAGCTAGTTGGATTATATCTCTTGTTTTTATCGTTGGAATGTTTGGATTCTGTTACTTTATGTACTTCAAAATTGTTAAACGTAGAGCAGGATATATCTTTGTTTCTGTCGCTTTTGTTTTATCAGTCACCTCATTCCTCTTCAACTTAATGTACTCGTTTATTTTAACTACCTGCTTAACAATGGTCGGCGTGACAATTTCCTTATTCGCTAACCTAGGCGATCTTAGACAATTCTTAGCTAACCCATTTAAAAAATCACAAGTTAAAAGCAGCAAATTTGAAGTTGAAAAGATTTATAATCGTGAACTTCTTTATAAGACTATTGAAACCGCTGTTATTAATTTAAGTAAATCCAGAATTGGCGCAATCATCACTTTTGAAAAGAATACTTCGCTTGCTGATGTTATCAAAAACGGTGTAGCTGTGAAAGCTCCTGTTACTGCTGAATTATTATTAACAATTTTCTATCCTGGTACCCGTTTACATGATGGTGCAGTTGTTATTCATGGTAACGAAATTGTTGCTGCAAGCGTCTTTTATACTCCAACCACTAAACCATTCGCAGGCAAATATGGTTCACGTCATAGAGCGGCTTTAGGTATTTCAGAAATTTCAGACTCTGTTACAGTGGTTGTTTCTGAAGAAACTGGAAGAATTTCCTTTGCAGTTGACGGACAATTAGATGCGGTTGATCAAGATAACTTCCTCAGAGTGTTTGAAAACTACATGGATGGTGTTTCAGAACAATAATCGATTGTAGAAGGTTAATAAATGGATTCGAAATATTTCTATGATTTTCTAATCAAAGTTCAATCGATTGCAAAAATTGGACTCATCTATTCTAAAGACCCTTACGCATTAACCAATTATCAAGAAATAAATGATCTTTCGACAAAAATGTTGGAGGATTTTGAAAATGTTAAGTTTGATCGCCCAAACTATTTTGAGCGAGATGTTTATCCAACCCCAAATGTTTCTGTTAGGACAATCATCTTTAATGATGATAGAACAGAAATATTAATGGTGAGAGAAGCTGTTAGTCATGAATATTCTCTTCCTGGTGGATGGGCCGATTTATACGATTCACCCTCGACCGCAGCTAAAAACGAATGTTTACAAGAAGCGGGAGCAGAAGTTGAAATGGTTAGATTAGTAGGCATAACAGACCGCACTCCATTTAAAAGAAATGCATCGGTTCCAGAATACGTAATAATCTTTGAAGGAAAGATAACAAAGATGCATGAAGATCACGAATACGAAACTGATGACGTCCAATTCTTCAGAATTGATAATCTCCCAACTATTTCTAGGAAGACATCAAAAGAAGAATTAATGAGATTCATTGACGCTGCTAGAAGCGGCAAAACGATATTTGATTAAATTATTTACTTAAAATGACTTTGAAAAATAAGTCATTTTTTGTATGATATTGAATACTATGACACTGCTAAACATTTCTCAGAAGATATATATATCAGTAGCTATATTAGGTGGACTAATAGTGCTCACTTTATTGTTTGTTCTTTTTTATAAGAATTTTTTGAAGGGGCATAGACTTAAAAAACTAGTCGGTTATAAGCTTTATCGCTTTTCAAATTTAAATGATTATTTATTACTACATGATTATTACGTCAATATTGACGATAAAAGCAAAGGATTAGTCGATCACATTCTTATTACAAACAAGTTTATTGTAGTAATTAATGACTACCAAGTTAGTGGTGTTCTTTCTGGTGATTACTCTAGTGAACAATTAAAGGTCACCACCAATAAAGGCGAGAAATTAATCGCCAATCCATTAAACTACAATCGCAACCTAACAAAAAGGATAGCGTTATTTAATGACTTAGATAATTCATTTTTAAAAGGCGTTGTGGTTGTTAATGATGATGCTGTTATAAATATTGATAATATTCCAGCTCAATATAACATCTGTACTGTTTCAGAACTAAAGAAGCTCATTAAGGAATTTGATAAAGAAGAAGTCAAGCCATTTAAAGAAGACACAGTGGTCAGATTTATTAACAATCTTAGCGATAAAAATAGTCGAGGAATGAATAGATGAAATATAGTGATTTGATATCTATTTCAATGAATAATTACCGCAAAAATGGTTTTATTTCACATGTTTTGTTCTTTTTTATCATGTTATTAGCTTGTGCATTTTTACTTTTAGGATTGCTATTAGCGGACCTTATTATCTTTTTAATTCCGTTCCTTTTTATTCCATGTTTCTTTGCGGTTCAGATCGCCGTGATTCTTTTAAGAGAACAAGAAATGATTAGTTTTAGAGGATTTTTAAGATGCTATGCAAATTATTATTCTGAGAAGTTTATGTCTACTTTCAGAGTGATTAAAGCAATCTTATGGTCTTTATTATTCACGGTTATTTTTGGCTTTATTTATATGATGTCTTTAAATATTGGTTTATACTACACAAACTTTATGGGATATCAAAGTATAATGTATGATATTACATCTAATATCCAACTAAGTATCGAAGAGATTCAAAGGGTCTTTTATGCTCATAGAGAGTTCTTTGAATATTTGATGATTTTCAATAATGTCCCTGTTTATTTCTTCTATTCACTTTGTTTCTTGTTCTTTATTACTAGAAATAACGTTTCATTATTTTATCGATTAGACACTATGGAATTATTAGGACAAGCAAATAAGATCATTCAAGAAAGAATATTGAAAAAATATCGTAAAGAGTATTATCTAGCGTATTTTTATACTAATTGGCCTACGTTTCTATTATTTATAGGCGGATTCATTTTAGGCGGTTATGTAGGCTTTTTAACCATTGGAACATATACTGGTGTGTTTGTTCTCGGGTTAGTGTTAGCTCTATTTATTACGTTTGGATTATATGGACCGTTTTATATTTCTAGCAATGAAGCAATATATATATTTTTAAAAGATAAATATAAATTAGAATTTGAATCAATGAAGGGTGAACTCAATTCAACTCTTGCTGAATTACTTGAAAGAATGAATGAAGAAGAAAATAAAAAAGACTCGGACGAGTCTTAGCAATTCTATTCTGGAGCAGGCGACGAGAATCGAACTCGCATAACTACCTTGGCAAGGTAGTGTTCTACCACTGAACTACGCCTGCAATTTGAAATTGCTAAATAATTATAACAAAACAGATTAAATATGCAATATAATTTGTAAGAATATTTGAAGGAGTGAAAAACATGGTTACAAACAAAGAGATTGCGGAATTAATATTCCCTGATATTAAAGAAACAATCGAAGATTTAGAAAGAAAATATCCAAAAAGAGATTTGCCAGAAGGAGCAGAAGTCACTAGATTTGCCCCATCCCCAACCGGTTTCCTTCATACCGGCTCACTTTTCACTTCTATGATTTGCCATAAAGTCGCTAGAGACACTAATGGTGTATTTTACGTTAGGCTAGAGGACACTGATACCAAAAGAGAAATCGAAGGTAGTGGTGAACAATTGCTTAAGCAACTTCATTTATTCAATATTGTTCCTGACGAAGGATATCTCGGTGATAGACAAGTTGGAAAATATGGACCATATATTCAATCTCAAAGAGCAGACCTCTACAAAGTAGTAATCAAACATTTATTAGAAGAAGGCAAAGCGTATCCAGATTTTGCTTCTCCTGAAGAACTCGAAGAAATCAGAGTTAAACAAGAAAAAGAAAAACTTAACCCAGGATATTATGGTGAGTTTGCTAAATACCGTCATATTTCTAATGACGAAAGAAAAGAAAGAATCCTTAGAGGTGATTCCTATGTTATTAGATATAAATCTCAAGGTGATCACAATAATAAAATTCCTGTCAGTGATTTAGTCCATGGAGATTTTGAAATTGCTGAGAACGATTTAGATATTGTTATATTTAAAAGCGATGGACTTCCTACTTACCATTTTGCCCATGTATGCGACGATCACTTTATGAGAACAACTACAGTTATACGTGGCGAAGAATGGATTGCGTCATTACCAATCCACGTTCAATTATTCAAAGATTTGGGGTGGGAAACACCAAAATATGCGCATTTACCAGTTATCATGAAGATTGGTGAAAATGGCAATAAGCGCAAACTCTCAAAAAGACTAGACAACGAAGCTGCTGTTAGTTATTTCTTAAAAGACGGCTATCCAAGCGAAGCTTTAGTGATGTATTTAATGACTATTGCAAATTCCAACTTCGAAGAGTGGATTTTCGAACATAAGTTCGAACACATGGAAGAATTTAAGTTCTCTTTTAGCAAGATGTCTTTAGAAGGTGCTCTGTTTGATATGGGCAAAGTTAACTTCTTTGCTAAAGAGATTTTAGGCAAGAAAACTAAATATGAAATTCGTGATATGGCAAAAGCATATGCGTCAGAATTTAATCCTCAATTACTTTCTTTAATCGAAAGAGATGAAGAATATTTCATGGAAATCATGAACATTGAAAGAGAAAAAGAAAACCCAAGAAAAGACTATGAGAAGTTTGGTGATTTGTATGAAAAGATTTCCTTCTTCTACAGCGATTTATATGAAGAAACATGCAAGAACGGGCTTATTTTTAATGAAAAGTTCTCAAATGAAGTCATTAAAGAAGTTCTAACAAACATCAAGAATAGATTGTCCTTAGATCAAGATGAACAAAGTTGGTTCGGTAATATGAAAGAAATTGGCGAATCGGTTGGATTTGCTCCGAATGGCAAACTAGTTAAACAAAACCCAGATATGTATCGTGGTAGTGTTGGTGATGTTGCCGAAATGATTAGAATTGCCTTAACCACTAAAAAGAATTCTCCTAATCTTTACTATGTAATGAAGATATTAAAGAAAGAAGAATGCGATCGTCGATTTGATAATCTTATTTCAAAATTATAAAAGGGTGGTATAATACCACCTATCTGGCCCATTGGAGAAGCGGCTTAACTCATATCCCTCTCAAGGATACATTCATCGGTTCGAATCCGATATGGGTCACCAACTTAGTTAAATAGGATTGATACAATGTGTCAGTCCTTTTTTCTCAAATTATTCAGTAAACGATTTACATTTAAAAAATTTTTCTTTAAGTTGTTTAAGAAAGATAAATTATGAACAACAAACTATACGAAATTATATTTAAAAGAAAATCGTTCCATTTATTTTTGAATGTTGGTGACGAAAAAATAACACAAGAAGAATTAGATGATATTAATAATGCTTTTGAGCATTTCGAACCACTTTATAAAGATATTAAAGTAAAGATGAGAATCGTTAAGGAAAGCGAGACAACTTGTCATCGTAAAGCCGAATACTGCCTTCTCTTATATAGTGAAAATAAAGATGGTTATCTGCAGAACATTGGCTATATAGGTGAACAATTAGACTTATATCTAGTCAGTAAGAACATCGGTACCTTATGGTTTGGCATTGGCAAAGTTGAAGAAAAAGAATTTGATGGCCTAGAATACGTCATCATGATTGCTTTTCGCAAGATCAGCGACCAAAGTAAATACCGTAAGGACATGTACAAAAGCAAAAGAAAAGATGTAGAAGAAATTTGGAATGGCCCCCTTATTGAAGGAGTTAGCGATATTATTAGATTTGCTCCAAGTGCTTGTAATAGCCAACCTTGGTTAGTAAAAAACAAAGAAACATTAGAAGTATATCGTTATAAAAAAGAAGGCAAAAGAGGTATTATGCCTGCTAAGGCAGTTAGCTTTTATAATCGTATCGATATTGGTATCTTTATGTGTTTTTTAGAACTTTGCTTGGCTAAACAAGAAATTAGATTTACTAGAGAATTATATTCCGATAACGGTCTTTCTAATGAACTAACATTGAATTCAAAATATAGAATATATAGCAATTAAAGTAGTGGTGCTCGGTTGATATGTCGAAGTGTTCGGTTGTATCAAAACACTGTAAACCAGCCAATGTTGATTAATAGGATTGATACATATGTGTCAGTCCTTTTATTTTATTTCTTCTGCTTCAATAAAATCCACCCAGCTGCCATAGTCATAATTTCTTTTTGTTTCAGAAGTGTGGATTGTTCTAACATAAGGGACTTTTCTTTTTATGTACTCCGGCAATATTTCTTTTGGGTCACAGGTTGTGACCTAATTTCGTTTATGATTAATTCTTGGAGGAATTTATGTTCAGCTTTTTGAGAAGTGTTCGGTTGTATCATTTCTGTACATTTAGGCCACAAGTTGATAATTGGATTGATACAATGTGTCAGTCCTTTTTTCTTGTCTTTTTCTACAAAAATCAATGACAAGTTATTACATTATATGTAATAATATAGACATGATACGCAAAATCAATCTCGGCAATAAAAAAGAGGCAATTAAAGCATTTGAATCCTTTAAAACAAATGATTATGTTCCTTTTGATATTGAGTTACTTAATTCTCATTTAAAAAATATTAATGACAACTTAGATATTAATGTTTTTAGAAAGAGTTCTCTTTTTATTACTAGTAAAACGCTATGGGAATGTATGCAACCGTTAGGAGCTAAGGGCAAGCACAATTTTCATGGTCTTTCACCAGAAGAGATTTATGACTCTTTGCACGATTTGCAAAACACTAGATGCATAGTAAGTGTGTATGGAACTAGATTTGTTATTGTGACAAGCATAATTGCTAGCTGTGGAGATCCAATCATCGCAATAGTAGAAACAGGTTCTCCTTTAACTTTAAATCGTAACGCAAACATCAACAAAGTAGTTACTTTATATCCTAAGAAAAAGTTGGACAATTATATAAATAATATTCCTAAAAGCAAAATAACTATAAAAAAATGAACCGAGGAAGGCTCCATTTGCCAACTTGGGTTCACATTTATATTATATATAATTTACACTTGTTGTCAAAATGAATTTTCAATCAAAGATTGATGTGCGCTGATATAATGATATAATATCGTTGTCAAAGGTGGAAATTCAGCGTAACGACCACGGCGCATTCTCTTGAATGGCACAAAGCGATGCAGGGGGAAACCGAATCCACGTAACACCTGGAACGATTAAGTAGTTTCCTTAATTAGGCTGGCCTGCTTGACAAATAATAACGTCTCATTAGAGATGTTTTTATTTTTCTCTTATTGCTATAATTATCACATATGATTATCGATTCTTTTGATACTAGTGAGCCAATACTTAAGTTAGAGTATTTTTATGGAGAAAAAGGACATATTTTGGATAAATGCCTTGTTCTTTTGTCACGTGAGATATTTGAGCACGTTCAATCGCATTATGAACTTAAACAAGTTGGATTAATTGGTGGTTCATCTTATAGAATCCCTATCTATGCATTTGAATACAAAGGTGAATTAATTGGAGTGTATCTTGCACCGATGGGCTCAGTTTTATGTGCTGGTAATATTGCAGAGTGTGCTCATATCACTGGTGCTACCAAATTTGTTATGTTTGGTTCTTGTGGAACACTAGATAAAGAAGTAACCAAAGGAAAATTCGTTATTCCTACTGAAGCATATCGCGATGAGGGAACGTCATATCACTTCATGCCTCCTAGTGATTTCGTAAAAATCAATAACGCAGATAAAGTCGAAGCAGTCTTTAAAAAGTTAAATATTCCATATGTGAAAGGTAAAACTTGGACTACTGATGGTTTTTTGATGGAAACAGTTAACAAAGTTAAAAAGAGAAAAGAAGAAGGCTGTATAGTGGTGGAAATGGAACTGGCAGCATGCCAGGCGGTAGCCAATCATTTCAAGCTTGAACTCTATGACTTTTTACAACCAGGTGATGTTTTAATTGAAGGAGATTATGATAAATCTCTTCTACATTCCGCCAATCACGATTTAATAAAACTTGATATCGGATTAAAAATAATCGAAGAAATCTAAGAGTGGTGTAGCGTGAACAAAACTAGCTGTAGCGTTGTATCATTTTTGTCCATTTGGGCCAATTTAGTTAAATAGGATTAATACCATGTGTCAGTCCTTTTTTTCTTTCGTTAGCAACAGTGAGTTGCTTGATAGGAAATCCTTTAATACTAAAATATAGGTAGAGGTAAAGAAAATGGAAACCAAAGATATTTTATTAGAATTAAGAACAAAGAATGGGTTATCCCAAGAAGAACTCGCGGAAAAATTGATGGTTACTAGACAAGCCGTATCAAGATGGGAAACTGGCGAAACTACACCAAACACTGAAACGTTAAAATTACTATCTAAACTGTTTGATGTATCAATCAACACTCTTTTAGGATCACCAAGACAACTAGTGTGCCAGTGTTGTGGTATGCCATTACAAGATTCATTAATGAGCAAAGAAAAAGATGGTTCGTTTAACGAAGACTACTGTCAGTGGTGCTATCACGACGAGAAATTCACTTACGACAATATGGACGATTTAATCAACACATGCATTCCTCATATGGTCGCTCAGGGTTTTCCTGAAGACCAAGCTAGAACTTATATGAGAGGAATGCTTCCAAATCTCAAATATTGGAAAGAAAAACAATAGTGTTCGCCAAATGCTTCAAAGTGTTCGGTTTGTATCATTATTGGAAATCCTTGTCAACTTAGTTAAATAGGATTGATACTAAATATCAGTCCTTTTTTTACTGAACTTTTATAAGAGCCATAACAGCCTTAGCTAATAAACGACAGGCTTTTTTAGCGTCCTCTCTTGTCTTTTTCTTATTCTTATTATTATTTAATTTTTCTGCATAGTATAAGCAAATATTATATAATCCTTCAAAACAGAAGATAGACATGTAATCACTTGGAATATCATAACCAGTAGAAGCAATTACTTCGGTTAAGTATCTAGTGTAGTTATCAAACAGAGCATTTTTAAATATCTCAAGAGGAAAGGTTTCGCCTTTATAGATTAGATTTTGAATTTGATTGTAATGTTTTGCCACCCAATCAAAAGTAATTATTAAAGATTGATATTCAATTTCTTCTACGTCGGTTTCCTTGGCTAAAATCTCATCATACTCTTCGTTATATTCTTTATTAACTAAATTAATGGAGGCTTCCGCTAATAAGACATCTTTATCTTTATAGTTACGATAAAATGTCATCTTTGTTTTATTAACTAAGGCGCATATCTCGTTAACAGTTATGTCATGATAGTTTTTCTTTTGTAGCAAAGAGAATAAAGATTGTTCAAATTGTTTTTTAGTTCTATTGTTTTTCATATCTATAAAGTCAATCCCCTTTCATTTATTATAAATCAAAAATGTTACTTTGATAGTTTGAAAGTATCATTTTGCCTTCTTTTTCTTGAATGCATTTTTTTACTAGATTACTTTAAAGTAAGTGATTATTCATATAACTAATTTAAGAAAGGAAAATATTAAATGAAAAAGAAATTAGTCTTAATGACGTCTGCTCTTATGACTATGGGCTTATTGGCCGGTTATGCAAATGTTCAAAAAGATAGTACCCCGGTATATGCGGAGCCAGAAGCTACAAATGTAATAATCGAAGATACAAATGAATATTATTCTTATCCTGCTGTAGTTGTTAATCTTTATAATAAAACCGAGAAAATGACATTTTATTTCTCGGTTAATGATTATGCTGATTCATATACATCCACCAACCACAAATTAAAACCAAATAAGGTGTATACCTTATCTGAAATGAGGGTTGATCACAGCTATGCAAAAATTGATGAAACAGAATATCCCTATAAATCAGCAAGCCTTGAATTACTGTCTGATGCAGATGGTTTTATCGGTTATTTGGCTAGTGTTACGCTTGAAGATGATACCGTTTATAACATTGTAGAAGCCGAACCAATGAGTGGGGAAATGGTTATTGACGAATATAAAGTTGAATATGGAAGTATGATTACTTTAAATGATACAGAAACTGGTTCTAAATTTTATTTCGTCATTAGTAATATTGAAGACGGGGTGAAATATGCTCTTTCCGATTTTACTGATGGTTTTAAGTATTGCTATATTGGTGGAGATAGGTATTGGAATTATAGAGATGCGACTTTTAAAAGAACAACTGATGCAAAAGGATTAATCCATGTTGAAGCCACAGTTTTAACTGAACATGGAGATTCTTTATCTTTAAAATATAATGAACCAGAACCTATTGCGGTTACAGGAGTTTCATTAAATAAATCATCGACAACGATTAAATATGGAGGAAATGAAACATTAATTGCAACTGTTTCTCCAGATGACGCTGATGATAAGAGTGTAACCTGGTCAAGTAATAATGAAAGTGTTGCGACTGTAGATGAAGCTGGTAAAGTAACTGCTGTTAGTGTCGGTAATGCAGTGATCACAGTAACAACTAAAGATGGTGAATTTAAAGCTACTTGTGCTGTAACTGTCACTGAATCTGCAGTAAGTGTTACAAACAAGATTAATGCTTTACCAAATGCTAAAGATGTCACTCTTAACGACAAAGCCGCTATTGAAAAGGCTAGAGCCGCTTATGATTCTCTTGACGCTGATGAAAAAGCTTTAGTTTCACAAGAAACACTACAAAAACTAATTGACGCCGAAGAAGCTTTAGCAAAACTCAAAGTGGTCACTCCACAAGGATTATCTGGTGGTGCTATTGCAGGTATCGTTATCGGCTCTATCTTAGTATTAGCACTTATTGCTTGTGGTGTTCTATTCATTCTTCATAAAAAAGGCATTATCAATATTCCATTCTTGAATAAGAAAAAATAAGAATAATTTAAATCAATAAAACATATAAAACCGATTAGGCAATATGCTTAGTCGGCTTTTTAAACCAATTAAATCTAATGTTTCAACGAAAAGTTCAATTTTCAACAAAAATAGAGCCTTCAATTTGTATTAAAAACGTAGTACAAGCCCACACTCACTAGTAACCTCTAAACATTAATTTCAGAATTATAATGACGGAGGTTTTTTATTTATTTGTATAGCAAACTTTAGTTTGAAGGAAATCATTTTTTTCAATATGTGTAAAAAAGTGTAAAAAAATATTGACTGTAGATTGTAAAAAAGTCTATTCTAGTGATGGAGATAAAACCATGGAATTGACATTTTCAATCACTGAACTATCAAATTTAACAGGAAAAACCAGGCCATCAATTTACAAATATTTAAAAGCGTATAATGATTGCCAATATGATGATCTCCCTTATAGCTTTATTCAATTATTTAATTTAATGGAAAAAGAAAACGTTACCAGAAAAGAAATTATTGAATATTGCGAGAAGAATTTTGGTGGAGTAGATGAAGATATAAAAGTTAATGAAATAGTGAACTTGATTAAAAGTAATAAAAGTAAAATAGACTTAGATAATCTTAAAAAGATTATTGAGGAGGAAATCAAAAAATGAATGAAGTATTAGTTAATTATAACGAAAAAGATTTACTCATATATTTCCAACAAGTAAGACTTCTTAAAGCTAAAGAAGCTAATGAAAGAAATGTTGAACGCACTAAGGATGTCAAAGAAGAAAAGACAACATTTAAAGGTGCTATGAATAACTTTGGTCATTTCTTTGAGAGAAACTTTAGAAATTTTGATGGACTTACAAAATCAATCAACGAATCAATTGAGAAGTTCAATAAAAAACATAGTGAAGTCATTAGCAAAGAAGCAGCAGAGAGCGCAATTAAAATCTTATTTGAAAAAGATAAATATGGATTAGCCAAACTACTATTTGTGGCATCTATTGTTCTCGATGATGAATATAAATATGAATATGTAGAAGAAGGATTACAAGAGGTTTCTTTAGCGTTATTTGATAAAAAGGAGACTTTGTCTGAAATCAAAAAACAAATAGAAGAAAACTATAATGCGATTGGATCAAAGTCTATACAAAGCATAGAAGCAAACGTCTTATTAGCATTAACCGCTGCGTGGTTTGGGATTCTCTTACCATTTGCACCATTAGTCGCTGCTGTCCCAATTGCGGTAGTGGCAATTACTCAACATGATGTCCTTAGTGGAAATAAAGACAGAATCAAAGAAGAGTTTAAAAAATCATCATCTGAAAAGAATGCTTTCTATCTCGCCTTACAGTGCACATACATTCAAAGATTAAAAAAGAACACATCTATAAAAGAAGATGAATTTAAAGAAGAATTAGATTCGATTCTTAAGAGCATCAATGAATTAAAATCTGATTTAGATTATTATCTATTCGTTGAAAACGAATCAACAAAAGATAATATCGCCAAAAACAAAGCTTTCCATAAGTTTGACGAACGATTGGTTAAAGTCCTTGAGTTAGAAAAATAGGAGGTAAATATAATGAGTATTTCAGATAAATATTGGAAAACGATATTCCTAACAATCTTAAGATATTTATCAATATTAATGATTATTAGCGGAGTAGCGTTCATTATCGCGGGATGGATTGCTAGCCCCTGGTATTATATGGGCTTACTAGCTTGGCCATTATTCATTATGCTAGGAGCGGTTAATCTAAGGTATATACACATCTTCGCAAGAGTTAATCGCTGCGAACTAAATGATTTGTTAAAGAATTATAATGTATAAGGACCATCACTGATGGTCTTTTTATTTGAAAAATAACTAACTATTTAAGATAATGAATATATGAAAAGTGGCAAAGTATCATTAAACTTACTTAAGTTTTTTATTAATCGTTCGATTGCTAAAAGAAGAAAAACTTATCCACCTCATACTTTTCGTGAGAAGATAAATATTCCATATATTGATGATGGCAATAAGCAACATACTTACGATGTTTATCTCGCTAACGAAGAAAATAGAAAGCACGTTTGTGTTATTAATATCCATGGTGGAGCATACATTTTAGGGCGTCACTTTGATAATTATCCTTTTGGATATGAAATGCTTAAAGAAGGATATGATGTTGTTTTAATAGATTATCAATTCAATAACGGGAAAATTGACACTCTTGATTTATTAAAAGATTGTGCCGCGAACCTTAGACATTTATTTGATAATTTAGAAGAATATGGCTTAGAAAAAGATCAATTTGTAATGACTGGAGATTCCGCTGGAGGACATTTTGCTTTACTTCTTTCTGAAGCGATTATCAATAAAGAAGTGGCCTCAATTATTGGTTTAGACCTTCCAAAATTTGATGTAAAAGCAATATTACTTAATTGTCCTGTTTACGATTTTACAAACCTTGGAGTAGGGGTTTTATCTAATAGTGGAATGAAAAGAATGCTTGGACCAAAATATAATGACAAAGAGCATATGAAAGCGTTATCTCCTAAAACATACATCTCGATGATTGATGTCCCTTTATTTGTTTCGACTTGTAAACTTGATTTCATTAGAGCGGAATCATTAAAACTGAATGAAGATATGAAAGGGAAGAAAGGTTATGCCTTCCTTGACATCGATAGTGATGATAAGAGAGTGGACCATGTACATAATGTTACTAGGCCTCAACTAGAGGAATCGAAAACTGTCAATAATGCAATGGCAAGGTTTTTGGATATCTATTTATGAACGAATATGAAAAAATGAGAGAAGGAAAACTATATAACAGTAGCAATCCTGATTTAGTTAGTAGAAGATTAAAAACACGATATTTAGTAAATAAATATAATTTATTATCTCCATATGATATGGAGGGAAGAATGACTCTTCTAAAAGAGATTTTTCCTCTGGAAGGTAATGTTAAAACTGCTTTTTTTGAACCAAACTTCAGGGTGGAGTATGGCACTAATGTAAGTTTTGGAAAAAACTTCTATATGAACTTTGATTGCATGCTTTTGGATGTTGCAAAAATCACTATAGGCGATAATGTCATGTTTGGTGCTAGAGTTATGGTTGTAACACCTATGCATCCAATGCTTGGCGAAGAAAGAATTATCCAAGAATATCCGGACGGTTATTATAATATCGAATACGCGAAGCCAATCACTATTGGGAATAATGTCTGGCTAGCATCAGGAGTTATTGTCTGTCCAGGAGTTACGATTGGAGACAATGCAGTTATCGGTGCTGGATCGGTAGTTACAAGGGACATCCCTAGTAATGTTTTTGCGGCAGGTGTACCTTGTAGAGTAATAAGAGAATTGAGTTCAAAAGATAAACTTAATGTTTGGGATAGTTATCTCAAAAATAAATAAAATATTTATTATTTAACAACTTATAAATATAAGACTATAATACGTGTCGAAGGTGAACTTATGAAAAGAATTGTTTATTTAGTATTGAAATCATCGTTAGAAGCGGTGCATACCTTAGAAGAAATTAGAAAAAATGGTTATAACGCAACCATTATGACTACTGAATCTTTAAGACATGCGATTGATGAAGCTCCTGAAGATAGATATTTTTTCAGTTTGAGACAAGTTGAAAAAGTAACCGCTAACGAAAGTATTCTCTGCTTATTCATTGTTGATAATGACAAACTTGAGCATTTAAAAGAAGTTGTAAGAAAGAGTACTGAAAACTTTAAGAAAATTAAAGGGTTTATGTTCTCTCGTCCAATCGACGATTACGAAGGATCTATTTAATAGAATATGGAAAATTTGATATTTGTATATATCGCTGCTTTTTTGATTGTCGCATTATTATCAACGCGATTAATGAAATTACTCAAACTCCCTAACGTTACTGGATATATCATTACCGGTATTATAATGGGTCCTTTTGTTTTGGGAGTTTTCTTTAATAACTTCACCTATAACGGAATCAAAGAGGGTTATATTTACCAATTTGTTGATAAGATTAGTTGGGTTTCAACAGTTGCTTTAGGATTTATTGCTTTTTCAATTGGAACCTCATTTAAGTCTTCTGCTTTAAAAATGGTTGGTAAAAGAGTAGTGGTTATCACTATTCTTGAGGCGCTAGGAGCGTCTATTTTGGTTTTAGCGTCTTTATTGGCTGCTCATTATATCGCTCCTGAACATGTTTCTTTGGAACTTGTTTTGACTTTATCCGCTATTGCTAGCGCAACAGCACCGGCTGCGACATTAATGGTCATTAGGCAATATAAAGCAAGAGGTCCTCTTGTGAATACAGTTTTACCTGTTGTGGCTTTAGATGATGCAGCAGCATTAATTTTATTTGCGATTTTATTCCAAATTGCAACAGGCGTTGCTAGTGGTGGAGAATTATCATTTTATAAGATGATTGGTAAGCCATTAATTGAAATTGCTATTTCTTTAGGAATTGGGGCAATTATCGGGGTTCTTATCAGTTTTATCAACAAAATATTCCATTCTAGGAACAACAAATTAGTCCTTTGTATTTTCTCTGTTTTCCTCTCTATTGGAATGTATTTCTTGTTTAAGCAACCATTTATGGGTGGCTTTGAATTGAGCTCCCTATTAATGTGTATGGTGGCTGGAGCGTTATTCACCAACATGGCAAAAGATGCGGATAGAACACTAGATATTCTCGATAGATTTACTTCTCCAATCTTTATGATGTTCTTTGTTCTTAGTGGTGCATCACTAGATTTGAGCATTTTCTTCAATGAAAAAGGATTGATTGTTCTTGTTATTGCGACTATATATATCATCTTTAGAGTTATTGGTAAGTATCTTGGCGCATTTACAGGAGCAACTATTACAAAGTGCGAACCACAAGTAAGAAAGTATCTTGGACTAGCGTTAGTCCCTCAGGCTGGTGTCGCGATCGGTCTAGCAACCACTGCGAATAAGCTATTTAACGAATTAGGCGACTTTGAATCAGCGTCATTAGTACTGGCGGTTGTTTTAACGAGTACATTGGTTTATGAATTAGCTGGTCCATTAGCGGCAAAATATGCTTTAACTAAATCAGGAGATATTCCTAAAGAAGAAAAAGTGGTGGAAACAAATAGCATTCAATAATTTTATTGAATATGGTATGATTTACCGAAAGGAGCAGACTATAAAAAAATCAGAAACAAAGGATTACCTTAGATAATTCATCTTATGCTAGAGATATTATTTCTGATTTTTGCTTCATAAATGAGTCACGTATTATAGTAGTAATTAATTATGGTTATAACATTGTTTGGCGTTCCTGGTAACATGGGAACAAAAGTGGCGGAGACGTTACTTAAAGAAGATTTTGTCACACGAATCAACTTGTTGATTAATGATAAAAAACATTCAAAAAAGATTATTAAGAAAATAAAAAAGAGCGGAAAAGAATACCGTATTATTTTTGGTACAATTGCAAACCTTTCTGATGTTAAGGACGTTATTAGTGGTGCGGATTATGTTGTCAATATGGCCGCTGTTATACCTCCGGCAAGTGATAAGTGTCCTCAAGATGCGATTGAAGCAAATGAAATCGGACCAAAAATATTAGTTCAAGCAATAGAAGAGATGGAAGAGAATCAGCCAAAACTCATTCATATCTCCACAATTGGTGTATATGGTGATAGAAATTATAAACATCCATTTGCAGAAGTGGGTGATCCATTATTAATCTCTCCATTTGATATTTATTCTCTAACTAAAATGAGAGGAGAATTTACAGTTTTGGAAAGTGATGTTCATTGTTGGACTGTTATTCGTCAAACAGCAATGCTTTATGATGAACTATTAATGAAAAACATCAGTGATGGTTTGATGTTCCATACTTGTTATAATTCTCCATTAGAATGGGCGACTGCGAACGATAGTGCAGTTCTTATTAGAAATATTATTAAAAAAGATATCGCTGGCGAGTTAAACGAAACAAATTTCTGGAAACACTGTTTTAATCTCGCTGGTGGATTAAATAACCGTGTCACCGGATATGAGACATTAGATCTCGGATTTGAAATTATTGGGTGCACAACAGAAGATTTCTTTGACACAAACTATAATTCACTTAGAAATTTCCATGGAGAATGGTACTCTGACGGAGATAAACTAAATGACTTATTTGATTATCAACACGAAGATATCAAAGGGTTTTGGGAACATGTATTAAAGACTCATCCATATTTTAAATTAGCTAAATTATGTCCTAAAAAATTAATGAAGAAGTTCGTCATTAAAAGATTATTAAAAGACGATAATGCTCCTTATTATTGGAAAAATCACAATGATGAAGCAAGGATGTATGCCTACTTCAATGGTGTTGATAAGTTTAATTCAATTCCTTCAAAATGGAGTGACATCAATCTTACTTGCAAAGGGAAGACTAATGATGGTGAACCATTAGATTATGAAGAATTAAAGAATAAGCCAACTAGATTAAATCACTATTTTGACATCGATAAAGATAGAACAAAAATTGACATTGAAGATTTAAGAAAAGTGGCATCTGCAAGAGGTGGAATGCTCTTAACAGAAGAATTTAAAACCGGCGATATATTTACAAAAGTGAAGTGGGAAAACGCTGATGGCGAAGTGTTTGAAGCACGTCCACATACCGTCTTATTCTGCGGTCATTGGCGTAATATTTCTTACGTTAAATATGCTTGGGATTTTGATAGATTAGCAAAGACAGATAAGATGGTTTCTCAGATCTGGTACGACTCTCATGACAAGGATGAAAATCGATATTATTGGTATGATTCACACTTCAACGCTAAGTATAAAATCATCGAATAATAATTGGTGAAAACAATAATAAATTAAGAGGCTAAAAACCTCTTATTTTTTTATCCCACATTTCGGTAAATAATTGTTAAGTTCAACTGCTCTTTACTGCTGCTTTAAATCGATAAATGAGGGCGGCAAATAGAACTAATTCGTTTCCTTGATTTTTGGCAAAAAAGCTGAGAAATTAATTTTATTTCTTCAAAAATATAAGGGTTTTTTGCAGGATTTTTCATCAAAAACCGTATATCTTGCCTGTTTTTGCCATAATTATATTAAAAAAAGTTGTTTTTCGCGCGTATATATATTAAATTATCATTAGTTATTGGAGGTTTGTTATGAATAAACATTCTGCGCTAAGAAGAACTTTATTAGTTTTCTTCATAATGAGTTTATCTCTCATTTTGGCCTTTGCCGCTACATATGTGTTTTACCCATTCTATGTCTTGGGTAGCTTTGATTTAGTTGGCGTTAAACTTGGCCTTGATTTTCAATTCATTTCCCAAGCATTCTTGTTCCCATTCGATGCTGCTAGGGCACAAGAGTTCATTTCACTTTACAAATCGCTTGGCGATAACATTGCTTTAATCATTAGTGTTATCACTTATGTTGTCTCTGGGCTATTCCTTATTCTCTTAGTCCTCGGTATTGTCTATGTTATCAATAAGAAAAAACCATTATTTGCCATTTATTCTTTGGCATTAGTTGCTGCTCTTTATGTTGCATACATTATTATCATTACTGGTGTGACATATTTAGCAACTGCACAAGCTGCTTTCCAACCAGGAAATAGTGCAATGGTCTGGTTCGGTGTCTTTGCTCTTGCTGTCTTTATCGCTGGTATCCTTGCGTTTGTCTCTGTTATTGCAACAGTGGTTATCGGACTTATCTATGCTGGTAAAGTTGCAAAAGAAGAAAAGGTTGAAGAACCAGAACCAGCATCTGTTGCTGAACTCGTTGGTGATCCAGAAGCAGTTCAAGAAGGTGAAGAATTAGCACCTGTTGAAGAAGAAGCT
This sequence comes from uncultured Erysipelotrichaceae bacterium, assembly GCA_902800025.1. GTDB lineage: Bacteria > Bacillota_I > Bacilli_A > RFN20 > CAG-826 > UBA2450. The sequence continues at coordinate 11,478 of CADCDA010000009.1, read as the reverse complement.
GTTATCGAAAAAGAACCAGAACCAGTTCCTGAAGAAGCCGCTGAAGACGAACCAGTTCCTGAAGAAGAAGTTGCTGTGAGTGAAGAACCTACAGAAGCTTCTATCCAAGAAGAGCCAAAAGAAGAAAAACAACACGTTGAAGTTAACGTTAATAATACAAATCCTCAAACTGCTGGAATCGATCAAGCATCACTTGCCAGCTTATTAAGAGAAGTTGTTAGAGATATCGTTAGAGACGAAATTGCTCGTAGCACTGTTAATCAACCACAACAACAACCATCATCGCCTAATGGAAATCAAACAATTACTGGCGCAACATTTGGTGGACCACTTGTTGTTCAATACTTCAATGGTGGAATTAATGGAGTTTCCACTCCAACACCAGCGGTTGTTGAAAATAAGTCTGTTGAGAAGGTTGTTGAAATTCATAAAGAAGAACCAAAAGCTGAACCAGCACCTGCTCCAATTCAAGAAGAGAAAAAAGAAGAACCTAAACCAGCTCCACGTCAATTATTCGTAAAGAAGGAAAAGGTTGAAGAACCTAAACCAGAGAAAGCTCCTGAAGCACCAGTGGTCGAAACCGCACCTGCTCCAGAAAAGAAAGAATACGAAAGATTAACATTTGCTGAAAGACTTCTTCAATCCGAAAATGATGTCTTAGACTTATACAACGAACTTAAGAACGAAATCTTAAGTTATGGTGTCAAATCTAGAATCTCTGCTGTTGGCGATACATTCCGCTTACACAAGAAAATGTATGTCCGTATTACAGTAGCGGGCAAATCACTTAAGTTATACTTTGCTCTTAATCCAGCAGATTATGCTAATAGCACTCTTCCAATTCAAGATGCTAGTGATAAAGATATGTATCAAGATATTCCTCTTGTCTTTAAAGTTAAATCACCATTATCTGTTAGAAGATGTAAAGAACTTATTCAAGACGTCATGGAAAAAGATGGCCTTGAGCAAGGTGAAATTGGAAAAGTTAACTGGGTTAAAGAACTTAAAGCCGAATTGGCTAGCGGTAAAAAACCAGAAAAAGAATAACTACAATTATCAATTAGTCGGTGTCTATTGACATCGACTTTTGTTAAATGACAAGGACGATGCAAATTTATTTGTGTCGTCTTTTATTTTGGCCTGTTTTCTTCTTTATAAAAAAATAGTGGTTGCATTGAAGTTGCCAACATTTGCAATAGTGGAAAAAATGTTTAAAATTAAGGTATAAGAAAGCACTTCTGGCAATTTATTTGACTATTTCATTGCAACAGAGAATATAAGTGCTTTCTACTGTCCTGGCTAATAAATTACTTTTTCTTGAGTAATCTAGGTTTCAAAATTACATCTTGTGGATCGATGCGTTTGATACCTATTAACTTGACGAATTCAGGACCAAATCTCTCTACGACTAATTCGTAGGGAGTTTTCTTTTGATTTGACTCTCGAACATATGAATTAATATGTGAAAACATTAAGTTCACATCGTCTTGTGTAAGACCATCCAGCGTTTTTCCTTTAGGAATGATATAACGAATAAACTCATGGTTTCTTTCACAAGCTGCTTTATCGGTGGATCTATATGGGTTTGTAAAATAAACTCGTACATCATATTGTTCAAGCCTATGAAAACAAGAAAACTCAACCCCATTATCAGCAAGATTGACAGCGAATACTTCTCTAGCTTTGTCATAACCAATAAGTTTAAATAGCCAACGCATACTTTGAATTACAGATATATGATCACCTTTTTGTATTATTCTTCCAAATTGAAATCTTTCTTTTGGAAAAGTAATAGTGAGAATAGCTTGTTTATCATCTATTTGGCCTATAACTGAATCATATTGAACAACGGATAATTCTGGATTTCTTTTGGTAAATCTAGTGAAATCAGTAAATGTTCTTTCATACATTCTCTCTATATTAGCAATCTTGTTTTCTCTAACAACTGCATATTGTTGCTTGTGATCAAATCTAACAAATCTTGGTAGATTATGAGCTTTCACATCGAGATATCGATCATAAATAAGCCGTCTTATCGTTCTTTCTGAACAAATATCATGTAACGATGGATTTGTTACATAAACGTGATGAAGGCTTTGCCCTTTATCTTTGATAAGAGGTGAAACTATCTTATTTATATAAATTATTTGCTCTTGAGATATAAGTTTGCGTTTTCTGGTTGAAACACGATTATTTAAAGACATTGCTTCGGCCTTAGTGCAGTCATAGTAGTGCTTGTCGTTCTTGCAATACTTATTGAGATAACATCCGTTGCAAACATATGGATACTTTTTGAGTCTAAAACATTTAAGCTCCTCATAATCAGGGCATGCTTTCTTATGTTTGGGAAAGACAATCCCGTTCTCTCTACAAAATTGAAGCTTTGAACAATGAGAGCAACTTTTAGAGAATGATTTGATATAACAATAATTGTTTATTTCTCGACAAATCGTTGTTCTGTTCTTCTTTAATAGTTTACAAACATCCTTGAGAGAAGTGCCTTTAGCTAAAGCGGCTTGTAAGTTTATTCGATCGTCTATTGTTAACCTGGCTTTCTTCTTCATAAAACCATCCTTTCTCCAGGAACAGTAGAAATATTCACATTATAAAATATTTAATCGTTGCATCGTCCTTGTCACTTAACATTGACATCGACTTTTTCTTATATGTGTACATATGTACACGCAAATAATAATTAATAAACTACAGGTTATATGATATAATATCTAACCGAACTCAGGTTTAGATTGGAAGTGGTTGATTAATGCCTGACCCTAGTATATCGTGGATCATCATTATAATATTACTTGTTTTACATTTCTTCTTTGCGGGCGCTGAGACCGCCTTCGCTTGTTGCAACAAGTTCAAGATGCAAATCAAAGCAGATGAAGGTAGTAAACTTGCAAAAACATTACTAAAGATATTAGATAGGTATGACCGTGCTCTTACCGTTGTACTTATTGGAAATAATATTGTTGCGATTGCTATATCCGCTGTATCAACAGTGCTCTTTTTAAGATATTTTCAATCTACCGGTTTAGCGGAATATAATATTTCATTAATCTCATCTATTATCATGACATTTATTGTCTATATGCTTGGCGATACTCTTCCTAAGACTATCGCTAGAGCTATTCCAGATACAATGTCACTCATTTTTACATATCCAACATATGTGATGATGATTGTTCTTTTCCCAATCGCTTTTGTTTTCGAAGGAGTTGTAAAACTATTTGAAAAGATTTTCAAAATTAAAAGCGAAGAAGAATTCACTGAAGAAGATTTAGAAAACGTAATTGAAAAAGCCTCTGAAGAAGAGATGATCGATGAAGATCAAGCAGAGATTGTTCAATCAACAATCGATTATCTAGACACTAATGTTAAGGAAGTATTAACTCCAAGAAGCAAGATGTTTGCTCTTAACATTAAAGACTTAACTAATGATAAACTCAAAGATATTATTTGTAAGACCAATTACTCAAGAATCCCTGTATATGATAAGGTTTTTGACAATATAATTGGTGTTTTGCTTGTAAAAATTTATTTTGAAGAGTACGAAAAAGACCCTCATTTAGCGATAAGAAGTATATTGGAAAAGCCATATTTTGTTTCTAATAAAATTATGATTGATGATTTGTTCCATGGTTTTAGAAAACATAGAACTCATATCGCAATCGTTAGAAACGACCACAAAAAAGTTGTGGGCATGGTCACTATGGAAGATATCTTAGAAGAGATTGTTTCTGATATTTCTGAACCTGCGAGTCAGAAAAGGAGGAAAGCATAATGGCCTGGTATTATTGGTTAATTGTTGCTATATGCTCAGTGCTATCTGCGTTCTTCTCTAGCGCTGATATGGTTTATAGTGTCGTCAATCGTGACAAACTTAAACAAGAAGCAGATGAAGGTAATAAAGCCGCTAAACTTGCATATCAGTTTGCAACAGATTATGAATTCTCTATTGCCTCTATCCTTTTTGGAAACAATTTGGTGAATATTTTTGCTTCATCTATTGTCACTCTCATTGGTGTCGCGTGGAATCCTGATTGGGGAACAACTGTTGTAACTATTATTTTCACAGTCTTTATTATCATCTTTGCAGAATTTACTCCAAAAGCTTTCTCAAAGAGATTCTCATTCACTCTAAGTAAAGTCTATGTCTATCCAATGTTAGTGTTTAAATATTTAACATTTGTTGTCATATGGCCAATTAGTAAGTTTTTCCAACTTATTTCTAAATTATTCAAAAAGAAATCAATTGAAGAAGACAAAATTGATGAAGATGTAATCACTGAAATGGTCGACGAATTAGAAGAAAATGAAGAATATGATGAAGAAGAAGCTGAGTTAGTAAGAAGCGCTTTAGATATTTCTGATGTTGAGGCTCATGAGATTATGACTCCAAGAGTAGACGTCTATGCAATTGATAAAGATGATGATATCCATGAAATTATTAAAGAAGGTGAAATCTTTAAACATTCACGTATCCCAGTATACGAAGGGACAATTGATAACATTATTGGTATATTACCAATAAAAGAATTAGCAAAAGCTATCTTTAAAGGTGAAAAAGAAATCGATGTCTTGTCATTATGCTATAAGCCATTAACCATCCCAAGAAATAGACAATTATTAGATTTACTTGAAGAATTCAAAACTAGCAAAATCCATATTGCGGTAGTAATTGATGAATATGGTGGAGTGGAAGGTATTATTACAATGGAAGATATTTTAGAAGAAATTGTTGGTGATATTTTTGATGAGACTGATGAAGACGAGCCAGAATATATAGATAACGGCAAAGGCGTTTATATTATTGACGGAACGATGAATCTTGAAGATTTCTTTGAGCTCATTGAATATAACGGAGAATTTGAAACTGATTATGAGACTGTTGCTGGATTCTGCCAAGAAATATTAGATAGATTTGCAGTTATAGGTGATAAATTTACATTTGCAGATCGTTATGAAATTGAAATCTTAGCGGCGGATGAATATACAGTAGAAAAAATAAGGGTTGTTGATACCCAATTTGAAAAAGAAGAGGAAGAATAATTTTAATCTTCCTCTTATTTTATATGATGATTGATATATTTTTTGTAAATTTGATCAGCAACCTCTTCGATTGATTTGTTATTTGAAGCATCAATTACATAATCAACTTTAGCGACATTTTCTGGCTTAAAGGCTATACGATCATTTTCGATTCTTGATTTTATTTTTTCTGGATCGTCTCCTCTAAGAATCATTCTTTTGTGTCTAGTTTCTTCATCAGCCTCTAAATAGAAGGTGACAATGTTTTTATTATGTAGATTGATATAACTTCTAAGTCCAGCTGGATCAATAACAACACATTTGTCATTAGCGATTTGGTCTTTGGTGGAACCATACATTTGTCCATTATAAAGAGTGTATTCTACAAACAAATCTTCGACAATCATGGTTTCGAAGCGTTCTTTACTCACGAAGAAATAATCGACTCCATTGACTTCACCTTTTCTTTTATCTCTTGTTGTAGTAGTGACAATTTTAGTGATGCCATATTTAGCCGCTAGGACTTTTGCTACTTCAGTTTTACCGCTCGCACTTGCTCCTGCTAGGACTATCATGCATTTAATATAGTATTCAAAACGTCTTCTTTCAATCTTACAAAAAAAGATAAAAAAAGTTATTAACATAGTTAATAAAAGATTTTTCTAAAAAAATTTTTTTAAAAAATCGCAATTTTTTTCCTCTTATTAATATGAGGGGGCTTTTATGAAACTAGCAAAACTTGAAGAAGAAATTAAACATATTGCGAATATCTATTTCATATCACTTAGGCACATTTGCTCTAATAAACTCTCATCTGGAGAAGATGATGTATACTCCCCGTTTTATAGATATTATTCAGATGTTGAAGAAGCATTTAAAAGGCTGAGTATCGAACATAAAACAATTATTAATAATGAATATTTCTATGATGCATATAAAGGATGGTGGGGCAAATTTTATACAGAGGCCAAATTTAAAAAAGTAAAGAAGAACGCAATTAAGGAATTTGTGGAGAATTTTTATGAAATACACTAAGTTACTTTTTCTACCAGCGCTTACTTTGACTTTATCAATGACGGATTCTAAAGCCGATATTGGTATTAGTATTTCTACAGCAGATATTTATGGCACGTTTACAAGTAATGAAAACTGCTATTTCAAATTTCTTAATACAGGGACTAGCCAAACTGTCCAAGGACGTATTAGAGGATATAAAAACAACAACTATATTTTTAACCGTGAATTTGAAATTGTTAATGGCGTGAGTGGAGATATTAATATTCCGACAAAAGACCGCATAACAAATAGTGGGTTGAGACTTGAAATGACATTTAAAGATGGGAATGGATCGTCTCAAAGATTTGATGCAACTCTTTATCCGCCTTTAATGGCGAATGTGGTTGCTAATAAGCAAAGAGTAAGTTATGGAGGATCAGTTTTTGGAATTAGCTCTAATATAGTGCTTGAGAAAGAAATATATGATTTCCAAGACACAAATGAGTATTACTCGATAGGAGAAGCAAACAAGATTGATATTAGTGGTGTTGAATTTGAATATTATCCAATTAATAAATACAATTGCTCGAATGCTTATTTAGAAATACTCGATAAAAGTAATGTCTATCCTTTGATAAATAAAAACAAAAATGGGTATGTTAGTTTTCCATTAAAAAAAGTGACAAGTAATAACTCTGTTCATTTTGATTTTGATTTAAGTATGTATGTTAACTATAGAACCATGGAAATGAGTCAGTTTAAGAAGAATGGCTTTGTAGAAACAAACGCTTTATTTTTGCCTCTCGGTAAAGAAAGATTATTAGAAGACGAGGCTTCAAGAATTGTTATTGAAGGATCTGGGTTTAATAGAAACACTATAACCATTCCTCTGTCGTTTTATTTATCTGCGAAACTATTCGGATCTTGTGGTGAATCAGATTATTGTGTTCATGGAGGGATAAGAGAATGATTATCTTGTTTTTATCGTCAATTCTGGTGGTTTTTTGCGGAATGGTATTCTCTTTATCGTTTTCTATACAAGGTCTTAATAGAGCGATTATCAACACTCCAATTGAATTAATGTACCGAACTGTTAAGTTTGATGGAGAGGAGTTACTATTTAACATTTCACAGCTTGAAAGTGATTTGCTTTCTTATTATGACAAGGCCTTAACTAGATATACAAAAACGTTTGATATTGATTTTTATTATTACAATTTTGAAGATGGTTCAATGTGCTTATATAAAACATGTAACGCAGTGGAAATAACAATCGAATGTAAGTTAATGATGGAATACGATTATAGACGAGTTATGTATTATGAATTAAGAGGTAAAAACTGATGGAAAAAGAGAAAGCAATTGAGTATATCGAATCATCGTTTTTGGCTTCTTTGATATCTGATAGAGATGTAACGGATATTTCTTATAACGGAAGCGACTTCTTTTATGTCAGTAACACAAAAGGAAGAATGAGAAGTTCTATGAGTGTTGAACATCAGCTTGTTAAAGACTTCCTTCGTCAAATCGCTAATTTAAGCGAGCAACAATTTAGTTTTTCAAATCCTGTTTTAGATATTTCGATTGGTAAATACCGTATCAACGCTGTTCATCAATCAATTGGAAAAATTAAAGATAATGATGTTGTGACATTTTCTATTCGTATCGCTAGTGAAAAACCAAGAATTGACAATAACAGCGATTTCTTTACTCCTCAAATAGTGGAACTACTTAAGGAATTACTAATTAATCGTCAATCAATTGTTATTGGAGGATTAACTAGTAGTGGAAAGACTGAATTTCAAAAGTATCTATTAAGGAGTATGAGAATTAATGAAAGAATTATCGTTATTGATAACGTTACGGAATTAGATTCAGTTAGAGATGAAGACAATATCGATTTAACTTGCTGGAGAGTAGATGAAAGAAACGAGTTTTCTTCATGCAGTTTATTAATCAAAAATGCCTTAAGAAATAATCCAGACTGGTTAATTCTCGCTGAAGCGAGAGGAAAAGAAATGTTTGATGTTTTAAATTCTGCTATGACGGGTGCTCCAATTATTACGACAATCCATTCTCAAGATGTGAAATCTCTTCCATTTAGAATGGGAAGAATGGTACAACGCTCAGAACAAAAGATGGATTATAACGAAGTACTAAACGATATTTATTATCATTTCCATTTTTATATTTATCTAACCAAAGAAGAAAAAAGCGGGCACATTAATCGATTTATATCGGAGATTGCCTTTATCAATAATAAAGGAAAATTCTTTTATGTATATAAAAGAGAAGGAAATAACCATCATTATTATCCTCTTACTAACGATGCAATTTATCTATTAAGAAATCACGAACATTCGGAAATGTTTAATCAATATTTTGTTAAAGGAGGTGACACTAATGAGCAATAAATACATCCTATTCTTCATCCTTTCTATCATCTCTGGCGCTGTGACGTATATTGCCATCGATAACATATTTATTGCTCTTGGTGTCGTTGCTATTTATGTAGTTGTGTCAATGCTTATTTTTGTTCCGTTATTAAAGAAACATGAAATAAAAGTAAAAAGATTTCATGAATGTTATCACTTTGTGAACAACTTCATTATTGCCTTATCGATAAAAAAATCAATTAAAGGGTCGCTAGAATCAACAGTGGCAAGCATGCCAAATGAATTTATAGATATTTATAACGGATTAGAAAATATGTCTGATGATGATCGGCTTCATTATCTATCTTCCTATTTTCCCTTTTCTGTTTATCGTTTATTTCTTCAAATCATTTCAATATGGGAGGAAGAAGGAGGAGACATTCTTCAAATGTCAAAATACTTAATCACCGAAACAAGAAATAATGAAGAATATATTTCTAAAGCCGATACGATGAGTCGTCATAAATATGTCGAGATTAGTGTTTTATGGGCTTTCTGTGTGGTTATTGTTGTCGTATTGAGGTTTGCGTTAAAAGATTTCTATGTCTATATCAAACAGCAACTCATCTTTATGATTTCGGTTATCGGATTAATGCTATTTATTCTTGTAACGATTTATTTATTAATTCAAAAAGGAACAAATTTAAAGATTAAGGGGGCGGATATAAATGAGAAAGTCGCTTAAGGAAAGGACATCCGAACTTGGATTATCATATCAAAAAGAAATAATCGTTATTGTATCTTTGGCGGTTATATTCTTAGCTGGAGGATTCGCCATTTATTACTTTTTCAAGGAAATCTATATCGCAATAATTGTTGGCGTTATTGGAATTATAGGGGATTTCTTATATGTTTCTCGCTACTCAAGTATTGAAAAAAACAGAAAGAAAGAGCATGTTGATGAATTGATTTCGTTGCTCTCATATTTTGAAATCTTCATATCAAACAAAAACAACGTATACACTTCATTTAAGATGCTACTTCCTTATTGCTCAACATTTATGGAAGACGCAATTAATTCTCTTCTCAATCAAATAGATTCTGATAAGACTGTTGGTCCTTATATCAACTTTGCTACCAAATTTAATAACCATATAGTTGAATCGCTTATGCTGTCTATTTATCAAATGGTGGATAACGGAGAAAATATTAATCAGTTTTCAGAATTTGAACTATTGTTCAATAATGTGAGAATAAAATTTCAGGAAGATCTATTGGATTCGAAAAAGAAGTCTTTAGAAACGTTAAATTCTTTCCCTCTAATAGGGGCAGGGTTTATCACAATTACTTTATCTATATCAATAATCAGTATTATAGGAGATTACATCAATGTCATATAACTTAGGAATGATTATATCAATGATCTTCGTTGTTGCTTTTGTGCTTTTAGGTGGAGATATGTACTGCGTTCAAAGTGCATATAGCAGTTTAGACAATACCTCGATTGCAATTGGTTATCTAATCGCTAAAAGCGGAAGAGCGGACTTAGATTATTTACATTTGCTAGAAGAAAATTACAAAGTTACTTTTGACCACATAAGTTCAACTAGTCCTCAAGTTGGGGAGGTAGTGGACTTTACCATATATCGAATGTATAGTCCGTTAATCATGTCTGTTAACGAAGTAAAGATTGTGGCTAATCGAAGCACTGTTATCGGATATTACGGATGAGGAAAGGAGGTATAAGCAATGTCTGAAATTAAAGGCCAATTACTTGGAATTATCTTAGTTCTTGTCGTCTTTGGTGGAATCTCAGTTGCGATGGCAAGTGTCTTTAAGGCCACTGGCAAGCAAATTGAAGGAAAATCAAAGAACCTAGGATTAGATGCTTCTGAAGTATTTGAAGAAGAAACTGGATCACCAAGAGTCTTATCTTATTACGAAGATTAATAGCCACAGAATCCAAGAAGCGAATGGAGGGAAATTCCCTCCTTTTCTTTTTTTCTTACAATAGTAAAATAAACATTAGGAGAATAACAAAATGGATATCAAAAAAACAGTTTCCAATATTTTATCAAAAAGAGTTGATGTCTCTAATCTTTCTGAATCAGATTCACTTCTTAAATTAGGCTTAGATTCCCTCGATTTAGTGGAAGTTATGCTTGAGATTGAAGAAGAGTTAGGAATCGAATTTGATTCTAGTGAAATATCAGAAGTTGCAACATTGGGCGATGTTCTCAAATTAATTGAAGCAAAAATTAAATAAGGATTGCTTTTATAAAATCATTTATGATATTATCATTCTTGCGTTTTTGAATGACGCAAGTGTTGCCTACCTAGCTCAGTCGGTAGAGCTATCGGCTGTTAACCGATCGGTCGTGGGTTCGAGTCCCTCGGTAGGCGCCACTTATTGGCCTGTTGGAGAAGCGGCTTAACTCACCACCCTTTCACGGTGGCATTCAAGGGTTCGAATCCCTTACAGGTCACCAACTCGGGAAACATAGGATTGATACAATGTGTCAGTCCTTTTATTTTTTGTTATCATATTGTTATGGAAAAAGAAATGAAACCAATTTACCCAAATGCACAATTTAAAACTTTTTGCTATATCAAAAGCGTAATCACTAGACCAAACATTATTGCGGGTGATTATTCCTATTATGATGATAGTGAAGATGGACCAGAATCGTTTGAAAAACATGTCACTCATCATTATGACTTTATGGGTGACAAACTGATTATTGGTAAGTTTGTTGCTATAGCAAGAGGTGTGGAATTTGTGATGAATGGCGCTAATCACATGTTAGATTGTTTAACAACTTATCCTTTTGAAATCATTGATGAATTCAAAGGTCTATCTAGACCATTCGGAGATAGAGGAAACCGTGGAGATACAGTCGTTGGGAATGATGTTTGGATTGGACAAAACGCCACAATATTACCAGGAGTCCATATTGGTGATGGCGCGATTATAGGCGCTAATGCGGTAGTGGCAAAAGATGTTCCTCCTTATGCGGTTGTCGTAGGTAATCCCGCAGTTGTTAAGAAATATAGATTTGATAAAGAAACAATT
>CADCDA010000008.1 GCA_902800025.1 uncultured Erysipelotrichaceae bacterium | reverse complement strand
TTAGAACAAAGCAAAAAAGAATTAAGAGCCTTACTTAAAAAGTAGTGTTCGGCTTTTTGAGAAGTGTTCAATTGTATCATTTCTGTCCATTTAGGCCAACTTAGAAACATAGGATTGATACGATGTGTCAGTCCTTTTATTTTATTTCTTCTGCTTCAATAAAATCCACCCAGCTACCATAGTCATAATTTCTTTTTGTTGCAGAAGTGTGGATTGTTCTAACGTAAGGAACTTTTCTTTTTATGGCATCGGGCAATATTTCTAATGGATTTATATTATCGATGCTTTCTTCCTCAACGATTGTCGTCTTGTACACTATTTGTATTCCGCAAACACTTCCTCTGCCCCATTTTAAAACAAACTTTTTCATCTTATTTATCCTCGCCTTTTTCTAAATCCTCAATTGTTGGCAAAGAAGATTTGTATTTATCTGGTATTAAATTCGATAATTGGTATTCAGAAATGCCAACAGGTAAATTTATTCCATTTATTATGTGTTGAGCCAAGGTATTGTCTTTGTTTCTACAGACCAATATTCCGACAGTTTTGTTATCATATTCACCTCTTAATGTTGCATCAATTGCGGTGGTGTACCCAATCAATTGACCCATATGTTCTGGTTTAAATTCACCTGTCTTTATTTCTATCACCACATAGCAATGGGCTTTGATGTTATAAAATAGCAAATCGCAGTACATTTCCGTATAGCCTAGTATTAGATGAACTTCTTTTCCAACATATGCAAATCCGTTTCCGAGTTCCAAAAGAAATGACTCTATATGCTTGGTTAATTCGTCTTTCAATTCTTTTTCATCATAGTTTTCCCTAATTGTTAGAAAATCAAATTCGTAAGGATCTTTCATTATTTGATTTGCTATGCCCTCATCAATTGAAGGCAACTGTTTTGTAAAATTGTTTATCGTGTTTTGGCTTCTTTCAAATACATTTGCCAAAATGCGGCTTTCCAAATCATACCTCGATAAATTGTTTTCAACTGTTGTTTTGACATAGAACAAACATTTTTCAATCGTTTTACATTTATCAATGATAATTCTGTGATGGCCCCAAGGCACCAACACCAATTCTCCCACAACTTGTGGGAAAATCTTTTTATACAAAGTATAAAATTTCTCGGCGTATCTTAGATTCTGATGGTTTAGTCCTTTGGCGTTAGGAATGGCTTTTTTTAGTTCTGCACTCAGCAAATCGTAGAACTTATTCCCATAACTTGCTTTAAAAGATGTTTTGGCTATTTCCTCACCCAATTCGTAATAGAATTTGATAAGTTCGCTGTTAACGTGGATAGCAGCTTTAATTTGAGCCTTTTTGTAATTTTGGGAAAGGCTCTCTACCCATTTGACAAATTTTGTGTCGACAATCATTTCTTATCCCCCTATATAATCGATAAGGCATTTTATAGAGGGATAATAAAAGCCACCCAACAACAAAACACCTTTTGTAACTAACTGATGATATCCCTATCAACCATAGTTACTGGTGTTTCATCCTCTTTTGGATGGCCTCTGATTCAAATACAACTATTTGTGTGGAGCGTGGGTAATATTGCTACATAAACCGTGTCCTAATGGTCGCCATTTATTTATGTACTACTGCCTTTACCTTCTGGGCGATGCTTTCCACAACGCAAGATCCTAACACGTCCAATCTTGCGGTCTTTATTAGGGTGTCCTATCGTTTACCTGCGTATGGTCGACTTTGCTACAGCTAGTTCATAGCGCCGATAGTCCGCTAATAAATATAGATTTATTATATAACATTTATGGTGCTAATCAAATGATACATTATGTAGCGTGATAGAAATAAACGTAGAGTCGCATCATTTCTGTCCATTTAAGCCAATTTAATTAAATAGGATTGATACAATGTGTCAGTCCTTTTTTATATAAAAAGATGTCTATAATATTACGCATTCATTTTTTAAGTGAGTACTTTTTCGACACTCATTTATATGATTAATATTGGTGTCAAAGATGAATGAAACGAGAGATATTGAAAGGTGTATGGGCTAAAAAACCTAGTTTTTATTCATATTATTTATTAAAATATGGATTATATATTTAGGAGGGTTAATATGCCATTATTTGAAAATATAGAAGGATTTAAAAATGTTGATCCTGCATTACAATGGGCGATTTTTATCGTAGCATGTTTAATTTTACTTGTTGCTTTAGTTTCTGCTGTTGTTAGCATTTGGCTTGCTATCAAATATGTCGTTTACAATAGAACCGAAAATAAAGCCGGTATTAACGGTGAACAAACAGCGAGAAAAATCTTAGATAACAACGGGTTAAACCATATTAAGGTCTCAGTGGTGGGATCACTTATGTTTGGCAACAGCTATTCTCATTTCTTTAAGAAAGTTAGACTAAGAAGATGGACTGTGAAAAAGAACAGTATTTCTTCTATGGCTATGGGCGCTCAAAAATCTTCTTTAGCGATTTTAGATAAAGAAGGCGATAAGGATATGAAAACAAGAATTATTCTTACTCCGTTTATTTATTTTGGACCGCTTATGTTTATTCCAATTGTCGCTGTTGGAGTTATTCTTGATATCATTCTCTTTAAATTCTCTGGCGTTGCTACAGTTATTTCTGCTGTTTTAGGCTTATTATTTTATGTCGCGTCATTTGTGATGTCTTTGATGGTTTTAAAAACTGAAGTTAAAGCTCAAAACAAGGCTTTGGAAATTTTAGAAAAAGACGATTTAGCGACTCAAGAAGAAAGAGAAATGATGAAGAGTCTATTCAAATTATATAACATTCAATATGTTAATGATTTGATTCTCGAATTCCTTGAATTGTTGCTTAGAATCCTGATGATATTTGCAAAAATACAAAATTCATCATCTTCTAGTTCAAGTAACTAATAGACAACTTAGTTTAAATAGGATTGATACGAAAGTGTCGATCTTTTTTACGTTAATTGTGATTTTGCTTTTGATAAACAAATAAAGTAATATCTATATTAATGATTAGTAAAGTTCTATCTAACAAGATTTATTACGCAACATTCACGTTAGCTATTTTTGTTATTGCGATTCATGTTTCATATGTTGATTATCTTAATCCAGCTGTAGTTGGATATGACTTTTCATTTTTTATTCAAAGATTCTTCATTGTAATCGGAGATGCTAGTGTTCCAACTTTCTTTGTTATTTCAGGTTATTTGCTATTTTCTAAATTCACATTAAAAGGCTATCCAAAAATGCTTTTAAACAAGGTCTTTTCTTTGACTATTCCTTATTTTTTCTGGAGCATTTTAGCGTTTTTAATCATGCAGATTATTTATCCTTTAATTTTAGGAGGAACAATAAACTTAACTTTTAAGTCCGCGATTATCAATATTTTAATGTCAGAGGATTGTAAGCATTTATGGTTTGTAAGGACTCTACTCGTTTTCTTTATTTGCTCGCCTCTTCTTTACTTTATTTTTAAATATCTAAAAAAGTGGTCAATAGTTATCCCTATCGTTCTCTTTTTTGTCAATTTATTGTATAGGCCTGAATACAGTGGAATATTATATTGGATTCCTCTATTTTTTGTTGGCTCATATTTAGCGTATTTTAATGTTTCGTTCACTAGTAAAATTCAAAGCAAAGTCGTTTCTATTAGTGTTCTATTAGCATTTATCTTTTTAGCGCTTGTCTTCACAATTAATCACACAGAATACGAAGATAACTCTTATTATTTTTATCGTTTTGCTTCACCTTTATTGGCGTGGGTTTCTCTCGACTTATTATCTCCCTTATTTAAAAAAGAGAAAGTTCGAGAAATCTTTAAATCGTCCGCTTTTATTTTCTTTAGCCATTTATTCGTAGTTACTGCTTTTAAGCAACTATTCCAACTCTGGATTAGTGTAGATTCAAATTATCACTGCGCATTATTATTCTTTTTAGTTCTCATATTTGCTTCAATATTAGACATTTCGATTGCTTATTTACTTAAAAGATCTGCTAAACCAGTTTATAAATTGTGTGGTGGAAGATAAATGATATTAAGAATAAACTAAATAATATGAATCGCTTTTTTGAAGTAGTTGATCGATGTGGTGTGGCTCGTGATGACGAACCATATTTTGAAGATGGACTAAAAGAAATTGTCCGTTCACATGAATTGAGTTTAAAAATATCTTCGAAAAAACCAACAGATCCTGATTATCGAGAATTATTAAACGAGCTATTTCAAACTGAGCTTGATGAGTCCGTTTCAATCGTTTCACCGTTTTATTGCGATAATGGGTGTCGAGTAAAATTTGGAAAAAACATCACGATTAATAAAGGTGCAACATTCTTATCACCTGGAATCATTGAAATTGAAGACGATGTATTAATTGGACCAGATGTAAAAATTGCGACAGTAAATCATGATTTAAATGATCGTCATCATCAATATTTTTTCAAGAAAGTAACCATAAAAAAGAACGCTTGGATATGTATCGGTGCGATTATTTGTCCAGGAGTAACAATTGGAGAAAATAGTGTTGTCGGCGCTGGAGCGGTGGTAACAAAAGACGTTCCTGATAATGTCGTTGTGGGTGGTAACCCCGCTAAAATAATCAAGCAAATATAAGTAAACTTTAAAGATGTGTAATGTATCAAGAATAAAAAGAGATTAGCACATCTTTTTATATAGTGACACTTTTGTGACACTATAAGTGATATCATAAAATTGAGGAGATAGAATCTATGAAAAAAACTAACTTTGTATTAGCGATAGCCATCGCTGGTTTATTGACAGGATGTACAACACCAAACACACCGAGTGATCCAGGAGAAAAATTGGATGTACATGAAGTAAAAATTGATCAATACAATATTTCATATTGCCCATATTTATCTGAAGATCCTCGTGAGTTGACCTTCACAGGAAAATGGAGCGACTATAAAAGCGCAACTCAATTCGACTTCTGCTATTTAAATGATGAAGACGAATTACCATATTTAACTTTAGGAACTTATGCTTCTTTATTATCAAAAGATTTTAAAGACGGCACTGTTGCAGAAGTTAGTGAAGAAGAGGCATCTTCAACTTTTATTGTGAAAAAAGGCGATAAACAATTGATATCAATTAAATTTGATCGCACAACTAAGAAAGTTACAAGAAGTTCAGGGTCAATTGAAGGTGAGATGAAACCACTTCATGGATTAAAAAACTCTGTTACCGAATTTATTCAATCAAGTGAAGATTATTTTATTGGAAAAGATTTAGACTTTGTCTATAGCTGGGAAAACACCAACTTTAAAACTTTTGCATATAAGGAACATAATTATTTCCCACTCTCTTTGTTAGATTTACATATTTCTAAAGAAACTGGACGTTCGTTCTGGTATCTCGGTGGACTTAATAGTATTTATGAAGTCGGAGATGTTAAACAATATAACGACGTTGGACTAGAACTGAAAAACAAAGAAGGGGCCGATGTTTATAGAACTGTTGTTGGCTTCGCTGGCGATTTATATAAAGAAAAATTTGGAGAATATGAAGGAGAAGGCGCCCAACAAGTTAAAAAAGTAAGGCTGCCTTTATATCTTGCTTCTTATTCCAAAGATGCTTTCTACTATGCAATGGATAACTTCTATGGATTAGGAGAAACGATTGGTTATAAATCTATGGCAGCATTTTTAAATAACACTAAATATGCAGAAGATATGACTAATCCTGATGGTGGAAAAAGAGCGAAAGCGTATTCCTACGCAGTGAGTATTTTAAACGATGGTCATACTGGATTTACTGGTTCTAGCTGTGCTGATGAAGGAACTGGATTAGGAATTTCTTATTCCCAAACATTAAATAATGATAGAACTTCATTACAAAGAATTCTTAAAGAAAGAAGAGATGCTCAACTTAAATTAGAAGACAAAACTGATAAGGATATTAGATATAGTAGCGATGGCAAAGTCGCTTACTTCAGTTTTGATGAATTTGCAGGTGTGAATTATGATCCAAGTGAAGGAACACCAAGCGAAATTGAAAATCAAGACACATATCGATATTTTTTGAAAAACTTAAAAGAGATTAAAGCCAAAGGCGGAGTTGAAAAGGTTGTTATCGATGACACTCTTAATGGTGGTGGCTATGTCGGACAACTTTGCAAACTGCTTTGCTTATTAAGCAAAAATAACTCCTCTACAATTTATTTTAGAAGTGGAGAAAATAATGCAATTGGAAAGATGGAAAGCAAAGTCGATGTTGATTTAGATGGCAAAATCGATGAAAAAGATGTTACCTTTGGTAATGACTTCAAATTCTATATCTTAACTTCATCTTATTCATTCTCATGTGGAAATGCTTTCCCAGCATACGCAAAAGATCTTGGTTTAGCATTAACAGTTGGATCAAAAAGTGGCGGAGGAGAATGTATTGTTGGAGGTAGCCAATTACCTTATAATTCCTTCTTAACTTATTCATCTAATTTCCATTTAGGCTATTATGACACTGAAAATAAATACTTCAGCGGTTATGAAGTAGGCGCCGCTCCAGATATTTCCTATAGCGGTAATTTCTATGACGTCAACGAAGTAGCAAAAGTGCTTAGATAGTTTATGCAAAAAATCTATAGAGTAGTTCCTTTATTATTTATTGTTTCTTCTGTATTAGGATGTAATCCTACCACAAGTAAAGAAGAAGTTATTTCACTATATTTAGATTCTTCTAGATTATATATTGACTCATTAGATGAAAAAGGATCTTGCCCTTTAAAGACTTATCATCATAAATATTTTGGAGAAATCCCTTATGTCAGTTTAGATGAATACTGTGACTCTTTTCCTACTACTTCAATTAAAAGCAAAAAAGATTATGTGATTGAAGATGGCAAGTTTATCGTTTCAAGTAACCCATTTGGTTCATTTATGTTTGACGCCGAAAAGGATTTAGTAACAACTTCGAAAGATGTTATGTATTTCTTTAACGAAAAGAAATGCGTCAACTATATGCTTCCTTATGACATTTATCGAGCGAATGACTTTGAAAGATTCACTAAGGGAAGTCCGTTAAGTCATTATCTTTCCTATGGAAAAGAAAGAACTTATGACTGCAAGAAATATAACTTTGATATCGTTTATGAAAAAGGAAAATATTACGCTCCATTTTCACTTTTAAACTCATTATTCTTTGAGTTCGGAAATGAGACTGTTATTTATAACGGAAAAGATTATTTTGATGTCGATGCATTAACTGGAGAAAATCCTTTAGTCCAGTATTGCTATTCTTCTAAAGGCAATTTCTTATTAGATTTGAGTGGTGGAAAACTAGGAACTGCTTTATTTGAAAATAAAACTCCTGTTGGAGATGAAGAATACCATTTTGAAACTGAAATTAAAGCCAGCGGGCAAAAAATAATTTTCTCTTTAAAAAACGGTGGAGGATTCATCGATTCTTATGACAAAGATGGAAAACTTATTGAAGAAGATGTCTATAAAAAAGTTAAATATGAAAAAGCTAACAATCTTCTTTATTTAAGATATTTTTCTGTCATGGATAAAGAAGATGATGAAAGCAAAGCCATTAGTGATATCTATAAACTCACAATTCATATGGATGAAACATGGTTTTTAAAAAAGAATCGCAGCCAAGAAGTTGCAGATTTTACTTATCAAGAATTACGCTTTGCGATGTATGAATTATATGGAACCACTATAAATACAGAAGTTAAAGATTTTGATACTTTTATCAAAGACAAAGAATATAAAGAAGACCTTCTTTCTTTAGATGCTTCTAAATATGATGAAGCAATGTCAAAATTCCTCCTTCAAGGAATTGATGATTGCCACACTTCGATTGGGGTGACTTCAATTTATAATTTACCAACATATGCAAATTCGAATCACCATACTACTTCGTTTTCAGGAAAAAGATACGACGCGACTACTTCTTTAGCTTCAGAACTTAGAGATGAAAGAAAGAAAGCGAAATTAGATGTTGGAGTAGATATTGTCGATAAAACTGCCTTTATTGCGTTTGATAAATTTAGGTTTGCTAGAAACAATAATAAAGTGATTGACCTAAAAGGATATAAAGAATATCTAAATACGAATCCAAGTGATTATGTTGAAGATAACACAATGGCGTTTTTTGCTTCCGCATTTAATATGATTGAAAAAGATCAAAACGTGAAAAATGTTGTTATTGATTTAAGCTGTAACACTGGTGGATTAACCGCAACACTTGCTTATTTGATTTCATATTTAACTGACGATCCATGTATCACTTGTGGTCGATTATTAAATGATTCGGTTGTTCAATATCACTATAAGACTGATTTAGATCAAGACGGAATTTATGGATCTAATACCGATACGTTTAAAGGCAAATATAAGTTCTTTGTTTTGACTAGTGGAGCAAGTTTTTCTTGCGGAAACCATTTCCCTTCAATATGTAAAGATAGTGGAATAGCGACAATTATTGGAGAAAGAAGCGCTGGCGGAAGTTGCTCCATTTCTCAAATTTCTAATTCAAGTGGATTTATTTATTGTTCATCAAGTGAAAACGTTTCATTAATGAAACAAGGTGATGAATATATCCATAATGATTATGGTGTCACTCCAGATATTTCTATTCCACGTAGTGATTGGTATAACCATATTAAACTAAACGAACTATTAAATAAATTGAACTAATTCTATATAAAAAAAAGAGAACCGAAGTTCTCTATAATAATTTAAATTGGTTTTTATCGATAACTTGTCGATTTAAGTATTTGGCAACTTCAATCGTAGTGCTATTGAGTTTAGCAAATCTTTGTTTGATTTTGTAATTATTTTTTTGCTTTTTCTTTTCTTCAATAGCCTTTTTATACATATCTAAATATGTATCATTTTTGATCCAGTTGATTGGATCTTTTTCAAAGAGGTCAGGGCGATGTTCGATACCATATTCTTGTCCAGCATAGATGAATAATTGACCTCTAATATATGAATAGAAACTGATGAGTTCATACATTTGTCTATTAGCGATACCCGCTATTCTTTCTCGATCATGATTTTCGATGCAGTTCACTCTTAAGCCTTTATCTGCAAGAGATTCTTCATCTTTATTCAAAGCGTCCACTAATGAAGATAAGTCTTCAACACCTTTGATGAATCTTTCAAAATGATTAAACCAAGAATAGTTATATAATGAATCAAAAGTTGGGAACATTTCTTGATCTGGGGTAGTACATTCACCCTGATCTTTTAAATAGTTAGCAAAATCAAAATCGATTGATTCTCCAATGAATATGATATCTTTTCCTAAAGCCTCTCTCGCTTTTTTAAAGAATGATAGTGGAATCATACTAGCAACATCGAATCTAAATCCGTTTACGCCTAAAGAAACCCAATATTTTAATACTTCGAGGAAATAATTTTGAGTGTCTTCTCTAGAGGTATCTAAATCGACGACATCACTCCACTCACCAACTCGATTACCGAGTTTTCCGTTTTTATAGATATAAAATTCTGGATGACTTTCCACTAAGACATTATCTGGAGAAGTATGATTAAAAACCATATCTATGATGAGCTTCATTCCTAACTTATGGGTAGCGTTAACTAAATCAATAAAATCTTCTTTAGTGCCTAAATCTTTACTGATTGAGAAATAATCTTTAATCGCATATGGTGAGCCATAAGTTCCTTTCTTATTGATGACTCCAATTTCATGGATTGGCATTAGATAAATGACATCCACCCCTAATTCTTGGATGCGAGGTAAATCTTTTTCAATAGCCTTGAAAGTCCCTTCCTTTGAATGATTTCTTGGGAAGATCTGGTAAATGATTTCGTTTCCTAACATATGTGTTTCCTCACTTAAATAGTAAATGAAATCAAATATATTAACAAGCAATCTACTTTTTGTTTGCTACATTTAATGAAATAATAGAGATATGAAAACGATTTATTTTGCAGGTGGATGTTTCTGGGGAGTTGAAAAGTTCTTCTCACTCGCTAAAGGAGTTGTTAATACTAAAGTTGGCTATGCGAATGGAACGCTTGAAAACCCACATTATGAAGATTTAAAGTCACATAAAGACGATGCTTCAGAAACCGTTGAAATCACATATGATGAAAGTATTATTTCTCTAGAAACACTTTTAGGATACTTATTAAGGGTTATCGATCCTTATTCAATAAATAAACAAGGCGAAGATGAAGGAATTCAATATCGTACAGGCGTCTATTATTTAGACAATAATGAAGAAAAGATAATCAGAGATTATTTTAATGATCACTTAGAAAATGATTATAAGATTGAAGTATTACCTTTAAAGAAATTTTATCTTGCTGAAGAATATCATCAAGATTATCTAAATAAAAATCCTCAGGGTTATTGCCACATCAATATGGCGAAACTTAAACCTGAGGAAAGAAAATAAATTAATGTCGTTTATTGAAGTTCGGGTTGTTCTTATGGAACTCTTTTTTGCGTTTGTACATCTCTTCATCTGCCCGATTAAAGACATCAGTGTAAGTTCTATCGACTTTTCTATCAAAGAAAGCGATGCCTCTAGAGATATATAAATCAAATGGTAGTGCTTCTTTTTGGTTGTATGCGATTGCAGTTTGACCAAAGGAATCATATAACTTCAAAACTTCTTCTTTTGGCTTGTCAGTTAATACGACCACGAACTCATCTCCACCGATACGATAAATATTGTCGACATCAAAGATGCTCTTACAAATTGAGGCCGCTCCAATAATTGCTTTATCGCCATATTCGTGACCATAAATATCGTTAATACACTTAAGACCATTAATATCGAAAACAATAACAGCGAGTTGAGAATCTAATGTGATTTGTTTTAATCTTTCATGATACGCAGCACGATTACCGATACGTGAAAGAGCGTCGATATATGCTTGTTTTTTCGTGTAAATGATAAATTCTTTGATTTCTTTTTGAGTGTTTTGAATCTGATTTCTTAATTGAATCAATTGGTCTTTAGTATAAACATCTCCATTTGTGTCTTGAGAATTCACTATATCGTTTTCCATTGGTTCTTTAATTTCGCTTAAAAGATTATGAACATCATTTTCTAAATTACTGAACTCATTAGATAAGCTATTAAGCTTTCTTCTTAATCGGATTGTAATAAGAACACCAAGGAGAATTCCAGTAGCAGTAGCGACGGCGCTGATGATAATAATGGAACGAGAGTTCGACCATATGGATTCTTTATACCAAGAAGCCCACACATCAATTCCGACAATCATAACTACGTCATTATGTTCATCAAGCACAGGAGCGTATGCACTATAGAAAGTACCCCATCGATCGGTGTAAGGCTCCTGATCGAATGAAGGAATACCTTTTGAAGCGGAGTCTAAAGCTCTTGTCCATTCTAAGACTTCTCCCCATTCAGCAGGATCTTCGGATGGATCAATTGTGAAAATAAAACTATCAGGTGCGATTTCTTTGCACAAATAAATAAACGCTAATTCGCCGCTAGTTCCTTCGTTAGAAATTTTAAATGAATTTAAAATATCATGAACAGCTTGGTATTCTGGGGTGTCGACATCAGTCGCTTTCATATCTTTTAATGACTGGGCATCAAGAAGCGAAGCAGCAGTGGTGGCCATTTCAATGGTTTTGTTTTCCACCATACGTTTCATTGAACGGACTGATTGGACTGTTAAAACAGAACCCATTGTCGCGGTTGTAATTACAATAAAAGAAGTGATTACTAAGACAATGAGTGTGGATGTGCGTATTCTGCTCTTTTTTGTTTTGTTCGATTCGCTCATAACAAATTTAGTATACTAAATAAAACCTAAAAACACAATTTGATAAAAGAGATTTTTATTTAATAAAAGGGGTTTATAATAGTGAATGTATGAAATATTTAGTTATCATCTCTACTCTTTTTGTTGCTGGCTCTTTGGTGGGTTGGGTTATCGAACTATTTTTTAGAAGATTTGTCTCTCAGAAGAAGTGGGTGAACCCCGGTTTTCTTACTGGACCATATCTTCCTATTTATGGAAGTGGAGTAGTTGTTTTATATGCGGTTAGTAATATCCCATTAGGTATCACATCTCAAGTTTGGGATATTATCGTTAGAATCCTTATTATTGGCGTTGGGATGACTTTGGTGGAATTTATCGCTGGCCTAATATTCATTAAGGGCTTAGGAGTTAAATTATGGGATTATTCTAATAGAAAAGGAAATATCATGGGTATTATTTGCCCAACTTTCTCATTAATTTGGCTCGCGGTTGGTTCTTTATATTATTTTTTAGCAAATCCATTTTTTGTCAGCGCAGTAGATTGGATTAGTGAAAATTTGATCTATACCTATTTCATCGGCGGAGTCGTTGGAATGATGATCGTGGACTTTTCTTATTCAGTGCACTTAGCCACCAAACTAAAAGAGTTTAAAGAATTGCAAACATTACGATTTGAAGACTTCAAAAAAGAATGGAAGAAAAAGATTAAAGATCTTAAAGAAAGCATATAAAAAGAGGGCAAACGATATAAGAAACGCCCTCTTTTCTATTTATATTATTGGAAATCGTGTCCAAGTGGAGTGAGAATAAATCTTGCGAGTTTGAAATATTGCTTTCCAAATGGAATACCAATAATGGTAATACAAAAGATAACTCCCACTAATCCGTATACTAGGAAGTGGATGATTCCACCAGTAATACACCAAATGACGTTGATAACTGTTTTAAATCCACTTGGGATCTTGAACATTTGGAGTCCGACTGGAATAAAAATGATGGTAATGCATAGGAGTACTCCTTCTAAGAAAGCTTCGATAGCGCCAAAGAATCCTCCTAATATAAGCCACAAAATGTTGCCTATTGTTTTCATATGTAAAACCTCTCTTATAAGAAAATTATCTCAAAAAAATTAAATGCAGAGAAGAAAAAATTATTCTTTACAAGAATACAAAAACTAATAAAATATATGTCGTATGACATGGGAAATTGCTAGCGGAGTTTTATTAGATGCTCTTAAAGATAGCGCGCTTGTTTTAGCGTTTGTTTTTGCGTTCCATGTCTTGCTATCTTTCATCGAAGATAAACTATCAAATTTCTTAACGAAGAATCATAAGATTGCTCCTTTGTTTGGATCGCTCTTTGGCATTATTCCACAATGTGGAACAAGTGTTCTAGCTGCTGATCTATACATCCAAAAATATATTTCAATGGGTACATTAGCGGCGGTCTTTCTTAGCTGTAGTGACGAAGCTTTAATTGTTTTACTTACTCATCCTGGACCAAAAACCATTATGGTGCTCCCACTTATCGCTTCTAAATTTTTAATTGGCTTTGTTATTGGCTTTGTTATTGACTTAATTAATAAGAAACAAGTAGTGGTTGATACTACCGAAGAATTAAAAGATGTCACTTGTGAACCTCATCATCACCATCATGGCAAAGTTAAACTGCATAAGCACTTAATTCATCCATTAATTCACTCACTGCAAATATTCTTGTTTGTATTTGTCATTAACACTGCACTTGGCTTAATTATTGCCTCGGTCGGAGAAGAAACATTTATTAACTTCATGATTTCTAATCGTTACTTAACTCCATTATTTACTTCGATTATTGGCTTGATTCCTAACTGTGTTAGTAGTGTTCTTATTTCTGAGCTTTACATAAGTAACGCTCTTCCATTTGGAGCATTATTGTCTGGATTATTAATTAACGCTGGCATTGGTATGATGGTGTTATTAAAAAATAAATCAACTATAAAAGATACTCTCATCATCCTCTTAATATGTTTTGCTAGTTCTGTATTCTTTGGATATATCGCTAGTGTAATTGAGTGGTTTGCTTTCTAAAGATAATAAAAATACTTTTAATTTTTATAGGTTTTGTTATAATCATTGTTGCTTTGAGTTCGGACCCATAGCTCAAAGGAAGAGCCCTCCGCTCATAACGGAGTTGTTGTAGTGTCGGGATCTACTGGGTCCACCAATATGGAGATTTACCCAAGTGGTTGAAGGGGTCGGTCTTGAAAACCGATAGGGGGTGCAAGCCCCGCTAGGGTTCAAATCCCTAAATCTCCGCCAACATGAGTATTACACGCACAGATTGATGCGTGTTTTATTTTATAAACAATATAAATGTTTACTTATTTCCTAAACAATTTTAAAATAAAGTATCAACCTAGAACGTCTATAACTATAATTATGCGTTTTTGTTGTATGCTGTAAGTCTCTCGTTTGTAGGGCTTTTGGCGGCTCCTATATTGTTAGGAGTAGATATATTTATAGGAGATTTTTATATGAAAATCAGAAACATTTTTGCATCAGTGCTTTTAGCAGGCTTTGCTGCAGTTGGGTTAGCCGCAGGATTAAAAGAAGCGCCTGTTAAAAGAGTTGGTGCCGAACCAGCTAAACTGGATACTTATAATATTGTTGGAACCATGACTAGTTGGTCGACCTCTCCTGAATTTATGTATTATGACAGTGAAAAGCCAGAAAACGCTGCGTTTATCACAGACTTTCCTATCGAAGCCGATCAAGAGTTCTTAATTAGGCCAACAAATGGTTGGGCTGGAACACTCGATTATTCAAAAGTTGGTGGTGGCGGTGCTGCTGGATATTTTGTTCACGGATATGATGGAGAAGGAAACATTAATATCAAATGTAAATTAACAGCATCATATAACATCTTTGTTACTTCTGCGGATTCAAAGATTTATATTGAGTTTGCGGAAGAACCAACTGTTAGTAAAGCTGGTGTTTATGTTCAAGTAAAAACCTGGGAACATACATATGTTTATGCTTATGACGAAGTGACAGAAGGCAAAGACGACAAGACCATTAAACCATTCGGTAATTGGCCAGGAAAAGAAATCGCTGTTGTTACAGATGGTGTTGATTTCCATTATCAAAACGGTGATGCATTAGGTGGAATTGGTTATATTGAAGTTCCATATATCAATTTAGCAAACACAAGGATTATTATTAATAATAATGCTGGTTCTGAATCCGGCAAACAACCATTAGTGGCTGGAAGTTACTATTGGAACAATGGAAATGTTGGCGATGCGGATGCAGGAAAAGGCGCGGCTCTTGTTATGGAAGTTGCCGAGTTGTTCAAAAACGATGCTTCAATTTGCACACTAAAGAGATCAGAAGCTCAAGCTATTTTAGACAAGTATAATGATCCTTCATTCACAGAAAATACTTGCCAACAACAGTTTAATAAAACGACTTTCTACACTTGGGCTGATAGCTCCAAAGAAAGCAAAGCTAATTTCACAGGTGAACAAGTGATTGCCGAATTAACAAGATTAGTGTCTGACAAAAATCCAAACGTCCTCTTAGTTAATAATATGAGTAACACAATTACAACAAGCACAGTTATCGTTATTATTTCTGTCACACTTATTGTTATTGCTGTTGGCTCAGTGTTAATCATTCGTAAAAGAAAAGAAAACTAATTGTTAGGTAATTAGATTTAGGGGCATTGAATGCCCCTTTTATTATGCTTATGAATTGTTCTATAATATAGAAGATGAACGGATACAAACTTTGGGAAAAGACCCCTAATACAATTTGTGAAGGCGCAAGAGTGTTCACAAAAACTTTTCATTTTGAAACAAAGAATCCATCAAAAGAAAGACTAATAAGAGTCTATATTCCTTCCACATATGATTTTGATAATCCAGATAAGAGATTCAAAGTTCTATATATGCTAGATGGAAAGAATCTTTTTGATGACTATACTTCGTTTGTTGGTGAATGGGGAATAGATGAAATAATTGAAGAAATGATTCGTAATGGTGAAAGCGAAGGATATATCGTCGTTGGTGTAGACGCTCCATTTGATGGTGATGACAGAATGTTAGAAATGATTCCTGAAGAACTCGTTCCACGTAAAGTGACTAAATTACCTAACGCTGGATATGCTTCTTTACTTGGAAAGTTCATTTTTGAAACGGTGAAACCAGACATTGATAAGACTTTCTACACGTTATCGGATAAAGAACACACCGGAATTGGTGGATCTTCTGCGGGTGGATTAATGGCGTTTCATCTCGGTTTAACTTATCCAGAAAAGATTAAATATTGCTTGAATTTTTCTCCAGCCTTTTTCTTATTTAGGATTGATTCTTATAAGAAGTATTTGGATAGAAACTTCAATTTAAATCTCCCAAGGCAATATTTTTATGTTGGTGGAGTTGGCTTTGAATCATGGTTTATCAAAAGAACAAAAGAAACATACGTATATTTTTTAAAAAACGGATATACAAATGACCAAGTTAAGTATTTGTGTGATATGTCGCAAGAACATAATGAAAAAGCGTGGAGAATATATTTTCCTATCGCATTAAAAGAAATGGATAAATAGCGTCTATTTTCTTTTTAGAAAAGTTAGAGTATTATATTGCGGAATGATTGGAAAGAATATGATAGAAATAGTAGAAGTAAAAAATAGGAAACAAATGAAGCAATTCGTCAAGTTTCCTTTGGATTTATATAAAGATTCAAAATTATATGTCCCATCTTTATCTCAAGATGAGATGACTATTACAAATAAAAAGAAAAATTTATCGCTAGGTAATAGTGAAATTAAATGCTTCTTAGCGTATAAAGATGGCAAACTAGCAGGAAGAATTGCCGGTATTATCGCCCATGATTCAAATGGTAAAAACAATGAGAAAGCAATTAGATTTTCTCGTATCGATATGATTGATGATATCGAAGTGACTAAGGCACTTCTAAACGCAGTTATTGAATATGGAAAATCTAAAGGCCTTGAATTCATTCAAGGACCATGGGGATTTGATGATGCGGATAGAGAAGGGTTATTAACTTTTGGTTATGATGAATTCTCATCTTACGCGACTGCATATTCGTATCCATATTACGCGGAACATTTTGCAAAACTTGAAGGATATGAAAAGGAAAGCGAATGGGTTGAAAATCGTTTAGATCCATATGACACTGACCCGAGATTCCCAAAGATTGCAGAAATGCTTAAAAATCGTGGCTATGCAGATGTTGCTGATAAATTTAAACCCGCTAAATGCGTGAAGCTTTATGCAGAAAAATTCTTTAAATGTTATAACAGAAGCTATGCTGAACTCGATAACTTCATTCCTTTTGATGATCGACAAAAAAAGTCGATTCTTAATACTTTTGCGACTTTATTAAATCAAAAATATTTTTCTCTTATTGTTAATAAAGATGATGATGTTGTTGCCTTTGGTGTTGGTTTACCATATGTTGGAGACGCGATTAGAAAAGCTAGAGGTAATTTATATTTAGCGATTCCAGGGATTTTGAAAGCAAAAAGAAATCCAAGAAAGGTGGAACTCGCTCTTATTGGCGTTGATCCAGATTATCGTAATAGTGGTGTGCACGCTTTAATTGCGACGAAGTTTATTAAAAACGCTAAGGAAGATAAACTTGATGATATTTTCCTTGATCCAACTCTTACTACAAACCTTAAAATGCTTAACACATGGCAGTTCATGGGAAAAACATTACGTTGTAAGAGACAAACTTATAGGAAGTACTTTTAATTATGCTATTTGAAATGCATCTTAACCCAGTTCCATTCAATGGAATTGTCACCGGAAGAAAAGACGTTGAAATGAGACTTCTAACTGAAGAGAGAAAGAAACTTTCTATCGGTGATCAAATTATATTTATTAATAATGTCACTCAAAAGACTGTTTTAGTTGAAGTAGTTGGCTTACATCGTTTTAAAACATTTAAAGAGCTCTACGCTGCTTATCCTAAAAATAGATTAGGATATCATAAAGACGATGAAGCAGATTATCATGATATGAATCAGTTTTACACTGATGAAAATATCAAAAAGTTTGGTGTTATTGCGATTGAGATTAACATCATAAAGGAGAAATAAAAATGAAAAGTGGATCAAAATTGCTCTATTCAATTGGATTTGTATTCAATATCATTGCGTCAATCATTTTAGCTGTTTTAGTTGTGATATTTGCGGTTGCTTATAGCGTCCCACAATCTATCCTTGAAAGTATTGCTACGGACACACAGCATACAGTTGAATATGTTAGAGAAGCGCTTTTAATCGCTCTTATTGTCATTGGTGTTGAATTAGCTGTTCATCTTGCTTTAATTGGAGTTGTTATATACGCTAGACATTCATTAATCAAAAAAACAGGAAATACTACACCTCATATCATTATTCTTCTCTCCGGTATTTTCAGTTTTAACCTCTTCTATTTAATAGGCGGTATCCTTGGAATAGTGGCTGCAAATAATGACAGTGAGGATGAATAGTCTTTAATTTATTGCAGTAAATTATTATAATAATTAGAAGGAGTGATAAAATGCTTACTACCTTTGATCAAAAATTAGCAGAACTTTTAAATAACTGGCAAGTTGATGGTTGGCCAGTCGGTAACCTCGTTCTTGTTTTAATTGCTATTTTCTTGTCTGTTGTTCTTTGCGGCGTTATCGGCATCGAAAGAGAATGGAGAGGAAGAAGTGCTGGTTTAAGAACCCACCTCTTAGTCGGTGTTGGTTCTTGCATCATCATGATTATTTCAATTTATGGTTTCCCAGCTTTATTTGGTGAAAAGAGAGACGTTGCTCGTTTAGCCGCTCAAATTATCACTGGTGTTGGTTTCTTAGGCGCTGGTGCGATTTTCCAACGTAATAGTGGTGTTAAAGGATTAACAACCGCAGGAACGATTTGGATTGTCATGGCTATCGGTATTGCTTGTGGCTCATTCAACTTCATTATCGCTGTTATCGCAACAACAGTTGTCGGAATCGTCTTAACAATCTTTAGAAGATTGGAATTCAAAATCAACAAGAAAAACTTATTACTTGTTCTCACCGCCTCAAGCGATAAACCAGTCTTATCTAAAGTATTAGAAGTCTCTAGAGAATTTGATTGTAATGTTCATCCATTATCAAGTGAACTCGTCAGCGCAGAAGGAGCGAATAATGTTATTCAATTCTTCTTCCAAGTTCAATTCCATAATGGTGAATCAAGAGCCGCGGAATTCATTTCTAAGCTCGAACAAGAAACTGGAGCGATTAGTATTAATATTCTTAACGACCATCGTTAATTGATTAATCAATTAAAAACAGCAGGAATTCTGCTGTTTTTGTTTTCTTTATGCAATAACTAAATCATCATATAGGAGCTGATTATTACGATATAATTCAAATTTATCTACGTTATTTATTGTTGAATGCCTTAATTCAATTGAGGCATCACTTGTGAAGATGAGTTTACCTGATAACGATTGTTCATTCACTAATGATTCTCCATTATTACTAATTAGTAAGAAAGCGGCAAAGTTAGCCTTTCCTCCTGGATCTAGTTCGGATAGTAATACTTGTCTTCTTTCTTCTCCGAGCTCATTAAGAATATCAATAACAACATGTGCGTTTGATATCTTAACTAAATTGTTATAGAAGTAGCCTTCTTTAGTTGGTTTTTCTTCATCCTTCTTTGTTAGATTATATTCGTTGCTACCACTGACGAGTTTCCAAGTTTCGTTATTCTCGTTATAGGAAAACGTGTAAGAACCCCCGTCTTTTATATATTCTCCATCTTGACTACCTGTTGTGGTAAATGAAACAGAGGCATCATTAAATACGAGATTTGATGTCGTGAATTCTTTGTCTCCTTCAGTTAACGAAATGGTGGACTTCAATCCCTCTTCTTTAGTTGACACTTGTGAAGTGATTGAAAACTTATCTTCATAAAGAAATGTCCCAACAAGAT
This sequence comes from uncultured Erysipelotrichaceae bacterium, assembly GCA_902800025.1. Classification (GTDB taxonomy): domain Bacteria; phylum Bacillota_I; class Bacilli_A; order RFN20; family CAG-826; genus UBA2450. The sequence continues at coordinate 48,742 of CADCDA010000008.1, read as the reverse complement.
TTCCGTTTATATGAACTGGAGCATCTTTTTTAGCGGTGGTTAAAGGATATTCTTTATCAACCGCTTTTAATTTAAACGAATCATTCCCATTCACAAGTGAATGATAAAGAGTGTATTCACCCCTTTTAAATAAATCGCTTGATGATAGATCACTAAATTCAAAAGTAATACTTTCATAGTCATTAGCAAATACTCCTTCATTTGGTGCGTGATACCAATCGAATAAATCATATTCAGCAATTCTTAAGGAATAACCAAAATGAAGGTCGTAAATAAAGCTGACCTGAAACCTATTTAAACTCCCATCGTATAACTCGATAAAAGTGTATTCTCTTTCCGCTACTTCGACTTGTTCTTCAAACTGTTTAAAATATCCATTTTGTGAAGATGGAGCTGTTCCATTTGTCGAGGCACACCCAACAAATAAAGGGAGAAGTAATAGCAAACTTAGTTCTTTTTTCATGTTATGGTAATCTTATCATATTATTTAAACTTTTATTAAGATAAAATATAGTCAAAGAGAGAAACTTTTATGAAAATGAATCGTTTGCTTTTATCGCTTATCTTCCTTGCGTCTTTATCTACCGGATGTTCGTTAAATTCTGGCAGTGTTATTCCTCAGAATCCAACCGATCCGACTGACCCACAAGATCCAACTGATACTGAGCCAATTAAAAAGGGAACACTATACGAACCATATTATGGATATGAAATAAGAGCGACTAAAGAAGAAGTTACTTATAAAGATCTATTCAATCTCAACAACAAAGTTGAAGTTTTAATTGAGGCCGATAAAGAAGAGTTAGACAAGATCGAAAATGATAAAAGATACGGACATAAGTCAGAAATCTACCATTTAGCGAAGAAATTCACTCTTAATCTCACTAATGGGGATAATGTATTTACCTGGGAATTTGAAAATGTTGGTATAAGACAAAAAGGCAATACTTCTAGAGAAGAAATTTTTAAAGAAGGAAAACTAAATCCTCATAATCACTATAAGATTTCTTTTGACGAAACATTTACTGATACAGAGATGTATAGTAGTGACTTTATTACCGCTCACGGAAACGAAGAGTATAAAGATCGTGAATTTTTAGGGTTGAGTGGATTGGATTTTAAATGGAATCGTAATTCTGATATAACCCATATCAAAGAAATCTATGGAAGCTATATGTATAAAAGCGCTGGCATTATCGTTCAATCAGTTGGACTATCTACTTTAAAAATTAAAGTAGGAAGTGAAGTAACTGATTTTGGACTATGCTTTATGTATGAGCAAACTTCAAAATCGATTATTAAAAGATCATTCTCGGAAAATGAAATATATATCAATATTACTAACTGGGATGAAGAGAAGTCTGGAACATATGGAGTTAACAAAAAGAAATATGGTGATTATTACAAAACAACATATGGAGCTGGAGATGGCTATTCTTATAATGGTGGAGGAGATTTAACTCTTGAATCTATCCAGCGTAATCGCGTTGGAGTAAAAACTGATATTTATGGAATGGTTTACCCAACTTATGAAAGAAAGACAAATACCGATTCAAATTATGATGACACTCTTTTTAAAGAGATGGTGGGTACATTAAATAATGGAACATATTCTCAAATCGCACAAAAAGTAGATATGGATTATCTCGGTATTGAAGAAGCTGTTGGTTTCTATTTAGGAAACCCAGATAGTTTTAGATATAACTATAACAATTACATGATGTATTTTAGACGCACCGATGGAAAGATGATTGTCGTGCCAATTGATAATGATCGATGTTTTGGAATTGGTCATACTTGGGAAAAGGGAATTACCTTTTCTTCTAATGAAAATTTAACACCTCTAAGTAATAAAGATGTATCTGGAAACAATATAAGAAACCCATTATTTAACAAAACTATCCTTTCTAGTAGCAGTAATGGATGTTTAGATACATATAAGCAATATATTGAACTTATTTCAAAATCTAGTTGGGTGAAAAATGACACATTTACTAGATTCTTTAACATTGCAAAAGAAACTTATAAAAATGAAACATTCGATATTAACGGTGGAGAAGATAACATCTCCTTCTCAAGTTATATCGCTAAGAAATTAGCAAGTTTAAATAAACAAGAGGAGCCACCTGTTCCACCAGAACAAGAAGGATTTGATATCGATTCACCTCTTGATATAGATTTTGAGAATTATTACCTTGCTGGTGATTTTAATAACTTATATGGAAACTACTATTCAGATATTAGCGAAGCAAGTGAATTTATGCTTAAGCCGTCAGTTAGTAACCCGGGTTCTTATGAAATAGAATTTGACGTTAAACTTTGCGAAGGTGGATTTATGAGTGAAAATGAAATTTCGTTTAATTTCCGAAAAGGAATTGCTGGCGATTGGGCCTCAGGTTACTTTGGTATTTTAAGCACAAATGACCATGTTTTAATTCATTCTAATGAGACGGACGATGAACACTTTCTTGCTAGTATAGTTATAAAAGGAGTGTCTATTGGTGATTCAATCAAATTTATGATTCACCCAACAAATCGCTCCTTCTCATATACGATTACAAAAGCATAATCGATTGTTGTTCGTTTTATAGTGGAAATGATAAAATAGCAAAATATGAGCGAGCCAAATGTATACATCCATGATCCTTCTTTGAAATATCCAGATAAGGATTTTGTGCATATGATAAAAAACGAAAAGGTTCATGACTATGTCTATGACGAGAATTTTCCTTATCGTTTAAAAGATCCAAAAAACAAGTTCATTCAATTCTTATTTAGAGTTGTTATCCTTTTGATTGTTAAACCAGCGTGTTATGTTCGTTATCTTTTACGAATCAGAGGAAAAGGGAACATTCGTAAATATAAACGCATAGCAGGAAAGAAAGGAATGATTACAATTTGTAATCATACGACAGAATGGGATGTTTTATTTGTTATGACAAGTCGCTTTTTCCATTTTGCGGAATTCCCGATGTGGCAAGAAGGAGCCGAAGGTAAAAGCGGTGACTTCTATCGTCATGCGGGTGGAATTGTTTTACCAACTTATTCCTATAAAGGAATGAATTATGCTTATGAAGCAATGAGAGAAGTTGTTAAAGAAGGCAAATGGCTACATGTTTTTCCTGAAGCTGCTTGTTGGGCTTTTTATCCAGCTATTAGACAGTTTAGAAACGGAGTCTTTAAATTAGCGGTTGAAGAAGAAATGCCAATACTTCCAATGGTAGTCAAATACCGTCCAAACAACTTTATTTATAAAATTTTTAAAAAACATCCAAACGCTACTTTAATTATTGGAGAGCCATTAATGCCTAATACTTCATTAGATGTTAGGGAGAGAATTAGTGATTTAATGAATCGCTCTCGAATTGAAATGATGAATCTTTTGGGCCTTGATGAAGCCACCAATGAAAAAGTCAGAGAGTCTCTACCAAAATATCATGTTGAAGAGAAGAACTCATTGTTCTAAGCGTCCAAGTAGTGGGCGTTTTTATTTATCCAATCTTTGTTTAAACAAAAATAACTAAAATATAGAACAAAGATAAATTGTAAAAAGAAGTGTTTATATATAGAATATTCTATATGGATTCAAAAAGTGCTTTTAATGCAGCAGTATGTATTATTGGAATATTGCTGCTTTTAATACACACGGTTGATTTGATTTTGAAGAAGAACAAAAGAAAAGATGAAAAAAATCTTCTTATTTTCATTGTCTTCACCGCAGTTCACTTTGCGACATATTTATCATTCACTTTGGTGAAAGCTAATTACACAAGCGACAATTTAATTATTTGTTTCTATTCAATATTTTATGTCATGAATAACATGGAAGTGCTTTTATTGTTCTTCTATGCGATATCGTTTGTCACAATTAACGAGAAAATTAAAGATATAACAACGATAGTAATCTTGGGACTATTAGCGATCTTTATTGTTTTAGATATTGTTAATATCTTTAACCACATGTTCTTCTATTCAGTTAATGGTGTTTATACAAGAGCAAAATTGATGTTCCTATCACAAGGATATCAATTCGTCGCTCTTGCCGTTGTTTTCATCATCACTGTTCTTAACAGGAAACTTAATTTAACTCAAAAAATAGCGTTCTCTTTTTATTGCTTATTACCTCTAGTTGCAATCGTGTTACAAAATCTTCTTCCAGGTTATGCAATTGCGTATCTATCAATTGTTATTTCGATTGAGATTTTGTTTTTATTTGTTAACGTTAGAAAAAATGTTGAACTCGCTAATGAGGCTAAAAGAAGTAAAGAAGCTGAGATTAAATTAATGATGTCTCAAATTCAACCTCATTTTATTTATAACACCCTTGCCTCAATTTCTACACTTATCAAAATTGATCCTGATAAAGCTCAAAAAGCGCTTGATGAATTTACTGAATATTTAAGGGCAAACTTATCTTCTTTGACTAAAACTGGATTGATTAATTTTAAGGAAGAATTAAGACACATTGAAACCTATCTTTCATTAGAAAAGATGAGATTTGATGAAAGATTATCTGTTAACTATGATATCAAAGTAGTGGACTTTTTAGTTCCTCCATTATCCATTCAACCATTAGTGGAAAACGCTGTTAAACATGGGATTTTACAAAAACTTGAAGGTGGTACTATTTCAATTAAAACCTACGAAGATGAAAAAGCGTATTATGTAGAAATTGAAGATGATGGAGTGGGATTTGACTTGAATAATTTAGACCCAACTGACAACAATCATATTGGGCTAAATAATGTTAAATATCGTCTCTCTTCGATGTGCAACGGAGAGTTAAATATTTATAGTGTTATTGATAAAGGTACAACGATGGTTGTAACATTTAATAAGTAGAGTGCATATGAAAATCTTATTAGTCGATGATGAAAAACTTCAATTAGCGAGACTTGAAGCCTCGGTTAAATATGTTTTGCCTAGCGCAGAGATTGTTTCATATACAAATCCTCTTACTGCTTTAGAAGAAAACAAAAAAGAAACTATTCACATCGCTTTCTTAGATATTGAAATGCCTAAACTCAATGGTATTCAATTAGCGAAGGCTCTTAAGAGCATCAATCCTCAAATAAATATTATCTTTGTTACTGCTTATGATAGGTTTGCTTTAGACGCGATGAAAATGCGTGCTTCCGGTTTTGTTACAAAGCCAGTAAACGAAGAAAAAGTCTATGAAGAGATTAATGGTTTAAGATATCCAGTTGAGTTAACTCCAACTAAGCAATTACAAATCAAATGCTTTGGGAATTTTGAAGTGTTCGCTAACGGAGAACCAGTTAAGTTTACTTATAGTAAATCAAAAGAATTATTCGCTTATCTTGTCGATAGAGAAGGATCTGCAATCAACATTAACGAACTCAACGCTGTTTTGTGGGAAGAAGATCATAAATCTTACTTAAGAAACCTCGTAAGTGATATTCAAAAAACACTTAAGGATGTAGGCGCTGGCGATGTGTTCATTAAAAGACACAACGAGTGCTTTATCGATGTGACAAAAGTTGACTGTGATGCCTATGAATATAAGAACAATAATCCTGATGCAATTAGGATGTATCGTGGTGAATATATGATGCAATATTCATGGCCAATTTTTGAGGATGAATAAAATAATAAAAAAATTTTTTCTTAAAGGCACTTGTATAACAAGTGTTTTTATTTTTTTGCTTATTTTTTCTTCTTGTGTGGCACATGTGTGACAGTTTGTATTTTATACTATGAGCGAATCATGGAAAGCACGCTCTTAATAGAGGAGCAAAGTATGAGTAGAGAAGAGTTAATTAAAGAGAAAATTGAAAAGGATAAAAGTGGAGACACTGACCTTTTTGGTTTACCCGATCAAGGTTTTGAACTTACAGATGAGCAACTAAGTTCAATTACCGGTGGTGATGATGACGAAAAAACAAAGGTCTGCCCTCACTGTGGTTCCACAAACATCATTCCATTTTACTCCCCGACAAAGGGAACATCATACTTATGTGTTGATTGCTACCAATCATTCCAAAAAAAGAAATAAGCTGTTGAATTCGATAGCCCGCTAATAGTGGGCTTTTTTATTTCTTGTAAACTAGAAATAAACTATACAAAATCGCCCGCGTCATATATAATATACGTATATGTATTATAAGTTGAATAAAAATGTTGCTTTAAGAAAATGGAAATACGTTGATCGTGCCATTTATCTTAGAGGTGTTGATCACGCTATCGGGATCAGCAAAGAAGAGTTTGAATTCCTTTTAATGTGCGATGGACATCATGATATTCAAGATGGACCTTTTGTTGAAGATTTTTTAAAGAGAGGATTTATTGAGAAGTGTAACAAAGGGGATGAATTATCAGAATGGTCAAAGTTCAAGGAATATGATAACTACTATTTCCCAAGAATGAATTTGATGATTACTGGTAGATGTAATCTCAACTGTTTGCACTGTTTTAATGCCGCAGATAATGCTCCATTAAATACTGAATGGGACTATCAAGAGTTACTCCATCTTTTAGATGAAGCTCGTGATGTCGGTATTCATACCTTCACCATCACTGGTGGTGAACCAATGTTCCATCCTCGCTTCATGGATATCGTCAGAGCAATCTATGCAAGAGATATGGAAATATTTGAATTAAATACGAATGGATTTCTAATTACACAAGAAATTTTGGATGAATTCAAAAGACTTAGATGTCATCCACTTATTAAGATTTCATATGATGGAGTTGGATATCATAACTGGATAAGACAAAATCCAAAAGCCGAAGAAAAGACGATTGAAGCAATCAAACTTTGCGTCAAGAATGGTTTTAGAGTTAAAGCTCAAACACAAGTTCACTTAAAGAACCTCAATTCCATGATGGACACCGCAAGATTATTAGAATCTTTAGGTGTAAGTGAGATGCGCATTATTAGAACCACCGAAGCTCCAAGATGGGAAAAGAATTCTCCTCAAACTTCTTTATCACTCCCTGATTTCTTTGAAAAGATGTTGGAGTTTTCTAAAGAATACATTGATTCTGGAATTAATATGGTAGTGGATATTTGGCAATTCTTAAGACTATATCCATCAGCCAAAGCATATTCTTTATCCACCATTTCATGCAATGAAAAGGATTTCAATATTCGTATTCCTATGTGTAAAGGCAATAGAGGAATGATCGCTATTTCAAGTAGTGGTGAAGCTGTTCCATGTTTACAAATGTCTGGATGGCTTATTGAAAGAGGCATTAGCTTAGGCAATGTTCGTAAAACTCCTCTTAAAAAGATTATCACTGAAAGTGATTATCTCAATCTTGCTACAGCAACATTATTCCAACAAATCGTTAATAACGATAAATGTTCATCATGTAAATACTATAAAGCGTGCACAGGCGGATGTCCTGCTTTAGGCCTTTTATATTCCAAAGAAAGATTTAATTATTATCACGAAGATATTACTAAATGTTATTTCTTTGAAAACGGATGGTATGAAAAGACAACTGCAGCGCTTTCAAAATGGGCTTTAGAAAACCCATTAGATATTATCATCAAAGAATAAAAATTTTATTACATCATAAAAACGTGATTGAAATAGTCGATCAAGAATAGTTTTTTATGGGAAGAAGACTAAGAAACGAAATATCTAGTCCAGACGAACTAAATTCAAATTTAGTGTCAACTAAACCAGTTACATGGATAGTTTTGGCATCGGTTATTTTAGCCCTGGCTGGATTTTTTGTTTGGTCAATTCTAGCGAAAATTACATATAAATTAACTGGGATCGCTCATATTAGTAGTAACCAAGTTACTTTAGTAATTGATAGTAATAGAAAGTCTGAACTTAAAGTTGGACAAAAAGTATATATCTCTTCACTAGAAGGAGAGATTTTAGAAATTAAAGATGACGGTAATCCTATTGTTTCTGCTTTCACTTTAGCGGATGGCGATTATGATTATTTAATCATCCTAAAAGAAATGAGACCAATTGATTATTTCTCAACTAGATAGCCATGAAAAAAATTAAGGAACCAAAAACTAGAGGTGTCGCAAAAGTACCAATTGTGATGCAATTAGAAGCTCTTGAATGTGGGGCGGCTTCTTTAGCTATGGTCATGGCCTATTATGATAAATGGGTTCCTCTAGAACAAATTCGAGTCGACTGTGGTGTTTCTCGTGATGGTAGTAACGCTGGTAACATTTTAGCAGCAGCGAATAACTACGGTTTTAAAACTAGAGGCCTCCTAATTAGAGCAAAAAAAGTAAGAGAAAGAGCGAAATTCCCTTGCATCATTCACTGGGAAACCGCTCACTTTGTTGTTCTTTGTGGCTTTAGAGGGAAAAAAGCGATTATAAACGATCCATCAAAAGGCATATTAAAAGTGCCGATGGATATTTTTGAAAAAAACTATTCTGGAATCTTACTTGAAATTATTCCAGGTGAAGACTTCGTTCCTAGTGGAAAAAGAAAGAGCATGCTTCAATTTGCTAGAAAACGTTTAGTTGGAGCCTCATCTTTAGTGGCTTTCTTTGCGCTTACAACAATCGTATTTTATGTGATTGGAATTATTAACCCTGTTGTAAGACAAATGTTTGTCGATAACTTATTAGATGGGAAAAACCCTGAATGGTTGAGGCCATTTGTTATCGTTACTTCAATTATTGCAGCTTTACAAATAATCGTTAAATTTATCGAAGCGATTTATAGATATAAAATTAATGGCAAACTCGCATTAGTCGGTAGTTCGAACTTTATGTGGAAGATTTTAAGAATGCCGATTGAATTCTTCGCTCAAAGAATGACTGGTGATATTCAACAAAGGAAAAATGAAAATGCGACTATTGCAGAAACATTAGTTAATGTTTTTGCTCCAATCTTCTTTAATGTGATTATGCTTGTTTTCTATTTAGCGGTGATGTTCGCTAAGAGTTTGTCGCTAACTGCATTAGGAATAATCACGATTATTATTAACGCGATTGTGACGCGTTTTGTCAGCGAATATAAAGTTAATATCGCTCGTGTTCAAGCTCGAGATAACGCTAAACTTGCTGGTATGACCTCCAAAGGTTTTGAAATGATTGAAACAATCAAATCTAGTGGAGCAGAAAAGAATTATTTCTATTCTTGGAACGAAGTGCAAGAAAGCGCGACAAACCAAAAACTTAAACTTGCTAGAATTGGCCAGTTCTTTGGACTTGTCCCTTCATTTTTGGCGTTATTAGTTAATTATGGCGTTTTAATCGTTGGTGTTTATTTTACAATCATCGGTCAATTCACAGTTGGCTCTATTTTAGCGTTCCAAGGTTTCTTAGGAGCTTTAATGTCACCTGCTCAATTAATGATCAATAGTGGACAAACTCTTCAAGAGATGAGAACCCAAATGGAAAGAGTGGATGATGTTATGGAATATCCAATCGATCCAAATATTGATCGTGAAATAAATAATGATGAATATACACAACTAAATGGTGACATCGAAATCAAAAATATATCCTTTGGATATAATAAATTAGATGCCCCTATTATAAGCGATTTCTCTTTAACGATTAAAAAAGGAGAAGTTGTCGCTATTGTCGGAGGAACTGGAAGCGGTAAATCCACAATCTCAAAACTCATATCAGGCTTATATTCTGAATGGAGTGGAGATATTCTTTACGACAATAAAAAAATCACTGAAATTGATCATGAAGTCTTTGTTAGTTCAGTTGCGGCAGTCGATCAAGATATCGTTTTATTCGCTGATACGATTATGAACAATATCAAAATGTGGGATGAAACGATTACTGATGAAGAAGCGATGCGCGCTGCAAAAGACGCTCAAATTGAAGATATTATTCTTAAAAAACCAGAAGGATATTATTCAAAAATCACCGAAGGAGGAAAAAATCTTTCTGGAGGAGAAAGACAAAGACTTGAAATCGCTCGCGCTCTTGCAGGTAATCCGAGCATTATTATCTTGGATGAAGCGACAAGTGCGTTAGATGCAACGACGGAATTTGAAGTTGTTGAAGCGATTAAAAATAGAGGAATAACCACAATTATGGTGGCCCATAGATTGTCCACGATTAGAGACGCTGATTTAATCGTGGTTTTAGATGAAGGAAAAATAATTGAACAAGGTAAACACGATGAATTAATGAAACGTCGTGGTTATTACTATGATTTGATTACAAACGATTAGGGATATGGCGAAGTTTAACGAGAGGATCAAAAGGAGAAAAGAGAATAACCAAAACGCTTTTAAGCGTTCTTTCCTCGACCTTGCTGGAGTGAAAATAAGTGATAAACCATCAAGGGAAGATTTTATCGTCTCTCAATTAATGAAATATTTCAAAATGAACACAGTTGATTTCCCTAATCATGTGAATTCTTTGAAAGACAAGATTAGTTACTTATCAAATAATAGTGGATTGCTTTTAAGAAAAATTGAACTTAAGAATACTTGGTTTTTGGAATATCGAGAGCCATTACTTGTGTTCACTAAAGATACAAATGTTCCAATACTTTTAATTCCTATGGGGCAAAGACATTACTATTACATTTCCTATTCAACGGGTAAAAAAGTAATCGGTACTGTTCTTATGGCGAGGAAACTAAAAACAGAAGCTTATGCTTTTTATAGGGAACTTCCTGCTCATCAATTAACGTTCAAAGAATATTTCAAATACTTTAGAAAATCTATTCGTGCGATTGATTTAGTCTGGGTGACTTTATTCTCAATGGTGGCAGTTGGGATAGGAATGCTTCTTCCTTATCTCATGAAGAGATTAACAGGAGAAGTTGTTATTAATAAAGACTTAAATTTATATTGGATGGTGGCGATTTACGTCATAAGCGCGGGAATTGCGTATATTTTGATTAAATCCACTCAGGCATTTATGAACGCTCGTGTGGCGATAAAAATTGAAAAGACAATGCAAGCGTCAACGATGATGAGAATATTGTCCTTGCCACCTTCATTCTTTAAAAAGTACACAACTGGTGAACTTGTTGCTCGATATAATAGTGTTACTTCAATTGCTTCATTAATCTTTAATGGTGTTTTCCTAACGCTTTTATCTACAGTGATGTCTTTAGCGTTTATGACTCAAATTGTTCAGTTTACTCCAACGCTAGTTTTACCTGTCGTATTAATCTTAGTAATCACTGCATTATTCTCGATTGTTGTATCTTTGATACAAATTAAAGTATCTCGTAAGCAAATGCTCTTGTCCACTAAAGAAAGTGGATCATCATATGCAATTATTAGTGGCATACAAAAAATTAGACTTGCTGGCGCTGAAAAAAGAGCGTTTGCGATGTGGGCCAAAGATTATTCTAGAAGTAGTGAACTTTTATATCACCCACCTTTAATCATAAGGCTATCTCCTGCTATATCGATTGCTCTTTCTTTGATTGGAGAAATAACAATTTATTATTTAGCAGCCAGAAATAACGTCGACACTAGTTCATTTGTTGCTTTTACAACTTCATTTGCTTCCTTAACGATGGCGACTAACGCTGCAGTACAAATTTCAACAGTTTTATCTAAGTTTAGACCAGCTTTAGATATGGCTAAGCCAATTTTAGAAGAAGAAGCTGAAGATAGTTTAGATAAAGAAAGAGTGGAAAGTCTTAGTGGTGATATTAAACTTGATCATGTCTCATTTAAATATGATGATACGAGAATGATTCTGGATGATATCAGCATGAATATTAAAGAGGGCGAATATGTCGGAATCGTTGGAAAAACGGGATGTGGCAAAACCACTTTAGTGAGATTACTACTCGGCTTTGAAAAAGTGAGCGATGGTCATATTTATTATGACGACAAAGATATCAATTCCTTAAATCTTCAATCTTTAAGAAGCCAAATTGGCTCCGTTACTCAAAATGGCGGAACATTCCACGCTGATATTATGTCTAACATCTTAATTACCGCTCCTGAATTAAAAGAAGAAGATGCCTGGAGAGCGGCTGAAATTGCTGGTATTGCCGATGATATCAAAAGGATGCCGATGAAAATGAGAACTGTTATTTCTGAAGGCCAAGGTGGTATTTCTGGTGGACAAAAGCAAAGAATCATGATTGCTCGAGCAATAGTGAATAAACCAAAAATATTAATTTTTGATGAAGCAACAAGTGCATTAGACAATAAAACTCAAAAGAGTATTTCTGATTCGATAAGTCAATTAAAATGCACGAGAATTGTTATTGCTCATAGATTATCAACGATTAGGCATTGCGATCGAATTCTTTATATGGAAGAAGGAAAAATCGTTGAAGAAGGAACTTATGACGAGCTAATTGGCTTAAATGGTAGATTCAAAGAATTAATTGAACGACAAAAAGTTGAATAAAAAAATATTATTGTGCCACTTTTTTAATTTTTCACATTATATTTTTTATATGTCGTCTTTTGTTTTAACAAATAAATGGGATATAATGTAAGCAAATGAATTTGATTAGTGTTGTCATTGAATAATATTTAACGACTTTTTTACTAATCTTTTTTTGGAGGAAATTCCTATGAGTAATTATTATCCACTAAGTAAGAGTGAAGAAGGCTTATATCTTTCTTCTTTGGAAAGCGGAGATGCTTATAATCTCGCTAATACGGTCAATCTTGGAAAAGATGTTTCTTTAAAGCAAGTTGAGACCGCTCTTAAGAAAGTGCTTGATGCTCATCCATACCTTTTTACAGTGTTATCCACTAATGAAGAAGGAATGATTGTTAAAAGAATTGAAAAAGAAGAGATTAAGCTTGAGTGTGAAGAAGTCAAAGAACTAAAGATAAAATCTTTGCCGTACGAACTTCTCGATCATCATCTATATAGATTCAAACTTTACAAAGTAAAAGATAATTTTGTTTTCTATTTTGATTTCCATCATATCTTAATGGATGGTACATCATTAAAACTCTTTATCGACGACTTCTTCCTCGCGTTAGAAGGAAAAGAACTCCAAAATGAAAAAGAAACCGCGAATGACTATGCTTTAAAAGAAAGCGAATCTCTCGCTAAAAAAGAATATCAATCATCGAAAGACTATTTTGAAAAATTAGTCGGTGATGTTGAAACAGATTCAACAATAGTGGAAGACAAGCTTGAAGAAAAAGTTTCATATCAAAATATCAGAAGAAAAATTTCTATTAGTGATAAAGATGTTAAATCAATCACAAAACCTTTAAAGATTAAAACATCTTCGTTCTTCCTAGCAGCTTTTAGTTATTTACTAGCGAAGTTTAACATGGATGAGAACGCTTTGTTCCTAACCGTTAATAACGCAAGAAGTGAAGGGGTAAAAAAGAGCTTTGGTAGTTATGTTAAAACATTCCCATTCTTCACTCATTTTGAAGGCGGGTCTATTAAAGATTTATTAATCCAAGTAAATAAAGAGAATGTTGAAAGTGTTAAACATTTAGATTATCCATTCTCGATGTTAAGCAAAGACTTTGGACTATCCGCGAGTATTTTATTCGCATATCAAGGTGATTATTTCTATAAAGGAGTATTAAATGGAAAAGAAATTGAAGTTACTCCTCTACTTAGAAAAGATGGCAAAGAAAAACTCTCAATTGAACTCCATCGATTAAACGATGACTATGTCATCTGGTTAGAATATCGTTCCGATTTATATAACGAAGAAACGATGGAACAACTCATTACTCTCTTTGAGATTATTCTAAAAGAATTTACAGTCAAAAAGAATTTAGACGATATCAATCTCGTCAATAAAAAAGAAGAAGAGTTACTTGAATCATTTAACGTTATTGATGCACCTTATCTAGAAGATAATCGCACAATTTTAGATGACTTCTTAGAAACGGCTAAAAAATATCCAAATAACTTAGCGGTTGTTTTTAAGGATAGAGAATACACTTATAAACAAGTTGATGAAATCACAACAAGAATCGCTAATGAGTTAATTAAACTTGGCGCCAAAAAAGAAAAGGTTGTTTCGATTTTAATCAATAAATCAGAATACATTGTATTGGCCTCTTTAGCAGTCATTAAGACAGGAGCGGCATATCAACCTCTAGATCCTTCTTATCCAAAAGAGAGGCTTTCTTTCATGGTTAAGGACTCCGGGGCGATTGTTTTAATTAGAGATGATGATTTAGAAGGACTTATTGATGACTTCCATGGAAAAGAAGTGTTAGTCAGTTCGTTATTATCATTTAAAGATGACACTCCTATTAAAAATAAACCAGAACCAAAAGATATGTTCATTATGCTTTATACTTCTGGTTCAACCGGTTTACCAAAAGGAGTTATGTTAGAACACGGCAATATCTTTGCTTTTACAAGATATTATCGTAATGAATTTAAACTTGATTCAAAGAGTAGAGTTAGCGCTTATGCTTCCTATGGCTTTGATGCCGATATGATGGACTTATATCCAACTCTCACTAGTGGAGGATGTGTCTATGTCATTCCAGATGAAATGAGACTCAATTTAATTGAATTAGGTGAGTACTTTGATGAAAAAGAAATTACTCATAGTTTCATTACTACTCAGGTTGGTCGTCAATTCGCTAGTGAAATTCATCCAAAATCACTTAAAGTCTTTGGGGTTGGTGGAGAAAAACTCGTTCCAATCGAACCACCAAAAGGATTTAAATTCTATAATTTCTATGGTCCTACCGAAGGTACGGTATTCTGCACTCGTCAATTGGTGGACAAATTATACGCGAGAGTTCCTATTGGTGAGTCCTTATCTGATTACAAGATTTATGTTCTAGATAAGAATAAAAAGAGATTACCAACTCTAGTTAGTGGTGAACTTTATATTTCTGGACCACAAGTAGCAAGAGGCTATTTAAATAGAGAAAAAGAAAATAGTGAAGCTTTCTTAACTAACTGGTTCACTAAAGATGAAAAGTATCAAAGATTATATAAAACCGGCGATATTGTTAGACTTCTTCCAGATGGAAAAGTTGATTTTATCGGACGTAAAGACGGACAAGTAAAGATTAGAGGCTTTAGAATTGAGCTTTCTGAAGTTGAAAAAGTAATCCGTGAATTCTCAAAAATCAAAGATGCGACAGTCAAAGATTTCACTGATCCAAGTGGAGTGAAGTTTATCGTTGCTTACGTAGTAAGTGATGAAAAGATTAACGTTGAAGAACTCAACGAATTCATTAGAAGCAAGAAGCCGCCTTATATGGTCCCTGCCTACACAATGCAAATTGATAAGATTCCTCTTAACCAAAACCAAAAGGTTAATAAGAGAGCCTTACCAATGCCAGAAATTCAACAAGAAGAAGTTGTCGCTCCTCGTAATGAAGACGAAAAGATTATCTTTGATTTATTAAAAGAAGTTATTGGCCATGACCAATTCGGCGTCACTAATAACATCTTTGATGTTGGTTTAACTTCAATTTCTTCAATTAGACTTGTTATCCTCTTATCAAAGAAATACGGAAAGACAGTTGAAAATGGAGATTTGAAAGATAATCCAACCATTGAAGCTTTAGCGAAGTTCCTCTCTAATAAACAAGATGATGAAACTTTTGAATTATTAGAAGAATATCCACTTAGTAAAACCCAAGAAGGTATCTTTGTTGAATGCGTTTCTAAAGTTAATTCCACGAATTACAACATTCCATATTTATTCAAGCTGGATAAAAAACTCGATTTGAATAAATTAAAGGATGCACTCATTAAAGTTATCGACGCTCATCCATATTTGAAGACAATTCTATCGATGAATAAAGATGGAGAAATTGTTGCTTCAAGAAAAGAAACCCCTTCAGTGGTCACAATCAAAAAAGAAGAAATCGATATTTCTAAGCTAGTTAGACCATTCTCTATTTTAGGCGATAGTTTATATCGAATTGAAATCTATGAAGGAAAAGAAAATTATCTCTTCTTAGATTTCCATCATATTGTTTGTGATGGAACATCTGAAGCGATTATATTAAATGATCTCAACAAAGCGTATTCTGGCGAAGATGTTTCTAAAGAAACATACACTGGATTTGAAATCGCTTTAAAAGAAAGAAATGACTTAAAGACTGATAAATTAGAAAAAGCCAAATCATTCTATCAAGGTGTTTTAAAAGATGTTGATGGTGAATATGTTTTAAAGAAAGATTTGAAAGTTGAAAAAGAATCTAAACTTCAATCGGTTGATTATTCACTAGGACTTGATAATGAAAAAGTTAAGAAGTTTGTTGATAGTAACAAATTAACAAATAATGCGTTATTTAATTTCGCTTTTGCTTTCACTCTATCTAAATTCTTATATAAGAATGAATCGCTATACACAACGATCTATAACGGTAGAAAATCATCAAAGATGATAAACACTGTTTCAATGTTAGTTAAGACTTTACCAGTGTTTATCAAATACCAAGAAAATGATCAGATTATTTCTAAACTTAGTGAGACTAAAGAACTTCTCAGTGGTTTAGAAGAAAATGATTTATATTCATTTGGTGATATCGCTAACGATTACGATATCTCCGCAGATATTATCTTTGCTTATCAAGGAGATGATTTCGTCTTTGATAACATCGGTGGATATAAAGTATCTTCAGTGCTACTTGAAAGCGATACTCCAAAGAGTGATTTCGGTTTAGACATCTTCTTAGAAAACGGTAAATATCGCGCTCATTATGAATGGGATAAAGCGCTTTATAACATCTTCACAATCGAGTCATTCAATCGTTTGTTTGAGATGGTGTTAAATGAGCTTATCACTAAGAAAACTATTTCTGAAATTGAACTTCTTTCTAAGGAAGATAAAAAGAAATACGATGAAACAAATTCCACTCACGTCGATTTAGAACAAGTAACCGCTAATGTGCTAGTGGAAAGACAAGCTATTAAAAATAAAGATAAAGTCGCAGTTATTGGATGTAATAGACAATATACTTATGACGAATTCAATAAAGCCGCTAATAAAGTTGCGCATACTTTAATTGATAAAGGCGTTGAAATCGGACAAACAGTAGTGATGTTTATGCCTAGAATTGCCGAAGCCTATGTTGTTAGACAAGGTATTGTTAAATCAGGTGGAGCGTTTGTACCAATCGATCCAAAATATCCAGATGATCGTGTGGAATATATTATCACTAATTCTGGTAGTAAATACATCATCTCAACAAAAGAGATTTTAAAAGAAAAACAAGACTTAGTGAAAAAGACTGGAATTATTCCTTTCGCGATTGAAGACATCCTTCTTTCGAAGAAAGATAATAACCCAGATAGAAAGATTCCATTAGATTCTCTCGCATATATGATTTATACCTCTGGATCTACTGGAAAGCCAAAAGGTGTAATGATTTCTCATCACAACCTCATCAACTATGTGAGTGATGGAGCTAACTTAGCCACTAAAGAATATCGTGATATCGGTGAAAGTTGTGTTGGCTGTTCATTTGCTTCGTTCTCATTCGATGCTTCTTTGCAAGAAGAGTTTGTTACTTTAACTCATGGCTATACTGCAGTTATCGCTAGCGAAGAAGAGATTGAAAATCCTCTCTTATTAGCGAACACTCTTAAAAAGAATAAAGTCAATATCATGTTTATGACTCCTTCATTTGTCTCTAACTTTATTGATATTGACGCCTTTGTTGAAGCCTTAAAGAACTTTAAAGTTCTTGATATGGGTGCAGAAAACGTTCCAATTGAATTATGTAATAGATTAAGAAAACTCGGTGTTAATGCGATAATCAATAATGGTTATGGCCCAACTGAAACAACAATTACATGTACTTATTCAACAGTCGTTGATGAATATATGACGATTGGTAAACCAGTTGGTAACACCAAAGTGTACATTTTAGATAAAGCAGGTCATGTCTTACCAACTAACGCGATTGGTGATTTAACTATCGCTGGTGATTCAGTTGGCTTAGGATATTATGGCTTACCTGAAAAAACTAAAGAATCATTTATCGAAGTCTTTGGTGATAGAGCATATCGTACTGGAGATTTAGCTCGACTTAATAACGATGGCAATATCGAATTCTTTGGTCGACTTGATAACCAAGTTAAATTAAGAGGCTTAAGAGTGGAACTCGATGAAATCGAGAAAGTATTGAACTCTTATCCAAATATTTCTCGAAGTGTCATCTTAGTTAAAACTAATCCAACAGATGGAGATTATTTAGCGGCTTACTTTGTCGCTTCTAAAGAAATTGATAAGGATGATTTAACCGCTCATATGGCTAAATCCCTAACTCCTTATATGATTCCAAAAGTGATGATGCAACTTGAAAAGATTCCATTAACTCCAAATGGAAAGGTTGATAAGAAAGCCCTTCCAGAACCAAAAATTGAAGTTACTTCTAAAGAAATTAAAGAAGCATCTAATGAATTAGAAAAGCAACTCCTTGAAATCTTTAAGAAAGCATTAGGCACTGATAAAGTCGGTGTTGATGATGACTTCTTTGAGATGGGAGGAACGAGTTTAAGTGTTTCAAAAGTTGCGATGTTAGCGTTAAACGCTAATCTTCCTATCGCTTATGGAGATGTCTTTGATTATCCAACAATCTTAGATTTAGAAAAACACATTAAAGAGATTAATGGCGAACCAGCCGAAACTAGTGAAGTTCACGAAGAAACTCATACGGAAAGTCCAGCGTTAGCCCATAACGTCGTTGCTGAAGTTAACGATATCATTGAGGATCACGAGATTAAGAGTGTTCTTCTTACTGGCGGAACTGGCTTCTTAGGAATTCACATTTTAAGAGAATTATTAAGACAAGAAATTAATGTTGTCGCTCTTATTAGAGGAGGTAAACTTGACGCTAAAGATAGACTATTAGGTTTACTTGCTTATTACTTTGATTCTCCACTAACTGAAGAAATTGAAAAATATGTCAAAGTGGTGGACGGCGATGTCACTGATGAAACCTTAAAAGATAAACTCAAAGCGTATGAATTTGACACAATCATCAACTCAGCAGCGATTGTTAAACACTTCGCTAATGACGATATTATTGAAAGAGTTAATGTTGGTGGTGTGAAGAATTTAATTGAAATCGCTAGAGAAAAGAAGTGTCGTATTGTACAAATTTCCACTTTATCTGTTGCTGGAGAAAATATCGATAATAAATTTGAACCATCCTTTAGGATGAAAGAGAACATGCTCGACTTTGGTCAAGATGTCTCTAATAAATATGTCCATTCGAAGTTTAACGCTGAAAAAGCAATTCTTGAAGCTTCCGAAGAAGGCGTTGACGCCAAGGTCATTAGAGTTGGTAACTTAATGGGAAGAAATAGCGATGGTGAATTCCAAGCTAACTCGATTACCAACGGCTTTATGCGTGATTTAAAAGGATATGCAGTTTTACATAAATTCCCAGTTAATTCGATGGATATCACTGTTGACTTCTCACCAATTGATGAAGTTGCAAAAACTATCATTTTACTCGCTAAAACCCCAAAGAAGTTCACTATTTTCCATTCAGCGAACTCTCATATGGTGGAAATGGGTGATATTATTTATGTCCTTAATGAACTCGGATTTGATATCAAAGTTGTGAGTGACGCCGAGTTCCTTGAATCGATGAAAGAAATGATGATGGATGATTCTAAGAGCATGCTCGTTTCTTCTCTTATTTCCTATTCATCAAGTGATATGCACACTCACTCCTTCATCTTGTCTGATAACGAATTCACTAATAAGTCTTTATATCATTTAGGATATAAGTGGCCAATTACTGACTATCACTATTTAAGAAATGCGATCGAATCGCTAGAAACACTTGGTTTCTTTGAGAGGACTGATATATGAGTTTAGAAAGAAATTCGAAACTTATTAATCGTAAGTTTATCATGTACCTCATTCCATCAATTTTGATGATTTTTGCTATGCAATTTGGTTCACTTGTTGATGGTATTTTGGTTGGTAATTTCATCGGTAACGACGCTCTTAGTGCATCATCCTTAGTTTTGCCAATTTTATATATCGTTCAAATTCCAGGCTTTGCTATTGGTGTTGGTGGAGCGATTGTTGTTGCTAATCTTTTAGGAAAAAGAGATATTGTTGGCGCGAAAAAAGCATTTTCTTTCTCAATGATTGTTGGAATGTCAATTTCAATTGTCTTTGCTCTTATTTCTTTCTTTGCTTCTAGACCTTTAGCAGCTTTATTTGGAGAAGCATCTTTGGAATACTCTTATCCATACGTCTATATGTATCTTCTCACTGATCCAATTATTACATTTGCTTTATTAATTGGTTCATTTATGGCGGTTGATAATAATCCTCGTTTATCATCAATCTTCTATATCATTTCTAATATTGCAAAAGTTGGCTTAGAAGTTTTATTCATTAAAGTATTCAATATGGGAATGTATGGAGCGGCTTTATCAACTGGAGCAGGATATTTAGTTGGCTGTATTGCTGTTATCTTCTATTTTATTAATAAAAAGAGAATGTTAACTCTAACCTTTAAAATTAAAGGTTGTGGTGGAAAGAATGTCTTTAAAGCTTCCGCAACTACGACACTTAATTTATTATTAACCGCAATTCAGATGTTAGTCGCTAATATCTTTATTGGAAAACTTTTATCTTCATATGACTTAGTGTTATACGGACTTATTTCTAACATGGTGTTCCTTTTTGATTTACTATGCGGAGGAATCTTAAACATCATTCCAAATCTATGTGGAATTTTCTATGGAGAAAAAGATTATTATTCGCTTAAATCAGTGGCGAGGAAAATCTATTGGTTAACATTAATAGTGACAGTCTTGATTTCACTATTCATTTTAATCTTCCCGAATGCTTACTGTGCGATTTTCGGTTATACCGAAACTGGAGATTCAACATATCTCAATATGATTCTTTGGGTCTATCTCATCTCCTTCTTACCATATGAGATCAATAAATTCTCAACGAATTATTATCCAACGATTGATAAGAATGTCCCTTCGATTCTCACTGTTATATTAAGAGAATCGGTAATTGTTTTGCCTCTCACTTTGGTGCTTTTACACACTCATGGATTATTAGGATATTGTATTGCAAGTGCTGCTAATGAAGTAGCGACAGTCATTATTGTTTATATCTTCCTCATTTTCTATAACAAAAAGAAGAATTACAAAGGCATTTACATGGTTGAGAAGCTCGATTATGAATCGTTTGATGTTTCTCTTGATAACGAAATGAAAAACGCTTCTGCTGTCTCAGAACAAATCATCGAGTTTGCAAAAGACCATAATATTCCAAATAGAGAGAGCCAGATTGTTGGCTTAGCTTGCGAAGAAATGGTGGACAATATCGTCGAATATGGTTATAAAAAAGAGAAGCACAATTATATTGATGTTAATCTTAAAGTCACCGATGATACGTTATTATTAAGAATAAGAGATGATGGAGTTCCATTTGATCCAACTAAATATGAGTTTGATGAAAGCGAGAATTATTCCACAAGTGGAATTAAACTCATTATGGGACTTACTGATAAAATATCGTACATGCGTGTGTTAAACTTAAATAATACAGTGTTTGAAATCAAATTTAATAAAGGAGCATAAATTTATGGAAATTTCAATTAATCACGGAGCAGATTTAGTCATCTCCTTGCAAGGAAGATTAGACACAGTTACTTCTGTTGAATTTACTGACGCTTTAGCAAAAGAAGAAATCAAAGAAGCGAAAGTAATTATCGATATGAAAGAACTTGAATATATTTCTTCTGCTGGATTACGTGCTTTATTAGCTCTTAAGAAAAATTTAGCTAGTCAAAACAAAGAATTAGAGATTCATAATCTCAACCCAGTTTGCCAAGAAGTCTTTAAGGTTACTGGATTTAACAATGTTCTCACAGTCAAATAGTAAGGAATAAAAATGAAAGAAAAGAAACGTTTACGTTTCCCTATACTTTTAAAAGTGATCCTTCTTGGAATGGTCACTGCTTTTGTTGCGAGTACAGTGGCGATTGTTGTTAGCTATAACAACATGATTAATCGTAGCCTTAAGGATATGGATGATAATGCGAATGAATCGATGCAATACGCATATGATTATTTCGACCCAAATAGTGCGACAAGTTCTCAAGCCACTAGTGCTTTTAAGACCATCAGAGAATATGTTTTAGACACCTATTCAGGAACAGATATAGTAGCAGAAACAGTTAGAAACGCTGAACTAAAGGACTTTAATAGTTTTGAAGAATATGAAAAGGTTTTTTCAGCTGCGTTTTTTAACTTCTATCCTTATGGAATGTATATGAACGAACACTATTTAACTAACTTCTACAACCCATATACAACCATTAATCAATTATTACTTTATGTCTCCGCGTATGCAGATCAAATATCTTATTACGCAATTAAGGATCCAACTAACGAGAATCGTCTTATTTATGTATGTGACACAAGACATAACAGTTATAAACAAACCGGAAAGTTTTATCATTGCCCAGGAAGTCATTATGATATAGCAACTAGTGATTATATCTATGATATCGGTAATGAAAACATTAAAGGATTCCATTTAGATGGAGAAGAGCATCGATTTATTGAGATTCGCGATAACGAATCTGGAATTGAAGAAGTTATTGGATACGCATTTATCGATTATGAGACTAGTCGAGTATACGCAAAAAATAGGGGTACACTTGATAATGAGATACTAGTTTTATCTCTTGCTAGCTTAGCGGTTATTCTTGTTTATGCGATCTTATCATATTTAATGTTTGTTAAAAATATTAATAAACTCAATAAAGCAGCGTTAGATATCTCCTCTCAATTAGAACAAAATAAGCCAATTGAAGCGATTCATTTTAATATCAGATCTCATGATGAAATGAAGTCGTTAGGAGATTCATTTGAAGTGATGGAGCAACAGATTATCAACTATGTTGATATTATCAAGTTAGACGCTCGAGAAAAAGAAAAGATTAACGCTGAACTCGAAGTTGCAAGCAAGATTCAATTAGACGCTTTACCAAAAGCAATGTTTGATAATGAACAAGTTTCAGTTCGTGCTTTTATTAAGCCTGCCAAAGAAGTCGGTGGAGATTTCTATGACTACTTCAATATTAGCGATAATGAAATGGCGGTTATCATCTCTGATGTTTCTGGTAAAGGCATTCCTGCTTCATTATTTATGATGAAGAGTAAGGAACTAATCAAATCAAAACTTCTTAGTGGTGTCGATTTATCGGTGGCGGTTAAAGAAGCAAATGACACATTATTTGAAAATAATTATGAAAGCCTTTTTGTCACTTCATTTATTGGAGTTATCGACTTTAAAAATGAAGAGATTAGATATGTCAACGCTGGACACGAAAAGCCGTATATCATTTCTAATAACAAAGTTATTAAACTTGACGGCGCTTCTAACTTTGTCTTAGGTGGCGTTGGAGATATGGAATATCACGAAGAGAAACATAAATTCCATAAAGGCGATATCATCTTTATGTTTACCGATGGATTAAATGAATCTATTAACGATAACGAAGAAGAATTTACTTATGAAAGAATTGAATCCACTCTAACCAATTCAATCGGTCATAGTCTAGATGAATATCTCTTAACGATGAGAAACGAATTAGCGGACTTTGTTGGAGATAAAGAAGCATTCGATGATGTGACAATGCTAATTGCGAGATTTAACTCTAATTCCTTATCTTTATCATTTGACAAGAAAGATCCTTCGATTATCGAAGAAGCAGTAGACGCTTTTGAAAAAGCATTTGGATATGTCGATAGCGAAAGAAAATCTAAAGTAGGTATTATCTTAGACGAACTGCTTAACAACTTAATTTCTTATGAAGAAAGAGAAGATCTTATTATCGACGTTAACTATAAAGTTAAAGATAACAATATCTATATAGAAATTATTTGTAATGGACATGATTATGATCCATTTACAAATAAAAAGGAGAAGTATTTAAATGACTTCTCTCATGATATCGAAGAAGGTGGCTTTGGCGTCACACTGGTTGAGACGTTATCGAAGTCCGCGAAGTATTCTTATAAAAACGGGCATAGCCACATTAAAATCGAATTATAAAATAAATCCTCTTATTTTGTGATAAGAGGTTTTTTATTTCCTAGAAATAAATTCGTAATATTGATTAACCAAACTCTTATAGCCAAAGGCTTGGATTGGCTTATATTTTATTTTGTATTTTGAATTGCCGGTTTTGCCGCTTATGACAGTTCTAATTAAATCCATTATTTTGGAGTCAATTCTTTTTAAACCGTTAGTGGTTGTAATGACTTTAAAACTATCAACAAAGAAGTCTGTCTTTTGGAAATAATTAACATATTTTATAACAGTAGGAAGCCTTAACACATTTGGAATCTTTTTCTTTCCATACATGATTAGTAAAACTTTTGTCTTAGCTTTGATAGTCTCTTCAATCTTTTTAAGAGATTCTTCAGAAAAATCGATTTCTCCATTATTGATTTCCCAGCCTAGATAGTTTAGCTTTTCTCCTGGCTTAAACACTTTTGTTTTAGATTCGTTAAGTTCTAATTTACGTTCTTTAATCATCTTTATGATGATATCTTTATATGATTCAATTTCCTTTTGATTTTTTGAGGCGATTAATACATCATCTCCACACCTGATATATAAAGGCGCTTTATCAAAGACGAAATCAAAATCATATAAATAAACGTTTTCAAAGAAGCCTGCGAGTGGGATGCCGGTTTGATGCATTACATTATCTTCGTAAACTTCATTATCGTTTTCTTTATAGTATCTTTTCTCGTTGATAATTAATTTTAGGAAATTAGATAACGATTTATCGAAATTCAAAAGTGTGTCGATTTTATCGACGAGGATCTCTTTATTTATCGATGGATCGAAATCGTGGATGTCGGTTTTGAAAAAGTAATATTCATTAAGTTTTTTAGTTTCATGTAGTTTGATAAAGGCGCTTGTCGCACTTCGATCAGCGATATGTAAACAAACATTTTTAGAGAACAAATAATCGTATTGGTGAAGCGAATAATTTATTAATCCTAAAGTGACATTGATTTCAAATGGAAAACAATAAATATAGCGTTTCTTTCCATTTTTGACTATTTCTTTTCTAACCGGGATTACTTCTTTTTTGTTTTCGATAAGCTCGATTAAATCAATAGTAGATTTATATGACAATAAATAAGAAGTGATTCGATGAATATAATCTTCATCATGTTTTTTATTAGAGACTTGTTTTTTAAGATAATTAATTCTCGTATTGATTTTTAAAGCGCCAAGAAATACGGGACTATATTTTTCATTTTTGTATTCATTAGAATACTGATTAAGATAGTTATTGATTTCTTCTTCGTTTATTCCTAAAAAGCGTGAAAGGAAAGATTCAATAGTGTCTATTCCCTTAACATTTTTAAGATGGACCATTGCTTCGATATTTTTTTCAATTGAATAATCAGATAAATTCATCGATCCAGCGTATAAGTCCCAATT
This sequence comes from uncultured Erysipelotrichaceae bacterium, assembly GCA_902800025.1. Taxonomy (GTDB): domain Bacteria; phylum Bacillota_I; class Bacilli_A; order RFN20; family CAG-826; genus UBA2450. The sequence continues at coordinate 23,408 of CADCDA010000008.1, read as the reverse complement.
ATTTCCTTTTCTTACCAAATAGATTTTAGAGTGAATGAATTTATCACTGATATCTGAAGAAATAAAACTAACATTATTAACGTCACTTATAATGAGCGATTCAATGATTGACGGTCGAGAAAGAACGACGCATTTTCTACCTTCTTTTTTATTCGCTAATAGCTTTTTGATAGGACCAACATTTATAAAAGGCGTGATTACTAAAATGTCATCATATTCATTATTGAATAATGAAATATCTTTACAGCATGGTGCGATGATTTCAAAATCGTCTGCTTCATAATCTTCTAATTGAAAATTGAAATACCCTAGTTTTTTAGCGATTGAAGAGACGAACTCTTTTTGCTCTTTATTTAAAAACGGCATTAATGAATCATAATAATCTAATAGTGGTTTATTTTTAATTTGTTCTTCTTTGACTTTATTACCAGAAAAATTAATGGCGATTTCTTTAGAATCATAAGGATAAATGTTTTCACTTTGAATAACTAACTTTGCTATTTCTTCGTGATGGTCATTTTCATAGATAAAAAGCCAAATCTTTGGGTGATGGTATTTGACTGATTGTAATTTATTGTTTTCGATTACTCTTTTTGTAAGTTCGAAAAAAACTTTTACAATTCTGTTTTTAATTGGGTGTTCTTCGTTTAAAGAAACGTAATCTCCATCCCCTCTAATGATGAGATATTTTTGATAGTCTTCTTCTTTAATTGAACTAACTAAAAGGTTTTCATCCAAATCGAAAGTTGAAAGAATGGCGTTCTTTAAGTGATAGTGAAGAGGAACTTCGGGAAATACAAGTTTATTCATCAACAAATTATTATACACGAATAAATACACTGATTAAATCTAATAAAGATTTTAAGTCAGTATTTGTTTCCTCTATTGCGTGATTTTTTAAAAATAGATTATAATGTAACCAGAAGAGGAAAATACATTTAATATGTATGCCTGTATCCAGTAAGTGATTCTCGCTTTATAGATAACATCTAGATAAAGCAGGCTATCGCGAGTCTCACTTATATTACCTCATTATCGTTTTCTCTTCATTCTGTATAAGGAGGCCGAATTTATGGCAAGATTACAAATCAAAGATTTAACCCCTGAATTACTCGAAGGAATGAGAGAATCTGAATCCGTTGAGGAAGTTAAAGAATACCTCGATGGTAAAGGCTTTGAAATTTCTGACAGAGGCGCTGAGATGATTTATGAACAAATCAGAGAAGGCGAAGTCGAACTCACACAAGAGCAACTCAAAGCTGTTTCCGGTGGCTGTGGTGGAACTAACAATCCATACGTCGGATCTAAATAATTAACTAAATATTTTTATGATATTGATAAAGGGGAAAGCTACAAACGCTTTTTGCTATGCCGATGACATTGATGAATGCACTTTTAATGATATCCAAGCAATATGCGATAATCCTTTGATTAGAAATCAAAAAGTGTGCATCATGCCTGACGCTCATACAAATCGAAATGGTAGTGTTACTGGTTTTACAATGGAACTAGGAAACTCAATCATTTTATGTATGGAAAAAGATGCAGGGTGCGGAATAAGAGCGACCAAAATCAATATCAAAAAGGAAGATATCGACTTTGTTAAGTTAGATAAAGTGTGTCATGAAATCCCTGCTGGAGATCATCAAGCATATTTTGAACCAGCTTACCCATATGATTTTTCAAAATTAAAATGTTATTCAGATATTAAACAATTTGTAAGGTGGCCTAATTTATTAGGCACTCTTGGCGGGGGTAACCACTTTATTGAATTGGATGAAAATGAAAAAGGAGACTTATTCTTAGTTGTTCATAATGGTCTTGAGCATTATTCAAGAGTAATGATTAACTATTATAAAAATAAAGCAGCATCTAATATTGGAAAGAGTTTAGATGATTGTTCTCCTTTTGAACTCATATTAAATGGAAATGATAAAGACGATTATCTTCATGACGTTGAGTTTTTTGTTGAACTTTGCGAATATAATCGAAAGTATATGACTGATTTCATCTTAAATAAGATGGGATGGGTCGAAAAAGAACATATTGATAGCTGTCATCACTTTACTTCTAAAAAAGACCATATTGTTCGTCACGGTGCAATTTCAGCGTTAAAAGGAGAGAAAGTAGTGATTTCCATTAACGCAAGAGAAGGATCAATTTTAGGAATTGGTAAAGGAAACATAGACTGGAATAATAGCGCTCCTCATGGTGGAGGAAGAGTGTTAACGAGAAAAAAAGCTAGAGAATCATACTCATTCGAAGAATATCAAGAAAGCATGAAACATGTCTATACGACATCTTTAAGCAAATCTAATATCGATGAGATTTCTTATGCTTATAGAAATATGGACACCATTTTAAAAGCAATTACAGATACAGTGGAAGTAACTGATATCATTAAACCAATTTATTCATATCGAGGAACGGAAGATAGAAAACTATAGTTTGGATTATTTTTTAAATCTTGATCGAGAAGTTAAGAAAAACTTCCCGTCATATTTTAAAGATGGACAATATTTATCTTTGCTTTTTACATTAACTCACACTTCTTTTATTCGAGGAGAGAATTATGGCGATCTTAAAAATAGCAACGAAGTTCGAGTGTTATCTTTTTTAAGAGAAAATAAAGACTTAGAAATTAATACAAAGAATATTATTAAGCTTTACGCAATTCTTACTAACGATGAGAATGCTTCTTTTAAAAAAGAAAATATTCAAGTTTATACGGGTGATAAGTTTTATGTCACTGCCTCTAAAGACAAAACCCCTTCGGAAATGGAAGAGCTCTGCAAAAACTTTTCCCATCTAAATAATCCAAGCAAAGAAGACTTTGATGATGTATTTAAATTTACCCTTCAATTCTTGTGCATTCATCCATTTAAAAACGGCAATGGAAGGATATCAAATATCTTATTAGAATTCCTACTCATGAAATTTGGATTAGAATACGCTTTATATCTTCCTCTTGATGCTTTTGTTACTGGAATCTATTCTTCTAAGACGACGTTAGAAATTAGAAAAGCATCAGGCTTCTATTACAAGATGAAAGAGTATGAATATGAATCATATATCAATCATATGAAGGAGATGCTTTATAAGAGTTATATGGTTTTATTAGAGACAATATCAAAAAACAAGAAATAAGTGGACTTGGATTACTTATCGTTAAGAGCATCTTTATTTTAAATAAAAGAGCTTAATTGTAATTAAAAAAAGAACATTATTCTGTTCGTTTTTCTTTTTTCTTATGGATGTTGATTAAGTAACTTTCTAAATAAATATCGTATTGAATATCAAGCGGCAAAGTAGATGTTTTATATCTCTCAGATAATAACTTGATGATATCGACTGGAATATAGATATCGTCGCCTTCTGAATAATATTTCGATTCTTCTTTAGCGAGTTTTTCAATTGCGTAAGTAATCTTTTCAAATTCATAATCAGGAGATTCTTTGTAATATCTCTCAATGTTTTTATTAACCACTTTATTTGTTGAGTTATGTAAAAACATCAGCAATAGTGAAATAGAAAAAGCGATTAGCATAATCAAAATGAAAGTTATTGGCCAAGGCATGACATTAACAATTTGATAATGATCTCTCCAACTCTTAACAACGCAGACCATTATGAAATAAATGAAAGCGTATATAAATGTTGGAATGATTGTGAAAAAAGCGCGATTAAATTTAATTTTCCAATCAGAGACAGCGACTGTAAATAAAAGTGTGATGAAAATCGGATTAAGAGTATGCATAAAAATGTTTGAATGGAAAAACATCGCATAATAGAATCCGTTTGTTATAGAGATGAATGAGACAGCGACTAAGAAAGTAAGAAAAACTCCAACAGTGCCCACAAACATTACTTCAACTACCCATCTTGGAAGCTTATATTTGTTTTTTCTTAATCCATCAATTTGGAAAGGAATGCAAATAGAAGCAGCAAGGGTAGCAAGGATATTTGAAAGAGTAGTGTACATTCTTAATGTACCCATTCCCGATTCAGGGGTAACGTCGTTATAGAAATTGGTGATATTTAAAGTTAAAGAAAAGAGCGTCAAAAAAATGACGATTGAACAAATCACCAAACCAACAATGCAGCGCATTTTGTTAATTTCACGAGCGTTAGCGATTCTTTTTTCTTTTTTCATGCATAGCATATTCTATCACAATATAAAAAAATGTGTGATATTGATTGACTATAGAAAAGAAGATGATTAATAAGATTTGCTCATTTTTTATCTAAAGCCAAACCTTGTGACACATTTGTGACATTTTATGGTGTATCGTATAAATATGATTATCAATTACGTTTCTATTATTAACATTATCTTCTTTGTGATCAGTGCTTGTTTAAGCATTTATCTTTTCCATTTCGTTTTCTTTGCAGTTGCTGGAATTATTCATAAAAAAAGATTCCCAAAAGCTAACGAAGAATGCCGATATGGAATATTAGTTTCCGCGAAAGACGAAGAGAACGTTATCGCTAGATTAATTAATAGCATTAGAGAAGCCGACTATCCTCAAGATAAATTAGATATTTATATCATTGCTCATAATTGCAAAGACAAAACTGCAGATATCGCTTCTTCTTTAGGCGCTAACGTAATTGTATATAATGATGTTAACGCGCGTACACTAGGCTTAGCGTATCAATATGCTTTTAAACAAATTAACATTCATAAATATGACGGTTTTATCGTCTTAAATGCCGATAACGTTGTTAGTAAAAATTATTTTGAAAAGCTTAACGATGCCTTTGTTTATCACAAGAAAGACTCTGTCGTGACTACTTTCCGTCACGCTTTAAACATTAACGATGGAACAATGCCTGCTTTATATAGCTATTATTTTGCTGCAGCTTGTTTATTATCTTATATCGGAAGAGAATGCTTCAACGTTGCATGTCGAGTTACTGGATGTGGATTTGTTATTCCAATTAGATTATTAGAAGATGGATGGAACTACACCAGCATTACTGAAGATATTGAATTTAGCGCGGACAAAGTTCTTAATGGAGAAATAATCCATTATTGTGATGATGCTATATTTTACGATGAGCAACCTCTCAATTTTAAAACTATGTGGTTCCAACGCTTAAGATGGTCAAAAGGACAAAACCTTACAAGTAGAAAATATTTTGGTAAATTCTTTAAAGCTTTATTCAGCAAGGAAAAGAAGAACAAAATCTCAATCTTTATTGCGATGACATTTAATTCCTTTATTCCTTTATTATTCTTCTTTACCTTTGTTTTACAATATGTCCTATTATTGTTCTCTCCTTTAGCAGGTATTTCTTTAGAAGAGGCATTCTTGTTCTGGGATGTGAATAAGAATTGGTTTGAAAACTTATTCATGTCATTTAATACTGGTGCTTTATTTGGAATCGCTAAAACAATAGCGTGGTTATTCTTAGGATCATATTTAACTGCGACTATGACTTTAATTGCCTCTAGAGGCAAATACAAGGGACAGGCAGTGTTACCAATGATCTCAGCGTTTATTACATTTCCTCTATTCTTATTGATACAAGTCCCTCTTGATGTAGTTTCGTTATTTATTAAGAATTTGAGATGGAGAAAGATTCCTCACGGAGAAAAAGCACATAATTAAGATTTATAACGACATCTACTAACACACCCCGTACAGTTTTATATGGGGTTTTTATTATTTTAAAAACAAAAAAACACGTACTTTTTCGTACGTGTCTTGACAATCAATCGTGTCTCCAATTGTCGATACACATACGCATTAAAATAAAAAAAGAGGATATTGTTTATCCCCTAGTTGATATAGATTCCATATTTCAGAAGGTGTTTTTTCTTCCTGATTAGGTATGATTGCGATTAATTAGAAAATAAAAAGTTAGAAACAGTTATTCTGAAGATCTTAAATTATTAGCGATATCTATTCTTTTGACTTTATACATTGCAAATATATGACATAGAGCGATGACAAGAATAATGAAAAGCAAGGCGAGCAAGACTATTGGGAAAGAAAATATAAACGGGTAAGTCTGTCTTAAGCTTGATGCGAGATTAAAAAGGATATTGCTACTTAAAACACTTAAAGGAATAGCTATGATTGTTGCAATTATAAATTGAACGAGGTGTTGGAAAATAAATATCTTTGAGATAGTACTAATCTTAAATCCAATAGCACGATATAGAGATAATTGATATATTTGCTCAATAAGTGCGTTTTTGTTCATCACAAACAAAATCACTAAAGTGATTGATAAAGAGAACACGATCATGATTATTAAGAAAACATCTAATGTATCAAAGATGCGATGTAGTTCTTTTCTTAATGAGGAAGTAAACACTAATAGTGATTGTTTAGTTTTGCTACTTAATACTTGAGACAACTTGACTTCATCATTTGTGTTTATAAGTAAAGAAGAAACATAGTCAACTGATAAAGCGTCAAACTGCGTTTTTGATAAATATGTAATTGCGTGAAAATATTGGTTTGATATTCCGCTAACTTTAACTTCTACATTATTAATGTAGATATAGTCTCCTTGATTGATATTCATCTCTTTAGCGTAGTTTTTAGGAATGATGATTCCTTCTTCTGGTAAAGATAGATAATTATTGCCGCTTATATCGGGTATATTTATCATTCCATCATTTTCGTTTGGATTGAACGCTAAACATTCTAAAAACTGAGATTGACCATTTTTCGTTTTGACTTCTAAATATGAATAATAACAATCTAGGTATTTATTAACACATTCTTCGTTTTTAATATAATTAATCAACTCTTCATCGTTGTTATTATTCAGATAGACTTGGCAATCATAATTCATCCTTCTGTTACATCCTTGATTTATTAGTTCGGTTTTAGATATTTGGAAGAATCCACAGATCAAAATCATGGTCAAAGAAGTACATATAGAGAATGTGGATATGAAGAATCGCCTTTTATTTTGTAACATCGAATTAGTAGCGTTTTGAGCAATAAACGGCATTCTTTGTATTCTTTTTTCTATTTTAAGCGGTAGTGATTTTCGATTTGATTCATTATTTATGGATGCGTCTTTAGGAGTGATTTTAAAAATAGAAATAGATGCAAGCAAAGTGGCTAAAGCAACAAGCGTTAATAAAGAAAAACTACTAATCAAAACGACAGGAAGACTTAAGGAACTACTAATTATAGGGATGTAATATGTTTTTATCATCGAATGAGTGACTAAAGAAGAAACGCCATAGCCAATCGGGATAGATATAAGAATCGCTATAATAGCTATTAATAAAGAAAACGCTAATAGCACAGATATGATTTCTTTTCTTGAAACACCATTAGAGAGCATAATGCCGATATTTCTTGTGGTCTGTCGGATGATTTGCCCGATAAATAGGGCGACTAAAATCATAGTAACAGCATAAAAGAAAACGGGTAGAAATATAAAAGGCACTCCCAATTGACGATCGACGCTTGTCATATACTTCCTTGGGGCTGTATCTTCGCCTTTAATAATGTTTAGTGGTTCTATTCCCTTATTATTGAAATATTCGTCTATTCTTTCTTTTATAACATCTTCGCTATATCCGGGAGCGTTTTTGATGATTAATTCATTAACAATTTTGCTTGCAAAATTATCATCGAAATTATCTAAATCAATTGGTGATAGATTAGTGGACGCAATAAGGTTATCGAAGAATTCTTTTAAAGATGGATTAATTTTTATTAAAGTCGATAATTTTGGTGCGTATTCTTTAAAGATGGCGTTTAAATCACTTTCTAATAAATAGATGTAGCCAAAATCATAATCATCGCTCCAAACGTATTGATTAAAAACTGGATAGACTCCTTCAACTGTATCAACAATTGAATTGATATAAAAACTATATGAAAAACTATATAAAGTTAACTTTATATTATCGCCGACTTTAAAGCCGTTATTTTGGGCGTATTTATTAGAAACGGCAACATTATATTCGTTCTCTTTTCGTGGTAGTTCACTAACAACATAACGTTTCATTATTTCATCTTTGTGATCACTATAAGTCACAATTCTACTATTTATTGTTCTGCCATCATCTTTCTCTAGATGTACATCAAAAGACAAACGCATATCAATGGACGCAACACCTTCAACATCATATAGATCCATATATTCTTCTCGCTCATCTATAGTGAGAGAGACTTGTTCGTTAATATAGCCATATTCATTAAAAAAACGACTTGGGTCGCGAACTAAATGCTCTTTAGCGGATAAAAAGGCATTAAATATTCCGGCGGACACCCCACCTATAATGATCAAAGCAAGAAAAACGGATATGAAGCGTTTGATATAGGAACGTAGTAATAATCTAATCATTACCAGTGGACCTCTTTAACAGGTATTGGATTATTATCCTTATCAGAAATAATCTTTCCATCTTTCATTGTGATGATTCGATCAGAAATAAGCCCGATTTCTTTAGTGTGAGTCACTAAAACCACAGTTTTACCTTCTTTATGAAGTTCTTTAATTAATTCTAAAATATTAATTCCAGACGCTTCATCTAAAGCACCAGTAGGTTCGTCAAATAAGAGAAGATCCCCTTCTTTATTTAAAGCTCTAGCGATAGCGATTCTTTGCTGCTGCCCTCCACTTAATTGTCGTGGAAACTTATCTTGTTTATCTAGTAGATTTACTTTGTCTAATAATTCTTGCGCTCTTTCTTTATTTTTATAACCGGTTACAATCATTACGTTTTGCAAAGCGGTGATATCGTTAATTAAATTAAAGAACTGATAAACAAAGCCAACATCATTTTTACGATAATTAGTTAACTCTTTTTCTTTGAATTTAGTGATATCTTTTCCGTTAACAATCACTTTGCCTTTTGTTGGGTAATCTATCGCCCCTAAGATATTTAAAAGCGTTGTTTTTCCAGATCCGGATTCTCCAACGATAGTGACAAACTCGCCCTTTTTAATATTTAAAGAAATGTCATTTAAAGCATAGGCGAGTCCTTCGCCTTCACCATAAACTTTAGTGACATTTTTAATTTCAACGTAAAAATTATTTTCCATAATCATTGATTATTTTCTATTGGTTTTTCTGATTTATCTTCTTTCTTTTTTCTATAACGTCTAATCAAATAGAAGACAAGGAATTCGATTCCAAATAATAAGAAGGTAATTGCCGCGAATACACCAAATCTAGCAAATTGGTTACTAGGAATAATTCTTGTAATAGCTTCGCCTAAAGTGTCGCCTTGTAAATACATGTAATTCGCTTCTGGGATATAGTAATTCGATAGCATTGATAATCCGGCAAGGATCGACAAGAAGATTATTGGCTTATATATTTTTTTGACGTCATAACGGAAACCCTTAACAAACATCATATAAAATACTGAATAAATAGGAATGATATGCTCAAGCCAGAACTGATAATAACGGAAATATCTTGGACCTGAATCTAAAATAACAGCAGGTAAGAATAGTGGAGCAATTCCAAGGGTGAGACAGATAGTTACATCAATGTCGAAAAGGTGCCTACTTTCTATTAAAACCATTAAAACCGCAAAGATGCATGTCCATTCGCAAACTTGAATCGGAAGTTTAGTCATCATCGTGTGGATATCTTTTGTTCCTGGTCCAACATATAGGAGTCTCCAGAAAAAACCGAACTCCGCAAGAAGCATTGTGCATCCAAGAATAAATCTAAATGTTTTTTCGTGCTTAGAATTCGCGATTTTTTCTCTAAAGATATAGGTCAATATAATTCCAGCAATTAAGATCAATATTGGAAGGAAGTGCCAAAAAGAAAAATATTGGAAATCTCCCTTTTCACCATATCCGAAAAATCCATCGCTAAAAAATTCACTCCAAACTTCTGGCATATAATTTACCTTCGTTTTATTAGTTATCATTATAATTTGATAGGCTAGAAAAATCTATTTGTTTTATAAAACAATTCTCTTCGTTCATGATGCTTTAGGAGCGTTATTTATTCCAAAATGGGAATCGCTTGCCGATTTTGGATTATGGACTAACGCCATGGGACAAGCTTTCTTCAGCATTTCAGTTGTTGCCGGCGTTATGATTGCTTATGGTTCATATTTGAAATCCGATTCGAATATTGTTTCTGATTCATTGATTAGTGAAATAGTGGCTGGATGGCTTGTTGTGCTATTCTCTTTAATCTCTAGATTAATAATCAATATTATTATGAAATTTACAAAAAAAAGTAAACAAATTGCGGAATTAGAAAAAGGCGATCCATTCTGGGATGAGATAAAAGAGCAAGAAGAAGAAAAAACAGAAAGCTAAGCATCTTAAAAAATAAAAACCCTGTTTCAACTTAATGAATCAGGGATTTTTTCAATCGTGTCTCCAATTGTCGGCACCCTAATATGTTTTAAGGTCCAATTGTCCGTACACGAATTTTCTCTTATAAAAAAAGAGGATATTGTTTATCCCCTAGTTGATATAGATTCCGTATTTCAGCAGGTGTTTTGTTTTCCTAATTAGGTATGGTTCTGTTTGAATTAGGATGTCATCATCCATAGAAGTGATGGTGGAAATATCGCCAGCCTTTCCAAGGACAAAAGTGATGTGATCTCTATCATGAATGATTACCCTACTAAATACTTTGTTAAGTGGAAAGTCAATTAAAGAAGAAATGGTTCTATCGTATGGTGATAGGACTTTTTTAAATTGGTAAAGATAATCATTAACACTAGTAGCCGTACTTATTGAATTCTCAAGAGCTACTTTCTTTTGATATAGCGGTTTTAGCTTTTCCTTATAAGCCTTGTTGACCTCGCGATAAAACTCATCATCGATATCTTTGTACTTTTTGAATTTTGCTTGTAAAACATCTATTTTTTCTTGCAATTCTTGTATTTCTTTCTTCTTTTTCTCTACGTCATTTTTAGAATTGAAGGATTCCTCTAGCAAGTCAAAGAAGTTCTTTTTATTAGTGATAATCTTGTTTACAACCTTAAGAGTAATGATATCGATAACATCTAAAGGAAGGTCATCATTCTCACAAGTCTTTCTTTCTCTATTAGATGCACAGTGGAAGATTCTAGACTCCGATGCCTTACCTCTATTGTTTATTTTGAAATTATAGTTTTTACCACACTTTCCGCACATGAAGAGACCAGAATAAATACTCTTATTGAAACATATTTTACCTTCTCGTTTTTCATCGTACTGAACCTGACTTTGATATTGAATCGCTTTTTGTTTGAGCTTTTCATTAGCGGCCAGCCATACTTCTTTAGTTACAATAGCGGGATGGTTGTTCTCGATTAGAATAGTGGGCAATGTTCCATCGTTTTTAAGTCGCTTTCCTCTTACGCCTTTAACAAATGTTTTTTGAAGATAAGCGGCACCCATGTATTTCTCATTATGAAGTATTTTTCTAAATGCCTGGAATGTCCATTTCTTAGTGAATCTAGGTTTTAGTCCTCTCCTATCTAGCTCATCAATAATAGCCTGCCTGGTGTAATCCTTTAAATAAAGGTCATAGATTAGTCTAATTGCCTCAGCTTCTTTTTCATCGATAACAATACTTCCGTCTTTACCGCGATGATAACCATATAGCTGTTCGGGGTTGAAATAGGCTTTTTTATCTTTAAAGTTTTTAGCGTAGCTCATCCTGACGTTGTCACTTATGACTTTAGATTCATTCGCGGCATGAGCACTTAACACGTTAATGACTAATTCGCTGTCCATATTAAATGAGGAGATGTTCTCCGTTTCAAAATAGACTTCAACATTGTTGTTTCTAAGGACTCTTAAGATATTAATCGCATCTTCAGTGTTTCTAGAAAATCTAGATAAGGACTTAGTGATGATTAAATCAATTTGACCACTTAGGGCTTTATCTATCATCTTTTGGAATTCTTTTCTTTTGTAAATAGAAGTACCAGTTACTCCATCATCAACGAAAACACCGCAGAACTCATAGGCAGGATTTGTCATGATCATCTTGGTATAGGTTTCAATTTGGTAAGCTAGAGAATTCTCCTGGTCTTCACTTTTAGAAGAAACGCGGGTATAAGCACATACTCTTCTTTTACCTATTGGGGTAGCTTTATTAATTTGAATTATTTCTTGAACCATGGGTAATCCTCCAATCTTACAATTTTGTATTTATAAACTTTAGTGGTTATAGGAGAAGTGTAGTAACCATGTAAGACTTCTTCTAAGCTATTTATCTTTTTGATGTTTTTACTGATGTTTTCTTTAGAAACGTGGTGACCAGCATTATCGATTATGGTGATAGAGTTATCTTCATTAACGATTACTTCATCGATAAGTTTTAAGTAGCATTCATCGTTATCCATATTTGTTATTAAAGAGGCGATTTCCTTGCTTCTAGCTTCAGAGATAAAGGATTGATATGTTTCACCGGATAAAGTGTCTAATTTAGCCTTTAATTCATTAAGATGTTTCTTGGTTTCTTTATATTTGTTAGATAATCTTTCATCATCTTCTTCTGAGTCAGTTTCCATCTTTTCTTCAATGATGGCTTTAAGCCTATTTTCAGTAGTGGTTATCTCTTCTTTAACTTTGTTAAGTTCTTCTTGTTTATGGGAAGTTTCACCTAAAGATGTAAGACAACCTAAAAGATTAGAAGAAAGAGAGTCGTTAGAATAATATGCTTTCATCGCTTGGACACAGATGGTATTTATATCTTCTTCTTGAATTGGCGATAGTTCGCATTTGTTCCTTTGGAGATTTCTTCTAGACACATTGCAACTGAACATGTTCTTTCCATCACACCTTGATTGATAAAATAGTGGTCTACCACATAAGCCACAATAAAGCTTGGTGGATAATGGGCCACCAATATTAGGTCTAAGGAATCTGTCGTTCTTTTTATACTCAATGATAGTTTGTACTAAATCAAAAGCTTCTCTAGAAATAATGGCGGGATGGTGGTTCTTAACTAACCACATATCCGCGTATTTTCCATCTTTATTGCTTCTTGATTCATGAGATAGATAATCAATAACGACAGTCTTTTGGAGAATTAAGTCGCCTCTATATTTCTCATTTTGGAGAATCTGCATGATGTTTTGGCGGCTCCATTTTTCTTTTCCTGAACCAGTTAAGTAGTGGTTACCTTCTAAATAAGCGATGATTTCTTTTATTGACTTATTAGCGAGATAAAGATTAAAGATGGCTCTAACGATATCGGCTTGAGATTCATCAATGATCATGTTCCCATTTTCATCTTTGGTATAACCAAGGAATTTCTCAGTTGGTACTTTCCAGTTACCATCTCTCATCCTTTTTCTAATTCCCCATTTAACATTATCAGAGATGTTTTTAGCCTCTTCTTGAGCGATAGAGGAGTGGAACGTTAAAACCATATCGGTCCTGGTATCTAGAGATGAAAGGTTTTCTTTTTCAAATTTAATCTCCACGCCAATTTCTCTTAGCTCTCTAACAATGGTGAGGATATCTAACGTATTTCTTCCTAGTCTAGAAATAGACTTCACTAAAATAAGGTCAACATTACCTTTCTTAGCTTCTTTTAATAAGGCGTTAAGTCCATCTCTTTTCTTTAAAGAAGTACCTGAGATACCTTCATCAGAATACATGCCGACAAATTCCCAGTTAGGGTTGCTGGTTATCTTAGTGGTGTATTCATCAATCTGTGCTTTAAAAGAGTGAATCTGATCCTCACTATCAGTAGACACTCGTGCGTATGCCGCTACACGTTTTCTTTTATTATCTAAACCAGTAGAGGCGATATATTGAGCGGGGCTCGCTACTTTAATTACTTCCTTTTCCATCATGTGTATATTGCCTCAATGCTGACTTAATATCAATATAATTGATATTATTGATACAAGGGAGGTTATACTTCTGACGGAGCATAGTTAAAAGGGCATACCATTCTTCGTGGGTAATCTTGTTTTCTTTTAACAACTTATCAAGAATCGCTACTTCAAATTCGTAGCTAATAGTCTTATTCATCAAAAAGCCCTCTCTAAATAGAGAAGGTTCTCCTCAAACGAGGGGCTCTTTGTTTGCTGCTTTTATTCTAAATAGAATGAGATTTTTATAATAGGTGTTAGCAATACGCTACTTAACATCTAACAAATGATATTTAACAGATTGGATAACAACTGCGTGACAAATTCTTTGTATGACTTGGCATCCGACAATTTTTAATTCGCCTGTGTGGGTGTAGTAGTAGAAGGATCTCTTTTTCTTGTTGCCGTATAAATCGGTTGCGACACCCACTTCAGAGAAATAGAAAGCGGTGGCAACTCTATGTTTTCCTTCTTCAATATAATCGCCAGAAAGCATACATGTGCATTTTTGATTCATTGAATTATTGATATAGTGTCTTATGTCTTTATCTAGGATAACAGCATCGCCTTTCAATAATCCCAATACGCTTGAGTCGCTTTGAAGAAGATAAGCACAAATGTTATTTGGCCTATCAGCAAATTTGGCATCGAACTTCATAACCCCTTTAAGGCTATTGTCTAATTTATAGAAACCACGTTGTACCTGACTAAGAGCAATGGTGGTCAAGTTGTTGTTTTGTTTGTTATAGGCATAATCAAATGGCATACCCAACAGAAGGTCAATGGAACAATTTAACACTTTTGCCATTTGTATAAGTAAAGAGACAGGAATCTCTTTTTGCCCATTTTCATAATAAGAAAGTTCATACCTATCAATATTTAATAGTTCGGCAAGTTCATCTTGAGTAAGACTTTCTTTATAGACTTCGCCTTGAGCTTTTAATGTGACAACTCCTTTGAAGTTCTTCCTAACTGATGAATTGATTTTTGGATATGGTCCTGGTTCAACATTTACTTTTGGCATACGTGCGTCTCCTATTTAATAATTTACACAAAAAATAAATAAATGTGCACAAAAGTCTAAAAAATGTGTCTCCACAAAAATGAGAAAATTTGCATACCTAAATTAAGGTGTGTTTTTCTTTATTTATAAATAAATAAGATAAATAATAACCCCCTAAAATATCCACAAAAACCGCCACAAAAAATGAGCTAAATTTTTACCACAAAAAATAGTTTTACACGCAATTTTCCTTATATAAAAATAATGGTGACAGCAGGAGCTCATGCTGTTTAAAAAATGTTGGGTAGATCCCAGAAAGGAGTGAAGCGAGATGAAGTATTATCCGATTCGTATGTACTTAGTTAATGCGAGACAAAAGCTCGGATTTTCTCAGTATCGCGTTGCTCTTGAGATGGGAGTATCGCACCAACATTACAATCGCATTGAGAACGGTGCTATTGGTGAAGCAATTCAATTTAAAACAATTGTTTCGCTTGCATATGCTCTTAATATTCCTGTTCAGGTCATCTGGGAAGAGGAAGAAAAATATCAAGCATCCTTAAAGATGGATAGTGATGACGACTAGTAGAGCTACGCTCTATTGGTTATCTAGAATGATGGACTCTTTGTTTGCTAAGGTGGAGACGTTCTTATTGTTCTTCTTAATTAATAGAGCTCGCTCTCATTAAGCGGCAATCCCGCACGAGGAATAATATGAAAACTAAAATTAATAAGAATAACGTTAAAAGGCTAAAGGCGTTATTAAAAAAAGGCGAACCGTTGCCTTACAAAAACTTAGCCACAATCTTTGCAAAACATGCAACTGACCCCGAAGAAAGCGAAGATTCTTTATGCAACAAATCTATCAAAAAAGGATTACTCGCCTTTGGCGAATATCTTGAAGAGAAGAAGGTGATAATGCCTCTTAAAATTGATGTGATTGATTTTGTCCTTAAGAATCAAAGCAAAAAACCAGATGTTTTATGCTGGTACTTTTGGGGTTGCATGAAATTTATGATGTTCTGTCATGCTCACTCGGACGATATCTTTGATGGAATTTTTAAAAACACTGATATCTATAGAGAGGTCAAGTTCTTATCCGCTGTCATTTTCGATTACGACTACACAGGTTTCAAGTCTGATGAGGAGGATGAGTGATTATGTTAGTTAGACCAACAGATGCTTTAGAGTTGGCGAGAAAATTCTACAAAGAAAAATATGGAGAAGTGACATCAAGCACAACCGAGATAGAGTTATATATTAGATCTGCTCTCATATCTTTTGCGGAATACATAAAGAGGGAATGTCCACACGATGGATGTGCTACAAGTTATTTCCTTCACAAGTATGTCAAAAGCATGCCTGTCCTCTCTATTAACTGGTTCAAACATTGTGCTCCAGTGCTTGTGGAATTTATCACGCCAGATAAATAGCATACTGCCTTCACCTATTCAAAACTAGATTAGATGATTTATCATCTAATTTGGAGAGTGGTGCTTTAAAATATTTAACCACTTTGCCATTAAGGCACCTCTCTCTATTTGTGGAGGTGCTATGGCTAAGAAACTCGATACATATCAAATGTGGGAAAAGACAGGTGTGCTAAAGTCTAAGCTTGATTATGTCAAAGCGGCTTCAGCTACTTTCTACACGCAAAAAGAGATGTGTCGCGACTTAGGTATAACTGAGCAGACATTTACACAACTTAAAAATAAACATCCTGAAATACAACAAGCTATTTCTGAAGGCGAAGCTTTATTACTAAATGATCTATTCTCCGCTCTTAAAAGAAAAGCGGTGGGATATAAAGAAAAGACAACTTCAAAAGCGATGAGAAAGAATCCTATTGGTGGTACTGAAACTAAAGTCACCGAGGATGAGAAATACTATCCACCTGATTTTGAAGCTATTAAATATATCCTCGTGATGAAATTCGGTAAAGACTTCGACCCTAAGAAATACATGTATGAATATATGGATAAAAAGAATGAACCAGAGGAGTGGGCTAATGCTACTCCAATTGGTGCAGACGATGATAAGGAGGATTAATTCCTATGAGAGATTTTATAATCGCTGTTGGACAAAGGGCCAATAGCAAAACCTGGAAGAATACCAGAATCACTTGGGAACAACTCTCCCAAAAATTAAGTGAAACAATTAGAACCTCTGAAACAGTAGAGGAATATAAACACTTTGTTAAAGATGCTAAACAAGAAGCCAAAGATCATGGTGGTTTTGTGGGTGGCAAACTTAAGACTCCTCAAAGGCTTAAAAACAATGTGGAGTATAGAAGCTTAGTCACTTTAGATTTGGATGATGCCACTCCCAACTTCTTAAAATGGTATGAAGATAACTTTCAATACACAAGTTGCCTTTATTCCACGCATGGGCATAGAGATGACTCACCTAGATTTAGAATAATTATCCCTTTAAGCAGAGATGTAGAAGGCGATGAATATGTCGCAATATCTAGGTTGCTTGCTGATGAAATAGGTATCGAACAAGTAGATCCTGTTAGCTTCACAACTAATCAATTAATGTACTGGCCTTCAACACCAAGCGATGGTAATTACATTTATCGAAAAGTTGAGAAAAACCTATTAAATCCTGACTCTTTTTTAGCAAAATACCCAAATTGGAATGATTTAACTTCGCTTCCTAAAAAAGCAAAAGAGACTCATGTGAGTAGTGGTAAACCAGGAAGAAAACAAGCTGACCCATTAACTAAGGATGGCATAGTGGGTGTCTTCAATAGAGCCTATTCAATTAGTGAAGCTATTGATGTTTTCTTAAATGATATCTATGAAGAAGCTGGTGGTAACCGCTATAAATATATTCCTTCAAGTAGTGTTGCTGGTGCGATTAATTATGATGATAAATTGTTTTATTCTCATCACGCTAATGACCCAGCGGTGGGGCAAACTCTAAGCGCCTTTAATCTTGTCCGAATTCATCTATTTGGCGATGATAAGCCTTCCTTTAAAAAGATGGTGGACTTCGCTAGAAACGATGAAAAGGTCAAGAATCTAATCGCTGAAGAAAACATTAAATCGATTAAGGAAGACTTTGGTAATGAAGAAATTGATTTTAGTTGGACTAAGAAGCTTGCGACAAATGATGATGGCGATATCGCTAATACAGTTGCTAATCTTGTTATCATCTTAGAAAATGATGAAAAGCTTAAAGGCATCGCATTTAATATCCTCGCTGATACCGCTGAAGTAAGAGGAGAGGTGCCATGGCTTAGGCCAACATCTACTAGGTTTTGGAGAGATGCGGATACATCTAAACTTAAGATCTATGTTGCCAGTCATTATTGCGACTTTAGTGATAGGAACTTTGAAAACGCCTTTGCTAAGGTAACTGAAGATAGAGCGTTCAACCCCGTTAAAGAATATTTAGATAGCTTACCTAAGTGGGATGGCATTAAGCGATTAGAGAACATCTTTATTAAATATCTTGATGCAGATGATAACGACTACACTCGTGAGGTAACTAGAAAGTGGTTTGCCGCTGCAGTAGCACGCATCTATGAACCAGGAATCAAATTTGACAATATAATTGTCTTAGATGGCAAACAAGGTGTTGGTAAGTCCACAATTATTAAATCGCTAGTGGACCCAGAATACTTCTCAGACTCGCTTCAACTATCCGATATGGATGACAACAAGAAAGCAGGAGAAAAGTTACAGGGATTTTGGATTGTTGAAATTCAAGAACTCGCTGGCATGAAGAAAGCGGACATCGAAAAAGTGAAAGGTTTTATTTCCTCAACCGATGATAAGTACCGTGCCTCTTATGGTCACCATGTAGAAAGACATCCAAGAAAGTGCGTTATCTTTGCTACAGTCAATGGGGAGCAAGGCTATCTTCGCGACTTAACTGGCAACCGAAGATTCTGGGTTATTAAGATTAACTCAACCAACACAATTCCTAATTTCAGGTTCGATAAGACATTCAAAGATCAATTATGGGCAGAAGCTAGACATTACTATGTAAGTGGTGAACCATTATTCCTTGATGAGAAGTTCTTAGAAATAGCGGCAGATTATCAAAACAATGCTATGGAGCATGACGATAGGACTGGCATAGTGGAGAAGTATCTGGATGAGCTTCTTCCTGATAACTGGGATGAATGTTCCATTGCGGATAGGCAATACTACTTTAATAAAGAGTTTGATTCTAACTATTACCCTCAGGTGACATTTGGTCCAGCCATCTATCGACGTGAAGAGATTAGTCCAATAGAGATTTGGGTGGAGTGTTTCAATAAAGACAAGGCCGACTTCAACAATAAAGAATCTAACGCGATATCTATGATAATGGCGCAGATACCAGGCTGGGTTAAATCTGGTAAAACTAAGGTCATGGGTCCTTATTCTAAACAGCGATACTTCATTCGTAAAAAGTAGGAACAGGAACAAGCGGAACAAGAAATATATAACTGTTCGAAAATCGTAAATTAATTCAGTAGAGATAATTAAAAGCACGTTTTAGAACTTTATAGAAAATCTTGTTCTTTTTGTTCCTTGTTCTCTAGCAAAATGACTCCCCCCCCGGTCTGCAAATACAAAGTATTTGAGAGTACCGGTGGGCCTACCTCAAAAATACGCGAGGCCAATTTTTTCAAAAACCAAAATCGATTCTGAAAAAAATAATTCTTCATAAGTTTTAATGGATAGCACCAGGTAATTATGATATAGTTCTTTTAAGATCAATAGTTCTTAAAAAGGAGTCATTATGAGCAAAGCAACACCTTTTGTTAAATGGGCCGGCGGGAAACGTCAGATTATGAATCATCTTTTAGAGCACAAGCCTAAGAAATTTAAACATTACTATGAACCATTCGTTGGTGGTGGCGCCCTTCTTCTAGAACTTGCTCCAATTCACGCAACAATTAATGACTCAAACAAAGAACTTATCTATGTGTATAAATGTTTAAGAAGCAAGAGACTCTTCAAGAAATTCTATGAAGTTTGTAAAGAGCACGAAGTTAATCACTCTGAAGAGTACTATTATCAAGTTCGTGATATGGACAAAAAGAAAACCGCCTATGCAAAACTTCCAATGTATGTGAAAGCTGCTAGATGCGTTTATTTAAATAAAGCGTGTTTTAATGGTTTATATCGTGTTAATGGAAAAGGGCAATTTAATGTTCCTTCTGGTAAATATGAAAAGATTAAGTGCTTTGATGAAGAAAATATTCAAGCCTTACACAAGTACTTCCATAAGAGAAAACCTGTTATTTTAAATAAAGATTTTGCTGAAGCTGTTAAAACTGCTAAGGCCGGTGACTTTGTTTATTTTGACCCACCATATGATGTGGTTGGAGAACAATCATTCACCTCTTATACAACTGGTGGATTTGATAAAAAAGAGCAAGCCAGACTAAGAGATGTTTTTAAAGAACTTTCTGATAGAGGAGTCTTTGTTATGGCTAGTAACGCCAACACTGAATGCGTTCAAGAACTCTATAAAGATTTCAACATACACGTTATCAATGCTAGAAGAAGTATTAATTCTAAAGGCGATGGACGTGGAAAAGTTGAAGAAGTGATTATTACCAATTATTAGTATGTTAACGAAAAGAGATATCTTTTTTAAAGATAAAGATTTCGCTCTCCTCAAGGGAGATTCTTTTCGTATATTGAAGAAATTAGAACCTAAGTCAGTTGACATGATTTTTGCCGATCCGCCTTATTTTCTTTCTAGTGGTGGCATTAGCTGTCAAAACGGAAAACAGGTATCCGTCAATAAGGGCGAGTGGGATTACTCTAAAACCATTGAGGATAGAATTAAATATCATCGCAAATGGATATCTTTATGTAGAGGAGTCCTTAAGGACAATGGAACAATAATGATTTCATCTACTCTTCATTCTGTTTATGCGATAGGTGTGGCTCTCGAACTAGAAGGCTATTCCATTATTAACAATATAATCTGGAGAAAGACAAATCCTGCTCCAAACCTAGCATGTCGTTGTTTTACTCATTCAACCGAAACAGTTATATGGGCCAGGAAACAGCTAACTCTAAAGAAGAAGGGCAAGCATTATTTCAACTATGAAGCCATGAAAGAAGAAAATGGTGGTAAACAAATGAAAGATGTATGGGAGTTTGAAGAGCCTGAAATACTAGACATTTCGACCGCTCCAAAGAGCGAAAAGAAATATGGTAAGCATCCAACACAAAAACCTGTTAAACTATTAGAAAGACTAATTACTGCTGCTTCTAAAGAAAATGACCTAATCCTAGATCCTTTTAATGGTTCTGGAACAACGGGAATAGTTGCAGCTCAATTAGGAAGAAAATACATAGGGATTGAAATAGATAAAGATTATTTGGAACTAACCAAAAAGCGTTACTTAGGAGGTAAGGGCGATGGCAAATAGAGATTTCAACCAATGGCTATCCACTATGAAAGATAGCATTGCTACATGGACTTACTATACAGATTTTGAAAAGGTCTATGAAAATGTTCAAAAGGTCAAAGTTGAATTAAATATTTTGAATTCGCTTATTGGCTCCAAAAATATCGAAGAAGAATTCAAATCTATCGTTAAGCAATATCCTAATGTTTTGGTCGTTGTTCCGATTTTATTAGCAAAACGTGAAGCTGAAATTAAAGTGCAAGACGCCGACGGAAGTTATGTCTTTAACTTTGTTAAGATGAACTATACAGTTGACCAATATACTCTCTTTATGAGAAATAGCGGTCTCTTTGATTTGCTCCAAAACCATATTATCAATAACCTAGTTGATTATGTTTTAGGCATTGAAGTTGGAATGGACACTAATGGAAGAAAGAATAGAACTGGTCATGTCATGGAAGACCTAGTTGAATCCTATCTCATCAAGGCTGGTTTAGTTAAAGGTAAGACATACTTCAAAGAAATGTATGCTTCTGAAGTTGAGAAGAGATTCCATTTAGACTTATCTAGGCTAAGTAATGATGGTAAAGCTGAAAAGAGATTTGATTTTGTTTTTGTCGGAGCATTAGGAACTGTATTTGCCTGTGAATGTAATTTCTATAGTGGTGGGGGCTCTAAGCTTAATGAAACAGCCAGAAGTTATAAAACCTTAACCGAAGAATCTAAAGATATTACTGGTTTCCAATTTGTCTGGTTTACAGATGGCATTGGTTGGAATTCCGCTAAACACAATTTAGAAGAAACATTTGATGTTCTTGACAATTTGTATAATTTGAAAGACTTGGAAGACGGAGCAATCAATAAATTGATTGATAGTGCTGAATATTTAAAACATTTAATTGGTAAGTAAACAAATGAGCATTGAAGAGCTTTGGGTTGGTACAAGAGTTAGGCACAATAAGTTTGGTTTAGGAACTGTTGTTTTCGTTGATAAAGAAGGCGGTACAGCAACAGTTGACTTTGATTTACCTTTTGAAAATAAGCGCAGAAGGATAATGATTGCATCGGTCCTTATAAAAGTTGAAGAAAAACCAAAACCAGTTTCAAAACCAAAAGACAATGATTCTCAGATTAAAGTAGGCTGTCGAGTTGAACACAAGACCTTTGGTATGGGTACTATTGTTGCACTGGATGATGGACACGACTATGTCGAAGTAGATTTTGATAATCCTACCGACGGCAAGAAACGAAGACCTATTATGTTGTCTTTCTTGAAAGTATATATTCCTAAAAAACCTGAAAACCAATCACAAAGCAATGAATTTGTTAAAGGTGACATTGTTTACAATGAGCAATTTGGCGAAGGTATTATTGTTGATAGAAGAGGCTTTTTTAAGAGTCTGGTAAAATTCAAAAATACTGGTCGTGAAGAGACTATTTTAAACATGCATTTAACCAAAGTAATCGAAGATATTATTGGCGAAGACGAAATATCTGACGAAGAAATAAATAGTGCTTTTAAAATAATCCCTTCAAATTACTCGGATCAAACTTGCTATTCAACAAACGCTAAGAGACTAATGACATTCCTGAGAAAGAAATATACCGGTGATGGTATTGCTACAATTAAGGCTTATCCTGAAGGCGATGGAGAAATCGGTGTACTGATTGTACCAGATAAGGGAATTGTGGTTTTTAAGATGATGAATCAAGAACTCACTGCTGACATGTTGGCGTCAACAATGTTTGAACCACTGTCAAATAATCAATATTCTTCTTTGAAGAATCATTATACTAAAAATTTCTTAATGTCTAAAAATTTGTGTGTTTTTATAAATGATTCCTACAAGATTCTAAAATATCCAACACGCTTTGTGCTTGTGTATCAAAATGTTGACGTTTCAAAGATGACAAGTGAAGAAAAGAATAAAATTAGAATTTCTAATAAAAATATTTTGTTCAAAAACTTTTCTAGTCATATTTATGGAAATGAATTGTTTTCTAATTTTGAGGAATATGATAAAGCATCATTTACTTCGATTGGTTCAAAAATGTATGGCTCGATTATAGAAAGGGTTGTTCCTGAAAACGCAACTTTGATTGACATTGTTCCAAAAGAAGATGTTGTCGTTAAAGCAAAAGAAAATAATCCAAAATTTGCTCCAATTACTGGTGACGAGCGTGAGTTTAGTGCACTTTGCTTGGATGATTCTCAAATTAGAATGATTAACGATACTAAACCGGGACATTAT
>CADCDA010000007.1 GCA_902800025.1 uncultured Erysipelotrichaceae bacterium | reverse complement strand
TTGAAAGTGACGCAGAAGAAGCCGCAATTCATATCTTTGGAATGGATCGACCAATTGACACGAATAAAGATGTTCATATCAAAGTCAAAGATATGCACCTATGGTCACCTGAAGATCCTTATTTATATTTTGTGAAAGTGTATACCGCTAACGATGAAGTTACTTCATATTTTGCGATGAGAAAATTCTCGTTAGTAAAAGATGAACAAGGTGTCACAAGATTAGGACTAAATAACAAGCCTTACTTCATGAAAGGCATTTTAGACCAAGGTTACTATAAAGAAGGATTACTAACTCCGACAAGTTATGATGATTATGTCAAAGACATAGAGCTAGTGAAATCATTAGGGTTTAACACGATTAGAAAACATATCAAGATTGAAATACCAAGATGGTATTTTGAATGTGATAAAAGAGGAATCATTGTCTGGCAAGACTTTGTAAATGGAGGAGAACATTATAAGTTTTCCACTATCACGTTCCCATTAATCACTGGTATTCATCATAAAGACAACAACTATAAGAAGTTCGCTAGAAATAACGAGCAAGGAAGAAAAGAAGCAATTCAAGAATTTAAAGACACAATTAATTATCTTTATAATGTTCCTTCTATTGGTCTATGGACTATATTCAATGAAGGATGGGGACAATTTGATTCAAAAGAAGTCTATGATGAACTCAAGAAGCTTGATTCCACTAGAATATATGACCACGCTTCTGGCTGGCACGATCAAGGAATAAGTGAAACAAAGTCATATCATGTTTATTTTAAAAATTTCAAAATGAAAAAGAACACTTCTAACCGCGCAGTAATTCTTTCAGAGTTTGGAGGATTTGTTTATCCGATTGAAGGACATAAACAAGTTGGAAAGAAAACGTACAAGAGCTTCTCTAACGAAGAAGAATGGCTAAAACGATATAAGAAATCCATTGAAATTGATGTTATAAAAAATATTCCTCTTGGTCTATCCGCAATTATCTACACTCAGTTAAGTGATGTCGAGGATGAGCTAAATGGCTTTGTAACATTTGATAGAGAAGTTGTTAAAGTTGATCCAACAAAAATAAAAGAAATAAACAAAACAATTAAATATTAATGTCTATTCTTGTAATAGGCATTTTTCTTTGTTAGTATTTGTATATACAGAGGTATTGACATTATGAAAAAGGATAGTAACATCATTCTCCGTGTAGAAGAAGACATTAAGAACAGATTCCAACAATTCGCCGAACGAAACGAAACGACCATGTCTTCAATACTAACTGCCTGCATTATTGATATGCTTAAACGTGATTTCATTCCAATAAATATTAGGTCCAAAATCTATGCTTTAGAAATTGAGAATAGATCAAGGCTTGATATAGCAAAAATTAAACGCATTTTGGAAGAAGTAATTCATGAAGCGAACCTTGAAGAAAAAATCAGCAAGGTATATTTGTTTGGCTCATATTCGAGAGGAGAAGAAACAAACGAAAGCGATATTGATATTAGAGTTGAACATATGAATCATTTTGATTTATTTGATCTTTCCGAAATGTCATATTTGCTTAAACAAAAAACAGGAAAAGAGATTGATATTGCAACTCAAGAAACATCAAAAATGGATCCCTCTTTTTATGAATCTATAAGAAAGGACGAGATATGCATATATGAACACTCGAGATCAACAAATTGTTAAATATATTAACAAGCACTTTAGAGAACTTCAGGACGAAGTC
This sequence comes from uncultured Erysipelotrichaceae bacterium, assembly GCA_902800025.1. GTDB lineage: Bacteria > Bacillota_I > Bacilli_A > RFN20 > CAG-826 > UBA2450. The sequence goes on along the minus strand of CADCDA010000007.1, from coordinate 88,732 downwards.
TCTCAGATGAACGGCTTCGATGATTTCGTTAAAGGTGGTCCTTTAACTAAAGCAGTTAAAATGGATATATTGCAAATTGGTGAATGCATTAACAATTTAACAGACGAAGGCAAAGTGCAATTAAATGCAAAAGACCTAAGAGGAATTGCAGATGTCAGAAATCACATTGCACATGGATATATAACAATTGACGACCAAATCATATGGGAAGTAATCCTTGTAAGACTTCCAGAACTTATCAAACAAATAAATAGTATTAAATAATAAGGTTCGGCGAATAATAAAACGGGCAGACGTGCCCGTTTTTGTTTGCAAAGTAAACTATCTTTTGTTTTACTTTATTTTCCTTTAACCGCTAATTTGACGGCTTCGTAACCACCATCATATATGCCGGTTTCTTTTAACTTAATAATTTGATTATTTAAGTGAATAAGGAGTTCTTTATCAGTTAAGAGTCTATCAAGCATTTCAGTCATGCTCTTCTTATCTGGACATTCAAATGTTGAATCTCCAATCTCTTGAGCGTGAACTGCTCCATAAACTTCATGTCCACCAATATGTTTCATCATCACTTTAACAACAGGATAGAACGCTAATTCACTTGGTTTGGTAATTAAGAATTCAACCTGTCTCATTAAAAGGTTAGTGCTATAAACAGCTTCAAAGATATTCTTGTGATAGAAGATATGAACACCTTTGACAACTTCCTTTTCCATCTTAGAAACAAATTCTTTAGTGTCTTGATAATTATCAAAATGTGTAACTGCGATATTTTCAAATCCTGGAATCTTTTTCTTTAAGAATTCAAACATATCAAGGTGATCACCCAAATTGATAAATAAGGAGGCCTTATTCTCTTTCACTAATGGTAACAAGTGATTGACGATTTCTAAGAAGGATTTCGCACCTGCACCTGCTCCACCAACAGAAGTAAGAATTCTAATTGGTTCATTATTATTGATTCTTTTAATTCTTGCGTTAACATCTTTTTCAATGTTACTTACGAGTTCGTGATCAATATAATGGCCAACTTCATATAAATCGCTTTCAGGAATGCCCTTTAGAGGCTTCTTTGCCATTCCGTTAAGCATCTTATAGCCTAAGTAGGCAAACGGAGTTTGTACAGCGTGAATAGCACCTTCAGAAAGGTGAAGGGCCATTGGCCAGTTATCTGGGATAGCGTTAACAACATGTGTGAGGCCAGCGTGAACTGCACCTTGGCTTGGCCAAACGTGAGTTGCAACATATGGAACATCTTTTGGTAAATCATGATATAAAGGCGCTAATAATTCAGAATTTTTTTGATCGGTTGAATTATAAGTAATTTGTCTAAAGCCTTCACTATTAAGTGGTTCCCAAATGATTGCATTAAATAATTTTGATTTTTGCGAAATACGACTCGCTAAAGAGTAGAGATCGTTTTGTTCTCTAATCATTTTGCTACCAGTTGCGTCAAAACTCGCTAAATCCATCCAGATTGGTTCATAGCCTAATGCTTTCGCGCAGCTCGCTAATGCAATAGAAATACGATAATGACCAAATCCCATTCTGATGTTACCAACCACCACTGCTTTTTTTGGCATTGTAAGTGGTTTTTCACTCAATACAAGATTTTGACATCCGATAAAATCTAACGTAGGAATTGGTTCTAATCCTAAATGATATTCCTTGTTAGAATCATCGCCATATTTTTTAACAAACTTATTTTTGCTTTTATTGGCTTTCTTGATGGTTTTTTGATTAATTTGATTACCAAATATAACACTGGATTTATCTTTAATTTCCATATTAAATCCTCCTAATAATATGAGACCCTATCTCGCATCAAAGTTTGATAGGGTCATAAACTTTAAGATAAGGCTTTATTTCTTTTGAATACGGCCTTTATTTTTTCCTTTAGAAGCGTGTGATAAGTAACTAACACCTTGGTTTTCCGCCATACGTTTTGTGTATTCTTCAGCTTCAACTTTAGTGTCGAATAATTTAATTACTTTATCGCTACCTGCTCTAAAGACTTGCCACTTGCCATCACTTGCTCTTTTAGAAACGTGATAAGAAGCGGTGTTCTTCTTTGATTCAGGTTTAGCTTCTTCTTTCTTTTCTTCAGAAGGTTTTTTGGCTGCAGGCTTTTTAGCAGGAGTTTTCTTAGCTTCTGGTTTTGCCTCTTCAGCTTTTTCTTCTGGTTGTTCTTCTTGAACAGGCTCTTCTTTTACTGGTTCTTCAGCGACTGCTTCAGCAGCAATTTCAGCTTCAACAGCTTCTTCCACTGGTGCATCATATGTTTCACCAGCAGCTTCAAAGTCTTTCTTATGTCTTATTTCAAGAGCGTTAACGATTTCTTGGTGCTTTTGTTCAGTAATTGTGTAACCGAAGTGCATGAGTAAGTAAGATGCGATAACGGAAACAACAAGAACAGAAACAATAAGGATACCTGCGATTCTTAAAGAATTAAATGTCGCCATATTTTTAGCAGCAATAACATCATCAACGAATTGTTCGTCAAAATATGTAGGATCAGTTAAGTGAGCCGCAGTATTGATATTATGTGCATTTTCAGCATCACTAATCGCGGTAACAGCTGGCATAAGTCCTGCCGCTAAGAAGATAATGTATTGGAATCCTCTTAATAGAGCAGATGATAATTTAACATCTAATGGTCTCCAAGCAGAGATAATAGATTCTTTTCTTTCACCATAAGCGTATTCGTTGTAGTCGATTGCGTCTTGGAACATGACCATAACTGCAAGATACATTAAGCCCATGCCGAAGAAGAAGATGAATGGGAATAAGTAATACAAGAACATTGTTCCACCAAATGCCCATCCAAAGTCCATATCGAAGAATGTCTTTTTAACTTCTAATGGTGAAGCAGCAGTAATATCTTTTGCAGCATTGAATGCGAGTGGGTGTTCACCAAAGAGTGGTATACAGCAAAGCAAGAAACCTGCAAATCCGATCATTTGAATAATGAATGAAATAGTTAAGATCTTTTGTTTAGAAAGTTTCTTAGCGATCATTGGGTATAACACTTGAGGAATAACCATCGCCAAAACGTACATGACAGAGATGATTGTGGAAACAAGTCCACCTCTACCAGAACCATATCCTAAAGATAAGTAGAAATAGTTAAGTCCGATACCACCAGTAAGAACACCACTAGCAAGGTAATATAAGAACATAGAAATAATAGCAACTCTTAGTTCTTTGTTCTTACCAAAGACTTTAAATAAGTCTAGGAAGTGAGTTTTTTCACTAGCTTCAGTTTGAGTTGGATCTTCTTTTCTTTCCTTACATAGTAAGAATACTGCAAGTTGAGATAAGAAGAATAACGCTGCAACGGCAATAGATAATAACATATACATCTGTGCAGATGAAATGTTACTAAACATTGTAGGAAGTAACATACAACCAGCGGTCATGATAAATCCACCGATGGATGCACAAACTGTCATTTTGGAAGTAATAGATGCTCTTTCGTGTTCATCATTTGTTAATGATGGAAGCATTGACCAATATCCAATATCGTTAATGGTAAAGAATAAGTCCCAAAGGAAATAGAAGGCAATCATGACACCAACAAAGGCCCATCCATTAGCAGAACCATCTGCGAATGTTGGTCTGATGTTGAACATGAAGACAACGGCAATAGCATTACCGATGGCGCCTAAAAGAATCCATGGTTTGAATTTGCCTAAATTTTTGAAACGGAATTTCTCAACAATAAAGCCCATGATTGGGTCGTTGATACCATCCCAAATAAGAGCAACAATCATGGCGACAGTAATAACACCATATTGTGCTTTGAACGTTGAAGGGTCTGAACTTAAAACACCACTGTTAATGGCGTATTGAAGTAAGAAAGAGCCAACCAACGCGTAACAAGCATCTCTAAAAATGCCTGATAATGGGAATAACCACTTAGTAAGTTTTGGAATTTTGTTTCCCTCATAAGTGGCGTTGACATTTAAAAAGCCCATTTATGATTTCTCCTTTATGTAAAAAAGTACAAATAAATGTTAACTTAATTGTACTCTTTTGACAATAAATGAAATTTATAGGTATCGTTTTTAAGCCTCTTTAGCGGCTCCAATTAGATAGATAACGTACTGTTCTGAGGCGGTGTCTTTGTTCTCTAAAGATCCAATAATTGAAGCAGAAAATATCAAGTCTGACTCAGTGAAATTTGCTGAACATGTCAACGAGAAATCATCCTCTGATTCACTGACATCTTGATACTCAGGCATCTTTAAAATTTCTATTTTCCAATTATTTAAAAAAGTTAATAAATTTTCATGTGTGAAGCCAGTTATTGTGATTTGATAGAAAACTACAAGCTCCATCCCTTCATCGATTTCAACACCAGAAGAAACATCAATTAGGTTGATCATTGAATAGTGATATGATTCAACATTTTCAAATAAAGGATAATAAGCATCTGAACCGACATTTTTAAGAGCGTCTTTAATATTGTCATATCCGACAATCGCTTCATCATCTATTAATCGATATATTTCAGCGTAGAAGAATCCGTTTGGACGCAACGCTTTATCTCCTTCATCTAACATAGAAGCAGGGACAAATGTGAATGTGAAATATACTTTAAATTCACTAGTTTCTCCACTTTCAACTAAAGTGACATTTTTAGAAAACGCATAAACTTCACTACTATATGGGAATCTTTCAGAAGCGGCTTGACTTTGCTCTTCATCATAATTCCAATTATATTCAGACTTAACTAGTTCTCCTCTAAACCAATCAGCGATATCACTAGATGCAGAAGAATCAAAAATATTTACTGAATACGAACTATAACTTTCAGTTACAGATAATAGTTGTCCGTGTTTTTCACCCGCAAAAGGAATCGCCACTTCTCCAAACGTTTTACTAAAGGCATTCATGTCGGTGAAATAGCCATCTTTTCTTTCAATTGGATTAGGGTGAGCAATATAGTTTTCAACAACACTTTCATGAGTTGTTCCTGGATTATAAACAGTAAAAGTGGATACATAAACGTTATCTTCTGGTAATCCCTGTATGTTTTTTTGGAAGCAACTAACAAATTCAAAAATGAGTTTATCGTTTTCAATTTTCGCGTTGGTTGTGCATTTGTTTAAATCAAGATAATAGTCTGATGGAGTATCAATATCCCAGTTTGCATACCAAGCGTTTGAAAGATATGACATCATCTCGTTAATCTGACGATTTTGAGTCGAATACGTTAAGGTATCGCCCTCTTTTGAGACAACAGAGAACTCCGAAAGGTCCATATTTAAGAATGTGGAAATAGGGACATGTGAGAAATAATTCTCCATTCCATACTCCATATCGCTAGAGAAAGATTCTGTTAAATTTTCTAATCGTCCAGGACCTTCAAAAAACTCCACGATGACATTGCTATCAGCGTCGACAATATAATCTTGTGTTCCTTGCCCTTCAATATAGAACATTCCATATTGGCTAGTGATATATAGTTGTTCACGATAAATCCTTCCTCTTTGAATATAAAAAGCATCAGGGCTCAGTGAATATAGTTTACGATAATGACCGCCTTCATTAAGAGATTCGAATGTGAAGTTGTAATTGCTGTCTTTAAGACAATCAAAATAATCTTTTAAATCAGCGTCAACAAATCGTGGCGAAGATGGTTGATTATTACAACCAGTAATAGAAATCGCAAATGTGGAAAGTAAAATCGGTAATATAAATGTTTTTAATTTCATAATGAGGTTATTATACACAAGTGTGCGCAAAAAGAGAAAAGAAAAAGGAGGCATAACCTCCTGATTCAATCTTAATAATTCTTAGCTTGTCTTTCGAAATAGCTCTTTGGATGATTGCATGTTGGGCAAACTTCTGGAGCTTCTTTTCCAACATGAATATGTCCACAGTTACGGCATTTCCAGATTACAACATCTTCGCTGATGAAGACTCTGTTTTCTTTAACTTTTTCAAGTAAAGCAAGGTATCTGGCTTCGTGTTCTTTTTCAATTTTTCCAACTAATTCAAACTTTGCAGCGATTTCTTTAAATCCTTCTTCTCTAGCAACCTGGGCCATTTCTTTATACATTTCGGTCCATTCATAGTTTTCTCCATCAGCGGCATCTTTTAGATTGTCGATGGTTGAAGGAACTTTGCCATCATGAAGATATTTAAACCATAATTCAGCGTGTTCTTTTTCGTTGTCTGCTGTTTCTTGGAAGATAGCAGCGATTTGTTCATATCCTTCTTTTTTGGCTTTTGAAGCGTAATAGGTATATTTATTTCTCGCTTGGCTTTCTCCTGCAAATGCGATTTGTAAATTCTTTTCTGTTCTACTACCTTTTAATTCCATAACTTAACTCCTTTATTTACCTAAATTATATATGGTTTTTGGTCCATCTTCTCTAACAAAGATTTCTTGAACATTAACATCACCGTATTTCTTCTTAAGAACAGTGAGTGCTTTTTTTAAATATTCAGATGGAATCACAGCAATACAGCTTCCTGCAAAGCCACCACCATTGATTTTAACAGCACCATGATTTTCTGTGGTTTTCATTAATAAATCACAAGCTTCTAATGGGCTTCCTTCATAGTTAGTTCCAACCATCATATTCTTTAAATTATTGGTGGAAGATTCTCTTGATTCATTAATCATTTGTAAGAAAGTTTCTTCATCTTGATTCTTAAGGGCTTGGATTGCTTTCTTAACGCGAATATTTTCTGTGTAGAAATGTTTTGCTCTTAAGTATTGCATTTCAGTAAGAGAAGGTTTAACTTCTTCCAGCTCTTCAAAGGATGCATCTCTTAAGAATCTTTGTTTCATTTCATTAGCGGCCGCGTACATATCAACAGGGATAGAAGAATATAAGTCACTAAGATTTGAATGATCTCCACCAGTATTAATTAAAAGGAAATGTAGATTAGTGAATGGGAACTTAACTTGTTCGACTACTGGGTTATTGATATCTTGGAAATCGATTTGAACAACACCACCATAGCCGACGCCAATTTGGTCAAGAAGTCCGCTCTTTTTGCCAAAATAGTCATTTTCTGCATATTGGCCAGCCTTGCATAAAACGAGTTTTGGAATCTTTCCATCGTTATACAAAACATTGAATAAATGACCAACCAATAATTCAAAGGCTGCTGATGAAGAAACACCGGCACCTTTAAAAACTGTGGAGATGGTATAGGCATCGAATCCGCCAATTTTATATCCTTTATCGTTTAAGTAAGCAGCAACGCCTCTAATGAGACCATTGCTAGATTCTTTTTCTTCTTCATGAATTCTTAAATCAGATAAATCAACTTCATTAGCGTTAAATCCTAATGATTTAAGATTAACGTTTTTATCTTTTCTCTTTTTTACAGCGGCAATAATTTCTAAATTACACGCCGAAGCAATACATAAGCCATGGTTATGGTCAGTATGATTTCCTAAGATTTCAAATCGACCACCGCAAGAAGCAATAATCTCTGGCTTGCCTTCAAAAAAACTTTGGTATGATTCAATTAATTTTTCAATGTTACTTTCCATCGTTATTCTCCTTTATGAAAAATACATATCTAATTCTTCTAGAATATATTTCATCTTTCTTTAATAAATGTAAATATCTAAACGTATCACTTGGTTCAATTGCAATACTATCAAATAAATAATTGGCCTCTGGATATAAAAGGCATCCACAACTATATCCAGATGTATAAATTTGTACGCCTTGGAAATCAGTGTAGATATCCATTTGGAGTTTGGCATTTGATAAAGACACATTCTTTTTGTTTAAATCTCTATCTAAAAAATAGAAATAATGGTCATATCCATTGTGTTTAGGTGTGTGCAAATAATTATCATTAATATCTTGAATAATTTTCTTTGGATTTCTAAAGTCCATAACAGGTGTCACAAACCTTCTATTTGTAGGAAGTAGCGTATTTTCATCTGTTTCAAGATAGTTGTTTCCATTAATTTGTAATGTTAGTCCTTCGATAGATTTACAACCTAAAGTGAAATAAGTATGATTTGTTAACGCTAAAGTTGTGTCCATATCACTCTTAGCTTTAAATTCAATATCAATCTCGTTGTCATTAACTCCAACGATATATTTAACTTCGACTTCTAGATTTCCTGGATATCCATCTTCTAAATGACCAACTTTTTTTGTATAGATAACTTCGACTTTATCGTTGCCTTTAATAGTGTTCAATTCAAAGAATTGATTAGATAATCCTTTATTGCCACCATGAAGAACGTTTTCTCCTTCATTAGGTTCTATTTCATATCTTTCGCCATTAACAACGAAAGCGTGACCTTTCATTCTATTAGCCACTCTTCCGATGGTCTTTCCATAATAAATAGATGGATTAAAAAAATCTTTTATATTCTTAACATTTCTTGTTAGCAAATAATTATCAAACTTAATTGAAAATATAGACGCTCCAAGATTAGCGAATACTACTTTAAGATTTTTGTCATTAATGACTTCGGTAAATGTTATACCTTCTTTATTGTAAGAAACGATTCTCATACTACTTTATATACTTTTTTCCGTCGCTAAATGCTTGGCCGACTTTCTTACCCACAACATGATAGCCATGATTAAATGGATCATAGGAAATTATTTTCATTTTTTCTAAATCGACTTTGCCGTTTTCATCGATATATTCTTCATCTACAGATAAACGAACAATTTCACCAAGTACACCATATTCACCTTGGAATTCAACGGACTTACATTCCATGCAAATTGGGAAATCATCTAAAATTGGTGCATCAATAATATCAGACTTATGTGCTTTGAGTCCGCTGCGTTCAAATTTATCTTTAACACGATCAGCGGAAACAAGGCCAACGTAATCGGCTTCAGGAATATGATCAGCAGTTGCTACAGTCACAGTAAAGACTCCAGTGCGGCGAATGTTTTTTGTGGTACGATGGGACTCGCTAATATTTAATTGAATTTGATTCATGTCATAGGCACAACCCCATGCAGCATTCATCACATCAACCGTTCCATCTTCATTATAAGTAGCAATCAAAATAACTGGCATTGGGAAGATTGCAGGAACAATATGTTTTAATTGTTTTTTCATACTTTTTTCTCCTTTTATTACTTTAAATAATCTAATAAGCAATTACACAAATGTATGATATTTTTCTTTTGAGTGGCGATATTAATTCTCACAAAGCTAGACTGACTTTCATGATAATGTTTTCCATCGATTAAAAACAGATTATATTTATTTGAAAAGTCATTAACAAAAGCGACCGAATCATTTGAATAATGAGAGATATCAACCCACAGCAAATATGTAGCGTTGCCCCCTATTATTTCTAAATTTAAGTAGTTTTTGATGAAAAATTCCTTCAAATACTTTTTATTTTCATAAATGTAGGCATTTTCTTCTTGGACATATTCGTCCCCTTTTGTGTAAGCGGCAATTACAGGCTCGATTGAGAAATACGAAGGTTCTCCAACATCATCTTCTTGAAGCCCTTTTTCAATTTTCAATCTAAGTTCTTCATTTGGTATAACCAACACTGATGAATGTAGTCCTGCTAGGTTAAATGACTTTCCTGGTGATAACGCTAAAATTAGCCTTTCATATTCTTTCGTTTTGATTATCGGATTATACCTTTTCTCGTTATAATCAAGGTCGGAGTGAATTTCGTCAGAAAGAAGATAAACATTATATTTTTTGCATAACGAAATAATCTTTTCGTTTTCCTCAATTGAGTACTGTTTTCCAATTGGATTATGTGGATTGCAGTGGATAAATAATTTAGATTTGCTTAATGATTCTTCAAGCTTTTTCCAATCAATCGAATATTCATGGTTTTGATAAGTTAAATTTACTTCTTCCGCTACTCTTTTGTTGTTACTGATGCAGTTATAAAACACGTTATAGTTTGGTGAAAATAAACAAACTCTTTCACCAACTTCTGTAAGACGCTTTATGATTGTATCAACTGATGCAACAACGCTTGTAGAAAAGATAAACCATTCTTTCTTTAATTCGGTTTGATAACGGTCTCTCCACCATCTAATGTAAGCTTCATAATACTCATCAGGCACATATGTATATCCGTATGTTGATTGCTTTGCTCTATTAACAATCGCTTGTTGGATTTCGCTGGCAACTTCAAAATCAGTGTCTGCAACCGTAAAAGAAGCACCGTTATCAGGGATATTCCATTTATATGAATGTGTTGCTTTTCTATTTGTTTCTTTGTCGAAATTATATCTAGTTCTCATAGCCAACTATTATTTTAGTTTTACTTATATCTATTTTGTCTTCTTCAAGAATTAATTCTTTTACTCCCTTTGCTCTAATAACGCCTGAAGTTGGGTTCTTAATAGAATCAATTACATTAATGATATTTGCATCAATGTCAGAGCAATATTCAAAGCATAAGTCTGTATCGATTAATTCACAATTAATAAGCTTTAGTCCTTCAATATAGCAAAGACCTTGGTGAGAAGTAATCTTACAGTTGATAAATGTAATGTTTTTACAGTTCCAAGCAAGATATTCGCCCACTATTGTGGAATTAATAACTGTTACATTTTCACAATTCCAAAAACTATCCTTACTATGAAGTGTAGAATTACGAATAATAATGTTTTTGCCACCATCAAAGCAATAATTACCATCTAGGTATAAATCTTCTACTTCAATATTTTCAGAATTAAGCCCGAAATAATCACCTCTTGCATACACGTGATTAATTTTGACACCTTTACATTTCCAAAGGGTTTCTGATGCGTCTGGAAGTTGAACAGAGATAAGATCAATGTCTTCAGATCTTCTAAAAGTCTTAGGGGCCTCAATGTTACAATCAATCATTTTGATGTGCTTTGTGTACCAAATACCGCTTCTGGCGGTTTCTAAAAAACCTACTTTTGTGCATTTAACATTTCGACAATACCAAAGAGGATATTTCCATCTGAATTCGGAATTATCTAAATCAATATCAGAGCTTTCTTTTAAAGGAGACTCACCATCTTCAAAAACAGCATTAAAAAAATGGACGCCTTTAGACATGAAAAGTGCTCTTTCGCCTGTATAGACTCCATTTTCTAATATCTTTTTCATTTGATGTTATTCTAACAAAATTTTAATTTTGTTTCAACATTTATCACTGGGCCAAACAAATGTGCTGTTTAAATCTTTTTCCCCGTTATCAATTAAAACATCTTGGCCGCTCATTGATTTGTTAGTAACTAATAAGAAATAAACCCAATCAGCTACTTCATCTAATGTCATCCATTTCCCTAAGGGGGTTACATCCATTATTTCATCCCAAAGATCTTCATCATCCATTACTGGCTTATTAGAATCAGTGATTACTCCTCCTAAAGAAATAGAGTTACATGTAGCCTTGTTTTTCGCTAATAGACATGCAACATGTTTCATATATCCAACAATGCCAGCTTTACTAGCGACATATTCATCAAACTCAAATCCGGTTGATGCGCTAGAAGAAGCATTAAACAAAACTGACTTAATAGTTTTTTCAAATGCATATTTCTTCGTAACGTTTATTGTACCAATCAAATTGTTGGTGATATCATCTCCACTATTTTGTAGACCTGCGTTATTGAATAAATAGTTCACTTTTGTTATTTTTGGAAGAGAGTCTTTATTAGAAATATCACAAATATAATGTTGATAAAGTGGGTTATTTATTGGTGTTGATAACATATCGATTCCAACAACCTCAAAACCTTCTTTTAAAAATCTCTTAGTAACTGCGAGTCCAATACCTTTAGATGAACCAGTAATTATAATTTTCATGCACGCTTTTCCTCCATATATTCGATATACTTATTTCCGACTCCTTCTTGTTTCCATTTTTTTGTGATGTAATAACCAAATGGAGAGAAGATAGCTTCACATACTAATTCAACACATGCACCAACCAGTGAACATGTAAAACATTCCAGCAAATTCCAACCAAATCCCAAGAAAATAGGGAAAAACACCATAAATGCAAGGATAGCAAATATGAAGTTATCAAAGAATTGTCCGATGAATGTTGAGATATAAGTTCTGGTGAAAAAAGCAAGTTTTCCATCTGGGTTTTTCTTAAAGATTTGACCAATTAAAAAGTTAAGCCAAATGTTTAAAATACCACTTGATAAAAACGCGATTGTTGAGCTTAAAAGGATGTACCAAGTACCACCAATAACTTGATCAAAAGCAGCAAATTCCTCACCAGCTGGAATGATAGAAACAATCCAAAATATTAAACACGTTAATAGGTTAACAAGCATTGCAAATACCGTAATCTTAATACTTGCCTTTGGACCGAAGTGTTTTGTGATGATATCCATGCACAAAAATGACAGCCAGCTAACTAATATGCCGCCATCAAAAGCAATGATACCGTTTTGATAAATTGTCTTGTTGGCCAGAATGTTCATTGCAACTACTGCGATAACAAATAATGCAACAACAACTGCAGGAATAGAATGAAACAGTAATTTTGTTTCTTCCTTTTGTTTTAAAAGCCATCCCTTGAGAGGATGGCAAAATGATTCTTTCATTAAGAAGTCCTCCTTGGTTTTATTTTGTATAGCGAAGGATTTAGAGCCCGAACTCCGCTGCCAATTATTATACCTATTTCGATTCTTGAATCAACAAATCAATATAATTAGCTAATTCTTGTGTGCCTTGATCTTTAACGGCAGACACTTTGAACACTTTTGCGTCTTTGTTTCTTTTGTAGATGTTTTCTTTGCATCTTTCAAAATTAAAATCAAAAATTGGGAGTGTATCAATCTTGGTGATAACTGCGATTTTGCTAACTTGGAACATCAATGGATATTTTAATGGTTTATCATCACCTTCAGGGACTGAAAGAAGCATCATATTAATGTTGCTACCTGTATCAAACTCTGCTGGGCAGACAAGGTTACCGATGTTTTCTAATATTACTAAATCTAGTCCATCAACATCAAAGCTCTTAAAAGCATCTTCCACCATTTGAGCGGTTAAGTGACACGCTCCAGATGTATGAACTTGAATCGCTTTGACACCAGTTAACTTAGAAATTCTTTCTGCATCGACCTCTCCATCAATGTCAGCTTCCATAACTCCGATGCGATATATGGTTTTTAATTTGTTAATTATATTAACAAGTAAAGTTGTTTTACCACTACCAGGAGAAGCCATTACATTGATAAAATAGATTCCTTTTTGCTTCAGAATTTGTCTGACCTCATCGGCTTTTTTCTCATTTTCTATGAGAATATCTTCTTTAACTTTGACTACTTGATAATCCATTTAGCTACCTCACGTATATAATTTTATCATTTGTAAAATAATTATTTTAATACTTTCGTTTTTTTAATAAGATATATATGCGAGCATACGTATAGTGTATTTAAATATGTCAGAAATTAAAACAATCATTGTCAACCGTTCGGCTTACGCTGATAACGATCTAGAAGCAAATGCTTTAAGAGCGTATCTCAAAGAAAAAGGGACATTCGTTGTTAATCTGATGTCTTCGCCTGGAGCAGGAAAAACCACCACTCTTACAAAGCTCATTAACGCTTTAAAAAATGAGTATCGAATCGGAGTGATGGAAGCTGATATCGACAGCGATGTTGACGCTATATCTATCGCAAAGAATACCGGAGTTAAATCAATTCAACTCCATACTTCGGGAATGTGTCATTTAGATGCTGGTATGACTAAATCAGGTCTAGACAGTATCGACATCAACGATTTAGATCTTGTCTTTCTAGAAAATGTAGGAAATCTCGTATGTCCTGCTGAATTCGATACTGGAGCGAGCCTCGACATCATGATACTATCCGTCCCTGAAGGAGATGACAAACCACTCAAATACCCACTCGTATTTGAAAAGTGTGATCTCGTCATTATCAATAAAATTGATACACTTGAATACTTCGATTTCAATCTTGAGAAATGTACAGAATGGATCAAGAGGAGAAATAAAAACGCCACTATCATTCCTATAAGCGCTAAAACAGGCCAAGGAATTGAACTAGTAGCAAAATACTTTAAAGAAAAGATTAGAAACTGGAAGGAGAATTAACTATGCCAGAGAAAAATACGAAGATTGTTTCTAAGTACTACGGGGAACAAGGTTATTCCTATGAAAAGAAACTTTGCAAACTAGCAAAGAAAATCACAGACGTTGTTCCACACAAACTTACCGGAGTCAAAACAACCGACCACGAATATTGGGGATTAAGAGAAGTTCTTACTGAACCAATGATCGACATCTTACTAAAGATGAAACAACGTAAACACTACGTTTTTGAAGAACTCGTGAAGATGAACCCAGAGTTCAAACCAAATGAACTCCAAGACTTACTCGATCAAATGTCAGTTATCGGTATCATCGAATACGATTACGGTGATAACTATGCTTGGGATCATCCGCTAGAAGATAAACCAAAAATTAAGAGGTACATGCTTAGCTACTTTGTCCCTGGCAGTGCTGAGTTAATGAACTCCTCAGTTGATAGAATTGCCAAGAATCCAGCGGTTGCTTCTTTCTTTGAAAGAATGACATTCACACCACTTGCTGGTGTTACTGAAATGCTTCCTCCAGGTGGAGGCGGTGTTGGAATGCACGTCATCCCAGTTGAAAAAGCAATTGAATCTAGCAACGAAGCAATCGATGTTGAAAAGATTTCCCACTGGATGAAAAAATATGAAGGCCACATTTCTGCTGGTATCTGCTCTTGTAGAGCAAGTAGAGCAATGTTAGGCGATGGTTGTATCGACGATGTCGACGATTGGTGTGTCCAATTCGGCGATATGGCAGATTACACAGTCGAAACCGGTAGAGCTCACTACATCACCAAAGAAAGAGCCTTAGAAATCTTTAAAGAAGCTGAAAAGAATGGCTTCGTTCACCAAATCACAAATATCGACGGTGAAAACAAAATCTTCGATATCTGTAACTGTGACGTTAAGATTTGTAACGCATTAAGAACTGCCTTACTTTTCAATACACCATACCTCGAAAGAAGTGCATATACCGCTAAAGTTACAACTACAAACTGTGTTGCTTGTGGTCAATGTGTTGCTAACTGTCCTGCCGGCGCTGTCAAACTCGGACAAAAACTTTGTAAGAAAGACGGCAAAGAACAAGAATATCCAGAAGCACCACTCCCAGATAAGATCAAATGGGGTAAGTATGCTTGGGATGAAAACTATAGAGATACTGCTAGAAAATCTGATACTTGGGATACAGGTACTGCTCCATGTAAAGTTGCATGTCCTGCTCACGTCCCAGTTCAAGGTTATCTAAAGATGGCTAACGAAGGCCGTTATAGAGAAGCTCTTGCATTAATCAAAACACAAAACCCATTCCCAGCTGTTTGTGGTCGTGTTTGTAATAAGAAATGTGAAGAAGCCTGTACAAGAGGCACAATTGACCGTCCAGTCAGTATTGACGCAGTCAAAAAGTTCTTAGCAGACTTAGAAATCCAATCCAAGGATCGTTATGTTCCAGAAAAGATCGTCGCATCACTCCATGGCAAATTTGATGAAAAGATCGCCATTATCGGTGCTGGTCCAGCTGGCTTAAGTGCTGCTTACTACTTATGTGAAATGGGCTTCAAACCAACAGTCTTTGAAAAGAACAAGAGACCTGGTGGAATGATGATGTATGGAATTCCAACATACAAATTAGAAAAAGATGTTATTGAAGCTGAAATTGATATCATTAGACAATTAGGCGCTGAAATTAAATGCGGAGTCGAAGTTGGTAAAGATATCACAATCGAAGAACTCAAGAAACAAGGATATAAAGCCTTCTATATCGCTATCGGATGCCAAGGTGGCAAACGCCCAGGAGTCCCTAACGATACCGCAAAAGGAACAGATATCGCTGTTAATTACCTCAAAGAAGTCTTTGAAAACAAGAAAGACTTTACAGGTGATGTCGTTGTCGTTGGTGGCGGTAACGTCGCTATCGACTGTGTGAGAGCTGCTCATAGATTACACGCTAAGAGTGTCAATATGTTCTGTTTAGAAAGTAGAGACACAATGCCAGCTACTAATGAAGAAATTAGAGAAGCTCTTGAAGAAGACATCGTTATTAATAACGGTTGGGGACCAAAAGAAGTCAAAGTCAACGAAAAAGGCGAAGTTAAGGCTATCGTCTTCAAGAAGTGTGTTTCCGTCTTTGATGAAAACGGTAAATTCAATCCTAAATACGATGAAAACGACATTAAAGAAGTTCCAGCAGGCAAGATTATCTTTGCAATCGGCCAAGACATCGTCTGGGGCGACCTCTTAAAGGGAAGCAAAGTTACCTTCTGGCATGGAAATTATCCATTAGCAGACAAGTTAACATATCAAACCGCTGATGAAGATATCTTCGTTGGTGGTGACGTCTTCACTGGACCAAAATTCGTTATTAACGCAATCGCAGCAGGCCACGAAGTCGCAGACGCTCTTGCTAGACACGTCCGTCCAAATGCACACCCAACTATCGCATTCAATCGTCGTGGATTTACTCCTCTTAATAAAGAAGATATTACACTTCCAGGATATGATGATGCTGGTAGACAAGAAGCAGGAATGGATGAATCAGTTGATTACAAGAATTCCTTCAAGGATGCTCATAAGACCTTAACTGAAGAACAAGTTAAGATTGAAACCGGTAGATGCTTAAGCTGTGGTGCTGCTCACGTTGACCCACACAAGTGTATCGGATGTGGTATTTGTACAACAAAGTGTAACTTTGACGCAATCCACTTAGTCAGAGACCATCCAGAATGCTCCAATATGAGAAAAGCCGAAAACAAAGTCGGTGGACTCCTCAAATACGCGCTTAAACGTGAATTCAAGATTCTCTTCTATTCCGGATCAAAAGAAGCTCGTATGATGAGAAAGAGACGCAAAGAATGGAATAAATACTATAAGACTGCGAAGAAAGAAAAACCAGATACTGGTTACGCAGTTGAATAGGACAACATGCACGAACTAGGAATTGTTGTTCACGTCATCAATCAAATCGAAGAATTATCAAAAAAGAATAATGTCAACAAAGTTGTCGAACTAACTCTTGAAGTTGGCGAAGTCAGCGGAGTTGTCAAAGAATACTTTGTAGATGCCTTCGAATGGGCAAAAAAGAGAACCGAATACATGAAAGATTGCAAACTCAATCTCGTCATTATTCAGGGAATAACTTATTGCGAAGATTGTAAAAAAACTTATAGCACAACTGAATACGGAAAAGAATGTCCATATTGTCATGGACCTCATACCTATTTAGTCACCGGCCGAGACGTCATGATCAAAAACGTCAAAGTCGAATAAAATAACTCGGGATGCTCGTTCATCCCGTTTTATTTATCTTTAAAAATCTTTATAATATACATGTATGTTTGATCAATTTGAAAAATTTGACATGAAGGCTAACCCAAAAAATCCAGTGCTAGTTCCTTTAACAACGATTATTGGCGCTTTGGAAGTTTGGAAGCATAAAGCAATTATCAACAAAATCAATATGAAGGGGATTAAACCTCCATATATTTTGCTCGCTAATCATAACGCCTTCTTAGACATTCAAATGTTAAGGTATATAACTTTCCCTCACAAGATGAGTTATATCGTCGCTATTGACGGCTTTTTAGGCCGTAAAAAGTTCCTTGAATCAATTGGATGTATCTGCAAAAGAAAATTCACTACAGATCCATATTTAATTCAACACATTGATTATGTTTTAAATAAACAAAAGAACATTCTTGCAATGTTCCCAGAAGCTAGATATTCCTTATGTGGCACTACCGCTATTATTCCTAGTAGTGTTGCTCGATTAGTTAAGCATTTTAATGTTCCTCTTGTTATTCTTCAAATGAGAGGGCATCACATAAACTCACCTTTCTGGAACCTTAGAATGAGGAAAGTTAAAGGAATTGAAGCAGATTTAAAATGCGTAGCCACTAAAGAAGAAATTGAATCGATGAGCGTTGAAGAAATCAACGAGATTATTCAAAATGAATTCATCTATGATGAATATGCTTGGCAGAAAAAGAAAGGCATCCGCATTCCATTTGAATGGAGAGCGGAAGGCCTACACAAAGTATTATACAAATGTCCACATTGTGGAAAAGAATATGAAATGTCCACGAGTGGTTCAATTTTAAAATGTAACGCCTGTGGAAAAGAATGGTTCTATACAGAACTAGGTGAACTCGAAGGAAAAGATGGAGTTACTGAATTCTCTCATATTCCTGATTGGTATGAATGGGAAAGAGACGAAGTAAGAAAAGAAGTTGAAAATGGCACTTACTATTTTGAAAGTGAAGTTCACACCGATATTCTTCCAAAGGATAAGTTCATCCCAATTGGAAAAGGAAAGCTAGTCCATAATCTTAACGGATTCACTCTAACTGGTGAATTTGAAGGTGAACCATACGAACTAAAAATTGCATCCAAAAGTATTTATGGTGTTCATATTGAATATGAATATTTGGGAAAATATGGAGACTGTGTTGATCTTAACACTTTAGATAACACCTACTATGTTTATCCAGAAAGAAAAGATTTCTCCGTCACTAAAATCTCTTTAGCGGTTGAAGAAATCTATAAACACATTAGCAAGAATCGATAATTACTTCTTATTATCATAATCATCTAAGAAAGAATGAGATATTCCTTTATCTTTATAGCCAAGAATCATATCTAACGTAACATTCTCGGCGGACTTGAAGATATTCTGTTCAACTTGAGGAATATCTTTTTTTAATTCTTGAATCAATTCTTTTGTGAACGCTCTTTGGCTATTTAATGCGGTTTCTTTCGCTTTTTCAGTAAATTTACATGCACATTGAATAAACTCTAAATTATGATGTCTAGCCCAACATTTAATATCTTTTTCTCTAATAAAATACATTGGTCTAATGAGTTCCATTCCTTCAAAATTAGTGCTATGAAGTTTTGGTAGCATCGTTTGGAAAGAACCACTATTGAGCATATTCATTAAAGTTGTTTCTATAACATCATCATAATGATGGCCTAAGGCAATCTTGTTACATCCTAATTCTTTGGCGGCGTTATACAATGCACCTCTACGCATTCGAGCGCATAAAAAACATGGGCTCTTTTCATCTCTTAAATTAGCAATCTCAAAGATATCAGTCTTAATAAACTTCGCAGGAATATGAAGAGTTTTTATATTTTTTTTGATTAAATCAAAGTTTTTCTTGTTGTAACCCGGATTCATGACTAAGAATTCGACTTCAAAATCAAAATCACTATGCCTTTGAAGAAGCATAAATAGTTTCGCCATAAGCATTGAATCCTTGCCACCAGAAATGCAAACACACACCTTATCTCCAGGAGAAAGTAGATTATATTCTTTTAAGCCTTTAACAAATCTAGACCAAAGTACCCTACGATATGTGGTCGATAGGCTTTTTTCAAATTCATCAATGTTTCTGTTTCCGTCAGTCATAATGTTTACAAAAGATTGCTATTTATTTTTACATTAAAAATATACAATAGTAAAGACAAACAAGGAGAGTATGTATTATGGAATTAGAAAGAATAAGAGAATACGCTGAACTATTAGCGAAAATGGGAGTCAGTGTTCAAAAAGGCGAAGAAGTTTGGATTAACTGTGGTTTAGATCAAATCGAGTTTGTAAGACTAGTCGTCGAAGAATGTTACAAAGCAGGAGCTAAGAAAGTAAGAGTTAGATTCTCGGATAACAAAATTAGCAAACTCCACTATCAATATATGTCGCTTAAAGACCTCAGCAAGGTTGAAGAATATACAATTAGTGAATATCGCTATATGGTGAAACATAATCCAAGCATGCTCCACATCATCAGCGATGACCCAGATGCATTCAAAGGAATTAATCAATCAATCATCTCAAAGTCATCAATGAAAATCAGCAAAAAAATAAAACCATACAGAAATAAAATGGATGGCAATTACAAATGGTGTATTGCCGCTGTCCCAAGTGAAGCGTGGGCCAAATCAGTGTTTCCAAAGTTAGAAAAGGATGAAGCTGTGGAAGCTTTATGGAACGCAATTTTAAGTGCGTCTAGAGTGGATGGAAACGCTGTTGAAAATTGGAAAAACCACAACAAAACCCTATTTAATTATCGAAAAATGCTTGAAAAACTCGATTTGCAATACCTTGAATATAAAGCCAGTAATGGCACTGATTTTAAAGTCGAATTAATCAAAGGTGCTGAATGGGGAGGAGGCTCTGAATTCACAAGCGATAAACGCGAATTCAACCCAAACATTCCAAGTGAAGAAGTCTTTACATCTCCATTAGCAGGAAGCTGTGAAGGCATTGTTTATGCAAGTAAACCGTTATCATATCACGGACAAATTATCGATGGATTCTCTGTCAGATTTGAAGGTGGCAAAGTCGTTGAAGTCAAAGCCAAAAAGAATCAAAAGTTACTCGAGCAAATGGTCAAAATGGATGAAGGAGCTTCTAAATTAGGAGAAGTCGCTTTAGTTCCATATGATTCTCCAATTCAAAACTCTGGATTGTTATTTTATGAAACTTTATTTGATGAAAATGCAGCCTGCCATTTAGCGTTAGGACACGGTTTTAAAGAAATGATTCCCGGTGGAGCGTCTTTATCTAACGAAGAAGCAACTGAAAAAGGAATCAACGATTCAATTATCCACGTTGACTTTATGATCGGCACCAAAGATTTAGAAATTACAGGCGTTTCTTTCTCTGGAAAACGAACAGTTATATTTAAAGATGGTAATTGGGCGATATAATATTATTATCGGAGAATATTAAATATGTCTAAATTCGTACATCTCAGAAGATTTCTTAACTTGTTAACAATCAAACACAATAATTACATTTATGTTGCGCCACATCATAATGCTTTTATTGACAACTATTCACTAGACAATGCGAACTCTGATAATGTCCTCGCATATGTTAGCTATTTAAGAGATGGAAACGAACCAAACTTGAAATTAAGAATCTATGTTGAAACCACTTCTCCAGAGATGGAAAAATTTACTAACGATAACGTAGAAATTATTCCTTTATATATCAACGATAAAGCTGGAAAAGTTCAAAAGATTAAAAGCAAATTAAAAAGAATGTCCGCTAAATACCATTGTAGACAATGGTGGAGAGATAATCCTACTGTCGAATTTGAAGATCATATTAAATCTCAAAAGGTTGTTTGTTTTAACTATGGAACAGAAACCAAAAACAGTTTTGCAAAGAGATCTTCTCATTTATGGGATATCTTCTCTCATATATTCGTTACTTGTCCACTGGATGCAAGAGTGCAAATGTCCAACTTCGGTGGCTCATTAGATAAGTTCTATGTCTCTGGTTACGCAAGAAACGATTGCTTACTTAAAAACGAAAGAAAAGAAGTCATTAACAAGTGGCTTAAATCGATAGGTATCGACCTAAAAGGTTCAAAGTTCATCGTTTATGCACCAACAGTTAATGAGCAACCAGACTTATTTGAAAAGTTCTTCTTTGGATTTGATGATCGAGGAGAGCTTGAAAAGTTTTTAGAAGAACAAAATATTTATATTTTATATAAACCTCATCCACTTGAAAGATATAAAGGTGAATTCAAAACAAATAGAATCATCGAATATCCATATTCAAAAGAATTCTCCCTTTACGATTTATTGAGTTTCTCTGACGCTTTAATCACAAACTATTCATCTGTTTATATCGATTACTGCATCACAGGTAAGCCAGTTATTTTTAACTTCGCTAACCTTGAAGAATTTAGAGAAAAACGTGGTTTAGCGTATGATCCACCATATGCCGTTTTGCTTGATGATCCAGCAACAAACTGGGATGAGATGAAAGAAAAATTCATTAAAGCCTTTAAAGAGCCTGTTGGTAAAAAATATCATGAGGTTCAACAACTATTAAACAAATACGCTGATTCTAATTCTTGTAAAAGAATTACAGAAATCTTATTTGATGATAAAAAAGCAAAAGAATACAAAATCAAAGAATGGTTATTCTAGTTTATGACAGTTAAAAGGAACTCCAATTTTGAAATAGTAAGAATCTTTGCAATTCTTGGAGTCATTATGGGGCATTACGTTATGTGGGGTGCTGCTCCAATTAGAGAAAATGTCTTTACATTCCAAGAAGTATTTTTAGATTTGATGACATTAGGAAATCTAAGCGTCACCATTTTTATGATGATTAGTGGTTTCTACCTTATTAAATCCACAAAGGTCAATTGGTTTAAATTCCTTCGTATTATATTTGTTGCCATTTTCTATTCGATGTTTGTCTTCGTCGTTACATGCGTGGACACGAAGAGTTTTGATTGGCTTGAGTTATATAACTCATTCTTCTCATTCCTCACCGGAAGAGCGTGGTTCCTTACTTGTTATTTAATTATTTATTTGTTCCATCCATTTATAAATAAACTAATCAAAGCGTTAGGAGAAAAAGAACTCAACATTTTTGTTCTTCTCCTATTCATCGTTTCATCGGTAATAACAATTCTTCCATACACCGATAAGTTCCTAAATGGTCTAGTTTCTCTATTCGTCATATATGTCTATGGGGCATTCCTTCAATTGAGAAAAGATCACCGTTTATTCAGCAAGAAAACGGGCCTAATTCTTGTAGGTGTTGGCGCATTTGTCATTATTACCTCTGTTGTTTTACTTAAATTAGTTGCAATAAATGTTCCTGCAATGGCACAAGGTGGGAACCTGTATTTCTACACAAAAAATGCCTTCCCAGTTATTGCGGTTGCGGTTGGCATAATCATGTTATGTGAGAAATCAAAACCACATTATAATAGAGCTATTAATTTTATTGCCTCATTTAATATAGGCATATATCTCGCTCTATCTAATAGCGACTTTTGGGACTACTTTATATGGACAAGAATCTTTAGGGTTTCAGAATATATTCAGCAATATCATGTTGTCCCCTGCTTATTAATAACATCTATAATGGCGTATCTAGCAGCTCTAACAATGGAGATAATAAGGCGTTACGCATTAGAAGCACCAATAATTTTTCTTATAAAGAAGATTAAACAAAAACATCAAAAAGAAGAACTACCGGAGGTTGAAGCATGAAAAAAATAACCACTATTTCAATAATTACATTTTCCCTAATGTTAGGGGTTGTTTCGTGCGGAGGCAGCCCATCAGTCACTAAATACACAGTTACTTTTGATAGTAATGGAGGCACTGTTGATCCAACAGCAATGACCGTTAACGCTGGAGCAACTATTGATTTACCAACCCCAACAAAAGACGACAAGAACTTTTTAGGTTGGTTTACAGGATGGTCAGACACTGACGTAGAATACACCAATACTACAAAAATTGAAAAAGATGTCACCCTTATTGCAAAATGGAATAGCTATAATGTCGAATTTATGAATAGTGAGACTTCTCTATTTAAAGCGACCTCTGTTTTACCTGGTCAAAAAGTAACCGCTCCTAAAGGAGAACCAGGAAAACCAGCAGATGAAAGCTATTGCTATAATTTTGATAAGTGGGACTATGATTTTAATACTCCAATCAATAGCGATACCACAATTTATGCTTTATATAATAAAGAAGCAATTACTTATTCAACTTTTGAAGTAGGATCATATTTCAACGACCATAAATATAATTTAAGTTTTGTTTATAAAGATACTCTATTTAATATCCCATCAACTAAATTTGATCGTTCTTTAGCGTCCTTCAGCTTAGGATTATCGTCTTGTCCAACCGAAGAAGTTGATAACTATTTATCAGGATTACACTTTGATAATGTTGTTCATAATTCAAACTTTTTACAGAAAATTGATGGTTACACTTTTGCACACGCCAAAATAAACAACGAAGACATTATTGCAGTCATCAATAAAGGCTTTGAATACGGACCAAGTTGGGCTGACAATCTAGACGCTGGTTTAGAAGGTCCACATCACGGCTTTTATGTGCAAGCTTTGAATGTTTATGAAAATCTATTAAATTACTTAAAAACATATCAAGAAACCCCTTATAAGATGATAATAACTGGCTATTCAAGAGCAGCAGCGGTATCAAACTTATTAGTCAGAGAAATGATGATTAATAATAAGATTTCAAAAGACAATTTGTATTCTTATACCTTCAGCACTCCAAAGAGCATTCCTCAAGAATTGATTGATGGATATGATTTCTCTAATGTTTTTAACATTATTAATGGGGCTGATGTTGTTCAATTGCTCTTACCATCACAATATCAAAACTGTACAAGAATCGGTGTTGACATCGATATCTATCGCGATGATATTGGAGAACTTATTAAAAAACTTGATCAAGATATCGACCTTGGTACTTTTACTCCTACAGATAATTATCAAACCGAACCAGAACTCGCTCATTATATTATCAATAACCTAGCGAGTTACGATTCTTCAGATAAAACAATGAAAACTAGAGAAGAGTATGTTGAAAACTATCAAGATATGCTTGTGTATCTCGTTAGACTATTCTTAAGTTTAAAAGAAGAAACGCTCAACGCTATAATCGCTGACGTTGAAGCTAAAGGAATCTTCACTATTCTTAGCCTAATTATAGCGCAAGATGGCTTATTCAATTATGTAAATCCATTTATCAAAGAAGATGGAATTACATATGATGAGGAACAATTAAAATCATACTGTGCGGAAGCGGTTACATTTATTACAAGTGGCCCTGGCATTACCATCATTCCTTTATATCAACAATTAACAAGAGTTATTGCGATGCATAGCTTAGAAGCATGCTATAGCTTATTTAATGTATATTAATCCACTTAAGAAGAGGATCTATAATTACCTTTAATCAAAAAATGAATTTTTTAATTGAAGATAATTGAATAAGTGTGTTAAAGTTATTCAGCAAACTTTCTTAGAACGACAATACGGTTCTAGGCGGAAGGAGAAATCGGAAATGAAAGAAAACATTCATCCAAAATACTATCGTTGCACAGTTACATGTGTCTCTTGTGGAGCAACCTTTGAAACAGGTTCAACCGCTAAAGAAATTAAAGTTGATACATGCAGTAACTGCCACCCATTCTACACCGGCAAACAAAGATACGTCCAAGCCGACGGTAGAGTTGATAGATTCAACCGTAAATACGGACTTAAATAAGAAAATAACCGGCTTTGCCGGTTTATTTTATAGTCATTATGAAAAAGAGATTTTACATTACTACACCAATTTATTATCCAAGCGCTAAGCTTCATATTGGTCATGCTTATTGCACAACTTTGACCGATGTTTTTGCACGTTCTAAAAGAGAAAGAGGCTATGAATGCTATTTCCTTACAGGTGCAGACGAACACGGCTTAAAGATTCAAAAGAACGCTGAAGCTGCGGGTGTCACCCCTCAAGCGTTCGTCGACAATATTGTCGAAGGATTCTATAAGCTTTGGGATTTACTTAAGATCACAAATGATGATTTTATTAGAACCACTCAAGATCGTCACATCAAAGTTGTTCAAGATGCATTCACTAAGATGCTTAACCAAGGCGATATTTATCTAGGAAAATATGAAGGATGGTATTGCAAGTACTGTGAAGCGTTCTGGACCGACACACAAGTTGGTAAAGAACACATCTGTCCTGACTGTGGTCGTCCAGTAGAAAAAGCTGAAGAAGAAGCTTATTTCTTTAAAACTAATAAATATTTGGATTCATTACTAAAGTTCTATGACAACAATCCAAAATTCTTAATTCCTGAAAGCCGCAAGAATGAAATGATTAACACTTTCATTAAACCAGGCCTTGAAGATTTATGCGTTAGTAGAACTTCATTCTCTTGGGGCATTCCAGTTAGAGAAAATCCAAAACACGTTGTCTATGTTTGGCTTGATGCCTTAACTAACTACATCTCCGCTTTAGGATATGGTAGTGATAAAGAAGACTTATATAAGAAATTCTGGGAAGATGAAGATACCGAAATCATTCACATCTTAGGCGCTGATATTACGCGTTTCCATGCGATTTATTGGCCAATGTTCCTAGAAGCATTAGGAGTTAGAAAGCCAGATAGAGAATTCGTTCACGGATTACTTATGATGAGAGACTCTAAAATGTCTAAATCAAAAGGCAATGTTGTTGATCCATATCCACTTGTAGAAAAATATGGAGTAGACGCAGTTAGATACTATCTAACTAGAGAAGTTAACTTCGGTAGTGATGGTAGTTTCTCACCAGAACAATTCGTTGAAAGAATTAACGCTGACCTCGCTAATTCATATGGAAACCTCTTAAATAGAACCATCGGAATGATGAGCAAATACTTTGGAGGAAAAATTCCAGAATATAAAGGTCAAGTCAGTGAATTTGACGGAAGTTTAGAAGCTGTTATCAACACAACAATTTCGAATTATGAAAACGCGATGGATGATTTAAGAATCACCGAAGCCATTACATATGTAAACGAGCTCGTTAATCGCGCGAACAAATATATTGATGAAACAATGCCTTGGGTATTAGCAAAAGACCCAGAGCAAGTTGATAAACTCGCTAGTGTGATGAATCATCTCGCTTATGCTATCTATGTCGCTAGTAGACTTTATCATCCAGTGCTAGTCACTGCTTCTGATAAAGCATTTGAACAATTAGGTTTAACTCAAGAAGAAGCTAAATATGAGAATATCTCAAATAAGAAACTTCTTGATAACCACCAAGTCAATAAAGGTGAGCCTCTCTTCCCAAGATTAGACGCCACAATTGAAGTTCCATTCATCAGTGAATTAATGGGTGGAAGTAAATAAAAAAATCTCGATTTAAATCGAGATTTTTTTATAATTAGGTTTAATGAACAAAATAATTCCTATTCTTTATTTGCTGCGGTTTCATTTTGGAAATAAACCACAAAGATTGGGAAAAGGAAGACATATAAGAGATACTGAATAGTTTCAATAAATTGATATAGGAAGAAACATAAAGCGCCTAAACCAACCGCAAAGACGAATTCAGGGGATTTCTTATAGCTTTTAACGATCACATAGCCTGAATAAATAAGGAATGCAACATAGCCTAATAAAGTTAGGATTCCACCTTCTCCAAGCATATTTAAGAAACCAGAATGAGTTGGGAATAAGTCTTCATTATGGGAGATAACATTAAGTGGCCATAACTGTAAATTGACGCTTCCAAAGCCACGACCAATAAGCCACCATCCATTGCGTAGTAATTGGAAGGTGTTATCCCAAATATAACTTCTAGTTTTAAGAGTTAGACCATCTCCAGAGAATGATTTAATAAGTTCGTAGACTTTTCCTAAGATTTTTCCTTTAGTGATATAAGGAACGCCAACGAAGATTAAACCCAAGAAGACGATTGAACCAATAACAATAAATGTTATTTTGTTTCTCTTTGGGTGGGCTTTATAAGTCACTATTAATCTATAAATTAAATAGATAAACGCTATAATCGCGGTAATAAGAATTCCAGTTTTACAGAAACTGAATAACATACTAATAAAGAAATAACCAGCTAATGGATATAACCATTTTCTTTGTTTAATGCTTTGATTGATAAAACAGAAAACAATACCGAGCATACAGATCATTCCAAAAGCGTTTTTATGAATAACGAATGATTTAACAGCGAAATTATTTGAAATATCGCTGAAGGTTCTTTCTTTATCTTTTCCTAAAAGGAAATTAAATATCGCTGCATATGAAGCATGCTCAGCAATATAACTATAAATAATCATCACTCCAATGAGGATGAATAATAAGAATCCTAAGTATTCAATAAACTTAGTGTTTGTTATTCTCTTTGAGAATACAAAGAAAGCAATATAAATGAATGTAGCAACGCCGATAATTTCAGCAATGAAGATAAACTTATGAGTGTCAGAAACTCTTAATAACGCAGTCCCTTGAGTGTTTACTAGTTCTGGGTGTATTGGATCCCAACGAACATTCACAATCTCAACGCTTTCTGATGGCTGAACAAATATTGCAATGACATTTAGCAAGGCTAAGCCAATAAACGCTATCGCAATTATTTTATTAAATGGTACTTTACGGACATAAAGTTCAAGATAAAGATAATATCCCCAAGATCCCACCATGACGATAAAGCATAGAATGGCCGCCCACAATGGTAAAGCAACATCGTTAGGGTTTTGGAACTGCATAAAGAGTTGACCAAAAATAAGAAATATTGCCCAGCAAAGGAATCCTATAGCAAGGAATAAATCACTTAATCTTAGTTGTAATGAATCAATATTTTTTTTCATTATGCTTCAAAAACAAATTCAGCGGAGAAGACCCACACTCTTTTAGCGGAGTCATCTAATGTTTTAATGGTGAGACTACTACTATCGATATCGAATTCTCTTTCGACTGTTTCGTGAGCTTCTTTAGTTGGAGTAGCAAATGACCACTCTTCACCATTGACAATTAGTTTTGATCCAGCATCTGCGCTGATACCATAGTTAGAACCGCTCTTATAAAGTTTCATATGGGCTCTTGCAACAAAGCTAACAGAAACAAGTTTCTTGGTGAACGTGAAATTGAATTCGCCTTTTCCGCTTGCGTTACCAATCATAAGAGCTTGTTCATTCCATTCTTTTTCTTCTGTGACTTGTTTATTGGTGTTGATTTGTGCATAGCCAGCAGTGGTTAAATTAGAAACAAGATTTGCGTCTTCATAGTCAAAGTTTGGCAAGAATTTATCTTGGAAATTAGATGACGATGTATTTGTTAATTCTGCTTTACTGAAATCAACCGTGAAAGTAAATGTTCCTTCTGGAGGTGTGGTTGATTCTTGAACCGCAATCATGATTTCAGTTGTTAAGCTTGAATAAGTAATTGTGACTTTTGTGTCGTCGGTGGTTAACGCAGTGGTTAAACTTGGATTAAATGTGAAACTAGATTCGTTTCCTGCATAGTCAACAACTGTTTGAACCTCTTTTTTACTGATTGTAGTAATTTTAAGTCCTGTCGGATCGAAACAGTCACCTTCTGTGTAATCGACTTTTGGGAATCCTGTAACAGAAATAGACACCAATTCATCTTTGCCTGCTGGTTCGGATGGAGTTTGGTTGTTCGCACATCCCATTAATAGTGATGCGATAAACACTAATGGTAATAAATATTTTTTCATAAAATTATTCTTCCTCAACTATATGATTATATCATCTATCTTTGATAATGGAAAAACCATTATATTTTTACTATAATGGTGACGATGAAAAATAATATTATTAGAGGTAAATGTGTTGATATATCTTCCGAAGGAAAGGGAGTTATTAAAACAGTCTACGGAGTCATCTTTGTAGATGCTTTACTTTTAGGAGAAGAAGCTGAAATCGAGGTCACATACGCTAGAAAGGGCGTCGCATATGGGAAAATAGTTAAACTAATAACCAAATCTCCAGATAGAATTCAACCCCTTTGTCCTGTTTCCACCGCATGTGGAGGATGCGTATTTCAAAATGCATCTTATGAATATGAACTCAGATATAAGAAACACAAGGTTGAAGAAACTCTTAAAAGAATCGGGCATTTAGAAAACATTAAAGTTAATGACGTTATAGGTATGGATGACCCATCACATTATAGAAACAAGATCCAAGTTCCTTTTGGAAAAGAAAACAAACATGTCATTTATGGTTTTTATAAATCAAACACCCATAAAATTATTCCTATAAAAGAATGTAATATTGAAGATAAGAAAGCCGGACCTATCCTAAAAGAAATTGCTTCCTTAATGGAAGAGTTCCATATCGATCCATATAATGAAGACTATCGTACTGGAATCATCCGTCACGTTCTTATTAGAACAAGTATTTCCACTAGTGAAATCATGGTGGTCTTTGTTTCTAATGTTGATACTTTCCCAGGAAGAAATAATTTTATTAAAGAATTAGTGAATCGTTGTCCTCAAATTTCCACCATTATATTTAATGTTAATAAAAGAGATACAAATGTCATCTTAGGAGAAAATGAAAAAACTCTTTATGGAAAAGGTTTTATCACTGACGAAATACTTGGATTAAAATTTAATATTTCGTCAAAAAGCTTCTTCCAAGTTAATCCAATTCAAGTTCAAAAACTCTACGGAAGTGCCCTAGAATACGCAAATCTAAGTAAAAAGGACACTGTTTTAGATGCTTATGCAGGAGTATGCACTATCGGTCTATTAGCGGCGCCACATGTAAAACACGTCACAAGTGTAGAACTGGTTAAAAGTGCAGTTATTAATGGTAGAAACAACGCAAAGCTTAATAATATTAATAATATCGACATTATCGAAGACGACTGTACTCTTTATATCAATAAAAGACTTCCTAAATTTGATGTTGTAATTATGGATCCACCAAGAAAAGGAAGTACACCAGAATTTTTAAATGCTTTATTGAAAATAAAACCAAGTAGAATTATCTATATTTCTTGTGATGTTTCAACTCTTGCAAGAGATCTTGAATATTTGGTTAAAGACTATAACATAACCACTATTCAGCCAGTTGACATGTTTCCTAGAAGCTTTCATGTCGAAACAATTTGTGCGTTGTCTATTAAAGGCCAAATGTAATTATCTAATGTCGTTGTCCAAAACGATTTATCCAAAATTGTCTAAAATGTTTTATCAAAAAATAGACGAGCTGCCCCAGACGATTTTATGTTCCGAATTACCAAAGACGAACTAAAAACAATCATGATGTCACAAAATGTGATATCAAGATGGGGAGGAACTAGAAAGCTTCCATACGCCTTTACTGAACAGGGCATATATATTTGATGACAGTTTTAAAAGGAGATTTAATGACAAAGTAATTAAAAAGATTAGTTTTGTTTTCTAAGTATGATATACATAACAGGTGATACACATGGAGATATTGATTATAAGAAACTTCTCACGTTAAAAGAGAAGAATCTTTCTTATGGTGATTTTCTAATTATATGTTGCGATGCTGGAATATGTTGGTCGCCTCAAGAGTTTCAACATTTCTTAAACTTATATAACGACATTGGGTGCACAATTATTTTTGTTGATGGGAATCATGAAAATTTTGAAATGCTGAACAATATGCCTATAGTGGAATATAAAGGTGCGTTAATGCATCAAATCGATAAACATATTTTTCATGTATTGCGTGGCGAAATAATGACATTAAACGGTAAAACCTTTTTATGTGTTGGCGGTGCTGTTTCTATCGACAAAATGTATAGAACCGCTTATGTTTCTTGGTGGCCTGAGGAAGAAATAACGTACCACGACATCGATAATGCATTAAATAATTTAGAGAAGATTAATAACAAAGTTGATTATGTTATAACTCATTGTTGTGATACGAGCACTGTTTTAAAAGTATTTGGTTTCAGAAGGGATATTTGCACAGACCAATTGATGTTTATAGACAAAGTTGTGGATTATAAACATTGGTTTTTTGGTCATTACCATTTTGATAGAAACATATCAGATAAAAAGACTTGCTTATATAATAATGTCATAGAAATTATATAGCAAAAAAGATCGTTTCGCCGGCTCGCAGAACAAGCTATTCGCGATATAATCTTTATGGACAATCTTGTATAAATGCTTCTACTCTTTATGGAAACACAAATATGAATGTAATTATAGAAACTGAGAGACTATTCTTACGCCAGATGAATGAGGATGACTTTGATGCCCTCTATCTAGTCCTTTCAGATGCAGAAATCATGCAGCATTATCCATATATCTTTGATGAAAAGAAAGTTAGGGAATGGATAAAACGAAACATGGACCGATATAAAGAGAATGGTTTCGGATTATGGGCTGTCTGCCTTAAGAAGACTGGTGAAATGATAGGCGACTGTGGACTGACGCTACAAAATATAGATGGCAAAATGCTTCCGGAGATAGGATATCATATCCGTCGTGACCATCAGCGTAAAGGCTACGCAAAAGAAGCAGCGAAAGCCGTGATGGATTGGGCATTTATGAATACTGATTATCCTGCTTTATATTCTTACTGTAAGTATACAAATCTAGCGTCTATTAAAACCGCTGAATCAATAGGGATGAGTTTTGAACGTGAGTACCCTGATGAAGTGAATGGGATAACTCATGTGTCAGTAATATATAAAAAATGAATCATAAGATTCATCTAAAAATAAAGCCATATAATATTCAATCTATTGTTTCTTTTTTATAATTAATTTGTTGATAGAAGTTTCTACAAAATAAGTCAAGAAAGTCACTAAAGCAATTAAGATTAAGAATAATATCAGATAGACAGGATATCCTGCCTTTTCTTGAACTATATTACCGATTGGTAAATTAGTAATTCTTGTTGGGTTAATGAAAAACATATTAATAAAGTGAGGATAAAAACTCACATTGATGATAATCGCTATCACAGCAGTAATAGCAAAAGCGATAAGGGTCCTATATACCGTTTTGATCGTTATATTATTTCTATTCCACACGTAAATATAGACTCCCAAAATAACTTGAGTGCCATGGTGGATCAAGGATTGAACATTAATAAAGATTAATCTCGACATCACCATGTCTGTATAAATACAAACGATAATGCCCATAGTCAAAGAAATTAGGCACATATATCCAATTGCAGCGTCCACTATTTTTGGATGCTTTTCTTTATTAACAAACAAAATAATCGGGACAAAATAATAAATCATTGAGCAAATTGAAAATGGGAAATCCCTCACGCTATATTCCCAATATGATGGGCTACCATAATGGAATGCTTTAATGATTTGTTTGAATATTTCCAAAACAATCAAAATAACCCAAAAAATAAAAATGATTCTTTTATATACTTTTTCACTCGAGTTTTTAAAAAGGAAAGAGATAGCGAAAGTTAAGCCAATGATTGGAATAAGCATAAAAAGATGGAACCAAGAAATGACTCCAGGAACTTCCATTTCTCCTTGCAAAAAATGAATGATTTCTTCCATCTTATCTCAATTTTAATATAGTTTATAATTGTGTTAAACAGAAAACAATTACAGAAACAAAACCAACAACTAACGCAAGAAAAATTAATAAAATGTTTTTGCAAAAGAATGGAGAGACCACTATAAAACTAGCTGATAAGCATTGGTAAGAAAACAAATAATATTCAATAACTATTTAATTGAAATATAATATTGCCTATGGGTTATGCATTAATCATGTTATCAACAGTCTTGTTCGGTGGGCAATTCATTGCCTTAAACGCCTATCAAGACAAAAACAAGAAAACATTCAGAAGTATTTTGTTCTTTTGCTTACTTTTCTCATTTACTGTTGCTTTTATTTTTGTATCCTTAAATGGCTTTTATGTTGGCTTTTCAGTTTATACATTGCTTTTATCTTTAACGGCCGCGGTGATACAAATGATTCTTCAATTTGCAGGGATTAAGGCCCTATCAATGGGAAGAGTGGAAATATATTCTCTTTTTAATGTCGCAGGCGGAATGTCTATCGCTTATATATTTGGAATCACTTATTTCCACGAAGAAATTAAGATACTCCATATTATTGGTTTAATTTTGATTTTCCTTTGTTTATTTATTCCAATCATTTTTGAAAGAAAAGAGGGTGGAAAAACCAGATGGCTATTCTGGCTCATATGCGCGCTAGTATTTGCCGCTAACGGTTTCTTTGGAACAGTCAATAAGATTCATATCGTCTCTAATCAAGGATTATCCATCAGAGAATATATGTTTTATGTATACTCATGGATATTTGTGATTTCGCTTTTGTCTTTATTATTCACTTCAATTAAAAGAGTAGACAAGGTTAAACCATTATTTAACGCTCAAGGAATCTTATTCGCACTTCTATATGGAGTCCTTAATGGATTTGGAATGTTCATGCAATATATGTTTGCGGATACGATTCCAGCTTCAATCTTATTCCCTTTATCAAACGCTGGAACAATTGTCTTTTCACTTATTATTGGGTCGATTGTTTATCGTAAAAAACCAAAACTACAAGACCTTATTCAGCTAGCTATCGCTGCAGCGGGTATGGTGTTATTCTTCTTTTAATTAGAAAAACATTCTTGAATAGTTATCAAATTTCAATAGTATAATATATTATAAGGCCATCAAAATGTCGGTTGCCACTGATAAAAAACGTCATTACAAAACAATTGATAAAACTTGTTATACCGCGAATACGGTTTATTTAATATTACATATTTTTTATCTCATTCTTTTTATCGTTTCAAAACTTACTATCCTCATTTATGTTGATGCAGCAGTTATCTTAATTTATTTGTTATTTTACTTACTTATTAAAAATAAGAAATACTACATATACGCTTTATGTTGTGGAAATGAGTTCTTCGCTTTTATTGCGGTAACAACCGTAATGCTTGGCTTTTCTACTGGTTTCCACTTCTATTTAATCGGATTATGTATTGTTTCATTCTTTACATCTTATTTTTCAAAGACTAAAGATATTAGAGGATCAATCGTTTGGGCTGGTCTATCCTTAGCTATCTATTTAACTTTATTCTTTGTTACCGAATATAACGCTCCATATTATGCGATAGAAAAATGGTTAGAATTAACACTATTCTCCACTCACGCATTTGTGGTATTCGGATTTATCGTTGCTTATCTTGTTGTCTTCTTAAAATATGCTTTATCTCTTGAAAAGAAGATTATGAATGAATCAAGAACCGATGAATTAACTCAAATCAGTAACCGTTATGGTTTATATGACTTCTTTGATTTAGAAGAAGATAAATCTTCAATGGCTTTAGCCTTATTTGATATCGATGACTTTAAAAACATCAATGACACTTATGGCCATGTAGCTGGAGACTATGTCTTAAAAAGAGTAGCGGAAATTGCCACCACAGTCTTAAATGATTCATTTGTCTGTCGTTATGGTGGAGAAGAATTCGTTGTTGTCTTATCAGATGATGAGCAACACTCATTCTTTGATAGATTAGAAGTTCTTAGAAAGAACGTTGAAAAAGAAACATTTGAATTTGAAAAAGTTAAGATCAATATCACAATCACCATTGGTGTGGTTAACTACATCGAAGGAACGAGCTTAGAGAAATGGGTCGAAGCCGCTGATAAAAAGATGTATTCCGGTAAGAATTCCGGTAAGAACAAAACAGTTATTTAATTAAAATAAGCCATAACCGATTGATTATGGCTTTTATTTTTTTATAAAACACTATGAAAATAATACAAAAAATATATAATTGTTAGAGGTAATTTATTATGGCACAAATTGATAAAAATTATTTCTCAACTGACCTCGACACAATGAAGAAAAACAAAGTTGAAGACATCTTAGAAGAAGATGAGGAAATTCTTGTTTCCTTAACTCCTAACAAAAAAGTCTATATTCTAGAAGCGATATTTAGGGGCCTTCCAATCGCACTTCTATGGGGTGGAATCGACACCTTCATTATTATCATGATGTCGAGATCTGGCTTCTTTGAACTATCCTTTGCAGTCTTATTTGTCGTCTTCTTCTTTGCGATTCATCTAATTCCTGTATGGATGTACATTTGGGGAATTGTTAAAAGAACAATGGATTATAAAAATCTACAATACTACCTCACCAATAAGAGAATCATTCTTAGAAATGGCTTAATAGGTATCGACTTCAAAGTCTTCTACTATTCAGAGATTGCCGCTGTTACAGTAAAGGTAGGGATATTTGATCGATTATTCAAAGTTGGTGACTTGAGTATTCAAAGCACCAACCAAAGAGCAGTTCTTGAGGATATTGAAAACCCATACTTCTATTTGAGCAAGATTCAAAAAATTGTCCAAGATATCAAAACCGATATGGCGTTCCCAAATAATCTTCGTCCAAAAGAAAATGATGGTTATCAAACAAAATATACTCCTAAATAGGAGTATTTTTTATACGATTCTTTTGTTATATGAACGAATGATTCTTTCTAAGACCACACTTTTATCTTTCTTGCTATAAGCAGGATCTAGTAATAGTGATAAACCTCCTCTAAGGAACACTACCAAGATCATCTCATTATAAATATCGTTATTTCGCTTTCTTGAAGCCTCGATCGCTGTTTCAATCAAAACATCAAGCGAAAGGGTTTTGTTGTAGTAAAACAATAATCTATTTTTTCCAGAAATGTTATCTAAATGGCTATAAACCACTTCCATAATATTATTTGGGATGTTATCAAAATCTATCCCTTTTGCTATTCTTTGAAATAACGCTTGAGCTTCTTCTTTATATAATTCCTTTTCTAACATTTCTAGGTATGGGTAATAATAGTAGAAAGTACTCTTATTAACTCCAGCGATTCTGCACATTTCTCTAACGTTTGGATTTTCTTTCTTCTCCAGCATAGAAATATATGCGTTCTTAATTTTCTTCTTGCTATCTAACAATTCTTTCTTCATATTCGACTCTTTCTTAAATGTGTCGGTTTTTCATTTCGACATGTGTCGGTATAATAATAGCATAAAGAAGAAAAATCTTCTCACTCTACGGCCATCTCTTTCCATGATGAGATGGTTTTTTTATTCTAAAAAGATTACAATGAAAAAGAAGAAAAATTCATAGCTACAATATTTTTAACAATTTGGAGGCGTTAAAATGTTTAAGTTTTGGGGTGACGGTTCACAAGCCGCAAAAGACCTTGTTGATGCAATCAAAGTTAGAAGCACAGAAAACTTCAACTGGACATTCATCTTCATCCTCGCGGTCGTCTTTTATGTTTACTGGTCAGAAATTCATAAAAAGAACTGGGAAACCGTTTTTGCTGGTTTAGCTTTATATGGTGTTCACTGGTTATATGAAATCATGAACGCAATTATCGGAAAGGCCACAGGTTATCCACTTTGGTCAGTATCAAATAATTCCACCACCTTTATTCTATTAATTGGTGTTTCTTGGGAATTATCAATGATGTTCTCTTTAGCGGGTATTATATCTTTTAAAATGCTACCGAAAGATCGCACAAAAAGATGGTTTGCCTTTGGCAAATTTAAAGGTATCCCATGCCGCTTAGTTGGATGTCTATCAATGGCTTTGCTATTCGCATTATTTGAATCGTTCTTAGCAGGAACATCAAACGGCTCATTTATTTGGGTTTATCCTTGGTGGGGTGTCCTTCCTGTATTTATTACCACTTATATTCCATTCTTCCTCGCTAGTAACTATGTCCCTGACATGAAACCAAAAGTAAGAAAGATATTCTTAATTTCTGAATGGGCTTTAGTCGCAGTTTTATTAATCGTACTTATCCCTTGTGGAGTTATTTAGTTTTTAATATATCGAGTAAATCATTGATGATTCTTTCGTTTGTAATCTGAATAATAGCAGATGTTCTTTTCCCCAATCCATTAGTTGATGTTCCAAGTAAGTAGCAATCTCTTTTATCTATTATGATAAATCTATCGTGAAACGTCTCATCAAATGTCACATAGATATCACGATACTGTCTTCTAAAAGCTCTTAAATCTTCTTTGCTTAAATGGCCTCGTAAAGAACGAACAACTTTTATATGCACTGACTTCGAAACGTTTTTTAAATACGACAAACTAACAATATCAAAATAAGGGTCGATAATAACTATTGATTCTTTTGCGTTCTCAACAATAGAAGAAAGCAGTTCTCTCGAATCAAAAAACTCTCCGTTACGAAATAATTTCTCTTTTATTGGCTCAGTGAATGTCTTTTCTTTGATGTCTTTTATTTGCTCTTTAATTCTTTCAACTTCGCTTTCTAAATTAGTTACACTTTTGGTTATTGCAATTCGTTCTTCATCAATTACATATCCATTATATAAATATCTCTTTAATACATTAGTGGCCCATCTTCTAAATTCGATACCTCGAGAAGTGTTGACTCTATAGCCTAATGAAATGATCATATCGAGGTTATAATATGCAATTTTTCTATTAACTTTTCGGCCTCCTTCAAGTTGAACTAGTAAGAAATCCTTACAAGTTGACGTCATTTCTAATTCGCCTATTTCGTAAATGTTATTAATATGCATTGTTATGTTTTGTCTTGCTGTTTCAAATAGCTCTGCAATCTGAGCTTGATTAAGCCATACAGTGTCTTCATCTGGAGATATTTTGACATCTAATTTGATATTACCATTATTATACATAATAATATCCTGCTTATTATCTACTACTTCTTGGTTTAAATAATCATCAACGAAATTCTTAAGTAATAAGCCTCTATCAGAACCTATTCTACGACCTATTTCAAGCACTGTTTCTAGGTCATAATGCTTAATCATTTTATTGGTAGGTATGTCAAGTTTTTTGACACATCTAAGGGGGGAAGTGTCAATTTTGTCAACGCTTCGATGGGGTGTAGTGTTGATGGTTTCAACATCAGAATCGGTAGTCTCTGTTATTATGTTTTTGATATGCCAAATTATAGCGGAACGCGCTTTACCAAATAACGTCGCAATTTGTTTTTGGGTTAACCACACTGTTTTATCTTCAGGTGAGTAATTGATGTCTAGTTCGATATCTTCTGTTTTGTATTTTATTGTTTGGGTCATAAAAAAGTCCTCCTATTTATTAAAGGAGTCAAAAAGATCGAAATTTTTAATAAAATTCTTAAACTTTTTTCATATATAAAAGAAAACCACCCAGAGGGTGGTTAACTTTAGAAGATTATTAGATCTTCATGGCGACTTCGTACGCTCTCCAGATAACACTTCTAAGGTTGCCGACTTGTAAGCAGTCACCAACTAAATAAGTGTTTTTTCCTTTTTCCACGAGTGGAGTTGAAATGTATCCAACAGAAGAGATAACAGAGTCACATTGAAGTTCGATGTCTTCACCTTTTTCGTTAGTGACGATAATTGATCCGTCCTTAACTTCTTTTAGTTTAGTGCTTAAGTACACTGGAACTTTCTTATAAGCGAAGTATTCTCTTAAGTAAGAAGAGTTAGCAAGACAGACTCCTTTTTGGGCAATTAAATCGTCTTTCATTTCGATTATAAGCGGTTTCTTACCTTGTAATTCGAGTTCATATGCGATTTCTGAGCCTGTAAGACCACCACCGATAACAGCGACAGTTTTACCAACTTCTTTACCGTTAAGATAATCGCAAGCTTCAATCATCTTTTCTTTTCCAGGAACATTTAAGATTCTGGCTTTACTACCTGTTGCGATAATAACTGGTTCACCATTGAACTCTTTAATGTCCTTAACTTCAGTGTTATATCTAACTTCAATTTGAAGTTTATCCATTTGATAACGATACCAAGTAAGTAATTGTCTTAATTTTCCTTTATAGGATTCGTTACTAGCAGGAATAAATGTTCCTCCTAAAACATCACTCTTTTCATAGATGATAGGATTATGTCCTCTTAATTTAAGGACACGAGCAGCTTCCATGCCTCCAATACCACCACCAACGATGTGGACGGTCTTTGGATTACTAGTTTTTTCGATATAGTGTTTATTCCACTGCATCATTTCCGCGTTAACTGCACATCTAGATAGATGTAATGAATCGCTTAAATCTTGATCGTTTGGCACTCCCTTATAATGACACATATTGAAACAACCATTATGGCAAAGAATACATGGTCTAATTTCTTGCTCTTCATCGTTTAACACTTTAGTGAACCATTCTGGGTCCGCTAAGAAGTTACGTGCAAAACCAACACCATCAAGTTTTCCTTGTTCAACACTCTTAGCCCCTGCTTCAAGAGTCATTCTTCCAGCAGCGACAACGGGAATATCAACATAAGGTTTTAACTTTTCAACTAATTCAAGATTACAGTTTTCAGGCATATAAATTGGAGGATGAGCCCAATACCATGCATCATAAGTTCCATTATCACAGTTAAGCATGTCGTATCCCGCTTCTTGTAATAATTTTGCCGCTTTAATTGATTCATCAAAGTCACGACCGACTTCTTCGTATTTTTCACCAGGTAAAGCGCCTTCTCTGAAGCCTTTTGTCTTTGAGACGACAGAATATCTTAATGAGACTGGAAAATCGTCTCCACACTCTTTTTTGATGGCTTTAACGATTTCAATCGCAAAGCGATATCTGTTTTCTAATGATCCACCATATTCATCAGTTCTCTTATTGACATATTTTAATGTGAATTGGTCAAGAAGGTATCCTTCATGAACAGCGTGGACTTCAACACCGTCAACACCTGCATCTTTGCATAGCTTTGCGCTTTTAGCGAATGCTTGAATAAAGAATTCGATTTCTTCTTTTGTCATTTCTCTAGATGGTAACTTATCTGACCATCTATTTGGAGAAGGCGAAGCAGAAGCAGTAATCTTATCTAAATCCATGACTGGTTTAGAAAGTACTCTAAGAATCTTATTGTTATAGAGTTTTTCCATCATTTCACTAACAGTGAAGCTTCTACCAAAGCCCGCTGTTAATTGAATGAATAATTTTGCTCCTGTCTTATGGAATTCAGGCATCCAATTTTTTAAATCTTCAAACATCTTCGTGTTCTTATATAACCATTGTCCGAACATTGGGTTATACACTGGTTGACAACCAGGAAGAAGAAGACCGCAGTTATTTTTAGCGACTTCTAAAATGAATCTTGCACCATCTTTATCAAAGTGGTTCATTTCCATCCAACCAAATAGGTCAGTACCACCCATGGAAGTCAAAACGATTCTATTTTTAATTTCAACATTACCAATTTTCCAAGGGGTTAATAATGGCTCTAATTCTTTTCTCATATGTTATTCTCCCACTATAACTGTTCCATCTTCTTTAACTTCAATCTTATCGCCAGTCTTAGTGTTATCTAAGAACTCTTGCCCAAGTCGATCGATTGCGATAACTGGGGAATTCTCCCAAATCTTCGCTAAAACGATACCTGAAGCCGCTAAAGAATCGATTGATTCTGAAAATAAGAAACACGCTGGGGCAATACCCATTTGACATACTGTTTGAATAACAAGTCCACCAGTAGTGCTTCCGATAGTAATTGGTAAGCATAAAGCTTTGCCAGTAATATTAACGCCAAATAAATCTTTGTTGTTTTGATCAGAAACATAGACTTCTTTTGCGTTTTTGAGTGCGCTTTTTTGGAATGACGCTAAAGTGTTAAATCCTTGATGAGATACTGCGGCTTCACCTTTAAAGGTTCCTCCAGCAATAACACGTCCTTTATAAGTTTTCATCTTACTTACCCGCCTTTCCGACGACAAAGT
Organism: uncultured Erysipelotrichaceae bacterium; assembly: GCA_902800025.1. GTDB lineage: Bacteria > Bacillota_I > Bacilli_A > RFN20 > CAG-826 > UBA2450. The sequence goes on along the minus strand of CADCDA010000007.1, from coordinate 47,648 downwards.
CTAATATTTCTTGGTCTTTTGCGTATCTAGCGCAGGAATAAGTTCTTAACTTATTTGAGCTAGTATATATTCTTCTCGATTTAGTTAATGGGTTATTAGTGTACATCAAAGGACAAATCGTTGTTAGTTTGACACCGGTCGCCATTAATTCTTGATATTTCGGTGTTTTCTTAAACTTATCAGCGATATCAGGAGCGGTTGTCATAATAGTTCTTACAACAACTTTCTTCTTTCCTGTTTCTTTTAATCCGTTAACAATTCTATCTGTCCAACGATTGAGTTGCTCAAATGTCAAATGTGGACAACCGATAAAGACGAGATTTCCTTTCTTTTCTGGTTTCTTCCACATAATTGGATAAGAACGATACACTCTTTCGATTTCTTCATCATCAATAATGTATTCTTTTGCATCTTTAAGGATGAGTTTTTCTCCATATTTCTTTGCTTCTGGAGTTAATCCATCAATATGATATAGTCCAACCGCACCATTAGAGGCTGTGGCGGCGCCAAAGTCTTTAAGATATCCAATAGTCTTTTCATCTAATTCGTTACCGATTAGTTTATCTAAACCGATGACATATGGAACATCTTCCATAACTTTCATACCAATTGCAGAACCCAAGATTTGTGCTTCTGGGATTTCTTTACATTTAATAATGACTTTCCATTTTGCTTTTCTTCCTTCATCGGTTAAAAAGCCGAATTCAGGAACATATCCTAAGATAGAGCCAAATAGTTCAATCATTCCTGAATTACGATTGCATCTTGCTCCTAATACTGAATTAGCAAAAACAACCGCACTACTTTCAGCCCAAGAAAGGATATCTCCTTCTTTAGGAACATTACCGATTTCAGGTAAATAAGACGCACAAGAGAAAGCGTTACTATCTTTTAGACCAACTTTTCTTAATTGTTCCTCATACATCTCTTGTTTCGCGTACATAATTTTTGAGAAAACGAGTTTCTCTAATAAATTACATTTAACGTTTTGATAATCAATTGGACGAGGATCAACAGTAAAGTGTCCTTTTGTGGTAATACCCTCTCCGATGATTTGATCCATCGTCGAAAATAGAGGTTTCAATAACTTGATGCCAAAAGAGGTCACTAAATGACCATCATCGTGTGTTACTTTCACTAATCTTGGAGCGCCAAAAATATCACCAAACATCACTACTGTTTCCATGATTTTGGCCATGACTTCTCCTTGCTTTCCTTCAAGGATTTCTCGTTGTTCCAAGGTTAATTCCATTTTTGGTTCATACATATAGGAATTTCCTTTCGTTAACATATATATTCTATCACGATAGAAAATATATTGATAGAAACACAAAAAATAATATTCTTTGAATATATAAAAACCAACGACTATAAATAATTCGTTGGCTTTCTTACGCTTTTAATTCATCAATATGGTTACTAATTGAATCTGGGAATGAATTGTATAACTTGACGAAGAGGTCCACTAATTCTGGATCGAATTGAGTGCCTTTATTATCAAGTAATTCTTTAATTGCGACATCATCTTTTAACGCTTTATGGTAGACTCTATCGCTAGTCATCGCATCAAAGGTATCGCAGATAGTCACTATTCTAGCTGGAAGAGGAATATCCTCTCCTTTTAATTTGTCTGGATAACCTTTACCGTCATATCTTTCATGATGGCTTCTAGCGACTTCTTGGAAAATCTTAAATTGTTTAATGCCTTTAAGAATTTCTCCTCCAACTGCGGAATGAGATTTAATAGTTTCAAATTCCTTTTCAGTGAGTTTTCCAGGTTTAGTAAGAATAGATTCACTTATACCGACTTTACCAACATCGTGGATTAATCCCGCAAAATATAATTGCTCTGGATCGATTAATGAACGATCCATCATCTTTGCCATGCCTTTCGCATAAGCTGCCACTCTAAACGAGTGACCATTCGTGTAATGGTCTTTAGCATCGACTAAGACCGCTAAAGAGGAAAGGGTTTCTAGAGTTAACTCTTCATATGATTCTTTTTCTTTATCTAACTCTTTAGTTCTCTCTGTGACTTGAATCTCTAAAGATGCTTTAAGTTCATTGAGTTCATCTAATGTCTTAACAAGATTAACATAGTCAGGTGTTTCAACAGAGAAGAAGACGAGTAAAGCTCCTAAAGCAGTTCCGAAATCGCTTAATAGGATATTTGGGAAAACAACGAGTTGTAAGATGAACATCGCAAAGAAAGAAACATAGAATAAAATAGTCGCTGCTTTTTGGCGATTATTAAATTTCTTTCTTTTGATGATAAATAACACCAAAGATTCAATAACATAAATGATAAACACCACATCAACAAAATAATAGGCGTCACCATGGGTGTATTTTCCACTAAAGAAATTAAAGTAAAATCCTAAGAAGTGGTTAACAATTAAGCTAATTACAAATATAACTAATAAGCCAAGATTAACAATAGCGAACACTCTTCTTTTTTCTTTTGAAGTGTCAACTAAAGCAACAGACATACAGTAATATAAGAAAAGAAGCGCCACTACTGTTGAGGCTAAGAAATACATTCCGTTTAAGAAGATATTAAAATCAACAGGAATACGATCTGCAAAATCAATCGTTAGTACTGTACAAATATTAAATACAAACATGACGATTGCAGAAATAAGAAAATACTTATACCTTTTGCTGACGATATTCGTTGAAGAGTACATGACTGAAACAATGAATAACAAAACAGCGCAGATAACAATCGACGTAATCGTGTATGAGATGTTATAACTAAGTCCCATAATTAATTGTATTTTTTATTTTAGCAAATAATGTTTTCTATGTAACAAAAAAATTAATTAAAATTGGATGCAATCTAACGCCATCATGACAACGAATCCAATGATGAATGACCAAACACCCAAGTGGTCGTGTCCTTCACCCTTCATTTCAGGAATCATTTCTTCACCAACAACATAAATCATACATCCTGCTGCAAAGGCTAAAGCCCAAGGCATAATCGCTTGAATTTGCATTGCAAGGAATAAACCAATTACTGCCGCAATTGGCTCAACGATTCCAGAAAACATACCAAAGAGGAACGCTTTAAAAGATGAACCTCCAGTTTCGGTTTTAATAGGTAAAGCAACAGCAGCGCCTTCTGGGATATTTTGTATACCTGTGCCAACTGCTAGGAACAAGGCACTCAATAAAAGCGCATAACTTCCTACTTGAGAAAGAGCAACACCAAAGGCAATTCCAACAGCTAAACCTTCTGGGATATTATGAATCGTAACAGCGAGGAACATCTTGCTTTCTTTAGACAAGCCTCTACTCGGTAAACCTTCGTCTTTATTTTCGTTGATGTGGAAGTGTGGAACTAATTTATCGATTCCCCATAAGAATAATGATCCAGCGACAATAGAAATACCGACAATTGCCCATGTCGGCATATATGTCACTTCGCTTTCAATCGCTGGCTTGATAAGGCCAAAGAAAGAAGCAGAAAGCATAATGCCTGCTGCAAAGCCAACAAAGATTCTATTTAACTTTTTATATTCCTTGTCTTTCTTTAAAAGAAAAACTAATAACGAACCTAAAGTGGTACAGATGAATATTAGTGATATTCCTATAATTGCATATACATAATCTGGCATATTGATGTCGTCCTAAAAGCAGTTAGTATTGTAGCACAATAAGATATGTGTGTTAATGATGTAATAAAAAGGCTCCTGTCTTAGGAGCCAATTCTTATTTGTTTAAGTTCGCGATATCAATGATAAAGGCTGAATAATAAAGCGAATAATAGAAGACAATTACATGACTATTACTATTTGGATAAGCGTAATAATACATTCCGTCTTCATACCCTTGATAATCACTAGCCTTTTTTATCGCAGAGCCAGCTTCTTCAGTGTAGCTGTTATATGGATAAATGGTGTAGCCATTAGATAGAAGAGTTTTTAAATATTCTTCTTCTAACATGTAAGAACTTCCTTTACCAGTTACTGCAATGGTTAGACAATGATATCCATCATCATCAACATAGAATGAGAAATCATATTCTAAGTCATTTCCTACAAGTTCTGGAATTGTTTCTCCTAATAAATGATTAACAGCGTTATTTGGAAATTTTGTTTTATCAATATTTGGAAAATAATTGAAACAGAATAATCCTAAGCATCCTTTAAGAGTGCCTTTATACGCTTTTTGAGAAGCGATGCCTTGAATCTCAACGGCATTATATTCGTTTAATATTTTGTCCGCGAATAAAGTTTGGACTTCGATATAGGAATACTCTTCAGGGATTTGATACCACTGCATCTTTACTTCACAGCGATATTGCCTTTGCTCGTATGCAGCGTAGGCATATTCAATGAGTTTTTGATCCGCAATTTCTTGGGTATCGTAGTACAAGTAAAACCAAATCGCTGGATCGCCATAGCCGTCTGTTGTGACTTCGTATTCAAAGCCATCGCTCTCTAAATAAGGAATGACTGTTCCAATTGTGTTATAACACGCTTGAGCAGCTTCTGTTCCCCATTTTGAGTTCGCAACTTCACTGTTAGTGGTGTTACAAGACGAGAACAATAGAACAGGAATTAGTAGAAGATATTTTAAATTCTTTTTCATAATTATTTTGTTAAAACAATACCATTAGAACTGCTACCTAAAATGTAGTTGCCATCGACATCTAAATAGGTGAATTCGATTGATTCGTTACTTAATAACTTGAAGTAAGCAAAATCGTTATCGCTAGACATGAATTCATATCTTTCTAAATCGGCGTTGAATGTATCAAAAGAGAAACTCTTTTCAGTTTTGAATTCTTGCTCAGAACCACCGATATTGATTTTGGTAACTAAAGTTAATGTCGCACTAGTTGAACTATTAATCTTAAAGTTAACATCGAATGTGGTTGTGCCACTAACGATGTTAGAGGCATTGAATTCTTTTCCAATTAAGAGGTTATCTGGATCTTCAATCGTTTCTTGAGAATACGCAGTTAATTCAAACGCATTTGAAACGACGTTCTTATTAGAAACGCTTGTCGCAGTAATAGTCACAGTGCCTTCTTTTAAAGCAGTAGCGATACCACTCTTAGAATCTATTCTTACGACTTCTGGATCAGAAGAAGCCCATTTAACGTTCTTGTTTGTCGCATTAGCAGGTAAAACTTCTGCTTTTAATTTCATTGAATTACCTACTTTAAGCTTGTTTCTAAATCCAGTAACTGTAATTGATTCAACTGGAACTGGATCAGGATCGTTGAAATTATGACATTCTTCATTAGCACCAAAGGTGAAATCAGATAAGCCAAGCCAGAAAGTAAATCCAACCATATATCCAGTTGTAAATACGAGTTTAACCATTGATGCTGGTTCAAATTCTTGAGATAAGATTTTTGGTGTCATGCCACTGCTTGTGGATTTACTAATTTCTTCTTTAATTTCGTCAGTGACTTCAATGCTTTCCCAAGTTTCGCCATCGTTACTAGTTTTAATAAAGATCTTCCCGGTCTTATCTAAGTTAGTCTTGTGTGAAGAGAAGATTAAACCATATATGAAGGAGATGGAATTAACTTGTTGGTTATCAAAATCAAACAAGATTTCTGTTCCTTCTTTGTTGTACTCACTATCATGCATATGAGCGCTTGTTCCCATATCTGCGCATAAAATATTGGTGTCTTCAGCGAATTTGCCATCACCATTATTAGAACTTCTAACATCTGCTAAGTAAGAAGAAATGGTGAAAGGCGCTCCATTATTAATCTTGTTAGAGGCATTGATATCGTAATGATCTTCAATAGTTTCTTCTCCACTATTAATAACGAAGCTATAAACATCTTTCTCATCAACAATAATTTCTTGAGGATGATTGACCTTTACTTTTAAATGTTTAGAAGAAACAACTTCTTTCTTCTCGTTAATATGGGTGATGTAGACTTCAGTCTCACCTTCACTTAAACCAGTTAAGAACTTATGTCCACTTTGTTGAGGTAAGAATTTTGATAAGGACGCTACTTCTTCATCAGTAGAAATCCAGGTGACTTCTTTCTTATTCGCGTTATCAGGGGTGTATGTGAATGATAAGTCGATTGTTTCATCTGGATCTAAGATGATGTCATATGTATCATCACTTTTCACATCATCATTGATATGTATATCAATTGAATCAAGATAGATGTCTGGCTCTTCTTCATGACCAATCATCTCTTCGTAAGTCTTAATTGTTTCTTCACTTATTTCTGGAGGAAGAGCGGATTCACTTAATGGTGAAATGGTTGTGCCAAAGTTACCTAATTGAACTTGGAAACCAACTTCATCATCATTAGGATCATCAAAACCTCTAATTTTAGAGATATAACCATCACTATTGAGTTGAATATCAATGTAAGTGATGTCGTTGGTGATAAATGTAAATTTAAGGCCATCTAAAACCTTATCAATTGATTCTTCTTTGACGACATAAGTGCCAACGACACTTTCGACATCGTCTTTAGTAATCGCATTAAGGAAATATGGCATATAGAAATAAGCATAGTCGATTCCAACCTTAATTCCTTTTGAACCGGTTGAAACCCAACCGCTTGTAACATAACTATTTGTTTGTTTCCAATAAGCATAGCTTTCTCCTTTATAGAAGGAGTAGAACATCCATGCGAATTCGTTTCCATACATCTCGGCGGTATTGCCGTCATAAACAGCAACAAAGTCATGATTGCCAAAATAATATTCATAGCCGTATTCTTCTCCAAAAAGAGGGGAATTCAAAGCATAAGAGACAGTCATGTTTTTATAGTCTTTTTTTAGTGCTTCTTCAAAAGTTCCACCATGGATAATTGGAGGATCAACAGGATCGCTTGGACTAGAAGCCGGTTGGTTACATGAGGCAAGACTCATTAATAAGGCAATCGGTAAGATATAAAGAATTTTGTTTTTCATAGTTATATAAACCTCATAAAAACTATTTTATTTAGCTTGGTATACCGCTAGGCATATTGTGTTTGTTGATATTTGATATTGTAAACTTAACTCTAAGCTTTTTCCGTTTGGATGAGTAGCGGTTAATGGAGTAATTAAAATTCCGTCGTTATTAGTTGTTGTGCCACTACTAAATCCAGCGTTCACTAATTGAGTAAGATAATTGTCATAATCAGCGTTAGAGGCATAATCATAAAAGATGAGCAACACATAATCGCTCGTATCTCCATCAGTTTGGTCTGGATCATAATAATTCCATCCTCCATAAACTGCAGATTCTGATTGTAATTTAGGGAGATAAACACCTAAGAAAGCCCCTATTTCAAGTGTTGGCCAACTATTATCTATTTGAATATATAGGGCCTTGCACTCATATTCACCAACCATATCGTAGATTGTTACTGTCACGTATCCAGTTGGATCAACTAATTGGAATCCACCATACCCTTCGTCAGTACCAGTAAGTACATAATGATTGGAGATTAATTTATTTTTATATGTATTAAGAGCGCCATCATTAACAAATAAAGCGTTAACGATGATTCTCTCATAATAATCATCATATGCGAAGTTATATGCTTCTGCTTCACAGCTAGGAACATCCACTTCCATATATTCTTGAATAAAAGAAGAAGCCCACTCTAATTCTCTTGTTTCTCTAACTGACATTTGTAAATTAAAGAACGTCTCATTAGTGGTTTCATCTTTCATCATTCCATAATTAAGAAATAAATCTTTTGAATAATCGACAAATCGATATCCATAGAGAAGATCAGTAAGAACATAGAATTCTTTTTCTTCCATCTTCTCAGCATAAAGTCTATTAGCTGATTGGCTAGAGACTCCAAAGCATTTAATGTTTGTGTAGGTAATGGTGACGTTGTCTTTCACGATTTGTGAGGCAAAACCTTCATAGCGTGTAGTAATAAACTCTGGGATATTCACATATTGATCACCAATAGAATATTTCATTAAATCTATAATTGTGTCGTCCCAATAATTAGTCTTATAAACTTGGTTTATTACAATTTGGTTACCATTATCGCTATTTGGATTAGAAGCACAAGAAGGCAACACGAAAGGAATGAGTGTTGTTAATAATAACTTAAATATCCTTTTCATTGTTGCCTCCTAAATGCTTTAAAAATGTTTGTTAATTATTGTCTTTCTAAGGTGCAAGATTCACCGACTTGACCACCAAAGTAATAATTATCATCGGCGGTTAAAGTTAATTCTAAATCATCAGAGCCATCGAGAGTTGCTGAGAATTCAATATCATAAGCGCCGTCAAAAGTTCCGCTTAATGTATATGTGCCATCGCCATTGTCGGTGACTGTGAAGAATTCATTAATAGAACAATCATCCATAACGATTTGAGCGGTGTCTCCATCAATAGTAATGGTCATTTGTCCATAATAGAATGCATCATCATTCTCGTATGTTCCGTCAATTCCTGAGGCTGCAGGTGCTGTAACGGTAACAGAGATTTGTGCTTTGTTACCATCAACTGTTGTAACAGTAACTGTTGCTGAACCAGCACCAACAGCGGTAAGTAAACCTGATTCGCTGACTGTAACAACTTTGTTGTTACTTGTAGTCCATGCTAAGTCTTTAAAAGTAGCATCGTTATTGACGGTAGCAACGAGCTGTTCTGTATCACCAACTTCTAAAGATGTTGCGTTTTTATTGAGTGTAACAGTAGCTGGGATAGAAACCTTAATGTAAACAGTCTTTGTTAATCCGCTTTCAGCAGCGGTAAATACGATGTTGGCTTCTGCGCCTGCTGTAGCAGCGGTAAAGACGTTGTTAGAGAATGTACCACACGCTGGGAAACCAGCATCTCCGCTAGCAGGAGCAAACTCGGCTTGTGCACTACCAAAGCAAAAATATTCATAATCTGTAGCAGCAATTGTTACAATGTGACTTTCATCAATTGTTAATTCAACATCAACTCCATCGTCATCATAATTAGCCAAAGCGATAGTCAAATCTCCACTTCCATTAATCTCTGCTGGTGCATTATTTAAGTTATATCCAGCATAATCAATGTCAGATTCTGCTCCTTTTGCATCTGAATAAGTAACGAAATAATCGTCATCGACTTTAGAAACAACTAAGCTAACAATATTAACCACCAAGCTAGAAGAAGATCCTGAATCATCTGCAACGACATAAGAACTAAATGTGTATGTTCCCGCAAAAACATCACCGGTTGGTGCTCGATATGTTTCATCGTTAAGAACTGCGTTAACTGATTCAGTTGGATATCTATCAGTAGAAGCACTGAATGTTAATGTGCTGTTTGGTTTAACGATAAGTCTATCTCCAGCTGTAGTTTCTTTGACTGGGTTTCCACCAACTAAGACCGTTAAGGCTGTTGCTTCTTTTGGTGCAGAATAGTCACCATTTAATGCACCATACTTATCGTAGTGTTTAACATGAGCGTTCCCATTATTATCAAATTTAACGCCAATAACGTGTCCGCCAGCGTTCGCGTATGCGACGTGACCTTCGCTATAGTCAAATCCAATAAATGAGAAAGCTTCTTCGTCGAGAGTTAAACTTTCACCATTTGTTCCACCGACAACAAGAGTGTGCGTGGATTTTAAGAATGTTCCTTTTTGAACTGTAAAATCAGTAATATCGCTTGCCTCACCATAAGAACATGTATTTGTTCCTTCGTGAGAATAAGTGAATGTAATGGATGCAATATCAGCAGGGTATTGCGAAGTTTTGTTGCCCACTAATCTAAAGTAGTTAAACATTGGAAGTCCTGAGAAAATACGAGAACCTCCATTAGATTCGACATCAAAGAATTCCATTAAGTCGTACATTGCGTCTTTTGTGTAGCCCGCAAAGAATTGATAATAACCATTTCCTCCAGAAACGGTAATACCAGTAATACCACTAAGTTCTTCAACGTTTTCAACTGAATCGCCAACAAGGAATCTTGTTTTCTCACTATAGATACCCATGTTATCATCATCTGCTCTTGTTAACTTGAATGAAACTTCATAGTTACCAGCGTTTTCATTAATAGCGTTTTCGTAAGCAATGTCATTTTCAAATGTGTGCGCTGTACTTAAATCAAGAGTAAATGATCTTGCGTTATCAGCAAATGTTGACAATGATGAAATGTTAGATTTTCTATTCATTGCAGCAAGACCAACGACGCCGATAGTAAGTAATGACGTAGCTGCAACTAATAGAGCAACCTTTTGTTTTTTCATATTTTTTTCCTTTCCCATACCTTTTGGTATGTAAATAAAATTATGAAAAAAGGATAAACCTTTTATCGTTCTTTTGTCAAAACAAATGATGTAAACATTATCAAGAATGAATCAAATCAATTTAAATATCTGTTTTAACACAGCGCAAAAAACAATAAATAAAAAGACTTCACAAAATGCGAAGTCTATTATGTTATTTCTCTTCTTTATATTTTTCTGGTCGATATTTCCAAAGAGGTAAATACTTCATAACATGCGCTAAATAGAGTTTATATTCAGGATACTTACCACTTGATACACCTTCTTGGAAAGCGGAACTACCTAAGAAGAGGAAGATAAGGAATAATGGTCCCACCATTGACCAATGGAATATTCCATAAGTAGTAACACCCGCTCCAATAGTGACCAAATAAAGGAGTAGCCACATACCTTGTTCACCTAAATAATTAGGGTGACGGCAATAACCCCATAAACCAGTTGTGTTAAAGCCTTTATTGAATGGTTCTGGAAGTTCTTCTAATTTCTTTCCTTCACTTAAGAGTTTTCTTTTTGTGGTGTGAAAAGCCATTTGTTGCTCGTCAGCGATTGCTTCTAATAATAAGAATTCAAAGGCTCCCGCAAAAGCGACATAATCAAACGCGCCTAGAGGTGCATTGCTTTCCATACACGCAAGAGCAGGTAAACAAATCGCAAGAACTAAAGCGTTTTGATAAATGGAGATAAAGAATAAATCAAACATCGCCCAAGCAAATCTATTACTAAGATGTTTGTTTTGTCTTAAGACCTGCCAGCGATAATCTTCTTCTCCAGTCCAAAACTTAATGCTATAAGCACCTTTTCTTGCGAAGTTATAAGTTAATCTTACTCCCCATAATGTGACAATAAGAGCGAAAATCACTAAGCGTGGGTTCATATTGCCTTTTGCCGCAATAACCCAAGAATAAGCGATTGGTAAAATTGACCACAACTTATCCATTTGGGAATTGTTTCTAGTGAGTTCACCAACGACAAAGCAATAGAGTGCGCTTCCTCCACAGATAATTCCTAAAATTAGTAATGTATCTAATTGATTTTGAGTTAAATTGAATGATCCAAATACTAGGCCAAGAGCTGCAAGAGTGAGAACCACAACTGCAACAATAATTGATTCGATATATTTCTTCATGTTCGTTACCCCGTGCCTATAATTATACAAAAAAGGGAGACGAGAGCAACACAATCAAAACAATACATTTTTGTACTGTAGTACGAGTTTTAATTAATTTGTGATAAAAACGCCACTAACTGGTGACGTCTTTAGTTGTTATTTGTAATATTCTTCAATTGGATTTGGGATATTGTACTTCTCAAGCAAAGCTTTTTGTTTATTAAAATACTTGTTGAAGAGTTTGAAATATCCTTTCGTATCCTTATTAACAAATTCCGCAGGAATATCTTTGTCTTTTTTAATCTTTTCAAAGAGGAATGGTTTATTGACTTTCCAAGGATTCATAAAGCCATAAGTAATCGCATCGGTTGGACAATACATCGTACAGCGCATACACATCGCACACTTAGTGGCTTTGATTCTAATCTTGCCTTTTTTATTAATAAACATCGCTCCTACTGGGCATTCTTTGATACATTTATGGCAATTAACACATCGATCTTTTTTGATTTTCACAAATGGAGAATTGAAAAACGGCGCTACCCATTCAATTCTTAATAAGAATGACCATACGACATGCCAAGGAGCATACCATAACTTTTCTGGTTTTTCTTCATTAAGAAGTTCAAGGACATACGCTTTCGTTAAAGCATCAAGATATAGATACATTTGTTTAGCAAGACTATCTCTATATCTAAAGATAATGTTATATGGCATTAAGAAATGCTTTTCAGAAAATAAAACAAAGTTTCTTCTTTTTAATTTGAGGTAGGAATGATAACTACTCGCATTATTTGGAGCAAATGGTTCGCCACTAACTTTAAAGATAAAATATCTTTTCTTTTCTTTGAGTTTTGGAAGTTTCTTTATAAACTTCACAAACGCAGCAGGCGCATTAAAAGCGTGGATTGGATAACCAAATCCAATCAAATCATAAGCATTGATGTCATAAGTAAAAGGTACATCATGTTTAATTGAATAATGATCAACTTGATGACCTAGTTCTTCAAAATGCTTTTTGATGTAATCACCACACATTGTCGTGTGACTTGTGCCGCTAAAGGAAATTAATAATATTTTCATTACTTCAAAACGTCTTTATATTTCTCTTCTTCTTCAGGAGTTAGTTCACCCTTCATGCCAACGAGTTCAACTTCGCCTTTATAAGAAGCGACAGATACTTTGATAGAATCAAAGATTGCCGCATCAATATCATCTTCTTGAACGCCTAATGCTTTCGCATATTTGTTATCAATGAAGAGGTTGAGATTCATAACATAAGGAAGATATTTAGGATCTAAACCAGATTCAATACCTCTCTCTTTATATTCTTTGATGACTCCATTCATTCCGAGTTTCATCATCCAAGCTGGAACAGAGACGATCTTTCTGTCTTTTCCCATACCACGCGCATCATAAACAACGCTTAAGAACTCTTTCCAAGTCATGTTATACATCGCTATTGGCCAAGCATTAAAGCCCTTGAATTCTTCACCGAGTTTTTCCGCAGCTCCAACAATAGCTTCACCAACTTGTCTCACCGTTAACATCGCTGTTCCACCACTTGGATACATCGTAAATGAAAGTTTATCCATAGAAGCGGTTTGTTCAATTAAAATGGTCCAGACTGGTTTTCTACCTGGTTGGGTTTTAAAAATATATGGAAGTTCAAGAACCGCAGCGGAGAAATTATCATCACAATACTTTTCCACTGTTTCTTCTTGTTTCACTCTCGCTCTAATATATGGGTTCTTTTCAAATAATCCTTTTGGAAGTTTTTTATCATAGCCAAATTCTGGTTTATGGAGCATAGAGAAATAGCTACCACAAACGACAGCCTTTTTAACTCCGACTTTTTTAGCGATTGCTAATAATCTATCAACTGGCTTAATGTTATATTTGTCATACCACTGATAAACTGGAGCAGGACATTCCACTCTTTCATCAATTCCAGAAGCAAATATAAATGCATCACATCCTTTGAGCATCTTTTCGACTTCTTCATCACTCTTTTTGTTGATATCACAAAATCTAAGTTCCATTTCTTTTGGAATTGGAGCTCCAACTGGAGTAGGAGGAAGAGCGACTGCAGAAACTTTGTGTCCTCTTTCAATGAAGATTCTCGCTGCTTCTGAGCCAAGAAGGCCAGTACCACCAACAATAAATACTTTCATAAAATCTTTCCTTTCAAAGGCTTATAGACGGTAGTTTATTAAAACTAAGTTATATAATACTATGTTTTTATTCTTTCTCGCCACCAAAAATGAATAGTATAATCAATAAATAGATGGAAAACATTACAGTTCATATAATCAATATTGATTACATAAAAAAACATGAAGCCACTATTCTTTCTTGTGTTTCAAAGGAAAGAATTGAAAAAGCTCGTGCTTTTAAATTCGAAGAAGATCAACTCCGTTCCTTAGGAGCTGGATACCTCATTTATAAATATTTGAATAACCCAGAAATCAAATACAAAGAAAGCAAAAAACCTTATATCGAAGGTGGCCCATATTTTAATATCTCGCATTCAGGTAAATATGTTGTAATCGTCACCCACCCAACTAGAGAAATTGGAATCGATATTGAAGAGATTGATGAAAAGCATATCTCGACGATTAAATACGTCTTATTAGAAGAAGAGCAAGTAGATGATATCAACACTCTTTTTATGCTTTGGAGTGCGAAAGAAAGCCTATTAAAATGTAACTCAAAAGGCATCGGAGATATCCGCAAATGTGTAGGAAGTCCACTAAACGGTAAAAAAATATACGAGGGGAAAGAATACTACTCACAAACAATGATATATGATAGTTATTCACTTTCTGTTAGTATAGAAGGTGACCTTCCATTTAAAATAGAAATCGAGGAAATAGCATGAGCAAATTAAAAGAAAAAGGCAAAAAACTTATAGACAACAGTACATTTTTAAGTATCTTGATGTCCGTTTTTTCTACTGCCGCTCTCGTGATGTCTTTATTAACAGTGAGCTATTCGTTTATTGCAATCATAGAGCCTGAAGGATTATTAACAAACCTTCGTCTTTATGGTTCATTAGCTTTTGCGATGTTATTTATTATTTATTCTTTGACGATATATAAACTAAGAAAATCTCCGAAAAGATTTAAATATATTTTCTATTCCTCAGTCTCCTTCCTTATCACTATCTTTATGGCGATATTTGGATTAAACTTCTTTGCCCATCAATTTTTAATGGGTACATACTTTGCAATGATCGCAGTTGGTCAAGTCTTATCAATCATTGGTAATCGCAAGAAAAGAAATATCGTTGTTTCTGTTTTATTTTTTATCATTTCCATAGTGTTAATTCTCGTCACATATGCATTAGGCGCTCAAATGCTCCTATATGAATCAATTGGAATGCTGCTCATTGCCTCTAACTGTATCGGTTTTGTTATTATTGAAGCTCTCGCTAAAATTCAACTCGCCCAACTTTCAGCGATTATTAGAAAAACATACGCTCTTGAAGTTGTCCTTGGTTTATTCTCATTAATCATTTCTTTCTCTTTTGTATTTATGTTAATTGAAGGGATGAGTTATGGTGACGCTTTATGGTATTGCTTTGCAATCGTGACCACTATCGGTTTCGGTGATGTTGCTTCTGTCTCAGTAATTGGAAGAATCTTATCAGTTATTCTTGGTTTCTACGGCATCATTGTCGTCGCAGTTATCACCTCAATCATCGTTAACTTCTATAACGAAACCAAATACATCGGTAAGAAAGAAGACACTGAAGAAGATACTTCTCAGAACAAAGATGACGAGAACAAAAATAATTAGACCTTTGGGTCTTTTTATTTTAAGTTCATATTAATTTGTGTTACTTTATTTCTATGAAATTAAAAAGAAGCCTTCTATTTATCATTTCAATAATCACTATCGCTGGCTGCGCTACTAATGTAGTAACCCCAGAAGAACCTAGAGATTATCTTTTCTATCGAGTTAAAGAAGGTGTTAGTGTTGATGAACTTTATGGTTCTCCTTGGCTCAATAGCGCCGTTGAAGGAATGATGGAAAGAATTGAAAAGCCAAGCGAAAAAGATGATTTCTTTGCAGCGGCGAATTACGAATATCTTCCTACTATTACCGTTAAAGAAGGAATGCAAAGAGATGGAGGCTTATTAGGAGAGGCAGATAGTAAAACATCCGCCCAACTATACACTCTCATTAGTGGTGAAACAGATTCATATTTATCACCATATATTAAAGACGCTGCTAGTTACTTATTAAATGGTAGCAAAGAACAAGTTAAAGCGAAAATTGATGAAATCAATAACTACACCACTAAAGATGAAATAAATAACTATTTATACTCTATTGATTCTTTATCAACAGAAACAAGTTTACTTACTCCTTATGACTATTACGGTTTAACCGCTGTTGTTCCAGGAAGTATTCTTTCTGAAACAGGTCTTTTATATCTCATCTATTCATATCGAACAAGGACCACTCTTTTAAATAAAATAGGAGCCGCTATTAAAGAACTATTTATTGATGTTGGATATACCGAAGAAGACGCTACTAGTTTCACTGATCAATATGTAGCAACCGAAGCAGGCTTACTTAAATATTTTTCTTTAAATGCATGGGCTGGCACTACACGAGTGAATAATCTTGATGAACTATTCCCAAGTTATAAGATTGAAAGCTTAATGAGCACTCTTGGATATAACGACAATCAACTCGTCTATTATCTTCCAGGAACAGAAGAATATTTAGAAGCGTTTAACAATCTATCTCTAGATAATGCGAAAAAGGTATTAATCAATAGATTAATGTTTGACTACGCACCGATAATTGGTTTAAGTGAATATCGCGAGTTCTTAAACAGTATGAGCTCTTTTGAATTTGAAACTTTAAACGGTAGAAGTGATGAAGAAGCTCTAGTGTTAATTTTTGAATCATTATCATCTAAAGTCCTCGAAAGAGCGTACTATGACGTTTACTGTAACGCTGAAACTAAAAACCAAGTCATGGAGCTTATCAGTGAAATCATCGATGAATATAAAGTGATTATATATAACAACACTTGGTTAAGTGAAACCACTAAACAAAAGGCTATTACTAAAGTTAAAAAGATGAACTTTGATGCTTGTTATCCAGATGAAATCAAAGATTATCCAACCTTTAATCCAAGCAAATATTCATCAGCCTTAGATCTTTATAGTGAGATGACTTTATATAATAAAAATGGTGAAATGTTTGACTCTAGTTGGTATTGGCCATGTTACACAGTTAATGGAGCGTATTTTCCAACTTCAAACTCATTTATTATTTATAATGGCATACTCACCGATGATATTTTCTCTTTAGAGAACAGCATAGAAGAAAACTACGCTTCAGTAGGAAGTATTATCGGTCATGAAATCAGTCACGCTTTTGATTCAAATGGAAGTAATTTTGATGAAGATGGAAAACAAGTCAACTGGTGGACATATTCAGATAGACAAGCTTTTAACACTCGACTCAATAAAATGATTGCATATATCAATAAGATTGAAGTTAAAACCAACATCAAGATGAAAGGTAATCGAGTTAATGGAGAAGTGACCGCTGATATGGGTGGAGTCAAAGTCATGCTCTCCTTAGCGAAAAAAATCCCAGACTTTGATTATGAAACTTTCTTTGAAAGATATGCAAGATTATGGGCGTTTAAATATAAAGAAAGAGCCCTCGTTAATTTAAATAATAACGACGAACATCCTTTAGGATATATAAGAACAAATCTCACTCTTTCTCAATTTGATGAATTCATTGAAACATATGACATCAAACCAGGAGATGGAATGTATTTCGCTCCTGAAAACCGACTCGCTATTTGGTAAAAGTAGCAAGAAACCCACTATTTTGATTCTTGTTTAAGATGATTCTTACACCCTCCGCATAAGTATGGAGGGTTTTCATTTACTGAAACCGCAAATCGTCTTTTGCAATTAACACAAATAACTCTTTTTGTTTTACCTAATTTTTTCATATAATCATTCTAAAGGAATATTATCACTATGAGCAAAGTAATCCTAATCGGCGGAGGTTCCGCAAGCGGAAAAACCCACACCTTAAACAAGGTTTTAGAAAGAATTGATAAAAATAGAGTGACAGTTATCTCTTTAGATGACTATTACAAAGACTTTTCCGTCCTTCCTATGGAAGAAAGAGTGAAAGTTAACTTCGACCATCCAAAAGCCTTTGACTGGCCTTTAATCAGAGAACAAATCTCCGCTCTTAAAAGAGGAGAAACAATTCAAAAACCAAAATATGACTTTGTCATTCACGGAAGAAGCAAAGAAGTTGATATCGTTGAACCAAAAGAAATCATTCTTATCGAAGGTATTATGGCTTTAGTCAACAAAGACTTAAGAGAAATCGGAGATTTAAAAATCTTCATTAACGCTTCTAGAGAAAGACGATTAGTGAGACGTCTTGAAAGAGATACCAAAGAAAGAGGAAGAACATTCGATAGTATCGTCGAACAATACTTCACCACTGTTCAACCAATGTTTGAAGAAATCATTGCTCCTAGCCAATATTACGCTGATCTTATTATCAATAACGAAGGTTATAGCACTAAATCAATTGATGTCCTTGCTTCAGTTATTCAATTAATGCTAGACAAAGAATAAATAGAAAAGTTACCAGTAAAATGGTAATTTTTTTATTAACAGAGTTAATAACTCAATTTTCAAAAAATATTTTTTTAAAAAAATCAATTTTTCAGACTCCTTTATTAAATGAGGAGGTTTTTTATGACTAAAGACTTACAAAGACTAAAATACAAAACTGATGACATTGGATTAGATATCAATTATTCACCAGAAGATAATACTTTTTGGTTATCAAACAAGGATATTTGTATCCTATATGGTAAAAGCCATTCCACAATAACGAGGTACATTAAGCTTGAACTCGAAAGAATAGAATCAGCTGTTTTTGAAGAATGTCCAACTTGTCCAAAAAATGGTCCAACTATTTCAAAAAGTGGACAAGTTCAACTCGAAGGAAATAGAAAAATAGCAAGAACCATTAACTATTATTGCCTAGATATTGTGCTTGCTATAGGCGATAAAATCGGATCCGATAAAGGCTTATTGCTCAAACAATTCCTAGATGATTATTTGAAACAAGAAGTGGTAGATAACAAACAAGACATTATTATATATAATAATGGAAATGTAAAACTTGATGTTAAAATATCGCCAGAAGAAGACACAGTTTGGTTAAATGTTAATCAGATTTCAGAGCTATTTGACAAAGATAGAACGGTCATCATTAAACACATTGATAACATATATGAGGAAGGGGAATTAATTCCTGTTTCAACATGTGCAAAAAATGCACAAGTTCAAATCGAGGGAGATAGAAAAGTAACTAGGGTTGTTGAATATTATAACCTTGATATGATCCTTGCCGTTGGATATAGAACATCAGGCAAAAGAGCCATTGAATTTAGAAGATGGGCGTCGTCTGTTCTTAAACGTTACTTATTAAAAGGATATGCAATTGATAACACTCGTGTGACAGTAACGACTGAAAACTTTGTCCAATTAGAAAACGATATTTCCGATTTGAAAAATAGAATGGATGTCGTAGAAAAACAAGTATTTGAAGAACCTCCTAAAGAAAAACTGTTCTTCAATGGGCAATACTATGATGCTTACGAATTCATATCTTCGATTATCAGAACCGCAAAAGAATCAATCATCGTTATTGATCCTTATTGTGATAATAAGCTCTTAACGTTTTTGAAAAGCAAAAACACTGATGTTGATATAACAGTAATTGGAAGTTCAAAGTCAAAACTATCAGAAGAAGAAATAGATATATTTATTAAACAATTCGGTGGGAACTTCATATTGAAATATAACGATTTGTTCCACGACCGATTCATGATTATTGATTCAGTAGATTGTTACTCATTAGGAACATCGATCAACTATATGGGAAACAAGATTTTTTCAATATATAAATATGAAGACAAAGATATAACAAAGTTAATAATAAAGAGGTTTTTATAATGTCGTTTTCAACATTCGATCATAAGAAAAGACCTACCGCTTTAAGGTATTGTAACATCCTATGGGGAGTAGTTTTTTTGAGGTCCCCACCAGATGTTACTAAGCCTATGCAAGTAGGTCTTTGTGCTTTTATTCATAGGCCCTATATAATTATGGGTTATTTGGAACAATGATAGAAATTGCGTCATCGCCAGCAACAACATCAGGCAACTCGCCATTCCATTTTTCTAGATAAGCAAGGTATTCAAGATAATCTTCAACCAAAGTCTTAAATTGATCAATTCCTGGACCACTTATTGTATCAATGACATACTTTGTCCCTAAATAAATCGTGGTTTCTGTTTCTGCTTGTTTTGTATTGAACTCGGTTTCAACTCCATCAACAGAATATAAATATGTTTCAGAAACGTTATACCCAATGACTCTCGCTAACTCAATGATTTTATAAGTTGCAGCTTCAGCGCTTGCTTGCGCTAAGATTTTTTGTGCTTCAGCATCACCACGAGCTTCTTCAATCTTCTTTTGGGCTTCAAGTTTTGCTACTTCAAGTTCTGCTTCTGCTCTTGTAATTGCGGCTTGTTTTTCTTGCTCAGCAATAACTTTGTCTTCAACTGCTTTTTCAAATTCGTTAGTAAAATCGATGTTAGTTAGAACGACGTCTTTGACATTGACATAATAGTCTTCGCTGATCCCTTCTCTAACGTTAGAAGAAACATTTGTACTATATGTAGAACGATTTTGAATGATTGTCATCGCTTCGGCACTGCTCATAACTGCTTTGGTCTTTTCAATAGTGACTGTTTCAATACGTGCTTGTAATGCTTCTAAATTGCCATATTCGGTAGCAATTTTAAGAACGTTCTCTGTTTGAATTTGATATTGTAAGAAAACTTCTAATTCCATTGTTTGTCCATCTTTGGAATACGCAGATGTCACAATCTTATCTTGTTGAACCTTTGTGTCGTAAATTTCATATGAATTAGTCATATAGAAATCAAAATATGTACCAGGTTGTCTAATCTTTTCAATTTTTCCTAAATGTCTGACAACCGCAATAGTGCCAGTGTTAACTTGATGGAAGCTTCCAGGAATCATAATTGTTAATGTCAACAAAGCAACCGACACTGCTGCAAAAACACCTGTTTTACTCTTCTTTTCTCCTCTTTTATAAACTTTATAAAGTTGGATTCCCAACAAGGCAACAGAAATGATAGTTAAAATAATAAATAATGTGAACAAAATTCCTCTAATCATGGTTTTTCTCTCCTTAATAATTATTCGATATTGATAGAAATTTTAGCGGATAATCCACTAACAATTCTAGCAAGCATTTTCACTGATGGGTTGGCAATCCCCTTTTCAATTTTTGACAAATCTGACTGATCAATGCCAACTTTATCAGCTAGTTCTTCTTGGGATAATTTCATCCCAATTCTCCGTTGTTTGATTTTGTATCCAATAACAACGTTTTCAACATCATCGTATTCATTGGTAACATTAATGCCACATTCATACACAGTTTCTGATGAAATGTCTAAATCATCATTCCACTGGACTCCAGACCACCCTATAAGACTTCCCTTTAAAAACAAATCTCTGTCTTTCAATGCGTTGAGTTGTGGAAATTTATCAGCAAGAGATAAAATGTCATACCTCTTCACGGCGCCATCCAAAAAATAAAGATCAAATGTTGTTTTTTCTTTAAGAATTAGTTTAATTGCCTTTTTCATACTAACTTATTCCTAATTATATTATATGGTATATATCCCCTATTTTCAAGAATTTTTATTATAATAAACAACACAAATTTTTAAAGAGCCCAAAAGAAAAGACCTACCGCTTTACGCAAGTAGGTCTTTGTGTTTTTAGGTTCTTTAAGATATACCGCCTTGTTTTTATGTTTGTCTACTAGATATTAGAAATATGTAACGTAGTCAAGGATTGTTGGGTTAGCATTAGCACCAATGAAAATACTGAAGTTCTTTCCGTATCCATTAGCGGAATTCAAGCCCATATTGATGTAGTGCCATCCAGCTTGTTCTGCTGATCCGTCGTAAGTTGCTTCCCATTGTTGTGCATATCTTCCAGTTGCTGAAGATGGTGTGTAATCTTTATAAGTGTAGATTGAGATGTAGTAATCCACTCCTGCTGGCGCATAGAACCAGAAGGCAACGGAATCAAATGAAGCGCCCATGCTTTCAGCAACAGTTGGATTGACGATAAGTCTTTGTCTGACATCGCTTTGTGGTTTGACTCTTAAAGCGTTGCTTCCTTCCATATAATAATCATCTGTGAAAGTAAACTTATCTTCAGCAACATAGTCTGTCCATTCGGATCCGGTTTGTCTAGTGACATAACTTCTTAATGTAGCAATGTTTTCACTACCGGTGATAAACGCTGTATCTGCAGTCAGCGTGATTGAACTACTTGATATATACTCTGTAATTGAACCAGAAATGTCACCTTTGTTAATTGTGATTGTATTGTTGTTATTACTTAAAGTACCAACCCAATCACCAAATGTCTTTCCACTATATGAACCAGATGTATGAATTGTAATTTGGCTGCCATTAATAACATAGTCTGTTGGTTCCATGTCTTCTCCAGCATAAGCATAGACGTATCCGTTTGCGCCCAAGCCTACTTTAACTGTAAAGGTTTTGCTTTGCCCCAAAACGGACATCACAACTGATCCATGATAAGATTTTGTGAACTGTGTTGCGGTTTCATCATATTTCTTTGTTGGTTCATAAACAGGTTCGGTATAAATAGTAATATCATCGATTGGCATAAAGACGTAATCAGAGGATATGCCAGAATTATTAATCATAATATTAATTGCGTAAACCGTTTTTGTTGGATCAAGATTAATGATGCATTCGTTCCAGCCAGTATCTGTGTTGATTGTGAAATCTTTTGTTCCAGTACCATATGCGGTGGAATTTCTTGTGCTATCTGTTAAAACAAAGTTTTGATAATAAACTTGCGCTCTAATTGTAACATTGCTTGCGTTAATTCCAGTTCCATTAGGGTTGTTTCTAGCGCTATGAACCCAGAAGGATAATTTGTTTCCTCTTCCAAAATTATAGTGTTGATTTTGGTTAAAGACTTCGCTAGACCACGCTCTGACCCATCCGGCTTTTTGACCTTGAAGAAGCATTGCTTGGTTTCCACCATGAACAGGGCAAGTACCAGATGTACTAATATTTAAGTAGTTTGATGTACTTGGAATTTTAAAACCAGAACCACTTACCCAAGTAGCACCACTACCGGAACCTGCGTCAACATAATATGCAGCTCTTAAATCACTTGCGATAAATGCAGACGTTTGTTCTGCGGTATAGCCTGTTCCTCTTTGTGAATAGCTTTCAAAATCATCCATGATATAAACTCTATTCATTTCAGTAATTGTAGGAGCGGACCCTGCACCAGCACCACTCTTATCAGTAAATGTAAGGGTGTGATAATCGCTTGAAATTTTTCCAGAATAAATAACAGCGCCACTCGCTAATGTCATTGTAAAATTGCCGTTTTCATCAACTGCGATTGTTCCAGTCATAGCACCATCATTAACAGAAACGTTGTTTCCACTTCTAATAATTGTATAAACGTTTCCATCGGCGGCTTTACCATTGTATTTTTCGCCGAGTCTATTAATTGTGTATCCAGCTTCACTACATGAATATAAAATACTCATGCTTGTAATGGTTGTTTCCGCTCTGGAATTGGAAACCATTATAAAGTTTGGTTGAGAAGCAAATTCAACTGGTGTACCAGAAGTAACAGCTACTTTCTTGCCATATTGTGTTTCACTTCCACCAATTCCTTCTTGAACATATAATGCTCCACCAGAATAATTAATGGTTAAGGATATCATGTTCGTGATACGGCCTTTGTATGTTGCAGATTGTTTATAGTTAAATAATCTACCTGCTGGGGCCAAAACCAAGTTATTGTCGTTGTCTAATTTGGCTAAGAAATAATTCAAAACCGGCCTATTTTCACCAAAATCATGAACAACATTTTGTTGGTATGTTGTTGTTAAACCTGATCCAGCAAATGAAGTACCATCGACATTCAATGTGTAAGTCAGGTCTGCTCTTGTTTTTAACAAATCTTTGGAATTAGCATGGTTGAGAACAGCAGCACCAAAACCAGCAATTGCCAAAGCAAACGTTGAGAGAGCCAAGAATACTTTCTTTTGTTTCATAAAATGACCTCCACTTAAAAAAGTTTTCTCAAAAACAATAAAAGTTCTTTGTTAATTTCATTTTACCTATAAAATAGGAAAAACTACTCTATATTTAGTCAACAACGGCCAATTTTAGTAAACAATCAGTAAACAAATGACGCAAATAGTAAACAAATCTAAATGTTTTATCGCTATTATTCTTGGCTGATTTTAATGATTTTTACTATACAGCGTAATAAAAAACGCAATAATAA
This sequence comes from uncultured Erysipelotrichaceae bacterium, assembly GCA_902800025.1. GTDB lineage: Bacteria > Bacillota_I > Bacilli_A > RFN20 > CAG-826 > UBA2450. The sequence continues at coordinate 23,845 of CADCDA010000007.1, read as the reverse complement.
ACTACGCTAAACAAGCTTGAGAACAAATCAATTGAATTCTTGAAAAAGAGCCCTTTTTGTATCTTAATAATATTATGAAAACTAAATATATTGTTCCGTTTGTGGCAGCGATTTTCTCTACTTCTGCAGTTTTAACAGCGGTATTTTCATCTTCACTAGATTCTTTAAGAATGGTCGCTAACGAAGTTAATCCTTATTCCTTGGTGTTTTCTTCGTTTAATAAAATCTCTAGTCATACAGGAACTTATAGCGAGGAATCATCTACTATTAGGACAACCAATAATAATGAATTGACTATTAATTCTTCAAATGTAGTTGTTTATAACGATGGATGGCAATCTGTTCTACCTGGAGGATATTTTTATAACCCTCTCACAAACGATATATACAAAAACAAATTAAATGGGATTAAATCTATAAGATATGAAAGTGGAGAGAGTAACACTCTTTCGCTACACTATGGATATACAATCAATAACGAACAAATCATTTATTCTCATGAAAAGACACTAGAAGCTAATGTCACTTATGAATTAGATGATAGACCTACATATTTTTATATTAAAAATAATTCAAACGATACAGTAAATATCAATAACTTAGTAATTGAATATACTTGTGCCACCTCTTCATATCCTTTACAAAACCTTAAGATATTAATGATTGGTAACTCTTTTGCGGATGATACAGTCTATTACGCTCAAAGAGTGGCCTCTTCCTATGGAATCAACATTGAAATCTATAACTCCTATATAGCAAGTTGCACGATTAATATGCACTATAACAATCTAATCCAAGATAAAAACTCGTATTCAATGCGTAGCATGAATGGAAATATATGGGATTATCGTGACAATAAAACACTAAACGAAATTATTAACTATAGAACTTGGGACGTTATTTCTTTTCAACAAGCGTCTGCACAAGTTGGTAGACATGATTCATATTCAAACCTCACTAACTTTGTTGACGAAGTAAAAGATAGAATACCCAATAGTCCAAAGCTCGTGTGGTATCAAACATGGGCGTATGATCACGACTATCAAGACTACTATGATTATTTTGCGTTTTTTAACAATGATCAACTCGCAATGTATGACGCGATTATCGATTGTTATGAACAAGAAGTTGAACCACTAGGAATATTTAATCAAATGATTCCAGCGGGAACCGCTGTTCAAAATATGAGAACGTCATATATGAAAGATACTTTCTCTTTAGACGGAAAACACATGTCTCTTGTTCATGGAAGATATCTTTTGTCTGTTAATTATATTAGTAACCTCTTTGACATCGACTTAAATATGAGTCCTTGCCAATTTATTCCTAATGAAGCAAATAATTCTTACAGAAATGTTGTTATTGAATCAGTTCAAAACGCTTATAAATCACCACTATCAATAACTAACAGTGTCTACACAACTAAAGAAGCATCAAAATATGACTTAACTAACTATGTTGAAATTGATACTGGGTTAGTGGGTTGTTCATATTGGAATTCCACCGATGGAGCAAATTACAATATCCGCCAAGGACATGTAAAAGACACCTCTAATAGATATGTAACTACCGAAAGATTCACATCCACCACTTTACCTGTTGGTTCTTTAGTGTTCGTTGATGAAGGATTTGGAATTAGGCCAGAAGCGTGGATTAATGACTCTACTCAATATAGTAGACCAGATGAAACATATCAAAACGTCATTGAAATCGATAACAATTTCTGGAATGGATACCTCTATCGCGCTTTCAATATATTTAAATCTGGAAAATCATCACTAGTGGGACAATACGATCAAGTATTTAACGCCTTCCATATTTTTGTTCCTAACGAATATCAATCTAACGTCAAAGTCAAAGGTATAAACGATAAATATTTACAAGATAAATCCCTTTTAGCGGGTAGCAATTACAATATTGATAGTTATCAAAGAATTGAACTCAACCCAATTTATGGTTTTTATAAATGCGATTCCTATTCTGATTTGACTAATAGTTACGTCGATAGCACCGCTAAAAGATTTGTCTGTTCTATTCCTTTCTATTCAAAAAACAATGACTTGCCAAAAAACACCCTTATCGTCATTGACTCTGGATATCAATGGAGAAGTGATTGCTGGAAAGAATATGGAACAAATACTCGTCCAGGTAATGTCTCATCACAAATAACAAAAATAGGCAATTCTTTCTGGGAAGGATTAAGTAGAAGAACTTTTAACGTTTCTAAAACAATAACAGAATCTGTTAATCAAAATGCGATCAATTATATGAATGCTCTACGTATATATGTTCCAACAAGTGAAGATATTTATATCGAACCAGAAGAAAGCACAGTTACAATGTCTGCTAATGGAATATTAGAGTTCAATGCCAATGGTATAGAGGCGTTTGGAACATCAAGTGCTAATATCTTGGTGACCTTGCACGGAGATAGCGTTAATAAAGTAAGCGTAAAAATAAATGGAATCAACCTTACTACATCTTCTTATTCATATAACGAAGATAATAATTCAATCCAAATCACAACCACTAGTGACATTTATGGATACTATCCAGGAATCATTCAAGGAAATATATATCCAGAAGAAGGAAGAATCTCAAATATCGCCATTAATGGTAATTTCTCATCGTTATTATCAAATAATGGTGAAATAGAGTGCCAAGAAATATATTTTGACCGTTGTAATTATTCTTCTAATGCAGAAAGCACAGCAGTGTGGCAAAGATGGTATATGTCTGGATCTTGGACCGCTAATGTAGGTTCGTCAGACTGGACTACATCAAACGATACATATTTATTAGAAAACGAACATTCTATGGGTATGCGTATCGCAAATAATTCATATCGACAAACTAGGTTCACTCTAAGACATGATTTAGGCACTGGAACTGGTATCAGCTGTAAAGGTATCTCTTTATGGCTATATAACCCTAATGGCAGCGTCTATACAAAATTCAGAGTGTACGGCTACACTCAGCCATCCACCACTGAAGGAGATCATGCCTATCCTCAAAGCTATGAAATGTTATATGAAAGAAATTCCATCAATTCAAATGAATGGGTTTATGTTGGAATAACCGCTAATATGACAAATCTATATAATATCTCCTTGTTCTTTGAGACTAGTAGCAGTGAAACTACATATCTCTATTTAGGACATTTATCAATTTATTAGAAATTAAAAAAACCGCCCAGTCTTCTGAGCGGTTATTTCATAACAATACTCATTTCTTATTGAGTTCAAATCCATTTGCAGGAACTTGAATCTTGAATTTTGGCATCTTGTAAACAGAGAAATTGTTTTCCACTACGAATGTCACATATTCATTAAAGCCATTAATCTTAGCGAATACCGTGTTAGTTTTGTGTTGTGGTTCTTCATCATAACAAGAAACAGTGAGGTATTTGCCTTTATTAACTATAGTTAAAGGCTTCTCTTTCATCTTCTTAGCGACTTTCTTGTTAAAGACGACTTGGCATCCATCTTGTTTTAAAACGAACTCATAATTGCCGTCTTCGACATCTGGAAGTTCTTCTTTAGAATAAACGAGCTTTTCTCCGCCTTGAATACTAATAACTACATTACCATCTTTATCATGACTTACAGCCGCCTTAGCGGTGTTCTTGTAAGCGACTTCACGGCAATATAATGAATCATCGTCTTTATCAAAGATATAAGTCTTATCAAGTGGAAGATAAACAGACACTTTATCTCCTTCGTTATATTTTCTTTCTTTAGAAGCACGGAAAGTAAGGTATTGATTTACACCTTCTAAAGAAACATAAACGATGTTATAGTTTGTTCTCTCTTCAATAAACTCCACTTTCGCTTTGAGTTCACGATTAGACTCATTTCCTTCTAATTCGATATGCTCTGGTTTAATCGCCATAAAGATTGGTTCATTGAACGCTCGATCAAGGATATGAGATACATATTCTTCATCTAATTCAACTTCTTGACTTCCAACGACAATCTTGTTGTCTTTTAAGGAGCAAGGAATCTTATTGAAAGAAGGCATACCAATCAAGGAATACTCACTATCTTTATCAAAGAGATAGACTCTTTCTTTTAAGAATTCTAAGTGAATATCGTCTTGAGAATTGATATTGATAGTTAATGGAGCCTTAACAACAATATGTTGTTTATGGTTTTCAATTGTCGCATAAATAATTGTTTCATCACCGAGCTGTTCCACTGCTTCAACATGAGCAGGAATACCTTTTTCAACAACTTTAACGTGGTCTGGTCTAATACCAAAGAGATATTTCTTTTCAAAATCTAGACCACTATTTTCAATTTGTCTTCCGGTATTTTTCTTAAGCCAGACGATGTTTGAATCAACACCTTCAAGCTTAACACCATATTTATCGCCTTCTTTAACTAGGTCACACTCAATGATATTCATTTGAGGTGAACCTAAGAAGGTTGCAACGAATAAGTTAGTTGGATCTTCAAATAATGTTACAGGAGCGTCTGCTTGTTGAATAAATCCTTTATTCATAACGACAATTGTGTCACCCATTGTCATCGCTTCTGTTTGATCGTGGGTAACATAAATAAAGGTCGTTTGTAATTTTTCGTGTAACTTCGTAATTTCAGTTCTCATTTGAACACGAAGTTTGGCGTCTAGGTTTGATAAAGGTTCATCGAGAAGGAAGACGTTTGGTTCACGAACGATTGCTCTTCCAAGAGCGACTCTTTGACGTTGACCACCAGAGAGTTCTTTTGGTTTACGATCGAGTAAATCAGAGATTTCAAGGATTTCAGCAGCCTTTAAAACTTTCTCTTTAATAATCGCTGGTTTTTCATGACGAAGTTTTAAAGAGAATCCCATATTTTGATAAACAGTCATATGAGGATATAACGCATAGCTTTGGAACACCATTGCAATGTCTCTATTCTTACTTTCAACATCATTCACTAAGTTGTTATCGATATAGAGTTGGCCAGAAGTAATATTTTCTAGTCCAGCAACCATTCTTAAAGTTGTGGATTTGCCGCATCCAGAAGGACCGACTAAAACAACGAACGATTTGTCTTTAATATCGAGATTAAAATCGTTAACTGCTCTCACTCCACCACTATAAACTTTGTAAATGTGTTTGAGTTTTAATCCTGCCATAATTTATTCCTCCTCTTGTTCATAAGTAGATAAACCTTTTAGGTAGATTTCTTTGTGATTTTCTTTGTTAATATATTTATCAAATGCACTGATTGAATTTAAGCTCCAGATGAGATGTCCTATTCCAACAAAGAAGATTAATAGAATAACTCCGACATACATCGTGATATCCATAATAACGAATAAGACAACATATATACCTGGATGAATAATTAAGAATAATAAGTTTTGTGGAAATCTCATTAATGTGAAGATAAATGAGTTCTTGAAGACAAATCTTAATTCGTTTGTATAAAACACAATTTGACCAATTGAGTAATACGCGACCATCAAGACCATGATCGCTTGAATAACTACTATAGCAATTCCTAGTCCCGCAATTGTTGTGTTATAAGCTGGAACATAATATTGGAAGAAAAAATATCCAATAACTGCAACCGCTAAACTTAATCCAACAATCATTCCTACTAGAAGTCCTCTTTTCCATTCCTCCCTCATTCCGATAAAGAATGATGAAGAAGCATATTCGCCTTCCGCATGGATGATCTTTTTAAAGCAACAGAACACTCCCGTTAATCCCACAAACACCGATGGCATGCTGATTAAGAAACTTCCTCCTTGAATCAGAAACACTGTCATTAGTGCGTTAATCGTTGTCGAACTCTTCACTAATTGATGGAAAAGTACTAACGAAGCGATAAGAGGCATATTGAATATCGCTTGAAGTAGGGAAAGTTTAAGGATTTCAACAAAACGATGACGGAAGATATCAAAGAATTGTTTTAATCTCGTATCTGGCCTTTCGCTTGATTCGTAATCAGTTTCTCTGACTTTTTCTTTTCTCATAAACTTTTCTCCACTAGGTAATGCATAAATGTTAATGCATTATCGTAGTATTCGTTATTCTTGTTAAGCATCTTTCCTAAATTCGTACTGCTAACAGATAAGGCTAAATAATAATCTCTTGTTTCATCAAATGTCATATAGCTAGAGAAATAGGACTCTTCGCCTTTCTTTTTAATAAGAACACCATAATCTTTACTGTCATAAGAGAAATATGTGTTTTCAGGAAACAAATAGTTGTTTTTCGTTTCTTCGTCAAATGGAACGAAGATTTGATGAGCGACTAATTGGTATTTCTCTAATGTCTTATCATCAAGAACGAGGAAATCACTATCAGTGAGATAAAGTTGAAGTTTAGTCTCATATCCAGGGACATCTGGTAAAGAGAAGAACGCTTCTACTTCTCTTAGTTTCTCTCTATCGTAATGATCATTCTTAATGCTTTGTAGGAAAGAACTGTCTTTTATCTCAGTGGCAAAGAACAATGTGAGCCTTTGATGTTTGGTTGGTTGGTGGAAGGCTGAGAAACCCCATATCCAAAGTATAGAGGAAATAGCCACTAAGATTGGATAAATATACCAAGTATGAACGAGGCTTTTCTTAGCCATGCTTTTATTAAATACTTGCATCGCTAATTTCCTCGCTTCTAATGATGATGTTTCGATAAGTCGCTAATTTATAAGCTTTGTTTTCTACGAACTGATAATCGTTATCTAGAACGTATAAATTATCGATAAATTCATTCTCTCCTTCTTTATAGGAGAATTGTAAGACACGGTAGACGACATTAGAGAATGTTCGACTATCGATTTCTCTTACATAAGTTAAGTGTCTTCTTTTTTCAATCGCAATCTCATTGATATTCTTAAATAGTGAATAATAATGAAACACGATTGGGAAGATGTTGATGAAATAGAAGACCATGAAGATGATATATAAAGCATCAACAACGATATTAAGAATCAAATTCCAAGTATAATCTAATCTAGAAAGTAGCAAGGAAGCAATTGATCCTCCGATAACGAGAATAGATAAAATAGAGACTAAGATAATATGAATGATAAAGCGTCTCTTGCTAGTTTTCTTTCCTTTCTCGATATCCACTAATGAAGTCATCACTAACCAAGCCAATCTATAATTGCTTTTCTAATCGCGCCACCCCAAATGATGTAACCATAATGTGACATATGTAAACCATCAACTCTAAAATACGCTGCATGAGGGTTGCCGTTTTCTTTTAATAAGCCAGCACCTGCATCAATGCATGTGAGGTATGAATGGGTTTTACTATATTCAATTGCCCCATTATTTGCGATATCAAACTTATCTTGATGTTGCATAAATCCTGGGAGTTTATTAATTAAAACATAGAATATTTGAGAATGTGGTAAATATTCATGAGTCTTATCAAATAAGGCCGCTAAATTGCTAGCAGTTGTTTCGCCGTCAATACCACTATTAATGATGTCGTTAACTCCGACATAATAAACAACGGCTTTTGGAGAATATGGTAAGACTAATCTTTCAAATAATTTTTCAGTCCATTGATTAACAGTTGTACCACCGATACCGTGATTGCTTGTAATAATTGGAAGCATATCTTCATATGATGTTTCCCAGAACTCCATAGAAGAAGATCCCGCAAACATAATGTGGTAGTTTTCAATAGTGGCACCTTTTGCTTCGTAATTTTTGGCTTTAGTTTCAAATGTTGGGTTAGCCTCACTAACATCTAAAGACTCACTATTGTCTGTCACTTGAATATCAAACGTTTCACCACTACTAACTTCTAAATGAATCTTCATTTTTGCTTCATCAAAAGTTGCAACCTCTAAAGAAACGCCTTCTTTTCTTTCGTAGTTAATAGCGAATTTCACATCATTAGGTGAATTCTTTAGTCTATTTAACGCACCAGTAGCAAGAGCGACAGTGTTATTTTCAACAGGCTTATTCAAAATACCAGTAACGCGATAATTCGCGTCGGTGATAATGGTTTCTGGATAGACATATTCTGGTTCTACATATCCTCCTTCACCACCTTGACCACTTGCAGACCACTTCGCATAGAGTATAACTGATGAATATGGAATATCGGTGTTAAAATTCCATTCATTTTCACAGCCCTTTTCTTTATACCAACCGCTGAAACTATAATATTCACGAGTTGGGTTTTCTGGAGCAACGAGTTTTTCTCCAATTGTGATTTCTTGTTTGACGTAAAGAAGGTTTTCTCCCTTTTCCTCTAATCCGCTTGGGGAAGTCGTTTCGGTACGTGGATAGTTATACATATAAAGGGCGTATAAACCATCATCACCATAATCTCTTCCTGGTTTTGCTTTAATAGGAGAGTTACATGCAAAAAGCATTCCTAACATTGGGAGAAGTAATAATAATTTTCTTGTTTTCATTACTTTTTACCTCCTAACAAATCTTTGATGAGCTCTTCTTTATTAACAGTCGCTAAGCAGATGCATTGATCGCCCGCTCCATAATAGATATAAAGTTCATCTTTAACTTCAACGATTCCAGTTGGGAAGACACAGCCCGCATAAAAACCATCTGTTTCAAATTTGAATTCTGGTTCCATGATGAAGTTTTTAGTCTTCGCAATAATCTTCCTAGGATCGTTTAAATCAAGTAACATCGCTCCAACGCGATAGTTCTTATCTTTTGAGGAGACACCGTGGTAGATAAATAACCATCCTTCTTTAGTTTTAATAGGAGGGCAGCTACCGCCGACTTTCGCATCTTCCCAATCTTCTTTACCTTCGTAGAGTAATTCTTCCTCTCGTGGCCATTCTAATAGGTCGTTTGAGAAAGAAATCCACATTGCTGGGTTAGGATTTTTATATCCCTTACCACATTTATCCATCGCACGGGAAATTTTTACATATTGTCCATTAACTCTTTCAGGGAAAATAATGACATCTCGATCATCGTGACGAGAGTCTGTGATTCTTCCAAGTTTCTTCCAGTTTCTTAAATCTTTAGAAACCGCTAGATGAGTTTCTGTGTCGTTATAAATGAGGACTTTTGGTCCCGCTTTTGGTTGGAAGCCAAAATATTTTTTATCTTCTCTCCAATATTGCCCTGGGGCAAATGGACGAGAAGCATATGTTAAGAAATAATAATCGTCGATTTTCACTAAACGTGGATCTTCGATTCCTCCACCATCAGCTCCGTTATAATCAGGAGCGATAAGTGGTTTATCACTTTGACGAACAAAGTTAATACCGTCTTTTGAGGTCGCTAAACCTAAATAGATATAATGCTGAGCGTCATTTCCTGCTGCTCTATAGAGCATATAGAAGGTTTGATCTTCATCGTTATAAATAACAGCAGGGTTTAAAACGCATAGTTCTTCCCATGAGTTCTTTGGGTTTCTCGTTAATATTGGATTATGTGCATATTTATTCAATTTCATTTTTGCATCCTCCTATATTAAAGAGCGGTTCTTGTCATCATTGCGTTAGTGATTGAATTATCAAACGCAATGTTATCGACATATAAGAACTCTTCTTTATCTTTTTCACCGTTGCTATAAGTAACACCGATAGAAATACGGTAAATACTTGGGATGTCTCGATAAGTGAATAGTCTAGAACCTTTATTCACATCAGTGAAGTTTGCTAAACCGATTTTATATTCTGTCCAAGCAAGCTCAACATTATTTAATGTTGCACGGTATTGCATATCAGTTGTGCCAACTTTGATATAGAAGTTAACATAAACTGTCGCACTAACGTCACACTTAAATGATACTTTGATACCACGAGAAGTAACGTCATCACCGATTTTTGGAGACATGTAATAAGATGGAGATTCATTTTTCGCTAAGAATTTGAGCTTGCCAGAATGTTTTCCTCCAACAGAAGAAACATCATCAGATAATTCTTTATATTGATATGAATATGTTCTTCCATCGTACCAATAATATTCCATATCTTGGGTGTTATCATAATTCTCAAAGTTTTCAACCATAGCAATGCCGTTTTCATCAGTGTGGATAATTTCTTCGACTAAGGTCTCACTTTCATTAGTCGCATGACCAAAAGATAGATTATCCATATAAACGATGTTGTCATCCATATAAGTTGGAGATGGTTTTCCATAAAAATCAAAGTAATAGTACTTAATCGAGAAATTAATGGATTCAATCTTTGTTGTATCAATCTCTGGCTTACCAGTTTCAGTTCCGTTTGCTAAATAGAATTTTTCAAATGGGATTTCATATTGATACCATGAACTCTTAACGGCCACCATGATATATTGATAGATTTTTCCATTAGACATGTTCAAATTAATAAAGATGTCAGGATTGACATTTTCTAAATAACTGAATTTTTCATTAGTTGATTTAATAGAAGCATCCTTCATAAGGAAGTCAAGAGAAGTGAATCCTTCATATTCACACTTAAGAGGTAAGGTATATATTGCATCCGCCATATCAGCTTTATATTCAAAGCGACCAGAATAAGCGTTACCTTTTCCAACTTTTTCTTCGCCACTAATAGTCATGTACTCGTCTTTGTTTTGTTCGCTACAATTCCAATAGTAATACATATCACATGTATATTTATATTCGTTAAAGTCTTCAATTAAACCGTCTTCTTGAACCTTTTTAATGTCGCCTTCTTCTTTGTAATCTTCTAAATTAACAATTTCAAAGTCTTTAAAGGAGATACTTCCAGCGGTAGGACTTGAAGCACCTTCTAGACCAAATTGTAAATTAAGAATATAGGAGAATTGACGTTTTCCATCACCTTGGATCGCACTCTTAGCGAAGGCTTTATATGGAATAACGAATGTCGTATATTTATCCTGTTCAATAGATTTAAGTGGAATTGTATATGACCATCTATCAGTGTCTTCTTCATAGACACGGATGATGATGTTCTTATAAGAACCACCAGAGGCTTTTACTGAAACCTTTACGGAATCGCCACTAACAAAACGACGATTGAGGTTGACTTTTGCAAAGCCATATCCTGAAAAAGCGGTTTTTCCGTCTTCATTACTATCGTAGAAGTTAATTGTTAATTCGTTTTCAGTCTTAGTGAGATCAAATTCATATTTTTCATAAGTCCAATCGCTATCTGGATAACTTGTAAAATCAAGCTTATCAACGAAATAAGACTTATAGTTTTCAAATTTGACTGTTTTGATATCCGAAAGCATGAGGAGTCCATCTCCACGCACGTCTTCAAAGACAATTTCAAAATCTTTGATTCGGTCATAATCAAACTTTTCATTGTGTATATCAACGTCTTTGGTTCTTAATGTAAATTCATCAAATCTTAAAATTAAGGTTTGTTTTGCGTTATTGGCGATTTGGACTTTAATATGCCAATACTCACTATCGCGGTCAAGAACACGCAAGAAAAGTACTGCATCTTGTTGACCAGCATAATATAAATTGAGATAGAAAGCGTCTGTTCCATAAGTATTCTTTTCAACAGACTTTGTCACAATAACCCAACTTGGTCCTTTTGCTAAATCTTCCGCGTTAAATTCAACGACCACTGATTCTTTGTCATTATCAAAGAAATTAGATTCATCAATTGAAATATTAGCGACACTACCATCGGAGTGGAGTCTCCAATCGTCCGCATTACCAACTGGGAATTCAACTTCATCAACATCTTTAGATTTAATTTGGAAAGTAAATGTTGAAGTTGATAATCTTTTTTCTTCACCATCGTTAAAAGCAAATACTCTCCAATAATAAACGCTTTCAAGAGTAAAGGAGGCATTAACTTTAAATGTTGTTGTTGTAATATTATTCTTTGAATAATAATCAATACCAGAGATATCACTGATAAATAAGTCACTAGAACAAACTTCTAGCATATATGTGTCAGCGTTTTCACACGCTCCCCAGGTGAATTCAACAAACTTTTCTCCAATTGCACCATTCATAGGAGAAATAAGATCAAATGTACCAAGAGTGGCTTTATTTGTAGTTGGAGTAAAGTCATTACTCTCTAATGTCGAGAAATCAATTTCTTTTCTTGCATCAGCGCGTAAGATATTCGCTCCACATGACACCATGCCGAACAAAGCGGCTATTAAGACAAATCTACTTAACTTCTTCATCTTTATAACCTCGTATTCGACACAAAGATCGCGGTGCTTGGTGCAAATTCTAATGTAATCTTTTTATTTAATGAACCATCGATAACATAGTTAGGAGTGATATATCCTTCTTCATCTAATCGATAACTATTTTCGTTAAAGATATAAATGTAAAGTTTATCTCCGCTTACAGTATCATCCATATAGAAAGTCTTGGTGGTTTTTCTATATGCAGCGTTAATCGCTACAAAACCACCTTGTGTTCCATCAGGATTAACTGTTCCGATACATCTAAATGTATCATCTAACTCAGTGTTATTTTGAAGTGGAGAATAAATCTTATTTCCTTTTTTGATTAAGTGGCATAGTAATGAAGAACTATGATACCAAGGTCTTAATTCTTGTTTAGCGGCACTTGCTTCTGCTAAAGAAGAGAACATGCCCCATTCTTTTGGAACTGCACCATTATTGGTGTACATAAAATGCATCGCATCATCAAAGTCCCAATAAACTACTCCATCAAGTCCAGCGGCTAAGCATTGAATTGTGTAGTCAGTCATTCTAACTCCATAAGAACAAGCAGTAATCGCTGTTTGACTATCTAAAATGGTTTTACCATCAAGGAATCCAGCTTCCCAGATTTCAAATGGACGACTTTTTCCGGCTTCTGAATCGAGTTTTTTAATTTTCTTAACCATTCCTCTAACTTCGGTGAGCATGTTTCCACGGTCAACATCATAGTTAGATAAATATAAGTGAGCACCATAATCCGCCACTAAATCAGGAATGTTGTTCGCGATATTAGTAAAATATTCGTCGGTTCCGGCGTATCCTGTTGTGTCGCCACCAATAATACCAATATTTGTTAAACCAATATCATCCAAGGCCTTTCTGACGTTTTTAATGCCTTGTTCCCACTTTTCATAAGTGTTTTTAAAGTTCTTAGAAGATCCTTCATATCCTAACCAGTTTGGTTCATTCGAACTAACAAACCACTTAATGCATGAATAACCTTTTTGATGGACTAAATAATCCAAAACATCCGCGGATATTCTCGCCCATCTAATATCACTAGTGACTTCTTCCATCATGTTCCAAACATCATTTTTGAGGTCACCAATAACGTTCCAGCAACCATATGCGACATCGATACCATGGACTTGGCAATAATCGAGAATATCAAACATATTGGTAGCGTATTTATTGGAAAAATTATAAGTCCAAGTATCGTTGGTCTTATCATCGTCTCCCTTATCATCAAAGTTTTGGCAGAACCAGTCATAGTTAATCATCAATCTAATTCTTGCTGGTCCTAAATGATCCATATGGTCGATGATTTTTTCCCAACCATTTTCAATCAACTTATCAGTGTTTTCATAGGCACCCCATTCAACACCTAAACCACCAAAACTAGAGTTAATGATATCGTCACTTGTAAAAGCGATGTTGCCTTTATCTATTTGATCGATTGGAACAGAAGGTTCTGAATCGTCAACAGGTTGCCCTTGGCATGATAAAAGAGAAGTCATAGCGACGAGTCCAAATAATAATCCTTTGAATCTACTTCTCTTCATTGTTTTCTCCTTTTATTTACCTAAGGCAGAGTTAATTTCACTAAGGACATCACCCCATGGATATCCAAAGCTTGCTTTAAATGTATCAAGGTCAATTGCCCCATATGTGTATTGCATTGCGGCAGTGTTCGCACCATCTCTCATTGTTTCGCTATAAAGGGATTTTAATGAGGTATCAAGCCACATAACTTCGTCTCTTTCTTTGAAAATGCGTAATTCGTTATTCGCATAAGCTTCTTTCATTTCTGCTTCCCAATCATCTAAGTAATTAGAAATATGCCAATCAGTGGATGGGTTGATACTTAATGTATCATTACCTAATGTCACTAAATATCTAACATAGTTAGCGCCGTTTTTCTTATCGATTGGGTTACCATTTGAGTCATACCAGCTCTCTGGGATGAGTTCGATTTCATGAGTAACTGGATCTTCTAAATAGTCGTATCCTTCAATACCGTAAACCGCTAGTTTGGTTCCTTCTTCATCAAGTAACCAATCTAAGATATCTAAAACTTTTTCTAATTTAGTGTCAGAAATTTTCTTATCAAATAAAGTCATGGAATACCAGTTATCAATACCTTCAATCGCGTATTTGCCATCTGGTCCTCTAACTTTCATAATCGCGGTGCAATCATCGAGATCTTCGGTTGTAATATTACCTTTAAATCTATCTTTGATGCCTTCTCTAATTGCCCAATAGTTTGCGTAGGAAATGTTTTCATAGAAAACACCAATTCTACCTTGAATAAATTCTTTTCTCATGTCACCAGTATTAAGGGTGTTTTGAGATGGATAATAACGTCCTTTATCACTAAATTCTTTTGACGCCATTAATCCGCTAATATATTCATCAGTTGTGTAGTTACAGACGTACTTATCTTGCACGCTATCATATGCATAGCAGTGTGGGACATCTTTATAGAAATTAGTAATGCTTGGGAAGCCCCATTCAACATCGCCTAAAGCGTATTGATTCTTATTTACGTCTAAGTTTTGAACAAATTTGTCTAAAAGAGCTTCAAATTGTGGCCAGGTATATTCATCATTTTCTTGATAAACTCCCCACTTCTTTGCCCAGTCTCTTCTATATAAGTAAGTAAATTGAGAGAACTTAATTGAGAAGTCACTTGTGTTCTTGGCGATTGGGATACCATATAATCTTCCGTTAACTTTTAACGCATCGATGTTTGTGGTGTTATCCAAAACATGTTTAAGATGTGGCCATTTTGACAAGTCTTCTGGAAGAGCTTTAGTAACGTTTTCTTTCGCCCATTTCTTATAAGTATTAACAAAGTTATAGTTTGTAACATTAGAATGGAAAACGTCTGGAAGATCTCCACCTTTAATTTGTGAGGTAACTTGAGCTTGCCAGTTTTCATCTTGGTAGTTTTCAAAAGTTAAAGAGACTTGGAATTTCTTTTCTAATCTCTTCAAATACTCACCACCACCGGTGTAATCACTGAAATACAAGTTTCTTAAGTTAATGATAAGGTTACCATCTTTGTCGTAAGTATCAGACTTACCTTTCTTTCCACAGCCTGTTAAAGAAAATGCAGAAATAGCAAGTCCTAAAGTTCCAAATAATAAAATATGTTTGCGCATAATTGGTCCTCCTAACCTTTAATTGCACCAACAACGATGCCTTTTACGAAATATCTTTGTAAGAATGGATAAAAGCACATCATCGGAATAATCGTGAAGAAAATAGCAGCAGTCTTAAGACTATCAGAGTTAATCTTTTGTGGATTCGGATTAGGAATCATACTATTCGTATTAGCGGTGATCTGTTGTAAGACTTGCTGTAATGTTTTTAATTCTTGGCTATGGTTAAATAACATACCGTTATACCAAGAATTCCAGTTACCAACTGCGAAGAATAATCCGATCGTCGCAAGCATTGGCAAAGATAATGGAAGGAAGATTTTCACAAAGATTTGAATATCATTCGCTCCATCGATTCGTGCGCTTTCTTCGAGTTCTTTTGGTAAAGAAGCGAAGTAGTTACGCATTAATAACATATTGAAAGTATCAATCGCACCAGGAATAATCATGACCCAAATAGTATCAATCATTCCTAAGGTTCTAATTAAGACATAGTAAGGAATAAGGCCGCCACCAAAGAACATGGTAACGATAATCATATTCATAACAAAGTTTTGTCCAAACCATCCTTTTCTACTAAGCGCGTATCCAGTAATAACTGTGAAGAATAATTGATACGCTGTACCACCAAATAAGAGGATGGATGTAATTCCTAAACCATTCCAAATATGCTTGTTGGTAAAGACGAGTTCATATGATTCAAAAGAAATCACTGGAGTCCAAATTAAGAATGGTGTTTCAGAATAAATATCTAAAGGTGTAATTGAAACAACAAACAAATAATAGAATGGGAAAATAATGAGGAGAGCGTACACCAGTAAGATAATAAATAAGACGACATCAAATCCACCAAAACGGTTTGATGGTCCTGGTTTATCTCTAGTCAAAAGAGGAAGTCTTTTAAGTTTATTAGATTTCATAACTAAATAATTCCCCTTTCTCCGCATAATTTTGCAATTCTATCGGTCACTATAACTAAAACGAAACCAACGAGTGATTTAAATAAACCAATCGCTGTGGTAACGCCTTCATTTAACGATTCAGAAGCAATGGTTGACGAATAAATAAGAGTGTCAATGATTTGTACTGAATTGATAACTAACCTGTTATTTAATTGAGATGTCATATTGTAGATTTGATCAAATCCGGCAGAAAGAACACCACCAACAGACATGATAAGTAAGAGGATTGCGGTTGATTTAATTCCTGGAAGAGTGATATGCCAAATCTTTTGTAAACGTGAAGCACCATCGATATCCGCAGCTTCATATAAGTCAGTAGAAATACCCGCCATAGTAGCAATATAAATAATTGAACCCCATCCAGCTTCTTTCCAAACATCGCTAGCGAGCAATAATCCAATGAATTGTTTTCCATCGGAGAACACTTTTAATTCTTTTCCACCCATCGCCACTATTAAATGGCTAATAACGCCAGTTCGATCAAAAAGTAATAAAAACAAACTTGCGACAACAACCCATGATAAGAAGTGTGGGAATGTCACAGTGATTTGAACGAATTTCTTAAAGAACCTCATTCTTAACTCATTAATGAGTAAGGCGACAGTAACTGCGCCCAAGAAAGCGATAATAATCTTTAAAGAACCGATAAGTAATGTATTAAGTACTGCCTGTTTAAAAGCTGGGAATTTGAAAATAAAGACGAAGTTATCAAACCCAACCCAGTTATTAAGAATGGAACCGGTAATACCTCCATCATATGTGTAGTATGTAAAGGAAAGTAGAACACCATACATTGGTGCATAACAGAAAACAGCGTAATAAATAATCGCTGGAATAATCATGAAAATCAAAAAGCGAGAAGAACTGATTTTCTTCTTTAATGAATATTTAAAGCTTTGTCGATCTTTGATTAAAACTTTTTCCATTACAACGAATTACCTTCCGTTTTTCATGATGTAATCAACTACTCGATCAACTGTGGTAAAGGCGACACTAGTGTAAGTATCAGCGCTTCCATAATAAAGTGCGATTCTACCAGTAGGGGCATCTACAAGCGCGCATGTTGGGAAAATGACGTTAGGAACAAAGCCTGTTGTTTCATAGTCCATTTCTGGTGTGAGCAAGAATTGTTTGCATCTTGCCTTAACTTTAGATGGATCATCCTTCTCTAAGATTATACCACCAATCGAGTACACGTATCCATTGCATGTGCGATTAACGCCATGTATAAATAGTAACCATCCATCATCTAATTCAATTGGGACTGGTCCAGCGCCAATCTTTAAAGCGCACCACCACTCATATCCTTTTTGAGCGACGACACGGTGCTCTCCCCAATGAACCATATCTTTGGATTTAGAGAGGAAGATATCTCCAAAGGCAGTGTGACCAGAGTCACTTGGACGAGATAACATAACATAGTTATCATTGACTTTTCTTGGGAAAAGAACACCGTTTCTGTTATATGGTAAGAACGGATTATCAAATTTCACAAATTTCTTAAAATCTTTAGTTTTCGCAATCGCGATAGTTGGTCCACATAATTCATCACACCAAACGATGTAATATTCTCCTTCTAAAGGAATAACACGTGGATCATATTGATACATTGTATCTGCAATAGGATTATCATTTTCATCAACGAAATGGATTTGTTCACCGATTTCAATATTGACACCATCTTTTGAATGTCCGACATAAAGGTGAGGAATATCATCGAGGTTGTCGCCTCTAAAGACGCCGATAAATTCGCCATTAAAAGGAACGATCGCACTATTAAAAGCACGCGATATTTCTTTATGAGGGCGACGTTTGATGACTGGGTTTTTGGAATATCTCCAAATTGGTCCGTCAAATCCTTTTGGGCATTCTTCCCATGGCATATTTGGAATAGCCATTCCGTTAACTACTTTACTCATAACACTACTAATTCAACTTTCTAATTGAATCCCTTTCTATGAAATCACATCTAATTGTGAATTCGGAATATTGAGGCTTGTTTTCTTGAGTAAGCCTAATGATGTATAAACCGATTTCATCTCCGATTTGTTCTCTAGGAACATTAAATGTCGATAATGTTGGGACAGCGTATCTACCATTACTGATGTTATCAAATCCGATAACTGAATAATCATCAGGTATGTTCTTTCCCATCTTGGCAATTACTTTATAGGCGTTGAGTGCGCAAATATCATTCGCACACACAATCGCGGTAATTTGAGGATTCTTATTCAAGGTGTCTGTTAACATCTTGTTGTTGCTATATTGAAGGTCACTGTTATCAAAGATAACTTCATAACCTTTAACACCGAGTTTGTTATTGTCATAAACACACGCTCTAAAACCTTCATGTCTTTCTCTAAAACTGAAAGCGTGCATATCACTTCCATAGAAGCAAATGTTTCTATGACCATAATCGATTAAGATTTTGGTCGCTTCATATATAGAAGTGTAGTTAGAATATTTGATTTGAGTGACTCCAGTAGAATGGATATACTTTGGATCAACTTCAATAATTGGTTTATTAAACTTACGTATTTCCCTAAAGATTGCGTCTGGATTCTTATGAAGAACGACAAAGGCAATACAAGGATTGTCTTTTAACGAGCGAACTTGTTCGATGTCGATATTGTCGCTATCGAAAACGAAGTATTCCATTTTAATGGAAGACCTGTTAAGAGTGGCGTACATATTTTTAATGATCGGTTGCCAATAATCTTCTTTCACTAAAATCGTTGAAGAAACAATAATAACAACAGATGTTTTCTTGTTTGTTTTACTTCTTAACCGATTGAAGTCATATCCGAGCTCGACAGCCTTTTGCATGATGATGCTTCTTTTTTCATCACCAACATTGTATTTGCCTGCCAAAGCTCTAGACACCAAACCTTTAGTGACACCACATTCTCTAGCGATATCTTCTAATCTAGCGGACTTTGCCATAATTTATTTCCTAAATACTCCATGGACTGATTGAACCATAAACATTGATGTTATCGATTAATGGGTATTGTGCTGTTGTATTTTTATCAACTTGTGTGGTGAAAGAAACACCGTAATAAGTTGTGCCTTCTTTAAGATCGACTGTGTATTCTGTCCAATCACTATTCTTTAGAATTGTGATTTCTTTCATAACGGAAACTTCATCGGAAGTGTGGTTTGACTTTGTGAGTTGATTGGTAGAGAATACTCTAACTTTAACTCTAACGTTATTGTCAGATGTACCTTTAGCAAAGAAAGAGAAAGTCTTTCCAGTAAATGGTTTAGCCTCACCAGTAATTAAACCAGCAGTCGTGTATCTCATTGCTCCACCAGTGCTATATTTGAATTTCATGGCTTTAGAACCATTCATTCCACCAGTCTTACTTAATTCTAAGTAATCAGTAGAACCCATGAGTTTCCAGTTAGCATCTCCGATTGCGGAAACAGCGTAATCGTTTCCTGTGTGATACCAATCTGCAGCGTATGCTGCTCTTAAGCCAGAAACTTGTGTTGGATCTTTATGGTTATTGTCATAACCTTGTCCTGTTTCTGAATAGCTTTCAAAATCATCAAGAACAAAATATTTTTCTGCTTTAAATCCTTCTAAAGCTTCAGCGGCGCCTCCAGTAACTGAACTAATAACGAATCCATCACCATTGTGCTCAGGAGTAAATGTCGCATCAAAATCATAATCGGCGGTTGTGCTAATCATTCTGAGCTCACTATTTTCAATAGAATATGTAACTGGGAGTTCAACTGGATCTCCGCCTGCTTTCATTTTTAAATTTAAGATAGCGGTGCCATCATCATTAAATGTACCTTTGCCGTTAAATGCAGCACTTTCAAAGGCATATGTTTTGCCTACTTTGATTGGTGTTTCTTTAGAAGTGGACTTACCGCTATTAGAGAGAACAACATCATCAAAATACATATAGGCTTTTGTGCCATTGTTATCGTATGTAGCATTCACTCTAAAACTAAATTGTGAGAAGAATGGCATCATATCTGCTAAAGATTGAACGAGATATCCACCATTTTCTAACAAACTTTTAATTTGAGAGAAAGGATATTTTTGATTGTTATAAGAAACCGTCCAAGCTGGATCATCTAAACTAACCGTATAATAGTTCCACTGATCAACGACTGGATTGATTTGATAAGAAATATAAACGCCGATTAAATCTTGTCCAGAAACGACGATATGATCTGTAATTTCAAAAGTTAGTGAAGTATATGTTGCTACTTGTCCTTTAACTTTAAAGGAGAAGGTGTCATATCTCTTGTCTAAATCAATTTCCTTGGTGTATTTAAACCAGACACCATGATGCCAGTACTGAAGTTGAATACAATTGCCTTCACTAAATCCTTCATTAGAAGTATTTAAATTAATCGCGGCAGCGGATTCCACCCAGCTAGTACTCGCATATTTAGAAACGCTGTAGTTTTCCACTAATTCGTAGTCATCAGCTTCGCTACCATCTTCAAGGACAAAATTCTCAGTTGCTCCAACAGAAACAACGATTCCTTTTTTGGCTTCAGACTCAACTGGGTTACTAACATAGTAGAAGTTATCTTTATATCCAGCAGCAGCACGGACAATATATAAATCACTTTCAGTGACAGTGTAACTATCACCTTGCACTAAAACAAATTGCTCATCTTCTTGTTTTTTGACTTCAATACCTTTACCGGCATAATCGTCCCACTCAATATCATTACCTTCAGTGTAAATTCTTGATAATGAAGTGTATTTGGTTTCATAAGTAAAGTTAGCAGGATCGCTATTTTGGTGACTGGAATCAGCAGAAATAGCGGAAATCTTGAGTTTATATGTTCCAACACTTTCATTAAAACTATATTTTGGTGTGGTTACTTCAACAGCCTCACCGTCATTAACAACAACTGAGTATTTTGAAGCTCCTTCAACCGCTGCCCAATGGATTCCATCATCATCAGCGGTTATTTCTCCCATTTGGAGTTTTGGCGCGTTATTAGGAGAACAACTTGAAAACACTAGTAAACATGACGTCAACAAAATGAGCTTTTTGTTTTTCATAGTAAAATACCTCACCTTTATATTCGCACCATTATATATAATTAAGTCAACAAAAAAAGTAAACATTCTCAATTTTTCGTAAACTTTTACGTTTGTTTATTAAATGTTTACTAGATTTTGTAAACTTGTTTTACTCAAAATACCACTTTAATAGCTCATAATTCGAGTATGTTTTGTTCCAACAATCATGATCGCATTCTGGATAAATTGTTAAAACAACATCAGTGTTTGCTTCTTTTAATCTCGCGTACATCCTTCTTGCTTCTTCTGGATATACAGCGGTGTCTTTCTCACCGTGGAATATTCGTATTTTAATGTTGCTCATACGATAAGCATTCCAATACATTCCTCCTCCACAGCAAACAATGGCCTTATTAAATAGATTAGGAAGGACCATCATCACTTGATATATTCCATATCCCCCCATCGATATTCCAGAAGCATTAAACCTCTTTTTATCAACATACGGTTGGTTATAAATATATTTTGTGAATTTTAATAATTCAGAGAAACGATCAAACCATGTATCAGTGCTACATTGTGGGAAGACACAAAAACCATCATTAAGTGGAGAATCACCTCTATTTATTATTCCAAGAAGAGGAGATCCTTCAAATCCTTCAAAATCAATGCCTCTACCACCCGCACCATGAAGATGAAACATCACCGGATATTTCTTCCCTTCTATATAGTGAGTTGGATAATAAAGAAGATATTTAAAACCATTATGTTCAAGTTTTTCCACTCTAACCATATTTATTTTAAGTACTCCTCAAACTTTTTAATTAGGACTTGATATTTTTGATTATTCTTCTCAATAGAATCACCACATATTGACATATAAACTTTTAGTTTAGGTTCTGTGCCACTTGGACGAATCACAATTGAATCTCCAGATTCCATAATCATCTTGATAACGTTTGATTTTGGTAATCCTTCAATGCCTTTATCATAGTCTTTAATTTCTTTGATTTTGTAGCCTGCAACATCACTAAAGCCGTTTCTGAATAGGTCCATGATGTTATTCATCTTTGTAAAGCCACTACTACCTTCAAATTCATATGAATTGAGATAATTGCTATAGTAACCATATTCTTTATAGAGTTCTTCCATTTTTTCTAATAAAGAAATACCTCTAGTTTTATAATAGGCAAACATTTCCACAATTAGGAAAACACCATCGACTGCGTCTTTATCTCTGACGTAGCTTCCACTTAAATATCCATAGCTCTCTTCAAAGCCAAGAATATAGGACTTTTCCTGGCCTTTTTTCTCAAGTTCGAGAATTTGTTCGCCGATATACTTAAATCCTGTTAAAACATCTTTATGGGCTATTCCATAGTGTTTAGCAACTTTATTCGCCATGTCAGTGGTCACAATAGTCTTAATATAGACTGGGTTATTAGGCATTTTGCCATGTTTTGTTCTTTGTGAACAAACATAATCTAATAAGAGGACACCAACTTGGTTACCACTCATAAGGACATAGTCATCTTTTCCTTTAACCGCAATACCAACACGGTCTGCATCTGGATCAGTCGCAATTAATAAATCGGCGTTTTCTCTTTTTGCGTAATCTAAACCGACTTGCATCGCTTCTTTAATTTCTGGGTTTGGATATGGACAAGTTGTGAAGTTACCATCTGGTTCTTCTTGTTCTTTAACGACAATAACATTTTTATAGCCAACTTCTTTTAAGATTCTAGTGACTGGTTTCAAACCGGTTCCATGAAGTGGGGAATAAATGATTTTAACGTCGCGATTAATCTCATCACCAAAAAGAACGCTTTCTTCTTTAACTCGGTTAATGAATTTAGTCATTAGACTATCATCAATATATTCAATTAACCCTTTATCTAATAAAGATTCGAATGATTGATGTTTTACATCATCGAATGGATCGACATTATTTATTTCTTTTAATATTTCTTCCGCTGCAAGAGTGGTAATTTGGCATCCATCATTTCCATATACTTTGTATCCGTTATATTTTGATGGGTTATGGGATGCGGTTACCATAATACCTGCAGAAGTATGCAATTCTCTTACCGCATAGCTTAAGCATGGGGTTGGCTCTAATTCTTTATATATAAAGACTTTAATTCCATTCGCGGCAAATACTTCACTTGCGGTAATAGAAAACAAATCGCTTTTAATTCTTGAATCATAGCTAACAGCGATACTTGGGCTAGAGAAATGCTTATTAATATAGTTCGCTAAACCTTGAGATGCTTTTCTAACTACGTAGATGTTCATCCTGTTAGTGCCTGCTCCGATAACTCCTCTTAAACCACCGGTGCCAAATTCTAACTCACGATAAAAAGCATCTTCTTTTTTCGCGTCATCATTTCTAATCGATTCTAATTCTTTAATTAAATCTTGGTCATCTTTCGCAAGAGATAACCATCTTTGGTAAACTTGTTCAATATTTTTCATATCTCTATTGTATTCTTGTTGCTAAACAACCAATAAACATTTTTGTTAACAAAATTCAAAATAAGTTAACATTAACTTGTTATATTTATATAAATAAATATCCACCGGACAATCCGGTGGTTTTTCATAGTCGGGCAGATATTAGCCCTCTATTACTAGCCGCCCCCATCAAGGGCGAAATGCGGACCACC
>CADCDA010000006.1 GCA_902800025.1 uncultured Erysipelotrichaceae bacterium | reverse complement strand
GGAAGATGCCCGGAGTTTTGAAACTCTTCCGTTAGTTCCACACGTTGAGTTGAGTAATGTGGATTAGGTTATGCCTTTCGGGATTAACCGATTGGCTTTATTTACCTCTTCGATCGTGTCGGGCGGTGGGGGTTACGCTGTTAAGCTCTAACTCAGCGACCACTGCAAGCAGGGAGGGTTGCCCATTTCTATCACCCAGAGGATGATAAGTCGTTTGCGGTCATTAACCAGAAGATTTAATCCTGGAACCTCACTATCAACGTTGTGATGTTGGTTGACTGTCTTACGCACGGCTAAGCTCTATCGCCTTTAGTTTTCAATGAAGCTTGCTACCGAATAGCTCTTCATCTATTTCACGTTTTAGGTTGATCTAGCGTGAATGGCGGGTTTCCTAGTTTCGCAGGGTATTAAGTCTGCGATGTCCTCTTCGTATATTTGCTCTTCTTACTTCAAGCATTCGTGTCAGGCGGTGGTATTACGCTGTTAAGCTCTAACTCAGCAACCACTACAAGTAGGGAGGACTGACCTTGGGAAGCTCCGAAGAACTTCCTGACCAGAGCAATCGTTAGTCTAGAATTTTTAAACTCTAGAGGCCGCTGTATCAACTTCTTTTTCCGCGGCGACTGACTTACCTGGATTTGAGATATCTAAGTAACTATCATTACTTAGGTCTCATCCGACCCTGTTCAAATCGGATTGGTAATAGTATGCGCTTTTAGAAATATTAATGCAAGCATTTTTTTAAAAATTTTTTTATTTTTTTATAAATTATTAAAAATATCTCTATTATAGAGATATAATTCTGAAATTTTTTTGAAAAAAATATTTTTTCGTATTTTCCATCATACGCGCGCGAACCTATTTTAAATATTTATTATTTTTTATATTATTTTTATTAGTTTTTTTGAGTAAATTTTTATTTTTTTATTGGATCCACTATTTTTTGATATTTTTCCTCTCTTTTATGGGAATAAATCATTATCAACTGAAGTAACAATAAAAATGTTAGAAAATCCGATATTAAATTATTCATTCTAATGATATAATTTTAAGGTGTTTTCTAGGGGGATATCGCAATGAAATACGATGTCATTATTGTAGGCGCTGGCCCAAGTGGATATATGTGTGCTTACGAACTCGCTCAAAAAAGAAGCGATCTTAAAATACTTCTTTTGGATAGAGGCAAGAATATTTATGAAAGACGATGCCCTGTCCTAGAACATAAATTAGAGAGATGTCCAATCAATCAAAAAGGATTTCGTGAATGTTACCCAGCTTGCTCAATTACTAGTGGTTTTGGAGGTGCTGGAGCATATTCAGATGGTAAGTTCAATATCACTACCGAATTCGGCGGTTGGTTAACTAATTATATGACTCCAGAAGAACTCATGGATATTATCAACTATGTTGATGATATCAATATTTCTTTTGGTGCGACCGAAGTCATCACAAATCCTGATACAGAAAAAGTTAGAGAAATCGAAAGAAGAGCGATGTCTGTCGGTGTCAAACTCTTACGTAGTAAAGTCAGACATTTAGGCACAGAAGAAAACATCAAAATTCTTTCAAGAATCTATGATTACTTAAAAGAAAAAATCGAGATGAAATTCTCCACAAAAGTGGTCGATGTCATCGTTGAAGATAAAGAAGTTAGAGGCGTTAAGCTAGAAAACAGCGAAGTACTTGAAGCCAAGTATGTTGTTTTAGGTGTTGGAAGAGAAGGCAGCAAATGGTTAAGTGAACTATTTGATAAGCATCAAGTCCAAATGAAACAAACCCAAGTTGATATCGGTGTTCGTGTTGAATGTCCAAATTTGGTTATGGAAGAAATCAACGAAAACCTTTACGAAGGAAAGTTTGTTTATAAGACCTCTGTTGGCTCCACTGTTAGAACATTTTGTTCTAATCCAGGGGGACATGTCGTTATGGAAAACTACGAAGGTGTCGTCAATGTCAACGGTCACTCCTATAACGATTCCAAGCTCTCAAGCCATAACACAAACTTCGCTTTACTCGTCTCCCACAAGTTTGAAGAACCATTTAATAAACCAAACGAATACGCACTTAAGGTTTCATCCTTAGTCAACCAACTCGCTTGTGGATCAGTCATCGTTCAAAAATATGGTGATATCAAACTCGGTAGAAGAAGCACAGTTAAAAGAATTAATGAAGGCTTCGTAAGACCAACCTTAAAAGAAGCGGTCCCAGGAGATCTCGCGTTAGCGTTGCCATATAAGACTATGAGGTCAATCATTGAAATGATTGAAGTCTTGGATAAAATCACTCCGGGTATCGCTACTGAACATACACTTTTATATGGTGTTGAAGCAAAATACTATAGTGCATATCCAAAACTCGATAACAAACTCGAGATTGATGGAATTAAAAACTTATATGTCGCAGGCGATGGAGCAGGCTTAACAAGAGGTTTAGCCCAAGCTAGTGCGTGTGGAGTATATATTGCAAGAAACATTGCAGAAAAAGAGGATTAACTTATGTCAAAGTATGTCGGAACCACCAGTAGAGGAATTAGACTCCCAATTATTAAAGAAGGAGATAACCTCGCTAACATCGTTGTTGATTCAGTGTTAACCGCTAGTCAAAACGAACCATTTGCAATTAACGACAGAGATGTCATCGCTATCACTGAAAGTGTTGTCGCTAGAAGCCAAGGCAACTACGCAACAGTTGATGATATTGCTAAAGATGTTCACGACAAATTTAACGGAGGAGAAATCGGTGTTATCTTCCCAATCCTCTCAAGAAATAGATTCGCTATCCTTTTAAAGGGTATGGCTAGAGGAGTCGATAAGATTTATCTTATGCTCTCCTATCCAAGTGATGAAGTTGGTAATGCCTTACTAACTTATGATGAATTAGATGAAAAGGGAATCAACCCTTATAGTGATGTCCTTTCTCTAGAAAGATATAGAGAATTATTTGGACGTAAGGTCCATGAATTCACAGGTGTCGATTATATCGATTACTACGTTGATTTAATTAAAAAAGAAAACTGTGATGTTGAAGTCATATTTGCTAACCAAGCTAAGACTATTTTGAATTATACAGATAAGGTCTTAAACTGCGATATCCATACAAGAAACCGCACGAAACGTATCCTCAAAGAGAAAGGTGCAAAGATTGTCCTCGGTATGGACGACATCCTTAACGCCCCGGTTAATGGAAGCGGATATAATTCCAAATATGGTTTGTTAGGTTCTAATAAATCTACCGAAGAAAGAGTTAAACTCTTCCCAAGAGACGCTCAAGGTTTAGTGGAAGATATCCAAGCTCAAATGCTTAAGAAAACTGGTAAGCATGTTGAAGTCATGGTTTATGGCGATGGAGCGTTTAAAGATCCACAAGGAAAGATCTGGGAACTCGCTGACCCAGTCGTCTCCCCATTCTTCACTTCTGGATTAGTAGGAACGCCAAACGAACTTAAGCTTAAGTTCCTCGCTGATAATGACTTCAAAGATCTTAAAGGCGAAGAGCTAAGAGAAGCAATCAGACAAAAGATTAAAGAGAAGCAAGGTAGCCTAGTGGGCAATATGGCCTCTCAAGGCACCACTCCTCGTCAATTAACTGATTTAATCGGTTCATTATGTGACTTAACAAGTGGATCAGGCGATAAAGGAACACCAGTCGTCCTTGTTCAAGGTTACTTCACAAACTACTCTCAAGATTAATTAAAAGATCGTCAGAAATGACGATTTTTTATTGTCTTTTTATATAACTTTGATATTATGTAAATATGAAATATTTACTTGATAATTTCTCAGGCAAAATAGCAAAACCGCGAACAAGTGTAGAAATCAAAAACAAAGGTTCATCTTTGGTGTTTTCTTTTGCTGCCGAAGAATCAAGCCTCTTCTCATATTCAAAAAAGAACAACGATGATCTTTGGAAGGGATCGGTTGTTGAAGTCTTTTTAGATTTGGGAGACAAAGATTTCTATTATGAATTTGAAGTTGCTCCTAATGGAGCGACATTCATCGCCAAAAAATATATCGATCATTTGGAATTCGTTGAAAATAACTTCTTTAAGTCCACTACTTCTATTAAAGAAAAAACATACATAGTTGAGATGGAAATAGATTTATCAAAACTAAGAATATCTAATTATATTAGATATAATTGCTTTAGAATTGAAAATGAATGTCCAAAAGAAAAGAGCGATAATTTATCCGCTCTTTCTCCTACTCTATGTGATACATTTCACATTAGAGATAAATTTCTTGATTTATAATAATCCTTCAACTTCTTTTCTTAAGTCTTCTACGAACGAAAGTGCATATTCCTTAACTGAAAGTTGAGGATTTTTTAATAATGGTTTCAAATCAATTGCATAGCTGACCATCTTATAAGAATCCACTGAGTGAGATTGGAAATATGTCGCATTTTGATAACGTCTGCCAATGCTTGCTTTCGTATAACTCTTCCCACCAGCGATTTGGCTTCTAAAGACATTTAGGATTCTCTTTTGAAGTTTCTCGTTTCTAGAAACGTCGAAGCCAATCTTTCTTTCGTCATTAATCCAATCTAGTCCTCTCCAAACTTCACAACCATAGAATATTTTTGGTTGTTCTTCCTCTGGAAGACTTCTAATAGCCTTAATAACTTTAAGGACCACTCCAATATGAGTTGGATGCTTATCTAAAATAGAGTGAGTATAGATGACTTCTGGTTTTAATTCTTTAATAATTTGGATGTAATCATTTGTTGCTCGATCATCTTCTTTGTCTTTAACTTCCTTAGAAGAATAATTGAGCATATACAAGGAGTTATATCTGCCAATTTCTGCAGCTTCTTCTTGTTCTTCGATTCTGACTTTTTTCATCATCTCATCAGTGTAATCTTTAAACTCACCAGTTCGAGCAGATCCACCACCATCAGTGGTCACCACTAAAGCAAACGAATATTTGCGAGAATAATATCCTTTGAGTATTCCATCTACCGCCATAATCTCGTTGTCGTCTTGATGAGCGCAGATGCAAAGGTATTTAACTTTTCCTTCTTTTCTGTTCTTTGGATAATAAACAAAACCTTTTTCTAACTTCATATTTTTTATCTCCAAATTGATTATATTCTATTTGTTATTAGTTTTATAGTTTTTTAATAAAATAAAATAATTAATGACTTTTTTTGGATTTTTATATTTTCAATCTTATAAATAATTTATTATAATGATGATGTAAACATTTTTTAGCAAAATTAAAAAATATGATTTCAGAAATATTAAAACTACTTAAAGAATGCAAGGCCGCTAAAAAGAGAAACGTGGAATATTGTTCAATTAACAACCAGGTTTTCTTTTTGAAAGATGGCAACATTTTGGCTGGGAGAAATCCAATTGGTGATTCTCGTTTTCCTTATACAGTGGATGGCCTTACATTATGGGCTTATGCTTCTGGTAATATTTCTGTTAATCAATCAAACTTCTTTTTGATTCCTCCAACTGTTGAAGGAAAAGAACCATATTTCAACTTTTATGGTGGTATCAAAAATAAGAACAATAAATATGATGCCTTTTCAATTACTGGTAATGCAGACACAGAATATGGATTAGAAAATGAAACATATACGATTTTCAATCCTTCGTACTGCTATTACATTAGAATCATTAAAGGCGTTATCTACGCGGTTAAAATGACAATAGATGATCAACAGAAAATTCTTTTCTCTTCCTATGTTATTAATAACACCAAAAAAGATATCGAAGTATTATCTTCTCTATACTTTAATCCACTACTAATTCATTCATCAGTGGAAGACGAAGAAACCAAATGGTTTAGAACTGTAAAAATTGAAAAAGATGACGCTTTGTTCTCCTCTGTAGAAGATGTTTCTAGAGAAATTCATTTAAATAACTTTGCTTTGTTAAGATGTAAAACTAACGGAGATAAGAAAGATATCGCTACCAGAAGAATGGATTATGTCGGAGATAAAAACCGTTCGATTTCTCAATCAAACAATATAAGAAACGGCTTTTTTGTTAATCACCTTGATTCCGCAAGTTTTGTCGATATGGCGGTCTATGGAGATATTATTACTAAAAAACTATCCCCAAATGAATCTTTAGAAGTAGATTATCAAGTTCAAATCGCATTCACAAAAGAAGAATTAGATGAATATAAGAAAGAAGCATATCAAGGAAACGAAGAATCTTTTAAAAACTCATTGAAGAATAGGCAAAATAATCTAAAGATTAATTTCTCAAAATTAAATAATTATCCACTTAATAACAAATTGTTTAATAGTTTTCTAGAAAGCGTTATTGAACAAGTTGATTACGCTTCTAAAACCAAGAACTCATCTTTGATGCTTTTAGGCATAAGAGATGTCTATCAGATGTTAGAAGTCTCTTTGATTTGGAACAAAGAAAATGCCAAAAAGAAAATATTAGAGTCTCTTTCATATCTTGATCCATCTGGAAGAGCACCTCGCCAATACGCAAAAGAATCTAAAGGCGATAGTCCATTATTAGATAATCGTGAATTCATTGACCAAGGACAATGGATTATCTCCACCATCTATAAATATCTTGCATTCACTAATGACTATTCTCTTTTAAAAGAGAAATGTGGTTACTACAAGTTAATCGGTAGAAAAGATGGAGAAAAGTTAGAACAAGAAGACACAGTCTATGAGCACCTAGTTAAGATCATCAATTTTTTAATTAGTAATATCGATGAAACCACTAATTGTTTAAAAGCTAACTATGGCGATTGGAATGACGCTGTTGATGGTTTGGGATTAAGCGAAACATCAGCATTTGGCAACGGTGTTTCTATAATGGCTACTTGCCATTTATATCAAAATCTTCACGAAATGGAAGATATCAAAAAAATCGCAAAAGATCATAAAGAAACCCATTATATTGAAATCGCTAGTAAATTAGAAAAAGGTATTTTAACTAATGGAGTAGTCCATAAAGGAAACGAAAGAAAAATCGTTCACGGTTGGGGAGATAATCGCAGTTTCTATGTTGGCAGTTATGATGACGTCGACCATAAATCAAGATATAGTTCTACTTCTCACTCTTTCTTTGTCTTAAGTGGACTATATAAACATAATCAAGATTTCCATAAAGACATACTGAAAGCCGCCGAAGCATTAGATAGTAAATATGGAATCATGACTTTTGATCAATATTTTGATAAGAAAGATGCCTATAAAGTTGGAAGAATCGTTAATCTTCCTAAAGGAACAGCAGAAAATGGAGCAACATATATCCACGCAGGCATGTTCTTCGTAAGAGCGTTATTCCAAATGAAAGAAGGTCAAAAAGCTTTTGAACAAATCTATAAATTAATTCCTATCACTCATGATAAAATTACCACTTCTCCTTTTGTGATGCCTAATTCTTATGGATACAACCCAGAACTTGGTATCGATGGAGAAAGTATGTCTGATTGGTATACAGGAAGCAGCAACACTCTTTTAAAGGCCATTATATTTGATATGTTTGGCATCAAACCACAAATTGGCGACGAACTAGTTATTGAACCAACCAATTATTTCCCAAGCGATAACGCCGAAATCTCTTTACCAATCAAAGGAAAAAAAGTCACTGTTAGATATCAAAACACTCATTTAAATAAAAGAAAGATTTATGTTAATGGCGAAGAATTAACCACCAACATAAATCTTAAAAATTATAGGAATAAACTAATTATCAATATTATTGATTAGTTTTCTTTCTCTTATTTATAACAAGAGCAGCTACCAACGAAGAAGCAACAAGGACCATCACAATGATAGCGATGGCGTTTTCTTTTCTGCTAGATAATGAGGCATTCATCTTAACGCTTGGTGCACCACCATCCCAATAAGCAAGCAAATAGGCATAGCCATCTGCATATGATTGACTGTAGTTTACCATTTGTTCGCTTTCTAATAATGTTTTTTCATCGTTTGTTAGTTGAGAATATTGATGTGCTAAAAACACTTTTGTATCATCGTCTGTTGAGCATAAAGCGGTGTCTAATTTGTTTTTGAAACTTTGATAATTATTAATAATAACGCCAACTAAATAGTAGGAATCGCTGCCACTTCCTTTGTTTCCAACAATTGCGAATCTCGCTGTTCTTCCTTTAAGTGCTTGTGTTGCTAATGTTCTAACGTAATATCTAAATGGAGTAATACCAGTACTAAATTGGTCCTTTCCAGTGGTGCTTAAGATAGACCAAGTATCTCCTTCGTTTAATGAATATAAAATGGTAAGACTTCTTCCGCTTACTCCTGAATATGAAGTTAAATCAACTTCAATATCTTCAAAGTCATCAACATCAAACTCCGCTACTGCCGCAAAGAGTTCATCACTATTAGTGTACAAACCAGATAATGCTTGTTTAATTGGATAATAGAAGTTTCCACTTGTACTGCTCATAACAGTAGAGTTTGCTTTTAACGCAATTGTGTTAGCTGAATTGTTGGTCGTATATTTGGCGTTAGTAAATCTCCAAATTTGGGTATCGTCTCCATTTGGTGCGATACGTCTTTCTTCATAACTATCAGTGGATGTTTGACCATTATTCTTTGTAAAGAATGTATGTCCGTTTGGATTTGGCGTTGGGACTTCGCTTTCTGGATAAGTAAGAACAATGTTATCCACGAAGAAACCAAAGTCATTTGATTCAGAATAGAATTCAACTTTAATGGTTTTCTTGCCAGTTGGAACAGTTAAAGCTTGGTCAAATGTTGCCCATTCGTTTCTGCTAGCAAGGGTGTCACTTTGTAAAATTTGCTCTTCGTCTGCATAGACGTTTACAGAACCATATCCTTTATACTTAAATGATAATTCTAAATTTTTAATGCCTTTAATGTTTGGGTTAGTGTAGCTAAGAGTAGAGGCTCCCGCTCCACCAGCACCAGCAATCTTCACTCCATAGGAGTTATTTGATCCAGCGTAGTCATATGATTTATTTGCTGTTACATTACCAGTTACATCATAGAATTCTGGTAGACCATATTTGAAATCACCTTGAGGAACAAAATCAGATTTAGGAGTCGAAGTTATTGTTGTATAGCTTTTGACATAATCTTTCAACGCATCTTTGTCGGTGTCATCTGTTAGTTGATTTTTGAATGGAGTGTATTTGAAATAATCGAGTTCCATATAAGCTTTATCAAAATTAGGAATGCCGCAGAAATCGGCTCTTCCAGGAACCCAAACACCTAATGTAACTCTACCAACGTGATCAGAAATATGATTGGCATTATTCCAGCTAGCAATTAAATATCCATCGATAAACCATTTAACTTTTTTGGTGCCAGCAGAATAATACCATTCCAAACAATATGTATGGAATTTGTTGTCATTTAAATAAACAGGATTTGTCACTCTTTGACTCTTATAAGTGTCTTCGGTTTTATATGTTGTACATATAATTTGATTAAATGATAAATCTTTTTTATCATCTCCAGTTGCACCTTCTGCGTGTGTTGGAAGTTCGAAATCCATTTCGTTATAATAATCTCCGCCATCATCACCATAATTAAATGTCCAGAAAGCAGTACAGACACCTTCAGCAGGAGCAACTTTAAACTTTGCTTCATATCTTCCTGGTCCATATTCTTCTCTAGTTTTGATGGTTCCACCAGTTCTGGTGCCGTCTCTAGAATAGACTCTACCTCCGCCAGTAATTTCATCGTGAGCGTACCCGTATCGCTCATCTAAATCATAATCAAATTCATCACCTTGGTAATAATCCCCTAATGCGCGAAAGACAACGGTTTTATCAACGCTATTATAGAAAACATTTTCTGGTACAACTCCACTATTATAAGACACACTACTATTACCCCATGCTTTTTTAGCAGGAACCCAATTATTTTCCATGTCAATACCGGATGAGAAATCATCATAAAAAACATTTTCAGTATCTAATTCTTCTCCCGCTTCAACCGCTACACCATCCATGTCGGTAGCGTATGCATTTACTTGCTTATATTTGACTTCTTGCTTGTTAATTAAAAAAGCAAATGCACTAAAAATAAGTCCAAGAGCAGGAATCGTTAATAATAATCTTTTTTTCATAAGTTACTTCTCCGCGATAATGTTTTGTACTGTATCGATATATTGTTTTAATTCGTTAATTAATTCTTGAGCGAGTTCCGGATCTTTAAATTCCGCGAATAGTCTAAAGGCAGGTTCTGTTCCACTTAATCTTAAAAGTAACCATTGTCTGTCTTTAAATAAGAATTTTAAATTTCTACCAAAGATTCTGACATCTTCATGAGGAATTGAAAGTTTTGGTAAGTTGTTTGACATGTAGTCAAGAACCTTCTTTGCATCAACATCTAAGGTGATAAAATCTTCAAAGAAGGAATAATCATAATTCACACTTTGCTTGAGTTCTTTGATTAATCTACTAACTGGCTTCTCGCATTTGATAACCATTTCTAGGAATAACGCTCCTGAGAAGGTCGCATCTTTTCCGTAGATATATCCTCTCATAGTTAATCCACCAGAAGATTCTCCACCTAACAAAGCGTTAAATTCGTTCATTCCGTGTGTGATGTTTTTAAAGCCAACATCAACTTCATGGCACTGATATCCCAAAGACTCTGCTACTAAATCAACTAATACTGATGTAGCACAGTTTTTAACAATGTCACCTTTATATCCTCTTTGTGTAATTAAATACCAATAAATAGAAGCTAATATTTCATTAGCGGAAACATAGTTTCCTTTTTCATCGATAATGCCTAATCTATCACCATCACTATCAGTGGCCATACCTAAGTCGTATTCTTGATTAACAACTGTTTCTGAGAATTCTCCAGAAAGAGCGTCTTTGGTTGGATTAGGCAAATTAAAGCCAAAGAATGCATCGTGGTCTTCATTCATAATAGTGAATTGATGAATATGGAGTTTCTCCGCTAAAGGTTTGAGTCCAATAACACCAACACCATTCATATTGTTATATAACACTCTTAATTTATTTTTGCTCACGCCTGGATCAATAAATGATTTGATATGAGATAAATAACTACCTAAATTATTAAAGTCTTCTAATAAGCCAGTTTTTCTTGCTGCTCTTTCATTTAATGTTTTGATTTTAGTTACTTCACCAATTTTCTTTTCTACTAAAGAAGTAAAATTAACATCCGCATCATATCCACCATAGGTGAATACTTTAATACCATTAAAATAGTATGGATTATGACTAGCAGTCATCATCACTCCATAGTAGTTATGCATATCTCTTGTGGTGGACATCACAGTTGGGGTAGGAACACTATGGGTATATAAGAAACATTTAATTTTGTTACCATTTAAAACTTCGACAAACCATTTCGCGGCAAAATCACTCATAAAGCGATTGTCGTAACCAACGATGATTGGTCGATCTTCTTGACGGTTCTCTTCAATAATGTTTGCTAATGCTTGAGCAATATGTTGGATGTTCTCTTTGTTAAAGTCATCCCCTATCACTCCTCTAAAGCCACCTGTGCCAAATTGAATATTGCTTCCCATATGCATTTTTTCACTTTCCTAAAAAACTACACTTATATATTATCACGCATTTAAAAAAGATGATATAAAAAGAGAATATTTTTAAATATTCCCTTTATAAAACACAAAAATTATCATTATTTTTCGCCAATTAGTTTCTTTAAAGTTGCTACAGGCAATGCGTATGATCCGACATTGGCAAGTTTAACAAATCCAAATTGTGTATAGTAACTAATTGCCTTTTCTTTTGGTTCAACAATCAAAGCGTAAACACCAGCAACACTAGCAACTGATAATGTTTTTATAAAAATATCTCGCATCATTATTTTTCCATATCCTTTGCCTTGATATTTTCTATCAACTGCAAATCTTGCAATTCTCAAACATGGAACCGGATATTTTGGGAGTTTTTTCTTTTCTTCATTTGGCAATGATAACCAATCAACATCTGTTGTTGATAATGTATAGAAGCCAATTATTAAAAACTGGTCAACAAGAAGAAATGTTCTTCCAAACCCTCTCAATTCGTTTTGACCAGCATATTTTTTTAAATATGTATTTAGGTTTTCGTCTCCAGAATCAAAAACATTAATTCCAGTTTTGGATAAGTAACTAGAAATCGACACTATCTTTATCATTTTTAAACAAGTCCTTTAAAGCTTGAGTTGGTTCTGGTGGATTAGATAACAAATCCAAAAATCTTTTTCCTTCCTCTTCGTTGAGCAGAATTCTTTTGTTGGCTTCAATATCAAGTTCGGCTTGTTTCATAACAATAGACATTATGTAATTTGATAATGATATTTTTTGAGTTTCACACACTTGCTCTAAAATGGCTTTTTCATTCTCAGTTACTCTTAAATCGATTCTTGCGGTTTTTGGTTGAACAGACATAGCAAACTTCCTCCCGTTGTTATTATATAATTGTGTGTGTCTATTGTACACACATTTTCAAGCAAAATGAAAAGGGACCGAAGTCCCTAATCATATGAGTGATTAAATGATTATGCTTTTGCAAATACTTCAATACCGTCTAAAACGCCGGATTGAGTTGCGATAACCACGTTACGGAACATAATTCTTAACACTTTGACACCGTTAGAAACAGGAACAGTGTAGAAATCATGTTCATATAATGTCCAACCATTGCCAGCATCTGTCGCTGTAAACTTGTTGGGCTTGCTTTGATCTGTGGTAACGTCTGGCTTGCCACCCTCTTCATATAATGCCTTTTGTTTTTCTTCTTCGTCTCTTAATTGAAGAATGAGATTACTTGGTAATTCTTTAGCAAAGAATTTAACAGTAACTGCATCTGCATTAATTGTTTCTGGAAGCATAATTGTAATGTAGCAGTATTCTTCGGCAATTGGCCCACCAATTCTTAAAGCAACTTTAGAATCGCCATAAGTCATTGTGGTTTCGTTTGATGCAACAACACAGCCCATATAAGTGCTAAGTTCTGGGTTTCTTCTATGACTAACGTCTGCTAAGTCTGTCGCATCGCTAACGATTGGAAGAGTTTCGACTGCTTTTCCATCAACGTTAATTTCATATGTAACACTCTTGGAGTAGTTACCATCGGTAAATGTAACTTTGACGTTTTGTTTTCCAGCTTTTGTCATATCTGGAGCTTCGACTGATAAACGATTGTCGGTATGTTCAACAACTTCAGAACCACCATCGGTGTAATAAACATTAACTTTACCTGTGAATGCAAATTCATCGCCAAGCTTGTATTCGGTTTCTACATCTTCAACTGTTAAATAATCAATGTCATAAACAACTGGGTAACCTTCGGTTTGGAAAACACGGAAATCATCGATGAGGATACACGCGAATGCATCACTACCATCAGCAGCATAAACTGTGTGAGAGATCCAAATATCGATACCAGTAATATCTTCTTCTGGATTTCCTTCAATAAATCTAGCCGCCATATTTGTGCCAATAGATGGTTTCGTTCCTTCGATTTCTTCTGTTAAATCAAACTTATGCCATCCATCTGCTTTATTGATTCCGATTAATTTCTTGTGGCTACCGACTTCTTTGGTGCCACTGACGAGTTTTGCATAGATACTTGTGGAATCACTATCGTAAGCGTCACTTCCTTCTCTATAAATGCAGTTATCAATATTTGATGGTTTGCAATTGAATGAGAAGTTATATTTCTTTAAGTCTCTTGCTTTAATAGCAAATCCAAAGTTAATGCGGGCTTTAACTTCTTGGTTTTTTTGTCCGATTGAAGAAGTGGAACGTGTTTCGTCAAAGACTTCACCAGCTTCTTTTCCTCGACGATAATAACCACCTGGTTCACTAACGTCGGAAATACGATTTGTCTTATCGGTCTTTTCGGCTCTACCAGTTGTTGTCGTTGGAGCACCACTAGCTTCATATTTAAATGAGATACCCTTAATAATAACTTCGTTATTACCTTCACCAAATGTAACAGCGACTAAACGAACACAGAAATAATTGTTAATCTTATCTGTCTCTTGTTTTGCGCGTGAAAGCGTATCTAATAATTCATAGTGTTCACCATCATATGAACCATAAACACGGAGATATTTATTAAGCCCTTCAAATGTAACGCGTAATGTTCCTTTGAACATTCCACCGAATTGACCTAATTGCATTTCGGCATAATTTTCTTTTTCATTAGAATCAACTAACACGAAATAGTGAGCGTATTCTTCTGCATTAAGATAATCTTTGGCGTTCTTAAACACAAAGTGAACACCATCGACATCAGCAGATGAATCTGAAGGTTCGCTTCCTAATGTTGGAAGATGACCATAATTTAGAACGTATTCTTTTTGATCAATAATGCTAAATGTAAATGTCTTTTCGACTGGTTTATAGTTTTCGTCTCCTTCAGCAATATAGACAGAATATGAATAGTCACCTGGTTCGTATGGTTGACCAACGACTTCTGGTTCGGCATCAGTAACATATTTCATATATTTTGTAGAAACACTATCTAGGGCACCTTCTGGGTTGGCGGTGTATTCAAATTCATAATCTTCGCCAGAATAGAATACGAGGCCTTGTGCTGCAGCAGCAGATGGGTTGCCATTATACTTATAAGTAACCGTAAGTTCAACTTCTGCTCTTGTATCACCAACGATGATCGAAATATCGTATGAAGTTCTTGCACCTTCATATAAGACGTTAACAGTGTAACTTTCAACTGCTTGAGTCATATCTGGGGCGTTTTGAATCATTGCTAAAGTCATATTGACTTCTTCTCTAGTGTCGTTGCTCTTAGTAACAACTAAGACACCACCCTCAACAGAGAATGTATCACCAACGGTGAATTGTTGTGGAGGCATGCTACCTTGCTTAATAGCAATCGATGTAACTGTCACTGGAGGTTCTGCAATGGAGATGTTATAAGATGTTGTCGCACCTTCATAAAGAACGTTAACAGTGTAACTTGATACCGCGGCGGTCATCACTGGAGGATTTTGAATCATTGAAAGAGTCATGTTGACATCTTTAGTGGTTTGATTGCTGTACGTTACGACTAGCTTTCCACCATCAACGTTAAAGGTATCACCAACTGTGAACTCTTTTTGCGGTTCTGCTCCTTCCTTAATTGTGATTGAGGAAACAGTAGGCTCAACAGGGGTTGATCCACCACCTGCTTGTTGGCATGCGCCTAATGTCATTGCAACGCAAATAAAAGGCACATACAAAAGATACTTTTTGGAATTCATAAAGTACTTTCCTTTCTAAATTCGATTTTTATCATTTTTTAACTTTCCTAAAAATCTACTTTTATTATAATAAACTATTTTCTAAATATAAAGAAAAAAGATACTAGTCGCCCAGTATCTTATAAAACTTTTTTGTTTTTTATTTCTCTAAAGATTTCTTAAGGATATAGTCAACACCAATGAAAGCGCCACCAATGATTTGTCCCTTATCACCTAGAGGAGAATAGACAACATTAGACTTTTGCGTGGTTCTCGAAGTTTCTTTTTCGACTTCCTTAAGATATTCTTCACCAAATTTAGCCACTCTTCCTGCTAGAACCACATTAGTGATATCTAATACTTGAATGAGTGATTTGATGGATTTGCCTAATTTAGATGCACTATCTAATACGATTTGATGTACTTCTGGATTTGAATGATATAGTTCAAACAAATCTTCCATCTTAAGTTTCTTACCCATTACTGCTTCTGCTTTAGCGAGTAACGCTCTTAAAGAGACAACATCTTCAAGATAATCAAGCTTTTCATTTTCTTCACAAAGGAGTTCACCCATTTCTCCAGAATAACCGTTATCACCTTTAAATAGGTCTTTATCAATAACAAAGGCTCCACCGATACCGTAATCAAGAAGAATAACCGCACCATTCTTACAATTTGCTAATGCCCCTTTAGATAATTCACCATAAGTGATTAAGTTACCATCATTAGTTAAATAGGTAGGAACATTATGGAATTGTTTTTCAAACGCTGCTTGAACAAAATGCTTTTCACTACCTTCTGTTTTGTCTTTAACTAAACCAGAGATTGAGATGATGATGTTCTTTAATGGAACATTAACATGAGAATTGAATAACAGCTCATTAGCTTTAAGAATAACTTGTCTAGTTGAATCTTCAGTAATCTTATCAATAAACATTGAATCATTGATGATGTTTTCTTCTTTGATGTTCGTGATTGCAATATCCGCACGATGATGCACCATGTTGACAACGAGGATGAGACCAAACTTTTCATTTAAGGTGTAGAAAACTTGCTTTCTTCCACTGCCCTTAATGGATTCTGATTTAGCGATATCAATCATTCCTAATTCTAAAAGATCTTTGACAATTGAAGACATTGTCGCGTTAGATAATTTTAAAGTTTCTGCAAGTTGAGTTGCGGATCTTGGTTCTTTTCTTAATAGATCAATAACTAATTCAAAATTAATTTCTCGACAATATGATTGATTCTTTCCTAACGCTCTTTCCATAATCATCCTCCAGGTGATATTATTGTATAACAATAATTCCATTTTTTCAATATACTTAAAAAACTATATAAAAAGACTGGGATAGTATCCCAATCTAATTATTTTTTTGAATTGTTAATTAATTGTGTTTTTTCTTCTTTGCAAGTAGTAACACTAAGCCGATAGATGCAACTGTTGCAGAGGCAATAACCACAATTAAACCATAGGATGATTTGTTAGAGAAGAGCACTCTATTAACTGCTGCTGGTGTTGGAGTAAGAGTTAATGTATATCCCGCAACGTCACAGAAATATGCAAATTGCGCATAATATGTTGCTTCTTTACATCTTCCACCGCCAAAATCTGCTGCTACATTTAAAGCATCTATTTGTCCTTGCTCGATATTTTGTAATGCCATATCAAACATGACACGGTATTTGTTCTTATCAATTGTGAGTGCATTGCATGCTTCGGTACCACAACCTGGATTATCCAAATAATTCATTACTGATTTAATCGAATTAACACGATTAACCATTAAAGTATATAGAGTAATGTTGCACTTGTTTGAAGTTTCACCACCGTCGTGAACAATAGCAATTTGAGCATTTTGTCCATAAAGTCCGGATTCTTCTATTTTGGTGGTTGTTGGGCAAGCCTTTCTCCAGTCCCATGCAGATGTAGTTCCACTCCCTTGGTATGCTGAAGATGGAGTATAGTGATATTTTGTATCGCCATTACGATAAATTGGAGTCCATTCTGCTCCATCCGTTGTTAATTTATAAAACAAATACAGCTTTCCGACATTTTCATTGAAATCGCCTTTTGCAGCACCCCATGAAACTGATAAGTCAGTAACGCTTGAAATAGCAGTCGTTGAATAAATAGCATTCACATAGTGCGTTGTTTCACCATATGAATTCAATTCACTCATCTTATCATATAAATCTTTAAAATTATCGTCGGCA
This sequence comes from uncultured Erysipelotrichaceae bacterium, assembly GCA_902800025.1. Lineage (GTDB taxonomy): Bacteria > Bacillota_I > Bacilli_A > RFN20 > CAG-826 > UBA2450. The sequence continues at coordinate 84,491 of CADCDA010000006.1, read as the reverse complement.
TCATCTTTGATTGTGTGGCCACCATCGTTGCCAAGTTTTAATCCAGCAAAGGTGTCACTAGAATTCTTGCCATAAGATACTTTCCACTGAATGGATGATGTAACATCCAACACATATGATCCACTATTTAAAACTTGATCGGCTTTATTACTACCATATTGATTTGATATTTTGCTACCATGGAAAGATACGATAAAGTGATCTCCGGATGCAGTATAACCATCTGAATGACTATATGCAGATGCTCCTCTTGCTCCATTTGGTGTCATTCCACCTGCGAGTACTGCTGTCAACCCCAATGTCAATGCTGATATAAACAAAATTTTGGATTTCATATAAAAACCTCCTATCATTTTTTAACTTTGTGAAAAATCTTAATTTAAAGATAACACCTATCAACATTCTTTGTCAATATATAAAAACAATAGGCATAAAGCCTATTTGTCTTTATAGTTTTTAACATCTCTTAATTGACGATTTCGGTGCATCGAAGCAGCAAAGTGGGTAGCGTCTGCGGTATAATCGTCGTCGTGATTATATGCTTCTGCTTTTGCTACTGGTTGATTAAATCCAAATGCACCAACGGCAAGGGCTGCTGCCGTTATAGTCGCGAACAATTTTTATTTTCATAACTCGCTCCAGTCTTTATTTATTGTTTAATAATTATAACTCACTAGGAGTGACTATCAACTCCCACTTCCATACGAAGAGCTCATCATCCTTAGTTAACGTAGAATATGGAAGTATTTCTTCTTCTAATTCATCAATTTTTTCTATTCTATTCGATAGAAAATCATCTAATTTAGATATTGTTGTATCTAATCTATTTCTTAAGAATCCGAGTCTTCCATCCATTACTTCGTAACCAAAACTACGGTTCTCTTTATCCCATCTTTCTTTAAATGATTTTCTAAACTTTTCTACTAAAGACGCAATAAGAGGGATATCTTTATCTTTAAGTGTTTGAAGTTCTTTTTTATTTCCTTCTTTATAGGCTTTCCTTAATCTGACACCTAAATCCACTTTTTCTTTTAGAAGATTTACAAGATCATACATGTTTTGATATATGTAACCATAGTATTTACTTTCTTCTTGAGCTTTCTTAATCTTTGGCAGATAAGAAGCATATTTATATCTATATTCTGGTTTCACTGTTTTATCAAATAATCCAAGCAATGGATCTTGATATAAATAGAAACGCCCACAATTGGTTTCTTTAGGATATTTATTGTCTTCTACTTCATTAGAGCAGTCTAAGATAAACATATTCTCAAGCTTTTCTTCAATAACCGCATATAGAAGTGACTTTAGTGCCTCTCGGTCATCTTTTCCTTCATAATCAAAAACCGAATACATCGCTAAAGTTGGTAAAGCTGCAAAGTTAGAACATTCCGCCCCACAGTCCCCCCATGTAGTGACCATAATATCTTTAACTTTATGTTCAATCATCGAAGTTAATGCTAAAGAGGATCTTTCTAACGCAAGTTTAATAAATGGAGAGAATGATGACCAATTCCACGCTCCTCCAGCGAAATATACTGGATTATCTAAAGATAAATATTTTTTAACCATATCATCATAGACTTGTTTTGTGTCGTGATAATAATCCCAATACACTAAAGTGACATCTTTAGGGATTAATGCTTTAACTTCTAGAGTTAAATCTTTGTCAGAGTAGTAATTGCCATCAACGTTTACTAAACGGAAGTGCATATCTCCCCAAATGATTGGAGTGAAATCATATTTCTTGCAAATATCAATAACTCTTTGAAGATGCTTATTAAATAATTCAACGCGATCTTTTGGTAAACCTTTTAAATTCTTGTATCTTCCTAATCCTAGTCCCCAACACTCATCCATTCCTAAGTGGATATATTTACTTTGGTAGTTTTCTCGACAAGTTTTAATCATCTCTTCGATAAATTCATAAGTCTTGTCTTCTTCCACCATGACATTTGTTGGTCCGTCCGTGACATCAAGGAAAGCATCCCAACGTAATGTTCTTCCTAAATGGTCTAGTGTTTCAATACAAGGAACGAGTTCCACTCCTAAAGAATTTCCGTATTCTACTAGTTCGTGGATATCTTCTTTTGTGTATCTTCCTCTTAGATATCCAAAGTATGGATATTTTTTCATTTCATATGTATCTTCTGTATAAAGCATTAATCGGTTCATTCCGAATAACGCCATAATCATAATGACCTTTTTGACTTGGCTAATTTTAAATGTCGCATTTCTACTAACATCAATCATCCAACAATTAGAGTCAAAATGGCGATTAAATGAAACATAATAACTCTTTTCATTTGCCATCTCTTTAATTAAAGTGAGTCCTCTAAAAAGAGAAGATAATTGTCCATAACTAATCAGAACCTTATTATTTTCTTTTTCGACACTTAAAAAGTTTTTATCTTCAACTTCTTTATAAGAAATATCTAAGGTTTTGAAATATTCTTCGCCTAAAAATCTTTGAGCTTCTTTAATCATCTTCATTTCTTTAATCCTCCTAATATTTCTTTGACTATTTCTAATAACTTCTTTTCATTTTCTAAGACATCTTCTGCGAGAGCAATCTGGGTCCTGCATCTCACAAGATTATGTTTTTCATAATCAACATGGAAATAGACATTCCCTCTAAGATAGTCTTCCAAGAAACGCATTCCACATTCAATCGTCATTAGATAGATAGAATATGGGATGAGTTCTATTTCTTGCTCAGCTAGATCATCTTTCATTTGAGAAAGATAACCTTTCATATATTCTTTAAAGATATTGAAATCCACTTTTAATAGTGAAAGGTTGGTGCTATCTTCATTTTCACCAGTAAACAAACTTCTAAAAGCATCTCCAACATCATATAAGAATGATCCTGGCATCACTGTATCTAAATCAATAACTGCGCAGACCTCTTTTGTGTCTTTATCAAATAAAATGTTATTGATTTTTGGGTCGTTGTGAGTGATGTGTTCTTTTACTATTCCTTTTTTAATCCCATCAACTATTTTTGAATAGGTATTTTGATGGTCGAGGATATAATCAATTTCTCTTTCCGCGGTTATTCTTTTCGCATAGCTCGATTTCGCATAAGCATCAGAGAAGTTTTGATATCTAACTGGAGTGTTATGGAAATTAACTATTGTCTCTTTAATAAGAGAAGCATCTAAATCGCTTAAAAGATGATGGAATTTACCAAATGCATCTCCAAGCTTAATTGCTAAGAAAATGTTGCTCTTAACGCTTTCGTAGCAAATTGTGTTTTTAATAAATCTATAAACACGGAAATATCTTCCATCTTGTTCAAAATATAATCTGTTATCTAATGTAGGAATAATATCTAAAGAATTCTCACCCTTGCTTTTGATGTGTTTGGTGACGATATCGATGTTATTCATCAAGATATCAACATCTTTAAAAGCGTTACTATTAATTTCTTGAAGAATATATTCGTCTTTTGTAGTCACTATATGATAGGTGACATTAATGTGCCCATTACCAAAAGGCTCAACGGATTTGATGTTTCCGGCAAGCTGAAAGTTTTTTATTAATGTAAGGACACTGTTTTCCATATATTATTGGCCAATAGTCTCTCCAAGGATGGAGTCTTCTTTATCGTTATCGTTTCTAAATAAGTGGATTTTGTTCTTATCAAAGTTAACTCTAATGGTAGAGTTTCTATCCATTGTCGTTCTTCCTGGAACTTTGATAACAATCGCGGAAGTCGATTCACGGATATTGAGTTCTTTATTTAAATCAAAGTCAGAATAGAGAAGTGTTTCACTACCTAAAGATTCAGTAATAGACACTTTGACTTCAAATTCACCTTTGTCATCAAGATGAACATCTTCGCTTCTAATGCCCAAAATCGCAGAGTGAACTTCGCCATCTAAATACTCTTCTTCAATCTTTCTCATTTCTTTTAACGAGAGAGATAATTTATTACCTAGAGGTAATTCAACACTTAAGTTATTACCTTGTTTTTGAATGTTAACTTCATAGAAGTTCATTTGAGGAGTTCCTAAGAATCCAGCGACAAATCGATTCTTTGGATAATCATATAATCTCGTTGGAGTATCGATTTGTTGAACATATCCTGCACTTAAAACAACGATTCTAGTTCCCATAGTCAAAGCTTCAACTTGATCATGGGTAACATAAATGAATGTCGTATCTAGTTTGTCATAGAGTTTAGTAATCTCAACACGCATCTGCGCTCTTAATTTTGCGTCTAAGTTTGATAATGGTTCATCGAGCAAAAATAGTTTTGGAGTTCTTACAATCGCTCTACCCAAAGCCACTCTTTGACGTTGACCACCACTCATGTTTGCTGGTAGACGTTTTAATAACTCTTCAATATCTAAAATTTGAGCAGCTTCTTTAATACGTCGATCGATTTCCGCTTTTGGGAAATGCTTATCAACATATAAAGTCACTGGAGTAGTTTCAAAATATTGAATATCATCATTAATTCTTTCTAATTGATTTTGATAAGTTGAAAGATTCTCGCTCTTGCGGTTTTCTACTAATAACTCATAAGAAACCTTATCAAATTCTTTTTTAGCAGCCTTATATTCTTTGCTACCTTCTTCTAATCCTTCAAGTTTAGATTTCGCTTCTTCGACTTTTGGTTCAAGCTCCTTGCCTTTTTCCAAAGCCTTTTGTGATTTAGCAATGTCGGACTCTAATTTCTTCGCATCTCTTTTCAAACTAGCGATGAGTTTTGTATCGATTCCTTTAACTGGTTCACCATTCTCATCAAGTTTAGGTGTAGGAACTTTCATATTACGGAGTCCAAACGCCATATTATCATAAGCAGTCATATGTGGATATAAAGCGTAGTTTTGGAAAACCATTGCCACGTTTCTATATCTTGGTTCAACACGATTCATCAATTCATCATCAATGAAAAGTTTCCCAGAAGTAATATCTTCTAGTCCAGCAATCATTCTTAAAGTTGTGGATTTACCACATCCAGAAGGGCCGACGAAGACGATAAATTCTTTTTTGTTACTCTCTAAATTGAAATCGCTTACCGCTGGGACTTCTTGCCCTTTTTTCTTACCTTGGTAAACTTTATAGATATGTTCTAAGCGTAAACTAGTCATATTTTACCTCCAGAATCTTATTGTTCTTTTTTTCTTTCTAAATAGTTTAGAAACGGCGAGTATGGTAACGCCTGATAACGCAAGTGAAGAAAGAATAATGCTCGTAGTAGCGATATTACCGCCACATCCGTTTTTATTTCCACTAGCGATTTTTGCAACGTGTGTGACATCTGCACCTTTTTCATCTTGAATGATAATGATAATATCATTATCTTCCATGTGCCATGAACCAGTGGTCACGAATTGTTCTTTTCCCTCTTCTAAGGCTAATTCGGTATTCATCACTACTTTGCCAGTTCTATATAATTGGCAAATGCTTGTTCCGTTGCCACCATCACAAGTAAATGTACCAACAAACTTACCTGCCAAATCAGCTTCTGCATTAATGAGTTTTTTACTTCTCATTGTGACATTTGCGGTGTGGTTATATCTTGCGAACTTGTATTCAAATGAATAATCGCCTTTAATTTCAAAATCGTTATCATATTCAGATTGTTCTTGAGCAGGTGTACCTTCGTTATCTTTACTAATCGCATATATTTTATAAAGTTTAGTTTCGTTTGATGTGCATGTATACGTTCTTAAAAGAATATCATTATCAAGAACATCCACCATGGTAAACATCTTTTGGTTTGGATTAGAAGTGTCAAAGATTGTGCTCTCCATTGAGCCACCGATAACTGGAGCGTAATATTTTTGTCCAGTCGCGGTACCGGTGTTAAAGAAGAATGTTCCTTTTAAATTAGAGAATGTATAAACGTCTTTATAATCTCCAAAGTCGCGATATGAATATTTATATTCACCATCGATATGGTAATAATGTTCTTGTCCAACATATTCATCCGCCACCATTGGATAAGAAAGGTTATATAAGTGGTCATGACCTTCTAAAACGAGATCAACACCATATTTAGTGAATAATGGAGTGAGTTGACGTCTCATTTGTTCAATATCATAGTCGCCATGGTCATCATTACAAGAGTGACCACCAGAATCAAATAATCCCTTATGCATCATAACGATTAAGAATTTATCATTTTGATGAGCGGCTAAATCAGCTTCACACCACGCGAGTTGCTCATCTCCTAATCCAGTTGTATTTGGATCTTTCGGATTGGGAGTGTCATTACTATTTAAACAAGTGAAGTGAACATCTTGGTAATCAAACGAGTAATAATCACCAGTGATATAATCACTTCCTTCAGGAATATCAAAGGTATAACGCGAATGGAAAGCATTGAACGCTCCATCGTGGTTACCACTAACAGCAGCAACTGGATAATCTTTGAAAACTTTCCATTGATTGGTCAACGCTAATTCCCATTCATGTAAATCAATTGTGCCACCAAAATGGGAATCATCAGTTATATCACCAGTTAAAGCAATCCATTCAGGATCAAACATACCTGTTGAATCATTTAATAATTGATTATAGGACTCATAATGGAGTTCGTTGTCTCCTTGTGGGTCAGAGATGTGCATGAATGTAAAGTTTCTATTTTCGTTTGCACTAGTTTTAAACGAACCAACTTTACACCATCTCTTTAATTGTTCATCACCAAAGCGATAAACATATTCGGTGTCTGGAGTTAATCTTTTAGCAACTGCACGATGGATAAATCCATCACCGGCAATTTGACTACCTTCAATTGTTCCAGTGAAATATTTAATACTACTAATAACCGATGGGTCATCAAAACCAGTAGAGTTGTCATAGATTGATTTCTCTAATACTTGGAGATCGCTATTAGTCGCATTACTGGTGGTCCAGCAGAAGCCCATTTGACTTCTGGTATCGCCAAAGAATGTCATTGATTGGAGTCTAGTGTCATCACCATAATCACCAATTTCTCCTGCAAGAACGCGCTTATATTGTGGCTTAACTGTTGCTAAACATAAACCGGTTGCCACTAAAGATATGACCGATAAAGGTAAAACAAATTTCATTAACTTTTTCATACTATTTACCTACCAATCCAACTGCGGTGCCGTTATACGTCACACCGACAAATGCTCCTGCACTCACTGCGGCGATTCTACCTTGAACAACATCATCAATTGTGTAATCAACTTCGTTGGCGGATTGGCACTTACAATTGATGAAGACAATATCTTCAAGATATCCACCAGATCTAATTTCTCCAGCGAAACATCCACCATAGTTATAAGAGACGGCTTTAATGTTATCAAAGACGACATCATAGATCTTTCCTTGGAAGTATCCAAAGAATCCAACTCGATAGGTATTTGGATCCGCTTTCTTGTTTGGATCGCTTGGTCCAGCAAAGTAATATCTTTCAGAATATTTGAATGTCGCATTTTTAATTGTGTGACCAAAACCATAAATGGTGCCTGTAAAAGCGTGATATGCATTATAGTTAGAAGAATAATATCCGATAGCCACTAAGTTGTCTTCACCATTAAAGTCGATATCATTTGTTAAAACAAATGTCTTATCATAGTTATCATACTTAGATTCGTTATTGTCATCTAAAGTTAATCTAAAGTATCTATGGAAGTCTTCGGCGGACCCTAATGAGATATATGAACCTTGGACATCATTTAAAGTGTATCGATCGTGGTCAATATAGCAAGCATATCCGCGATAAATAACTTGTGAATCGCCTACTCCACATCTAAACGTGAATGTCAGTTGTTTATTTGGAATATCTTTGATATATCTAATTGGAATTTTAACTGTATGACCCGCTCTAGTATATGTAACTTCGTTGTTGAATCGATATGCTTTCATATTCGCTACATCAGAATTGCTTGGCAAAACAAATTGAATATGTGTATCGGTTGAATCTTTATAGAAGCAAAGCACTCTTTGAGTGATATGATCACCATCTTGTGGTCCGGCATAAGAATCAGAAAGATAACGAATCTTCTTAAGCGTTAAAGTCTTGGTGACTGTCATTCCGTTTTTTGCGGTTCCTTGAACATCAAAGGTTCTAACCGCATCACTACTACGGAAATTCATCATGTCTTCTTGGATAGTTAAAATATTGTCAGTAAAGAAAGCGTATCTTTCTGGTTTGGTTTCTCTTCCTTTATCATCATGACCATGTAACAATTCCCAAGTCATTTCTTGAGGAGCGTTACTAGGAGTAATATTGACATTAAATTCGTATTGCTTACCTGGTTCCACATATGTTGGGAAATCATCAATTAACTCTAAAGAGGTAATTTGTTCACAAATTTTAAATGTTCTCGCTACAGAATAAGCATCAAATTCGGTTTCTAAAGTTACTAAAACGGTGAATTCATCAACTTCAGCGTTTTGAGTGGAGAATCTATTTCCCTCTTGAACAATGCCGCTTCCAGTAGCAGGAATTAATGCATATTGAACTCTATTTAAATATTGTTCTTGTAAATCGTTTGGATGAATGATGACATTAACATCTAAAACATCACCACGATATAATTCTTTTTCTTTGTTTATAATTTCTAATCCGTTAACAAATTTAATATCAATATTATGTTTTAACACTGGAACATCATTCGCCACGAAATCCCATGAACTATTATCAAAATGGGCTTGGTAATTAAAGGTCTTCATTTCTCCTAAGGAGTTGAACACTCTGCATTCTTCATGACTACCAGTTATTTGAGTACCACAGAATTCGTTAACTTTATCGTTATATGAATAACAATTGGTAATTTCGCCGTAGTTCTTGCCAACAAATGCTCCGACTAGATTATCGCCTTCGGATAATCCAAGCGTATAACACGAATCAATAATACCAGTGTTCGCTCCAGCAAAAGCTCCGACAGAGTGGAAGATTTTATCTTCGTGTTTATTTGAGATATTAACATCGCTCCAGCAATTTTTAATTGTGCCTTCGTTAAATCCAACGAAACCACCGATGAAGTTTCTGCCGGTTGTTTTTCTTGTTTTAGAACCAACAAAACCAGTATTTTTAATAACACCTTGGTTAGTGACATAGCCAAACAAACCTTCGTTATGTGCAAGGTCATCTGCTCTTTCTTCAAAGTAACCACTAATAATGTGTCCATTGCCGTCAAATGTTCCAGTAAAGGAATCGCGAGTTGGATCTTCTTCTAAATCATGGTAGATACCAATTTGGTTCCAACCACGGTTATCATTATACCCTTCCCCACCTTTGGCTAAATAATCAGTGAGGTCAATATCGTTTTCTAATACGTAATAACCCGCAAGAGACGCCCTATTTTCGTTGATAGATTGTAAATCGTGAGCGTTTCTAATGAATTTAGTAACTAAGATTAATTGAACAGTAATAATGTTCCTCTTAGTAATGATTTTTAATGTATTTTCGCCAGTAACAAACGTTTGTAAGAAACTTGGATTAATGACTAAGGCGTGTGAAGCTGGATCATAAGTATATTCACCATCGTTTGCGTATTTCTTGTCGTTCATCAAAGCGACAACGCCTTCATCTGACGCAGATGGAACATCTGAGAAATCTAAAATGTATGTTGCAGGGGTGTTACTATCAACTTCCACTGTTTGAAGAGGTGTTTTGGAAGTTGCTAAGTTTGTAACTGTGACATAGTAATCTTCTTTAGCTGTCACTCCAGCGGATTCTGCGACAACTGTAAATACTGTTCCTTCAACAGCAGCGCTTGTATAATGAACACGTCCATTCATAGAATCAATAGAAACACCAGTAACTGGATTTTCTAATTTATATGTAATTGCAGTGTTGTTTAATGAGGTAACTAAGATATAGTCACCGTCGATAATGTTATGGATTGGTGTATGGAACACTAATTCGGTTGTAACGTTATTTTGTAATAAAGTGACAATCGCTTGATCGCTTTGCAAATCTTGATATGTCGCAGTTAAAATCACTTGTGCATAGTTTGGTGTATTTGTGGTAAAAGTAATTTCACCAGTTGTCTTATTAACAGCGGCTTCAAAAGGAACTTCGCCCGCAAAAGCGTAGTTCACACCACTGTAGTTTTGTTCAACAGTGATTCTGTCACCACTATGGATTTGATATTCGCTTTTAGCGAAAGTTAGTTTTCCTTTTTCACTACTAGAATTATTGTTACAAGAGGAAACGCTAAAAGCAAAAAGCGGTACTAAGAATGTAATAAATAGTTTCTTTCTCATCCTTTGAGTCCTCCTGCATTTGTGGATTCGATAATTCTCTTTTGGAAGCACACATAGAGAATAAGAACTGGGACAATGGAAATAAGCATTGAAGCAAAGACCATTGGATAGCTTGCTTGGTTTTCAGATTGGAATTTTTGTAGACCGACCGCAAGGGTTTGATAATCATCTGGTAAATATAAGAATGGGGTTTGATAATCATTCCAATAACCAATCGCCGTTAAAATAGATGCGGCGATAATTGGCCCTTTTGCCATCGGAAGCATAACTTTAAAGAAAGTTTTGAATCTGCCCGCACAGTCAACAGAGGCTGCTTCCATATATGAATTTGAGATAGAAGAAAAGGCGCTATAAAGTAGAATGAAGTTAAAACCAAAGCAACTCGAATAGAGGAAGAAAACACCTAATAATGAGTTGTCTAAGTGGAATGTTTGCATCATGTTAATTTGAGAAGGAAGAGTACCTACGATAGGAACCACCATTGAAAAAATGGCAACACCATAGAGGAACCCACGACCAGGGAACTTATATTTAGCAACAACATAAGCTACGCAAGCAGACAAACCAACGTTGAGTAATGTTCCTCCAATTGTGGTGATAACGCTCATTAAGAACATTATTGCGATGGTTTCGTTTCCAACTTTCATCGACATAACTTCTATGAAGTTCTTGCCAGCGAATTCTTTTGGCCAACCGAAATAGTTACCACCAGAGAAATCACCAGTAGTCTTGAACGCGTTAATGGTCATCCATAAGAATGGGAATAAAAGTGAAAGCCCATACACTAAGAAAACAAGGAAGACAATCCATTTAGTGATATGGTAACCATAGTTAATCTTTTTACGGATATGGTTATGTGGATGGTAAGATTCGTTTAAGTCTTTCATACTAATAACCAATCCCTTCGTACTTCTTGCTCATCAAGTGTCTGACTAACAAAATAATTGGAGCCCAAATAACAGAGAAGAATAAACCATACGCTGTTACTTGATGCAATTCGTTAGGCATTGCTCCATCATTTCCAGCAGTTTGGAAGATTGACAAAGCAATCGTATATGTTGATGAACGGTCATAGTTTGTTAATAAATATGGGTGCATATATAAGGTCAAAACATTAGTCATACCAACGACCACTAATGTGACAATTGTTGGCCAAATACATGGAATGACAACGTGGAAAAATTCTTTGAAGTATCCAGCGTGATCGAGTTCAGCAGATTCAAAGAGTTCTTTTGGAATTCTTCCAATCGCCCCAGAGAAAAGGATGATGTTATATCCTAATCCAGCCCAAATACAATATAGGTAAACAAGCATTTGGCTTGTTGGATATTTAGCGGAGTTAATACCCATCGCCTCAAACATATCAGCGAGATAACCAAACGGAGTGGTATAACTCATTCTAAAGGCAAATGTTAAGGCAACGATAGGAATGATATTTGGTAAGAAGAAAATGGCTCTAAAAACATTCGCTAGAAGCATATTTTTTCTTAAGAAATAAGAGAATAAAAGCGATAAAGGTAAAGAAATAAAAATTGTAATAAGACAATAACCAAGCGAATTGAGTAATACGATTGTCGCTGGATTAAGTCCTAAAAAATTAGCTTGATCTGGAACTGTTGAGAACAAATCAGTAAAAATCTTTTCAAAATTATAAAGTGTGAATTGAAAGTCGTCATAGTACTCACTACCATTGAAGGCCATCGAAAGAGCGCCAAAGTTGACAAAAGCCCAGGTAATAACAAATTGTAAAACTGGATATGCAAGCATTACGATAATGAAAATCGCATCCAAAGTTTTCTTTGAAAAACGTCGAGAATGAATTCTTGGCTTTTCTCGAGTAAATTGATCATTATTTAATGCAACAGAAATATCGTTCATTGAATTAATTACTCCTACTCATTTTGACGTTATCAATTGCCATTGATGTAGTTGATTTTGTAGAGTTGTTATAGAACTCAACTGTTATACAGCTGCAGCCTTCTGGGCATGTAATTGTCTTTGTGTAATTTTCCCAATCACCATTATGGATTTGAACGAAATCACTCTTGATTGGATTGGTGTCTGGGGTATAACTGGAATAATAAACAACTTCCATAACGGAATCGGCACCATCAGACTTGCCATCAAAGGAAATATCATACTGATATCCTTCATAAGCGGCGTCAACTGTAGTATGTAAATAGCCACCTTTCTTAACAACTGCTCCAGCAGTACCATCTTTTCCGTCTGTTGCACTTACATAGCAAACTTCTTCAACAGGGGATTGGTCGGTTAAGAATTTTTCATATTCCCAGCCATAATCATTTTGCTTTCCTTTACGAATAAAGTATTCAAAATCACCATTAGCAATCTTGTTGACTTCTGGTCTTGATGTTGGAACTGTTGGATAGTTTTCTCTAGGAGTAGAGATACTAACTTGGTCAACATCACAAACGGTGTATGGTTGAGTGTTGTCAAAAGGAATATATTTGACCCAGTCAACTTCCATAAAGTCGGCTTCATAGTTTGGTGGTCCCATAAAGGCATCACTATAACTAATCCAAACGCCTAACCACATACGGGTTAATAAATAAGGAACAAAGATTTCGCTTACGCATGTAACGATTCCATCAACGTTATAAACAATGACTTCTGGATTGGTATACCAATCAAAGCCAAAAGTATGGAAGTTACCATCGTTTAAATTGATGATTTTGTTTCCTGTGACATCAGCGATTTTGAAATCGGAGTTGTCCATATATTTTTCAGTAACATAATTGGTGTTCATCATGTATTTGAATGAATGGATACCATGATGCATACCGCCTGGAAGTTCGATATCGATTTCGTGGTTATCGTTTTCCGCACCTGCGACAGGTCTATTAGAATATGTCCAGAACGCTGTACACGCACCTAAACGCGGGAATGGTTTCATTCTCACTTGGTATCTTCCTGGACCAGTAATGAATTTAGAAACTAAAGAAGCACCGGTGCATCTTCCATCTTTGACTTGTCCATATCCACGGATTTCATCGCCAGAATAATAATTGCCTGTTGCTCTAAATAATAAAGTGCCTTCATCTGTAAAGAAGAGGTTCTTGACAGTTAAGCCACCTTTGTTTGAACCCCAGCAGTCTTCAGAAATAATCCATTTGTTGTAGTCAACGCCTTGAGAGAAATCATCAAAAAAGGCTTTGTCATAATCAAATTTCACGCCATCAAGGATTTCAAGGTCATCTGTAACTTCTGGAATCTCTACTTCTTTTGGCGTGTCGTCACCACCACTATTTTTGTTTTGGCAACCTAAAACAGAGAATGCAAAAGCCGAAATCAACAGACAACAAAGCAGTGTGTTTCTATTTTTCATACGTTCTTTTCTCGATAGCATTATATAATATTTCACAAACTTAAAAAATACTAAATTTTAATTAAATCGATAAAAATTGTTGAATAGAGTTATAAAAGTAAAACTTATAAAAGTACAAAAATCACATTTTTTTACAAAATTAAATAACTATTTTTAGAAATTCTTGCTAATATATTAGTGTCAAAGGAGACGTCTCTATGAAAAATAATTTAGGAAAAAGTTTTTTGTTTTTAAGTGTCGCAGCACTTGCCGCTGGTGGACTTACCGCTTGTGGTAACAAAGTAGTTAATGATGCGAAAACACTTAATATTATTTGTTTAAATTTAGGTTACGGACGCGAATGGATTGATGAGTTAGTTACTGTTTGGGAAACTGAAAATCCAGAATATAAAATCCATCTCGAAGCCTCCTCAAGTGCAAACGATTTAATTAATAAACACTTATATTCAAAAGATAATATTGATGATTTATATATCGGTAACTCCAAAAACTGGAAATCATATGCTTTAAAAGGGAAACTTCTTGAATTAGACGATTTCTTAAATGAAACAGTTGATGGAATGACAGTTAAAAACAAAATTAACGATGAATATGATAAATCCATCTACTATAACGGACACACCTATCGTCTACCATGGACAAGTGGTGTTCCAGGAATCTACTATAACGCGAAAATGTTTGAAGAAAACGGTTGGGCAGTTCCTCAAACATATGATCAACTCTTAACACTTTGTGAAACTATTAAAACCGCTGCTCTTCCAGTCGGTCCTAAAGCAACCACCACTGTTAAGCCATTCTGCTTCACTGGTGAAAACATGGACTACTTCGATTATGCAACATTCACATGGTGGGGACAATTAGCAGGCAAAACTAATATTGATAACTATTTCAAATATGAAAGTGCCTCGACATTCTCTAATTCCAACCCAGCATTCGTCGCTTTAGGGCAAGCACTACAAATGTGGTGGAATGTCTTTGGACAAGAAAGCAACTATGTTAAAGGTTCTGATGGTTGGAACAACCATACCGCTCAACAATCTTTCTATAACGGCTATGCCGCGATGATGATTAACTGTGACTGGTTATATAACGAAACTCTTAAATACACAGACACAGGTACATTAAGAGATGGCTTTGAATTAAAGATCATGGACACACCAGCAGCTAGTACTGCTGTCAGCACTAACATTTCTTACATCGTTGGTGAAGACCAATTCTTTGCAATCCCAGCCAGCACCATTAAAGCCGACTTAGCAAAATCGTTCTTAAAGTTAATGATTAGTGACCGCGGAATTAAAACATTTGCGGAAAAGGCACATGGTACTCTCGCTTATAAGACATCCACAAAGGTCACCACAGAAGACGAATATACAAATTCATTATTCGATTATCTTGATAACGCAACAGACAGATTCACAAACTGGAGCAACTCTCCGTTATTCTTGAATAACGTTATTGATGTTTGGACCACAAATGATTTAGCACCTTATACCAGAATCTTTAACTCCACCTCTTCTAATCCTGTTCAAGAATATATGAATACAGTTAGCAGCAACGCTCAAAGCAAGTGGAACGATTGGCTAAGACAAGCTGGTCAATAATAGTATCTCTGAAACAAGAAAAGACGAGCCCATTATTAGCTCGTCTTTTATAAACGCTTTCAATCTAATTGTTTAATAATTCAAACACCACTTTAAACCCTGATGTTATAGCAAATCTTAAGTTATATCCACCACATATGCCATCAACATCAAGAGCTTCACCAACAACATATATGTTCTTGTTATTATTTAAAGCGAAGTTTTGATCAATTTCCCCTAAAGAAACCCCACCAATGGTCACTTGAGCGTCTTTCATTTCATATAATGAATCAACAGTGAACGGTTCATTATGAATGATAGATAATAGTTTCTTTTCTAAAGATAAATCGATTAACTCTTTTCTATTGAATTTATGTTTTTCAATTAAGTAATTTACATACTCTTCTTTAAAAAGCATAAATAATGCTTCTTCAATAGTCTTTCCTAAAATATTGATTTCAAAGTTATCTGGTAAACCAACACTTATTTGATAATCTCCAGACTTAAAGTTTTCTTCTCGAGAAATTAAACTCGACAAATTAAAAATTGGAATACCTGATAGTCCATCTTTTTTAAATTGGACTTCTCCATAAGTTTGTCTAACAATGTTTTTCTTATATAACAAAGTTATAACTGCTTCAAATCGACATCCAAATAAGTTCGATACATCTTCTTTAACTTTGATTGGACATAGGCCTGGATATGTTTTGGTGGTTATTACTCCGTGAGACTCAAAAATATGTCTCATGTCTTCGTTAAGACCACCGGTAGCGATTACCACTTTATCAGCTTCTAAAAATTGTTCTTTTAACTCAACAAGGACTCTTCCATCTTTTTCAGAATAATCTACAAACTCATCATAAATAACTTTGATTCCTAGTTTATTAATTTGATGATATAAATTCTTCACCACTTGTGGTGCGGATTCATGAATTGGGTAGAAACCATAATCTTTAATCGCTTTAGTGTCTAATCCAATTGACTCTAAGATATTTAAATAATCGTGTAATGGAATTTCATCAAAAAGAGATTCCACCATCTCAATCGCTGCTGGATTATAAACATAAGGATTATCTTTTAATGGAGCGACATTACATTTGCCACCACCGGTCGCAGATAATTTCTTTCCTAGCTTTTTATCTTTTTCGACAATAATCACATCAAAAGATGGTTCTTCCTTCTTTAGAAGGACCGCACTAGTAAGCGAGGCAGCTCCACCTCCAATAAAGATTACTTTTTGATTCATATATTAATTTCCAGATGCGATGTAATAATTTTCTATTTTTTCTCTGGCTTGAAGATAATACTTTTCTAGACTTTTGTCAAAATGTTTGCCCATACTTTCAATAATGATGTTATTAGCATCCTCAAACGTGAATTTTTCCTTGTAGACTCGTTTACTCACCAAAGCGTCATAAACGTCTGCAATCGCCATTATACGCGCTTCTAAAGGTATTTTAGCACCTGCTAAGTGATCTGGGTAACCAGTTCCATCCCACTTCTCATGATGATAATGAGCAACATTAGTAGCTAATTTAGCAAATTCTTTATCGTCTGTTCCTTCTAATATTTGAGCGACAATCCTCGCCCCTTCAGGAGCGTGTGTCTTCATGATTTCATATTCTTCAGGAGTAAACTTTCCTGGTTTTCTTAATATCGCGTCATCTACAGTTATTTTTCCTAAGTCATGCATAGGAGCAGCTTTAATTAAGTCGTTATAAAACTTATCACTTAAGTTAAGTTCGTTTTCTTTTTTCATTTCTTCCACCAAGAAACGCACCACATCACTTGTTCTTCTAATATGTCCGCCTGTGGAGTTATCACGACCTTCAACCATCGTTGCCATACCTAAAACTAACTTATCTTGCATTTCAATAACACTTCTTGTCTTTTTAGCGACTTCCGATTCAAGTTCGCTATTATAGTTTTTAATAAGTTTGATGTATGTCTGATTCTTAGTGTCATCAGTGATAAAGATTTGATAACCATGATAATGATGACCATGCGCTAATCGATTAACGTTAACTAAGAATGTTTTGTCTTCTTTTTCTATAAGAAAGCGATTATTATCCTGATTATTTTTGTATTCGTTTATCCAATTTTCAAAATGATCTCTTGCCCACTCATTTTTAATTCGATAATCGATAATTGCTTCTTTGAGTTCTGGAAACATTTCTTTTGCTGTGTCGTTACTTCCTAAATAACGAAGTTTGCTATCAAAAGACACAAAGCCTGTGTCACCTTTTTGAACAAGCGCATCAGTAACTGCGTCAGAAGCATCATATAATCTTAATCTAATCGCCATGACGAGGTATAAACCCATTCCTAAAGTGTATGACATTGGAAGAGGTTCAACCTTTTCTTGGAATAATCTTCCACCAAAGAAACCGACAATGGCGATAGTCACTGATAAAGAAATCAAAATAAGACTGATTCTAGGAACTTGTTTCTTTTTAAAGAAAGAATAAACAATAGCAGTAATAGAAATCGCATAATAAATGCCAATAAGGATATAAAACACCGTGTGCATTGGCCCATAATGTTTATTTGTTAAATATGCCGCTCCATTAGAAAAGGCAATATCTGGGAGTGATTGATAAAAAATAGGAGAATAGCCAATTGTCAAAGCTGTAGCATAAACTCCTGTTGAAATAGCGAGTATTAAAGCTTTTTGCCAAGATTTTATAGTAATACCGCAAACATTGAATATCAAAAACATGACTGAAACAATAAGGAAACAGCCACCTATATATGTAAATTTAAGAGCGATGATTGCTTCTTCGACAGTTTTTGATAGTCCCATAAACACAAACGCTAAGTTAAGAACTGGGACCAAAATCGAAATAATGGTGATATTTGGATCAAAATGCTTATGAAAAATAAAAGCGTACACTATAACCATTAATAGTGAAATCGCAAGCATCACGTAATAATAAATCATTACCATAAACTATAGTTTATTTTATCACTACCAACTATCTCAATAAATAAAATAAAAAGACCAAGGAATAACCCTCGGTCTATTCTTGTTTTTTTATTACTTAATAATAACTGTTGAATAAGCACCAATCGTTAACTTATTGTTCGCATATGTTGGAATGCGGTGATAAGTATTAATTGTGTCTAGAATTTGAGTGCCATTAACAGTCACTTCAACGTTCTGTTCATTAAAGTTATGAACAACGATAATGTATTCATCTCCAGAATAAAGCTTATACGCCATAACGTTAGTGAAATCTGTATTTAAACTTCCAATTAACGATTGGACTTTCGCATTTTTAATAAATGGATATTTATTTCTCACGTTATTAACTTTTTGATAATGCTTTAAAACTGAGAAGTTTTCCGCTAAACGATCTTCAACACCTTTAGTAACTTGTTCATTGTTATTAAGATCTTGACGATTAGCTTCTGGGAAAATGCATTCTCCTTGCTTATTAGTTTCTGACCACACCATTGGGAGTCTTCTTCTAACGTCGCTATAATCTTCAGGAGAAGTCTTTCTTTTGCCTAACATTCCAATCTCTTCACCATAATACATATATGATGTTCCTGGAAGGAACGCTAATAAGCTAGCAGAAGCTTTAGCTTGATATTCGTTTTGGAACGCATGAGCGGATCTATTCATATCATGGTTTGACATGAAATAACTTGGATATCCGTTTGGATTATTATTTTTAATCGCATTAACGTTATTCACTACTTCGTCGATGAATTTAGAAGATTTACTTCTTCCTTTAGCGACGTTCATGATACTAATCGCGCCTTCATAACTTCCTTCAAAACGGAAGAATGAATCAGCTTTAGAACGATGATAATCGTTAACAACACCTGCCGCGCTCCAACATTCTCCAACTGTGTAGAAATCGGAATAATATTTCTTACCAGTTTGTTCAATCCAATCAAGAACTGGAATATTTTTATTAACGTTTTCGTAATAATAATACTTAACCGCGTCTAATCTAAAGCCCTTAACTCCGTGATCTTTGACCCAGAACTTAATGACGTTTTCTAATTCGTCTTTTACAGCCTGGCAATCAAAATTAAAGTCTGGCATTGTGCTATCAAATCTTGCTTCATACCATGCATTATTGTCGTTAGGATACATCGCATTACATGCTCCACCAGCTTTATCAGACCATGTGAACCAGTTGATCTTGCTATCTTCACTAGTGTTTTCGTTTTTAAAATCATAATAGGACTGAACAAACCATGGGTTTTGTCTAGAACAGTGATTAAACACCATATCGAGCATGATATCGATATGATAAGTATTCGCAGTTGCCACTAAAGAATCAAAGTCCGCAAGTGTTCCAAGTTCTGGAGCAACTTCATAATAATTAGAAACATCATATCCATGATATGTTGGAGATGGGTGGATTGGCATTAACCAAAGCGATTTAACTCCTAAAGAAGCTAAATATGGGAGTTTTTGTTCTACGCCTTTTAAATCGCCAATTCCATTTCCGTCCGCATCATAAAATGAACGAACAAATATTTCATAATTCATTGAACCGTTTTCATTTGACACAGTGTCGTCTAAAACATAGTCGGTCGCTGTATCGTCATCTAAAGTAGGCTCAACATAAGGTGGGTCTGGTGGATCAGGTGGATCAGGAGGTGTAGGAGTAGATCCTCCGCCACTATTTCCACAACTAGCTAATGCTAATAAAGAAAGTAGAAATAATACGTTTAATCTTTTTTTCATAATTAGAGCACGATATTGAACATGCAGTCATCGATATCTCCCCATGAGCCTCTTTCTTTAGCCTCAACGTGGAAACCAACAACTATCTTTTGACCAGCTTCATAGTGAATACCGGTTAATAAGAAGTCGGAATAACCCGCTGCATATCCTTTTAATTTCATATCCTTGGTGTAAGTAACTACATCATTAATTTTGACGTACATGTAGATATTTTGTAAATCTTCAGTAGCAGGAGAGACATCTGTTCCTCCTAATAAAGAAGCTTGCATCTTATAGTTACCAGTTTGAGATAAGGTGAGTTCTTGTTCTAAGTCAAAGTTCACAACATTTTCACCTTTAGCCCAGAAGTGATAAGCATATTTACCTGTTTGTGGATTTTCTTCAGTAGGAAGAACTTTATATTCATCACTAAAGGCAGATTCGCTATTATTTGTCATCGTCCAGTGTTTAGCTTGTTCTTCGAAACCAAAGTTTTGTAAATAGTTATATTCCATGATGGTTAAATAGCAATATACATCACCACTATAACCTTCTGCATGACCTTTAATTTCATATTTGCCGTTTCCTTTTGCTTTTGCGGCTGGAATATCAAAGTCTTCCCAAATAACCGCTAAAGGAGAACGGGAGTTATCGTTATAAATAACATCAACTGTTTCTGGTAAAGTGAAGTCTTCGTAAGTGTAATAACTCACTTCAGCATTTTGAACACCGTCAACATATTTAGGAGCGTCGTTACCAAATCTAACGTTATTTAATACTTTAAGTGATTCAAGTGGATGTCCAGTTTTATCAAAAAATGCTTGGTTATCAACTGCAGTTCCACCATACCATTTACCAGCATCGTTTGGATCATATTCGGCCGCATAACTACTAGCCCAGCCAGAACCATATTGTTCCCATTTAGCGAGGTTTTCGTCATAATTAGCACCACCAACAGAAATCCATGTGCCTTCCCAATAGCAAACACCGATACCATTTGTGCAGTGATTAACAACTGTATCGACGATATCTCTAATGCAGTTTGCTTGTCCAGCAATAGAAAATGGATAAGGTTTAGCAATTCCTCCACCTGTTCCGATTGTGTTTCCAAAGTAATCGGTATCTTCAGTGGTAAATGCATATGATGTTTCTAACACCATTGTTTTCTTATTATAGGTTGTCGCAATTGTTGATAAGACAGTACCTAAGTTTTCTAGTGTTCCGTGCCAATATGGATAGTAAGAACTACCAAAGACATCATAATCAACATTATATTGATTCATCTTCGCGGCCCAGTCATAGTAGTTATTTGTTTTTTCTGGGTTAGCAAAGTGACATGCCACTAAAGCGTCTGGATAAATTTCTCTAACCGCTTTAGCGCCTTCATTAAATAAAGCTGCAAAGTAAGAAAAACGAGTTTCTCCAGCCATCTTTCCACCACTAGTTTCATTACCGACTTGAACCATGCCAACAGCAATGCCTTCATGTCTTAATTTTTGTAATGATTCTTTAGTGTATTCATATAAAGCTTCGCATTTATCCATGATTTCCATTTCTTTCCAAGCTTTTGGAACCATTTGTTTAGCTGGATCAGCCCAGAAATCAGAATAATGGAAATTAACTAAGAGCTTCATTTTATTGGCGGTCGCTCTTTTACCAATTGCAATCGCAGTATTAATATCACAGTTTCCTCCGCCGTATCCGTGACCATTCTTATCAAATGGATCATTCCAAATACGAACACGGATATAGTTGACACCGTTATCAGATAAGACTTTAAATACATCTTCTTCTTTTCCATTAAAGTCGTAGAACTTCACACCGCTATTTTCTAACGAAATAACACTAGATGCGTCCATGCCCATAATGAAGTCGTTTGACATGTTTTCAACTTTCTTGGTGTAAAGTGTAGCACTTTCAATCTTCTCGTAGGTTCTGACGATTTCAGGAATCTCTGGATCTGGTTCAGGAGGTGTTGTTCCTCCTTGATTACCGCCACAAGATAATAAACCTAACATTAGTAGCGATGAAAATAACAATTTTCCAAACTTTTTCATTCTTGTTCCTCCTTGTGATAACAATTGAAATAAATATATGGATAAAAAATAAAGAATAATCCAACGATAAATATCGATAATGGGGTATTAATCAAATCGAGTATCAAGGTAATTGGGAAATGGAAATATGGAAGAGGTACTCCACATATTACGAGTAAGAAATATATTCCACCTGCTAAACCAAGAGTCGATAAGATAATAGTCACCACTCGAGAAAACTTGTTTATATCTGTTCCATCTTCATTCACCATGAGTGTTTTCATGATATGTGAACCTTTAGGGCTTTTAATAGCCTTCAAGGCGAATGAAATTGCTAAAACAGTAGCGACGATATGAACGCACATATAAATAAGTTCTAAAATGTTATCTAAGATGGTACCTTTAATAGCGATATCCACCAAAGCGTAGATAAGAGAAAAGACTGCCGCAACTAAAATCGCGATAAATACCGCTAATAAAATAGTTAAGTAGTTCTTTTCTAATTTTTTCATATTAGATTTTGTATTCGTCTAACGCTGGTAAAGCGTTTCCTTCATAATCGAATAAGCACTGGTTAGCCCATTCGTTACGTGTATCTTTAGAGTTGCTGTGTTGATATTTTTGTCCTTCATCACTCGCCCAACAAATTCCTTCACCAGGAATCCATAATGGTTCCCAATAGTTAACAGCGATTAAACCGTGCTCTTTAGCGAGTCTAATAAATTCTCTAACAAACTTTCTTTGTCCTTCTTTGTCTGGATAATAAGGCATCATTTTTAAGAAGTCTTCAATATTATCGGCGTTAATCACTAAGTGTTTGGCTTTTCCGTCTTCATCTTTTTTATAATCAAGAACAGTAAACGGGAAACCGAGTTCGGCGTTCATCACTGGAAGATGGAATTCTTTTTGCACCATATCCATGTTAGCGAAGTATTCTTTAAAATCGTGATGCCAGAATGGATAATATGATGAACCAACAATATCGATTTCAACTTTTCTTTCTAATAAATTAGAAATAATTTCACGATATGCATCTTGATCGTAGCTTCTTTCTAAATGTAAAACTATTTTTGCATTAGGCAAAACTTCATGACACGCTTTGATACCAGCCTTTAAAAAGCTTGCGTAGCGATCAAAAGAAGCTTGTCTTTCTTTTCCTTCTTCAAGGTGACCATATGGCCAAAGCATTCCGTTAGTGATTTCGTTTCCAACTTGAATCATATCTACTGGAATGTCGTGCTTTTTGATTTCTAATAAACTCTCTTTAGTGAAATCATAAACCGCCTTAACAATTTCTTCATAAGATAATGATTCCCACGCTTTTGGAAGGAACTGTTTTGCAGGATCGGCCCAGAAGTCTGAATAATGGAAATCCACTAGATGATGGAAACCATATTTTTTAAGCATTTCTGCTAACTCAATAAAGTTTTTTAAATCACAGGTGCCTGCTAAATAAGGTTCACCATTTTCACTATATGGGTTATTCCAGATTCTTGTACGGATTATTGAAACACCATTTTGCTTAAATAAAGCGAAAGGATCGACTTCTTTTCCGTCTTTATAATATTTTGAATGAGCAATTCTTTGTTGCTCTAAGTAGGTAGAAACATCAATACCTAAAATCATTTGTCATTATCCTCGAACTTAAGAGGTTCATTATCCTCTCCAAAATCAGTGACTCTTTTATTAATCATCTTGTAGCGATATCTCGCTTGTTCGTTAAGACGAAGGACATCTTCTTCGTTTCCATGATATCCGCATCTTAAGCAATAATATTCATCTTTTTCTTCGTCATAGAACATATCCATGTCGATTTCACGCATGAAACATGCAGGACAACGATAGTTTAAGCGGCCTTTCTTAGATTGAGACATGTGATAAGCCCTCCTTTGGTTAATGCTTTCGCGCTTCTAAGGTGATAAGCAGGTGAGAAGGCAATACCTTCTTCAACTTCGAGATAATCACCATTGCCAGTTAAGACAATTGAGGTTTGAATATCAGGAATAACAACTTCTGCTTCCTTCGCGTTTTCAACTTTAATTTTTCTACCTTTATAAAGGTAATCCATTTTTTTAGAATCCACTCTTAAGGTAACTTTGCTTAAGTCAGCTTGATATTCGTTATTACCAAATCCACCTGTCATATATTCAGTGAATGTTACTGGTTCTTTAACTTCACTTAAGAGTTTTCTTTCAACTTTGAGAATTGATTTGCCGTGTTCAAAAGTAAACACTGATTGAACGATAATCTTTTCTCCGCCGAGTAATAAGTCGACTGGATTAGTTGTAATAACAACATCTTCTCCAACTTTTTCATATTTCGCCATCGTACGAGTTAAACATAAGTCTGCTGTTTCACCTTTATAAGTGACTTGGCAGCTTTTATTGGTGCCTGCACCCGCATAATGGGTGAAGAATCCAGCGCGGTAATTAGCTTGAATAAGATATGGATAGGTTGCGTCATAAACGTGGTCTGTACCAATACCGACTTCAAATGGAACTCGAGCAGCGTATGGTCTTAAATCAATCATCGCACCACCTTGGTTGAAGTCTAAGCATGTTCTCATATATGGATCAACATACCAGAAATATTGCTTATTGCTTCCATAAAGAATGTCTTTCCATAAAGCACATTCTGGAGTGTTATAGTCTGGGTGTTTCTTACGATAGTAATCAGCGAATTCACTCATGGTCATATCAATAAGTTCGCCTTTTTTCTTAAGTTCACCATAATATTTCATCGCGTCTTCATAAGATTGAGCGAGTAATTCGTATGGAGCTTCCCATCTACCTTTTTTGTTCAACCAACCTGGTCCCACAAACATCATGTTGTAGGAATAGCCATCATTATATTTTCCTAAATGACGATACTCATCGATTAAATTATATAAATATGGGTATTGCCATCTTCCGTTTTTGTCTTTGTAATAAATCATTCCACGAATGACATTTTGAGGATGAGTTCCAAAGTTAGAACCGTTACCGTCAAAACACGCGAGTAAGTCTCTACTTAAATGTGGAATAGCGACGATACCACTATCATCGTCTTTACTATAAGCTGGGCAATGAGAATTAATTTTAGAAGGAATCCATGGGTTCCATGGTCCACCATCCATGAATGTGTACCAAGAGTTGTTACATGTATGATAGGCTTTAGAACCTTCTTCCCAACATGTCGCAACCGCACATTTCACTGATGGATATTTCTTTTTCATGTAGTTAATTGTGTAAGCATCCAAGAAATAGCTTCCTGTGCTTTCTGGATAGAAACCAAACTTCTTATGGAATAATCCAAAGACATCATCAATGATCTTTTCTTTATCTTCTTTAGAGAACATCCAAATACAGAAGTCTTCTGTTTTATATTTCTCTTTGAATTCTGGGCATGGTAAGCCAAGAAGAGATAAAGCGATTTCATCACCATATTTATCGTGATGTTCTTTGACGATTTCCACCAAATCGTCATTAAATAAAGAAGCATATGTCACGTGAATTGTAGTTTTTAATCCGTTTTTATGAGCAGCTTCTTGTTGAAAAAGGAAAATACCTAACGATTCTTTAACAACTTCCTTAGGATCTTTTCCGCTTGTCTTAGCAGCGTATTCTGGCGCTAATTCAGGACGATGAATAATATTCACAATGAATTCATTTTTCATATGTAATCCTCACTCACCATAAACATACCAAATAATTAAGTAAAATGAAATATATTTGTAATATATTTATAGAAATTATAGGCCCTAACAATCAAAAAAAGAGTCTCAAAAATATGAGACTCTAGTTTTTATAACTTACTCGAATATCCTTA
Source organism: uncultured Erysipelotrichaceae bacterium (assembly GCA_902800025.1). GTDB lineage: Bacteria > Bacillota_I > Bacilli_A > RFN20 > CAG-826 > UBA2450. The sequence goes on along the minus strand of CADCDA010000006.1, from coordinate 58,832 downwards.
GAAACCTAAGAATTCGTAAGTATAGATTTCATTACCGTTAAATCCATGTCTTTGAGCGACATCGGTAATTCTTCTTGTTTTGGTTTCTTCGTCTAATTTAGAGACGATAGCTTCTTTCAAATCACCGTTATCATTGACTCGATAAGCGATACCTGAAACACGCTTAAGGATTTCAATTGTTTTGTTGCTATCAATTGTGTCCTTAATGAAGTTAAAGGCACTGGCGTATGATTCGACGACTTCTTCATCCCATTCAGTGACGCTCGCTAGAGCGAAGTAATTGTTCACTTCTGGGGTGATGACTGTTTCGATAAATCCAGAGACGGACTTATCATATGCGACATCGCTAAGAATTGTTGATTCTTCAGTTTGGGTTGTTTCTCTTACTTCAAAGTTATAAGAGCCATCACCTTTTTCGAAGATAAATAGTTCATGTGTTTCTTCGCCACATACGATAGTTCCAACAACAACGTTCTTACTAGCGATTTTATCGAGGTCTTCAACGAAAGTAACAACAGACTTCTTATTACCACTGATGGTGTCTTCAAGTGTCCATTCGGTACCCGCTAAAGAGATGACTGGATTTTCAATATCTTCCTCTTCCTCTTCTTCGGAATCGTCTTTTTCTGTGAACTTGTCATAGGTAATCTTTGTAGAACCAAACTCGAAGATATTGTCGTCGACAATAATTTCAGCAGTGCTGATTCTTCCAGTTAAAGTATCAAGTTCGATAGAAAGATAGTCGGTTCTAATAAGAGTGTGATACTTGTCTTTAACGGTCTTAAGATGATGGTCTTCAGTGTTTATTAAAGCGTAATCTTCAATATCAATTACTTTTTCAACATCAGAAAATGCTTTAACACCCGCACTAGTGATGATTTCTTTTGTGGCATAACTAGTGATGGTCTTGCTATACATCATCAAGAGTTCTTGATCTAACTTTTTTTCATTAAAGAACATGTCATAATCAGCGGTGTCACCGGAATAGGTGGTTTCGATATATGTCTTTAAACTGACATTTCTTCTACCTTCAATAACGGTGTAATCATCTTTGCTAGTTTTAATACTTTCAATAACGGTTGGTTTAATTTCATCGTTTAGAATTCTTTTGAATTCATCTTTGCTAACGGTTTCCGCTCCAAGAGAGCAACTAGACAACAAAATAGAAGAAAGTAATAATGCTAATTTTTTAATTTTCATATAAGAACCCTCCTATTCTGATAAAGTAGCGGATGTATAACATCCTAAAACAATCGTAGCAATAAGACTAATAACCATTGAGAGAAGTGGGAAATTATACACTTTTACATAATAGACATCTGCAGTAATTGCTTTCCAGTCAGAAATCTGAGTGTAATTCACGTTAGCGTCTTTAAATAACGCGAATGGAATTAAAAGTAATAACGCTCCAGCAATTGTTGCGATACCAATAAATAAGGCAACAAAGACAGTAGCTAATTTTCCATCTCTTTTCTTTGGCTTGAAGAAGTTTAAGCACACAATCGCAGCCAAGCAAATAGCAGGGATAATAACGTAAAGGAACGCTAATCCGACACCATCTTGGATACCTGTTATAAATTGATAATGCTTAACTTCGCCAAAGAATTCGGTAGTTTGATAATCACCACCAACAATGGCAATTAAATAAAAGATTAGAGAAATCGCAACAATGACAAAAAACGCAATATTAGATTTTAGAAAAGCTAATACTTTTTTCATGTGTGTTTTCTCCTTTCTTTATTCTTTAACTAAAAGTGATTTTTCAGTTTCTGGATCGAAGAAGTGCATAACTTTGCCTGGGAAACTAATTTGTAATTCTTTACCAGCAGTTAAGCCTTCTCTTTCTTCTTTTGTTAATCTAACAGTTGGAACTCTGACAATGAGTTTGGCGTTATCAGAAGTTAAAACGTGGAGGTGAATTTCACTACCCATCATTTCGTTAACTAAAACGGAAACAGGAATGCCGTTTTCTTTAACGATATCAACGTGTTCTGGTCTAAATCCTAAGATAATATCGCGTGTTTCCACACCATTATCAGCGAGGATTTGAGCCTTTTCACCATCGACTTCTAATTTAACTCCATAAGGATTAACGAAGTATTTCTTGCCTTCTTTGATGAGTTGACATTTGACTGTATTCATCATTGGGGCGCCGATGAATTGAGCGACGAATAAGTTCGCTGGTTCATCGAAAACTTCAGTTGGAGTACCAACTTGCATAATATAACCATCTTTCATAATGACGATTCTATCACCGAGAGTCATAGCTTCTGTTTGATCGTGTGTAACATAAATGAATGTGGTATTGATTCTCTTTCTTAAGAGAATAATTTCCGCTCTCATTTGGTTACGAAGCTTTGCATCTAAGTTTGATAATGGTTCGTCCATTAAGAAGACTTTACAGTCCTTAACCATTGCTCTACCAATGGCGACACGTTGTCTTTGTCCGCCGGAAAGGGCTTTTGGTTTACGAGTCAAATATTCAGTAATGCCTAAGACTTCGGCAGCGCTTGTGACTCGATCATAAATCTCTTTGTTGCTCATTTTTGGTCTGAGTAAACGAAGAGGGAACGCCATATTCTCAAAGACTGTTAAATGAGGATATAAGGCGTAGTTTTGGAATACCATGGAAATGTGACGATCTTTTGGTTGTAAGTCATTGACGACTTCGCCATCGATTTCAACTGTACCTTCAGAAATTTCTTCAAGTCCAGCAACCATTCTTAATGTTGTGGATTTACCACATCCAGAAGGACCGACGAAGACGATAAATTCTTTATCCTGAATGTCCAAGTTAAAATCATGAACAGCAACAACGTTTCCTTGATATATTTTCTTTACATTTGTCAATTTTACTTGAGCCATAATATAGCCTCCTAACCTTTGACGGCACCGCCGGTGACGCCTTCAACATAATATTTCTGTAAGAACAAGAATAGCACTGTAATCGGAATAGCAACCACCACACCACCAGCACAGAACATCGTGTAATTCTTACCGATGGATGCTGGGGTTGAAATTAAGGAATTCAAACCGACAGCGACGTTCATACCATTAGAATTGTTGAACGCGATATATGAAGCGAATGCGAAGTCGCCCCATGGACCCATAAATGCGGTCAATAAAGTGTAAATAACGATTGGCTTAGATAATGGAAGGATGACTTTGAGAAGAACTTGCGCTCTATTAGCGCCATCAACTCTAGCAGCTTCGTCTAAGCTTTTTGGTAATGTATCAAAGAAACCTTTAGATACGTAATAACCCATACCACTACTAGCGGCATAGACTAAGATTAAACCAGGTATTGAGTTTTGTTGGGTCATGTGAAGGTCTGCTAAGACACGATAGAGAATAATCATGGTTAACATACCTGGGAACATGCCAAGAACAAGCATGAAGTTCATTAAGAACTTTCTACCACCGAATCTAAGTCTTGATAATGTATATGACATACATAAGACGATGATTGTTTGTAAAGCAGCGGTAGCTAGTGCGATGATAAATGTGTTCATGAACCATTTAGGGAATTTAGTGTTAGTAAATAAATTAACATAATTGTTAAATCCCCATTGTTCAGGAATGATATATCCAACCATACCAGTTGATTCAACACGGAATGATTGAAGCACTAAGAAGATAAATGGAACGAGCCACACAACAGTCATAATAACAAGGATGAAATAAATAACTGTATTAGATATCGTTCTAGAGGCTGTTAAGCCCATGTGACGTTTATCTTTTTTATGTTCAACTACTTCTGGAGTATTTGTATTCAATAATTCTTCTGCCATTATTGGAAATCCTCCTCGTTCTTGTTACTTGGAATGATGTTATAAACAATAATTGAGATAATAGCGACAACAAGGAAGACTAAGATACCAATAACTGACGCTAAGTAGTATTTACTTCCAGCTGTAGTCGTAATCTTAAATAACCAAGTAATTAATAAGTCTGTACTACCAACACTAGCAGCATTTGGTGGGGTGTTGATCATAGTCGGAGCACCACCCGTAAGCAGGAATATGACATTGAAGTTATTCATATTACCCGTGAAGCTAGTTAATAGGTATGGACCTGTAACGAATAACATATATGGAAGAGTAATCTTCATATATTGTTGGAAAACATTCGCTCCATCGATTTGAGCGGATTCGTATAGGTCGGCAGGAATATTCATTAAAATACCAGTAGCGATTAACATCAAATATGGAATACCAATCCAAATGTTAACTAGAATAACGGTTAATCTAGAAACCCATGGTTCAGCATAGTCATCCATAAAGTGAACTGGGGTACCACCTAAGTTGGTGATAACACCATTAATGACACCGGTATATGAGAACATTTTGTTAACGTATAAGAGGGAAATAAATTGAGGAATAGCAATTGTAAGAACTAAAACTGTTCTCCACCATTTTTTCAATTTAATGCCTTTCTTATTAATAATCATAGCGACAATCATTCCTAAGAAATAGTTAGAGAATGTTGCAAAGAACGCCCACATGAGTGTCCAAGCAAGAACTTCTCCAAATGTTGCAGAGAAACTTGCGCCACCACTATTACTCCAAACTAACACTGTGTTAAAGTTATCCATTCCAACCCAGTGGAATAAATGGTTTGTATAACCATTAGCTTGTCCGGAATAGTTTGTAAATGCAACGAGAATCATAAAGATGATTGGCATGACTGTGAAAATCAAAATACCAGTTACTGGTAAGGCCAATAATGTTTTATGGAATTCGTTGTCGATAAGTGACATAACGTCATCTTTTGTGCTTTTAAGAGGTTTTGATGGAACTTCTTCGATCTTTTGATTGTATTCGTCTTCAATCTCTTTTGTCTTTTGCGATAATTCTTCTGTAGACAAATCAGGATTGTTCTTTTTGAGTTCAACAATCTTTTGTTTCTTTTCTTTTTCAAGACATCTTTTTGGCATTGAGCCAATAATCTCTTCAGAAATTCTATTTTGTTTAATGTTTAATCTCCATGTGTAAATAAAGGCCACGATGAAGAAAATAGTTAAGACGGAATAAAGTAAGATTTTAAATGAGTTATCTCCATAAGCTGGAACCCAAACGTCCCAAATAGGATCATATTCTTGGTGAGGACCAATTTTACCTAAAGAAGGTAACATCGAAATCCAATATCCGCCTGCGAGAGCCATATAAACAATAAATATAGCCTCAAACAAGAAAAATAAAATGCCACGGCCATATTGTTTTCTGGTAAAAGAGCCAAATCCCATAATTGCATATGAGATTCTTGTCTTGTAATCACCATTAACAAAAGTCATGACAAGATCTTTAAATTCATCTTTAACGCCAATGCCAAATTTCTTAGCGAATTTAACAATGGCAAGTCCAATCTTTTTGAAGAATTGAGGAATCCCTACGAAAAAGCAAGCAATCTTATAAAAAAATCTTTGAATCTTAGTTAGCCTTAAATATTCAAGCGAACTATATTTTTTCATAAAATGTTCCTTTCTCCTTTCAAAAAAAGAAGGCTGGAGTCTCATGTGAGACCCCAACCTAAAAATCTAAATTGCTAATTATGCAATAGCGGAGCGTAATTCAACGCCTGTGCCAGTCATAACGATTAAGTAACTACCAGCGGTAAGAACTTTAATGTTATCACCAGTTAAATCGAATGCAGCAGCAGCTGTGGAAGCGGTTTGGTCAACTGCGCTAGCACCATATGCCCATTCAAGAACGGTTGTAGAATTAATCTTACAAACTTTGAATTCATCGTCGGCAGCTAAAGCGACTGTAGTAGACCATTTTCCACTTTCGCCTTCAGTCATTCTCTTAGCGGTTGCAGCGTTCCACCAGTTGTTACTATCACGTGAGAAGTTTCCAACTAATGCCCAAACTGGTTGTTCTGTTGGGTGAAGAACCTTATCGATAGATTCAGCATAGCTTGTTAAGCCAGCTTGTAAAGCGGCTGTATCATCTTGTGCAGCTTCAGCAGCAACTGTGCCTAAAACTTTTGCGAAATCCCACCATGCGCCTGGAATTTGGCCTTGTGGTTTAGCATATTGAGCTTGTTTTAATAATGCAGCAAGTGCTGGGTTAGCAGTAACTTTGTCCATTTGAGCGACGACCTTGTTGGATGGTCCCCAAGAAACTGCATCAAATCTTTCTTCTTGGCAATCTTGGCTTGTTAAGTAAAGGGCTAATGTAGATAAAACACGGGCTCTCTTAACATCTGTTGTTGGTTTGACACCAAGAAGTTTGTTACCGGAATAGCTACCTAGATGGTAGGATTGTCCGTCAACTGTAAAGCTTGGTAATTCGGCAACACCGAGTTTTTCACCTAAAGCTTCAACTGCCTTATCGTAATCCCATGTACCAGAGACGACGACAGCGGCTTGTCTAGCAGCGGCGAATTGTTCAGCAGCGTTTGAAGAAGAAACGTAATATTCAGATTTAACTAAATGTTGCATTCCTCTCATAGCGATGAGACCTTGTGGTGAGTTGAATGTATCATTTGCAGCAACGAATTCACCTTCGTCATCTGTTGTCCATTCACTGACACAGCCTGTGCCAAAGAAGAATGAAGCAAGATACCAAGCAGAGGTAGATGTTTCCATTGAGAATGTTCTTTCTGCTGCAACGCAGTCAGCAAGAATATCTTCTAAACTGTTTAAATGATTTGCTTTAACGACTGTATTGTCATAATACATGAAGTAGCCGTTATCAGCTGTCATTGGGTAGGCGTATAAATAATCGCCAGATGTAACTGCAGCAACTGAACCTGCGTCGTTATTTGCTGTAATTGCGTCTTGTGCAACTTTACCTAAACGGCTAAGTGCAGCACCTTGAACCAAATCAGCGAATTGGTCTTGAGCGAAGCAGTAAAGGTCAGCAGCGGCGTCAACGTCTGCTAAAACTTTTGCAGCAGAGTCTTTTTCAGAAACTGCTTCATAGGTAACGTTGATTGTTAAGCCTGGGTTTAATTCGCAGAAATCTTGAATTTGTTCTTTGAATAATTCTTCGACACCTTCTACTTCAGAGCCCCACATTGTGATCGCGTATGTTCCACGAGCTTCTTCTGGAACAGTTGGATCAATTGGGATTGGTCCGCTAGATCCGCCACCGCTACTCTTAGGGCCACAGGCTGTAAGAAGTAAGCCGGAAGCTAAACATGAGACCATAAGGATTCTTTTGATTTTCATGATAAACTCCTTTCATCAAAATTTAGCAAATAAGCGTCAAAAAAAACCGACGTTTTTAAATTAGCTAATTTGCATATCCACGCTATATATTTTAATATAATTTCCAACAATTACAACATATTTGTTTACAAGCTTTTTTTATTCCACATTTATATGTGCAAAGAATTGTTTACATTAAGGTCTTCTTTTTCGAAAAATAAAAGGGGAATAAATTCCCCTACTTATTTGTTATTAATTATATCCTACTTATAGGCAATGATTGTTTCAAATGCTTCTGGAATGATTTGAGCACCGAGTGTTCTATCTTTTCCGTGAAGTGTTGACCAATATAAACTATATCCGGATAAATCAAATGATTTTGTTGTTTCTAATCCATTAGCGTGAATGATAATGTATTGAGTATTTCCGTCTGTAATTCTGTAATCGAAACAACTGTAGTTAGTTGAATATGAAACACCAATCGAGGAAGCGCCTGCTTGTTCTAAATGAAGTCCCTTATTCTTTTGTTTAAGAGAGATTAATTGCTTATATGTTTCAAACATGTCTAAGTGTTCAATCTTAAGCGCATAGTCGAGTTCATTAACTTTATAGCTAGACATATAGGAGTTATGATCTCCACCTTTAGTTCTTAAGAATTCTTCACCCGCTAGCATGAAGGATGTGCCTTGTGAAGTGAAAACAATGGAGTTTGCTAAGACATTCATCTTTGCGATTGTTTCTTTATCACTATCGGTAAATTTCTTTGTGGCAATGATACGATCGTATAAAGTGTAGTTATCGTGACATGTAACATAGTTAACAGTCTTATTAGGATCAGGAATGTTGACTGAACCTAAAGTTGCACCTTGAATACCAGCGACAAGTTTGTTCAAATCTTGAACACCAATAGAGCTTTGGGTATTAGCAATCCAGCCGACATCTGTCGCTGCTGATAAGCCACCTTTAATAAGAGCGTCTCTCATTTGATCGTTAAACGCACCATAACCAACGTATTTATTACCATTGATTTGTTTTGCGGATTTAGCTTCTGGTAATGGAGAAGTTCCACCAGTCCAAGGTTCACCAAAGATTGTAATGTGCTCATTAATCTTTTTGGCTTCAGCGGTGAGCATTTCCATGGTGTCTAAATCATGTAATCCCATTAAGTCAAATCTGAATCCACCAAGCTTATACTCTTTAGCCCAGAACTTAACTGAATCGATCATGAATTTTCTCATCATGTAGTTTTCTGATGCAGTTTCATTTCCACAGCCTGAACCATTAGATAATGTGCCAGCCGCTGTATAACGATAATAATAGCCTGGTAATAAGACATCAAAGTTACTTCCTGCTGCTCCTGCAACGTGGTTATAAACGACGTCCATAATAATTTCGATACCAGCTTTGTTATATTCTTTAACTAACTCTTTAAATTCTCTAATTCTCGCATATCCGTTATATGGATCAGATGAATAGCCACCTTCAAGAGCGTTGTAGTTAAGTGGGTTGTAGCCCCAGTTAAATGTCATATTGACTTCGTCATTCGCTTGATCGAAGAATGGAATAATTTGAACAGCGTTAACGCCTAATTCTTTAATATGATCAAAACCAGTAGAAACAGTCTTACCATCTTTTGTGTAAGTTGTTCCGCTTTCATACATACCCTTAAAGAGTTTTCTATTAGCCTCGGTTCCAGTCCATGTTTCACTTGATGTGACATCAGCAACATGGGTTTCATAGATAGTGAGTTCTTTTCTATCATATGGGAGATAATCAATCTCATCCCATCCTGCAGGATTAGTGATTGCGAAGTTAACAATCATTCCTCTAACACCATTAACACCACAAGATTTTGCGTATGGGTCAACGATTTCTTTGTTTTTGAATGAGGCATTGTTAACAACGTAAGTATAATATTTGCCTGCTAAGTCTCCGTCTACTTCAACAGAGAAAACACCTTTTTCACCTTTAACCATGTCAACGGTTAAGACAGGAGTATCACTTCCACCTAACGCTGCTGGTGTACCAGTGTTATAAACATTTAATGTAATGCTTGTAGAGAATGGTGACCAAACTCTAAATGTGGTCTTTTGAGATGTATAAATAGCGCCTAATTCGCCGTCATAGTTGAATAAATTACCAAATTCTTCTGTTTGATATAATCCCATCTTTGAAACAGTCGCTGATAATTGATCTCCGTTTTCAACGGTAACATCAACGACATATTCCTTAAGGAAGTCAACGCTTTCACCGTTTGGTAAAGCAAAGTTTGCATATGTCACTTTGCCAGCGTTATTTTCTTTATAAACTTCTGTTCCATCGACCTTTAATGAATAAGTCAACATCTTGAGGTTAGTTCTAATCGCGATCTTTTTCATATTCGCAAAGGTCGCCATTTCAATCTTGCCTCTCATATTGCCTTCATCGTCAATATAGATATTAGAATCTTGCATTTTTAAATAAATATGATAAATGCCATTTTCATCTTTTTCATATAATGAGAAATCAACGAATCTATCTGCGTCGACATCTTTTGATTCCCACTCACCTTTTCTAATAATGAATCCTAATTGATTAAGAGTTGGATTTTCCCAAGTAGTAAGCGGATAAGCGGCGATAACACCCCAATTATCTTTGCCATTGAAATCAAATTGCGCACCATCATGTCCGCCTTCCCATAACCAAAGATTCCATCCGGTATATTTACCATCTTTACGATAATAATGGATATAAATACCTTCACCTTCGATTTCTGGTGGATCATCAACATCGATATCGACTGGGTGAACACTGTTTTCAATTTTAACAGGAATAGTTTTCGCGATTGTTGTATCTTTAATTGAGATTTTGACGTTTGTGTTGCCAACCGCTAAACCTTTAATTAAGCCAGTATCACTAACACTGATAAGAGAAGTATCATAATCACTAAAGATGACTTCACTATCTGATGGAGTGACTTTGTATTTGATTTGATATGTGTCCTTCACACCCACCGTGATGGAGGTTTCATTCACCTCTAAAGAAGCCGATGGTCCGGTATTTCCGCCACATGCCACCAAAGAAAGGCTCATTAATGCAGCAGTAAACACGGCCGTAACAAAAGATTTCTTTTTCATAAGCACCTCATAGTAAATGCATTTAAGCAAAAATATTTTAGCACTGAATTTATTATTTATAGAAACAATAAGATGATATTATTAGAAAAGAATTTTGTTTATGAAATACAAAACGCACATCATTAATAAACTCAATTTGCTCGAAGTTGATAATGAGCGAGGACTAAGGATTATCTTTTCCCCCATAGGGGCTTCAATAAGAGATATCTATTTTAATGATAAAAAAGTTACACTATCTCCTGAAAAAACGGTTGATTTCCTAGATCAAAAAAATATTCTTGGTAAACCAATTGAATTGACTGATAACTCCAAAGTTTTTGTACATAACGATAAGGAATATAAAAAAGACGAAAGATACGTCGTTTCCAATTACTGCTTCCAATCTCGTCCATATATGGATAAGAAGGTCTTTTCAATCATGTACATTTTTGGAAAGAAGAAAATGATGGATGGACTTCCAAATAATGTAAACTACTATATCTCTTATTCTTTTGGGGAATCAGATAATGTCTTACTAGTGGATTATCGCGTTATGGCGGATATTCCAACACCTATTTCTTTAACTAGTAATCTTGTTTTTAATTTAGGAAATGACGCAAAAACATCCATTAGCCATCAAGAAAGCGCTTCTTTTGAAAAATCGTTCGATATAAACGAGCAATCCATTTTATCAATTGAAGATGATGAAACAATGATTGAAGTAACATCAAATTACAAGAAAGCTTCGTTTAATAAAGAATCACTAAACGACGAAGAAGGAATTTTGATTCGTCTTTCTGACGAAAACATTTCCACTATTAAAGAAAAAGAACTTTATAATAGACAAATTCTTTATAAATTTATCAAAAAATAATTATTTTTTATTTTGATTTACTATCCAAATGAAAAGGTAGATAATATCGGTTGGATTTTATGATACCAACAATTGTTATTTCTGCTATTACATTCTTACTAGTAACCCTATCAATACTCTTATTCCCAGAGATTAGACTAGGGAAAATAAAACTAGGAACATATTGGATAATTGCTTTATTAGGCGCGATTATTTTACTCGCCTTTTCTTTTGCTCCGATTCAAGAAGTCGGCGCTCAACTAGTGAACAACAATTCAGTGAACCCACTTAAGATTCTTGTTCTATTCTTTTCTATGACTTTACTATCAATCTTCCTTGATGAAGTTGGATTATTTAGTTATTTAGCAAGCGTCGCCGCTCATAAAGCGAAGAAAAATCAGTTCACTTTATTTATAACGCTATATGCGCTTGTGTCCGCGCTTACAATATTCACATCAAATGACATAGTCATTTTGACATTCACCCCTTTTATTTGTTTCTTTTGTAAGAACGCTAAAATTAATCCTATTCCATATTTAGTTGCAGAATTCACTGCTGCTAATACGTGGTCAATGATGCTTATTATTGGTAATCCAACAAATATCTATCTAGCAACTTCAGCAGGCTTCACTTTCTTTGACTATTTCAAAGTTATGGCGTTGCCCACTATTACTGCTGGTATTACTGAATTCTTGTTGTTACTATTGATATTCAAAAACAAACTCAAAGAACCGATCCAAATTGGAGAAGGCGATCACAAAATTGAAAACAAAGTCGCTTTAATAATTGGTTTAGTCCACCTTGCTATCTGTTTAGTGTTCTTGGTGATATCTAGTTATATCAATGTTGAAATGTGGACAGTCTCTGCGATATGCGCTGGTTCCTTAATCGTTTGTGCTTTATTAATGTGCTTAATCACTAAAAAGAATTGGAACTATTTATTAGGTTCCGCTAAAAAGCTCCCTTATCAATTAATTCCATTCTTCTTATCAATGTTTGTTATCGTTGTCGCGTTAAACTATCAAGGTATCTCAGTAAAGATTCAAGAAATATTAGGAAACGAAAACATTATATGGACTTATGGCTATTCTTCATTTTTAGCGAGTAACTTAATCAACAATATTCCTATGAGTATCTTATTTTCTAACTTATGTACCACTAAAGCTGCAACATTTGCATCAATCGTTGGTAGTAACATCGGAGCGTTCCTCACTCCTACTGGCGCTCTAGCAGGTATTATGTTCACTAACTTAGTAAATAAGCATGACACAAAGTACACATTTGTGGACTTTATAAAATATGGAGCGATTATCTCGCTCCCAATTATCACCGTTACGCTGGCGATGTTGCTATTAACGGTTAATATATTTTAAAACTTCATCTTCTTTAGCGAAGCCTTCTGCTCCTCCTGAAGAAGATATTTTTATTCCCGCAAAGGTCACTGCGAATTTCAAAGATTTTTGAATATCTTTTGTTTTCAAAAAATAATGAATAAAAGAAGAGAATAAGGCGTCACCTGCTCCAACAGTGTTTTTTATGCCCAAAGGAGCGACAGCTTTTTCATAATAATATTCTTTACCATCAAACGCCAAAGCACCTTCTTCGCCGCAACCAATAACAACAATCTTGTTATGATATGTTTGTTGAATACTCTTTATAAATTCTGCTTCGTTTCCTAAACATCCTTCGTTAGAAAGGAAGAGAATATCTGAGTTTTCCAAAAACTCTTTGTTATATTCATCATCAATATTTCTTAAAACATGTACATCACTAGCGGTAGTCACACCACTATCCTTGAACAACTTAATTAATGGTCTACTGAAATTAATGTTTGTAAGAACCGCTAATTCAAATTCTTTAGGATTAACTTTAAAATCAAAAGAGTGGATTTCTTGAAGGTTTTTAAGATCGCAGTAGATTTTTCTTTTGCCTTCTTTATCCACCAAGACCACACTTTCCGCGGTCTTTTGAACTTTTTGAATAATTGTATCAATCCTATCTTTATTAAGAGTGGATAAAGCTATTTCTCCACTATTATCTTCTCCAACAATCGTAAATAAACTTACATCGTCCTTTAAAACCTTTAATGCTTTTGAAATGTTATATCCAACTCCCGAGACCGAAGAAGATACGCCAAAGAAAGGATATTCAATTGGAGAATACTCAATAGGAAAAGAATTCACATTAAGTGAAGTCTCTATATTAGTAAGTCCTGATACAAATATTTTGCTCATGATGTAAAAAGTTTTATGTTGTGTATTTCTACACTAGGAAGAACAAAGAGAACGCGATAACAAATTGAGCGACGTAATAAAACACAGAATATATCGCCATATAGGCTTTTGGTCTTTGTCCTTCTTTGAAATACGCGCCAGTAAGCATAAAGTCACTAGTGGCAAAGCATATTGCACCAGAGAAGAACATCACCAAGGTTGTAATACCAAACTTATGGAGACACACCATCGAAAGTGATGTTGATAACATTGTTGTTAAGCAATATAGATAAAATAATCCAAAGAAGAACATTCCTTTTCCAAAGTTAATTCCCACTTTTCTAGCGACAAATAAGTAAATGGAAATAATCGCCACTGGTAAAGTGAATGGAAGAACAATAAATAAGGTATTTCCTGGAACATAGAAATCGATTAATAATCCCGAGAAATAGAAGATATGTCCAATCGCAAAAGCAAACATACCCGCTAAGATCCAAATCTTCTTAGTTTTTGTCGTGATATATTTAAAGCCCAATAGGACATCTCCTAATAAGCCAAAGAACAATCCTAAAACTGTAAATAACTTAAAGTAGAAATGCCCTTGAGGATTCGTAGCAAAAATAACAATCGCCAAAGCGACAAAGAATAAAGAAGCAATAGTCTTAAAAATAATCGTCTTTAAAGAATAGTTAATAACTTTGCTGACGATAAAAACAGTCGACATCACTGCCCCTAGACATAGGAGAATAATTGAAACAACCATATATATATTTTATACCTTATTTAAAAATTATAGAGTACCTTCCATTAAAGTAATGGTTGGTTCGGTTAATGATTCATCATTTAATGATAAGCCACAGAAGTATGTTGAGTTTTCATATGAAAGCCAGAATTTGTACTCTGTGTTATTTTTTAAATAACCATCATCAATAATTTGGTCAGTAACCTTGAAATAAAGGAAATACATATTCCCTTTTTGAGCAAGTGGCTTAATATCACATTCAACTTTATAAAAATCGACGTGGGTAGAAACATTATCAATCTCTGGAGTTTTGTTTTCATCAAATAATAATGCGACTCCTGGATCATAGCCAGCATAAGCAAAATTAGTGTTCTTAAAAGCGTCTGGTAGCTCAATAGAGTTTGTCGCCCCTTTACTTGGGTTTGAACATCCTAATAGGCATCCTCCTAAAAGGAAAACCGTTAAGACAGGAGTTAATAGATTGCGTTTCATATTTATAACCTCGATTAGTTTTTATCAGTAATGGACGAATTGATTTCTTCGTATTTTTCTTTATGAGCAAGGAACACTTCTACTAGTTTTGGATCAAAATGTGTTCCTGATTCTTCTTTAATGATTTCAAAAGCTTCACTTGTTGGAATTGCTTCTTTATAACATCTTTTTGACACTAAAGCGTCAAAGACATCGGCAATTGCCATAATTCTGGCAGATAAAGAAATCTCGTTTTCTTTAAGTTTATTTGGATAACCACTACCATCCCATCTTTCATGGTGTCCAGTTGCAATATCGATTGCAAATTGAATATGCTCTTCGTCAGCGATACCATCTAAAATTTGTTTAACAACTGTTCCACCAACAGAAGCGTGCTTTTTAATCTCTTCATATTCTTCAGGAGTGAGTTTTCCTGGTTTTCTTAAAATCTTATCTGAGACGAGAATCTTACCGACGTCATGCATCGGCGCTAACATAGTTAGAAGTTCGATAAAGTGGTCGTTAATCTGATCAGTGTACACTCCACTAGCAAGTGCGTCTTCAGCAAGTGTTTTAACATAAGCACTAGTTCGAGCAACGTGCATTCCAGTTTCGGTATCTCGGCTTTCAATCAAGCTAGCGAGTCGAGCGATAATCTGCTCTTGCATCTCCGTAATCTTTTGTTGCTTTTCAACGAGTTCCTCTTTGGTATCTTGTTGCACAAGATCGTTATAGAAAACGTAACATAGACAGGCTGCTATACCAACTGCTAAATAAGCGATATGCAAAGCATAAATCGACATTGGGATGATACCAGCAGCTAGGACTACTAAAACCATTATGATTGTGCCAATATCTCTGTGTTTAAATTTTCGACCAACAATGAACAATGTTCCGATAATGTAAATCAAGCTTGCGAAATAAGTTACTTCGTAAACAAGGAACGCTGGTCCACGATGATAACCAGTATCATCAAAATAGAACACCCACCCAAATGGAGCGCACACGATTCCGATGATTAAACAAATTGCAAGTGTAATAAGAACAATTCTTTTTTGATATTTAAGGCCTAGAGCACCAGCAAATAACATTGCAAAGCAAGGAGCGATTGCAAATTGTAAAACTGTTAATATTGTAAGAGGAATCTTATATATTGGATCGTAATAACCACAGTGAAGAGCGAATTCTGCTAACGAGCAGAATATGATTGTTGCAAAAGTAGCGATAAACCATCCTTTTTGTCTTCTGTTAAAGCCAGAATGGCTGATGACGTGGATAATCATCGCCACCATAAGAAGAACAAGCAACAAAGTTAAGCCTGTATAATAACTCATAGTTAATTCCTATTATTTGATTTTACCATAAGTAAAGAGGGTCTAATAATATTTTCAACAAAAAAGACCAAGAAATTAATCTCGTCCTATTTAATTAAATTTGATTAAAAACCAACTTTTCAAGTCTTTCGGATGAAATCTTTGGGTCTATAATGCAACAATATCCCCACCATGAAGCAGGGATATTGCGCATCTAGCTAGTTTAGTTTATTGGGCACTTGTGGTTTTATTACTCACCACTTTCGTTCCAAAATAACCAAGTAGTAATGATTTGAGATCAATTCCTAAGGTCTTATTTAACCCTTCAAAGATTTGATCGCCATGTTGTTGAATTTCACTGACAAGCTTTGCTTCGTTTCCTTCGCCATACATTGTAATTCCATCAATTTGAGCAAGTGCAGCCGCAATTGGTTCTGCGTATGCTCTAACAGTTTCTGGTAAGACGTTGCTCTCTAAGATGAGTTTTAAAGTTGCAGCATCATTATATGATTTCATCGCATCCGCTTTTGCTTTGATGGCATCAGCTTCTGCTTGGCCTTTGGCCTCAATGCCTTTGGCTTCTGCTAATGCAGCTTCCTTATTAGCATCTGCTTCAATTCTCACTGCAGTTGCAGCTTGTTCTCTTGCTGTCTTTTCAGCTTCTGCTGCGACTTTCTTAATCTCAGCTTTTCTTTGTGCTTCAACGAGTTCAGCATCCGCAGCTGCTTTTCTCTTAAAGAGCTCTGCTTCAGCAGCCTTTTCGGTTGCGTATTTTTCAGCATCCGCTTTCTTATTGATAGAAGCAGCGAGTTTCTTCTCTGCTAATTCAACTTCTTTGTTTCCGAGTTCAACTTCGCGTTCTCTCTTTGAGATTTCCGCGTTGGTTGTCGCAACATTGATTTCTTCTTGTCTTTTTTGTTCTTGAATCTTATACGCTGCATCAGCATCCGCTTTAGCGGTATCTGTTTGAATCTTTAATGCTGCCTCTTTTAAAGCGTATTCTGTATTCTTTTGAACAATGACAGTCTTTGAATTGACTTCAGCTTCATTTGCGTCTTGAGCAGCTTTCGCTCTTGCGATACTGACATCTCTTTCAGCGTTTGCTTTAGCAATTGCAGCTTCTTTAGAAATTTGAGAGATGTTATCAATACCGAGGTTTTCAATAACATTATTGCGATCAGAGAAATTTTGAATGTTGAAGTTCACTAGTTCAATACCTAGTTTACCCATGTCTGGAATGACATTTTCTTGAACTTTAGTAGCAACACCTTTACGGTCTTGTACAAGTTCACGAATACCAACTGTTCCAACAATTTCTCTCATGTTTCCTTCAAGAACTTGTTTGACTTGTTCAATCAAGTCTTCTTGATTCATTCCAAGAGTGGCTTCAAACGCTCTTTCGAGGAGTTCAGGATCGCTAGAAATCTTTAAGTTCGCGACTCCATCAACATTAATGTTGATAAACTCATGTGTTGGAATTGGTTCACGAGTTTTAATATCAACCTGGAACACTTTGAGTGATAGACGATCTTTTCTTTGTAAGAATGGTAATCGCCATCCGGCTTGGCCTCTTAATATTTTTCTCTTGCCTAATCCAGAGATCATAATTGCTTCATCTGGACCAGCCTTTGTGTATGAGCAGGCTAAGAAAATAATTAATAAAACTAACGCTGCTACACTGATAATAATCCAAATCCATAACATAGTTTTGCCCTCCTTTTCTTCATATTATCCTGATTGTTTTTTAGGGGAACCAAGTAACACCCTGTTTATAATGTTACTTTTGGCCCTCCTTGACTAATATCGTTAAGACGTTTGCTTCTGGATCCCAAGATGTTTCATATTGAACTGGGACTTTAGAAAGTGACACTCCAATCACTTCCCCAATTTGCTTCATTAACGATGTGGATGAAATTCTTGCAAAGCTCTTGTGTCTTTCAAGCTTAAGCAAACAGCTTTCATCTAAATCACCTGATTCCACTACGGCCTTACTTAGTGGTTGGATGACGATGTTGCCGTTATCATCCATTCCAACTTGTACTTTGTGTGCATCTTCGAATGGATACATCGCTGTGGTGTTTAGTGTGATGTTGTTTGAATATAAGGAAGCAACACCATTTTTCGCTTTGACATTAAACCATTTAATCATAGCTTTTTTCTCCTTTCATACACATTATACATAAAAATACATAAACTAACAAATAAATTCGAAAAAATCGATATTTAGGTAAAATATCATCGCGCATAACATATTTATTAATATAATTAATATAATTTAAGTATCATAATGTACACATAATAAAAGACCAGGTTTTCCTGGCCAATTATATGTATTTTTTATTGTTGAGCAATCTCCAAATCGTTATAACAATACACTCTTTGGGTTTTTGAGATGTTTTCGGTTTGATTTACTTTCTTACCCCAGTCTGGAACAGTCACATTCTTATCGAATTTAACAATAATAAACATGTTGTCTCCTTCTAAGTCACATCCAATCATGCTACTTTCCATCACTACTTCTCTCCATTTACCAGACTGTTTTCCCCAAGTCCAAAGATAATAAGTATAATTCGGATCAATATCAGTGATAATGAGTTCTTTGTTCACTAACGCGTCAGTCTTAACCATATTTAAGATTTGAGAAGTAGAACCATAATTGTTTTTAGCTTTGATTTTCAAAGAAACTTTTCCGTTTTCTAATGTATTTGGTAAAACGATATTTGAGCCACTTAAAGTTACTTCTTGTCCATTATTCAAAGAATAAGTGACTGAATCGGCGTGTTCAGCGGTAACTGTAATGGTTTGTGAAGTAGAATATACTTCCTCATATTTAACGTTTAATGTTGGAACTGATACTTCCTCTTCAGCATCACTTGTTAATATGCAATATGTCGCATTACTTGGTATAGAAACTGCACCATCGCTAACAGTGAATTCATTATTACTAATTAAATCGAGGTACTTACCATCAGCAAGTCCTGGAACTTCAATTCTAGTACTTGATCCACTTAATCTCACAATAGCGGCACCAGAGCTTCCTCTAACATTAACAAAGCATCCGTTATTAGCGGTTACATTTTCACTCTTGGTTGCATATTTTTTATTGAAAGTATTAATTGCTTTAACTTCATCATTCTTAAAACTTGTATCTCCAACTTGACCAAGATTCGTATTATTTTGTGGTCGAGCAAAGTAGAGAATTGAAGCATCTTTTCTAGAGGCTTGCATCACATAGCCTTTTTGAATCGTGCTAATAGAATCGTCTTTTGACTCACCCCAAGAATTAGAATAAGTATCATGGGACTCAGCCCATAAAACTAAATTTGATGGGCTTTCTTTCGTGTTGTATGTATTTGACACAAACGAAGTAGACCCTCTAGCGGCTTTTAAAACATTCGAACCCTGATCACTGTCAGTGATACCCATTCTGCATGTATAGAAACTATATTTTCTTCCAGGTCCAGCGCTTCCTAAAATTTCTCCATAAGAGAATAGTTCTCTATCATATTGACTTAAAGCATAACTCTTCGCTTGGTCTAAAGTATTCTTCCAGAAATTAGATCTATATTGTTCACTATCGTATTCGGTTTCAATATGTTTAGCAGCGTCAAATCTAAAACCATCAATTCCACAATCAACGTATTCTTTTAATAAAGAAAGGACTCTTGCTTGAACACGTGAATCTTCAGTTTTAAGATCGCATAACTCTCCCATATTTCCCCATATCACATCATCATCAATTGATTTGCCTGTTTCATGAATGAGGTTGTTGTTATAAATATCTGGTTCAAAGCTTTTAACTGCGTACGCTAGTTTTTTATTAGAACTTGATAAATGGTTAGCAACGACATCAACTATGACATCAATTCCTAATTTTTCAGCTTCAGAGCATAGAGAAATTAATTCGTCTTTGGTGCCAAGTTTATTTTCGTTTCCAGTTGCAACTTTAAACCCTAATGGTTGATATAGTTTCCACCACTGATCTCTCCAGTTTCCATTATATGGGTCTTTTTGAGGTTGCATTGGTGAGATTTGAATCATATTAAATCCAGCGTCTTTAATACTAGAAAGATTGCTTTTAATATTATTCATATTCCAATTGAAACAGTGGAGGATGGTATTCCCAATTGAAGAAGGTGTTTCTGGATCAGGATCTTCAGGGTCTGGGTCAGTTGGATCTGGATCGGTTGGATCAGTTGGATCAGGGTCTACTGGGTCGGTCGGATCTGCTGGGTCTTGTTTTCCTGGATCAAGAGGGTTATTTAAAGTACACGACGCGAAAGAAAAGGCTCCTAATAAAAGCAATATAAATGGAATTAATTTCTTGTTTCTCATAATTCAATTATAAATTCTTATCCGAAATAGATTTCCTCGAATTTGTTCTTTTTTATAATAAATAAAAACTTAGTAATTATCCAAGAAAAACTTTGCTCTTTTATTTTGTTGTAAGCATTCATAGAGTAATGTAAGCAAATTTAATTCGCTTAAAACAATATGATATAATTGCAAAGTTAATAAAGAGGAACAAATTATGGTAGCGAAAATCTTAGAAGCCACAATGCTTGTTTTATTTGGTATTAGTTGGCCATTTAATTTATTGAAATCAATCAGAACAAAAACCACAAAAGGAAAAAGCCTGCTATTCCTTTGTCTAATTGACTTAGGTTATCTAGCAGGAATTACTTCTAAGTTCGTCTCCACCACATTTGTGTGGGCTACTGACTGGTGGGTATTTATGATTTATGTTATCAATTTCTCTTTTGTTTCCGCTGACTTAATTATGTATTTTGTTAATAAATCCAGAGAAAAGAATAGCGTAATCGTAGCGTAATATTAGTCACGCATAGGAAAAATTATGTGATAGAATGTAAAAAAATGAGGATAATATTATGAATTTAGAAAAGACAAAGACCCCTCGAATTATCGTTTCAGTAGCGGCTTTAATTGCTTCACTTACTGGGTTAGTTTTAATTGGTTTACTAAATGTTGCAAATGATAACGGAACTCTCGTCACATTTGCATCGCAAATCAATAGATTAATTGAATTCTTTAAAGGCATTGGACAATCAGGCAATCCATCTGCATACCTTGGACAATTCTTCTTCACACTAATTGTTATTATTTTGTATCTAGTCACATATATAAGCGGACTTGTATTAGCTATTAAGTTGATTGTTGATATTGCTAATATCAATAAAGAAAGATATGAAAAAAGAATTACAAACGATTCTTTGAGAATGTCCTATGTTTTAATCGCCTTCTTCACTTTGTTTGTGACATTTTTATACACAAAAGATGCAACCTCTGGCCTCGTTCCAGAAATTGGAGCGTACTTAGGATTAGGTTTAGGTGGATTAACCGCTATTTTATCTGGTGTTAATTTCTATTTATCAAGTGAGAAACCAACAGTTAATAAGATTTTAAGAATTTGCTTAATGGCTTCAGGACTAGCAGCATCTGTATTCGTTCTTATGCCAGTTGTCGTTATTGATGGTGTAACCACCACTCCAGGACATTCTTTCCTTGGCATGCTAGGTCAAATCATGACAGGCAACTTCACTGGATTAAATGAAATGCTATTAGTTATTACCCTAAGTTTATTTGTCGTTTTACTTCTCTCATCAACATTTGCTTATACAGTTGGACGCGATAGTATCAGCGTTAAACTAGGTAAGAAAGACGAAGAAGATAAAGAACCAAGTAGTGTTTTATTAATCGTTTTAGCGATCATCGCAGTGTTATTTGCTTCAGGCGCCGCCTTTGCCGTTCCATTTATGGCAAGTCTAATTCCTAGTGTTTCACTCACCACTCATATCTATGCCTATATCGGATTTGCTTTTGCGGCCTTAACATTTGTTTTAGCGGTCGTAGTTGTCGCTTTAAAAAAGAACAAAAAAGTTGAACAAAAAGAAGAAACAAATGAAGAAGCTCAACCAGAGGAAGAAGAAAAGGTTGAAGAAGAGCCTGCTGAAGAACCAGTAGAGGAAGATAAACAAGAAGAGGCCAAAGAGGCAGAAGCTAAAGAAGAAGTCGCTACTGCTGCTATTATCGCTGATGTTGCAACAGAAGAGCCTGCTGAAGAAGCTAAAGAAGAGACTCCAGTAGAAGAAAATAACGAAGAACCTACTGAAGAAGCTCAACCAGTTGAAGAAAAACCAGTTGAAGAGAAAAAGACTCCTAAGAAAGCTGCTCCTAAGAAAACCGAAGAGAAAAAAGCACCAGCCAAGAAGGCTGCCGCCAAAAAAGAAGAAACCCCAAAAGAACCAAAGAAAAACGCTTCTTATCACATCTCTAAACGCGCAAGCGATAATAAATGGCAAGTCTTTAGAGCGGGTAGCGATAAAGTAATCAAATTATTCGACACTAAAGTTGAAGCTGAAGAATACACCAAACGTATGGCGGAAAACCAAGGCGTTAGTTACTTATCTCACGCTTCTAAAGGAAAGAATAAAGGAAAGATCCAAAAGAAATAATTTGAGTATAAGAAAAGGGACCAATCAAACGGCCCCTTTCATTATGCGCCAAATTATTGTTGGTTTTCTTTTCTGTGCATAAAGCATGCAACACAGAGTACTAAGCTAACAACTAAGCCAACGACAGCAAGGATAATTGATCCTGTGCCAGCTTTATTTGTAATGTCACTAATGAGTTGCCATAAAGAGCCTGCAGCTGAGAGTAAAGAAACGACGATGCAGAAGACTCCCCATCTGCCTTTAAGTGAGAACATGAATCCACCGATAATCTTGAGGACATCGAAGATTGATCCGATAACTAAGGCAGTAATAATTGCAGAGACAGTGACTGTTGCAATTAATTGTGCTTCATCTGGTGTAGAACCTGTGTCAATAGCGGCTTGTTTGGCTGCTGCTCCAACGGCGGCAGTTCCAACAGCGGTAACAGCAATTGTGGTTACTAAGAGAATTGCTGAGACAATGGTCGCAATTAAGATAATAATTGCCCATAATGAGAGTTTGTTTTTCATTAATAAACCTTCTTTCTAATAATAGATTATCAAATATAAGTGAATAAAATAAATACTCAATTATGAAATGACCAATTTAACTATGCCTTCTGTTCTTACCAGATTCAATATAGAATCTGTCTTTTTCGGAATACATCATTTCGTCTGACTCTTTTAAAAGTTCAGCGATTGGTTTACTGCCATCAGGATTTATAGCGTAACCAATTGAGCATGTATATTTGGTTTCTGAAACATATTTTTTGATTTTCTCCACTAATTGGAGAACATCTTCTTCAGGTGTTTTACGACAGACGATAATAAATTCATCTCCACCGACACGATAGCCAGATTGTTTATTTTTTAGTGGGCGCATAAAGCATAGAGCGAGAGTGATAAGCGCTTCATCTCCTGCCGCATGGCCATCATTATCATTAATTTCTTTTAATCCATTCATATCAATTGATATTAAAGCGGTAATGCTTTTTGGATCGTTACTAATATCTGCATAATAAGCATGACGATTAAGAAGTCCTGTTAATGAATCTTTCTTTGTTAAAGAAAGGACCGAGAATTCATAATACGCAAATAAAGCAATTGCAATAGTAACACAGAAAATAGAAGCATATGCTTCACGGAAAACAAATGGTAACACCAATCCAGATCCTAAAGAAAACGCTAGGAAGATGATTGGAACAATTTCTATTAATCTCTTATTGCTTCTCCTAATCAATAAATAAATGAGGACAGCACTATAAAGTCCAACAGCGATATATGGAATCGTCCATAATGGTCCTCTAACTAATGTGTCATTAGCGTCGATACTTGAAACGATACCAGTAAAAATAGAAACGATGTTTAATATTAAGACCGCTACCGCTGGTAGAAAAATAAACCAGCGCATCCTTTTAACTAGAGTATAAATAATAAGAGCGATAATAAATGGCGTCGCACTATATCTTATAGACATCAAAACTGTTCTTGCGGTTCGATATTCTGCTTTTCCCGCAAAATAGAATTCGAGGAAAACGATAATCGAAAGGACAAAAATCACAGCGATTAAAATATACATACGTATAATCGTTTTCTTGCGTAAGAAAACTGTTGTTATCAAAGAAATAACAAACGCAAGTAATATAAGGATTAATGCCCAGTTTTGTAATATATATTCTTTAAACATAATTCGTAATTATCATATAAGAAAGCCACTATTTTGATTCGAAGCTCTTCTTTAAAACAAGGATATTCTTGTCGTTAATTCGATCGTAAGCGTATTCAGTCATAATCTTTTTAACGATCATGATTCCAAGTCCACCAATGGTTTGAGTTTTCGCGTCGCTTCCAACTTCAGGATTATTGACTTCTAATTGGTTAAATGGTTTTGCCTTATCAATAACCGTTAAAGCAAATTCGTTTTTATCTTTATCAAATAGTAAGCGAACAAAAATCACTCCACCATTATCTTCATAGCCGTGCTTGATGATGTTGGAGAATAATTCATCTCCGACGATGACTAATTTATTTCTAAAGTCTTCTGGGAAATTAAATCCTTTTCCAAAGTCACTAATAAAATTAAGCATCTCAGGAACGTTTTCCATCTTCGCGTCGAATGATTTTTCTTGATAAGAATAATCACTACCTTGGAATTTCATTGTCACAAAGGTAATGTCGTCGCTTTGAGGAGCGTCTTGAACGAAATTAGCAACTCCATCTTTAATCGCGTGATGGAGTTCAACCGAGAATGTGTAATTTTGTTTATTAAAGATATTTAATAATCTTTCTTCGCCAAAGAAGTTACCATTTATATCTCTAGCCTCAGTAATGCCGTCTGTATATAAAGTAATACTTTCTCCTGGTCTTAAAGTAATTTCTTCGTCGCTAACAATCGCATCTTTCATACAACCAAGTAAAAATCCTGATTTGCATTTTAAATAATGGAATTTTTTATCCGAGCCAATAATTGGAGGATTATGACCAGCGTTCGCGTAAACCACTTTGCCATTTTTCTTATCTAAAATCGCTAAGAAGCATGTTACAAACATGCTCTTTTTATTTCCTTTAAAGATTGATGAGTTGACTTCTCTTAAAATTTCAGATGGGGTTTTATTAGGAGCAGCAAAATCTCTAAAAGAGGTAATGGTTTTCATCATAAACATCGCTGCTGGAACGCCTTTTCCAGAAACATCACCAATAAGAACAGCGACATGGTCTTCATCGATATCTAAATAATCATAAAGGTCTCCACCGACTTCTTTTGCGGCTTTTAATTCACCGACGATTTCAACATCTTTAGAGTCAACGATTTCTTCTGGCAAAGTATTGAGTTGAATTTCTTTAGCAACGTTCAATTCGGTTTTCGCCTTTTCTTGTTCGTCGTGGATTCTTATTTCTTTGTCTAGAAGTAAATATGTTCTTCTATTTAAAAGGTTAGAAACCATAAAGAACAAGGTGATAATCATCGCACGTGGGAAGAAATAATACACCAAAACTTTGATATAACGGTTATTGCCACTAAGCATTAAGTTATGAAGCAGTTGCCACCTTTCTTCAAACGTTTCAACGGTGCCAACCGATCCGTCTGGCATAACAACACCACCACCGAAAAGGTTTTCATCAAATTCGCCAAAGAACATGCCTATATATAAGCAAAGGAGCATAGAAATAATGCTAATTCCGAAAATAACTCTTCCAATACGAGGATTATAGTAATGGTTCGCGATTAAGACCGCAAATGGCCAAAACAACAAACTATGTTTTGGAATCGCAATATTTAAAGCGATGATGACCGCTAAAAGGGAAAAAAGGATGAAATATTTATATCCAGGCTTCCAAATCATTTTTGTTTTAACAAAAAATAATGGAACAAGCATTATTACTGAGATAACAGGGAATAAAATACAAACCGCAAGATAAAAATGATCAGGGATAGTAAATACCTTAACTAAATATAGCACCCAAATAATAAGTGCAAGGATACCGGCAGCGGCGTTTACATAGCTCATGTATCGATTCGCGTCAGCTTCGTTTTTATAATATGCATCTTGGTAAGAAATGTTTTTATTTGCCATATTATATACCAATATCTAAGTCGTTATATTCGTCAAGGAGCTTATATAAACGACTTCTACATCCTTCAAGTCTTTTGTTGTTGGTTGGTTCGTTGATGCGGTTCCACCACACCATATGGAGATAAGCAACAAGTCTAATTTTGTTTTTAATATCCTTATCGTCTTTACCGAAATAGGTATTGAGAAGGGCATTATATAGTCCGTTAGCTTGTTCTTCAGTAACTCCAAAGAACTTTTCGCTATTGCCTGG
Organism: uncultured Erysipelotrichaceae bacterium; assembly: GCA_902800025.1. GTDB lineage: Bacteria > Bacillota_I > Bacilli_A > RFN20 > CAG-826 > UBA2450. Next base: position 32,716 of record CADCDA010000006.1, on the reverse strand, counting down.
ATCATCTTCATTAAACAAGCAATAAGGTGCGCATATCGCGGCGAGTTCAAAGATTGGATGGCCAACTGATAAAGTGTCCATATCAATTAGTAATAACTCACCATTTTGGACCATGATGTTTTTAAAATGACAATCACCATGAACAAATGTTTTTCTTTCTTCAATTGATTCAATTAATTTCTTAACTTTTGAATAATATTTTTCTTCTAAGAATGGTTTAACATATTCCACTTTTTCCAAATATTTCTCTTTAATGTTTGGAATTATTGGGTTAAAGCATTCAGTAGTGTTTATCTTCTTAAGAAGGTCTGCATACTTTTTCAAATATTCAGGATATCTATTCGTGTCAGTTAAAACCGCTGTTTTAAGCGACATACAGTCAAGCATTTCAAAGACAACGCCTAGCTTGTCTCCAGCTTTAACAATATCAAAAGATATAGCGGTTGGAACTCCAAGAATAAATGCTTCTTTTGCTAAACGTAATTCTCTTTCGATTTGCTCTGGATCACTTGTGCGGTTAAAGACTTTAACAATTGTGTCTTTATCCAGGCGATAAACAGTAGAAAAGAATCCATCACCAATGACTTCTGCGCCATTAATGTCGATTTTTCTTAAAGCTTTTGAGATGTTTAACATGCTGGTAAAACCAGTCATTTGGAAAACATCATAAACTTCTAAAGAAGCATTGATAATTGATAAGTTATCAAATTGTTGTTTTAGTTTAAGGACAACTCTTAATCCAGCACTAGAAATATAGCGGAGTCTTTCCAAATCTAAAACTAGATTCTTAAAACTTTTGCCTTTAATAATTCCGTCTATTTCTGCGCCAATCGACTCAGCGTTATAGGAATTGAGTTCTCCTTCTAAGAATATGGTTAAAATATCACCATTTAAAACGTGTCTCATTGAACTCTATTATTTTCTTTCGATCTTTATTAAATTTGAGAAGCCTACCATATCAAAGACATCGTAAACTCCACTAGGGACTTTGACTAATATTGTGTCATCATATCTTTGTTTAATTCTTACGATAATACGTAAGCCTGCGGATGAGATATAGACTAAATTGTCCATATCTAATCTAATAGATTTAAATCCACCCTTTGAAAGGATTGTATCAATTTCCTTTTCTGTTTCTTCAGAATTGTAGGAGTTGAGTTCCCCTTCTAAGAAAATGGTTAATGTTCCGTTTTCAATACTATGTTTCATATGAACCTCCACTATTTGTTATTATCTAATCTTTGCCTTTCAACTAATTCAGCAAACTTGCCCTTCTTATCAATTAATTCTTGATAATTACCGGTTTCAATAATCCTTCCGCCCTCAAGCATGATAATGCGATCCGCGCTCTTGATTGTTGATAAACGGTGAGCGATAACAATTCTTGTACAGTTAAGTCTACTGATAGAATCTGAAATACTCTTCTGAGTTTTATTATCCAAAGCACTTGTCGCTTCATCAAAGATCAAAACCTTTGGTTTATGAACAATTGCTCTAGCAATCATAATTCTTTGCTTTTGACCACCAGAAATGCCGCCTTGGCCTTCAGAAATAACAGTCTTCATACCCATAGGCATATCTCTGATATCATCCGCGATATTAGCGATTTCTGCAGCAGCCCAAGCATCTTCTTCTTTTAAGGTTGGACAAGAAATGATGATGTTAGAGAAGATATCCGCGTGGAATAAGACACCATTTTGCATAACTGTGCCAATATTTCTTCTAAGTGAAGAAAGGTCGACATCTTCAATATTAATATTATCAAATAAGACTTTACCTTCAACTGGTTTTTCAAATCCGAGCATCAATCTCACTAAAGTTGATTTGCCACATCCAGTTTGTCCAACAATAGCGATATATTCGCCTTCTTTAATGTCTAATGACATATTATTAACAATTAATGGTCCACCTTCATTATATCTAAAGGAGACGTTTTCTAATTTGATATTTCCGTGAATTTCATTGAGCTTGATCTTTCCAAGTTTAGCTTCTGGTTCGGCCTCTAAGATTGGTCTAGCCATATCGTAAATTGGTTGAATGGTAAAGATAACTCCTACCATCGCAACAACAGAAGAGAAAGCACCAGATAAGACGCCATAGCTTGAAGTAAACGCCATATAATCGCTCACTGCGACGTTATTCTTAACAGCAATATAATATAAAGCGATATTGCCAAGTAATGTGATTAATAAAGAAATCGCAGTTGATAAACGAAGAACGAGAGGTGGATTATATCTAACTTTCGCTGACTTTGAATATGTGGTTGCCCATTTAGCGAACACTCTTTTTTCAGAGCCTGATAATCTAATCTTTTGAATTCCGTTAATCATTTCATAAGTGACACCGGCTTCTTTAGAAGAAAGTCGTAATTGTTTTTCACTATATTTTCTTTGAAGCAAGGAAGCAAAGATCGAGAATCCAGTATTTACAACAAGAATCAAAACAACTGGAAGAATTAGTACTGGAGCAAAGCTCACTAATTGGAATAAATATGCGAGCGACATAACAACAGAAATTAAGGTAACAAAGATACCATTAATAATCGTGCCTGCAAGTCGAGTAACGCTAGCGAATCTAACCGAGAGTTCTCCGGTATTATACTTTTTAAAGAATGAAGCTGGTAACGATAAGACACGCGTCATCGTTGCTTGTGTAACCGATTTTTCAATCTTTATACTAATTACCGAGTTAACATATGCTTTTATCGCATTTACTAATAACAGGCCTGTTGCTGCTGCTACAACATAAATCGACACCAAAAGGAATTGTGAGATGTTTTTACTAATTGTGACATCTCCAGTTAAAATCTTGGTTAAATATGGAACGAGTAAGCCAACGCCTGAAGCAGCGGCCGAGAAAAGTACTAATAAAATAATATCGATAGGACGAACCGATTTAGAAATGTATCTCGCATATTCTTTTATTGATACTTTTGTGCTTGGAAGTGGTCTATAGAAGTTATAAACTTCAAGTTCAATTCTATTGACTAAAGAAGCTTCAATATACACTCTTTTGCCTGTTGAATAGTTAATGTAATAATACTTATCTTTTCCTTTAGGGAATAAAACAACTGGGATGTTGTTGAAGAAAGTGAACATGAGTAAAGGAGAACTACCATCACCCACATAAGATTCATTTAATTCAACTTTACGATATTCGATATCAACTTGATTTAAAACATAATTGAGTTTGTCATTAAAAGTCTTAATGGAATCAGGAATATCCACCATTTGGTGATGGAAATGGGAAAGGATTTGAGAAATTGCATAGTTTTCTCTAATCGCTTCATCGCTGAGCTTTTCTTTATTTGGAACGCTAATTCCAGCGAGCGACATAAAAGATTCTTCGAATGTTTTCGCATCGAGTTTCTTTCTAGTTTTAACTTGCTCTTCAAACCAGCCCATCTTTTACTCCTTTCTTATTCGTTTGTAACTAAATCATAATAAGAACCTTTTAAGGCCATTAACTCATCATGATTTCCTTGTTCAACAATATGTCCTCTTTCAAGAACCACGATTAAATCAGCATCTCTAATCGTTGATAATCTATGAGCGATAACAATTGTTGTAATACCTCTTGCTTTAATTGCTTTAACAACATCAAACTCAGTTTTAGCGTCTAACGCACTTGTCGCTTCATCCAAAATGATAATACTTGGATCTGCCGCCAAAGAACGAGCGATTTCAAGTCTTTGTTTTTCTCCACCAGAGAAGTTTTTACCACCTTCTAAAACAGGGGCGTTATACCCACCATCACGAGAAATGATTTGATTATGTATTTGCGCGTCATTACACGCCATAATAGCTTCGTAGTCTTCAATAGATTCATCCCACATCTTGATGTTGTTCATAATTGTATCTTCAAATAAGGTAATGTCTTGGTCGACAACCGCGATAGAAGATGTAAAGATTTCATGATCGATTTCTTCCATTTTCTTTCCATTGAAGATAATCTCGCCAGACCATGGTGAATATAATCCAGAAATAAGTTTGGATAATGTGGATTTACCACTACCAGTGGTACCGACGATTGCAATCTTTTGTCCTTGTTTAATTTCAAGATTGAAATTGCTTAAAATTGGACGATCTAATCTAGAATAACCAAAGGTTATATCTTTTAAAATAAGGTTACCTTTAATCTTGGAATAATCATCAGTTTCAATTTCACGTGTCGCGTTCGCATCTAATGGATATTCAAGAACGTCATCCACTCTTTCCATGGATGTGCGCATTTCTTGAAGTGTTTGTCCACTAGTGATAAGTGTAGTTGCAGGTGTTAAGAAGGCAGTTAATAAGCCTTGGAAAGCTAAAATAGAACCGATTGTGAATTGACCAACAATTGTGTAGTAAACACCTAAAATTAAAACGGAGTAGTTAGCAAGCAAGGAGATAAAAGCAGGAACTAAGCCTAAGAACTGATTTGTTCTTGCCATTTTTGTTTTACCCTTAGTCACGCTATCTTGAACTTCAGACCAAGAATCAAAATATGATTCCTCTGCACCGTTTGATTTAATGGTTTCAATCATTTCGATACCTTTAGAAGTCATCGCAGCAAGTCTAGCGTTATCTCTTGATTGAACTCTAGAAATGTTGACTCTAACTTTTGCGATGTATTGAGAAATGAAAGCGTTTAAAACAACAGTAACAACACCAACAAGAGTAAGAATCCAGCTCTTGCCAATCATGAACACCAAATAAACAACAATCATAATTGTGTTGAATAATAAAGGTGCAAAGACGTTAACTAATGTTTCCGCAATAGATGCGTTTTCTGATTGTCTACTTTGTAAGTCGCCAACCATTCTTTGAGAGAAGAATTCGATTGGCAATCTTAAGATTTTCCAAATATATGTTGTCGAACCAATTAAATCGAGTTTTCCTCTAATTTTAAACTGATATAAGGCTTGGACTGCGGTCACTATGACTTGTAATAAACCAATTCCAGCAAAAACTAAAATAAACGGCAGTAACCAGTCCGGATTATTTCCACTTAGTAGGTAGTCAACAAACACCTGACTCATCACCGGATTAATAATTCCAAAGAGATAGAAAACAATCGTTGTAATTGCAAAGAACGCGATTAAAGCAAATGCGCCCTTAAGTCTTTTCTTCGCAAATGTAAGAATAGACTTTCTTTTTCCACCTGGAACAAAGCCTTCATCAGGTTCGATTTCTAGATAAATACCGGTAAAGAAGGTATCAAAAGTTTTTAAATCAACTTTCACTAATCCCTTTGCAGGGTCATTAATGATTGCTTTATTTCCTCTAAAACCATTAAGGACAACGAAGTGCGCTCCACCCCAGTGAATAATCGCAGGGAATTTACCAACTTTTTTCAACTTATCGATGTTATAAGCGCATCCTTTAGTCTTAAATCCATATTTTTTAGCAGCTCTTAAAATATTTTTCGCGTTACTACCATTACGGGAAACACCACAATCGACACGGACTTGTTCAAGAGCAACCCATTTGCCGTAATAAGCCATAACCATAGCTAAAGAAGCCGCTCCACATTCAAGGGCTTCTAATTGCATGATAATTGGAGTGTTCGCAACTCCTTTATTTACTGGCTTTTTTATATCTTTCATCTTATTTACCAAGTAAGAAATCAATTGGTCTAATTTCTTTAACGACTACTTTATAATCGTATTCACCATCCGCTAAGGTAAATCCAGAAACCACTGGTTCACCATCGACGATAGAATCAATCTTGCCTTCTTGATCAGAAATATAGACCTTTTGATCAACTGCTAATTTGCTATAGTCATTTGCTTTAACAACAAGCGTAACTTGACCACTAACAACTTTAGCGGTACCAATTATTTTATCGACCATTTTGAAAAAGAAACCCCAAGCAAAAAAACCAATCAATATTGCAATTGTGATAAATAAAACAACCCAAGTCACTGGAGAAGTTTTTTGCAAACGCTTATTAAATTCTTCTTGATTTGAAAGGCTGACGTTTTCTTTTTTCATTTTGTTTAGCATATTTTACCACAAACAATACATTGTTTAAAGTTAATATGACAAAAAAACGCCGAACTTTCGACGTTTCCTTCGCTCATAGTGTATTTAACTACTGAGGTCCATTATACTCACCAGTTGTCACAGAAGTGTCACACTCTGAACATTTTATTTTTTCTTACTATTTTTTGCGAATTCATCAAGGACCGCTTTTTGATGATCAAAGATCTCAAAAATACATTCGATAATGTCGTGATTATAAAATTCACTTTTAGATAAATATTCTTCGATTAATTCTTTAGAGCCTTCTAATCTTTTTGGGTCATACCATGAATAATCCCATTCTGGATCAAGGTCACTAAACATGAAATAAATCATAAACAAAGTTGCTCTATTCGCTGATCGAATTGTTTCTCGTCCTGTTTTAGAACTTCCAAACGCACCGCCCAAGTCAAATAAAGGTGCGAGCCTTAATTTTCCAGTTGTAAGGTCTCTAATTATAGAGATGTTATCAAAGTGTAAATCACTGACGAAACATAAGTCTCTAAAACAAGATACCTTGATAAAGAATTCACGAATTCCTGGCACCGCACAATTATCGAGACGATCAAAAAATACTTTTGATTGAGTTTTGTCTGTACTCCTTGAGCGATAGATAAGATATAATCCCGGATCAACCGCATTTGAAAGAGGGATAAGCTCTTCATTAATTCCCACTATTGGAGAAGAAACCGATGCATATTGGCCATTATATTGCTTTAATTCGTAATTTAAATATTCGCCTTCATTAAATAATTTTGCTGCTATTTTAGAAGCAAGTGCTTCAGCAATAGCTTCTTCTGGGCTGTCTTTAGCAATACCAAATTTATAAAGTTTGGGTCCGTCATCAAAAATCCATCCCTTTGATCCCCAACCAGGAGTAACGATATCTGGAACATTTAAATCACAATGTTTTAATGCTTCATAATCGCGAGATAGGACCGCTCTAGCAAAGCTATCATCCCACTTATTGGTGAAAAAGTTGATGTCCGCATATTTATAATTTTCGCCTTTTCTTTTAAACCAATAATGGTTAGAAAGCGATAAACCATGACCCCTAAAAGATAATTCAAAGCCATTTTCGCATCCTGTTGCTTTAAGGATATCTTCATAGTCATATCTAGTAGAAGGAATTGATCTACTATTAAAAAATCTAAGCAGTTTCATGGAAATGTCAGGAGTATTTTCATTTATTCCATAAGGAGCTCTTTCAAAGTGTTCTAACTTTTCTAAAAATTCGATTCTGCTTTTTTTATAATCCACAGAAAAAGATAGAACCTCAAGGTCTCTATACATTAATGTTAAAACTTCTTTTTTTCTCATAATAATTTTTATAAATTAGATACGTTTTATTAGAAAACCATCCTAAAGGATGGTGTCCTAATATTTTATCATCTTTAGACTAGTTTAATTATGAATCGATTTTTCTTTTGCCATTTTCATCTTTGTTGTTATCGGATGAACAAGCACCACCAGAAATAGCGCCTAATTGATCTTCAGTTAATTGGACGCCTTCTGCTCTTGCTAATTCTAAAAGTTCGTCGGTTGTTCTACAAGCTTTTGCTCTTTTAATTTGTTCGTCAGTGTATCCTCTGAATAATTCGTCTCTAAACATGTTTGTTACTCCCAAAACTAAGCATCAACATTCCAGTGGAATCCACATTCTTGACAGTCATTTCCATACCATGTATTTATACTGTTCTCATAATATTTTGATTTAACTTTTGATGAGCCACATTTTGGACATGTAAATGAAGGTGTGCTTCTACAAAGGCCACCACCACTAACCGCGGCTAATTGTTCGCTTGTTAATTCAATTCCTTGTTCTTTTGCAAGTTTTAAAACCTCTTCTTGGTTTTTGCACGCTTTAACTTTGGCGATTTGCTCGTCAGTTAAACCTTTTAATAAATCTTCTCTCATATTCAAAGTTCTCCTTTGTTGATTATACATTATCACGTTGACTGTCACAAATGTGCCACAAAAAGAAAAAAACTAGCAGTTGCTAGTCATTTTTGCTATTCAAACTATTAGGCGATATGCTCTAAATATTTTTCTTTCACCAAAGAATATTGCTCTTTTAATTCTTGGATTTCTTTGTCGAGATTAACATCATCGCTATTTCTTGTCGCTTCGGTAATCGTAGAAGCGAGTTCAAATAAAGGTGTTAACGCTAAATTGCCAGTGACTCCTTTATAGGAGTGGCTAGCGGCAAATAAAGCGCGATAGTCTTTATTCTCGTAAGAGGAAATGATTTGTTCATAGATATTATTATCCATAAATTTAGTGAGCATCTTCGCAATAAAAACATCATTCATCATAATCGCTAAAGCGCTATTATAGTTGCCTTTTATATCGGTGTAGAATTGCTTAACGTTCATCTATTTCATCTCCTTAGTGATTAATTCTTCGAATTCATTTAATGGTAATGGCTTAGAGAAATAATAACCTTGAATAACATCGCAGCCACTTTCTTTTAAGAATTCGTATTGTTCTTTAGTTTCAACCCCTTCAGCGACCGTAATCGCATCCATCGCTTTTGCTAAGTTAATAATCATCTTAATGATTCCTTTAACTTTTGGATTTCTATCCATCGCACGGATAAATCCCATATCAATCTTTAAAACATCAAAAGGAAGATCCGCTAGAGAGTTGAAAGAAGAATATCCACTACCAAAATCATCAATTTCAATTTTAAAGCCGTTTTCTTTGATCTTTTCAATGATTGGGACTACAGACTCACTATCTTCCACAAAAGCGGATTCAGTAATCTCAATATAGTATTTGTCCCTAGAGACGTCATTAGAGTCAACGTAGCCAATAATTTCTTCCACTAAATTTGGACGATAGATATCTACTCTAGATAAGTTAATAGATAACGGCACTTCTAAACCATATTTCTCTTTCCATGAACGCATATATTCTGCGGACTTTTTCATAATGTAAGCATCAAGCTTACCGATTAATCCATTTGTTTCGAATAGATTAATGAATTCGCCAGGGGAAACAAAGCCAAACTTTGGACTAATCCACCTGATTAATACTTCCGCACTAGAAATAAATGGTTTATCACATTGAATTTGATATTTTGGTTGGAAATATAATTTAAATTGTTCTTCTTCTAAAGCCTGAGTAAAAGCGTCAATCAATTCTTCTCTATGAAGAGTCTTTTCTTGATTCTCTTGATTATAAATCGCGACCACTTTAGTGAAGTCGTTACTAATTGTATCTGCAGTCGCTTTTGTTCTTTCAACAACGATATCTTTATCGATAGAAGGGTCGACATTTGGATAAACACCAATCATAAAAGTGACATTGATATCTCCAGAAACTTCTTTTAAGGATCTTGTTAATACGCCTGGTAGTTCACTATAATCGTCTTGGTGTTCACAATAAATCAAAAAAGTACTACCGGTGTCTTTTCCAAGTAATCCATTACGATTAAGAATACATTGCCCTAATAAATTAGATACGACGATTAAAAGCTTATCAGCGAGTTCCCTACCATATAATTCGGTTATTAATCTAAATCGATTAATAGATATCGCTAGCATATCTTTAGGTAAGTTAGGGAAACTATCATCGAATTGCTTCGCATATTTTTTGAAGAATTCAATGTTATATAAGTTTGTGAGCTTATCTCTTTCAACTTCTTTTAAGATTGATCTATCTTCGTATAGTTCAATCATTCTTTTAATTCGAGCGACGATGATATCTGGGTTTTCATATGGTTTTTTAATGAAATCATTAACCCCTAAATGGAAACACTCTTCTTCGATATTTTTATCGCTTGTACAAACAATAAATGGGATTCTTTTTAGCTTTTTGTTTTCTTGTCTAACTCTTAGTACATCTCTTCCATCCATCGGCATAAAGATATCCAAAAGAACAATATCAATCTTTTGTTCTTCTTTAAGAAGAATATCAATAGCTTCTTTCCCATCGCTCGCTTTAAGGACGTTAAAAGAATCCTCTAAGATGGTAGACATGATCTCTAAATTGATCTCTTCATCATCAACGACTAAAACTGTTCTTTTAACTGAGAAATTACTAGATTTAGAATTCGCCATTTTTATATTCCTTATTCTCCATACGCTGCAACAGCTTCATCAACCGTCATAGCTCCAGTAGCGACTTTAAACGCTAATTTTCTAATTTGAGCTTTAACTGTTCCTGTGATTCCAAGTCCCTCTGGAGAATAAGTATATTCAGGAGTAACATCTCCAAATGGAGCGTAAATGGATTCAAAAGAAATTTCTTTTGTTGATGAAAGCAAGTTCTTTTCATACGCCATCGCGTTAAGTGCTTTATTAGTGACTAAGAATCTCATAAATTCATTAGTCATATCTAAATTTTCGCAATACTTATTAACTGATAAAAGTTTTGAAGGAGTATCGATGAAATATCCACCCTTATCAGTTAAAGGAATTGGGTTATATGAATAGGAGAATGGATGATCAATAAATGCTTGTGATCTTTCTTCACGCTTTCTAGTTCCTGAAGGAGTGTCATCTGCACAAACCATCATTGGAACATCTCCTTCAAAGAAGCGCATAATAACTAAGTTATAGTTATCGTCTATTGAATCACATTCTGTAAGATTAAAGCAGTTATTTTTCTTGAGTTGATCGACTGCGTTAAACGCTGCACGCATATATTCACCTGCACGTGAATCTGGCTTATTAGCGAGTTCAATCGCGTCTGGACTATTCGCTATAGAAGCAATCGCAGCAGGATAGGCAATTGTCGTCATCAAACCGCAGTTATCTTCTTTTTTACTATATCCCATTAATGGACTTGTATATCCTTTTTCACGGAAAGCACTACAAACACTCAATAATTCATTCCAAGTTGTTGGAACTTCAAGTCCCTCTTTTTCAAATAAATCATTATTTACAAGCATTCCATAGGATCTACCAAATAGAGGCACCATTAAGTTATTAACACTTTTAATGAGTCCTTGACGAATACAACTTAAATTAATCTTCAGAGAAGAATCAGATAAATCTTCCATATGATTAACGATTGAAGCATAAGCTTCATCTTCTAACATCCAAGTCGATGAAAAGAAGATATTTGGCTTGTCATTTCCTTCTAGAACTGTCGCAATCATTTCCTTATAATTGCCGCTGATTTTTTGATAGTTTAGCTGAACATTTGGATAGTAAGCATTAAATTCTTTAAATCGATTCATCAATTCAGGGAAGTTATCATAGTCTCCCACTATTCTAATTGAGCAATGAGTGTCAGCGTCCATGGAAGGAGCAAATTCATCGCTGCTTCCTCCACCCCCCTTATTGCAAGATGCTAATAAGGCGACTGAAAAGACAGTCATTAATGTGCACATTATTTTTTTCATTTTTTGGATTCCTCCTTAACTCTACGAATTTCTTTAAGCACAAGTTTAATATCAATTGGTTTAGCAATATGTCCGTTCATTCCGGCGTTTAAACACTCTGCAACATTCTCAGAGAACGCGTCAGAAGTCATCGCGATAATTGGAATATTTGATGCATATGGATCATCTAATTTACGAATTGCTCTAGTCGCATCTAAGCCATTCATTTCTGGCATTTGAATATCCATAAAGATAAGTAAATACTTATCTTTTTCAACTTCTTTCATCTTATCTAAACAGACGCGTCCGTTTTCAGCACGCTCTGAAGTAATGCCATACATCTCTAATAAAGTAGAGATAATTTCCCAGTTAATATCGTTATCTTCAGTAACAAGAATATTGATACCTTGTAAATCAGAATTATCATTTTCTTGTTCAATAACTTTCGTATCAGTTCCTAAGATTTCATTAATCTTATTATATAAGGTTGAACGGAATAAAGGTTTACTTAAGAATCCACTAGCACCCGCGTCTTTCGCACTCTTTTCAACATCAGAATAATCATAAGCTGAAATGAGTAACGCAGGAGTGTTAGAGTCAATTTCTTTATGAATTCGTTTAATTGTTTCAATTCCATCGATATCAGGCATCTTCAAGTCGACAATAACGATTTGATAATCTTTGCCTTCGTTATGTCTATTCTTGCTCTTTTTAAGAGCCTCTTCACCACTTCTAGCAATATCAACATTTAATCCAAGCGAGTTCATCGTGTCGACTGCAGTATTTAAAAGCACTTCATCGTCATCAGCGATTAAAACATCGATTGGTTTATCAAATTTCATTTCTTCTAATTGCTTTTCTGCAACTGGAATATCTAACACGACTTTAAAGGTCGTTCCTTTTCCTGGTTCACTTTGGCAATCAATCGTACCTTCCATAAGGTCCACCATTTGTTTGGTGATTGCTAAACCAAGTCCTGTTCCTTGGATACTATTAACACGACTATCTGTTTGTCTAGAGAACGCTTGATACATATTGGCCATAAATTCTGGAGTCATTCCAATACCAGTATCAGAGACGATATATGTCAATCTAACACAGTTAGGTTTTTGACTATTTTCTTCAATCAAATCAACACTGACTTTGCCGCCAGGTTCAGTATACTTAACCGCGTTAGAAAGAATGTTGATATAAATTTGATTTAATCTTAAAACATCCGCATATAAGTATTCTTTTTCAACCTTACTAACGCGGAAATTGAAATCGATATTTTTCTCTTTGATCATCGGTTGAGAAATATTCATTAAGTTTTCAACCATCTCAACAAGAGAGAAAGTTTGTGGCACTAAGTTAAGTTTTCCACTTTCAACTTTAGATATATCTAAAATATCGTTAATCAAAGTCAATAAGTGATTACTAGCAAGTTCTATCTTATGGAGATTTTCTTTAACAGACTTCTTATCATCAATATTCTTTTCTGAAATTGTCGTTAAACCAATAATCGCATTCATTGGGGTACGAATATCATGAGACATCGTTGATAAGAACTTGGTTTTCGCTCTGTTAGCGACATCAGCTTCTTCTGCAGAAATTTGAAGTCTCTTATTGAAATAAAGCATGACAATAAGGTCAAAGATAAATAAGGCCACTAAACCACCAGAAACCACTCCAATTAATAGCCAGTTTTCTGTATTAACATTCAAATACTTTTCAGGCATCATACTTAAAAATATCCATCCACCACCCGCACCAAAAGGAGTGTACGATAAAATACAGCTTTCGCGATTTGAGTTATTCATCATGAAAGTTCCGGCCGTTTCTGATGTGGTAATTGTCTTAATTAATTCTTGATATGAAGCAGGACTAGTCGAATTATAAGTTCTATAGAACTCAAAGAAGTTAGAGTTTTCATACGAGTAACCTTGAATGATGTAATCACCATTCATATCGATGATTGAAAGTTCGGCTTTTTCAAATTCTTTATGAAAGACCCATTTTCTCATTAGTTCTGATACAGGTAAGACACGTAGTAAAATCGCATCTCTTGGATTACCAGAATCGCTAAGTGTAATAAAATTACAGAAAGCAATAGATTGTTCTCCGTTTATTGGATTAGTGTAGGCATGAGAAATATTAATTGATTCTCCAATATTTGAATCAATCCAACTCATATCACCAAATAGTCCAATACTTGAATAAGAGACATTATAATCACCAGGATGAATAATGCTTTCTCTAGTAGATAGTCCAGTTAGAGTGTCTTTATAAATAAGATGCGCTGAAGCATACGATAAAACATGAGAAATGTGAATAAAAGACGTGGCTTCTTGTATGGTCATATCTTCACTATTGATATAATTAGCCCAAACATCACATATACGTTGTTCACCTTCTAAATAGTTTTCAGTGACTTGTTCCATTGTTACTGTTCCGCTTTGGAAGTGGTCTATTTGTCTATTAATTGTTCGCTTATTTTCAATGTTTGAATAAACGAAAACGAAAGCCACCATGGAGGCCATGATTAAGATATTGACAATAACAATCCAAATCTTTTTCATAAAACAATGATGAAACAAAATATATTTAAATGTCGACTTTTATATAATTATTATTGCAAAAATAATTTATAAATAAAAGCATTTGAAGATATGAAGGATAAGTAAAAAGCCCCTATTGCATTTATTTGCTTAGAGGCTTTATGAATTATTTTAATAATTCCTTAGAACTAAACGAACATATTTGGTCAATAAATGATTGGTCGTCTTTATCGAGAATATAACAAATTATTTTGCAATTCGTACCAGTTGACTTCGGCGGATTCTGGACTAGCTTCTGAACGGCATTCAATCATTTCCTTATGAGTGAAAACAAACCCACATTTTTCAATAACTCTATTGCTTCCGGTGTTTCTAACGTCCGCTCTTATGAGAATCTTTGAATAGCCTAATTCAAATAGATAATTAATAAACGCTTTACACGCTTCAGTCATAATGCCCTTATTCCAATATTTTCTAGTTAGACAATAACCGATTTCTGGAACATTATCTTTAATATTTACAATATCGATTGACCCTATTGGTTCATCACTACCTTTCAAGGTAATAACAAAACGAGCCGTTTTTGGATCTTCATATTCTTCTAGCCACATATCGACGAGTTTTTTTGTTACTTCAACACTTTCATGAGCAGTCCAAAGAGTGTACTTAGCAACTTCGGGGTCACTACCCCAATTTCTATACATCGGTTCAGCATCTTCTCTTTTAAATTTACGTAGTATAAGGCGATCAGTGATTAGCCTTTCTTTTTCATTCATACAAATATTATATATACCAATCATATTCGATAAAAGAAAAGGCCTTGATTAGGCCTTATAAATTTTTATTGATAAATGCTCGGTGGAACAACTTGTTCGCTAACATCATTCATAAACTCAGCGACGTCATCGTATACTACTCGATCAGCAGCCATATACATTTCACCTAGTTTTTCATGTGAAGATATTCCCGTACAACTTTAAACCGTCTTTGACCAATTAAAGAAAATTCTTTAATCAAACTGTCCACTTGTGTTTGCAATCTTTACAAGTACAAAACCAGACTATTGCTGGACCAGTTTGGTTATAAGCAGAAACGTTTGTGGACCCACATTTTGGGCAAGTAAAGGTTGGGGTGCTCATACATAAACCACCACCACTAACAGCGGCAAGTTGCTCATCGTTAAGTTGAACACCTTCAGCTTTGGCTAACGCTAATAATTCTTCTTGATTTTTACAAGCTTTCGCTTTAGCGATTTGCTCTTCGCTTAATCCTTTTAATAATTCTTCTTTCATATTTAAGTTCTCATCTACTAATCATAACTTAACATATTGGTTGTCACAAAGGTGTCACACGCTATTTTTTGATAAGCGCTTTAAAAAATGATGAAGCAGACTCTAAGTCCATATAATTAGAAGCATCTGCTTCTTTTTCAATAATCTTCCTAACTGCGACTTCTGGATGAAATTGCACTCCCAAGCAGAAAGAAAGGTCTTTTCTTTCCACTCCTTCAATAATTCTTACCCCATCAGTAATTGTTTCAGCGGTAATAGCTAACTTAGTGCCACTAATCGATAAAACACCTTGGTGATGCCAAGAAGGAACATTTTTAAGTGTTCCTGTATTTGTTATTTCATATAACAAAGATGATGTATCTGTTATTTGAACATCATGAGCCGCAAAAACTTTTTTATCGCTGTCTCGATGCGTTTCATTATCATCTTTCCCTAATGAAGCAAAATAAGTTGGGATGTCGTTAATCATGCTAGCCCCAGATACAACAGATAGCATTTGCATTCCACGACATATAGCAAACATCGGAATATCTTTTTCTAAACAATATGACATGAGTAAATAATCTGATACGTCTCTTTCCGCAGAATAATCTGTATCTCCTTCAATACCGTGCCACTCCCCTTCATCTTTCCATAAGGTTGGGCAGATATCTGATCCGCCTGGGAAAATAATGCAGTCGACATCTTTAGCGATTTCTTCAACATTAGAATGCGTCCAAACATTGGCCTTTACTTCTTTAGCTAAGTTAGAAAGAAGGATGCCGTGTTCATCAACCGCATCAATTAATGTGTTATCTTCTTTATAAGATAAATCAGTGGAACGAACCATATCTAAAACAACAGGGTTACATCCGATTGCTTCAATCGTCTTAATGGTGGAAATAAAGCTATAGCTATCTTGTTTATTGCTCCACGCGACATAGATGTTCTTTTTAGAAGTTGTTTGATTACAAGACGCAGCAAAAGTTGCCGCGATTGAAGTGGCGATTAATGCGCAAACTTTCTTTACTTTCATGTTAACAATTATAAAATGAATAAGTTATTTTGGCTTTATCTATGTGTGGTTTAACACTAATTAGCACGACCAAGTAAGAGTGAAACTGACCAAATTCAACGGAACATATTCGGAGGATCGAGTATCGCTGACAAGTGTAAACTTAAACTGAATATATCTAGCAACACCAACTTCTGTTGTTTTGTTCCATGTAAGAGTCTTATTGACATTGCGTTCAACGTCGCTACTCTCAAACTCATGTGAAAATATAACAGGAGACCAAGAAGATGAATCTGGGTAAGTAAAATCAAATTTTTCACCATGAAATTTTGCAATCGCATTAAAGCCTATTTCATTTGGATCGATAACATTTGCATAATTGCTTTTAAAGGTAAATGAGGCAGATTGCAAATTATTAACTCCAACTATAATCGTTAATGTCTTCCCTATTTGATTTTCTCCAGTATAACAGAATTGTCCACCGCCATAAGATTTCACACCTAGACACATAATTTTTATATCACTATGATCTTCGTCTGCTGGAATGGTTTTTTTGTCGTAAACATTGCCGCCCCTCATGTATGTGCTAGCCAAAGCAGAATCAAAAAGAAGACTCTTTGGTTCTGCATAAGAAACAAAAGAAATATTTGGCTCTCTTAAGTTAATGGCAGTTAATCCAATTAGTGTTACAGCAGTAACTGATGCAACAGATAATAATGTTATTATTTTCTTCGTCATAATAATGTTCTCCTTCAATAAGTCGCATATATTGTACACACGTGCTGTCACAAAAGTGCCACACTACATCTATGACGAATAAATCCAAACAAAAAGCTGGGTTTAATACCCAGCTATACTTATTATAAACTATTCAAGATTTTTATTAACTGTAATTTTGTTGCAATACTTGCATCTATACCATGCTTCTGATACTTTTTCCATGCAGTGTCTATTCAAGCATTCAGGACATTGCATCTCATCAATTTCATACCATTCTTTGCTTTTTCCACATCCGCCATTGACAGCTTCTAGTTGTTCTCCGCTAAGTTCAATACCTTCTTCTTTGGCGAGTTTAAGTATCTCTTCTTGACTCTTACACGCGTTTAATTTAGCAATTTGTTCTTCAGTTAAACCTTTTAATAATTCTTCTCTCATATTCAAAGTTCTCCTTTGTTGATTTTATGTTATCACACTAGTTGTCACAAATGTGTCACATAAGATAAAGTCGTTTAAACGTCTTTTATTTGGACAACGATTTATTAACTAACAAGATTTTTAAAATCTTCCCAAAGGTTGTCATTGAATTCATGCCCGCAGTTATTGCAGTAATAATCTTTTGGTCCTACGCAATCTTCAACGATGATGTTACTGCCACATTTTGGGCACCTAACTGTGTAAGTTCCACATCCACCAGTAACCGCAGCTAATTGTTCATCAGTTAATTCAACGCCTTCTTTTTTCGCTAATGCTAATAATTCTTCGTTATTCTTACAAGCTTTAATTTTGGCGACTTGTTCTTCGCTTAAACCTTTTAATAAATTTCTTTTCATGTTCAAGGTTCTCCTTTGCTATTTTGATAATATCACACAGACTGTCACAAACCTGCCACACTCGATTTATAGTCACAGCAAGACCAGTGTTGTTAATAAACATAAAAAGCCGTTATCAAACGGCTTATATCTTAGATAAATGATTATTTATTGATTAGAAAATATAAAAGGTGCGTCCGCATGTTCTACATGTGCATTCGAATTGGTAATCAAATAAAACGCCGGTGCTTTGTCTTTTATATTTGACGTCTTTTGATCCACAATACATACACGGATCGTTTGGTGTAGATTGACAATAGTCTTTTCCACCACCACTAACAATTCTTAATTGTTCATCTGTTAATTCAACGCCTTCTTGTTGGGCTAAAGCTAAAAGTTCATCACTGCTTTTGCAGGCTTTAACTTTTGCGATTTGTTCTTCTGTTAATCCTTTTAATAATTCTTCTCTCATATCAAATTTCTCCTAAGGTAATTAGATGTTATCACACTAATTGTCACAAATGTGCCACACAAATCCTATATCCGTATTATTCCAATTTTGTTTAAAGAAAAAGTAGACAACACTTTTAAACATGTCTACTTTTATCTTATCGATTCACCATAAGGTGACTTAATTGTTTATTAATCGTACCAGTGATGTTTGCATTTGCTGCAGATACAATCCCAGTAATTGCCCATATCATGGCCCCACACTTCTGTTGAACCACATTTTGGGCAAGTAAAGGTTGGGGTGCTTTCTAACAAACATCCACCACTAACAGCGGCAAGTTGTTCATCGGTAAGTTGAATACCTTCAGATTTTGCTAACGCTAATAGTTCATCACCGTTTTTGCATTTTTTTACTTTTGCGATTTGTTCTTCAGTTAAACCTTTTAATAATTCCTTATTCATGATAGTCTCCTAAAATTATTCTTTTTTCCATTTATAACCACAATCATAACATTCACAATCATAAGCAGGGCTGAAATCAATAATGTCATCATTATCAAATTGAAAATGAATATTATGTGATTTGCATTTAGGACAATGGCATGGTGAACTTGGTTTGCCACAACCACCATTAACTGCAGCTAATTGTTCTTCGGAAAGTTCAACGCCTTCTTCTCTAGCAAGTTTTAAAATCTCTTCTTGGTTTTTGCAAGATTTAATCTTTACAATTTGTTCTTCGCTTAAGCCATTTAATAATTCTTTTTTCATGCTCATAGTTCCCCTTTGGTCGATTTAGAATATCACATCGGTTGTCACAAATGTGCCACACAAAAAAACCGAGCTTTTACACTCGGCTTTTTAGAGGCTTATTCTTTTTTTGCATTCGAGATACTTATTTTCGAATATCTAAAAGCTTTAAAAATTAACCGTTATCTCTCCAAGATTTTCCACATTTTGGACAAGTGACAACATTGCCGTCCTTATCAAAGCGGCCGTTATAACCGCAAAATGGGCAATCAAAAGGATTGATTTTATCTCCGATATCTGAAACAACACTACAAGCGCCGCCGCCACTGATGGCCTTGAGTTGTTCATCGGTTAGTTCAATGCCTTCTTCTTTTGCTAACGCTAAAAGTTCTTCACTATTTTTACACGCTTTAACTTTAGCGATTTGTTCTTTGGTTAAGCCTTTTAATAAATCTTCTCTCATGTTCAAAGTTCTCCTTTGTTGATTTTATGTTATCACACTATTTGTCACAAATGTGCCACACAAAAGAAAAGACTGTTGAAGAATTAGTCGATTATACAGATAAAATGATTTCCACAATCATCAATACATGGGATATCTGAAAATAAAAGCCCCAAAGGGCTTATTAGTTTTCTAGCCACCTATGGCCGCAATTATCGCAAATATAGAATGTACGAGCAATTGAACCACCTGGCCCAACATAATCCGTTTGTTTATGATGTTTTGTGCAACCACATTCTGGACACTTAGTTGTGGAAAAGCATCCTCCTCCACTGACTGCTGCGAGTTGTTCTTCTGAAAGATCAACGCCTTCTTTTTTTGCTAAAGCCAAGATTTCGTCTTGGTTTTTACACGCTTTAACTTTAGCGATTTGTTCTTTGGTTAAGCCTTTTAATAAATCTTTTTTCATATGTAAGGTTCTCCTTTATCAAACATATCCTATCATAATTGTTGTCACAAAAGTGCCACAAAAAAGACCCCCGAAGAGGTCTAATATATTCTGGATAAATTTTTTTGATGTATAGTTCACCTTTTAACAATGTTTTGTTAACTCACTTATTGTGTCTATATTATAGAGACCACTCGTGACCACATTGATTACATTGATAAGATGAGCATCCGCTTATTTGATAATTTGGCAACTTTCTAAAATCTTTCGAACCACAATTTGGGCATTTCATACTAGATAAGCATCCACCACCGCTGACAGCTTCAATTTGTTCACTAGTTAATTCAACGCCTTCAGCTTTTGCAAGTTTTAATAATTCTTCTTGGGTTTTGCAAGTTTTGACTTTAGCAATTTGTTCTTCTGTTAAACCTTTTAATAATTCTTCTTTCATAGAATCTCTTACTCTCTCCATCTAAATCCGCAGCTTTTGCATTCGAATAGATTGCCCTTACCTTTAACTGCTTCAACTTTGTTGCTGCCACATTCTGGGCAATCAAACGGATTGAAAAAATCTCCAATATCTGAAGCAACGCTACAAGCACCGCCACCACTAATAGCGGTGAGTTGTTCGTTTGTTAATTCAACGCCTTCAGCTTTAGCTAGTGCTAAGAGTTCATCACTATTCTTACATGCTTTAACTTTTTCAATTTGTTCTTTGGTTAGACCTTTTAATAATTCCTTATTCATTTTTAAAATCTCCTTTGTTGTTAAAAAATATTATTGTTATATCTAATCGTTAACTGTCCATTTGTGACCACACTTTTTGCAAGTGTAGTTGTTACCATCTACATCAACATCGTTAGAACCACAGTGGTGGCAATTATAAGGAGTAAATGTTAAATTTTCTCCAAATTCTGACGCAACACTACAGATACCACCACCACTAATAGCAGTGAGTTGTTCATCGGTTAATTCAACGCCTTCAGCTTTTGCTAATGCTAAGAGTTCTTCATGACTTTTACAAGCTTTAACTCTAGCGATTTGTTCTTCTGTTAAGCCTTTAAGTAATTCTTTTTTCATGTTCAAAATTCTCCTTTGTTAACTATTAAATGGGGGAACTGTTATCAGTCCAAACGTAGCCACACTTTTCGCAAGTCAACTTTTTGCCATCTTTTATAGGGCGATTAGCACCACATTTTGGGCAATCAAATGGATTTAAAGAATCGCCAAAACTTGAAACAGCGCTACAAACACCACCACCACTTACAGCGGCAAGTTGTTCATTAGATAATTCAATGCCTTCTTTTTTTGCTAATGCTAAGAGTTCTTCACTACCCTTACATGCTTTTACTTTAGCGATTTGTTCGTCAGTTAGACCTTTTAATAAATCTTGTTTCATGTTCAAAGTTCTCCTAGTTAATTAGATGTTACCATAGCATTTGTCACAGATGTGTCACAAAAAACCGAGATATTTCACTCGGCTTATAAATGTTTAATTGCTTTAATGATTTTCCTTTTTCTTCCTTGATATAATCCAGTACCTTCATATATCAATTCAAACCCACATTTCTCTAGCACTCTTCTGCTGGCTTTATTAGCCGCTAAAGCGATACCGATTATTTGTTTGAGATTCGTGTTATTTTTTATGTAATCCAAAAATAGATTAGCAGCTTCAGTGGCGTAACCATTGCCGGTATAAATCTCAGCAATGTGATAACCGATTTCCCATCCTTCTTCTATTTTCACTAATTGGACATAACCAAGATTAATGTCGTCTTTCTTTCTTAATACCGCGTAGACAAATGGGCCATCCTCATTATCATAACAATTGATAATTTGGTTAACCACTTCACTAGTTTCTTCCAGTGAATTAAATACTTCATCGGGAACAAATTTACAATTATTACCATCTTGCGAGTTTTTATAAATATCGTAGTACATTGATTGGTCCATTCTGACAATTTGCAATCTATCGTTTTCAATAATGATTTGTTTATTACAAAGAACATCTTTGTTAACGATATTTTTCCAATCTTGATAATGAGGTAAGACTCTTAAAATATAAACACATTTTGCAAGTTCGTTGATTTGATAAATAGCAACGTGATTTACGCAAATTAAATAGTATGCTTTTGCATAATCAAAAAAAGAATTAGCTATTTTAAGTCCGCTATAAGGGAAAGCTTCTAATTGTTCGAATCTATCAAATATTTTAAGGATATATTGTTTAGCGATTTCTAAATTATCTTTAGCAATATAAAGTTTAATGCTTTCAAGATCAGAATAAGCACTATTAGTGATAATGATTTTATACGTCATAGTAATTTCTTTTTAGCGTCTTTTAAGGACATAACTCTTCCAGAATTAACGTCCGCAATTCCTTGGTTTATTTCTTGCATCAATTTGATTGTTTGATAAAGTTCATCTAAAACTTTTGAATCAATGATTGCGGTATCTTCTCTACCATTAACCGTTATATAAACTGGTTGGCCAGTAGTTTTACATAGTTCGCTTATTTCTTTGTATCTATTTCTTAAATCCGCACTTGGTCTGATAATTGCCATAAAAATACCTCGTTATATCATAATTTTATCATAAACAGACGTTTTTTAAAGATTTAAAAGCCGCTTTTGGACAATTTCCTCTATTCGTATTATGTCGTATTCATAATCATTCGCGAGCAAGAAAAAACCGAGCAATGCTCGGTTATACTCGTTTGATTAATCGTAATTTTCAATTTTGTAGCCACAGCTTTGGCAGATATAATAGGTACCTTTGTCTTTAATATTATTACTGCCACATCTTGGACAATCATTTGGATTGATATAATCACCAATATCTGAAATAACACTACAAGCACCTCCACCATTAATAGCGGTGAGTTGTTCGTCAGTAAGTTCTATTCCTTCAGCTCTGGCTAGCTCTAATAGTTCTTCACTATTCTTGCACGCTTTAATTTTTTTGATTTGTTCTTGTGTTAATCCTTTTAATAATTCTTTTTTCATGGCAATATCTCCTGATTTATTTTCATTATATCAAGGTATTGTCACAAAAGTGCCACAAGAAAAGATATCAATAGAGGCCTCATCTATATTGGATAAGTCGTTTTGTCCAATTTCAAATAAGTGACTTTAGACTTTATTATTTCTTGTGTGACACTTTTGTGACGATTATTGTGATAGCATAAAACGTGCAAAGGAAAACGAATGAATATGAAGAAAAAACTATTATTACTTTCTGCATGCGCAATTGCTTCTTTGGCGGCCGCTGGAGGAGTCGTCTTGCTTTCAAATAACGACTTTAATGCTGCGATCAAGGCTAAAGCTAATACAGATTTCGAATTAGTGAGAGAAAGCGTTGTCGATGAAGGTGATGATTTAACTGCTAACTGTATTGATGGAAAAGGCAACACAGTTGCAAACAAGTTTACAGGATTCTCTCTTGTTAATGAATACGATATTACTACAAAAGCAAATGACATTGCTTATTTCACTAACCTTAATCCTATGAGAGGTATCTCAAATATCTACTGTGAATTTGAAAAAGAGAGCGAAACCACAACACACACTCTTAATTTTGCGGTTTATGCTTCTAGTAATCCATTAACAATTGATGATATCAATAGCGGAGTTCACACCGATTTATACTTCCATATTGAAGATTACGCTTCTGGACAAGGGAAAAAGATAAGCAGAAATTTTGGTGGTTTAAGCAAATATCGTTATGTCTTTATTGAAGTATTTACATTTTCAGAAACTTACACTTTAACTGGACTTACTTATAACGTTACTTGTGAAGACGAGCCTGAAGTCGTTGATGTTGAAACAAAGACAACATGGAGTGAAGAAGAAGTTGCAACATTAACCTCTTATCGCGCACCAAGTAATTTCCCTTATCCTGGAGTAAGTGGATATAATCTCAGCAGCTCATCACAATTTGAAGCAATGGTTCAAACGCTCGTCCTAGAAGATAATTTAATTAATATTTATTCTTTTGTATCTCAAGAAGGATACGTTACAACAATGGCGACTGAACAAGAAGGCCGCACAATCGCGTATATGCAAAAGCAAAATGAAGATAAATCCGAAACATATACTTATGGATTTAACTATAAGGAAATGCCTGGAAATTTGTATAGTGTACAGTATTCATATTCTACTAAAATTCCTTATATGAGGACATCAACATGGCCAAAAGATAAAATTGCAGAAGTTTCCGCTAATTTATCAACTGCCTTCCCAGATTTCCAATTAGAAGATGTTGAATATCAATTCAATGGTAGTAAAGAAAGTCCAATGAGCACTGAAGTAACAATTATGGTTTCTTCAGAATCCACTATGGAAGAGAAATATGTAAATTACTTCAATGATCTTGACAGTGATGACTATAATGTCACAATTAACGATGGATATGGCACCGCTTCTACCAAAGATGGTTTATATAGCCTTGAAGTAATTGATATGGACAAACTATATGATATGGGTAATCAATTAAGAGTTACCCTTGCCGAAAACAAAATCTATGATTACTTACCAATCAATGAATGCAATCATTATTATGGATATAATCTTCCAGATTTCACTGATGCTGTAAGTGGTACATTCTATGTTGAATATGGAGAAATCATAGCAGACTCAATCAGTAAAGAACAACTTAATCAAATCGTTAAGTTATTCACTGATATTGGTTATGTTAACCCATCAGATGATCCATATTCTAGAATTTTAAGAACACCAATCACGTCTAACTATGATTACAATAACATTGAAGTGTATATTAGTGTCGATAGCGAAACTAGTAAATTTACTTTAAGTATTCAACCTCAACAAAAGAAAGTAAATTCAAGTTTATCTGACGCTCTAATTCAGATTACGACTTATCAGAATTTCAAAGACTATGTTGCACCAATAACTTACGAAGGTGAAATCACTTCTATCTATCATAGAGTTGCATACATTGAAAACGCTACTAGCGATACAATCCAAGAAGTCTTTAATTCAATTAACAATGAGACTAAGAAAATAACAGACACACAAATCTACTACGATATAATGATCAATGATGAAGAAAGAAGAGTTTGCATTGATTATGCCTTAGTCGATGGAGTCTTATACTTCACAGATATATATTGGTTGTAACACTAAAGGTAACATTTTTAAATACTACACCACTCAAATTGGGCGGTGTTTTTCTATTATTATTTTTTTAAAAAGTATCCCACATATTCACATTAATAATTCTATTTAATTAATAGTATTATTTAAAATATTATCGTATTCATCTTCATCAATATTAAATAATGTAGTTACACAAACTCATTTATCAAGAATTGCACAAAAGTCTCTATTCGTATTATGTCGTGTTTAAAGTCATTCGCGAACAAGAAAAACCAGGCTTTTACACCCGGCTCTGTTTCTGAATAATAATATTAGTTTAAAAGGATATATCCTCTAAAACCACGGACTGAATAATATGAATCCGCGCTATTATGAAAATAGAAGATGTGGCCATATCTTTTTTCACAAAATAAAGCACCACCTTTGCTTCTAATACTCTCCGGGGTTTTTATCCAACTTGATGTTGCTAAATCAAATTCTTCGATATTTTGTAAAAAATTATAAATATCTAAATCCATTAATAAAATGCCGTTTTTGTTTGCTTCTTCTATCGCACTAGATATAGGAGCATTTTTCTTTCTACTTAATCTAGCCTTCTCATCATAACAAAGACTTCTTCTACCTTTAGGTGTTTCTTTAGAAAAATCACAAATGATTAATAGATTTAATGGTGTAATAAAAGCAACATCTACTTCTCCACCAGTTTCTTCCATATATTTAATCGAAGCTAGTGTTTTGGGATTATTGATTTTAGTTAAAACATCATCCCATTTGATGCCTTCATGTCTATATAAATGTTGATCAAATCTGCTTTTTATTGTTTCTAAAATATCATTCATAATCTAATAATATCACGTATTAATTATTTAAAGATAAATAACAAAAGTATATAATTAATCATAAAGATTATTTAGGAGACTATTTATGAAAAAAGGATTAAAATTTGGACTTCTATTATCTATCTTTTCTCTGTTTTCACTATATGTTATTTCGCCAAGCATGAAAAATGCTAATGGTGAATTTAGAGATTTGATAAATATCAAAAAAGCATCACAAAACCTTACAATCCCTACTCTAGTTAATGACTATGGAAGTAAAGACGGCTTTAGAAGAAGTTGGGAAAACAATTCAGATCCAACAGACGGTGCAAGTGCTGATTATGCTACATACAGTACATCAATCAATAACAGCACACCTGGGAAAACTCAACAAATGCCATTTACCTTAAATGAAGGAACAACTGGTAAATTCTCTTTATCCGCGAGTAGTCAAACAAGATTCGTTGCTACATATATTCCATTCCATTTTCTTGTCTATCCAAGTGGAGTGCAAAAAAGAACATACTACGCAACCGTTTCTTTAGAAGCATATAGAAATGCTAGCAATGGTAACCCAGACTATTCGATGGAATTATTCTATTTTGGAGAAACAGAAATAATGCCAGAAAATTTCTTCTATCACCAAAATGACTTTGCTAGCAACACAAATAAAGCATACTCAAAATATCGTTTGGCGAGTGATACTCGTTCCACTACTCAAAGTCACGATGTCGAGTTCTCTTTTGTTGTTGAAAGAACACCATCATCCCCGTCAGCAATTGAAATTTACATGGGACTATTTGTTTATGTCGAATCTTCAGGAACATCAGGAAACTTCCGTGGTGATATGACATTCACAAGTTTCAGTATGGAAGCAGTTGATGCAATTGCTACAATTAACGGAAGCAACGCATATACCGCAAGTGAAATTCAAACAAAATTCAACGCTACATCACCTTCAACATTGAATGTTTTATCAAGCTTTACAGCTAATCAAGATATCGTTTTAACTTCTGATGGAACTATCTCTATCGGTAGTAACACCATCACTATGGGTAGTTATTTCCTTTACCTCCGTGGCGATATCACCATTGATGGTAGAGGTACAATTACTGGATCTCATGCAGCGGGTGTTGTAGTTGCCGATGGAGGCAACAATAGCGATGATGCTGTCGTCAATATTTCAGATAACGTCAATGTTATTAGTACATCTGATGATACTAATGGCAAAGCCATCCTTGTAAATAATACATACGCAAAAGTATTTATTGGACCAAACGCCACAGTTACATCAAGTCACCATGGCGTTCTTCTTCAATATGGTAAATTATATGTTCAAGGTCGTATTATCGCCGGTAATACATCATATGCTATTTTCTGTGGTCAAAGCTTAGATTATACCAATAGTATTTATTTATATGGCTCTTCAGTTAGGGCTGACAGAATTTATATTTACCATGTGACATATACAAGTTTATATGCTAAATATGAAGATACTTCTTATTCTTCCACAAACATCGTCACAATCAATATTGGGTATGATGATGATTTAGATGTCGGTTTCGTTGTTGTTCGCGATGTTAATAATAGTAACTATAGTAGATTTACATTAAATTCTGGTGAATATGCCCTCGG
The DNA here is from genome assembly GCA_902800025.1 of uncultured Erysipelotrichaceae bacterium. Taxonomy (GTDB): domain Bacteria; phylum Bacillota_I; class Bacilli_A; order RFN20; family CAG-826; genus UBA2450. The sequence goes on along the minus strand of CADCDA010000006.1, from coordinate 5,370 downwards.
AAGAGAAGGCAATAATTTAACGACTTATAATAGAACATTTACTGTTACATATCATTTGACAAACTGTTCTTTACAAGACACTCCAGCTTATACAGCTAGTGCAGATTTACACTTTGAATTTGTTTTAGTGCCAAGTGCCTCATATGGTTTACCAAACACTATTGCTATTACTGTTGGTGGACTTGCCTTAGTATTAGATGATGGATATACATATAACAGTGAAACGGGTGCAGTTAGAGTTGATAAATTCCACATTGTTGGAAATATCGATATTACCGCCACTGGCGTAATTCTTCGCACCGTTACATTCTTATATCCAAATGGCACTACCGCTCATGATCCAATCAATGTTAAGAATGGTGATTCCTTAACTCTTCCATATCCAGATACAATGCCAGATTACACATCTGTTGCTACATGGTATGGAAATGATAGCCTGACAGGTGATCATCAAAACGCAGGAACAGATATGGCTATAACCGCTAATACAACTATCTATGTTGGATTTAGTAGAACAACCGCAGACTACGTTAATGAGTTCGTCGGTGTTGCTTTACATTTTGATGTCGATATCATTTCTACAGAAAACGAATCAGACACCAACGCATGCCGTTCTTCAGGAGAAGGTGCTAAGAGTTATTATGCAACTGCAAGAACTGCTTATAACGCATTAAATAATGATCAAAAAGAACTGTTCTGCACTAATGGTAGTTATGCTAATGCAAGAGCAAGATTAAATGCTTGGGCAGATGCTAATGGCGAAAGATTAAATTTAGATACATACGAAATCGTTTCAAAATCAGTATTTATTAGTAATAACATTCAAAATAATTCTTCAATTGAAGTAATTATTGTGGTCACCTCTCTTGCCACCATTATCGCTATATCATTCATCTTCCTTATCTATAAGAAGAAAAGAGACTAAGTTTAAAAACTGATCCAAATAAAAACCCTTTTCTTAGGTGATATTTCAGGAAAGGGTTTTTATATTTTAATAAAGAAAAGACCTCACATTGAACTGAACCCCGTCTAGTTCACAAGGAGGCCTAATCTATTTTGGATAAGTCGTTTTGTGCAAAACCGGATAAGTGGGTTTGGCCGACGACACTTTTTGTCGTTATACAAACTCATCTATCAAGAATTGCACAAAAGTCTCTATCCGTATTATGTCGTGTTCAAATCCATTCGCGAGCTATAAAAATGCAAAAGAAAAAGCCGTCCGGAAAAGAAATGAAACGGACGGCCTGGAGGTATACGTAAGATGTGTGTAAGAAAGTAAAGAAATAAGAAAGGTTAGACTGTTATGATTTGAGACAAAATTTTTTCACACCTTACGCCACTATTATGACATTTATTTAGATTGATTCAGTCCCTTCGGTAGAGACATTAAAACTTGATCTTCTTCTGCTTCGAAACTATCAAGATATTCTGGATAACAAACGGTCATTGTTTTAGTTTCATGATTCCAGTATCGATGTAAGTAAGAGATGTTGCTATTATCAAAAGACGATACACAAACATTTCCCTTAAAGATTGAATAGATAACAACTTCATTACCAACAATCTTAACAATGATTTTTAAATCATCCGACAGCTTTCTTCTGTAAACTCTTTTTGTATTCTTTGCATGCTCAGCATAAGCATTCGCCATAATTCTTCGGTAATCTTCGTAATCAAACTTTGCCATATTTAACAAGCCACCCTTTCTGCTTCTACTTGAATTCTATTAAACAAACTATTTAAGCCAGAAATTAAGTCTGTTGAAACAATTGTTTGGTTAGTTTCAGTAGCTACATATCTGGTCAATTTCTTGCTGTTTTTATCGACATTAATGACAACATATTCGACTGATCCATCTTTTTTAATTTCTCTAAAAAAATTTAATAAACAGTCGCCAAGATCTAGATTAATCGCAAGTTCGCTGTTGTCGTCTTGATTTGGATAATCGTCAATGATAACACCGACGTTTTCTGGTAAACATTCGCCCACATAGGCATTAATTTTTCTCATATAAATTTAATCTCCTTTTATTTTTTAATTTCAAACGTAACTGGTTTAAGTATTACATAGTAATAATCTGTCATTTTGGTCTTTCTATTGGTAACCGCTAAGGCCATATTTTCAAGACTCGCATCTTTCATCGACAATAGATAATCAGAGTCTTCAGTAACGACATTCACAGATCTCATTTCGATACCGCTTATACGCACGTCATCTATCTTTAATCTAATATCCGTGCCCTCAAGCTCACCGTCGAAGTTGATATACTTAATCTTTTTCTTCTTCATACAATTTTCTCCTTTCGACACCATCATTATGTAATTTTTTAGGGACGTTCTGGTCTCTCCTGGAGGGACAATGAAAACAGGCCTTCTGGGCGACGTTATTTAATAGATAATTAATTAATATATTTATAAAGAATATGACCCACGTGACACGAATATGGGCTAATAAATATGACTATCGTTCGCTAGAGGAGGTCGGGAGTTCGAATCTCGTTGGAGACAACAAAAAAAGACCCCTTAAAAAACCAAAACCCACTCCGGAGAGTGAGTGATGTTGGGGTTTTCTGCACCACCATTATCTAAGTAGTCAACTTTGGACACTTTTGGATAAGTGACTTTGGCCAACTACACTAATTGTAGTTGGCTGAACTCACTTATCCGCTTTTGGACAATTTTGTCTATTCGTATTATGTCGTGTTTATAATCATTCGCGAATAAGAAAAAACCGAGATATTTCACTCGGCTTTCTACTGAGACAATTCATTTTCTGCATCTAAAGTAAAATACCAGGTATCAATTGACTCATATTCACTACTTTCTATGGTTATTGGGTTTTCGTTATTAAGCCATGCAATAAATTCTCTAGCTCCAATATTGAACTCGTTGATTTTTAGATCAGTAATAACAAATTTTAAAGTTGAATACCCATCTCTGTGATTAACTCTCTTGCTTGGACTATGTAAGTTTTTGGATTAGTTAAGTTGATGTCGTTATTTGCGATTTCAAACATTAATCCAATTCCTTTTTTTATATAAATCCTTAATAAATATATTTTTTTATTTATAATCACTTTAAACATATCGCCTTTTAAGGCTAAGATTTCAGAAATACATTCATCATTAACATTAAAAACACCCACTAAATGTGAGCCAACAAAATATAGATATTCTTTTTTGCCTTCACTATAAAATCTTTTTTCTGCTTTTTTCATTAATTTCACCAATACAAATCAGAAAATAGGAACTTGTGTTCCCTAAAGCTAGTCTGACCAACAATATTTATCGTCGAATGCTTTACAATTGATTCTTACATATCTATAACGGCGGTAAGCACTACACTTATCCTTTGCGTAGTATGTTTTAATAAGTTTTAAAGAAACCAACCTTTGCAAAATCTTTGTGAGTTTAATACCGGCAAAACCAGTTAATTCTTCACCAACTCTATTTGTGAATAAAATGTTTTCCGAACAATAATCTCCGTCTTTACAGACGAGTTTTGCTTTTGCTTGATAATAAATAACTCTCAAGACTTTTTCTTCGCTATCAGTTAATTGAAACTGTAGTTTTTTTCCGTTTTGTTTTTGTAACTTTTGCATAAAATGCCTCCTGTATTAATATTTGGATTTATTATGTAATTTTTATTTAATAAAAAGGTCCCTACTGAAGAGACAAATAAAAAACCACTTTTGAAGTGGTTCTTTTAGTTTTTTACCAAGATTCTATTATTTTTCGTATTTGTTCTTCTCTTGCTGGCAATACTATTTTTTCATTACACTCATCGCAACAACAGCCTTCAACTTTTACAGGATCCGGATTATGGCCATAACCCTTAAATCTTTTACCACAAATGCAACAAATATGTTCTTCTTCGCTCGACATATAAAAACCTCCATTATTAATATGTCGCTTTTAAAGAAAAAATAGAGCAATAAAACAAAAGATTATGTATACTACTTACACGGACATAAGCAGCAAAGGTTAGCTTATAAGTTAAATATAGGTAGCACGAGAGTTACCAGTAATAGTTTTATTAAAGGAGAAACACTTATGTCCATGTATGAACATCCATTAACTGTCTCTGAAGTGAGGCACGAATTTGGAACCTTCTTTGATAGAGTTAGGTGGTTATATAACTTATCATTCTTCAAAGAAGAAAAAGGCTATAGAGCGGAAACTGTGAAAAAGTACGCTGATGAAATGTTTGAGGCTAACCGCATCAGCGAGTATGTCCACTCCATCATTGGAGAAACGATCCAAAAATCACACTACTCTCTCCAGTCAAATTAAAAGAGATGAACCCAACTAAACTCGAGCAATTGAGTAAATGGATTAACATCTCTATCTATGACATTAACGGTGAAATAAACGATTTAATGTCCAAGTAACTAGCTCCTTAACAGGAGCTTTTAATTATGATTGCTTTTCCTTAAAACTATAAGATTTTAATTGAAAGAGCAGGGCGAACACAGACCCACGCTTGGTCGACTACCTTCCATTCAGATGCTTTGACCCAACCGGTATAGGCGACACTACTCACGACGTCGTATTCTTCGCTGGAAGGAGAACGAGTCCAATAATCACCATTATATGGCCAGTACCTGGTATCATACCAAGCGCCTCTTGCTCTAGCCCAATCGGTTGTTTTGCAGCATCTTCTTGCATCGTCTGGATTATCCGGTGCTGAGAATCCATAACTGCCATTGGTGTAATCCTTATAACTTGGTAAGAACACGTTGTCTTTAGTTGTTTCTTCACTAGCATAAGAATTTTCATCTGAAAAGGTTGTGGAAGCGCTGTTATCGACAGTTGTTGTTTGAATATGACTTTTACCTAAAGCAAAGGCTGAATTGTAGAATTCATTATTTAACCACGAACGGATGTCGCTGTATTCGTAGTTATTGCGATAAACCTTCTTGTTGTTAATTGTTCTATATTCATCATACTCATATCCAGCAGATTCAAAGTCATAATAGCAATGCACATCTAATAAAACACTAGAGAGGATGTATTCACCATTGGTATTTGGAAGGACATTCCATGTGATAGGCTCACATTTGAACCAATAGGTCGTATCTTCTACGATTGTTGTTCCGTTATCAAATGTATAGTCTGAATCATATGGAGTAGCACTTACTTTTGCGTAATATTCTCCTCTATATAAGAACCAACCATTTGTTTGCTCTGTAGCGTCGTTATCTAAATTAGAAACTAGTTCTTCATCCGTTAATACGGTTTGAGGATATATTCCATATGTAACTGTGTTTCCATTAATTATAGGAGAAGAACTTGTTGGAGCAATATATCGATCATCTTCATTAGTAAGGGAATAGAAGTATTCGTTGTCAAGGAAGTTACGATCAATAGAG
>CADCDA010000005.1 GCA_902800025.1 uncultured Erysipelotrichaceae bacterium | reverse complement strand
TGTAATTCGTTTAATCTAGAATAATTATCATCTTTAAAGATTTCGATTGTTAAATCGTTCATATCCATGATTAAATCAAACATCACTTGTAACTCTTTAACTGCAACTGGAGAAAACGCTAAATCGGAATCTTCTTGTTTTTTAGCGGTTTCATAGAAGTTATAGGCGTGATCACCAATACGTTCAATATCATTAATAACATGGAAATAAGCACCGACTACTTTACTATCTTCACTATTTACGCGATTACTAAGAGCGATTAAATATTGAGTTATCTTATTATTGATGTAATCAATGTTATCTTCTGTATCTGCGATTGAATTAACATTTGTCTTATCTTTTTTTACTAAATATTCATAACCATATCTAAAGTTAAGCATTGCTAAATTATGCATATGGAGAATTTCGTTTTTAACTTCCATCAAAGCGATATTTGGGTTAGATAATAATCGATCATCAATATAAAGAAGTAATTTCTTTTTATTTTCTTCATCTTTATCTTTGATAAGTTTCTCACTTAACTTAATAAGAGGTTTTACAAGTGGAATTGATAATGGGAAGAAAATTAAACTATAGAACATCACAAATAATGCGAGTCCTAATTCAGGTGAACCAAATGAAGTAGCAAAGAAATTACTTATAGGTGTACTAAGAGGCCAAACAATAGCGATCGCTACTAAAGCCGCAAAGATTTTGATAAATAAAGATATTAAGCCTGCTCTTTTCGCGTTTACTGTTCCTCCAATTGTTGCGATTAATGTAGTAACACATGTACCAATTGTCGCTCCTAAAGCGATATATATCGCGCTAGAAAATGGAACAGCCCCACTACCAACCATAACAATCACAATACCAGTTGTCGCACTACTAGATTGAACTAAAGCTGTTAATACAATTCCTAAAAGTAATAAAAGTAATGGGAAATTGATCGCTTGGAACATAGTTTGACAGAACTCATTAATTTCTGTAGAACTCTTAAAAGCGCCACTCATAGAGCTTAAGCCAAAGAAGATTAATCCAAGTCCACAACAAATTTCACCGATGTTTTTAATCTTTTCTTTTTTAAAGAACATCATCACTACACCGATAAAAGCTAATAATGTAAACCAAATTGAGATATTGAAGGATGATAAAGAAACGAGCAAGCCTGTAATGGTCGTTCCAATAAATGAACCGAGCATGATATTCATTCCTTGGAATAAAGTCATGACACCGGCGTTAATAAAACCAACCGCTAAAACGCATGTTGCAGCGCTACTTTGAATTAATGCAGTAACTCCAGCGCAGTAACTCCAGCCCCAATTCCTAAACACGCAAAAGGATTATTTTGTGTCTTTTTAAAAATTCGTCTTAATGATTTACCAGTCGCTTTCTTTAAACCACTAGACATCATATTCATTCCAGTGATAAAGACGGCTGAACCAACTAATAAAGTAATAATCGCAGTTATTAAATCCATATAACTATCATAACCCTTTAGAAAATAAATAAAAGTCCCTATGAGTTTTCATAAAGACTTAATTATTTAATTTGATTAATACTAATCCATTAATCTTTCTATAGACGGATCTGGAGGATTATCTGCCATACGATTGAAAGAATTTTCAAATTCTATGGATGACATATTATTCCAATAAAAATCAGTGAATGGAATATCATCACATTTTCCATCTTTGTTATACATATTGATTTTTAAATATGAATACGGCAATTCACATTCATCAGCATAAAAGTCTTGAAGTTCATTTAACTTTAAAGTTTCTCCTTTAAAAGGGAATAAATTATATAGTTTTGTTTTAACATTGATATATTCACTATGATTGTTATCAGTAATGGCACCACAAAAAAGATAAAAATAATCATACTGTTTTAAAAATGTTACAAGGCTATCTCCACTAAAAAACAAAGGTTTGTAATACGTTTCATTTGTTGGTTTTTTATATCTTCCTATTTCATCAAATAAACTAAATGAGATTGATACACTATTACCATCAATTAAAAAATTATTTGTTTTTCTTACAACAGAATAATTGCTAACAGAATTGATAGTCACAGATTCTTTATCAATTGAATAATTATTATCAGATAAATTGATTGATCCTTTGATTAATGCATAAGAAGGGAAATAATAATAAACTCCATATGTTGGTGATTGAGAATTAAACATAATGCCATCAAACACATCATCACAGCTTGCGCAAAAAAGGGAGATTAATAGGAAAGAAATAATCTTTGTTATTTTTCTCATTTTGTTTCACCTCAATATAAAACATTTATATGTAAAGCAAAGGACCCTGATGACTCATTTATAGAATATAGTGACACAATTATCAAATATGTTGTACCTGTCGTCATATATCTATATAAGCCTGCGTTGCCATCCCCATCAACACCTTGTTCATCGGCAAAAGAATAGCCTTCAATAATTAAACTATTATCGCTAGGATTTAATACATACAAGTATGTATCCTCATCACCAGTAGTGAAAATGTTGTAAGTATGATTGGCAGTTGGAGTAAACGTTATCATTCTTACTTGATACTGAGAATGCACAATAGGAATTGTATTACCACCAGAACTACTAATATTGTAAATTGTGGAATAGCTTGTAACACTACTGCCAAGATTAGTACTATACGAATTTGATGGAACAATAATTAGCTTCGTCGTTTCAATATCGCTGAAATTAAGACAACTCAAATATATTCGATAAGTTGTATTTGCAGTTAAATTAAGTTTTATAAAAGCGTTTGCACTATACCCGCTATCATCATTTGTAGCCAATGTTACTCCTAACTCGTTTTTTATTGTTAAATAGGTATCAACTGTTCCCGTGGTTTGAAAAATAACATCTCCACCTATAGCTCGTGAGAAATGAGTTTCAAACACATCATTAGCAGAGGTAAAAGTAAATTGCTTTTCATAATATCTTTCATTATTGGATAAATTTAAATCCGCTTCTCTTCGTACAGTAAATGATATATTATCTGGGTTCGTAGAAGGAATTGGGTGGAAGAATGCAAATCCAATTTCGTTACATCCGCTTCTAAAAGTATATGATTGCGTTGTTCCTGAAGAAACAGGATCGATAAGCGTACATTGATTAATGCCATTAACAGTTCTTGATTCATACAAAACCATAAAAGCTGTGCTTTGATATGTTGCATCAATTCTGATGTTTCCAATAAAATTATTTGGAACTGAAATAGTATAGTATTTTCTGCAAAAATTGTTTATGGTTGTGCTCCCAGAATAAGAAGAGACATTATTTAAGTTTATAACATTTTCGCAGGTATTGTTCCAATAATACGAATCATTACTGATACTCTGATAAAAATAATAAGGGTTAAAAAGATACCCGGTCATATTTCTAAAAGTTACAGAAAATACATCATCATAATTATTTTCTGATAGAATATCATTAACAATAGCAGTTAAATAAGCGTTTCCATTGTTTATGTATCCATAGGTTTCATACTCTTCATAGAAATCTTTTATTATTCCTATTCCACCATAATCTTTATATAAAGTTAGCGGATATATCATCGCCCCATATTTAGTATCATCATAATATAAAGGATATTCCGAATTAATAAAGTTATTTGCCCTATAATTATAATCATTATAACCATACATATATAATTTTGACCAATCAGCAAACGCTTCTTGGAACCACGCTGATGACGAATTATATGCAAATTGAATTGCGTGAAAATACTCATGAGCCGCAACTTGTTGTTTTTTTAATGAAAAACCGGAATTATTATTGTAATTATAAATCACAATTTTGCATCTACACTTGCTTGTAGAATAGCTATACCCATATGTGATTCCAGCAATACCGTTTCCATCGACTGATTCCAATTGTATTCTCAATTTTGAATAACCAGATTCCGGGATTGGTGAATTAAACCCATTGCTTGTAACATAAGTATTATATAAGTTTTCAAAGACACCAACCATAGGATAAACATTTCCATACAAAACATTGCTTTCATATTCAACAATAAAATGTGAACTTTCTATAATGAGTGGATTAAACATCCTTGGCTCAAAAGGATCAGCAAAACTATTGTCACTTCTTTCTGAATTATTTAAAAGTTCAAAATATCTTTCTTTATACTCGTTTAAACATTCTATATTATCAAAATATCGATTATATGCAATGAAATAAAAAGATTCTACCAGATCATCATTATTAAATACATTTATATTTGTAAGCCATTCGGCAATATCGAATTTATTTATTTTAGAAAAATCGTACAAATCATTTATATATACTTCTATACCATTATATATAACTATCCCATCAATATAAAAATCATCGTTCGATAACAAACTGTCCTTAATATCCTTTTTTGTTGAATTAATAGTGTATGGCAAATCATCAAATAATTGATCTTTTTTTGAATTGTTAGTCGCAGATGACGAGTCAACAACTTCGCTATAAAAGCTTTCGTTTAAATAAATATTTTCGTGTTTTTCTTTTTGGTGGTTTAAACCTATTATTGGCAAAAGCATAATAGGCAAAATAAACCAAGTTCTAATGATAGACATGCTGTTTTCTCCTAATTATGTTTTACATTACTGACACGAAATAATCAATAATAAGAAAGCCCACACTTTTAATAAGTGTGAGCAATTTCAATTTGCTTGATTAACGAGCTTCTTCGGTTTTGCGGTCAATCTTTTCGTGAATTTCGTTAATGACACGGTCATGGTCTTCGACATAACGATCTTTGACTTCGTGCATTGTCTTTTCAACAGAGAAGTCTTTAAGCATTTCGTTACTTTCTTCTTCGGAGAGTAATCCTCTACCAGCAGGAATTAAGTGACCAGTAATGACGTTTTCTTTTAAGCCGTGTAAGTAATCGGTCTTGCCTTTAATAGCCGCATCAGTAAGCACTCTTGTGGTTTCTTGGAAGGACGCTGCTGATAAGAAGCTGTCGGTTTCAAGAGCCGCTTTAGTAATACCTAAGATAAGAGGTGAGAAGACCGCTGGACGTTTACCAGCAATAATCGCCTCGTTATTTTTAGCGGTAAAGGTGTTAAGAGAGACACGTGTACCAGCGATTAAGTCGGTATCACCAGCGTCGATAACGAAGACCTTTCTTAACATTTGTCTAACGATAACTTCGATGTGTTTATCAGAAATACCGATAGATTGAGATGAATAGACCTTTTGAACTTCCTTAACGATGTATCTTTCAACCGCTTTAACATCGCTAACTTCAAGAAGTTTCTTAGGATCGATTGCACCTTCGGTGATCTTGCCACCATTAATGACTTTGTCACCTTTCTTAACGCGAAGCTTTGCACCAAAGCTTGTGGTGTATGTCTTTTCTTCGAGTTCGTTAGTGACAGTAACTAAGTAGCAACCATTCTTTTCTTCAATCTTGGTAATTTCACCAGGAATTTCAGAAATGAGGGCTTCACCTTTAGGATTTCTCGCTTCAAATAATTCTTGGACACGAGGTAAACCTTGTGTAATATCGCTACCAGCAACACCACCGGTATGGAAGGTTCTCATTGTTAATTGAGTACCTGGCTCACCAATAGATTGAGCCGCCATAATACCAACGGCTTCGCCGACTTGGACTTCACGTCCAGTAGCAAGGTTACGTCCATAGCAGTGGACACAGACACCATCTTTGGTTTCACAACCAAATAAGCTTCTGATTTCAACTTCAGTAATACCAGCGTCAATGATCGCTTTTGCACTTTCTTCATTGATCATGGTGTTACCTTTAACGATGACTTCACCAGTATTTGGATTAATGACATCGTTGAGGGCGTATCTACCGACTAAACGGTCGAATAATTTGACAACGATTGCGTTTCTAGAGGTATCTCTAATTTCTTTAACAACGAAGCCGTGGTCTGTTCCACAATCGACTTCTCTAACAATAACGTCTTGAGAAACGTCGACAAGTCTTCTTGTTAAGTAACCAGAGTCTGCAGTCTTCAAAGCGGTATCGGTACCACCTTTACGAGCACCGTGGGTCGCAATAAAGAATTCAGAAACGGTCATACCTTCACGGAAGCAACGTTTAACAGGGAGTTCGATGGTTCCACCAGAGGTGTTACCCATAAGACCTCTCATACCTGCTAATTGGGTAATATTGGAAATGTTACCACGAGCACCACTATCACTCATCATGAAGATTGGGTTACGTGGGTCTTTTTGGACTTGTTCAGTTAACTTGCTACGGACAAGTGCGGTGACGTCATTCCAGACTTCAACAACACTGTTGTGTCTTTCTTCATCAGTTAACATACCAAGTTCGTACATTTCTTCGATTTCAGCGACTTTCTTGTCACCTTCATCTAAGATCTTTTGTTTACCTTCAACGATATGAATATCGTCGATAGAAATTGTAAATCCAGCAACTGTTGCGTATTGGAAACCTTGATCTTTCATCTTATCAAGAACCGCACTGGTCTTTGGATTTCCTTTGCGATCATAACGTTGGAAGATTTCGTTAATAATTTTTCCTAAATCGCCTTTCTTAATTGGAGTACGGACTGGTTGAGATGCGATATAAGACCTGACATCTGTTCCCATTGGTACAAAGTACTCTGGTAAGTCATTAGCGATGTTAGCGCTATTAACAGCGTTTAAATATGGGAAATCACTTGGGAAGATTTGGTTAAAGATAACTTTACCAACAGAGGTAATTAAGTAACTTCTATTCATTTCTTCGGTGAATCCCTTCTTCATAAGCGCACGTCCGATAATGGCGATACGGTTATGTAAGTGGATTTGTTTGGTTTGATATGCGAGTAAGACATCATCAACACTTCTGAAGACTTTACCTTCGCTAGCGGCGTATAATTCAAGTCTTTCAGCGTATTGAGGACTACGTTCTCTAACTTCGTTAGCTTTTCTTAAGAAGTCTTCTTTAGTGTTTTCTAAGGTTAAGTAATAGTTACCTAAGACCATGTCTTGAGATGGAGTAACGATTGGTTTGCCATCTTTTGGACCTAAGATGTTATTACTTGCAAGCATTAAATCAAGAGCTTCTTCTTGAGCAGCTTTACTTAGTGGAACGTGAACCGCCATTTGGTCACCATCGAAGTCGGCGTTAAATCCGGTACAAACGAGTGGGTGTAAACGAATGGCTCTTCCATCAACTAAGCATGGTTGGAACGCTTGAATACCAAGTCTATGTAAGGTTGGAGCACGGTTAAGTAACACTGGGTGTTTACCGATGATTTCTTCAACGATATCTAAGACGGCTGGATCATATCTATCGATAATCTTATCCGCTTGCTTATGAGCGTTTGCGATACCTCTCTTTAAGAGTTCACAGGCGATAAATGGTCTTAATAATTGGACAGCCATTTCTCTTGGTAAACCACATTGATACATCTTTAAGAATGGACCAACTGCGATAACGGAACGACCAGAATAGTCGACACGTTTACCAAGTAAGTTTTGTCTAAATCTACCTTGTTTACCTTTAAGTCCACTACTGAGGGATTTAAGAGGTCTACCACCTGGGCCAGTAACTGGCTTATTTCTTCTACCGTTATCAATTAAAGCGTCAACGGCTTCTTGAAGCATACGTTTTTCGTTAAAGAGAAGAACAGCAGGAGAATTCATATCGATTAATTTCTTTAAACGGTTGTTACGAGAAATAACTCTACGATATAAATCATTTAAGTCAGAGGTCGCAAATCTACCACCATCGAGTTGAAGCATTGGTCTTAAATCTGGTGGAATGACTGGAATGACATCCAAAACCATCCACTCTGGCTTATTGTCGCTATGACGGAAAGCTTCAATAACTTCAAGTCTCTTGGTTAATTTAGTTCTGTTTAAAGCAGATGTTCCCTTCATTTTTCTGTTGATATCTTCAGCTTCTGCATCTAAATCAACATCAGCGAGTAATCTCTTGATAGCAAGAGCGCCTTCGGAGAATTCTGCTCCAGTATATTTTCTAATGAAGTTGTAATTGGTTTCAAAGTCAAAAACTTCGCTGCGGTTTTCAAGTCTACCGATGAGTTCTTCAGAACGTAAGTAATCATCACTTCCTGGAATTAAACCCCATTCTTCACCGTGTTTTTGAATTTCTCTAATCACTGGGATAAAGGCATCACGACCATTTTTCTCATTGATAAATTCACTCTTGGTGAGAATTTCACTTCTGCCTGGATTTAAGCAGATGTGAGCAGCGTAATACGCAACTTCTTCGAGGTGTTTTGGAGAGACATCTAAGAGTAAGCCAATTCTACTTGGAATACCTTTTAAATACCAAATATGTGTACATGGAGAAGCGAGTTCAATATGACCCATTCTTTCTCTACGAACTTCTTTGGAGATGACTTCAACACCACATTTTTCACAAACGACACCGGAATATCTAATTTTCTTATATCTTCCACAATGACATTCGTAGTCCTTACTAGGACCAAAGATTTTTTCGCAGTATAAGCCTTGCATTTCTGGCTTTTGGCTACGATAGTTAATGGTTTCTGGTTTTAAAACTTCACCATGGGACCATTTTCTAATAGTGTCTGGGGAGGCAAGTCCCACTTTAATAGCAGATAATTTCTTTACATCAAACATGGTAATTTCCTCCTTTCACTATTCTCTAGAATCAACGAGCGGTGTGAAACTCACATCTTCGTCAACTCCAGTTTGGACGTTTCCACTTTCTTCACCAACAAGGTTACGGAGAGCAGTGTTAATCTTTCTCTCTTCTTTGTCAGCTTCTTTCGCTAAAGCGTCCATATCAATACTATTACCTTCATCATCAAGAAGTTGAACGTTCATTGATAAGGATTGTAATTCTTTTACTAAGACCTTGAAGGCTTCTGGTATACCAGCTTTTGGAAGTGGTTGATTCTTAATAATTGCTTCGTAGGTCTTTCTTCTACCGACACGGTCATCAGATTTAACAGTGATGATTTCTTGTAAGATGTGGGCTGCACCATAAGCTTCAAGAGCCCAAACTTCCATTTCACCAAATCTTTGACCACCGTTTTGTGCTTTACCACCTAATGGTTGTTGTGTAACTAAGCTATATGGTCCTGTCGCACGGGCGTGTAATTTATCATCGACCATGTGGACGAGTTTAATCATATACATGACACCAACATTGATTCTTTCATCAAATGGTTCGCCTGTACGGCCATCATATAAGACGGTCTTACCATCTTTAGCCATACCAGCTTTATCCATTAATTCGAAGATTTCTTCGTTAGTAATGCCATCAAAAACTGGGGTAGCAATCTTATAACCAAGTTTACTTAAAGCCATACCTAAATGGACTTCAAGAATTTGACCGATGTTCATACGAGATGGAACACCTAATGGGTTTAACATGATGTCAACTGGAGTGCCATCTGGTAAGAATGGCATATCGCATTCTGGTAAGATACGGGAAATAACACCCTTATTACCGTGACGACCAGACATCTTGTCACCTTCACTGATCTTTCTCTTTTGAACGATATAAACGGTAACAATTTCATTAACTCCTGGTGGGAGAATGTTGTCTTTGGCTTTTTCTTCTCTCTTACGAATCTTCACATCGAGAACAATACCTGCTCCACCATGTGGGACACGTAAGGAAGCATCTTTACCTTCATTGGTCTTTTCTCCGAAGATCGCCATTAAGAGTTTTTCTTCTGGTGTAGGTTCGGTTTGACCTCTTGGGGTCACTTTACCAACTAAGATATCGCCTTCTTTAACTTCAGTACCAACGACGACAATACCGCGTTTATCTAAGTGAGCTTTGCTCTCGTTAGAAACATTTGGTACATCAGCGGTGATTTCTTCATCACCTAATTTTGGAATGCTACGGCATTCACAATCATATTTTTCAATATGAATTGATGTATAAACATCGTCTTTCACTAATCTTTCAGACATGATAACGGCGTCTTCATAGTTATAACCATTCCAAGTCATGAATGCGATTGTGACGTTTTGACCAAGGGCGAGATCACCATTTTGCATAGCTGGACCGTCAGCGATGATTTGTCCTTTTTTGACTTTGTCACCAACTTTGACGATACTCACTTGGTTAATACAAGTACCTTGGTTACTTCTTTCAAATTTTTGTAAGTGATATGTGACAGGCTCACTCTTACCTTTTTCTAAAACTTCAATTGTTCTGCAGTCAGTGTAAGTGACAACACCATCATTAGCAGCGACAACAGCAAGTCCAGAGTCACGAGCAATTTGATGTTCAAGACCAGTACCAACGAGTGGAGCGTGTGGCTTCAAAAGTGGTAAAGCTTGACGTTGCATGTTCGAACCCATAAGAGCACGCATGGTATCATCGTTTTCAAGGAATGGAATGCTACCAGCCGCAATCGAAACAACTTGTTTTGGGCTCACGTCGACAAAGTCGACTTCTTCTTTTTTAGCAAGGATATTTTCGCCATGGTGTCTTGCGACAACAACTTCGTCAAGGATTTCACCTTTTTCACCTAAGTTGATGTTCGCTTCAGCGATGACATAATCCCATTCTTCATCAGCGGTGAGATAAACACTATCTTCTGCCTTGCTTAAAACACGGCAGGTTTTCTTATCGACTGGACGATATGGGGTTTCTATAAATCCATATTTATTAACTTTCGCGTATGAAGCGAGGTTATTGATAAGACCGATGTTTTGACCTTCAGGTGTTTCAATTGGACAAATACGTCCATAGTGAGAAACGTGAACGTCACGAACTTCAGTACTCGCACGGTCTCTAGTTAAACCACCAGGACCTAATGCGGATAATCTTCTCTTATTTGTTAATTCAGCAAGAGGATTAGTTTGATCCATGAATTGAGATAATTGTGAACTTGCAAAGAATTCTCTAATAGAAGCCACTAAAGGACGTGGATTGATTAAGGCTTTTGGTTTGACATTGCCTAAATCAGAAATCGACATCTTTTGTTGGACAGTCTTGAGCATCTTAGCTAAACCAACACGGAATTGGTTTTGAATGAGTTCACCAACGCATCTAATTCTTCTATTGCCTAAGTGGTCGATATCGTCTGTATCACCAAATCCATCCATAACATTGAGGAAGTATGAGAAAACAGCGATGATATCGCAAATATTGACATAAGTAGAAGTATTCTTTAAGTCAGTACCGATGATAATAGATACTTTCTTATCTTTTTCGTTGTTATAAACCTTAACGATATTGACTCTACCATTGGTGTCGAGTTTTTCGTTAATTTTGACATTCTTAAGGTGAGCACCTTGTTCGAAGAATTCTTCATTTCTTAAGGCTTCAACATCTTCAGCGGTTAATTGATAACCTTTCTTGAATCTGATTTCACCTTCTGCAGAAACTAAGTTTTCAGCGAGGATTCTACCTGGTAAACGGTTATAGATGCCAAGTTTCTTAATAAATTTGTATCTACCAGCTCTACCTAAGTCATATCTCTTCTCATCGAAGAATCTTTGAACTAAAAAGTTGGTTGTACCTTCTTCAGTAACTGGTTCACCTGGTTTCATCTTTCTAAAGATATCAACAAGAGCAGCCTTGCTAGTCTTAATCTTGCTTTCTTCTTTATCAAGAGTGTTTCTTAAAGCGAAGTTATCACCAAAGAGTTTTTCAATGTCTTCACTAGTTTCAAGTCCCAACGCTCTCAAGAGGGTTGTCGCATGAATCTTTCTTTGTCTATCAATACGGACAGATAATAAGTCTTTTGCATCACTTTCAAATTGTAACCAAGTACCTCTACCTGGAATTAAGTCGGCTTCATATAAATATTTACCAGCTTTGAATTCCTTGGATAAATAAGCGCCTGGAGATCTGACGAGTTGGCTGACGATAACTCTTTCCGCACCGTTGACGATGAATGTACCACTACTTGTCATAAGTGGTAAATCACCCATGAAGACTTCACTCTCTTGGATTTCGCCTGTTTCTTTATGAATTAAACGTACTGTGATATACATTGGTACGTTATAAGTTAAATCTTTTTCTTTGCATTCTAAGAAAGAATGTTTTGGTTCACCAAGTCTAATTGAAATGTATTCGATAGTTAATGTACCGACATAGTTTTCAATTGGGAATGATTCTCTAAATACTTCATCAAGACCCTTTTCTAAGAATTCAGCGTAACTCTTGGTTTGAATTTCCACTAAATTTGGAAGAGGGAGATCACCAGAAATTTTAGAGTAATCATAACGGTGATTGTTAATTTGTCTAAGGTCAGTAATATTTCTAGACATTCTAATGGCTCCTTTTTCTATAAAAATTTTCTTCGTTCACTTTGTGGCTTTTATAATCCAATAGCCTTTTTCTTTATGAAGCACGATAACGTTTTCAAATACTGTTTCGAGATATTTGAAAGCGCTTTCGGCCCCTTGCTTCTTTCGGATTACCACATATAGCGAACCGCCATCAATTAAGTATTGCTTACTCCCGCTATACATTGAGTAGGTAACAACTTTACCAGCTCGAATAGGTGGATTCACAACAATTGAATCATATGGTCCTTCAATCTTTTCGAAGATGTCACTATGAAGGAAGGTGACTCGATTATTTAAATTCAGTCGTTCCCCGCTCCTTGACGCTAGAGCGAGTGCGCGCGAATTAATATCGGCAAGATCAACTCTTGCCTCTTTTGATTCTTGAGCGATGGTTAGTCCAATCGGACCATAGCCACAACCTAAATCAAGAATTCTCCCGGTTAATTGAAGGGGCAGTAATACCTTCAAAAAGATATACGACCCCTCATCAATCCGAGACTTAGAAAATACTCCATTATCAGTATAATAGGCATACTCCTTCCCAAAAAGCGTGAAACTAATCTCGCGAACATGCGAACTAATCTCTGGATTTTCGTCAAAGTAATGACCCATTAATACCTCAGAGTAAATAAACTGGAAGCAAAATTATTTAATTTCGCATTCAGCACCAGCGGCTTCGAGAGCTTTCTTGTGCTCTTCAGCTTCGACTGGGGAGATGTGTTCTTTAACAGCAACTGGAGCGGCGTCGACTAATTTCTTTGCATCCATTAATCCTAAACCGGTAATTGCTTGAACTGCTTTAATAACTTGGACTTTGGAAGCACCGCAAGATTTGATAAATAAGCTGACTTCGCTTGGTCCTTTTGCTTCTTCTTCTTCAGCTGGAGCAGCAGCGACTGCGACTGGGGCAGCGGCTGTGACACCAAATTCTTCTTCAATTGCTTTGACTAATTCATTGAGTTCGAGAACAGTCATTTCTTTTAAGCTAGCAACGATTTCTTCTTTTGTTAATTTAGCCATTTTTCATTTCCTCCTAAATTGGCATTATTTTGCATCCGCAACAGCCTTAACTGTACAGGCAAATTGACGGACTGGTGCTTGTAAGCACGATAATAACATGGCAAGCATGCCCTCTTTGTTTGGAAGTTTTGCAACTTCTAAGACACCGGCTTTGTCAGCGTATTTGCCTTCAAAGACGCCACCTTTAATTTTCAAAGAGTCACCATATCTTTTCGCATATTTGGCGAGAACTTTGGCACCACCACCGATTTCTTCAGAGAAGAAGACAGCGTTAGGACCTTCGAGTAATTGTTTTAAATCACTATAGCCGAGTTCATCACTCGCTCTTTCAACTAAGGAATTCTTATAAACGTTCATAGTAGCTTTTTCAGCTGCTAAAGCACGTCTTAATTCTTGTGTTTGAGCGACGGTAAGGCCACGATATTCAGCGATGACAATACCAGAACTTGCTTGCGCTTTAGTAACAATCTCTTTAACGATCTCTTGTTTTGCGCTTAAGACATCCTTATTCATGTTTTTGACCTCCTTTTCAATTTGTTTGGTTTTTTGAGGCTCCAATATACAGTGAGAATAAAATGTATTTTTTCATCACCTCGGTAACATTATTAAGACTCCACGTCCGTTACTGTCTTTGGTATATTGAAATCTTTGTTAATTATCGACCGTTAAATGTGAAGTGGATTGCTGGACCCATGGTCGTGTGGATCACAGAGTTTTTAACATATGTACCTTTAACTGCTGATGGTCTAGCCTTTAAGATTGCGTCAAGTAAGGCGTTGAGGTTATCAGCAATCTTTTGTTCATCAAAGCTGACACGAGCGATGGAAACGTGCATGTTTCCTTCTTTGTCGACACGGTATTCCACTTTACCGGCTTTGATTTCTTTAATCGCACGAGCGATATCAGGATTGACAGTGCCAGTCTTTGGGTTTGGCATTAAGCCTTTAGGACCAAGGACACGAGCAACTTTACCTAATTGAGGCATCATGTTTGGTGTTGCAACGATAACATCGTAATCAAACCAGCCACCTTGAATCTTTTCAATGATTTCTGGACCACCAACGAAGTCTGCTCCTGCGTTTTTAGCGTCTTCAACTTTATCAGTAATGGCTAAGACCGTTTTGGTTTTACCATTTCCGTGTGGAAGGACGAGAGTTCCTCTGATTTGTTGATTTGCTTGTTTTGGATCGACATTGAGTTTGAATGAGACATCGACTGTCGCATCGAATTTAACAGTGGAAGTTTCTTTAACGAGCTTGACAGCTTCTTCAACACTGTAGAGTTTAGTGGAGTCTACTTTTTCTAAAGCAGCAACATATTTCTTACCCTTTTTCATAGTTTCCTCCATTAGTCGTCGACGACGATTCCCATGTTACGAGCACTACCTTCAACGATTTTCATAGCCGCTTCAATGTCATTAGCGTTTAAATCTGGTAATTTGTACTCAGCGATTTCTCTGAGTTGTGCTCTTGTGATGTGTCCGACAGTTTGTTTAACACCTGTAGCGGAACCTTTTTGAATTCCAGCAGCTTTAAGAAGTAATGGAGCAACTGGAGAAGTTTTGATGACAAAATCACAAGATTTGTCTTCATAAGCCGTAATGATGACTGGGACGATTTCCCCACGACGATCAGCAGTCTTAGCATTGAAGTCGGTACAGAACTTCGCCATGTTAATACCTGCAGATGCGAGTTTTGGTCCTGGTTTTGCTTCACCGCCAGGAAGTTCCATCTTTAAGACTTTAGCGATTTTTTTACTCACGTGACTTTCCTCCTATGTTTAGATTTGTCCGTGCTGTGGTACGGGTGAATCACCACTCTTCCACAGGACTTACATATGCATTCACACTCTCTCGTATGCGTGAAGGCAACATGCTTGAATAGAATATCAAATACGTGTATACGAATGCAAGAGAATTTTTTATAAAATTATGCGTTATAGGAATACATCAAAATATTATTAATAAATTAATAAATTTGATTGAAAAAAGCACTATTTTTTTACAAAACAAAAGTTCGTAGAATCATTAAGGAAAACACTCATTTTTCAAGTTTTGAAATGCCCTTAATTTGCTTTTTTAAATCGTCAGTGTATAATACAAACAGTTTATATGAATAAACAAAACAAAAACAAAAAAGCCATCTCCCCATACTTCTTAGTGCTCCTATCATTCATAGGAGTGATTTTATTAGGTGCACTCCTTTTAACACTCCCATTTTCTCACAAAGATGGACAATGGGGACAATTCATGGACTCACTTTTTATCGCCACTTCTGCGACATGCGTGACTGGCTTATCAACTTATGCTAATGGCATAGGAGCGGAATTAACTTTCATTGGTCAATTGATTGTTATGATCATGATTCAAATTGGTGGTCTTGGCTTCATTACAATTTTTACGTTCTTTATTTCGTTATTTCAAAGAAAACTCCAATTCAAAGATCGTTTGTTCTTATCTCAAGCAGTAAATAGTAACACAATCGCTGGAGTTTCTAAGTTTGTTAAAAGAGTTATTTCAATTGTTCTCGTTAGTGAAATATTGGGTTTCTTGCTAGGTTTACCAGTGTTTTTCAACGTTAAAGAATACACTCCTGCTGAAGCAATTTGGGCTTCTGCTTTCACTTCAGTTTCTGCATTTAATAACGCTGGATTTGATATTTTTGGAGCTTATTCTTTAGTTAGAATTGCCGAAAATCCAATCGTTTATAATCTCCCAACCTGGGCGTACTACTACATGTGTTCCTATATTATGATTCTTATCATTTTAGGTGGCATTTCTTTCATCACAATTATCGATATTGTGATCTTAAGAAAACGCCCAAGACAATGGAGTGGTTTTGTAAAGATTGTCTTAATGACAACTGGTGTCCTTTTAGTGGCGGGATTTGTTTCTTTCTGTTTAACTGATGTCCTTAATGGAAACATGAACACATTTGAAGCAACATTCCAAAGTGTCACTTTAAGAACAGCAGGCTTTGCTAATTACGACCAAAACAGTCTATCTGTTGCTGGTAAAACTATCAGCTGTTTATTCATGTTCATTGGTGGTTCACCAATCTCCACTGCTGGTGGTATTAAAACAACTACAATCTTTATTATCGTTCTCTGCTTGGTCAGATTCTTACAAAGAAAGAGTATTGTCGCTTTCAAGCGTGAATATACTAGAACAAGTATCCTAAAGGCTATGACTTTAGTGTTCTTGTCCGTCATCAATATTGTGATTGCGTTTACTATTGTTAGAACTTTAGAAAATGGTAAACCTCTCGCAACAAGTGAAAATGTGATCTTTGAAGTCTTCTCTGCATTCGGCACTGTTGGATTATCTGCAGGTATTACACCATCACTCGAAATTGGCAGTAAGATAGTTATCATTATCTTAATGTTCTTCGGTCGTCTTGGTCCTATCACCTTGTTCCAACTCTTCCAAGCAGATATGAGTGGAGAAGAAAACATCCATTTCAAACGTGTACAATCAGATGTTATTATTGGTTAATAGGAGGAATCCCTTATGGCACACAAATCATTCGCAGTTATTGGACTAGGTCAATTCGGTCGTTCCATTGTTAAAGAATTAATCGACAATGGAATGGATGTTATCGCTATCGATAACAATGAAGAAGTAGCAAAAGAAGTCGCTAATGACTTACCTACTACTTTTATCGCTGACTCAACAGACGAAAGAGCGTTAAAAGAATTAGGCATCCCTGATGTCGACGCTGCTATCGTTGCTTTTGGTGATAATCAAGAAGCTAGTGTTCTTACTACTGTTATTCTTAGAGAATTAGGCGTTAAAAATATCATCGTCCGTGTCGATGATGACTACTATGTCCCAATTATGAAGAAATTGGGTGCTACTGAAGTTATCACTCCTCAAAAGGCTGCTGGTACCGCTTTAGCAAACCGTATTGGTAACGAAGATTTCCAAGACTACTACAAGTTAGACGCTAAGTATTCAGTCGTTTCCATCATTATTAATCCAGGATTCTTCCCAATGACATTAAAAGATATGAATCCTAAAAATGTTTATGGTGTTAACGTCGTCTTAGTTCGTAGAGGCGCAAAATCATTCGTCCCTGGTGGTAATGATTCATTGCTTCCTGATGACACCGTTTATGTCGTTGGTACTTCTAAAGAAATCTCTGCATTTAGAGAAGCGATCAACGGAAAACAAAAAAAGAAATAAACAAAGTTTATTATTGAAATTATGTACATTTTGATTGAAAAGAAATGTACATTTTTTTATGATAATTTTGTACATTATGGAGGTACAAATATGTGCTATGTAACCGCAACAGAATTAAAGCAAAACTTGAGCCATTATTTAGAATTATCTTCAACAGAACCTGTTTATATTACGAAAAATAAGAACGTTATTGCAGTATTAAAAAATCCAAGAGATGAAGCTTTTAAAGATTTCTTTAAATTGTCTGGATCATTAAAAGAATATGATGATGGAAGAGACTATAAAGATATTGTTGGCGATGAGGTAATGAAAAAATGCGGATTTTAGTAGATACTAATGTGTTTTTAGATTGCTTTTTGAAAAGAGACGAAGGCGATGCTGAGTTATTTTTTCACAATTGCTATACTCTCTCAAATAGTATATATGTGACTTCTATGTCATTGAGAGACATCGAATATTCTTTACATAGAATGCTTCATAATCAGGAATTATCCAAAAAATATCAAAGAGCAACTTACAGTATTTGTGATAAGGTAATTGGTATAAGCGCAGATGCCGCTATTGAATCTCTTTATTCTGAAACAAAGGATTATGAAGATTCTCTTCAAATCGAAGCGGCAAAAGAAGCAATGCTTGACTGCATTGTAACTAGCGACAAAAAAGATTATAAAAATTGCGGAATACCAATCTTTACTCCGAAAGAAATTAACAAATATTTAAAAAAATAAAAGACCCAAAGGGTCTTTTTTGTTGTTTTAGATCTTTTCGATTTCAGAGAAATCAACTTCAACTCTGGTGGTTCTACCAAAGAAGACGGTTTCGATTTCCACTGCACCAGTATCTTTGTTAATAGAAAGAATCTTTCCTTCTGTTCCTTCAAGAGTACCGTGGATGACTTTGATGTAATCACCGACTTCATATCTGTCGTACATACTTTCGTCAACCATACCCATTCTCTTAAGGACTGGTTCGATTTGTTCTCTTGGAACTGGGAATGGTTTTGTACCTTTACCAGCAGATCCAACGAATCCGGTAACACCTGGAGTGTTTCTAACAATATACCAAGCATAGTCAGTCATAATCATTTCGACAAAAACATATCCTGGATATAAGTTTTTCATTCTGGTTTTACCAGTTGGTAAACCATCTTTCATCACTGGGACTTCTTGTTCGACGACCACAATACGGAAAATCAAATCATCTAAGCCCATTGATTCAACACGTTTTTGTAAGTTGTAAGCGGCTTTTCTTTCGTGTGTGGAATATGTTGAAACAACATACCACGCTTTTTCACCTAATCTTTGTTCGCGTTGACCTTGTTCTTCTTCACCGATATCGGTATTAGTATCACTAAAAGCAGTCTTGCTATTATCTACCATTGTTATTTCCTCCTATTTAGCGCCTTTAAAAGCGTCAGATAAAATTTCAATTAATCTTCTACCAGCAACATCTTCACCGAATAAGAGTAATCCTGTTAATCCAGCGATGATGATAACGACAATAATTGATGGAATAAGGACTTCTCTTTTTGGCCAACGAACACGTTTAGCTTCCTTAACAACACCAACTGCAAATTTCTTTAATCCCATGGTTATTTCCTCCACTACTTGCTAGCTTTATGAAGTGTTTGTTTATTACACTTTTTGCAAAACTTCATTAACTCTAACTTTTTGCTGCTGTCTTTATTCACTGTTGTCACATAGTTTCTAGACAAGCACTCCGAGCAAATCAAAAGAACTTTTTCTCTCATCTTGACCTCCCTATGTAATTTTCAGTGTAATCACTCTATCACTCTTTATTTTTATTGTAAATATATAATTGGTTTTGATGATATTTTTTTATTAACTAGTTTATAACCAAAATTCTTGAAATTATTTTATTAAATTTTTTCAATTTTTTACCTCTTTAATAAATGAGGGGCCTTTTTATGGACACGTCTATAAGAGGTGTTCTCCGAATTACTTTTTCTTTCTATGTTAACGAAGAAAGGAATAGTTATGGAACTGATAGTTCTATTAATTGTTCTCTTAGTTGTTGTAGGTCTCCTCCTGAAGAGATGAAAAAAGCTCCTAGAGGAGCCAACAACCAACTATATATTAACATAGTGTAGACAAAAGTAAAGAGGGGAACTCCCTCGCTAGCGTACATAATAAAAGGCCATACCAATAGGTAGGCCCAAATCTCTATTCTTAAAGTAAGTCACATCTAGGGAAACGTCAATAACCATATTAGTAAATCAAATAGGGAATCAACATATAATATTCAAATAAATAGGTTAACTACTCAATAAATTTATTGTTCTTTAAAATGAAGAGAACAGATATCGCTGACATTCCAATAATAGACACTACAACAGAGATAATAATCGTTGTTTTTTGATCTAATCTTTTCTTGTTGCTACTATTTGGAGTTTGAGGTGTATAGAAAAGTCTAACAATTTCTTTCATTACATCCCCAATTGTGTAATCCTCTCCAGGAAGATTAGTTGGATCTTGCATCGCATTCACTTCGGCTTTCTCTTCTTTGCTTAAATCATAATAATACGCGACAAGTTCCTCGTATTCTTCTTTAGTTGTATCACAAACAGAACGTCCTTCATTTCTTTGGAGAGTTCTAATTAATTCAAATTTAATTAAGAATTGTTCTTTAGCTTCTGGGGTTGCCATAGCAACAACATAATTATTATTTGTTTCATAAGCAAAATTACTAGTGACAGGCATCACTAATAATCCAAGTGATAATAATAACGCGACTAGAACCTTATTCTTTTTCATTTTTTTGCCTTTTTTATATTATACTCTTTTAAAATTACCCATTCTGTATCCAATGATTTTGTAGTTTAAACGATATCGTTATTGATATCATCTGATACAAGAGACGCGAATACTGATGAACCAGTAACCACAATCATGCATTCTGGATGCTCTTCTTTAATCTTTTTGATTAATGAACGGTAATTATCATTAAACTCATATTCATCTAAGAACAAGAAATAATCACTTTCTTCTCTTGCTCTTTTGTTTTCATAAGTTGAAATATAAATCTTTCCTAATAAACCAATCTCAGGAAGCATGAGTGTGATGTTTTTATCTTTATTAGTGGCAAATACAATATAAGTCTCTTTTTCTAATTGAAATCGATCAACACTATCTCTTAATGTATGGATTGCTTCCACATTATGAGCGGTATCAATAACATAAGTTATTCCTTCTTTATTTATCACTTCAAACTTACCTTTAGGTAATTTGTGATTTAAACCCTCTTTTAAGGCTTCTTCACTAACTGGAAATTGATTTACTAGTAAATCTATCGCATCAATCGCTAAAGAGGCATTAATGACGTTTAAATGTCCTAAATTAGGAATAAATAAATCGCGATGTGTTTTATATTCAAAAGAAATTCCACTTTCACTAAGGCCTTCGTTATGGATTTCGCTAGTCATAATAATCTTTGATTCTTTTCTTTTTGCGACATTA
This sequence comes from uncultured Erysipelotrichaceae bacterium, assembly GCA_902800025.1. Taxonomy (GTDB): domain Bacteria; phylum Bacillota_I; class Bacilli_A; order RFN20; family CAG-826; genus UBA2450. The sequence goes on along the minus strand of CADCDA010000005.1, from coordinate 84,226 downwards.
ACAATAACGTCTAATGCGTCACCTTCAATCTTGCCAATTAAAGTTGGAACATTATTATAAATAATACCAGCTTTATGTCTAGCGATTTCAGATAACGAAACTCCTAATTCATTTGTGTGTTCCAAAGAGATATTTGTGATCATTGATAAAATAGGCGTAAAGATATTCGTGGAGTCATATTCTCCTCCAATACCTGTTTCAATAAGCGCAATATCAACACCACTATTTTGAAAATATGATAAAGCGATAAAAACGATAATATCAAAAGGAGATAAATCAAACTTTTTAAAGAGTTTTTGATGGTCGTTAAAAATTGATTCTATTTCTTTACTAGAAATATGCTCATCATTGATATAAATCATTTCTTCGATGTTTCTTTGATAATGAGAAGAAATAAATAGACCAACTTTATATTTAGCGGCTTGATAAACATTCTTTAATTGATACGCAACTGTACTTTTCCCGTTTGTGCCCGCTATATGAATAGAAGGAACGTCATATTTAAAATTAATTTTACGAAGAAAAGAATCGAGATTATCTCTACTTTCATCGTTATAGTCAAAAGAATAGATGAGTTCATTTATAGACATTATTCGTCATCTCCTCTATTCATACTTCTCGATAAATCTCTTTGCTTAATCGTTTCACGTTTATCGTATAGTTTTTTGCCTTTCGCTAAAGCAATTTCCACTTTTGCTCTTCCGTTTTTAAGATAAATCTTAGTGGGCACAACTGTAAAACCACCTTGCTTAATTTTCATCTCAAACCATTTAATTTCTTTCTTATGCAATAAGAGCTGTCTATTTCTTAAAGGATCGTGATTAAAAAGATTCCCTTGTTCATAAGGTTTAATATACATATTAATTATTTCAGCGTTCCCATTACGAATCACAATATAAGAATCACCAATTGTCGCTCCATGGTTACGAAGAGATTTAATTTCTGTTCCTTTTAATTCAATACCGCATTCTGTAAAGTCACTTAAAAAATAGTTAAAAGAAGCTTTCTTGTTTTGGGCGATAATTTTAATTCCACTAGATTTCATATGGTTCCTCCAAACGATCTCTAATGATATCGATCTTCATTAAGTTTGCATCAAATTCCCCTTGGAATCTAACGATTTCAAATAAGTCTTTAAATGGAGTGAGGAAGGAGAATGAATAATAGAATAATCCCGCTCCGATAGCTAATAGCAAATATGTAATCATTGAATCAGGAATTAAATACCCTCTTACATAGTACGCTAAAGCGATATATCCACCCGCTCCAATTAATGAGCCTAAGGATGTTTTAATACCAACAAAGGTATTTAAATATAATTTAAAGCTTCCATGCATAATGATGGAATAAACACTTATCTCGAGTAGCAAATAAAGAATAAACGCTGCTGGACAAATCCAAATATATCCCTGATTAGCGTTATCCCCTTGAGTGAAGATCATCACTGAAGAGCCTGACGCTAATAAAGCAAGAGGTATAACAAATAGTAACGCATGGAAAAGATACTTATATAAATGACCTGTCTTCGCCCATAAAGCATTCAAATATGGCCAAGAGAAGAATAATAATCCTAAAACCACAGAAGCATTCACTAACGAATAGTAAATATGTGTATTAGAGCGGAAGTCATCAAAGATGAAGAACACTCCCACAATCGCCATAAGCGACAAAATTAATCGAGTTGACATTCTCGCTACTAATTTTGGTTCTAATAGTTTTGGTGATGAATGATAATCAATCGCGTAATCACCAACTTCTTTGTGTCTAAAGTGACGATATCGATTAATGACAGGTAAATAGAATGAAGCACCAATAATAATACCAGTCGCACTCGCATTGAAGGCGATAATTGATTCCATGGTTGCTAAAGCAAAATATGAAAAACCAATAATTAAGAAAATAAGTGAGAATCTTAAATGTCTTCTAAATAGACGGATAAGCGAGAATAAATACACAAATACAAAAACGCCAAAAGCCACTAAACCGATAACTCCAAAGTTAAGAAGGAGTTGCAAATAACCGTTATGGCAACTGATACGATGATCATCAACATTCATAAGACCACCGACAATGTATTCGGAATTTCTAAATCCATAGCCAAATAGTAATGTAGTAATGTTTTGATTGCTTGCTCCAATCGCTGCTTCCCAGATTTCTCTTCTATTAGTGAAGCTATTGAAATCACTTGTGGATAACTCACGATATAAATATCGGCAGAAAGCAGTAACCGCTCCTACGTCATAAGTTTGAGCTAAACAGAACATCAAAATAATAGCGACATAAGCTATTAAGACAATCGTTAATTTAACGAAAGGAACTGGTCCTGTTTTGTATTTCTTAAAGTCAGCGATAATCTCCGCTAAGAAATATAATAAAGTGCCAGTTATAGTTATGATGATGCTTGTTAAAGAACAAGCGAATACTTGAACGATTGAAAAACCGATAATTGAAATATAAGAAAGCGGATTCTTTTTGAAATAGTTAAGACCCATTGCTGCGCAGATACCCATTAAAATGAATCCCGCAAACATATTGGAGTTTTGGAATAAAGATTGAACGCTAACATGAGGAATTTCTTCATCTAACTTCGTATTAGCAATCATTTCATATTTCCAGTATTCAGTGGCAATTGAATAAATAACAAAGAAATAAGTCACTAAAACAAGGATTAAGAAGAGGAATCTTAGTCTCTTAATAGATGGATGGTTTTTATTAAAATAAAAGACTGTAGAATAGACAGTTAATACAAATAAAACAAATGATAAAACATGTTTGATTTTGTCCCATTCAGTAACCACTATTGGAGCGGCCCCATTAGAGAAAGTCATACCATTAAATGAATAAATGCCAATAATCCCACACACTAAAACAGTAAGGCAAACCACTAAAGCGAGTTTATTAACTTTCGCTCTATTAAAAAATGTCTCATATAAAATCAGCGCCACAAAACAGAAAGCAGCAATTCCAAAGAACATAAAGAAATATGGGTCTTGCATTCCTGGAAGCATAAATGTTTCTGCTGTTCCCTTTTCAAAGAAGGTGATATTTTCAAAAACTAAAATGGAAGCAATAATAGCAACCCAAAATAGAATATTAGTGAATGTAAATCTATATTTACCCATTTGAATATCAATTATATAGGCGAAAAATAGAAATGGCAATCATATATGATTAGACATTTCACTACTAAAATCAGTAAAATAGATTTGTGAATAAAAAGAAACTCCTCATTTTTGATTTAGACGGCACATTGATAAACACAGTCAAAGACTTAAATGTCGCTACTAATTATGCCCTAGAAAAACTCGGGTATCCTTTACGTACCGTCAAAAACACAACCGATGATATTGGTAACGGAGTAGCTAAGCTAATTGAAAGAAGTATTCCTAATGGAATAAATAATAAAGATTATCCTGAATGTCTCTCAATTTTTAAAGAGTATTACAAAGCCCACTACTTTGAAAATTCCTTCCCTTATGAAGGAGTTAAAGAGACGCTTCTCACTCTTAAAACGAGAGGCTATAAACTCGCGGTTGTTTCAAATAAGTTTGATGAAGGCGCAAAAAAATTGGTTAACTTTTATCTTCCAAATATTTTTGATGCAATTCAGGGTTCGATTCCAACTTTAAGATATAAACCCGCAAACGATTTAGTGAATAAAGTATTATCTGAATTAAGTGTTACTAATAAAGAAGCACTATATATTGGTGACACCAATGTCGATTATGAAACTGCCACTAACTCAAACCTCGACTGCGTCCTTGTTAGTTATGGGTATCGTTCAAAAGAGTATCTTTTAGAGCTAACAAAAAACTCACCTATCATTGATTCGATAAGTGAGTTATTAGATTTACTTAATTAGGCTTTCAACTTTTTGACTTACTGAGTCTCTATCGATTCCAAACGAGATTGCTAATTCATCATATAGCACTCTTTCAGCGTCTTTTAACATCTGTAAATCGGTTGGTCCAAGTTTGACAACTTGTCCGATTGAATTGTAGTAATTAAAGAAATAGAGCTGTTTAGTTAAGTAAGCGAGATCTTTCACCATTCCAGAGAGTAATCTTTTACGATATTGGTCTCTTCTTTGTTTGGTGTTACTGATGAATTCTGCTTCAACAGACTTCATATAGTTAATTAGTTCATTCGCCTCTTCTAAACTCATAATCGGACGAATAATATTTTCGGTTCGATTTTTGAGTACGTAAATATTCTCGCGGTCACCTTTATCGCTAACCACGACAAAATATTCGTTTCCCGAGATGGAAGTCATATCTTTAATAGTAGATAATCCTTCTCTTGAGTGAACTACACGTTCTCCTACTTTATACTCCATATTACTATTATGACAAAAAAATGGGGTGTTCTACAAGAACAAAACTCCCATTTATTTTTATTTTTTTAGTCTAATTATTAATATAATTAATAATTGTTATTTTGACGATTATAATTTTCTTGTAACTTTGAATAGTAAGCAGCCTTCGCTTCCTCCCAAGAATAACCGAGTTTATAGAGGGCTCTAAGATAAGAAATGAACATGCTTAAGTAGTTTTCCAAAGTCTGGTTTGAATAGAAAATAGAGGTTAATTCATAAGTTCGAAGTAAATTGTCAGTTAGGGTATTATCGTCGTCATTTACTTCGATACTATCGACATTAAATCCTTGATCAATTCCTAAGGAAAGAAGGAAATGCAAACCATCCGCAAATTCGTCAAGAACTCTCTCTTTTGATTCACTTGGTTTATTTGACCAGTACTTAAAAGTACGGGTCGCATTTGCGAATTCTCCAAGTTCAACAAGTAAAGCAAGTGTTCTCTTATTTCTTGTTGTTTGGTAGCTAATACGATGATTAGACGCGATTTCCGCGTCTAATTCTCGTTGCTTATTATATAAATCTGTCAAATCGCAAATCATTAAGCAATCTTCTCCAATTTCCAAATATCTCTTACATATTCTTCAATTGTTCTATCACTTGAGAAGTAACCACTATTAGCGATATTGATTAAGCACATCTTTGCCCACTTGTTTTGATCTTGGTAAAGCAAAGCGGCTTTTTCTTGTGCTTCAATATAACTTGGTAAATCCTTAAGGATGAAGTATTGATCATTATTGTTAAAGATTTCATCAAAAATCATTCTGAATTTATCTCTTCGATAATTGGTCCATTCTCCATCAAATAAGGAGTCCATAATCGCTTTAATGCGGTAATCGTTATTATACATATCCCATGGAGAATAAGTTCCATTACGCACCATTTCTTCGACTTCGTTATCTCTTAAGCCAAAGATAATTTCATTATCTTCACCAGCATTATTAACGATTTCAACATTCGCTCCATCCATCGTGCCTAAAGTAATCGCACCATTCATCATGAATTTCATGTTAGAGGTACCACTAGCTTCTTTACCGGCGGTAGAAATTTGTTCGCTAATATCAGCGGCTGGAATGATTAATTCCGCTAAAGAAACGCCATAGTTTTCAATAAAGACCACTTTTAAGAATGGTGAAACATCTGGGTCATTATTGACAACATCAGCAACCGCTAAAATTAATTCGATAATCTTTTTTGCATACACATAACTTGGAGCGGCTTTCGCACCAAAGATATAGGTATGTGGATAGATTCTAAATTCTGGATCGCTCTTCATTCTTTGATAGAGATAAATGATGTGGAAGACATTCATTAATTGTCTCTTATAAGCGTGTAAACGCTTAATTTGGACATCAAAGATAGAATTGACATCAACTTCAATGCCGTTATGTTCTTTGATATAAGCGGCGAGTTTCTTTTTATTTTCGAGTTTGATTTCTTGGAGTTCTTTTAAGACTTTTTCATCGTTTTGGAACTTTTCAAAAGCCTTAATCTTGCTCATATCAGTAATCCATTTTTCACCGATCTTACTTGTGATAAGTTTGGCGAGTTTTGGATTAGAATTTAATAACCATCTACGATGAGTGACACCATTGGTCTTGTTATTAAATTTCTCTGGCATGTACTTATAGAATTCTTTAAAGGTAATAGTCTTTAAGATTTCAGTGTGTAAAGCTGCAACACCATTAACTGAGAAAGCAGTATAGATGGCTAAATTAGTCATATGGATTTGACCATCTTTGATAATGTTCATCGCATGTCTTTCCCATTCGCTAACGCCTTTTTCCATCATTTCGTTATTAAAACGACGATTGATTTCTTCAATAATCATGTAGCAACGTGGAATTAAATGTTGAACATAGTTAATTGGCCATTTTTCTAATGCTTCCACCATGACGGTGTGGTTAGTGTAAGCCATACACTTAGTAACTTCATTCCATGCGTCATCCCATTCCATATCATACTCATCAAGCATGATTCTCATCATTTCAGGAATAGCGAGAATTGGGTGAGTATCATTGAGTTGGAAGACATAGTCTTCATGAATACCAATAAGGGTATTATGGTGACGATAATATGAATTAAGGGCACTTTGTAAACCAGCAGACACTAAGAAGTATTGTTGACGTAATCTTAAAATACGTCCTGCTTCAGTAGAATCATCTGGATATAAGCCATGGCAAAGCTCTTCTAGAGCGATGCAATAATCGGTAAATGAAGTGGATTTTGGAAGTGGCTTACTACTTGGTTCAGCGTTCCAAAGCCTTAAAGTATTTGTAACATGGTTTTGATAACCGATAACTGGCATATCATAAGGAACCGCTCTAACGATTAAAGCGTCAGCGGTTTTAATACCAAAAGTTCCATCTTTCTTTTGATAGCTCTCTGGGTGTCCGTAGAACTTAACTTCAACCGCGTATTTTGCTCTTCTGACTTCCCAAACGTTTCCGTTAGTTAACCATTGATCTGGTAATTCTCTTTGTTTGCCTTCGGCAATCTTTTGTCTAAAGAAGCCATATGCGTATCTGATACAGTTACCGTGACCAATATAACCTAAAGAAGCAATTGAATCTAAGAAACAGGCTGCTAGACGTCCTAAACCACCATTACCTAGACCAGCATCGCTCTCTTCACCTTCTAAGGTGTTGATATCGATACCGAGTTCATCTAATCCTTCTTTGATAATGTTATATAAGCCGAGGTTTTGAATGTTGTTATTAAGCAAACGGCCAATTAAGAACTCCATGGAAAAGTAGATTAAACTTCTCTTTCCTTGAATTGATTCTAAGTGGGTTTTACTCCAGTCAACATTCGCGTAATCACGAATCATTTCTCCTAAGATTGTGTATTGTTCGTTAGGACAGCTGTCCTTAACGGCTACACCATATCTTTGGAGCAAACGTGATTGGAATTCATTTTTAAAATCTTTTTTCGATGCAAACATATGTTCACGTCCTTTTCTAATAAACTATTTTTTTGATTTTTTCTCTTTTGGTGGAATATATTCCTTATCGAGTTTAAAAATCATTGCTCCAAAGGAGGCAAGCTTAATGGTCATGAAACCACCAAAGCTTCCAATAGGAGCGCCGTTATATTGATTTGCGCCACCATAAATGTCTTTATCACTATTAAAGATTTCAACATATTCTCCTTCTTTTTCTACTGGGATACCAAATGATCCATAGAAGTTAGGAGTCATATTGTAGACAAATATTAATGTTTCATCTTTTGTTCTTCTTGTGAAAGCAAAGACACTATCAGTGCTATTATCAACAATTAACCATTTGAAGGTGGCAGGATTATGCTCTTCAAAATACATCGCTGGATGAGCGCGATAGATGAGGTTTAAATCATGATATAAACGAGCAATCGAATCATGTGCAGGGAATTGTTTTAATTCCCATGGCAAAGACTTACTTTCGTTCCATTCATCGAATGAACCGAATTCATTACCCATAAAGTTGAGTTTCTTTCCTGGGTGACCAAATTGATATGTGACTAAGTTTCTTAATAAGGCAAACTTTTGATAATAGTCTCCCCACATCTTGTTAAGTAAGGTGCCCTTTCCATGCACGACTTCATCGTGTGAGAATGGTAATAAGAAATTATCACTATAGAAATACGCCATAGAGAAAGTAAGTTTATTATGGTCATATTTCTTATAAACTGGGTCTAGTGCGTAATATTTAAGTGTGTCATTCATCCAACCTAAGTCCCACTTATAATCGAAGCCAAGTCCGATATCAGTGTCCTTAGTAACTCCTGGATAATCACTACTATCTTCAGCAATCATCATGACAGAGCAATGAGCGATATGCATCTTGCCGTTTAAACGTTTGATGAATTCAATCGCCCCTTCATTCGTGCCATTTCTCTTATCGCCGTTATAGAAAATAATATTACTAACCGCATCGATTCTAATTCCGTCCGCGTGATACATTTCCACGTAGAAATTAATCGCACTCATAAGGAAGCTTCTAACTGGATCTTTTCCTAAATCAAATTGATAGCTTCCCCATGGGGAAATACGGTATTTATTGCTATATTCAAATAAGCAAGTTCCATCATACTCCGCTAAAGCCCATGGGTCGTTAGCAAAGTGAACAGGCGCAAAGTCGATAATCACTCCAATACCAGCTTGGTGAAGTCTATCAATTAAAGACATCAATTGATGTGGATTTCCATATCTTGGGTCACAAGAATAAAATCCCGTTGCTTGATAGCCCCAGCTTCCTAAAAATGGGTGCATCATGATTGGCATAAATTCCACATGAGTGTATCCCATTCCTTGGATATAAGGAATTAATTCATCGGCTAACTCTTCATAAGAAGAGAATCTGCCTGGATGGCTCTTAAGCCAGCTTCCAGCGTGCATTTCATAAATTGACATTGGTTTGTCAAAGTTACGAGTTCTTTCTTTTAAGAACTTTTCATCATGCCACGCAAAATTTCTAATGTCGTAAAGTCTCGAACAAGTTCCAGGTGCAACTTCACTAAAGAACGCATATGGGTCAATTTTGTCTACATATACTCCTTTCGCGTTTCTAAAGTGATACTTGTAGGATTGATAATTTTGTAGTCCAGGAATAAATAATTCATAAACACCGCAATCATCGATCTTGTTCATTTTGTGGGCATACATACTCCAATCATTGAAATCACCAATGACTGAAACATCACTTGCCATAGGAGCGTATAATCTAAAAACAACTCCGTCAACGCCATCTCTATTTTCAAAATGAGCGCCGAAGTAGTTGTACGCGTCTATGGTCTGGCCCATTAAATAATCATAAAGTAATCCGAATGCCATACGTAGTCATTATACAATAATGACAAATTATATGTGAATACCTAATGCAATAAATAATCAAAAAAGTCATTTTCTAAATATAGAGAAAAATAAAAGACCGTTTCATAAGAAACGGACCTTTATATTATTCTATAGATTATAATGGTAAGTCTTTCTTAACAAACTTCCTACCGCCGATCATCGCAAAGACAACTCCGATAGCGATAAGAATAGCTAACTTCCAAATCCAGGTGAAGCTAATCGTGGCGTCATATCCTGCTAATGCTTTAGCAAAGGAAGACATTGAACTATTATCCACTAGAGTGAAGATTGATAAATAATTGAAGAAAGACATCGCCTTAACACCAATACCGACAGCGACGAATACTTCATTACCAAATAAGCCTAAAATACAGCAAAGGAAGCTAATAATACATGCTCCTCCACCAACAGCGATGGAATTACTGGATTTATTAAAGAAGCAAGAAGCTCCAAAGCAAATTCCACTTAATGCAAAAATCGCTAAATAAGAACCGAGACAGAAAAGTAATGTTGTAGTTGGGTTCCAACTACCACTTAATTCTGGATTACCTGCTTTTGCTACTGCAAAGCTGATACCTTCAGAAGCAGTCGCAGCAACAGTAATTGCTAAATACATAATTGTAATTGTAAATAATAAGAAGACATATTGAGTTCTAATAACGGTCTTTCTATTCGTTGGAGTCGATAAAACATACGCCATTGATCCATCGCTCACCTGAGCGGCAATTAGTTTATTCGCGGCAATCATCACATAAATCATTGGTAATAACACGCCAGCGATCTTATACACTAATTCGTTAAGAATACTATTTAAGTCGATTTGAGACATGATTTGAATTCTGCTTAATGAGAATCCCATCTTTTCTAATAATCCTAAAATCTTAAGCCAGCTTAAATTTTCTTCCTTAACATAAGCGGTAACACTATCCATATCGATATTAGTGAATAAGTTTTTTGAACCAATCGCTAAGTTAATGGCAATAAAGATAAAAGCGGATCCAACCATCAAGGCAATCCATAATCCTAATAAGGATTTCATTGACTGTTTAAATAATGGTTTTGAGATAAATTGTTTTCTATTTTCCATCATTCTTCTCCTCCTATATCTTTAACAAAGAATTCTTCTAATGTGTGTTTCTTTTCAGTAACTGATTTGATTGGGTATTTATTCAAATTTGTGATGAGCTTATTCGTATCTTTTAAGTCGACTCTTACTAATATCGAATGTTCGTAATCATCTTTACTTAACACATTGACATTACGTAAGTCTAAGTTCTCATAATCTTCTTTGTGTTCAAACACTATCTTATAATCTCGATATGGAAGATTTCTTAATTCCTCCATATTGACGACATCTATAAGATGTCCATCTTTAATAAATCCAACATAATCACATGTTTCTTCTAGTTCATCAAACATATGGTTAGACATGATGATGGTTGCTCCTCGAGCCTTTTCCACTTTGATCATATGGACGAAGACATCTCTCATTAATGGGTCTAATCCGGTTGTTGGTTCATCTAAGATAATAATTTCAGGAGAATGCATAAAGGCAGCGACTAAAGCAGTCTTTTGTTTCATTCCTTTTGACATTCTTCTCATATTCGCGGTTGGGTCGAGCTGAAGCGCGTTAATATAGCTCTCTGCCTTACTCATATCGGTAAGACCGATACTTTCAGCTTGAATCTTTAAGAACTGTGTGCCGTTTTCAACTTGAGGGAAGGCGATTTCTCCTGGAAGATAGCCGATATATTTTTTGATTTCAGAGGCATATTTCCAAGAATCTAATCCTTTAACAGTCACTGTTCCTTTATCAGGCTTAATAAAGCCCATAATATTTCTTAATGTTGTTGTTTTACCACTACCATTCGTACCGCAATAGCCAAATACCGAGCCTTTATAAACATCAAAAGAAATATCAAAGATACCACGACCTTTGCCATAATCTTTCGTTAATCCTTTAACGGAAATAATAATCTCTTTGCCGTCTTTAGTTTTTTGTAAAGTTGTAGGTTCCTCGCTCTTTTTTGGTTTATATGGATGCTCCATATATTCCTCTAAAGCTTTTTTGTCCTCTTCTTTTACTAAAGATTCTTCTTTATATTCTTCAAATGGTGTTTCACTTTCTTTAACCACCCAAGTGTTATTATCTTCACCAAGGAGGTAATAGAAATAAGTTTTATGATTACTTGCCATATTACTTCTTTAATCCTTCCTTAGTGTTTCCTTTAACACCTTCTAGACCACCAAAATCTCTCTCTTCTTTATAGAAAGACATAAAGTAGTCTTGAAGGGTGAATGGTTTCTCTTCAAACTTTGTAATCTTTACACCCTTAAGGGTTTGGAAAAACTCGTTATGTTTATCGTGTGGGAATTTAATCACAGCGATTAATAAATCATCGCTAGAAGCGAGAACTTCAAACTTATTTAAATTATCAAGATAATTATGAAGTTCTTCTTTATTCATAAAGAATAATTCAAATGTCTTATCTTGTGATTTCTTTAATTCATTCGCGTTAAATGTTGAAACGTGATGTCCGTCTTTAATAATTGAAATCGTATCGCATGTCGCATCGACTTCAGAGAAGATATGACTACTTAATAAAATCGTCTTTCCTCTTTTCTTTTCGTCGATGACGAATTTAATAAAGACTTTCTGCATCACTGGATCAAGTCCACTAGTGGGTTCATCTAATATCAAAACATCTGGGTCATTCATAAAGGCTGCCACAACGGCGAGCTTTCTTTTTTCGCCCAAAGACATTTGTTTAACCGGCATACCTGGATCAAACTTAAATAAATCTAAAAGATATTTGAGTCTTTCTTCATTAGCTTCCCCTCTCATCCCTTCCATCATATGGATGAAACCCCATCCGTCTAGTCCGGCTGGGATTGCGGGTTCGCCTGGTAAATAACCAACTCGAGAAAGAATCTTATCAGTGTTACCAAATGAATCAACGCCAAAGATTTGGACCTTTCCTACGGAAGTTTTTGAAAAGCCCATGATATGTCTTATCGTTGTGGATTTTCCTGCTCCATTAGGGCCTAAATAGCCATAACATTCACCTTTATGAACTTTAATAGAGACATCGAAAACACCACGACCATATCCATAGTCCTTGGTTAAATGTTCAACGTTAATAATTACTTCTCTATTGTCTTCCATTTATTTCTTGATAAGTCCCATTTTGACTTGGTTAAAATCTCTAAAAGTAGAAATCAAGCATCCTTGATGTTCGGTTTCAAAAGTCTTATTAATTGCTTCAATTTCTTCCGCCTTTGGATGAGTTCCCAAATCATGTGGAGTGACATCCACAATACTGATATCAAATTGTTCAATATTGATTTTGATATCTTTTCCGTACCAATATAATTGGTAATAGACATCATCAAAACTCACAGGAATATACATATTCACTGTGCTATCTTTATATGTCGTATATAGAAGAGATTGAATAATCGCGGAGTTATTTAAAGTTTCTAATGTTTCTTCATCTACTGGAAAATCTTCTCCAGCAGTGTCTTTGTACACTTGTTTAAATGTATCATAAACATCATGGTAATTAATACCAACTTTAATTCTTTGTTCGCCCTTCGGATTCTTCTCATCGGTTAAGCGATAATACCCAGGAATACCGTTAGGGAAATATTTCAAAATATTTTCGATAGCTTCAGAAGCACTTCCTTCTTCTTCAGTTGGGAATTGGAAACTCGCATCAAAAATAAATTTCTTGAAGCTTTCATCTCCGATATCTTCCCCTTCTTCTGGGATATATGCTTCATCGGTTAAATATAAATACACTCCAAAATGGGTTCCTTGTTCTTTTCCCATTTGGAAATAATATGTTCCCGCAATAGAGCTAGTTGAACAACTAGCAAGTAAAGGAATCATTGATGTCAATAGTAAGGCTTTTTTCGTTAATTTCATTTATACCCCTCCTATTCAACCCATTCTTTCTTTGGATACTTAACTTCTTTAGTGAAGGAGAAGTCTTTAAGTTTCCATGTCCAGTTTGGATCACCGACTGTACCTGGCCAATTCATACGGCCACTGTTATCAAGTTTAAGGACATCTTGTAATTGGAAAATAGTCATTAAACTTGGAATCTTATAAATATATTCAACGATTTTATCATATAAACCATCGTCATAGGTAGTATTTAATCTATTAGCGATAAACCATCTTTGGTCATCGTTTAAATTCAGATACCATCCATATAAAGTTTCATTATCGTGCGTACCTGGATACACTAATTGTCTTTCTGTGGACTCTTGTTTCAAATCAAAGATTGTGAATTCACAAATAAACATTCCTGGTAAATTGAATTGATCTCTTAATTCAAGAACTTCAGGTCTTAAATCGCCTAAATCTTCAGCGATCAAATTGATATTTGGATATCTTTTATATAATTCGTTAAAGAATTCATCTCTTGGTCCAATCTTCCATTCGCCATTACGAGCGGTTTCTTCACCTGCTGGAATCACATAATATGTATCAAACGCTCTAAAGTGATCAATACGTAAATAATCACATAAAGATGCTAAATAGCCAACTCTATCAATTAATAACTTATAGTTATCTTTCTTCATTCTTTCAAAGTTATATATCGGTGAACCCCATAATTGTCCAACATCAGAGAAAGCATCTGGTCCAACTCCACCAACTTCAAATAACTTGTTATCTGGTCCGATTTGGAATTGGTCTCTATGTAGCCAACATTCCACTCCATCAAAACCAACATAGAATGGCATATCACAAATAATCTTAATATTTTTCTTTTTCGCGTAACGTAAAACTCTCTTCCACTGCTTAAGCGCTAAATATTGAAGGAAGATAACAAAGTTAATTTCAGTCTTAAATGTTCTTGGTGGCTTATTATGGTGATTGAAATAATTAAGGAATCTTTCATCCCATTCATTCCACTGCTTATTATCATTTAATGATTTAAAGACTTCAAAAGTCGCGTATGTATTAACCCAAGGATTTTGAGTTTTAAATTTATGTAATGTTTCCTTATGATTCTTAATAAACTTTCTATAGGCAAGATAAAGCTCTCTTCTTTTGAATTCCCCAACATCATAATAATCAACATGAGTAGTGTCTGGATTATGGGGCGCTACTTTAGGAATAAGTCCCATCTTAGACACCATATCTAAAGATATATAACGATATTCTAAAGCATTGCTTGATGTAGACATATATGGTGAATAACCTGGTCCAACTGGATTAAGAGGAAGGGTTTGCCAATATTCATATCCATTATCCGCTAACCAATCAATTAATTTGTAGCAAGAATCACCAAAATCACCGATTCCATGATTTCCTGGTAAGGATGAAACGGCAAGAAGAATACCTAAATGTTTTTTCATAAGAAATATTTCCTTTGTGTATTAACACTCAAATAATAAATCAAAGATTTTTTATTTTCAATAACCAACTTACTTATATGGGAATTTCCCAAAAGAAAAGAGGACTTTTCAGCCCTCTATATCTTTTTTTATTAACTAGATTGATTTCTTTTTCTTAATAATAACGAATCCTGCTGCTGCAATTAACGCAACAAACGCAGAAGCAATTGCGGCAAAATAACCACTATTAGCCATGTCGTTTGATAATTGTCCAACAGCGATTGAGCCACTTGGAGCAGGACTAATTGTTCTGCTCATATAATTTGCATATGTACTGGCGCCGTAGTGTCTAACAACAGCATCATATCTAGCAACTGCTTGTTCAACAATCGTTCCGCTCATATTTGCAGAAGCAGAAGTAAATTTTCCTCTTGCTCCACTATTTAGTGAAGAGGTGAATAATCCAGACATTAGATCCCACTTCTCACTACCGCCACTGTAAACTTCGCCTGGGCAAACAATCTCTTCTAAGAATTTTGTAGCATATCTTCCTGTTGGGGAAACAACATAATAATCGTTTGATGTTGTATTAACATATAAATCATATGTGCCACTAGCTGTTAAATATCCATCAGAACCGCTGAACTCATATAACGGATAATTAGCATCGTCATCAGATAAGTGTCCGGATATATTGCCACCCCATTCCATAACGCCGTCAGTGTAATAAACAACCTTAAAACGCGTGGCTTTTGTAATTGTAAAATCTTTAAGCATAACAGAATAGCCATCTTTATCAGAAGCACTCATTCTTTTTTGCCCATAATCAGTAAATTCTGGATCTTGGAATGTTCCTCTTAAGTAAGTTCCATTAGAATATGAACGAGTAATTGAAGCACCATCATATCCGCCAGGAGCATCATTGTTTAAAGTGAAATAATCACAATCACTGATTGTTGTTTTGCTGCTCCAATTCCAATCTGTTGTATAATCTTCGCTACATCTAATAAATTCAATCATTGATGTGTCGCTAACATTAACTGTCGCTGTCCATTTACGTCTTGCTGAATTAGCAACCATTTCCATATTTATAGTTGAATCAGTTGCTCCACCATCCCAAACATGAACTTTAATGGCATCTTCGTTTGTATACCACCAGTAAGTATCGTTTATTAAAGTAATTTCTCTATTTGAGGTAGCAGCCTCAGCCTTTTCAACTCTAACTTCTCTACTAGTGCCAGCGCCAACAAAAGCGCCAACACCCAATAACGCTGTCATACAACCAATAATTAATGAATGTCTAACTTTCATAATTACACTTGAACTTAACAAATAACCAACGTCTAAGTTCATCTCCTAGATATAACAAGAAACTGAAAGGTTATTAAATGTGGCAATAGTAGCAAGTTTCAATCGCTTGTTCTTTGTTGTCACTTTGTTTCTTGTATATTCTTTTCTGAAATCACCAACGGATTTTCAAAAAATAATATTGGAGACATTATATTTGTTTATAAATATAAAGGCAACCAGAAAAAATCTATATCAAAGATATAGTTAATTAGTGTTTACCACAAATGAAAGAAGTGGATGTCTCACCACTTCAATTTTTTTCAGATAAAATCAGTACAAAATTACATTACTTTCTTTTTGCGGATGAAGAAGAATCCACCAACAGTTACTAATGCGGTAAATGAAGAGAGAATAGCAACCATTGTTGTATCTGAACCACTTGTATTGTTGACTAACGCATTTGCTGGGGATCCGTTATTTGAATTCTTCTCAACAATAAGTCTTAATGCGTCAACCATATCAGAAATTGTACGATATTCTTTATTTGTTTCGTTATAACCACCGGTTAACTTATAAACATAGCAATATGAGATTTCGCAAATGGCTTGAGCGCCAGCGCCGATAACATTATCGTAAGCATTAATAAGTCTTTCTGCTTCAGACACGGAAGTTGCACAGATAGAATAATCAAAACTATGGTTGTCATATGAAGCGTTTCCACGATGGCCAACTAAATCATAAATAAACTCTAAAGCATTATATAACGTTGATGTGCCAGTAACATATACAGGGGTCGCTGTATTGTTACAAATATAAACACTATGAGGATCGGTCACTGTAAATGTGCAAGATTGATTGTCATACGCTCCACTATAGTTACCACTTTTCTTGGCGATTAAATAAGTAAATGAAGATAAATACCTATCACTAATTTTGTATAAGCCATAATAGTAATCACTATTATAATCGATTTTAACATTATAAGCTTGTCCACCGCCTAAAGATGAAAATGCTGGAGCAGGAATCCATTCCGAATATTTGTCTGAATCACTATTATATAGATATCCACAGGAATAATCGTCCTTCATTGTTAAAATGTAAGAAAAAGTTTCGCTTGTATTATCTGTAATCACAAAAGATGAATTGGTCGGATTAAATTTGATTGTATAATTGCCACCAAAAGTGCATTTAAAGTTGTTTCCAGTTTTACCATCAGAATCGACAAAGTAAGTTGAACCGGTGCCAGAAACATTGTTATATCCCCAGCCTCCATACCAACAATGGTTTTGTCTAATTTTAAATTGCTCATTAATCACAAAATCTTTAATTGTCGAATATGTCCCATCACCGTTAGAAGTTAGATCAATATCATTTTCCCAACCGCTACCAGATCCAACAAGACTATATCTGGTTGGGATAGAATATGATACCCAAGACGATCCCTCACCGCTTTCAAAAGTATATAGTTTTCCTGAAAAAGTACTAACAGCTGTCCAGTCGCCATATGAAGCATGAACATAGTGCTCTACAGCGCCAACAAAATAACGAAGATGGAATTCTGCGCCACCATATTTTTCTGTGAATGTATAAGAATAAACATTTTTACCACTATAAGTAATTCCCTTTTCAACCATGGTCATATTTTGATAATCAGTATAGTCTCCATCGCCGAGTCTCAAATTACAAGTCATATTATTACTACCAATATCTGCGGTATTAACAGCAACATAGAAGGTCACGGTTGTATTATTAGCTTCGGCTTTCTGGGCATTTGGCTGGTTTGCAGATGGTATAAAAACAAAAGCACCAACACCTAATAATGCTGTTAAACATCCAATAATTAATGAGTGTCTTAATTTCATAGTCATACTCCAATCAAAGATAAGAAATACAATGGTAATTAAATACGACAAATGATTTGTTTGTCGCTTTGATTCTTTTATATTTTCCTGAAATCATTCAAATAATTTCAAAAAACTAATATACGATTATTATATTTTTATACAAATATAAAGACAACAACAAAATATCGATATCTTTGATATAGTGACACAAAAAGACCAGGGTCTCCCCTGGCCTAGTTGTTAATTTATAATCTTAATTGATTAGTCGTGTTTTCTCTTAAGCATGAAGAACACGCCGACAGAGATTGCTGCGACTGTTGCAGCGATAATTGTGATAACGATAATATCACTATTGCTTGTGCTGATACGTTCATATGGTAAACTGAACGAATTATTAGCAGCAAGATTTTGATTCCAGATAAAGTCATTAAATTCGGCTGTGCCATATTTATAGACGATGTAATGATACTTAGCAACCATCTTTAAGGATTGGTCTGCTTCTGGATCAGTACTACCACCATCGAAGCCGATATCAGAGATTGTCTTTTTGTCTGCTGAACTTAATGCTTCATAAGCAGCCTTTTGTTGTAACCATGCAGCCTTAACAGCATTGTATGCTTCTTCTGTAGCGTATTCGCCTTGTTCGTTACAAACAGCGGCCATTGAGCTAATGAAGTTACTATAGAACGCTTGTAATCCACCATTGACATAAAGTTTGTTATCGGTGTTGCTCCAATAAACTGTATATGTACCTGTCTTTGTGAATTTGATGTGATCACTTTCGTCTTCAACGTAATCATATGAAGCGCCTAAGCCTGCGTGTCCAGCCATCTCACCTTCTTCGTTATAATAGACGAATGAATAAGTTTCATTAACAGCTGAAACAGTAATAGCAGCTTCTGCTTTATTGTTTACACCAATATCTTCAGTATTCATCGCAACAGCATTTACAATCTTCCATTCGCCAGCACCACTAATTGTGTAATATCCGGCTTTAATGAATTTCGCATATATGGTTGTGTCATAATCAAGTTTTGTTCCATCATCAAATGGAGTTGTGCAAGATATGTCTGAATAGAATCCGATGAAATGATGTCCAGCAACTTCATATGCTCTAGGAGTAAATTCTGCCCCAGCAATAGAGTTTTGTGATGGACCGTTTTCAAAGGAATATAATGTATTTCCTTTATATAAACGGCTAACAACACCAATGCGAATTCTATTTGCTTCATGTTCTGCAACATAGAAACCATCTTCGTGAACAAAGATGTCATATGTTCCAGCGACTGTGAATTTGAAATCTCCACCATCTTTATATCCATATGCCTTTTGTTCTGGACTACCTTCAGCTGGATCATCACTACTAATCCAACCAGGAATGTTTTTGAATGATTTACGAATAGTAACCTTTTCGTTTGCTTCAGCAACGTAGCCACCTAAATAGCCGACATTACCATCGATATCTTTTGCGATTTCAGAAATATATGAGGCATTTCTAAATTTGTAGTTATTCTTTGTACCGACAAGATAGAAACCATCCGCTGGAGCTTCTTCGTCTAATTGCCAATAAGCATCATATTTTCCTTCAAGAACTGTATCTGTGATAATAAGTGTTTCATCTGCAACAGGTGAAGTTGGTTGAGAAATATCAATCGTTTGTTTTCTTCCTTCTTCTTCAGGGAAACTCACAATAACAAATCCTGCGCCTTCAGGAACTGTGAATTTGCCATCAGTGACAGCTTGTCCTGGCCATTCTGCGTTATGTCCTACTGCATCCCATGCATAGAAATATGGATTGGTAAATAGAATATCGACAGAAGAAACATCTAATGTGTATCTGTGTGTTGGTACAGTTTCAATGTGTCCGTAGACTGCACAATCAGATGTAATTGCGCTAACTTCGTTACCAAGAGTTAAATCTTTATCACTAAACCAACCGCTGAACCTTTGTCCGTAGGTAAGCGCAGGTGTAGCTGGAAGACTATTCTTAAAAACTTGTTCTTCTTTGGTACTAGTAACATTACCTTCTCCATCGGTCAAATTAACAGAAACAGTATATTTTGTTGGAGTATAGTCTACCCAACCAGTTCCTTTATAAACGTGTAACTTGTTGTTATACACAGTAGGAGAGGTCCATGTTTTTGGTCCAAACACTTGATCTTGTTCAACCCATTCTTCACCATTGTAAAGTTGGAATTGAATAGCGCCTAAACCATCATATAAATCGGTAAATGTTTTTGAGAAAATCTTCTTTGTTTCATAAGTATCTCCCAAATCATCCATCACATATGATTGCCAATTGTCTCCATCGCCTTGACGATTGACGTTTAATTTTAGGGTATAGGTTCCTAATGTAGAAGCATCAATCGCACAGTAGACCGTGGTTTGTGTAGCGGCTTCAACCTTAGCAACCTTTTTTGGCTGTGCACCAACGGCAACAGCGGTACCAAAAAGCAAGGCTAAAGCAGATGTAATAATTAATCCTTTCTTCATAAAGTTCTCCTTTAGATTAATTTGTACAATAAACACACCTAAAAACTAGAAAGCTAGATTAGACGTGAATATATGTCGTTAATGATATTATATATCAATTAAATAAAAGATAGTGAACTATTTTTATAGGCAAAATAAAACGCGGTTCATTCCGCGTGTTTATTGTTTGATGTATAAGGCACGATTGGGTAGATAACAATAATGAAGAAGACAATTGATAATAGGAATGTTCCATTCATAATATCGTGCCACACGACTTTTCCTAGCTCATTCGCTAAAGGAAGAGTCATCAGTATTCCTTGAATAAGCGCATAAACAAATATCGCAAAGAATAAACCACAGAAAATAGATAACACAATTCTTCTATTTTTATACACTATTCCATCAACACGATAGATAACATTCTTTACAAAGAAAGATCCAACCCTAACCGCTCTTAAAGAGAGATAGAACACTATCGCACAAAAGATAAGATGCAAAAATAAATATGAAACTTCAAGAATATAAGTTCCTAACTCTGGTCCACTTGATTCAGTAGCGAAGCAAGCGATAAGAGAATATCCACATAATAAAAACGAAAGAACACTTCCAACACATAAGCCGATAAATATTTTCTTCTCTTTTTCTTGCATGACATAAATATATCACTTTTATTTATAAAAGCACACAAAAAGCCGATTATTGAAATCGGCCTAATGTTTTATAAATGTAGCTACACTTCTTTTTCTTCTTGTTCTTTGACCTTTTCAGCGTCTTTAAGAACTAAGCCGAATGAAACAAGTGTCGCCATTGAGAAGATATACGCTGGAATAGCGGTACCTTTATATGCTCCGGCGTTCTGAGCAGAGATTTTTGTAAAATCTTCAGTCACTGATTGCCAGAAAACCGCTAAATCGTGATAAGTACTCGTCTCACTTGTCAATGCAGTAGAGTCTTTATTAAGAATGTTATCAAGACTCATTTGGCTCGAGCTTTTCATTGTTTCAGAAGCTTTAAATTTTGCCTTTTCAAATTGACAGATAGAGAAGAAAGTTAAAGCCAAAACAGCACATCCACCGATGATACCAACGTATGCAAGCATTCTTTTCTTTTTCTTGTCTAACTTAAACATACTGGCTTACTCCTTTTTAGCTTCTTCTTTTTCTTCCTTCTTTTCTTCAGCAGGCGCTTCTTCTTTAGAAGCTTCTTCTGGTTTAGCTTCCTCAGCTTTTTCTTCAGCCTTTGGTTCTTCTACTGGAGAAGTTTCCGCTGGGAGTTCACTTTCTGCTTCGTTAGATTTGATTGGTGTTTCTGGATCATCTTCTGCATGATATTGATTATCAGTTAATAAGTTATATTCTGTTTCAATATCAAAGAAGTGCATAGCTTTGCCTTCAAATGCGACATGAATCACTTCGCCTGCCACCATCTTCGCTCTTTCTTCTTCGCTTAAGTTAATGGTTGGAATTCTAACAACGAGTTTAGTGCCATCTTCTGTTTGAACGTGTAAGTGATATTCACTTCCCATCATTTCATTAACTAAGATTGTCACTGGGAAGCCGTTTTTAGCCCCTTCCTTGACCAAAGTGACGTGTTCTGGTCTAACACCTAAGTAAATCTCTTTTGGTTCAACCTTGCGGTCGTTTAAGAGCTTACCTTTATCGCCAGTAACTTCGAGCTTATATCCGAATGGGGAAACATAATATTTGTTTCCTTCTTTAGTTAATTCGGTCTTAATCGTGTTCATCATTGGAGCGCCAATGAATTGAGCGACGAATAAGTTGGCTGGCCAATCAAATAATTCGGTTGGTGTTCCAACTTGCATGATATAGCCATCTTTCATACAAACGATTCTATCACCTAAGGTCATAGCTTCAGTTTGATCGTGAGTAACATAAATAAAGGTCGTATTAATTCTCTTTCTTAAAAGAATAATTTCCGCTCTCATTTGGTTACGTAATTTCGCATCGAGGTTTGATAATGGTTCATCCATGAGGAAGACCTTACAATCCTTAACCATCGCTCTACCGATAGCGACTCTTTGTCTTTGTCCACCAGATAAGGCTTTTGGTTTACGAGTTAAGTATTGAGTAATACCTAAGATTTGAGCGGCATTAGTCACTCTTTCGTAAATCTCATCTTGGCTCATCTTTGGATTCTTTTGGAGTCTTAATGGGAAAGCGATATTTTCATAAACTGTGAGGTGAGGATATAAGGCATAGTTTTGGAAGACCATGGAGATGTGACGATCTTTTGGTTGGAGATCGTTAACGACTTCTCCATCAATCTCGACTGTTCCACCGGAAATGTCTTCAAGTCCAGCGACCATTCTCAAAGTTGTCGATTTGCCACATCCAGAAGGTCCGACGAAGACGATGAATTCTTTATCGGCAATGTCAAGATTGAAATCATGCACGGTTGCATTGACACTGCCAGGGTATATTTTCTTTACGTTTGTTAATTTTACAGTTGCCATAATATAGCCTCCTATCCTTTAACTGCGCCACCAGTAACACCTTCAACATAGTATTTTTGAAGGAACATGAACAAGACCATGACTGGAATTGCAACAATAACACCACCGGCACAGAAATGAGTGAAGTTATTAGAGATCATCGACTGGCCTAACCAAGTGTATAAACCAGCAGCGACGTTAAGACCTGTTTCAGAACCAAGCGCGATGACAGATGCGAAGATGTAATCGCCCCAAGGACCCATAAATGAGGTCAATACTGTGTAAATAAGAATTGGCTTACAAAGTGGAAGAATAACTTTGAAGAAGATTTCCATTCTTGTCGCTCCGTCTACACGGGCCGCTTCATCAAGTGATTTTGGTAATGTATCTAAGAAACCTTTAGAAACATAATAGCCCATACCACTACTAGCGACTGAGACAAGGATTAAACCTGGAACAGCGTTATCTCCAGTAAGTCCAACAGCCTTCAAGACTTGATAGAGAACAATCATCGTTAAGAAGCCAGGGAACATACCTAGAACAAGCATAACGTTCATTAATGGCTTACGAAGTTTGAATCTAAATCTTGATAAGGTATAGCTCATCATGAATTGCATGGCTGTTTGAAGAACACAGACAAACAACGCGATGATGAAGGTATTGAAATACCATTGTAAGAAGTTTGTTTCAGCGGAGAATAAGAAGATATAGTTATCAAATCCCCATTGATGTGGAAATACGTAGTTAACGATACCTGTATTTTCAGTTCTGAATGACTGTAACACGAGGAAGACGAACGGTAAGATCCAAATCACTGAAACGAGAATGAGGACGACATAAGTCACGATATTGCCAATACGACGTTTCTTCGACATTGACATTGATTTTTTATCTGCCATTATTGGAATTCCTCCTCGTTCTTTGTTGATGGAATCAAGTTATACACCACTAAGGAGATAACTGAGACCACGATGAAGACCATGATACCGATAACCGCGGCGAACTTATAGTCGGAATCACTAACCGCTAAGGAATAAAGCCAAGTGATAAGTAAGTCAGTGCTACCAGCGTCGCCATACATTTCAGTGTTGATTGGTCCACCACCAGTTAACAAGTAGATAACGTTGAAGTTGTTCATGTTACCAGTAAAGCTTGTTAATAAGTATGGTCCAGTAATAAAGAGCATGTATGGAAGAGTAATCTTCGAATATTGTTGCCATGCATTCGCACCATCAATATTCGCGGACTCATATAAGTCAGCAGGGATGTTCATTAAGATACCTGTAACAACAAGCATCAAATATGGAACACCAATCCAAATATTAATAATGATAACGGTAATACGCGCTAGCATTGGGTCACCCCAGAAATCGATTGGTTGGAAGTTATGATTACCAAACCAGCCAGCAATCGTTCCAAATAAACCATTAATTAGACCATCTGTTGCAAACATCTGTGAGACGTAAAGAATGGAAATAAATTGAGGGATAGCAATAGAGAAGACGAGGATTGTTCTCCATAACTTCTTCATCTTGATACCTTTCTTGTTAATGAGCATCGCCACTAACATACCTAAGAAGTAGTTAGTAAATGTGGCGAAGAAGGCCCAGACAAGCGTCCATAATAAGATTTGCCCGAATGTCGCTGAGAATGATTTTCCACCAGCGGTCCATGTAAATAATTGTTTGAAGTTATCAAGTCCAACCCATCCAAACAAGGTCGCGTGTTGCTTATCGTAATCGGTAAAGGCAATTAAGACCATGAAGAAGATTGGCAAGATTGTAAAGATTACAATACCAAGGGTAGGAAGTGATAATAATGTTTTGTGGAAGTTCTTATCCACCATAGCACGGAGATCATCCTTCGCAGTTTCGAGCTTCTTTTCTTCTTTAATGATTTCTTCAGCAATCTTATTTTGCTTGATATTGAGATACCAAGTATAAATAAGCGCAGCGATAAAGAAGATAGTTAACACACCATAAAGGAGGATGCTGAAGGATTGGTCGCCTTGAATCTTTGTGCCATCATCAAGGGTAATCGTTTCTTGAGTACCTAAGATATATAGTTTAGAGAAGTATCCACCACCAAGAAGTACCATATAAAGAATAAATACGACTTCAAACAGGAGGAAGAGAATACCTCTTAACCATTGTCCTCTGAAGATGCTACCAAAGCCCATGATGAAGTAGGAAACTTTTGTTTTCCAATCACCTTTGACAAAGGTCACGCCAATAAACTTGAAGAAATTGACGATTCCCCAGAAGAATTTCTTTAAGGCTCCCCAAATAGATAATCCTAAATTTTTGATTTTTGTTGGAATTGATTTAAAGAAGGCAACAAAGTTGATTCCCATTCTTTGGAGCTTCGTCTTTTTAAGCAATTCTAATTCGTTTGTATTTGCCATAAAACCCTCCTTTAATCATCCAATAATGTTGGTAAGCCAGCAGTATAGTTATCTAAAAGCGTTTGAATATCACTTTGAGAACTACCAGTAGCGATACTACCAGCTAAACCACCCAATGAGTTGAACCATGCACCTGGGCATTGTTCTTGTTGGGCTGCATATTCGTGTTGTGCCGCTAAGGCTGCTAAGGCTGGGTGAGCTAAAACATCAGAGCTTTGGCTCGCTTCAATATTTGTTGGACCCCAAGAAACTTGTTTAAATCTATTAAGTTGATTTTCACCGTTTGTGAGGTATTCAGCGAGTTTACGGCACACACTAGCTTTTTTCTTGTCTGCTTGAGGTTTAACACCCATGAGTTTATATCCATCAAAGGAAGACATATGGAATGTTTCACCATTATATGTGAAGCTTGGGAGTTCGGTGCATCTTAAATTATCGCCAAATTGGCTCTTAATATATTCATATTCCCAAACACCAGTGATAATCGCTCCAGCAGAGTTGGTCCATGTTGACTTTGTCGCAACAACAGAGTTATCTGCGAGTTCACGATATGCCATACCAGCTTTGATACCATTCGCGGAATTGTAGTTATCATCATAACCAAGGAAACTACCAGACTTTTCGTCGATAGTCCAATGTGAATAACAGCCTGTGGCTAAGAAATAACTTGCCGCATAGAATCCGTTCTTTCGATCAAAGTTGAGTTTCTTTTTCTTGGCTTTCAAAGCAGAAAGTAATGTAGTCATGTCTTTAACTTGTTCGCTATTAACCACAGAACTATCGTAATAAAGGAAATATCCGTTATCACTTGTAGTTGGGAAAGCATACATCTTATCTCCGATAGAAGCAGCCTTAATTGAGTCTGCGCTATTAGTGGATTTAAGGTGAGCAGTTAAAGATGTATCAAAGGCAGCTAATGCATTAGCGGTCTTTAATCTTGATAATTGGTCTTGAGCGAAGATGAAGATATCAGCGCCACTAGAAACGTCTTGAAGCATCTTGCTAGCAGCTTCACCTTCGGACATTGCTTGAACTGTCGCACTAATCGTGTATTTGCCACCACTAACAGCGGCAAAGTTGTTGATTTGGGCTTCAGTCAAACTTTGAATCTTGCTATCAACCCAGACCTTAATTTCATATTTACCTGAGTCATCAAATGATTCATCTCCACCATCCCATGTGCCAGATCCAGTAAAGAAAGTGACTCCATCAGGTAAAGAATAAGAGAATTTGAAGTTACAGCTCGCTAAAAGGAGGACAGGAATGAAAGCTAAATATTTAATATTTTTTCTCATTTGTTTTACTCCTTTCTATTGAACGTGAGCAACCCAGATACCATAAAGGTTAAGGATATTGCTTTGTTTGTAGTCATTTGCGAAATCCCACAAATGGCTTTCATCAATTGATGATGGGTATTCTGAATAGCCTAAGAATTTAGGATAGAGTGGGTCTGGAGCGTCCGCGTCAGTTAAGATTGCCTCTTCTGGGCATTCACCTAACGCTTTTAAGCTCCACCATTCCATCGTATAAATTGGGGTATCAGAATTTGAATAATTGAGATAGAAGTTGACGACCATGTTCTTTTCAATTGGTTCGCCTGGATCGTCTCCTCCTGGACCTGTACCTGGATCTTCAGGAATTCCTGGATATGGAACTCTTGGAGTATAGGTCATGGTCTTACATCCAGCCACTAAGAGAGGAAGGACGAGTAATGGTAATAAGAATAATTTCTTTTTCATAATCGTTTCCTCCTAGCACTTTCCATTGGAATTGAATATCACAATCGTATTCAAGTTCCAGAATTCAAGTTTGTTAGATTCGGTGTTCATCGTGTATCCACCGTAGTCCCACATACGTGTCCAGTCTCCAGAAGCAATTCTCGCATCGCCCCAGACGGCACTATTTTGACTACCAGTACATAAGTAGATGAATGTTTCGTTGATTTGCATAGCAGCAGATGTGCTATCAAATGCGCCCCAGTCACCACCGCCCCAAACGATGTTACCGACGGACTTACCACTTGATGTCGATCCGACAAAACTGTTATAGCCTGTGCTGACTCCGCGTTTCTTAGCGAGTTGTTTATGCATTCTAATTAAGCTTGCAAAGCAACTGACTAATCTATAACCATCTTCTTGTTCGTTCTTGATGGTTTGATCATCAAACGAGATTTCGTATTTATTGCCCCATTTAAATGTGTTGACACTTAATGGTGCATTGTAAGAGTTATGAGAAATGTAGTGACCATGTAAGTTTTGATATGAATCAGCGGTAACTGCGTCCAAATCAGAAACTTGTAATTCTTTGGTTCTAAGTAATTCTTCTCCACCGAGCATAAAGGCTGCACTGTTACTTGCAAAGATTAGGCCGTGTGCTTGAAGAACACCATGTGCTAATTGGCTACCTGTTGGGTGAGTTCCATCAGCTAAAGTGTTATAGAGTTGATCTCTAACGGTCCAGTTATCGTGACATGAAGCGTAGTTAACTGTTTGTTCTGGATAATAACCACTGAGTTCATTATCAGTTCTTACTCCAGTATTAACGCCCCATAATCCAGCAGCGATGGTCCATGCATATTGGTTAGAGTCACCAGTTTGGATATATCCTTTTCCTGGATAACCATTAACGTTATTTTCGCCTCTAATTGCGTTTCTAACCGCGTCGTTAAATCCACCGAGATAAACTCCTGTGGTTAAGAAGTTGTTACATTCGTTATAAACTTGCCAACTCATCGCACCAAAGTTATGTGGATCTGGTTCGCCTGGATGAGCTTCTTTCCATTGATCGCTACCTTCACCGTGATATCCACCACTGGTCCAGCCTTCACCATAGAGATAAATATCTGGATCAATTTCATATAAGGCTTTTTTCGCTTCAATCATGGTTTTGAAATCAAGTAATCCCATTAAGTCGAAACGGAAACCTTTAATCTTATATTCAGTGGCCCACATCTTAAGAGAATCAACGATGAATTTTCTCATCATTGGTCTTTCAGTAGCGACTTCATTATGACAGCCAGAGCCATCCCAGAGTTCGCCTTCCATTTGATAGCGGACATATTCTTGTTTTCCTTCATCCCAGTAATAGTAATCTTTTGCCGCATATCTGAAATAATAACGTGGCATAAGTTTATGGAAATTACTACCGGTTGCCGAACTCACGTGGTTATAAACAACGTCCATAATGACACGAGTGTGAACATCATTTTCTTTGCCTTGTCTAGTCTTAGATAATTCAAGAACCATATTCTTAAATTCTTTGACTCTAGCTAAACCATCATGAGGATTTGAGGAATAACCACCTTCAACAACGTTATAGTTGAGAGGGTTATAACCCCAGTTATACTTAAGTACTTCCGCGCTTTCGTCGTTATCGTGGTCAAAGACTGGGACTAATTGAACAGCTTCAACTCCTAAATCTTTGATGTGGTCATAACCTGTAGAAATTTCTGGATGACCAGCAAGATGTGTACCACTTTCAACAAATGCGTTATATGTTCCATTCTTTTCTGTACCATTCCATGAGGAATCACCAGTAAAGTCTTGAACGTGTACTTCATAGATTGATAATTCTTGTGGAGAAGTAATGTCATATCCTGATACACCATCCCATTTAGTTGGAAGAGTGTCCCAGCCAGTTGGATTGGTTTCACTCTTATCATAGATAAGTCCACGAACACCATTCGCACCAGCTGTGGTCGCATATGGATCCATTGTGACATTGGTACCTAAGGTATTATCAACTTGGAAGTTATAATATTTGCCTTTGATATCTCCATCAATTGTTAGCTCCCAAATACCACCGCTTGTATAGTGCATATGGTAGCCTTTATATTTATCGTCTCCACCAAATTCAGCAGCAGTGTCTGAATCATAAAGGAGAACTGTCATATTCGCAGATACTGGTGACCAAACTTTAAATGTTGTTCCAGTAGCAGAATATGAGGCACCTAAATCTTTTTGTAAGTTCGCATTTTCATAATATGTATGGAACTTATCAGTGTCGTAGAGTTTATCAAATCTTACGGTAACAGTCTTACTTAAGGCCGCCATATCTGGGTCGGTATCTGTACTTGGATCATGAGAGACCAAAGAATAGACGACATTGATATGTGCTTCATATTGGAAGGTAATGGTGAATTCGCCATTTGCATCACCTGTACCTGTGCCTTCTTTGACTAAATACCATCTTTGATAATCAGCACGTTTTTTAGGTTTGATTTTGTAATATGTTTCATCAAATGCATAGAGTTGATAATTGACAGACTGTGTATCATTTGTCAACTTGCATTTAATGGTGTTCCAACTATTGAATTCAGCGAGGTTAACACCATGCACTCTGGTTTTGTTTTCACTATCTAAGATAGCGATACCACCACCAGCGGCAGGCATCGTCCAAACTTCACAAACATCGCTTCCTTCTGCAGGTGGGAATTCAGAATATACGAGTTGCATATCATCTGATTGTCCACCCCAGTTGAGGTTCATCTCACTTATCTTCTTATATTTAATAATAAAGAATAATTTAGATTTGCCGGCGAACGCTGTGAATCTTGGATCGGTAAAGTCGATTTCAATAGTCATCATTGTTCTATCACTATTGACAGTCATGATGTCGGATGCATTTTCTAAGTTATATTCGACACCATCAACACCAGTGACCCAAAGGTAGAAGGCTCTACCATCGTTTCCACCAGCTTCGTTATAGTAATGGAGAATGACTTTGTTAACAACGACTGTTGCTTCTTCCTCTTCTTCCTCACTACCGCCATCAGCAAGATATCTGCCGTTGACGATATCAGGACGATCGAGTCTAGCGTGTTCTAAGTTTTCATCATAGATTGCGGTGTCCTTACCAGGATTACCGTTAATCTTTTGAGAAACTCTAGTGGCCGCTAAGCCAGCTACTCCAAAGAGCATGAAAGAAGGAATAACTGCTAATAATGCTTTTTTAATATGCTTCATACGTTATGCCTCACTTTCTACGCTACTAGTTGGAAGGTGTAAGTAAACCAACCATGGTTTCCTTCATCTTCCCAGTGATCTAGCCAACCAGTCCATGTGATGATATATTCACCACCAACTTCTAGTTGGGTTGATCCTGTATTAATAGTTGAGTACATTCTGTCGTAAGTTGTTCCATTTGCAGGATGGAAATATTTAGTTGTTCCTTGAGATAAGTAACAGCTAATACTTGAAACTTCTGAAACTGTAAATTCAGCCTTGTATTTTCCACTAGGTTGTTTAACAGCGTCTTTCCAAGTTGAACCAACTGCAAGATGGACATCTGTTGGATCGGTCCATTCACTAATACCATCAAAATAAAGTGTAATGGTACCAGTTGATGGAGGAGGAGTTGGTTGATCTCCACCACCCGAACTTGGTTTTCCTGCGGTGAAGGTATATTTGAACCATGCATGGTTCCAATCATCTTCTGCATAATCCCAATCAACAAATGTAATTGTGTATTCTTTTGCTTCAGAGATTTCTTCAGCAACTTCAACAGTTACTGCACCAGTATTAATAGCGGAATTCATTCTGTTATAGTCTTGTGTGCCAGTTGTTGGATGGAAGTACTTGCCTTCTTGTCCACCTTGGTTAAGGTAAACGTTAACTGTGCTAACAGAACCTGTTACTGAAACAGTTGCTTTATAGTTGTTATCTGCTTGTTTTGCAGCAACGACGAATTGATTATTAATACCAAGGTTAACTGCGGTTTCATCTGTCCAAGCACCAATACCTGCAAAGTATAAAGTGACATAACCAGTTGGTTCTGGTCCTGGACCTGGTTGAGGTGGAACGCTTCCGCCACCGCCTGCAAATGAAGCATATAAGATCTTGCCTCTTGCATTTGGAACGGTTGTCCACTGCGTAAGAGCGCCATCGCCTTCATAAGATTGCCATGCGACAAACTTTGAACCTTCAACTGTGCTTGTAACATCAGCTTTGGTTGGTAATGGATCTCCAACTTTCGCGGTAAACTCAACCGCGTATTCAACGAATACGGATGGAATATCAACGCCTGGTTGACCTTGATATCTACCGTTTTCACCAATTACTAAATATGTGGTAACGGTTTCACCTGGCTCTGGGATGCTTGGATCATCTCCGCCACCGCCACCGCCACCTTTTCTAGTAACGGAGACTGTACATGTTTGTGTATATGTTCTATTTTTGTAACTCGTTGACGCTGTTACAGTTGTTTGTCCTGGAACAAGAGCGTTAACTGTAACCTTTAAACCTTTTTCGTTTTCAGGAGTAGCGGTAACGATTTGTTCATCAGCAACTGACCAACGAACTTCGACATCCTTATCAACTGTTGCATTAATTGTAGCTTGGCTACCTTCAACGATTGAAAGTTCGGTTTTGTCGATAGTAAGAGTCATCTTTTCAACTGGGTTACTTGACTCACGGCCGTTATATTTAACACAGCCCGCTAATGACATTGCTAGTAAAGGCAATGCGATTAAGAATAATTTACTTTTTCTCATCATTCATTACCTCCTAGATATGTTTAAATACAGCAATACTGAATTTAGTACCACCGATATTGCCACCAGCGTTAGATGGAGCGCCACCCATCGTCTTAACAGCCTGCATTGGTTGGTTGTTATTTGGGTTCATTAAGTATTGAGAGTCACTTAAACCAGTATTGATATAAATAGTGAGAGTGAGTAAACCACTCGCGCTATAAACTTTAATTTCCATAACATTGGAACTGCTATTCGCATATGCGATTCTCGCATCATTTGGATACATGTGTTTGATTTCACATAAATCTTTGTACCAATTGAACATCGAATTTTGGTTAGCCTTTTGTTGTTCCATTGTTTCAAGAGTCTTATTATAAGAATCTAATTCGAAAACATATTGACCAGATTTATAGTTTGGTCTTTGAGTGGTATCTTGCCATAAGAATGGTTGACGATACCAAATATCTTCACAGTTTTCACTGCCATATTTAGCAACGTGTTGATCAGTATTTGAGGACATACCGAGTTCATCACCATAGTAAATCCAGGAAATACCACGATCTAACATTGTAACTGCCGCAGCGATCTTTGCTTTATTAACTTGATCACCAGCGCCTGTGACACAGTCAAGGGCGACGGTTTCTTGTTTTGTTCCAGTGCCATTAACTTGGTTAATAGCTCTCATAACGTCGTGGTTAGAAGTGAAAGCACCATCAATAAAGTCTGGACGTTTTCCACCAGGAATATTGATTACTGTTTTGCCATCATCAAGAACTGCTGAATCAGCACCGAATGGGTCAAATGTTTCAGCGGCTTGACCAGAGAAGTTGCTCGCTCCACCAGCGTTCGCATATAAGTAAGCTGGAATATGATAATAGGTCGAGAATGAGAATTGACTATCGAGAGCTTGATAATAAGGAGCAGTTCTTGTTCCCCATCCATCAAAGTTTTCACCAACTAAGAAACAACTTGGATAATCCGCTTTTAATGCGTTAGCGAATTCTTTCCACCATGCAACGTTCTTAGTTAAGTTACTAGAATAATCATATTCTTTTGTGATGTATTGACCTTTTTCATCATCATAAGATCTCTTGCTTCCAGTATCGGTGATAATAATATCGCCACTTTGATAGCATTCATCTCTCATGAAGATGTGTTTAACTGCGTCAAGACGATAACCATCTAAGCCGAAAGAAAGCCAATATTTCGCCATTTCGATGACTAGTTGACGTGTCTTTGCGTTTTGATAGTTAATTTCAGGCATACCACTACCGAATTTGCCATAGTAGTAGTAATTTGATTCACCATCTCTATACCAAGATGGGTTTTTACTCTTCGCATCTGTTTCGACTGTTATTTTTTGATAAGAACCATCAATGTACTTATCGATTAAGTCTTCTTTGTATTTCCAAGTATAAACGTCTCTCCATTCATTCTTGAATCCGTCTTCGTTCGCGCCCCATTGAGAGTTAATAAACCATGGATTACCTTTTGAGGTGTGGTTAAGGACTAAGTCCATAATCACTTTCATACCCATCTTGTGAGCTTTATAAATAAGTTCACGGTAATCGTTAATCGTACCAAATCTCTTATCAACCGCTAAATAATCACTGATATCATAGCCGTGATAAGAGTCTGATTTTTGAATAGGTGTTAACCATAGGACATCGACTCCGAGGTCTTTTAAGTAATCGAGGGAATTAATAACGCCGCGTAAATCACCAGTTCCATCTCCATCGCTATCTCTAAATGAAGCGACGAAAATTTGATAGCCAACACCTAACTTCTTAAATGCTTCAGAAGTTGAACTAACACTAAATGTATCAGCGTAGGCTTCAATAGAAGAACTGTATTTGCCAGTTGTGTCATTATCAATTGGATTGATTTTGACTTCTGGAACACCATCCCCAGCGAAATACTTGTAGTTAGATAAAGCACCTTTAGAGACGAAAATGTGGACGCATTTTCCACCATCAATCACTCTCCAATTAGCTTCATCTGCAATGTCGTCAATGTAAGTTTCTCTTCCACCATCACTGACCCAGTTAGAAGAACCGTCCATTGAAGATTGTTGAGGTAATAAGAAACCTAATTCCTCAGCGCCTTCATAAGTAACAGGTGTACCGGTTTTTCCGCCGACGAGATCACTTCTATATAAATCGACGTCCATGATGGCACCATAGTCGTCATAATATAGTCCGGATCCCTCTTTGCCAACATCAGAATAAGTCATCCAACCAGTGGACATTGGTTTTAGCGTTAAATTCTCCGAAACACGTGGATTACCACTGAAACCCCAAAGAGCACCTTCGAGGTCTTGAGGAGAAGATTGCCAAAGCCATAAACAATAGTCGTTGTAGTTAGACTCTGTTCCTCTGTTGTAGTGAAGGTAAAGATGGCCTGGTTGAGAAATGGAGTTTAGCCAATAATCGTATTGGTTTGGATCTTCAGCTTCAGAAGCAACTGTGCCCTTAGCAAAATTAATTGCAGGAGCAACCGCTGCTACCGCTAAACATCCGGCCAATAGAAAAACAGGCGAAAACCCTAAAAATAGTACTTTTTTTCTCATAAGTCATTCCTACTTTTCTAAAAAGTTCCGTTATACTAACGATAACGAATTTATACAAAAATTATAAAACCGACATTATCTTATCGCAATATTTGTTTTATTAAACAAGAGTAAAATGGACCATATAGACTTTTCTTCTGAAAAGAGTATTTAGATTACTACAGATATTTATCCATTATTTTTTTATAGATAAAAAGAGGTCAATTAGTTTGACCTACTATTTATTAGAATTTATATTTCTCTTTTTGCTTTTTAATCACACCAGTTTTTATGATGAGATTTGCTGTTATACCAACAAATATTCCAGTGATAATTGCGGAAATTGCGATTATCGGTAAGTAATAGAAGACATACGCAGTCCCAAGATAAATCATGGCGATTATTATTTGTCCTAGAACATGGAAAATAGCCCCGATAACTGAAACACCAATAATTGAAAATTTCTTAATTAGTAGATAGAAAAGAATCATCACTCCCAAAGACAAAACCGCTCCAGTAAGCGACATAAAGAATCCCATTCCAAATATCGTTCCTCTAACTAGACCCACTACTACAACACGTAAAAGATTAACGAACACTGCTTCAAGAATACCCAATTCATATAGAGTAACTAATATCATAATATTGGCTAACCCGAGTTTTACTCCTGGTATACCAATACTAGGAATATATGATTCCAATATACCAATCACTATTGCGGCCGCAGTTAAAACACCAAGGATTGCAATTTTATGGACACTAATTCGTCTTTCTTTCTTCTCTTCTTCCATAATTAAATCACCACGTCGTAACTACTCGCCCCTTCAATAACGATATATACAGCGTTATAAGCGCAGATGATTGGACGATTTGATTCACTGATGTAACCCATATGAACACAATCTTGATGTGGACAATTTGATTCTAATATCGCAATCGCTCCGTCTTTCGTATGAACATGAACTTTTCCATGTAATCCGTCGACATAAAAGTGCTTATCTTCTTTTTTAGTTAAATCAATAACTTCCACCACTTGGTTTTGAACTGATATTTTCGCAATTAAGTTGGTTTTTACTCTAGTGCATAAAATCACAGTCAAAGCAACCGCTGCAGCGATTAGTAAAGAAGCAATTAAGATGATATCGTTTCTGAGTTTTTTCTTATCCATAACTAGCGAAAAACCTCAATGCCTACATGTTTATGAACAATTTTTTCATCTTTAACGATAATTGTTTTAACGTTTTGATCTTTTTCAATTTGCTCAATTTCTTCTATGGTGTTCATCATCATTGAAGTCGATAAAGCGTCACCTAAATATCCATCTTCACTTAAAACAATAACGGAATCATAATTCGTAATCGCTGATCCAGTAATTGGATTAATGATATGAGAATACACTGTACCATCTATTTCTACGCCCTGTTCACTATTGCTACTAGTAGAAATAAAACAATTCTTCGCTTTGAAATAGGCTCCAGGAAGCTCTTTTTGCATCCCAACAGTAAAACATCCATCTCCAAGATTTTTTTCTCCTAAAAGGATACTAGAAGAACCACCATTAATGATGTAGTGTTTATATTCTTTAGAATCTAAATAATCTTTGATTACATCTAAAGTATACCCTTTAGCGATACCCCCTAAATCAATTTCCGCTTCTCCTAGTCTTTTAATTAAATTATTAGGATATAAAGATAGCGAAGAATCATTAAGCTTATCGAGTTCTTCATTAATTTCGTTTTGGCTTAAAACTTGATTTTGAGATAGAGATTCTTTCCATCTTTTTGAAAGAGATCCCGCCAATAAGTTAAAGTAGTTAGCCCCTTTAGAAGTGACTTCCATAGATGATTTCAACAAATCATATAAGTCTTTCGATACTTCAATCGTTTCATTTGTGTTATTGATTGTATAAACATTAGTGATATCTCTAGGTAAGTAGTTATCGGATAATTTGTCGTAATACTTTAGTATTTCCTCAATATTTTTAACATCTTCATCTTTGCCTTCATATAATTCAATACTCACTACTGTATCAAAACAAAAAACTTTGCTACCAAGAACAAAGCTTTTTGGAGTGCATGAAGTAGCAATGAAAGCAATTAACGGAAATATTAATTTAGTTTTCATAGGTGAGCTTTTACTTTTGAACCATCCTCATTTGGGTGTTCATTAAGATATTCGATAATTGGTTTGAAGTTTTGATCTTCTTTTCCTGGCTTACATTTACGTAAGTTTTCTTCTTTGCCAGAAACGATTGCTTCCGCCATATCGTGACATCCTGCATATCCACAACTACCACAGTTATAATTCGGTAGCCTTTTTGCAACTTCTTCAATTCTTTCATCTTCTTTAACATGTAAAACTTTTGCAGCGATCGCTAAACCAAGACCTAATAGAAGTCCTAATCCAAGGAGAATTAAAATCGCATAGAGAATTTCCATAACTATTTTTCCTCCTCAGCTTTCTTATAGAAAGCACATTCTGTTTTTCCACATTTAGAGCAGTTTTCTTCACTAATTTTGATATCTTCGCAGCCTTTTGGGGCTGGGGTCTTCATAAATAAAACAAATGAGACGACAAAAATAGCGAGTAAAAACACGACAATAGATATTCCTAAGATTAGATTTTCAGTTTGACTCATGATCCTAACCCCACAAATAATCCTTGTAATCCCATAAACGCAATAGCCATAATCGCCGCAACGATTAAAGCGATTGGTAATCCTTTAAATGCCTTAGGTGTGTTAGCGGATTCTAATCTCACTCTAATACAGCTAAAGACAACAATAACTAGTAAGAAACCAACTGAAGTTCCTAAACCATTGCCTAATGATTCTAAGAATGTTAGGCCCTGATCGGTGTTACTTTGAGCGACACCAAGGACTGCACAGTTAGTGGTAATTAATGGTAGATAAATACCTAACGATTTATATAAAGAAGGAGAATACTTTTTAATGAATAATCCAACTAGTTGGACTAAAGAAGCAATAACAAGGATGTACACCACTGTATCTAAGAAAGCAATTCCTGCTGGAACTAGGACAAAGTGATATAAAGGCCAGCAAATTAAAGTAGCTAATAAAATAACAAAGACAACAGCGATGCCCATGCCTAAAGAAGATTTGACTTTTTTAGAAACTCCCAAGAATGGACAAATACCGTAGAACCTAGAAAGAACAACGTTATCCACTAACATGCTTGAAATAATAGCTAAAAGGAAAGAAATAAACATATTCATAACTATTTATTGCCTCCTTCTACTTTTGCAGCCTGCGCTTTTGCTTCTTGAAGTTTTCTTATCTTTTCTTGTTTTTCATTATAAGCAACAAGTTCAGCCTTACGGTTCTTAATAAAAGCGATAACCGCTAAGATAATTGAAAAAACAATAAAGGCGCCTGCTGGGTTTTGGAATAAGGAGATTTCATATCCTTTTGGAATGATTTGTACTTTTGTTAATGGGATAAATGTAAAAATCTTACCAAAGGTAAATGCTCCTGTACCAAGTAGTTCTCTAAAGAACGCCATTAAGATAATTGCTAAAGTATAACCAATTCCCATACCAAGCGCATCGATAAAGGAATCAAAAACTTTGTTTTTAGAAGCATATGCTTCTGCTCTTCCTAAAACAATACAGTTAACAACGATAAGAGAAATAAAGACACCTAAGGTTGAATATAATTCAGGAAGGAAAGCGTTTGTGAACATTTTAACCATCGTCACAAATGTCGCAATGATAACGATATAGGCTGGGGTTTTAACTTCTTCTGGAATTAATTTTCTTAATAATGAAACTAAGATATTAGAACAAATCAAAACGATGGTAAATAACAAACCCATTCCTAAAGCAGCCTCCACTGTTTTGGTGGTTGCTAAAGCAGGACATGTTCCAAGAATCGACACTAAGAGAGGATTCTCATTTATAATGCCCTTAAGAAGATTAGCTTTTGTCTTTCCTTTTTCTTTTGCCATAACTAATTCCAAATATCCTCAGCGGCTTTGCCAGCTTCTTTTATCATTTCTCTAACGAGTTTTGCGCCATAAGTCGCACCACAATTAACATCCTCTAAAATATCAGGAAGTTGACTAATGTAATTATCTTCTAATGTAGAAGCATAAGTTTGTTCATCAACGACTACATATACTCCTTTAAAGGAAGCAGTTGATATTGCATTTTCATATCCGACAATTAAAGAAATCTTGCCATATTGATTTGAACCTATTGTTTGGAAAGCATAACCAAGTTCAGCGTCATTCTTATCAACTACTCGATAAGCAGTCATAACATATTTATAACTATTAACGAGTTCATTTTCTTTAAATGATTCACACTCAGTGAAAATTGATTGAATACCTTTAACAATTCTTTGCTGTTCACTTTCGCGTATTTTATCTCTAGTTACTAAATTAGTAACTGCGATTAAAGCTGCACTACTAGCGGCAATAAACCCTAAGGTGATAGAGGTGATCACATATTTCTTCTTATCCGACATGATATGCACCTCCAAAATAAATAGCTAAGAAAGTTACTAAAGCTGGAATTGCAATTAATAACACAATAGCTAAATATTTTTTCCAAGTATACTGAGAGCTGCTCCATTCATAGTGATCTAAAACAACGGCAATCATATTAGCGAGTAAGATTGCAAAAGCCACACCTTCTGGGAAAGCAGCAAAGAATCTAATAAATATAGTAAATACGGCGGCAATAATTCCATACATCACCCTTGAAGGAGAATTAATTGGACTAGTAACTGGATCGGTAAGCATAAAGGCTGCACCGAATAAAACACCACCACTTAATAAGTTATAAAGAGTAAAACTAAGAGGATTAACTTTTTGATTCAATCCATAAATAGATAAGCCAGCAACTAGTGAGAGAATAATAAAGGTTACTAAATATGAAGAAACGATTCTCACGTCAGCGCTTTTTCTAATTAAAAGATATAAGAGACCCACTAAAATGGTGATTTTGTATACTTCACCAAGTGTTCCTGGAATACGTCCAAAGAACAAATCGAATGGGTTATAGTAACTCATGTTATTAACGATATTATCTAAGCTCGATTCGGCTACACCACTTAACGCTGTTGGGCCAACAGAAACATCAGGAACTGAATAATACCAAGTTGGAACATATTTAACGTATTGTGAACCAAAACAGAGTTTAGCAAACACCATACCAACTGCGGCAGGGTTAAAGATGTTGCTTCCTAATCCACCAAAAACGAGTTTTCCTAAAACGATTCCAACTAACGCTCCTAGAATAATAGCGTATATTGGAGCACCTGCAGGCATAATAAGAGTAAAGATAACTGCGGTAATAGCTGGAGATAAGATATTGTTAATCGTATATTTTCCTTTATAGGAATATTCAAATCTTTCTTTAAACGAATGCTTTAATCCATCTTTAGGCATCATATTTCTTAATCCGACATAAACGAACTCGGAAATAAGCATCACCGCTAAAGAGATTACTAAAGTAATCGCTGTATTAGCGGGATAAACAACAAAGGAGAATATAAGTGTTGGTGCAAGCGCGATTAAAACATCTCCCATCATTCTAGCGACGGTAGCTTTTCTTCTAAGATGAGGTGCGCTTTCCTTAATTATATTCATAATTTCGCAATCATTTTTGCCTTTCTAATATAGTCGGTAACTTGAATCTTTGATGTACAAGTATAAGTACAAAGACCGCATTCGATACATTTCAAAGGATTGAGTTTTTTAATTCTTTCTTTATCTAAAACTTTAACCGCATTCATAATTTGAACAGGCTCAAGGTGTGCTGGACAGCTTAAAACACAGCAGCCACATCTGACACATGGTTCCTCTTTTGCCTCACTCTTATCTAAGATAATGATTGAAGTCACTGTTTTAGTAATAATACAGTCATCACTTGGAACTGAAGCTCCCATCATTGGTCCACCGAGAATAAAGACTTTTTCTTTATCGGGGTTTTTATATCCACCACACATTGGGATTAAATCATGAATTGATGTTCCAACTCTAACACGGAAGTTCTTTGGGAATTTAATTCCATCGCCAGTAATGGTAACGAATCTTTTGATAACAGGCATATTGTATTTAATCGCCTTATAAATACCCACCATTGTGGAGACGTTAAAGTTAAGAATTCCTCTATTAGTTGGAAGTTCACCTGGTTTTAATTGAATCCCAGTTGCGCTTTTAATCATTTCAACTTCCCAGCCTTGGGGGTAATAGTTACCAACTAAGCATAATTCAATACCAGAACCTTCGTATTCTTTAATAACTTGTCGATAAACTTCTTCGATATCTTTATATTTTGATTTGATACAAATCTTAGCGTGATGGCAGTCAAATGCTTGCATGACATAAGTGATTCCATCCATGATACGGTATGGGAATTCAAGCATTAATCTATGGTCAGCGGTAATATATGGTTCGCATTCAATTCCATTAATTAAAATCAAATCAATTTTTTTGTCGGTTTGGAATTTGATATAAGTTGGGAATGAAGATCCACCTAGTCCAACATTTGCAGCGTCTTTAATAATCTCAGTCATTTGCTCTTTGGTTAAAGCTTTAATCTCTTCTGGAGTACGAATGATAACCGATGGATCTAAAGTGTCTTTATGATCGTTTTCTAATTTAATAAAGTCTGTCAATTTACCATTTCTATGGTAATGTTTTTCTAAGCCAACAAAAGTGCCTGAACAAGTCGCATGTATAGGTTGTTCAAAGAAAGGACCATGACGCATACCAATAACTTGACAAGAATTAACATGGTCACCTGGTTTAATATATAAATCAGCTTTTGGACATCTAGCATTAGCGGTAGCAATATAGAGATACTCTGGTTCTGTATATCTAATCGCAGGTAAAGATCCCACTAATTTTTTAGTGTCTTTAATCTGAATAGTCTTTTCAATCATGTAATAATTGTAATCAAAAAAATATTATTTATCAAATAATACTTATAGCATTAGATTTCAAAATAAAAGGGGCTCAATTAACCCCTTAATAATCTTTCGATAACGTGAAGCCTTTTTTACCATTTCGCTTCGTTTCATAAAGCGCACTATCAGCAGCTTCAAATAAGTCGAATTCATCTTTTGAATGTCTTCCATAGGCTCCACCCGCGGAAATAGTAATTGTTGGAAGGCCACCTTTTGGATGTGATAATTCTTCATTAATCTTATCAATTCTTTGTTTAATATGTTTTGCAGTGTCTTCATCAGGATTTTGAATAAAGATAACAAATTCATCCCCACCGATACGGCACATATGGTCATCTTCTCTAAAATGCTTTTGAACCGTCTTAACTATGTTAATAAGAACTTTATCACCAATTTCGTGTCCATATGTATCATTGATTTCCTTAAATGAATCAGCGTCAATCATTAAGAAGAACACATCTTTTAAATCACTTGAAGATAAAAGCATGTTATATCCCGCTCTATTGTAGACTTTAGTTAAACTATCATGAGTCGCATTATATGTCTCTCTTTGAATGGTTTGTTGTTCAACTGTTCCATCTCTAACACTTAAAAACGAACCAACCACACGACCTCTATTATCAGTAACAGCGTGCTTTTCAATAACATAGTAACTCTCAACTTCTGCGTCAGTTCCACTCATGAATGTGGTTGTCCATTCATTTCCTTCTTTTTCATATTTTCCAAACTTTTCAGAAAGTATTTCATTAACAGAGTCAAGGTCGTTTCCATCAATATTTACGAGGTTTCTTGCTTGGTTATTAATCCAAATGCATCTTCCATTCGTGTCATAAAAGAATAACGCTTCTGGCATTTTAGAGGCAATTGTCGCAAGCATTCTATCTAATAGTCGAAGTGGACGATAATAAATCGAGAAGAAGAACACGAGTAGTCCAAATACACCAAATCCAATCATCGACCTATCCACTGGTGTTCTTGAGAAGATATAGAATGATTCCCAAATAGTGACAATAATCATCACGAGAAGAATAATCCAATATCTTTCAGAATTAACTTTTGAAGAAGTAAATGTTTTAAAAACAAAGATAGCGATAACTCCACCCAAAATAGTGTAGTCCACAATACGGTGTATTGTTTGTCCAGTAAACGCTATAAGGCTATAGTATGTTGATCCATACGCTTCGACGAGTTCAATATCAAAAGCATGACCAAATTGTAAGTTGAGGATTAATTGTAATCCGTCAGCGAATAAAAGCGCATAAAGAATGATTGGAATAAATAATAATTTCTTTCCAAACTTGATATCGCAATATTTGAATGTGTATTTAAGCAAAGCGTAAATAACAAAGTCCATACCAATGTAGTAGGTATAACTTCCGATTAAAGAAAGTGTTTTATTTGGAGAAGCAACAATAAATAAATTTCCTAAAACAGGAGGGATTAAAGCGATGAGTA
The DNA here is from genome assembly GCA_902800025.1 of uncultured Erysipelotrichaceae bacterium. Classification (GTDB taxonomy): domain Bacteria; phylum Bacillota_I; class Bacilli_A; order RFN20; family CAG-826; genus UBA2450. The sequence goes on along the minus strand of CADCDA010000005.1, from coordinate 41,800 downwards.
ATAAAGCGACTGTTTTTCCGATTGGCTTACGCGATCTAAACGAAATAAAAGCGCACAATAAAAGTGCGGCAACTAATAACATAAAAACAATCGACATGAATATTCTCATAAAAAGTGCTCAGTTTTTTATTGTAAACTATTATTCATAATACTGTCAAATTGCTTTAGCAAAGTCGCTATTATACTTATTATTTGATTGTTATTCAACTTCCCATTTATAATAGCAGTCTTTGCATTTGCATTTATAATAATAATCGGAAAAAGACATTTCATGTTTACAGCTTTCGTAGCGAATATTTGTGGAATTGCATCTTGGACAATGAGTAGGCTTGGTAGCAGAGTTACATCCACCACCATTAACGGCTTCTAATTGCTCATCATTTAATTGAACGCCTTCTTCTTTGGCGAGTTTTAAAAGTTCCTCCTGAGTTTTACAAGCTTTAACTCTAGCGATTTGTTCTTTAGTTAAACCTTTTAATAAATCTTCTCTCATATAAAAACTTTTCCTCTACATTTAATAAGTTACAACAGGAATTGTCACAAAAGTGCCACAGATAAATTAAAAGCACTGAAATCAGTACTTTTTTATGTTATTCAACCGTCACGCTCTTCGCGAGGTTTCTTGGTTTATCGACATTTAGTCCTTTCGCTAAGGAAACATAATACGCTAAATAGAAAGCGATACACGAAATAGCGACACTAGATAAATAATAAGCATAGTCTTTAACGACAATCGTATCTTCAGGGGTGCTTAACTCTTTCGTAGAAACGACATAGACTTTCGCCCCTCTAGTCTTCACTTCTTCGATGTTGCCTCTCATTGGAGCAGCGGTATCTGGATCAGTAATGAAAACGATAACTGGTAAATCTTTTTCAATTAAGGCGATTGGGCCGTGTTTTAACTCACCCCCAGGAATTGCTTCAGAATGAATATAACTAATCTCCTTGAGCTTTAAAGAGGCCTCTAAAGATAAGAAATAGTCAAAGCTTCGTCCAAGATAGAAGATATTCTTTTTATTCATCAGCTCTTTAGCAACTTTCATAATCATTGGTTTGTAGTTATCTTGAATATCGTTAACAACGTTAATAGCCTGTCTTAAATCACTAACTACTGATTTATCGTTATCTAACGCAGCAGAAAGCATCGCTAGTAAAGTAACTTGAGCGACATACGCTTTTGTGGAGGCAACAGAAACTTCAACACCACTATGGAGGAGTAAAGAATAATCACAGTTTCTATCTAAAGTAGAACCACCAGTGTTGGTAATGATTAAATTCTTTAAATTGTGTTCCTTTATAATTTTCAAGCAGTGAATTAAATCAGCGGTTTCTCCCGATTGAGAAATCATGATGATAAATGGTTTTGCTCCTGGATAAGTTGGGTGGAACGCCCACTCAGAAGCGATAAATCTACTCGTCGATTTGTTGTGTTTTTCAAAATAACGACCACCCACAAGTCCTGCGTGATAAGAAGTACCACATCCAATAAAAAGGATATGATCAGATTCTTTCAAATCTCTGATTAACTGCTCATCAAATTGAAATTTATCATCTTGGAAATATGTATTGATTAATCTACTAATGGTCTGTGGGATTTCCTCAATCTCTTTTAACATGTAATGAGGATATCCTTTCAAATCATGAGATATTAGTTCAATATCTTTATGAATGATTTCTTTACTAGTAATATCACCTTGTTCGTTAAAGATAACGACTTCTTTACTATTGATATAACCAAATTCATTATCTTCTAGTTCTATGAATTCGTTCGTGTAATCAATCATTGGAGAAGCATCAGACGCGACTAGATTAAAGTCACTGCCTTTACCAATCACTAAAGGAGAGGCTTTCTTTAGAATATAGAGAGTATCTTGGGCGTCATCAGTGAAGAAAGTAATCGCATAACTACCTTTAATTAATGATTTAACTTTTTTAATAGTCTCAATGATATCGTTGTTCTCTAAATAATAGTATTCCAATAAGTTCGCTACTACTTCAGAATCGGTTTCACCATAAAAACTATAGTTATTCTTTAAAAGAAAATCCTTTAGTTCTTTATAGTTATCAATCACTCCATTATGCACTAAGCAAATGCGTTGATTGAATGAGATATGAGGATGGGTATTGAGCTTAGTAGGTGCTCCATGAGTGGCCCATCTAGTGTGACCAATCATGATATTGGTGGTAATGGTTTTAGGAACAATTGTCATTAATTGTTCCACACTACCGACATCTTTATAGATCTTAATGCCACTATTAAAGAATGCGATTCCCGCTGAATCATACCCACGGTAATCAAGCATCTTTAAACCTTTAGTAACATATTCTTTTGGATTTTTTAATCCAACCGAACCAACTATTCCACACATATTTTATCTACCCAAATATTTCTTTAATTCAAATTCACTAACAGTGGTATGGTATTCTTTCCATTCCTTTTCTTTAGCTTCAACATATTTAGGGAATAAATGTTCTCCTAAAACTTCTTTTAATATCTTACTTGTTTTAAATTCTTCAATTGCTTCATGAAGAGTTTCTGGCAAACAAGTGATGTTTCTATTTTTAATCTCATCAGAAGATAAGTCAAATAAGTTATCTTTAACTGGTGGGATAGTGTCTTTATCTTTAATGTTTTTAATACCTTCTAATCCACAGGCTAAAATACCCGCTAAAGCAAGATATGGGTTAGCACATGGATCAACGTTTCTAAATTCGGTACGAGTCGCAAGTCCTCTAGCAGCAGGAATTCTCACTAAAGAACTCCTATTAGCGTCGCTCCAGCAAGCATAAATCGGTGCTTCATAACCACTGACCAATCGTTTATAAGAATTAACTATCGGATTAGTTAACAAAGATAATTCACGAGCGTGATTTAAGACTCCTGTAATCCATTTTCTACACATGCTTGATAATTCCATCGCTGCTTTTGGATCATAGAATAAATCGCCTTTATCTTTGTTATAAAGTGAGCAGTTTGTGTGCATACCATTACCAGCTTGTTTATTAAGTGGTTTTGGCATAAAACTTGCAAGATACCCGTTCTTTCTCGCAATCATTTTCACAACTTGTTTAAATGTTTGCACTCTATCACAAGCGGAAACAACATCCGTGTATTTAAAAGTAATTTCATTTTGACCAGGGCCAACTTCGTGGTGACTGGCCTGGACTTCAAAGCCCATTTTTTCTAACATAAGAGCGATTTCTCTTCTTACATCTTCTCCTCCATCGAATGGAGATAAATCAAAGTAAGACGCTCTATCGCTACAATTCGTAGAAACACTACCATCGCTATTTAATTTAAAAAGATAGAATTCTGGCTCAAAGCCCACAAAGAGACTATCAATCCCCATCTCATTCATCTTCTTAACTTCTTTTTTCAAAATATAACGTGGATCACCAATAAATGGAGTGCCATCTGGCATATAGACATCACAAATAAATCTAGCAACTCCACCAATGGAGCTATCTTCAAAAGGAAGGACTAAAAAAGTATCTAAATCTGGATGCAAATACATGTCAGCTTCTTTAATACGCACAAAGCCTTCAATTGAAGAACCATCAAACATAATCTTGTTTTCTAATGCATCATCAATTCGACTCGCTGGTATCTCAACTGCTTTGATATCACCGAGCATATCTGTGAACTGCATTCTAATGTATGAAATATTGTTTTCTTTAATTATTTTCTTAATTTCTTCCTTACGCATATTTTTCCCTCCGAAAAAACATGCTTAAAATCTATAACTTTTGTATACATCATGTCAATAAAAACTTATGTCAACTTTTGTTTACATCGCATGATTTTTAACTACTTAACTTTGTTACTCTATATGAAACTATTATGTAAATTTTTGTTGCAACACTGCTTTTTTTCGTTCCAGTAATTTAAATAATTAGTGCCTCTACCACCTTCAAACAAGGATAGTTTTGGTTCATTTTTTTCAGCTTCCAAATCAGGAATGTCAACCCAGCAATTATGCCAGTTCTTGCTGAATAGATGCTTTATTATTCAAATATTCATGGACAATCATCAACCAAAATTGAGCATTATGTACCATAATAAAACCCCCGTTTAATTGTACTACGCTGGTACAAAATTTCGGGGGATTTTCATCGTTTTGGTGGATCCGAATGGTTACGAAGAAAACCCGCTACCTCTATCCTTTTCGTGTCAGGACAACTCGCTGCCACGTTTTTATTTCTGGTTCCACTTCTATTAATAATTCAATTACTCTTAAAAATTGTCTTAAAACTAAAAGAAAACTAGTATTAACACTAGTTTCTTAATATATTTTTAGTTTTTTGCGTCTTATATTGGCTTTTCAAATATTTTTGTAAAAACGGGGCAGCAAACTTTGATTGCCTGTATCATAAACGCAATTAATATGATTTATCAAACAGACAATCTTATTGTTCGTAGATCTTATACTTTGCAATTTCTTTTTTTAAATATGAACACAAAATGCCAATCGCTTTGTTTTCACACCCATTCAATGGTGGATATCTTTTTGCTTGATATTGTACGTTTGCGGTTTGTAAAGAAAGCAAAATAGGGACCTTCTTTTTATTTATTAAAAAATAGCATTTATTGTCTTCTTCTAAACATCCAAGTTTTTGAACAATCCTTAGTCGACAGAGGTTGACACCAACCAAGACAACTATATCTGGATTAATAATTTCTATTTCTTTGTTAATAAACTCTTTATACAATTCAGTATAAGCAACAAGATGTTTTCCTTTATCGATTGTAAATTTGCCACCTCTTTTATTGATATCCATAACTGCAAACTTATTGGCAGCTTCATTTAATTTTAAAGTTGGTTGACGAGTTAAGTATTTATACATTCCGCATACCCTTTCTCTCATCTTCCCGCCCCAGTTATCCTTGCCGTCTTTAAAATATGAGAGATAGCATTGCCTATAATCTGTTTCAGATATGCCTTCTTTCGCGTTATATTCATCTGCGTTTGCTTCAGCGGAAATAAACAACACTTTTATCTTTTCTTTTTCGAAAGATTCTTCATCAATAATTCCGTCTTTTTCAAAGAAATATGACTTAATATTATTTCCACTTATTGTTTTTTTGGCATTGTCTTCAGATTCTTCAGTGTGAGCTGTTTTCCATTTTTCAAACAGCTCATTCAATCTTTCTATCTTACTCATATTTGGCAAGTATCCTTTTTGCTTCATTTTTAACTCTATCAATTAAAGACTGTGGTGAAATTATCGTTAATGTTTCGCTATATTGCATATACCAATAGAACAATGCACTTTCATTACATTTAATATCAGCAAGCAACTTATCGTCCTTCTTGTAGATCTTCGCATTCTTTCCAAACCAATCCACTACAAATTGAATTTTCTAATTCATAATTTTTGCCTCCAGTTATGTTTTAATTAGCCTTCATTTGAATTTTGATATTTCCTAGCGCGGTTGCTTCAATAGGTCTTGGAACAACTTCTTTTTTTGTATATTCTTCAACCATTTGATTGAGATGCTCATTCTTTGCTCCTCCGCCAACTATCACTATCTTTTTATATTTCTTGTGTGTGATATTTTCTAATGATTCAATGGCGTTCTTATATGATATTGCCATTGAACGATAAATAGATGCGAATAATTCTAAGTCGCTACGAGGAGGACATTTTTCTAATAATGAAAGTAATGCTTTTTTCATGCTTTTTGGTGCAGTTAAACTATTATCATTAATGTCAAAACTCACCTTGTAACTAGTTATATCAATGTTTTTATCAATAAATTCTTGGGTGATTTTAGTCTCCGCCTTTAATCTATTAGCAATCCACATACCTGGAATATTCTTAAGAAACCTTATGTATCCAACACCGCCTTCATTCGTGTAATTTGCTTCCATGGTTTTTTCTGAGATGATTGGTTTAGATGACTTCACGCCTAATAAAGACCATGTTCCACTAGAAATAAAGATTGATTCATCATCGATATCTATAGATTCAAACGCACTGGCAGTGTCATGTGATGCACATAAGACCACTTTGCAATTTCCGTTTACTTCTTTTTGAATTTCAGGAAGTAATTCACCAACATAATCTCCGGCAAAAGATATTTTTGAATTAAATAAAGAGTCGGGTAATTCAAGTCTATATATTAATGAAAAAAGATATTTTCCGGTTAAAGGATTTAATAAGCCTGTAGTTGATTCATTAGTGTATTCGTGTGTCTTTACTCCTGTTAATAGATAGACAAGGTAATTAGGCACCATCAAATAATCGGTTGCATATTGAATCCTACCAAGCATTTTATCTGAAAAGAGTTGATATATTGTGTTATAGCTAGCAAATTGAACTCCAGTCATTTTATATAATTCATTAAATGGAATAATCTTATCAACTTTTTTACTCGCTATGATGTTTCTTTCATTACGATATGCATAAAAAGGGGGAATAGGATTGTCACCATTCATCAAAACATAATCGACACCCCAAGCATCAATTGCTAAAGAAACAATATTTGGATATCTTTTAAATGCTTTTTTAATTCCATTTTTTACTTCACAAAAGATGCGATTAAAATCCCACACTAAACCATCAATAGATTCTTCCATTGAAGTTTTAAATCTATATATTTCCTTTAAAACGATTTCATTATTTTTGACATATCCAATGATATGTCGCCCGCTAGAGGCGCCAAGATCTATGGCTAAATAGTATTTATTCATCAATAACACCTGGCTTAATTTTTACAATCCATAATTTAGCAAGACCAAGAATCACTTCATCAGGGATTTCATTAACAACGTGCCCTAAAGAAATCATGTATATTTGTGCAGTCTTCTCAACTGTTTCAATTAATCCGAACGCTTCGTCAATTGTTTCTCCAACCCCATATATTCCATGATTTGTCCAGGAAACAAGGCGATATTCTTCCATCTTTTTAGCAGTGGCTTCACCAATCTCGTTAGTACCACAAATCATGCAAGGCAATACACCTATGCCTTCAGGGAAAACAACAACTGCTTCAGTATTTGATTTCCATAGTTTTCTAGTAAAGATAACATCATCAGTTGGTAGACACGCTCCCATACAAATCGTATATGTTGGATGAGTGTGCATAACAACACGATTCTTTTGATTCACCTTTAATCTAGCCGCGTGACTCATTAAATGAGCAGGGAATTCGCTGGTCATCTTCCCACCATCTTTATATCCCCACAATAAATGAGCAACATGTCCATTGTTATCTATTTTGACTAATCCAAGATTACTCTCAGGATCTTTAATAACATTCTTAAAATATTTACCAGTTCCAGTAACTAGAAAGTATTTGTTTTTTAAACTCTCGTCAGCGGTAAAACCTAATTCAATATCTCTAAGAAAAACATCTTTAGGAAAATATTCTCTAACATATTCTTCATCAATCAAATAAGAGATGTTTCCACCATTACGTTCATCCCATCCTTGACGATACATATTGTTAGTAATCTCACTAACTTCTTTAACAAAGCATGATTCTAAAAAGTTTTTCATAATAGTTAAACCCCCATACTAAGCGTCATATCTTTTTCTCTTTTTCTATTGATAAAGTACATAACTAGGTCAGCAGAGACAAAAGAGAAGTTAATCACGTAAATAGCAAAGACCCACCAGTCAGTGGACCACACAAATGATTCCAAAAAGAATTTTGATGTGATTCCTGATATATAGCCGATATCAATAAGTATTAAGAATAACAAGCTCTTTCCTTTTGTGCTTTTGGACTTGATTGACTTAATTAAATTGAATGGCCAACTAAAGCCAAATAGAGCCAACATAATTACTTCTAAAATCTTAGCAACCATTATCCACATTCGTTACCTAATTTTGCCCTGAATTCAATTAGGCAACATTCTCCTTTCCAAGTATCTATTTCAGTAACTAGAAGCCATTTTTGACGTATTTTTTCGCGCAAAAAGCCACTTTTTTACGTTTTTTCGTGCAAACACTCTTTGACTATCTCCTCTAATTTAGGGAGGTCTCATATATCTCATTAGCGAGCTTTATTTGCGTTCTTGCCCTTATTAAATTATGCTCACTATAGTCGGTTTTAAAGTAGACATCACCGTTAAGATAGTCCGTCAAAAATCTAATCGCAGATTCAACTGTTAATAGGAATGAGGAAAAGGCTAAAAGAGATATTTCTTTATCATTTAAAACATCCTTCATTTCGCTTAAATAGCCTAACGTATACATTTTAAATATTTGATAGTCGACACCAATTTTGGATAAGTCTTTTGAGTCTTCATATTCACCGGTAAATAGACTTCTTAACGCATCACCAAAGTCATATAAATAACTACCAGGCATAACTGTATCTAAATCAATTACCGCTCTTATCTCTCCACTAGTTTTATCAAATAATACATTATTAATTTTTGGATCATTATGTGTAACCGCTAAACTTATTTCTTTATTAGCTAAAGCGTTAACGACAACCGAATAATCTTTTTCGTACTTCATTAAGTTGTCTATTTCTTCTTTAGAGTCTTTTACTCTATTAGAGCAATCATTTTTAATCGCGTCTAATAAATCGTTATATCTCTTTTTGGTGTTATGAAAATTAGGAATGACTTCATCTAACTTAGAAGCATCAAATCCCTTTAGAGATTTATGTAATAACCCAAATGCTTTGCCGGCATTAAATACTTGTTCTAAATTTGTTACACCTTCACAACAAATCGTGTTATCGACATACACAAATAGGCGATAATAATCGTTTTCATCTTGAAAATAGTTTTTATCATCTTTTGTTTTAATTATTTCTAATGTCTCAAAGCCATTGCTTCTTAAATAGCCAGTGACTAAAAAGATATTGTTCATTAGCTGATCAACATTTTTAAAGACATTGCTATTTATCTTTTGAAGTATATAAGACTTCTTTGTGTCTGTTTTAGCTAAAAAGGTTGAGTTGATGTGTCCGTTTCCAGTAGGAAAACATTCTAGGACTCTTTCAGTGATATTAAATTTTGAAAGGATATCTGCTATGTTCATATTGTTAACTTTCCTTTCAAAAGATGAGTTATTTTAGTTTAAATCTAACAACTCTTGTTGAAAGACTATTTCCATACATAAATGGAAGCACTTCAAACGTGTGTGTTTTTTGATTGATCACTATTTTTTGGTCATTCACATCTAAATATTTAGCATCTACTATTTTTCTATCTGTGTGGATGGTAACTTGTGGTCTATTTTGTTGACGAGTAACGTTCTCGTTAGCGCTCATTGGGACATTATTAATCAAGGCGTAATAATATTTATCGTCTTCAAATATAATTGCATTTGTAGCCTTTAATTCACTAGGCTTGCAATCAAAAATGATGTGCCTATGCATCTTAATCCATTTGCCAAATTCAAGGAGTGTATATTTTTCTAAAGGTCTTAATTCTCCATTAGCAAGAGGCCCAACATTAAGCAATAGATTGCATTTGTTATATCGACAATCAGCAAGTTCTTCAATTAAATATGGAACACTCTTAAACACTATATCGTTTTTAGCGTATCCCCAGTGATCTGTTAAGGAGTCACAAACTTCTCCTGCTCTTTCTTTGCCGTCTTTAGAAGAAACCACAAAAGGTTTTCCTCTTTCAAAAGTAACAGCATCAATATCATAATGGCTGACCTCGCCTAAAGCAGATAATCCAGTGTTATTTATTATAATTGCCTCAGGTTGATGTTTTCTTATCATTTTATATAAGGAGTCAAATTTCCAATTAGCGTTTGCTTTATCCCAATATCCATCGAACCAAAATCCACCAATACGACCGTATTTAGTGCATAATATTTCTACACTCTTAAAGAGATAATCAATATATTTGGGGAAGTTATTTTGATAGTCGCTGTTATCCCAATCGATTAAAGTGTGATAAAACATTGGAATAATATCTTCTTTGTTACATGCTTCAACAAATTCTTTTACTAAATCTCTTTTAACTAATGAATGAGGGGCATCGAAGTCAGATAATCCACATGTATCATATAAAGAAAAACCATCATGATGCCTTGTTGTTAAAGTGATATATCTAGCTCCAGCTTTTTTGGCAGTCTTTACTAAATTAGTTGCCCAAGATTTATTAACTTTAAATTTATTGGCGAGTTTATGATACTCATCTTTATTAACATCATAAACATGTTCATACCATTCGCCCTTTCCTAGAACACTATAAAGACCAAAATGGACAAAGAGTCCAAATCCTAGTTTTTCAAAATTTTTAATGTATAGAGGTTTCATAATCTAAGTTTACTATAAAGCAGTTATTTGTTTTTGACAAAATCAACAATCAAATTGGCAAGCAACTCGTGTCCTAAATCGTTTGGATGTAATCCATCAGCGTATAACGAGCTATAGTCCGGTTCACCAAAATCATCTCTAAAGTCTAAATACTTAATCTGGTATTCATTCAAGACTTCAATAATTATTCTCGTGTATCCGTCCAGTGATAAAGATGGTTTTTCTTTTTTGCCTTCTCCATATGGATTATTTTCATTCCTTCTACGAAGAGGAAGAATAAACGTGATTTGTTCTTTTCGATATAGTTCTAATAGATGTTTACAAAGGTAATTAACGGCCCCATAAAATGTTTCCGGAGTAGAGTCACCGTTCTTACCAATTGGGGCATCACCATGTCCGTAATCGTTAGTGCCGCCAAACACAAATACTAAATCTGCTTTTGGATTTAAATCTTTAATTCGATAGCAAAAATCTAAATCGAACCTTGGGCATTCTGATGATTTGATTTGACGGGCAAATCGCGTGCCACTAACACCATGATTGATTACTTTGCAACCAAGTATTTGGCCAACTCTTTCGACGTAACATCTTTCTTGAGATGACGCCATTGCCCCTTCGGTTATTGAATCACCTAAGAAATCAATAAGCATCATTTAATTCTCCTACTTGATTCTTTGTCAAAGAAATATAAATCGTCGTTATTGAAACAGAATTCAATCTTGTCATTATTGCTAACTTCATTTTCAATCAAGGATTTGATAATGACTTTTTGTCCATTTATGTTGCTATATATTACCAATTCGCGGCCCAATAACTCTGCATAATCACAAATTGATTTTAATATGTTAGATGGTTTTGCGTTATTTGTATCACCTTTAAGGAAGATAGATTCTGGTCTAATACCAAGAATCAATTCTTTGTCTTCATATTCCTTCAATAAATCAAGTTGCTTCTTTTCAAGTTTGACATAGGCATCACCTTCTCCGGAAAACACAAATCTATCTTTTTGAATTCTTCCTTCAAAGAAATTCATCGCAGGAGAGCCTATAAAACCAGCAACAAAAATATTGTTAGGGTTGAAGTAAACTTCTTTTGGAGTGCCAATTTGTTGAATATAGCCGTCCTTCATAACTACGATACGATCCGCCATTGTCATTGCCTCAGTTTGATCGTGGGTAACATAGATTGTGGTTGCACCAACTGATTCATGAATACGAGCAATCTCATTTCTAGTTTGCACTCTTAATTTCGCATCAAGGTTAGATAATGGTTCATCCATCAAGAACACTTTTGGATGTCTAACAATTGCTCTACCTAAAGCAACACGTTGTCTTTGTCCACCAGATAAGGCAGCAGGCTTTCTAAATAGATATCTCGATAAGTCTAATAATTTAGCAGCTTTATAAACTTCTAACTTTATCTCGTAAGGAGTGTGTTTACGATACTTCACTAAATTAACTTCATTATTCTTATAATATTCTAATTGTTCTTCGCTTATTTTAATTTGATGCTCTTTTTGTTTAATACCTTCCAAAGTTAGTTTTTGATATTCATCAAGCATCTTTAGTGATTTATTGATTTCTTCTATATCTTTCTCTTTGATCTTTGGATTAGAAAGCATCGCATTAAGCTTATCTACATCTTTTTTAGCCTTCGCAAGAGATTTTTTAGAAGCCTCTATATCTTTATTAATTTTTTTAATTAAATTCTCGACATCTTTGATTTCAACGTCACTGATTCCTCTTAAAGGAACAAGCAACGATTTTCTTTTATTTTCATTTTCATAAATTTCATCAAGCAATTCTTCACGCTTATCAAGCAATTCTTTTGGTTCGTTTTTCTTTTTTATTGCACGATTTATTTTATTGATCTCTTTAAATAAGATGAGATTCTTTTCTTTTAAAGCGTCTGTTTCAGGATTTTCCTCAAAAACTTGGAACTTAATCTTGCGGAGCTTTAAAGAGAATGACATGTTGTTAAAAACAGTCATATGAGGATATAACGCATAAGACTGGAAGACCATGGCAATATTGCGATCTTTAGGTTCAACTTCATTGACCATCACTCCATCAATATAAAGTTGACCTGCAGTAATATCTTCAAGACCCGCAATCATTCTTAGGGTTGTGGATTTTCCACATCCAGAGGGTCCTACAAAAACAATAAATTCTTTGTCTTTAATCTCTAAATTGAAATCAAACACTGCTTGAACATTGTTTGGATATATTTTATTGATACTTTTTAAAGATATAGTTGCCATAGCTATCCTCCTAAAGAACTTTTGTTATTTTCTAATATTCTTATACATTGGGCCATAAGCTTCACACGCTCTATAGTCTTGCCCTTCTTTATCCATTCCAAATGCACTCCAAGAAGATGGACGATAAATGTCTTTCTCTGGAACATTGTGCATACAAACTGGAATTCTTAAGATTGAAGCTAAAGTAATGAGGTCAGCGCCGATATGACCATAAGAAATCGCTCCATGGTTAGCACCCCAGTTATTCATCACATCATATGCAGATGTAAATGGGTATTTGCCAGTAATACGTGGAGTAAACCAAGTGCATGGCCATGTATAATCTGTTCTCTTCCATAGTGTATCAGTAACTTCATCAGGAAGATTCACACTCCAACCTTCAACGATTTGTAAAACAGGTCCTAATCCTTTAATCAAATTAAGTCTAATCATTGTCATAGGCATTTCTGCTCTGGTAACAAATCTAGACGAATATCCACCACCTCTGAAATAGCCTAAGTCTGCTGCTGGCCAAGTAGTAGCTTTCATCATCGTATTAATATCCGAATCCTTGACTTCCCACCATTTCTTCATGACTGGGTTTCCTTTTTCATCTTTTACTTCGCCACAAGCATCTACACAAGTCGCGCCACTATTGATAAGATGTAAGAAGCCATCTGCGTCTTTCGCGTGACCTTCGATGTTATATCCAGTCACTCTCTTAACTGAACTACCAGACCAATATGTTCTAACATCCGAGAACATTTGTGCTCTACCAGTTAATAGTTTCATAAAGAGCATAGAAACACCATTAAGCGTGTCATTTTCAGTTGCTAAAACATATGGTTCTCTAGCGCCATTCCAGTCAAATGTGGAATTAAGAATACTTTCAGGAAAGTCACAATTTGGATAAAAGTCTGTCCATTGTCTTTGACCTTGGAAGCCACCAACAATTGCATTATGCCCAACTTGTTCTTCTTCCCATCCTTTTAAATTCTTATTTCCGTTATATAAGTCTTTGATGATGCACGCCATCTTGACAGTGAATTCCCAATCTTTTTCTTTTTGTTCATTACTCTTTTGGAGTTCTTTAGGGTTCTTATCAAAGTCTGGATTGCAATATTCTTTGACCCATTTAAGGGCTTTCTTATATTCTTCTGGATCATAAATGCCTTGATCCATTCTTCTAATGATTTCTACTTCATCAACAGATTCCACTCTCATGCCAAGGTATTCTTCAAAGAAGTTAGGATCGATAATAGATCCACCGATGCCCATGGTTACTGAACCAATTTGTAAATATGACTTGCCTCTCATTGTGGCAGCAGCAACCGCTGCTCTAGCAAATCTTAAAATCTTTTCTTTAACGTCTTCTGGAATAGAAGTATCATCTGCATCTTGAACATCATGACCATAAATACCAAATGCAGGTAAACCTTTTTGAGAATGAGTAGCTAAAACGCTAGCGAGATAAACCGCTCCTGGTCTTTCGGTGCCATTAAATCCCCAAACAGCTTTAATAGTCATTGGATCCATGTCCATAGTTTCAGCACCATAACACCAACAAGGCGTAACGGTTAAAGTGATATCAACACCTGCTTTTTTAAATTTATCAGCACACGCTGCTGCTTCTGCTACTCTACCAATCGTAGTGTCAGAAATCACTGTTTTAACATGTTCTCCGTTTGAATAGAAAACATTTTCTTCAATTAGCTTAGCAGCGGCTTTTGCCATGTTCATTGTTTGTTCTTCTAAAGATTCACGTACTTTAATCTTTCCGCGCCTTCCGTCGATTGTTGGGCGAATACCAATTACAGGATAATCACCGATAAGTCTACTTTTTGCCATAATAGATGTCCTTAATAGTTATAACTATTCCTTTTATAATATGATTTATTGTTAAGATGATTTCAATGATAATTAGATAGCAGGGATAACAAATGCACTTCCGTAAGCATCTAAACTGATATTTATTGTATTGTTATTAGCTGCAACATATGTCTTTTCACCATCTTTGATAACATACGCTCCACTAAAGTTAGAATTTAATGTTAATGAAACTGTATTTGCTTGATTCGTATAAGCAACATTTGCATTATAGTCTCTATACTTAGAAGACCATGTACTTGAATAATCAGTGCTAATTCCTGAATTAGTAACTAGATATGCATGCTTGCCTTCTTTAACATAAGAGCCGATCAACAAATCAGATGTTGCAGAAATATTACTAATGCCAACTTGTGAATTGGATAAAGTGTGTTGCAGTTCTTTAAACAACAAATTAACTTTTGCGTTGTTATGATATGTTGTAGCGCCTTCCCAACCATAATTAGAGATTTCACTACCAAGATAATGCATATTTGCATCTGCCTCAGATACGGTAGCAAAATATTCATTTGTACTTCCATCAACATTAGCCATACATGAATAGCTAGCCTCATTAGTCGCATAAACATAATGCATTAAGTTAGTGATGCCAAACGATAAAGCAACCGACATTTGCCACTCTAATTGTTTTTTGCTTGGTAATACGTATGTATACCCATCTCCATCACCAGATAAATGAGATGAAGATAAGAACGTATACCATGTAGGAACTCCGGTATTTCTAGATAAGTTACTCCAAATATCTAGTGAGGCAAAATAAGATTTTCTAATTTCTCCATTAGTGAATAATGGATAAGAATCATAACTATATAAATCAGGTTCAACAGTATTTTGATATGCTTGTGCATAATTAGTTTCATAATAACTATAACTGGATGGAACCTTTTCAGATTCATAGAGTATTGATAAAGAAGCAGCACTTGATAATAGATTTACGAAAAAGATTTTATCTTTAGGCATTACTTCATCAAATGTTGCTTTCATCTGAGCTATTTGAGAATACTTAACTGCGCTTGGCTCATCCCACATGATAAAGCCAAGAACAGCATCGTGATTTGCGTAACTTGGGCATGTTCCATCCCAATCTGCGTAACAACTATGTTCATAATCCCAGCCGCGTGGATCAACAATAAACTTAACGCCTTTAGATAATGCATAATTGAGCACATTATTCCAGTTATTGTTCCAAAGTGGATTAACACCAACTACTAAATTAATGCCAGCACTGACCAAATCATCAATAGATGATGTGTTAGTAAAATGATATGAACCATTCCACACACCAATGTTTAAAGAACTAACATTTTCAACCGGAACAATAGGGGTGTCGTCTGCGTAGACTTCGGTATTATAAATTGTTACTGACTCTAATCCACCATCCCACTTATAGAGTCTTAGTAAAGACTTCAAGTTTTGATCATTAGGTCCATCCACTGTACGAGATACCCAAGACCCATCTACGCTATCTCTAATATATCCAGTCCAAGAACCATCAACTCTTTCTAAGAGGAGATAATACCATCGTCCAGGTAGAACTTTATGTGTATTATCATTTTGTCCACCACTATACGGAAGTAAGTAATCAGTTCCATATAAAGCGAGATATATGACATTATATTGAGTAATGTTCAAATCAACACCATTATATCCATTAGATTTGCCAGTGGCAGAATAAACATTATTAAAACCTGTTGGTGCAGAAATGTCATCTGAAGGAGAAGAACTACTAACTGAATAATCATAAACTTGAGAAGCGTTTTTATGCTTCATGCATTTAGTACAAACATTATGTTCATCGAATGCATGATCACAATATGTATCAGTGTCTATCGCATAGACTTCACTACAAAATACCGAATAATTCAAATATCCTTCCCAGTTATAGAATCTGATTTTCTTAAATGAGGTAGTTGTTTGATCAGCTTCATCTAAGACCTTGCTTTCCCAACTGTCATTTAATGTATGTCTAAAATAAAGTTCTAATTTATTTGTATATTGATTTCTATAAAGCAAAACATAATACCAACTACCTGGATTCATAGTTGCATAAGTTGATGGGTTACCACCATAAACACATAAGTAAGACATTGTCTCTTGTGGTACAACATATAAAGCATAATAGATGTAATCATAAGTAGAGATATCAATGTTAACGCCTACTTCACTGCCTCTATTAATGTCTCCAGCATAAAAGACATTATTAAAGCCTTTTGCAGGATCAATATCTGATGAACTTGTAGAACCATCAATTGCTTTCGCGCTAACTAATTCTCCATCTAATTGTCCACAAATATTACAAACATGATATTGATCTAAATTATGACCGTGTTCATCACAATATGTAATCCAGCGATCATCATCATTTGTGAATTCGGAAGTATCATAATTTGAACCCATATCTAAAACTGTGCCACTAACTGGTGCCACAAATTGATGAGAATGGTCACTACAATTAGACCAATATTCTTTAATGCCCTTTTCAGAAATTGTAGGAGCTTTCCTATTATAATGTCTCCATGAAGCATTACTAACAGAATTAACAACGCTGGATGGAATGGCAGAAATGGATTGTAGACCAATACCTACACAAGCCATAACTGTGGCAAAAGAAGTTAAGATTAATCTTTTGTTATTATTCATATATTTCCTCCGCGTTGTTATTATTGTTTATTTCTCAATTACTATTAATCAGTATTGAGAATTTGTTAATAAAGGTATAAATAATGGCCACCCATCAAAATTGACAAAGGGCGGCCATTAAATAAATTAATTGGTGAAACTAGACGTTCCAATAGAAGTCGGTAACTAAGTATCTTCTATAGATAGAAGTACCACCGCCACTAATTTTCATTCTTTCTGTACCAGCTAACATAGCTTGAGTCAAGGTAACGGCATATGTTTGATTTTGATAAACATTTTTGACATATGCGCCACTAGAAGAAATAACCATTTCCCAGTTTACATAACCATTATTGTTATCATCTTGACTGGTTGGACTGTTATTACCAAGAGCAACTTTTGAATCGCCACTTCCAAAATACATTGGTTCATTATTGTTTCTAACGCCAAATTTGAAAGAAACTGAACCGGTAACAATGTATGAATTGAAGTTAATAGCAGGTAATGTAATGACAGCTGCACCTGGATTTGCATTGCCTTCAATCAAAAGTCCTGTTTCGTTTGTAGCATACCCATTGCTAATAATTGAATAATCAATGCTTCCTGGAAGGCTAACTGTTCCGTTTTCAACGGAAATCTTTGTTGTGTCACCAGCATACGAATAGATATCTTCTGTGGTAACAGCGGTTGAAAGTTGAATATCAGAAATATTTAAATATCTATCATATAAATCTTCAGTATAGAAATAAGCTGGAGCCAAACCGGTAATAATATTTGAATCGGTAAATGTATTCTCAAACGCGAGTTGAGAAGCATATTCAAGAGAGTTGAATTCCATATGTAATCCAGTGCTCTTTAATGTGAGTTTAATTTTACCTTCGGCCTTATTTCCGCCAAAGTTGGTGTGATATGTTAATTGGTCTGCTTCTGGGCCCATGTTGTTGCCTTCATACCAGTTTGGCGCAAGGACATTCATAGTAACAGTTGGATATCTTTGGTAGTTAATTCTTGGCAATTCAATTCTCCAAAGAATTTTGGTTCCACCATCACTATAAAGATTGAACTTACACGCATCATGTTCATAGGTTGCACGCCAATCTTTATAGTCACTTGAGACGGTGTTATACATCCTACAGCCATAATTATAATAGTCAAATCCTAAATTATCTTCATCAAATTGATAGCTGAAGTATCTATCATCATCTACTTCAAATTCGCTGGTATCTGGTGCTCCTTCTTCATCAATGATTGTACCAGTTGCTGGGGCAGCAAATTGATATCCGCCACCACATTCAACCCAGTATTCTCGAATTCCTTTCTTTGTAGAAGTTGGATCTTGTTTTTTGTAATGATGCCATTCACCACTAGGTGTGTCAGCAAAAAGTGCTGCAGATGTTGGAGTTTGTGCAAAAGCCACAACGACGACAACCGCGAGTATTGAAGCTGCAAACAAACCGCTTAGCATAAATTTCTTATTCATAAATAGCCTCCTAATTATGCTAAATAAAGATTGCAACAAACTAAGTAAAAGAAGGACTCTTACTTGTTTAATAACAAAAACTTCGCTTTATGATTTTATGGTACAGTACATGTCCAATCTTTTTTTACACTATTTTTTTATCTTATTCCTTTATTTTGTAACACAACAAAAAAGCTGGTAAGTTTTCAACCACCAGCTTGTTATTAAAATAATAAGTTACGCTAAAATTCCGTATACTTCAGTACATTTAACTGTTGCGGATGAGAGCTTGCCATCCCAGTTATAAAATCTCAAGATTGAGGAGAAGTTCTGATCGGTCGCACCATCAACTTTGGATCTATTGGTCGTCCAGTTGCTTTCGAATGATTTCTTAAAGTATACAATCCAACCAGATGACTCTTTAATCATTAGGATATTATACCAATCGTCCTTCCATAAAGTTGGATTAACACTATTATTTCCACCAAATAGATAGATATATGAAATGTCATGGCATAAAGAGAAATATAATGTTTTGTATTTTGTGGCATCAAAGCTCGCTCCTACATTACCATTAGACAATCCACTAATAGAGGAAATGCTATTAAATCCTCTTGGTGCAACTTCGTCAATTGATTGAGCGTCTTTAACTGCTGCATCGCATGCCTTTTCAGAATCAATTAAGATGCCACAGAATTTACAAATACCATAATCATCAGCAGCGTGTTCGTGCGCATCTGATGCATAAATTTCAGAGCATAATAATTGAGCGGCGGCACGTTCATCTGCGTTCCAATTATAAAATTTGAGAAGAGAAGATAAATTAGTTGCGTGCTTATCGCCATCATCAATTTTAGATTCAATCCAAGTTGTCTCGGTTTCTAATTTGTAATAAGCGTGCCAATTCAAATCAGAATCTTTTTTCAAAACAAATTGGAACCAACCCAAGTTATATAATTTTGCGTATTCATCGGATCCACCATAGACATATAAGTAAGACATGCCATGGGTGAGTGCAAAATATATAGTCACGTAATTAGAAATATCAAGATCAATGCCCACTGAACCGTTGTCAAAACTCGTTTTGCCATAGACATTTTCAAATCCAATAGCAGGTGTAGCAATTTCATTTACTTTTGCATCTTTAATTGAATAATCAGCAACTTCAGTTGAGTCCAAGAATTTATTACAGTGTCGGCAAATGCCAAGACTATCGATTTCATGGAATACTGCGGTATACGTTGCATCACCATCTACCGGAACAATTTTTTTATCCCAGTTATCAAATATGTAAGTAATGCCTTCTGCAGCTTCTTTTGTTGGTTCATCACCTTTATAAACTGGTGTTGTACCGTAATCTAACGATTCTGTTTGTAACACTGTCTCACCATTAACGAATTTAACGGTGTATTTTCTTGTGGCTTCAGAATATGTTGCTTTATAACTCGCTTCTCCTGTAACTGCAACAGGAGTTGGATCCCAGCCATCAAACGTATAAACTTTTGTGTTTGTTGATGCTTTGGTAGGAACAACACTCGTTGTAGGAACTGTGCCATATTCAACTTCTTTACTATCTAAAACAGTTGTGCCATCTTCATCATAAAAAGTGATCGTGTATTTTCTAACTGTAGAAGAATACGTCGCGGTATATGTTGCATCTTTGGTAGCAACAACTAATTCTGGTGTCCAGCCCTTAAATGCGTAGTCATATTGATCAGTTGATGCCTTGGTAGGATTTTCTTTATCATAAACAGGCATTTCACCTTCTTTAACTGAGACAACGCTTAATTGGGTTTGATCTTCATCCAAAAAAGTAATGTTATATCTCTTTTCTTGTGGGCCATTTCCACAGCTTGCCAAAATAAGTGGCAATGATAAAAAGCCAGCAAAAACGATAGAACGAATTTTTTTCATAAAATATGTCCTCTTATATTTATAAGATAACGCAGCAAGGGATAGCGATTCTTTCTTTTTGTTGAACAAAAATTATTTTTTGTTGATATCGTATAATCCTTTTCGATAGATTTCTGGATAATTATCCTTATTGATAAACAAATCAAATTTGGCCAAAGAATATAAGTATCCAATTACTATTAAAAACGGATAATATAATATTATCATTGCTAAAATAACTGGATATTTAATAACAATTGTAAGTCCTGATACTGGAATAAAAACCGCAAAGAATGGGAATACAATCATCACAACATAGAGGAGAGTTAATGGAATGCATTTTGAAAAGAAAAAAACAGCGTTTTTAATGTAATTCCACAATGTCGTTTGATAGACATTTATCACAAAAATATTCCACACCCCAATTGAAACAAAGATAATGATGAATAAAATCATGAGCCAAATTCCAATCAAGAAATTGAGCAAGAAAATATAAACGGCGTAAGTTCCTAAATAAATAATCGCACCGAACAAATACAACAAAGAGAAATGCTTAAAGTTTTCCTTAATACCTTGCTTAAAATCATAAGAGAAGTCGATTCCCTCTTGCCAAACGAGCAATTTGAGAACTCTCGTCGCTCCCATAAGACCGATAAGAACAACGTAGAGTAAAACGACTGCTCCTGCGTTAATGATGATGTCCCACAAGAACAATACGGCCTTTAATTCTTCTTCACCAAAACGTTCTGGAGTCATTCCCAATTTTCCAAAATCCATCACCACCAAAAAGATGACCAAAGGAAGGGAAAATAGTAAAAGAAATAACCCAGAAAGCGTAATGGTCTTAAAATTATGTCGATAGACATCCTTAAAAGCCTCTTTTCTGGTGGTAGGAAGAGAAGAGTATTGATAATCGTCATTTGAAAATAATGGCTTTTTCTTTTTCATATTATTCTACGAGTAAAGATTTCACTATTTCGTTATCACTTGTTGCAAATTCTTTTGGGGTATATATTCCAACAAGTTTGCCTTCGTTTAGGACATAAATATAATCGGCGATTGCTGTCGCTTCATTAATATTGTGAGTAACATAAATTCCAGTTTTGTTATTTTCAACAAGATAGTTTTTCACTAACAACGAAATCTCTTTAGCGATAACAGGATCCAAGTTCTTGGATATCTCATCAAATAGATAGATATCACTATCTTTGATTAGTGTTCTAGCAAGATAGACTCTACTAGCTTGGCCCATTGATAAATATTTTGTCTTTCTAGTTAATAGAAGGCTGATATCTAATTTAGCAGCGATATCTTTAATCGCTTGATCAGCGATATCGTGCTCCACTTTCATTGCTTTTAATGGGAACATGATGTTTTCATAAACATTCGCATTTGGATATAAAGTGATGTTTTGATCCATGTAAGATAGTCCTCTTTTTTGAACAGGAATTGGTTCAATATCCGTATCATCAAAAAGAATTTTGCCGTTATATACCAAAGAGCCAGTTAAACATTTTAACAATGTTGATTTACCACTTCCTGAATAACCGACAACAACATTAATCTTGTTCGCAATAAATGAAAAAGATATATCGTCAAGTGCGGTGACGATATTATCTTTTGTGTTTTCAAAATAGACAGTTACGTGTTCAAAATTAATTTTTTCCATGCTTACTCATAAACATTAACATAAATTAATTCTTTAACACTATAAGTTAAATAGGCAAATGTGAATAAAATATCGCATTCTCCTGGTCCAACAGCCTTAATAGATGAAGACTCTGCTAAATAAGTGGCGACATTTGCGTTACTACTTTCAAAGGTTATTTGATAGTTATTAATCACTTCATTGCCAAATTTTATAACTGGGCTAAGAACGTATTCATCGTTAACGTTTAAGTTATAATGATCTTTCGAAAACGCGACAGAGAGTGTCTCATTTGGTGAATAATCGGTTACTTCAACTGCGCATCTAGCGAAATATTGACCAACTTGTAAAACCACAATAGTGTTGCCTTTTTTGACCGCGGACACCATTCCGTTTTCATCAACAGTAGCAATATCTTCGTTATCACTTGACCAGAATCTTAAATAGCGGTTTAAAGAAGGATCAATTGTTGCGGTTAGTTGATGGGTTCTCTCTTCTGGTATGGAGATGAAGTTTTCAGATAAACTGATCAAATTAGTAGATTCATTAGTTGTCGAATCAACCTTTTCTGTTTTGCTATTTGCACAACCGCTCAAAAGGAACAATAAAGAGATAGGGAGTAATAAAAGCTTTGTTTTCATATTAACCGAGTGCTCCTTCAATTGGGATACCTTCTCCAACTTTATCGATACTAAATTGTTTTGCATAGAAATAGAACATTTCTTTTAATTCGTCTAACTCAGCGATGAAATAATCACTATAAAGTTTTACTTTTAGGTAAATAACCGCTAAGTATTCTTTCATGATTCTTAAATACAACAAGTTGTAGTATTCTGGATCGATGTTCTTATATTTTTCAATCACATCAAATGCTTCTTTAATCACCTTATCCATTTGTCGTACAAAAGTAAGTGGATATAATTCGGTGTTATCAATGCTACCAGTGGTGCCACCACTAGAAGGATTGACTAATGTTTGATAATAAGAATATCTATTTCTAATCATGTCATAGAGTTCTTTTAGTTGAGGAGCAACATCTTTATAATATTGTTCAATAAAGTCGTATGCCAAATCGTCATAGTTCAAATTGACGTTTCTCATTAGATTAGATTCACAGTAAACACGCATCTCATCAAAACATGGAGCGTTGCTATCACTAACGCCTTGAGTCATGATGTATTTAATGCCGTATTTTAATAATTCTTGATAAAATCCACCGCAAGAACCAAAGTTGTTGAAGTTCACGAAATACATACGATAATTCAAATCGTATAAATAAACGATTATCTTTCCGTGAGCGGCTTTGTCCCAACCTTCAAAAATACGGTAAGTATCTTTGTTAATTGGAGAAGAAAGTGGAACTGAGTAATTACATCTAATAGGTGCAATATAAATCCTTAATTTTTCGTGACAAGAAATAATTGGATTACCATTAGAGTCTAGAGGTGGTTCTAATGTGGTGTGATAAGCAAAGATTACATATTGTAATTCTCTTTCAGGGCACTCTTTTTGAACCCACTCTTCCACTAGTTCAATAACATGATTCATAAAGTAGATTTGTAAGGCTGAATATGATCCTTTAGCCCATGTATCAAGGGCTTCTTGAACTCCAGGAAGAGCAGCACAAGTGCTACTATTATCTTCTTGAGCGCACATAACAAATTTACAGAGTTTTTCATTATCGATAAATTTAATAAGTTTATTAGCGACAACTCGTTCAATCTCAGGACCGGCGCACCAGTTAAGGCAGTTATCAATCATTAATCCATCGCTTGCTGGTTTAGGCATATTAGGGTCGGTGAACCAAGTTGGATGGGTTTGTCCATACGTTCTTCCTTCTGGATCATCTTCGTCAATCATCCAAGGGCCTAAAATCTTTTGAATTTGACTATGTCCCCAAGTGGCACGCATCCATTCTGAACCACGAGAGTTGTTAATTAATCTCATACGTCTACTATGCAAATCTCTCGTATATGTATACACGGTAGAAATACTACGCATGTCATAGCTGTAGTTCACAAAAGTCTCTTTATAATCAATTAAATTAATCGTTGATTTTTCTTCAAAATAGATTTCTGTATCGTGATAATAACGATAATTAATTAAATCTTCTAATAAATCATAAATACCATATAAAACTCCATCGCCAGAGAAATCATTACTAGCAACGATATAGATGTTCTCATCTTTGGTGGAGATAAAATATCCAGATTGGGTGCCATCAAGGACCGAATAATCATAATTTGGGAAATTAGAAGTAAATTGCTCAGTAAAGCCTAAAGAAATATAGTGTTGTCCTTTTCTCACATCTTTTTCAGTGATAACTGGGAAAGAATAATTAGTCGCTTCTTTCATGAAATATGTAAATTCAGACGCTGCAAAGGTTTCCTTAGATTGAGGATTCTTACTTAAAACCAAAGAATAAGTAGAAACGTTATTCTCCATGATAAATTTATCTTTGATAACTACTGGACCTTCTTTTTGTTCGTCGCTAGAGGAAGATGGCGCGCAACTACTTAAGGTTAAAGCTGTAACTAATGAAGCAAGCATTAATAATCTCTTTTTCATCTTATTGTCCTCCTATTTAACAACGAAACTGTACTCTAAGGTTGTAGTGTTATATGCAGTATCATAGACCACATATCTTAGTCGATAAGTTCCTACTAGTTGTAATCTACATGTTGTTTTATCAATAATGAAACTTTCGTTATAAATCTCTTTTTCTGGATCCAAAGCGTATTCAATAACATCAACTTCTTCCGCTTCTTCATCGTGAACGTGATGTGTTAAGATTCTCATTTCATTGGTTGGCAAAATCAAAATCACATCAACGGTGTATTTACCGCTTTCGTCATTGGCTGTGTATTCCGGAATCTTAAAAGCGCTATTTAGTGAATAGGTTGTTCCTGGTGGGTTTTTCACACTAATTGTTGGTGTTAAATCATCATAAACAGAGATGAGCTCAATAATCTTTTTAGTGTTATTTGCGGTGTCTTTTGCAATATATGTAATATTGTAGTCACCGGTTTCTACAATCGTGAATGTTTCAGTCATGTCTTTATCACCACTGATTGATGTGCCATTTGGTTTCGTTACTTTGATTGATGTTTCTGAGATGTCACTTAAAACATCAAATGCTTCAAATGTTGGGTAATTGAATTCTCTTCCTTTTTGTTGTTCAGATACTAAAGGCGAATTATATCTAATTGTTGGTTGAATACGATCTTTACCTTTGCTTCTATAGCCAATTGGTTGGTTGCAAATCTTTTCAATTGCTAAGCTTGATTGGCTACTAACATCCTTAAATCCAACAGACAAATAGACACCACCTGTAAATCCGTTAAAGACGTTACCATTATCATCTCTTAAAAGGGTGCCAAGTTTATTTTGATTGGTGTCATAGAAGGCTTTAATTTCGTCGTTATATTCTAAACCAATACTATCTTCAGAGAAGCTAAAATTAAGTTCAGGAAGATATGGAGCTTTAATCTTTTTATTAACTAAATCAATATCAAACGTTACATGAATATTTTGATTATTTGAATCAGTGAGCTTAACGCTTGCTGTTCTCATGTTTGTTTGTCCATCAATTAATCGCAATCCTAAATAGAATAGATTTGGATTCAAAGCATTGATGAATGTTGAATAACCTTCCGCTAAACCACTCAATGTAACATTATTAGATTCACGATAAATGCTTTCAACAGCCGTATAATCACCTACAAAATATTTGGAATGATGTAAACCACCTTCATCACTAGTGACATCAATAACACTTAAATTGACATCATAAGTAGAATATGATGATTCTCCTACTGCTTTATATGTTATTGTCGCAGTTGTTCCGCTTGCGGTATATGAACCAGTATATGGTTCTCCATTAACTAATATTTCAGGAATAACATAAACAACTTCACCATCTTTGGTTTCGATCGCAGATATATTGTCAAAACTATACTTAAATCCATTGATCAACGCTGGAGGTAAGTTTGGTTCGGTAACGAATACAGGGTTGCTTAATTCTTGAGAATGAATCGTATAAGTAGCTTCACCAGTATTTCCAACATAATCTGCTCCAGTGAAAATCACTTGATAATTACCAACTAAAGATGGACGGAATTCATCGCCTTCAATGATTAATTCTTTACCTCTTGGATCGATGACTCTTCTTTTAATAGCGATTCTACTATTTTCTACTCCACCAACACTTTCAACATCATTAATATTTGGAATTGTTACATTTTCAAAAGCGCTAACAGTTTTTTCACTAGTTGGTAATGACAACACAACATCATCCACGGTATCTGAAGTGATGATGCGTTTTGTAATCACATCAGCGGCATTCCCGCTTTTATCTCTAGCTTCATATTTAATCGTATAGAATCCAGATTTGTTAGCTTTGAATGTATTATTAACAACAGAAACATCGATATCTTTTTTATTTATTGAGTCCCGATAAGTAACACTGGTGTGACAATTTAAATCTAAATCATAATTATCGCTGACAGTGGCATCGAAAATTGGATATGATTTACCAACAACCGCGTGTGGTAAGTATTTATCTTCATAACCTAATGTATCTACAGAAATAGTTGGAGCGACTTCATCTGCTAAAACTTCACTTGGAAAAGAATATCGACCAACCGATTTGATTAATAATCGAGCAGTAGCGTTAGAGAAAGATGTAGGAATAATGGACAAGTAGAATTTTCCACTCTTAAATCCTTCCCAAGCACTATTGCCATAAACGATAGGGTCGCTTAAATCATTCACGAAATATGAGAAGTTGGTGGTACTCTCTAACGAACCTAAGCAATTATAGAATCTACTATTAGCAGCGCAATATAAAATCTTCGCGGAATTAATCATGTTCGCATGATGAGAAGCGCGGAATGAAAGATTAAGACCCGTTCCTCCAATACCATTATGGAATTTGCCAACATTGCTTACTGAAGGATTGCCATCAGCTATGCCATCCCATTCCCAGCCCATTTGCCAGTTACAGGAAGCACCAATTCTGACATTAGACATTGTCCATGAGTCTGGATAAGCGCTTAGATATGCGTCTTCAATATGAATATCAACACAGTTGGTTTTATCAATAGAGTCAGTTAAGCGAATAGTAAGTGTACTAAAATCAGCAGACATCGCCTCGCTAGGATCAATAAGGAAATCAATTAATGGGTTAGCGCCCATACCATAAGAACGGTCTTTATATCCTTTTCCTTGGCGGGTTTGAACTTGATCATTCATGAAATCGTCGATAGAGAGAGGAGTGTTAAAGAGAATTTCGGTTCCACTCTTCATGTCGATAATCACACCTTCGTTATGGTAGTTAGCAAAGTCATGTCGATATTCACCATACGAAATATCAACAGGATTAGTAATCGTGAAGAAGTCACTACTCTTTCTCTTACATAAGTAATTCACTACTTGTTCTTCTCTATGATGACCGAAATAAGCGCGATAGACAACTTGATATAATCCTGCTTCACTAACTGTGAATGATTTGCCTTGATAAGTATCACCATCAGGGTTAACAATGACGCCAAAAACATCCTGATATTCACCTTGATACTCTAAGCGTCTAGTTTCGACATTAACAATATCACCAATAAAGACATCATTATTTTCTGTTGCACACAAAAGTCTAATAGCAGAAATACTAGAAGCACTACAACTAACAGTGGATATCGCTAAAGGCAAGCCCAAAAGAGAGAATATTAATAATTTCTTAAGTTTCATAAATTAGCTTTTAATACCTCCCATTGCAACAGATACTCTTAGACGTTTGTTAAATACAACAAAGACAATAACAATAGGCAATGTTAATAAGACTGCGACTGCCATTTGATGTGGAACTGTCGCCATTGCGCTATCTGGATTATAAATAAAGTTATGAATACCATAAGCAGCGGTTGGATAGCTTGGCAAATATAGCAATGGAATTTGATAATCGTTCCAATAAGTGATGAATGAAAGAATAAAGACAGTAACAATCGTATTTAATGATTGTGGAATCACTACTTGAAGCATAATTCTTAAATTACTAGCTCCATCAACTTTCGCAGCTTCTGAATAGTCATTAGGAATAGAAGAGAATTGCGCGTGTAAGATTAAGAAATAAATCGATAAGAAGTTAAATCTTAAAATCACCATGCTGATAATCGTGTCAAACATTCCTAAGTTGTGTAACATTTGAATTTCACTTGCCATATTACCAACGATAGGCAAAGACATCGCTACGACAACAAAGCCATAAACGATTTTGGAAAAACCATATTTGAATCTTGATGTTGCATATGCAACGATTACTGGACAGATAGTAAATGATAAGGAAGATATTGTGGAATACATAACACTATTGCCAAGCAATCCAATTGTGTTAAATGTCTCTCTTGTTCCACCAGAAGTTGTGATGGTAATTGTCAATTCTTCCCAAGCAAACCTAAAATTATCAAGGCTCAAAGTAAGTGATTTTGATAAATTTGGATATTGTGGATCAAAAACATCACCAAAAGTGTAACTATCAGCTAAAGAAGCGTATATCGACCAAACAATTGGAACAAATAGCACTAGTGTATAAATGATTAATAAAACGAACACAAAAACTGTGGTAATTGATGGTTTACCTTTTGTAACACTGAAATGTTTGCTTGTCCCTAACTTAATCTTTTTCATAATCATTTGCTCACTTTGTTAATTAGTTTTCTGACTCCGAAAGTTAGAGGCAAAACAAATAAGGTACAAACTAAACCGATAAATGAAGCGTATGGGTAGTTAGCCTCACCATCTCTTAATTTCAAATAAATATAATAACCAATCGTATAATGTTCATGTGGTCCACCACCACCATAGAAATTAAATAAGTTGTTCTGGTTGGTGAATATTGACGCGATACCAACAATTAAGAAAGTGCCTAATGTTGGAAGGATGGAAGGCAAAATGATATGGAAAAATTCGGAGAACGAATTCGTGCCATCAAGTTTGCCGGCTTCAATCACTTCTGGAGAAATTTGATCCATCGCACCAGTGTAAACAAGAACTTGGGAACCAAAAGAAATCCAAATAGAGTAAATGGTAATCAAAACGATGGTTGTAGTGTTTTGTTTAAGAAACACATTACCTCCGCCTTCCATTTGAGAAAAGTCGATGCCAAAAATATAGTTTAAGTATGTAGGTACTCCGTTTCCGACAAAGCCCTTAAACATAATAACTAAAAGGATTGCAGGTAATAATGAAGGCAGGAACAACACAAATTTGAAGAAGTTACAGAATGTCCTTCTTTTATAAATGTAATAGGAGAATAAAGTCGCTAATACAGTTCCTGCTAACGATGTAAATAAATACACCAAGAACGAGTTTCCGATATAAGTCCAAAAGATCTTGGTTTGAATATCAGTGGCAAATTGATTCCAGTTTTTGGAAGCGTCAAAAACAAGGTTTCCGTTTTCAACGGTTTGGAACGCCAAAAGGAAAGATTGGAAATTAACTCCAAAGTAGAATATCAAAATCTGACTTAGAGGAATAACGAGTAAAAGCGCATAGAAAATGACATCTCCTTTTTTAATAGGAGTTTTTCCTACACGATTTACTTTCTTTCCTTTTAATAGATTCATAAAATCTAAAGTTTAACTAAAACTTTGTCCACCTTTCTCTGAAGTGATCATATTGACCATCAAAATATTTTTTGATTGTTGGGCTTTTGCTAGTGTCTCTGAAATAGTCCCAAGGATGGGAATATGGGGTACCATCAATATCAGATTTCCAAATGAAGTAATATTTCTTAAAATCTGATGGATGATCAATTTCAAGTTGCAAAGAAGAATATGGATAAACAATATTTGAATGTTGTTTTAAGTAAATGAGTGATTTTGCGTAATTGCTAAGCTTGGATTGATCTTCAATAGTCACTTCATAATTGAAAGGACGTGTAATTGAAGTATCAGCGGTAAACTTAGAAAGCATTCTGTCTGAATGTAAGAACTTCATGAACTCTTTGGCGAGTTTCTTATTGCTACAATTGGCTGAAACAACACCAAAGCTTCTAGAAAGTGATAAATATGTATGTTTGTAGTTGCTTTCGGCGGCTTTTTCAGCATTCGCAAATGGGATAGGCATAATAGCGAAATCTCTTTTGCCGGACTTTGCTTCTTCGGTGGCAATAATGGATGAAGCTTCATTTTCCCACCAAGAACCTTCAACAATCATTCCAACATCAGGACGACTACCAACGTTCTTTTGAACGAATTGTCTTTGGGCGGTTGTGTGTGTATCAACGAAGCGATAACCACTACCTTGACCATTAGGTAAAGTCATCATGTAATTCTTCAAGAAATTAAGAGCGCTATATCTGCCAGCTTGTCTAGTTAATAAGTAACCATTGGTCTGATCGATTGTAGTTGGGGCCATTTTTGTGATGTTGCCAGCATTATCCACTGTTATTAAATCAGTAGCGGTTCCAC
Source organism: uncultured Erysipelotrichaceae bacterium (assembly GCA_902800025.1). Taxonomy (GTDB): domain Bacteria; phylum Bacillota_I; class Bacilli_A; order RFN20; family CAG-826; genus UBA2450. Next base: position 11,350 of record CADCDA010000005.1, on the reverse strand, counting down.
TTAATGTTAAGTTCATAACCATATTATCAACACCTTCGTAATCGGCAACGACGTTATATAAATAGTCAGCGACATATTCTTTAGCGATGTCAGCAGTGATGAAAGGAGTAATTCCACGTTGATTTAATTCATCCATCAATAAACCAAATTCTTCATAGGTGGCTGGTAAACCATCATCTGGAGTTCCGGCAATATTATCAGAACCAACTGACATAGCTGGATCGCCATAAGGCACAAATGGGTCATCAGGATCGTTAGAAAGATACAAATTGTTTTCTTTCCATAATGTCACATCATAAACAAGCCCATAGAATGAATCATAAAATGGAACACCATAATACTTGTTATCAACATTGAGATGGCTTTCCATGGTTGGATCAATCTTGCTCAAAATGGTTTTTCCTGTTTGATCACCATATAAAGAAAGGTCTGCGGTTAAAACATCAGAGATGTCGAGAAGTTTCCCCTTCCTCACCAAATCACGATAATCAACTTGTTCAGTGAAATAAATATCATCATTTAAAACAGCGTTATTTAAATAATCACCATCGAGTTTAGTATCACCAATAATTGAGACTTTAACACCTTTACGACCTTCTTGAAAACCTTCGGAATCTGCATATAATTCATTGAAAATATCCGCAGCATTTTCAAGCCATTTAGTGCCAATACCTTTATTCAAGGTAAGAACGTGAAGATTGGCTTTATTTGGATCATCAATTGAACTACCACTCTTGCCACAGGCTGATAAACCTGGAATGATAACACTAAGCATTGGAATAACTAATAATTTCTTATTCATTGATTTGTCCTCCTCATCAATTTATATTTCCATTTTTTTATTATTAACATAGTTAAGAAGCTTGCCGCTAAAGTGGCTAGAATAATTGAAGAGGTATTAATGTTTCCTCCACAGCCACCACTACCACCTCCGCTATTTGGAAGTGGATGAGAATTCAAATAAGCATTAACAATAGAATCAACTTCTTCAATGCTACTAGCGGATCTAACGTTTTCAATAGCTTGTAGCGTTTCTTTATTTAATTCTTCTAACTTCTCATCACTCATCGAATCATTCACTAAAGATGCATATCTATTCTTAATATCATTAATGCCTTGATATTTTGCTTCTTTTAATTCTTTTGTTGACATTTCTTCATCAGTCAAAACAGCATCAATCTTTTCAATTGTGGTTTCATAAATACCATCAATTTCTTGCTTAGATGAGGCATTCATAATTTGTTCAGAAGCTTCTTGTTTATAAGACATTATGAGTTCAAGTTCTTCTTCGCGATAATCACTATAATGATCTTGTTTATAAGAAGATATAAGAGATATGACTTCCTCTTGATATTTTTGTAAAGTGGTTTTTACTGCTTTAATCGACTTAACAGCGTTATCAAATACAGTGTTTACTCCCTCAACCGAGGTTTGATTGTTCACATACATTTTTGCGTTATTAATTAAGTCGTTAATTTGTTCTTTTCCCGATTCATCAAATTGATTCAAGAATTCATCGGTCGCATAGTTATTTAATCTTTTAATTGCATCAGTCTTAGCGTCTTCTAAGGAGGTAACTTGACTCCAAGATTTATCAGAGGCCGAATACACAAATCGAGATGTTCCGACCTCAAATGATGTTTTATTCATCAAATCATCATCAAAATATGCAAAGGCATCAGAAACAACAAGTGTGTCTCCGTCTTCAAAAGAGCTGATTTGATTATTGAATAACTTAGATAGATATAAGCGATAACCAGTTTCGCTATATTTTCCGATTGTAGGAACATCAGTTTTTCCAAAGTAATATTCGACGTTGTTTCTAATAAGCTTGATGTTACTGCTACGAATTGCGTAACTATTTACGCCTTCAGAAGCATTAAATTTGAGTTCGTTTTCTTCTAGCGTTAAAGGCAATGTCTTGTCGGCGTCATTATATCCACCATTATAGTTAAACATTCCATAATACTTAGTGCTAATTGCTTTAGCTTTAGGGTGATAGTAATTACTAATTGTAGCGGTACCTTCAACATCACTATTTTCACCATTATTATTGCGCAAAGCAACACGCGCGTTAGTGCAAAAAGATAAAGAATCGACAATTTTATCCAGATAATCAAATCCACCAATGTTAACATTAATCCAAGTGCGATTGCCTTCAATTAAATCAATCGTTCTAATTGTAACTGGGGTTTTAGAACTTCCATTGACAAAACAGTTTTCTCTGCCTTCAAATTCTGGGTCACTATCAGCGCCAGGCTGTGTTCGTGTAAAGAAGAAACCTCTTTTGCTTGTTCCAATAGCAAAGAAATATCCGTAATATTTAACACCACGTAAAACAACAATTACATTGCCTTGTTCGGTTGGATTAAAGTTAGATTGATAATTAAAGGTAAAAGCGACATTTCCAGATTTGTTTTCTGCACTAGCGGCAAATGTATTAATTTGATTACTATCTTTATCATATGTATCAATATCATTTTGCCTTTGATCCTTTTTACCATGGAATGTCTGTGATTCACCTAAAGACAAATCATCTAAAGTTACATAATCATATGGGGCAAGATATTGTTCCCAGCCAGAAGTTCTATTTAAGATTGCTTGTTCCATATCGTATAAACGAGTCTTAGTTCTATCGATCTTGGTTTTGGTTTCATTAACCGCATCCACTACTTGTTTTGTGGTGATTGCATGATTGATAGTTTCAACACAATTATTGATATAACCTTGAACCGTTAACGCGACGGAGTCCCAATAAATTGAGACATCAACATAATTTCTAATTTCGTTAATATACGCATCCTTAAATGATTGGAAGCTCTCTTCTGTCGTCTCTAACAATTCCATTTGTGAGACGTAATAGTTGTAGGATGAATAAATATCTTTAGCGGTTTTTAAATCTGTTAAAGATGCCTCTAATGCATCACGCATCTCATTAATTTGGATATATACATCTGGTTCATATAAATCAGGGTTATATAAAAGATCAAATTGTTCCAATAAATAAGCTTTCAAATCAATTTTCACATAGTCATCAACACCTGATCCGACTTTTAAAAGCGGAAGGAGGTCGATTTGAATGCCAAAGCTTTCTCCTGGTTCTAAATCCAAGATTGGGTTCTCAGGGAAATGACCTGGAACATAATACTTATAATTAAAGACACCATCTAAAACCACTACTGTGCCAATGTCTGGATTGGTAGTTCCGATTTGACCGCTTGCGCAGACAAAAATTTCATACAATTGGTTCTTAGCGTCATATGGGTCTCTTCTTCTAATCGCATCATATAAACAGTTCGCATGAGGCTCTCCATTAACATAGACGTTATGAATGCTGGTTGGGAAATACCCATGACTATCAGTATCATCGTTGGCTCTTGGTAAAACATCAAATGGAATACCTTCTGCCCACAATAAGAACGACCAATCTCTATCCTTAATCACGTCTTTACTTGCTTTGACGTCTTCTAAATAAGAAGTGATATTACTAATTGAATGAGGGACAGTAACGATTGCGTCTTTGGTGTAAACATAGAGCTTTGATTCTTTGATGTGTAAGGTACAACTATCAGAGATGAAGTCACCATTCAAAATAATCGTGTCTCCTCTAGATATTCCACTACCAACACCTTCAAAAATTGCCGTAGGGATTTGGTATTGAGTATTACTTACTTTAGTAAACACTATAGTGCTATCAACATAACTCGAAGGAAGATTGTCAATCGACCCATCTTCTTTTAAGAGCTTCATTGAGGTTGCTGATGCTGGTTTATAATTTGCTTGAGGAGCGTCATTCTCTTCTAACTCAAACTTAATGTTTGTTAAGTTAGAGCCATCGCTTGCTTTTGCGTAATATCCTTCAACTACATTAGTAGCTTGAGCAATTGTAAAAGATTCGTTTAGATCAATAGCCGCTAAAGCCATTGAAGTAAATAAACCTATTAACAAAATGGATAATTTGCACGCTTTCATATTAATAGATTGAAGCATCCTCCGATTCATTTAGTTGCTTGCCGTCATAGACAAAAGTCTTGAATTCAAATTTGCCAAATGAAATTTTCTTTTTTATTCCTTTAATTTGTAGTTCTGTAGATGCTGTCTTACTTAATCCATTATACAATCGGATTAAGAAGGTTTCATTATTTCTGCGTTTAAGCGCGACGATTACAATGTCAGGATTGGACAATGTAATAATGTCTCTAGTCACATTCTTGCCATCTCCGTGTGGGAAATAATGTAAGGAATAAGGTGCTTGGTTGAATTCCATTGCATATCTTTCACATTCACTAACTTTATTTACTTGTAAACGTAATGAGAAATCACTCACGCCTTGTTCAACATAAGGAACGTAGCGATTCATATCAACTAGCATTGGATTATAGGATCTAGTTGGATGGCAGCAATACGCTGAACCATTAAGCAAAGTTAAAGTAATATACTTTCCTTTTTTAGAAACGCTATGAATACCACTACGATTATAGATTGCTAAACAGTTATTGCCTTTTCTTACACCAACATAGCGGTTTGATGGATATTCCTTGTCATCAGAGTAATTTTCCACTCCAAAAGCCATTTGAGCAAAATAGCTCTTGCTACCTTTAATTGGGAATTTAATCTTCAAACCTTTTTGATGTTCGTTGAATAGCACATGGATATTCATATCAACAGTTGGTTTGTTTTTATAGATTTTGTAATTGATAATAACGTGAGATTCACCTCTAGAATAGAGAGATTGAACTTCTGTTAACAATTTTCCGTCTTCTAAAATTGTGACACCTTTAAGACCTTCATAGATACCTTTTGAGGAATGGTCACATCTCATATCCTTGAGAGTGGATTTGCCAACCCCAACTGGCCAACCATTCTCATTATAAATAGGGTCTGTTAAGTTATTGATTCTCCAACCCCATGGATCTGGTCCATCGTTAAAAATAGATGGAATGCCTCCAGGACCAGATAAATATTCTTCTCCATTAACTACAAAGGATTCAATGAATCCAGTTTTACGAGAGATACGAACATATTTGATCTTGTCTTCCACAATGATGTCGCTGTCTTGTTCAAAAGTTTTTTCTTCTTTTTTTACGACCTCATTATGAACACCATAAGATGTAAGAGAAAAAGCAGGCACCTTAACTTCATAGATAAGGCGGATTCTCTTTTGATGGCCAATTAGACTTTCTTCATGAATCATTTGGAAATCAACAGGTTTTCCATTGATATCATAAACATTGAGTTTAAAAGTTTGGTTGTCAACGCATGCATTGACTGGATAAATCTCTGTTTCAACGAGTCCATTATATTCATAAGGGAACGGATTAAAGACCACCATATTATCATCGCCAGGGATGACTTTAGGTAAATCAGATGCAAGACGAACAAACGCTGTCATCGCTTCTTTCTTTAATTCATCAATAGCGTGATGTGCTTTTCTAATTGATGAATCCGTACCAAGTTTAATTGCGGTGCCACTCAAAACATCATGGAAGGCAATTTGACATAAAACGCGTTCGGCGTCTTTTAATATTTCTTTGTTATAATGATATTTCCCTGCCAAGTTTGCGATTGAACAAATCTTTTCGGTGAAGTATAAAGTATTTTCTAATTGGTCATGTGCTAGCTTAATTGGATGAACTGAAGAATAGGACTTAATTAAAGCAAGATATTGACGGGTGTCCACTGTAGTTGGCTCTCCGCATTCTTTGAAATAATCTTCTAAAGAAGAATGTTTAATTATATATTCACCTTTCTTTTCATCCATCAAGACCATGATGTCTTCTAAATCCTTTTCACTAGACATTCCACCATGGTTGCCAACGCCCCATAGAATAGGACGGACATCTAGATCTTTATAATAATCAGATTTTCTTAGAATATCCCTTTTTGCGTAACCGAAAACAGAAGTATAGTTAGCCTCTGAGTCTTCATAGCGAAGGGCTTTAACACGACTACCATCATATCCTTCCCATAAGTACGGTCCATGAGGCATGTCTACATCATGCATTGAATGAGCGCACAAGAGCGGACGACAAAAAACATATGAATCAAATCCACATTTTCTTAGAATCGTTGGAATGCCTCTAGTGTGACCGAAACTATCAAAATTGATCGCGGTTGTTGGTCGAACGTTGAATTTTTCTTTGAAATATTCTCTTCCTAACGAACATTGCCTAATAAGAGATTCCCCAGAAGGAACTAAACAATCTGGTTGGACATACCACCCACCCATAATTTTCCATTTTCCTTGTGCAACTAATTCTTCAATACGTGCAAAAAGTTCTGGGTCGTATTTCTCAATGTACTCATAGAGTAATACTTCGTTATGGCAAAAAATAAAGTCGTACTTTTCTAAAAGATTGCATGCAGCATAAAAAGTAGACAAAGTTGCGCTTATACCCTCGTCCCAATCCCACTGCCAAACAGGGTCGAGATGAGAGTTACAAACTAAATGTAAAACTTTCTTCATGTATATAGCCCTTTATGTAACAATATAACAATATTTTAGTTTGTGATAGCGATTTGCTCATCATAGTAATTGATAAAAAATTCCTTTTTGTTGTGATATGCAGTATTGCTATATAATATTTACATGGAACAAGAAAAAAAGGACAATTTAGTCTTTATACTTGATGGCGATATTAAATTTGACTATGCTGAATGGCCAGAAGGGATTTATCCTTTACACTATCACGACCATTATGAGTTTGAATTAGTAACTTCTGGAAAAGGTCGACAATTATTCAACGGAGAGGAATTTGAACTATCAAAAAATGATATCTTTTTGTTGCGACCAGTCGACTATCATCAAATTATTTCTAATGGCATTTCCTTTTCACATATAAAAGTAAAGCCATCGATCCTTCCAGATTGGATTATTCAAAAACTCCATTCTTTTAGAAATCCAATCGTTTTTCATCTAACAGATAAGCAATACGATAAATTCTATTCACTATTTAAAATGGTAAAAGATGAGATTGAAGACAAAGATCACAATAATTCATTAGACATAAGAGTGTCCCTAATGGAAATAATATTCACATTGTTCATTAGATTAGACAAAGATAATACATCTTTATATGACGACTCAGTTACAGCTAAAGTTATTTATTTCTTACAAAAGAACAATCGCTTTACACAAAAAGTGTCCCTTGATGAAATCGCTGAATATGTTTCTTACTCAAAATATTACACTTCCAATATGTTTCATAAACAATATGGAATGACAATTCAAGATTTTATTATCAATCAAAGAATTGAGTACGCAAAGAAACTAATTATTGAAACCGACTTATCGATTACAGAAATAGTCTTAGAATCAGGATTTGCTTCAACAAGTAACTTTTATTCAAAATTTATAAAACTTGTTGGCTGTTCACCACTTAAATTTAAAAAGGACTATAAACAGGTTAAGACAATATGAAACACCTATTGAATCAATCATGGAAAATAGCTTCAGAAAATATTGAAGCAGTTAGTAAATCATTCCCATGCTCAGTAATGAGTGTTCTTTTAGAAAACGGAATAATTGAAAATCCATATTATAGAGAGAATGAGTCAAAAGTTTTGCCATATCTAAAAAAGGATTATGAATTTGAAACCACTTTTTCTTTGAGCAAAGAAGAGTTACATAAAAATAATTATCTTGTTTTAGATAGAATATGCACAATCGCAAAGATTTTTGTAAACGATGTCTTAATTGGCGATGTCAGCGACATGCATATCCGTTATTACTTTTTGCTTGAGAACAAAATTTTGAAGCTTGAGAACAAACTAACAATCTTATTCAAATCATCCTATAACTACATCAAAGAATATCCTAATGAAGATAAATTGTTCGAGTCATATGCCATAACAGATAAAGATTCAACAATTATTAGACAAGCGAATTATATGTTTGGTTGGGACTGGGGTCCACTTATTCCAGACATGGGTATTATGGGTGAATCTTATGTCTTATCTACTAAAAATGGTTACCTAGAATCATTTAGACATTATATTGATTTTAATACAGACGGAAGTGTGAGACTCAAAGTTGATTTGAATATAGAAAATAATAAAGAGACAAACGCAACTGTCACACTATCAGGTCACGGATTAAGCATCAAAAAACCATACAGTAACGGGCTGTTTTTCGATATTCATTCACCAAAATTATGGAATCCTGTTGGGTTCGGTGAGCCAAACTTATACGATCTAACAATTGAATTAGGTGACGAAGAAATAGATAGTTATCATTTCCAAATTGGCCTTAGAAAAATACGTATTGACGATTCATTAGATGAATATGGTAGAAACTTCGCAATATATGTGAATGACAACAAAGTTTTCTTAAAAGGATCAAATTATATTCCAGAAGACAATATCATCCCATTTGTCAACAAAGATAGAACCGAAAGACTTATTAATCTCGTAAAAGATTTTAACCACAATTGCATAAGAGTGTGGGGAGGGGGTTACTATCCAAACGATGACTTTTATGAAACATGTGATAAGCTTGGTATTTTAGTTTGGCAAGATTTAATGTTTGCCTGTGGCAGTTATAACATTGATGACCTTCATTTTAGAAAAAACGTTATAGAAGAAACGAACAACACACTCAAAAGAATCAGACATCATGCATCGATTTTTATCGTTGCAGGTAATAACGAGGTTGAAGACGGCGTTAGAGGACATGGACACAAGCAAGCGCAACAATATATCGAAATGTTCCATCACCTATTGAATGATATTGTTAAACAAGAAACTGATTTTTACTACTTATCATCTTCTCCAACATCTGGAGAACCTTATTTTGCCTCGCCAAGTGATACGAATTACTTAGACACGCATTATTGGTGGGTTTGGGGAAACAATCGAGAAATAGAAGACTATCTAAATATTCGTCCACGACTACTTTCAGAATTCGGTCTACAGTCTTTCTCAACTTATGATACGATTTGTCAATTTACGGACAAATCTGATTTAAGCTTAGATTCTAAAGTAATGATTTCTCATCAAAAAGATCCTGAAAAGAGTAATGAAAAAATGATGAGATACGTGAGAAGAGAATTTAATGTTAACGAAAAAAACATGAAAAAAGTCTCATATTTATCTATGCTCGCTCAAGCCGAAGGCATAAAACTTTGTGTCGAAAACCTTAGAGGAAACAAATACCGCTGCAACGGAGCGTTATATTGGCAACTTAATGATTGTTGGCCATGCCAGTCATTAAGTTCTATCGACTATTATTTTGGACTAAAGGCTTTACATTATTATTCGAAAAGGTTTTATAATCAGCACTTAGTTTTATTCAAAAAGAATTGCATCTCTATTTCTAACGACACAAACAAAACTCAAATGTATCAATTATCTTATTCCAAGATTGATTTAGATTTTAATGTCACCGATGTAGACACAATCAATGTCAAAGTTGATAAATATTCAAGTGTTGATACGATAAGTTTTAAAGAAGATGAAAGTCTTTATGGATATATTGCAATTTTGAGAGATATGAATGGAAACTTGTTATCAAAAAATATTCATCGTTTCTTAAAAGATAAAGAATATAAATATCAAAAAACGGACATTAAATTAAAACAAATTAATGACTGCGAATTTGAAGCATCATGCGATGCATTTGCACGAGCGGTTTATCTAAATGCTCACGATAACGAAGTAGTCTTTAGTGATAATTATTTTGATTTGCTATCTAATAGTCCAATCAAAATCACATCTTCAAAGCCAATAAAAGTCAAAGACATTGAAATCATGTGCGTGAATAACCTATATATGTAATGGGTAAACTCTCATGAAAAAAATAAATAATATTGCCTTAGACATCATTATCCTAGCTGGCCAAAGCAATGCAGAAGGTAATGGCGTTTCCTCGTCTAACAAACCCATTATTGTTTCCGATGCTTATGAAATCATCGACAAAAATAAATATGGAATGAAACTAAAAGAAGATGGATCATACGCCGGTTTAGATTTTGTCTACCCTGTAGAAACAATCATTCGAGAACTACAAGAAAGAAAAGTTGATGGCACATATAATTCTGATTTGTCGCTTAGTTTTGTAGAATGCTATAAGCGATCGAAATTTTATTCGACGGATAGAAAGATACTTGTTATTAAGACCGGCTATGGCGGAAGCGGTTTTGCTTTTGACCAACACGGCGTTGGCAACCCTTTATATCAAAGAATGATAGATATGATAAACATCGGATTATCACTAAATAAGGACAATAGAATTGTTGCTTTCCTTTGGCATCAAGGCGAACACGATGCTTTTGAAAACGCTCAATTTAGCGATGAAGAAAGATATGACTATTACTATTCTAATCTTTTAAAGGAATTCTTAGCCGTCAAAGAGCAGTATAAACAATTTAAATTTCCAATTATAACAGGTGGCTTATGTAGAGGTTGGAAAAAACGTTATTATAATCAGTCAATGGCAATAGAAAAAGCTACGATTGATGTGTGCAAAGCAATTGGAATCGCTACATTTGTTTCTGGCGATGATCTACCAACCAACGAAGAAGTTCTGCATAACGGAGATAATGACCATTACTCCAAGGAATCTATTTTGATATTAGGTGAAAGATATTTTGAAGCATTTGCTTCTTTGAAACAGTAAATGTAGATGTTGCGTGTTAAAAAGAAGACGTTCCCTTGGTTATTTTTAGCCCAAAAGTAACTAATCCAGTTCACTTCCTACTAGTTTTTATATTTACTAGTTATTATTTCTTTTTGTACTCAAGAGTGAGGAAGAATCCTAAGATATACGCTATTTCGATAATTCCACTGATGATGTTAATAACGATAAGAGAAACATCAATCGCGTAAATAGAAGTATAGGCAATTATAAGGATTGAAAAGCTAGATTGATAAAAGCGCATATCGCAGTAGGAATACGATATTTTTTCCTGAATATAGTTTGTTGGCGAAAAATCCACCAGTGAAAGCTAAAATAACCCAAGTCCAATGCAATAGTAATATTTCTTTAAAATATTGGAAGGCAAGACTGATTTTTGGAATGGTTCTTATTCCTACCATTATAGATAAGCCAATAAAGGCAAAACCGGAGAATAAAAGTAATAATGAGCCAACTCTTTTTATTGGAGTGCTTCTATAGAAGTACTTTTGAATTTGGCCATATTTCTCATCCACAAGCACTTTGTTATCTTTGCAAAACATTATTGGGACTAAGCCATTAAAAGTATAGCGTAGAACCAAGTAGTATCTTTCGAAAACCACATTTTTTCGGGGCAGCAATAAATATCCACCGGACAATCCGGTGGTTTTTCATAGTCGGGCAGATATTAGCCCTCTATTACTAGCCGCCCCCATCAAGGGCGAAATGCGGACCACC
>CADCDA010000004.1 GCA_902800025.1 uncultured Erysipelotrichaceae bacterium | reverse complement strand
AGGAGATTTTTCTTTTGGGCAAAACTATAAGTTTTACCTCCACCCCAGACTATCTGGGGGTTTTAACTCGCTCATCGTTCGCACGATGGCTCAGACAACAAAAAGAAGCAGATTGTTCTGCCTCTTTATGAAGATTATTTCGTTAAGAATTGTTCGAAGTTCTCAGCGAATAGATGCCCTAATAGAACTTCTGATGCGGAATCGTAATGATCACCATCGACATTTCCAATTGGTTCAAGATTTGTATGCATACCTGCTCCAATCGTGTCGATATAGAAGTTATTTTCGCCTTCAGCGGCAAACGCTTGTTTCGCATCGTTAATTTGTTTCCAATATTGCCATCTTGATGGATTGTTATTAATACCCGCGTCAATAAAGGCTATTTCTCTATCACCAGACAATTCTCTTAAGTCTTCTCTAATATGACCCACAAATGTTCTAGTGTTCGCTAAATATCTTTGATAATAGCCATAATATGAATCGCCTTCACCTTGCATCCAGCAGAACGCTTTAATGGTTGGATTATAGCCTTGAGATTCAAGGTTTTCCATCTGTTCTTTAATAAAAGTAATCATTCCAGAATACATTTGGTAATCTTTTTGAACCCAGTCATTGTTGAGGTTTGAGGCTCCACATGCGTATTTAATAAGGAAGAGTTTGCCTCCATGTTTTTCATGTGTTGCTTCAGCGATACCAATCTCTGGTCCAAAGGAATGTTTTCCATTTCCTTGCCCTAAAGTTACTTTAGTAAATTCACCATTTGAATGGTTTTGAAGTGCATATGGTTCAGGAGCGGTTCCAGTATAATCAAAAGTCCAGCTTTCAAAAGCGATTTGAATATCTGAATATCCAACAAAGTATTCGTTATATTTGTCTCTCCCCATTGATCTTTCTATTTGGTTACACCAAGTACAGCCAACCCCATTAGATTGTCCAGAGATGATGACAACATCAACATCTCCTTTTGGTTCTGGTGGAGTAGGTGTAGGAGTAGGAGTTCCTTGGTTATTGCATCCAATAAGAGACATTAAGAGTGGGGACAAAAATAAAAGTGAGAGTTTACGTTTCATAATTTTATTTTAGCCCTAGTTTTAGTAAACAACGCAATGGATTTGTAAACTGTTGGCGCATGTAGTAAACAACTTGTTGTCCTCTTTATTGCAATTCGTTAAAACCGTCAAATAAAAATATCAAAAAAATAATTAATATAATTAACGTATATCTTTAGAAAAAAGTTGAAGAAAATTTTTAAAAAATCGCGATTTTTTTCCTCTTATTAATATGAGGGGCCTTTTTATGGAGACGTCTATAAGAGGTGTTCTCCGAATTACTTTTTCTTTCTATGTTAACGAAGAAAGGAATGGTTATGGAGCTTTTAGTTCTATTAATTGTTCTCTTAGTTGTTGTAGGTCTCCTCCTTAAGAGATGAAAAAAGCTCCCACGAGGGAGCACCAAACCAACTATATATTAACATAGTGTAGATAAAAGTAAAGAGGGGAACTCCCTCGCTAGCGGCTAATAAAAAGGTAGACCACCACACTACCCTTATATCAATATCTTGTTTATTTGTTTCACCACTTGTTTCACCACTATTCTCTTAATCATTTTCTAAATGTAGATAAAATAAAACGAGTATAATGAGAAAGAGATAAAACTTATGTTAAAAGAAGTTGTGAAATTAAAACCTGCAATTAAAGACTATATTTGGGGAGGTAGTTACTTCACTAAATACGGTAAAGGAGAAGGAATCCTTTCTGAATTATGGGAACTGTCTGTTAGAGACTCTGATAGTAGTTATATCCCTTCTTTAAATCTAAGATTAGATAACGCAATTGATAATGACGATATTGGACCAGTATCAAAAAGATTCCCTTATTTTCCTTTGCTCATCAAACTCATAGACGCAAAAGAAAACCTCTCAATTCAAGTTCACCCAAGTGATGAATATGCTTTAAAAAACGAAAATTCATATGGCAAGACTGAGATGTGGTACATCTTAGATAATGAACCAGGCGCTGGACTATATGTCGGATTAAAAAGAGATTATTCTAAAAAAGAAATTGAAGAACTTCTTAGAAACGGAAAGATCTTAGACGCTCTTAATTTCTTCCCAGTTAAAAGAGGAGACTATTTTCTTATTAAAAGTGGAACAATCCACGCGATAGGAAAAGGGGTTCAACTAATTGAAATCCAACAAAATAGTAACCTTACATATCGTTTATATGATTATGACCGCACCGATAAGTTTGGAAATAAAAGAGAGCTCAATATCGATAAAGCGTTAGATGTCATAAATCTAAATAAATATCATCGAGAAGAAAACAATAACTCCAATAAAATTGGAGATACACCATATTTCCAAGTTGAAAAAATCAATATTAATAAAGAATTAACTTTAGAAGCAAATAAAGATTCATTTATGTCTTTCACCTTTATTGAAGGAGAAGGAAAAGTAAATGATATCGATTATAAAATATACGATACCTTCTTCCTTCCTTATGGAAAGAAATGCGTTATTAAAGGTAAAGGCACAATTATCCTTTCCTATTTAAACAAATAATGAAAATCATTAGAAATATCGAATATCTTCCTAATTTACACCTCGACATCTTTGTCCCTGAAAAAGTTGAGGCCACTTTCGTTCACTTCCATGGAGGCGGATTAGTGGAAGGGGACAAAACCGATGTCGACGATTTAATGATTCATTTATGTAACAAAAACTACCTAATGGTGAACGTTAACTATTCCTTATACCCAAACACTAAGTTTCCTATCTACTTAATAGAAGCGGCAAAAGCAGTTAAATATATCTATGACCATATTGAAGAGTATCATGGTTCAAAAGATAACATCTACCTTTCAGGTCAATCCGCAGGTGCATATATCGTTACAATGCTCGCTTTAAATAAAGAATACTTAGAAACAGTAAGACTATCACCAAAAGATATCAAAGGCTATGTTTCTGATTCTGGACAAATGAATGACCACTTCAATGTTCAAAAACTTGAATATGGAATCGATCCTTGGCTACAAAGAATCACAAAGATTGGTCCAATGTACTATGTCACTAAAGATAACGACGTTCCTCCACTTCTACTTATCTACTACTCAAACGATATGTTAAATAGAAAAGAACAAAACATCATGCTTTATAATCTCGTAAAGTTCTATAGCCCTAACGCGGATATCACAAAATTAGAGTTAGAAGGTAATCACGTTGATGGATCTTGTAAGAAAGATATCGATGATGAATATCCTTATGTCAAAGAGTTAGTGAAATGGATGACTAGAAAATGAAAAAATTATCAATCCTCTTTTTAGCGAATTCATTCGCTGATGACACCATTCAATACATGCCAGAAATCGCTAAAGAAGTTGGCTATGATTTAGATATGTACAACCTCTATATCGGTGGTTGTGATATCAATAAGCATATCAATAACATAGTTAACAACTTAAAAGCGTATGAACTTCGTATTTATAATGAAAAAACTCAACAATGGGATACAAAATATGATGTATCCGCTAATGAGTTCATCGTTAGTCAAAGATGGGACTATATCGTCCTTCAACAATCCAGCTTCTATAGCGGTCTTCCTCATGGATTAGAAAATATTGAAATTCTTGTAAAACTCATAAAAGAACTCGCAAATAAAGATGTAGAGTTCATCTGGAACATGACTTGGGCGTATCCTCACTATAGTGATCTTGAAGTATTCGCGAAAGAATATCGTAGTGATTCTAAATACATGTATGAATCAATCGTCAATAACGTTAAAGAATATATCGTTCCAAATAAGGACTTTGTCAAAATCATTCCTAATGGAACCGCGAATATAAACGTTAGAGAATATCTTGAAGACAAGTTTCTTTTCCGTGATGGATTCCATCTATCATATCAATTCGGTAGGTTTCTTGCGGGTTTAACCGCAGTAATGGCAATAACCGGTAAAGACATCTCTAAAGTTAAGTTCCACCCAGTGGAAATTGATGAGGCCACTATCGAGATATATAAGAAATGTGTCGTAGACGCAATAAATAAACCATTAGAAGTCACAAGGAGATAACTATGGGATACATTGAAGAATTAAGAAAAAGAACTAACCATATGCCACTAGTGTTACCTCACTCTGTTGTCGTTCTTTTTAATGAACAAGGTGAGATTCTTTTAGAAGAGAGAAGTGATGATGGTTATTTTGATTTCCCTGGTGGCTCAATTGACTTAAAAGAAAGCGCGGAAGAGGCTGCCAAAAGAGAACTATTAGAAGAGACAGGGTTAATCGCTGATGAATTAGAACTCTTCAAAGTGTATTCCGGAGAAATAACTCACTATGTCTATTTCAATGGTGATGAAATATATGGAGTGGATCTCGTATATCTATGTCATAAATATCACGGAGAGATGAAACCAGAACAAAGTGAAGTTAAAAGATTAAAGTTCTATAAGATTGATGAAGTTCCTAATAAGATGTCGATAAGGAACAAACAAATCTTAAAAGATTTGAAAAGCGGCAAGTAGCCGCTTTTTTTAAAACTGAATGCAGTCCAGTATCAGCATCACAATAAATCCAAAGACGAATGACCAAACTCCGAAATGGTCGTGTTCTTCCCCTTTCATCTCTGGAATCATTTCTTCTCCAACAACATAAATCATACATCCTGCCGCAAAGGCCAAAGCCCAAGGCATAATTGATTGGATTTGCATCGCTAAGAATAAACCGATAACTGCAGCGATTGGTTCAACCGCTCCTGAAAACGTTCCAAATAAGAAAGCTTTAAAAGAAGAACCGGTTTCTCCTTTTATTGGTAACGCCACTACAGCACCTTCTGGAATATTTTGTATACCGATACCCAAAGCGAGTAATAACGCTCCGACAAGTAACGCGTGATTATTTGGATTTGCTAATGCAACACCAAAAGCGATACCAACTGATAATCCTTCAGGAACATTATGGATCGTCACCGCCAAAAACATCTTGCTCGTTTTTGATAAGCCTCGACTTGGTAAACCTTCATTTTCATTTTCCCCAACATGGAAATGAGGAACGATTTTATCGATACCCCATAAAAAGCCGGCCCCTAATAAAATCGAAATAGCGACCACTCCCCAAGTTGGCATATAAGATACTTCCGTGTCTAACGCTGGCTTAATTAAAGAAAAGAAAGAAGCCGAGAACATCACCCCAGCAGCAAATCCGATAAAGATTCTGTTTAGCTTATTAGAGATGCTCTTTTTAAAAAGAAAAACAGTTAAGGCGCCTAAAGTTGTGCATGCGAAAATAACACTAATGCCGATAATCGCATAAACATAGTCGCTCATAATTTATTTCTCCTTTCTTTCGATTCCTTTCAGTTCATAGCCTGTTTCATCTATGACTTCTTTGATTCTTTTCTCATCTAATTCGTTTTTAGAAACAATGATTGTTTCATTCTTACGTCTTCTAGACTTCACTTTTTTGACATCAAAGTTTTTTCTAATTTCATTATTGATATGGGCTTCACACATCCCACAACCCATCCCGTGGATTTCTAGTTTATAAATAAACATACTTATCTGGCCTTTCTTCTAGGAGAATAACCAAAGAACACAAAAGTGCCACCGATAAGGACAAATAATAAAGATGGGATAATGAATAATAAGTTACTGTTACTAATAACCACAAATAAGAAGGAAACGATTCCTAAAACCATCAAAATAATACCCACTATTACTAGTTCAACCAATTTGGATTTAAATCTTTTAACGCTCATAATCTTTCTCCTTTCGTCATAATATTACTTTGTAATAACTTCATTGAGTTAGTCATGACTAACTAACTCTTTAATGAATTATAGCACGCGTATATATTTATCGCTAACATTTTGATAAAAACTTTTCACAAAAAGAGTCCCCGCTTACTAGAAGTGGGGACAAATGATGAAAGGAGATACTTTCATTATTTTTTTCTTTTATTGTGTTTAATGATACCGAAATGAGTAAGTATAGGCAAGAAACAATTATCTTCTTATATATTTTTGTATCACACCAAGAAATCTATAAGGCTTCTTGTTCTTGTTTATTAAATATTTTGAATTTCAACAAGAAAACAAAATAAACAACGAGTGATATAAAAGCGACACTACCACCAATGATATAAGCAATATGCATTGGGATATATTTTCCTAAAGCGATATTAGGTTCACCAAATATATAAGTTATAGTGACCGCAACCATAAATGACGCTGGTAAAGCACTTATAAGAGATCCCCACTTATATTTCCCTTCTTTAAAGAGATATATAGTAATAATACACAAAGTAAACGCTGCGATAATTTGATTTGACCACGCAAACCACCGCCACAATATATTAAAGTTATGGACATCCACAAAATCCCATATACTTAATCCCACAACCGCTAGGAATAAAGGAATCGTAATAATCAATCTATTTACTATCTTCTTTTGATCAAAATTAAAAGCTTCCGCGATAATAAGTCGACAACTTCTTAAAGCAGTATCACCACTTGTAATAGGGCATATCACCACTCCTACAATCGCTAATACAGTTCCAACAGGACCTAATATCCCTTCAGCGATATGTTTAACAGAGACAGAATTACCGCCCCCAATATCATTTAATAAATGAAAACCATCTAGTGTTTCAGTTTGGAAAAACGCAATAGCGGCTGCTGCCCATATAAGAGCGATTATTCCTTCTGCCACCATCGCTCCATAAAAGATTTGTCGACCTTCTTTTTCGCTTTTAATACATTTAGCGATAACTGGTGATTGAGTAGCGTGAAATCCACTAACTGCCCCACAGGCAACAGTGACAAACATAAATGGCCACCAAGGTAAATCTCCATGCATCGCGGAATAATCTTTACAATGACCAATTAACTCGATCATTGGATATTTTCCTGGTTGGAACATAATTCCTCCAATAACCGCTAAAGCCATGATGATTAAAATAACACCAAATATTGGATATGCTTTACCAATAATCTTATCGATTGGAAGAATCGCACTTAATAAATAATAAGCGAGGATAATAATCATCCATGACCAAGCAGGCATCGCTCCTAAAGTTATTTCGCTTAATAAAGTAGATGGAGATACCACAAATACAGCGGTTACTAATATTAGTAAAACAATAGAGAATATCCTTAAGAAGATATTGACAATTCTTCCTCCATATTTACGAGATATATGAGGAATAGAATCACCATTATTTCTAACGGATATCATTCCTGAAAAATAATCATGAACTGCTCCACCTAAAATACAGCCTAAAACAATCCACACAAAAACAATTGGACCAAATAAAGCACCACTTATCGCTCCAAATATCGGACCAGTACCAGCGATATTTAATAATTCAATTAGAAAAGCTTTCCATTTTGGCAAAGGTTGAATATCAACACCATCAGGATGATCAATAGCAGGTGTTTTTCTATCATCGATAGCGAAGATCTTTTCGCTTAATCGAGAATAGACAAGATATCCTCCGATCAAAACGGCCAAGGCAATAAAAAACGTCCACATAGTGTTCTTATTCTATCACAATAATAGAAGATAAAAAGAGCCAAATTGACTCTTTTAATCGTTGATTAATTTGAAATAACTATTAGTCGTTAAGCGCTGGTGGATGAATTGAGGAACATAGTGATTATTAGAATACGCCATAGATACCACTATTATTTTTTAAGATTAGCGGCTCTCCACTTAGCCATCGGATGTTTAGCGGCTCTTTCAGCATCATCTGATTCAAATAAAAGATATGGGTCAAAGTTCCCTTTTGAGAATTCTTTTAGGTATTTATTCTCTTTGTCACTAAGTGCGAGCAAATCCTTCAAGAATTTAATGACTTCTTCTTTTGTGACTTTTAAATCAAACATGTTTCCTTTAGCAAGGACCGGCTGTAATTCTTTTTTTATGTCTTCTTGGCCAATTGCTCTAATTGAATCAAATGTATGTTCGTTAATATCAAAGATACCATCTAAAGACAAATAAAACACTGTCATCTTTCGTAATTTGTCTTTTTCAATGAACATCATGTTCTTTTTTAATTTGTTAACATCGAATAGATCCCTTGGTTTGCTTCTATCGATTAAAGCACATATCTTCATTCCAAATAGTTCTTCTAGAAGGAGAGTTTGCACCATTACTTCTTTTTCAAAGTAATTAATTTTCCTTCTAACGCTTGGACCGATGTGAATTCTATCAATAAAATTGATTTCAACTTTAATATTGTCTTTATTATGAGAAGCATTGGTAAATGTATATGTTCTACTGGCTAAAATAACACTTCCTCTAGATTTAGAAGAAATCTCATAGTCTTCACCAAGCATATAATTATCCAAAGCGTCCATGATTATATCTCTATCTTGGCTAGCTTTTTCTTTATCAAGTGAACCAATATAATCTAAATCGATATCGACGCTTAATCTTGCTAAATTGGTATACATCAAATTAATGGCGGTACCACCTTTAAGAACAAGTTTATCCCCATATGGATCTAATTCAGTGGATATAAATTTAAGAACATCTAAAAGCCTAACTACTTTTTCAAGATTATTTTGAATAAAATTGTTATCTTTGTTTAATGCTTCAATATATTTTCTAGAATAATTCATCTGGCATGCTCCTTTCTAACGGCACCATTAATTTCCACTTAAGTATTAATTTAGAGTGGCCAACCTTAGATTCAAAATAATTGATTTTGTTGCCTGTCTTAGATAAGCATAATTTATAAAACGATTCCGGTATTTCTTCGCCAAAGTGTTTTTCAAATAAGTACCCGACTTTCTGATATAAGAATGATTTATCATAATGCTGTAATAGCATCTCAATCTTATCCATTTTAAGTCTACGACAATTGCTAAGAGCGTATTCTATTTCTTCAAGACCACCCGCAAGAGAAGGAGAATCTATCGAATCCACTATTGCGCGTTCTAAAGAAACAACGCGAACACCTTCTTCTTTTATGCGGTTAATTATTTCTAAATCATATCCACTCTTTTTTGAATGATATATCACATCTTCAAAATCAACATCATCAACATATACATGCGTTAGATAAGTAAAATATGAAACAAAAGATTGATTGGCTAGCCCATAATATTCCAAAGC
Organism: uncultured Erysipelotrichaceae bacterium; assembly: GCA_902800025.1. Taxonomy (GTDB): domain Bacteria; phylum Bacillota_I; class Bacilli_A; order RFN20; family CAG-826; genus UBA2450. The sequence continues at coordinate 167,067 of CADCDA010000004.1, read as the reverse complement.
TTCATGATATGAAAAATATGCATCATCAAATAGATGGCTTGCTATTTGGAATTTAGTTGCAAAGATATTTCCAGTAGATGGATTTACTAGTGCATATATCCCTCTTTTTATTTGTTTAAGCTCTCCACGCTTTGAAGCGCGATCAACAAAAGCATAAAAGGCTCCTACATTTGGATAAAATGCCTTTATATCTTCATATTTAAAGATTATTGGTAGAGTTTTCATACCATAATTTAAGCACAACTAAACACATATGTAAAGTTTTACTTGTAAGTTGGTATATTTTATATTTGGCTGATAATTAGGTATTTTTTAAGCAAATCGGCTCAATAGTTCTCTCATTCTTATAGGTTATACCTATAAAATGAGTCCTTAAAAGATTAAAAACAAGCAAGAATCAATTATTATTTGTTTTTCTTCTTTACTAATAATACTGATATAAGTGATAAAGTAGCCACTAACACTGTAGCAATAATAATAGGAGTATTACTCACTACTGAATTAAATGATTTAACTCCAGTAGAAACCACTAATCCACTAGTGTCTCTTCCATCAATAAACTCGGTGTATTGAGTAGTTAACTTATTATACTTATTAACAATATAATCATACTTCGCTAAAGCTTTTTCTACTGTATCAATCGTGCCTTCAGTTTTATCACTAGCAAGTGTCTTTAAATAGTTCTTTGTTGGTTGCTGTAAATCGTTAAAAGCGGTAGAGGCACTTTCCCAACTGTTTTCATCAGTCTTTTTTGGTCCATTAACTAAATCAGTACAAGCGATGTTGTTCATCGCTGTAACAAAAGGAGCAGCATCTTCTTCAACCGAGAAGATATTCAACAAACAAGTGCTATCACTAGTGTGGTTAGAGTCATATGACTTCCAGTTATTTGTTCTTGGATACAAATAGAACGATTTTCCATATACCTTGATATAGTGTTTGTTGTTATATTCACCTATTGTGAATTCATTAACATATCCACTTGGTTGAGATCCTTCAGCAGAAAAAGTAATTGTTTCGCTCGCTAATGGATTCATATATAAGTACTTGGTTGTATCAGTTGTCGACTGAATTTTATATTTTCCATCAGATTCAACAAATCTATATGGAGCAGATAATGAATTATAACCAACGTTAGTAGCGTTATTTTCAAATCCATTCTTGTTGTTTCCATCCACAATGAAGTATCTATAACTTGTAGATATTGCTTCTGCTTTCTCTATTCTTTGTCCATTAGGAATAAGTCCTAATAACGGTAAAAGAAATAACGTGGGTAAAAATCTAATCGCTCTTTTCATAAACATACACTGTGTTCCTTTCAAAGGTTGTGATAACAATATCATGGATATCATTATGTGTAAAGAAAACCCAACTTCTCAAAATGTCGCGTCATCTTTATTAAATAACACTATAACTGATTGTGACACCCCAGATGGTTAACTCACCACCACTAGAGGTATATGACATCTTTTTACCATTACTAATATCTATAGATGTATAACTACTAGGAGGAAGAGTGTTCTTATTGTTTCCTGAAGTATCTGATAACTCTATAGTAAAACTAATGTTCTTATATGATAGTCCAATAACTGTATACTCTATTTCAAATATATACTCATGAGTGTCACTCATAGAGTAAAGATATAAAGGATTATTATAATCCCCTATATCATAGTTAGAAGCACCAGTGGATATCTTTATATTCTCTTTTATATCTCCATCTTCATATGTAAATGTTAATGATCCATCAACGTCCATAGTAGTAGTCGATGTAATATCATTAGGAGTTATCACTCGTTGTCTTATAACACCATCATTTTTCTTCATCAATGATGGCAATAAGAAAATCAGAGTGATAACGATAGCAAGTATCGCTAAAAGAATAAATAAAGCATAAAGAAACAGGTTCTTTTTCTTTTTTTCTTTGTCATTATCTTTGGCTGGTCTATTTGTGGTAATCATCAATGTAATGATATCACATAGAGGAAATAAATAGAAAAACGCTACTCGGATAAGTAACAAAAAGTTTTGCAATCATCATGAAAAATAATAATAATATCCATATATACAGGTACACACTATGAGAAGAATACAATTACAAAAACCAATGTACATGTTAGCCACTGTCTTTATGATTGTGGGTTTTGTCCTATCAATTGTTATCACCGCGGAATCATATGTTCCATTTAAGGAGTTCATCGCTGAATATAATAGTATAAGATATCCATATGTCCCTACTCATGAAGCATACGTTTTATATATGTATATCACAAAAACCATCACACCATTTTTTGTAACTTCATATGTGTTCTATGGTGTAAACATATTAATAGGTATTATTCTTTTAATCGCCCATTATTTATCAGATTCAGATGAATCATATCCCTATTTTGTATTTTTCATTATCTCATATAGTCTAACATCATTAATAATGTCCTCATGGGAATTCAAAATATTACATGATCAAAATCCAGAAGCCTATAACCTTGGTATCCTTGATATCATTCAAATCATCTTATTAGGAGTCTCTATTATTTTTGGAATCGTTTCCTATGTCCTAAAGAAAAGAGAAGTAGATGACTTATATGTTTGTATCTTTGGTCTATTATCTGGTTCCACAATGTTATTAAGTCTCGTATTAAGCTTTGCGTCTATGGGTATAACCGGAGATAACACTCCTATAAGCTGGGCAGCAGGCTCATTCTATTTACTCTTCTCTATCGCAGTAACCGCAATATATGGTTATAACGCATCACAAAATAAAGCGACATATAAAATTGTTAAAATGAAACCCGTTACTGGTACATCTAATCCAACATTAAGTAATATACAAACTACTTCTATTAAAGACTCTCCTATTGATGATAAGAAAGATGATAAGATCACACGTCTAATTAAACTAAACTTGATGAAACGTGATGGTAAAATCTCTGAAGAAGAGTATTACAAGCAAAAACAAGCAATCGAAGAGGAAGAAGAATAAGAATTAAGTTCCAATAAAAAGGAACTTTTTTCATATTAATAACATTTTTAATATTGTTTATATAATAAAGAACCACTACCAGTATAATTAAGTAACGAATAAAACTATTTTAAAATACTATCTATGATAGTAAGCAGTTAAAATATGTTCCCTGCGACTACCTGATTTTTGTCTTGGTTTATAATACATTTGTATTATAAAAAATAATTACTTATTACCTTTTCTGGCTTCTTTAAGTATCGTTTCACAAATTGATTTATCATTAATCCTCATTATGGAGTCATTATAAGCAATTGTTTTGAAGGGGTTGATTCCTCCATACCACAATATCTTTTGATCAATAATAACAGCGTTAATTTCGAGGTTTGTTTTGTATAATCCACATACATTTTTGTGTTCAATTGTGTTGTTCGATTTAGTGAATATTTTAATATCATTGTGTAAATCTAAGATTTCATTTAGTTCAACATTGTTGAAATCGTTTATGATGAGATCCATTTCTTTTTTACATTCTTTTAAATCTTCGAACAATTTGTTTCTATAATCGTTTGTAGAATATATTTTCCTTTCAAACACTACTTCATCACCACATATAACATAACCAAGCCTTTTGTAGCCTCTCAAACGTTCGTGATACATCTTTTCAAACATTTTAATGTTGATATCAACGTAATCATGAACTTCGACTTCTTCTTTGTTTTCGTCCGTTCTATGTAATCGACCAACATATTGTTCAAGAGTTCCATTCCATCTAAAAGGAGAAACTATAAATAAAGTATTCAGTTTCTTTTCATCAAATCCTTCACCAATATATTTGCCAGTTGAAATAATCACAAATCCTTTATTTGCCTTTTCAACATTGTAGAAAAATTGTTTCTTTTCACTTGAGGATAGTTGGCCATTAATCACAAAAACATTATCAATGTCATTTAATTCATTTTTCAAAAGATTGATATGATCTATTCGGTCTGTCAAAACAATTATATTTTTCTTTTCTTTGAATGCTTTCTTAATATCATTAACAATTCTGTTGTTTCTTTCGTCGTCCATTAATAAAGCTGAAAGCATATCTGAATACGGCGTTGTTTTTTCAAGAGATGAAAACGTAAAAGATGTGAATTCTGGCTTTAAAACTTTATCCAAATCACTATCGTCATCTTTGTATTGATATCTAATATCGCCAATGGTTTTATAAATAATCTTCTCGTTTTTATCGCTTCTTTTTGGAGTAGCAGTGAATCCATATAAGTATTTGCTGTAACACTTTCTTACAGCCTGTTCATACGACGTAGCAGCAATATGGTGAACCTCATCAAGAATTACAACACCATATTTTTTTAATAGTTCAGTCCCCTCTTCTCCTAAAAGAGAATCAATACATGCAACATCTATTTTGTTTGTTAATGTCTTTTTGCTACCACTGTATTGACCGAATTTATCTTTTTCTTTTTTAAAATCATACCCAACATTTATAAATGTGTTTAATCTTTCTTTCCATTGAGTTAGCAAAGTTAGATTCGGGACAATAATCAAGGTGTTTAATTTTAACTCAGCAATTAGTGCAATCGCGGTTACCGTTTTGCCATATGATGGACGAGCAACAAACAGGCCATTATCATATTTCATCAGTTTATTAAGCCCATCTTTTTGATAATCTTTTAACTTTCCATTGAATGACACCATTATCATTTCGCCAGATGTTTGGTTGTCCTTAACGATAATTTCAACCCCAAAGAAGTTCAAAACTTTAACCAAATCTTCGTAGCACCCTCTTGGAAGATAAACAAAAGATTCGTCTTCGTGATATAGCTGTTGAATTCTAGGAATGTTATATGTAGATATTCTGTTCTTTTGTGCTTCGTAATATTTTGGATTAGGGAGACTCGCTAATCTATATATAAATTTGATACTTCTGTCATTCAATGCTGCTTTAGGAACCAATATTTCATTTTGCTTGATAACAATGATTCTTTTGTCGAAATCGGTTCGATTCAGTTTTATATTTTTGAGGACATTTTTATTTAATAAAGGAAAGAAATCGGCTTCTTTATATTCGTTCAAAAGCGCATCTACTTCTTCCTCGGTAACTTTCTTAATGCTCGCTAAAATGTTAATTTGGTTTTTTAAATCGTAAGGAACAAAATTTTCATCTACAAAAATGGTTTTTCCATCAATAGCTTTTCTTCCTTGTAAGGGTAGCGCTATTAGATTTCCATATCCTTTATTTGGAACGTAGTCTTGAGAGGGAAACATTCTATCTAACGAATCAAAATTTATTCCTTTTGATGAATCCATGGCTTCATAAATCAGAAAAGTACCAAGCCTTCTTGCTTTAGCGGCTTTAATTGGTTTATCAAAGAACAACCAAACATGGGCACCACATCCTGATGAAGATATTTCTATAAGATTATCTAAATTGTGCTTTTTGCAAACATAAGAAAAAGCTTTTGCACTATCTTTAAAATCATCATCATCAAAATCAACCGACAATAGTTGGCAAAAATCCCCTTTTAATAATGGGTAAATTCCAAATGTGTCATTTCCAAGTAAGTGTCTTTTGATATCTTTAGCAGTTATTCCAACATATTGTTTATTCAAACATTCGCTGCATTTAAATGGACAATATCCAGTTAAGTTTGGCCTAGATTTGCAAGCAGGAGAAAACATTCTTTTATTTTCTTTGGTGTAATACTCATAAGCAAAAATATCGTCTCTTCCAACAAAATAAGATAAATAAAGGTCTATTTTTTCCTCATCAGAAAAGTTATATTGCTTTATTTCCTTCGGCTCTCCGTATGAAATGCCGTTTTGTTCAAGAAGCGATTTAAGATAAGCGTTTTCTCTTTTTAACTTTGCAATTAATTCATCTTTATTATCCATATTAAAAATTGATAATTATAAAAACATAATCATGTAATGAGGAATGGTCTTTTTTGGAGAATTAAAGCCGATATTGCCTTTAATGAATTTATAGGCTATTGATGGTTTCCATTTTTCAACAAAGTAATTCAACGATATAGTTGTATCATTTCCGGCTTTAACTTCCACAGGAAGAACTTCACCATTCTTTTCTATTAAAAATTCTATTTCCATTATTGAGTTATCGTTTTTGATATAATGTAGTTTATGCCCTTTTTTAACCAACAACTCACCAATAACGTTTTCATAAATACCACCTTTTGCGTTGCCTTTAATTGTGTTGTTTAAAATAGCCAGTTTTGTTTCAAATCCATAAATCGAACACAATAAACCAGTGTCGTGATAATAAAGTTTAAACATGTCTTCTATTTCATTTCCTACGAGAGGAATATATGGCTCATAAACATTATAACAAACATTCACCAGGCCAGAATCCTTTAGCCATTGAATACTATTAGAAAAATATCTACCAGTTTTTCCACTTTCTACTTTTGAATACTGGAATTTTTTATTTTCTTTGCTGAGCTGTCTAGGAACAGAATCAAAGCACTTTCTAACCTTAACTTTTTCAACTCCTTTTGCATGAAGAGCAATATCATTCCAATAATCTTTTATAATCTTGTCTTGAACTTCTTGAACCTTATTAAAATCTTTTGTCTCCATGAATGTTGAAACGACTTCAGGCATTCCGCCAACCACCATAAATTCTCTAAACAATTCTTCGTATTTATTATTAATTTCAGAAGGTACTAATTCGTTATTCTCGTAAAATTCTTTAAGATATTTTATTTTTTCTTCTGAATAACCATAAGCCCACAAAAACTCTTCAAAGTCTAATGAATACATTGTTAATGGCTTTTCAAAACCCACAGGAATAGAATCTGGTTCATTTACTTCTGGATCATCATCTTGTCCATACGCAAGTCCTAAAAGTGATCCTGAAGCAATAACGTCATATCTTGAATCATTTGCCAAATATTTTAATGCTGTTCTTGCTTCACCGCATTTTTGTATCTCATCAATGAAAATAAGAGTGTTGCCAGGTACTAATTTTGCATCACGCATGTTAGCGGTAATTCTTTTCAAAATGTTCTCGCTAGAAAGTTCAACTTCATCATCCTTATTTAATTGAAATATTTTTTTAAGGTGTGGCGATTGAACAAAATCAATTTTAATAAAACTCTCATATGTCTCGCCGAGTCTCTCCACAATTGTAGTTTTGCCAACTTGTCTTGGGCCGTATAAAATAAGGCATTCTTTTTCTTTATTTTTTTTCCACATTAATAATTCGTTAAATATTTTTCTTTTTAAATCCATAATAAGACACCTCAATAATAATGTTGCACAATCGCATTAAATAATCAATAAATTTGCATGTTTTTCGACATATATTTTTATAGTTTATGCATGTTTTTCGATAGTTAAATAATTATACGGTGCATGCTTTTCGACAATTTTTATTATGTAAATATTTAACACGCTAATCGCACAAACTCAAAAGTATTATGTGTCATAGTAAGCGAATACTTAATAAGAAAAACAGCATATTGCCGTCACCTATTCAATTTAGCATTAACGAATTATTATATTTATATAATAAATGCAAAGAAAATTTGCATCTTTTAAGCATATCCTATTCCCTGATACGGGGTGCGAGCGTTGTATACACCGATAGTTTTTTTCAGTATGTTTTGGTTACTAAGCTATGCTTAATTGTCATTTTTACACCATTTTTATTATGAAAAACATATTCCCTGTAACAGTGTTTGCTTTCAAAAAGAAAAGCGGATCGCTCCGCCGTTCTAGTAATAATCAATAGTACTTCTTTAAGTCGTCAAAGGTAATATCTATGCCCGACTTCTTCAATCCATCTTTCCTATCGTTAAATAGTTTGAGTAGTTCATTATCGATGTTTGCTCCATGATGCAATTTTCTATGGCAATTAGGACACAAACAGACAATATTTGCATCAACATCCAAACTATTATTGAAATCGTCCTGAGCACCAATAGGAATTAAATGATGGGCTTCCATATAGTTCTTTCCAGATTTAGTTTTAAAAGATACATGGGTTTTATCGATATTACATTCATACCCCGCGTTAAATATAGCTTTCTTAGCTTTATATGCATCACGTGTATACTTCTTTGATACAACATTAGTTGATTGTGGTTTTGGTTCAATTTTATATTCAGGAGCACCAAACGATTCGCTCTGATCCACATCATCTGTAGTTACCACATCATCAGAATCATCATCTTCAATTGCTTTTCCGGTAGTTTTTAAATATTGTTTGTACTTTTTTACAAATGGTTCATAGATTTTATTATTTCCGCCATAGGTTTGAATAAAATCCATAAATTCCTTAATGAAGCTAGTTTTTGGTGTCCCGTCTTTGTTAATACACGCATCCCAAATTGGCTTACATTTTTTGTCTCCGCCTTTAAAACCAGTCCCGCTTTTCGCAGGATTAACTGAATTAAAATTACCAAATCTAACACCGACACTTCCAAAAGATCTATTGTTCCCAGTCATCTTTCTTAGATGAATTGTAAAAAGCTCGTAGTCATGCTCTCTTGTATTATGTTCATAAATGAAGTAATAGTAGCCAAGAGTGATTCTAAGCTCTTCATCGGTCCAAGATATTCTCTTGCTTTTAAATCTTCCTGATAATTGTTGTTTTGCCATATCTTTTGTCCACTTTAGTCTCTCTTTTTGATGTCTACGCCAGCTTGTTCAAGACGCTCGAGTATTTTTCTTATTACATTAGCTTGAGAATCGCTAACAATTCGCATAGTTCTACATGAGTTCTTTGCTAATGTCAGAAACTCCATATCTCTTGGACCAACTAAACCATCTCTGGTTGCTTGGTGAATAATGTTGTCCCAATATTTTTCTCCAAGATTGAAGATTTCAATTGCAAAATTAACCGAATTCAATGCTTTTTGTTCTTTTTTGGCAGCAACTTCCTCTTCTTTTAAATCTTTCTTTGAAACCAATCCGTTGATGAACTCCGCAGACAAATCATAGTGTTTATCTTTGACTGTTTCCCAACATGCTTCACGCTTACACCATTCAGCGATGTTGATCATTTGTCTATGAGGATCCGAGATGATCTTAAACACAAATTCACCAACTTTTAAAATCTCATTTTCAAAAGCGTCCGATATGCTCTGATTATTCCAAATCTTTTTAAGATCAATCACTTTATCATCAAGTTGAGAAACCTCATATACGATTTTAGAAACAATATATGGGGTTACTTGAGCCAAGATACCACTATTCGCTTTATACCATTCCGTTTGAGAAGTTAACAACCTGGTGCGAAGGAAGATAATACCCATAGAAACAAGGTCTTTATAGAACTGCTCATTAAATTGAGTGTCGTCTTTTTCCCATAAGCCATCAATTATTTCCTGGAATTTAGAAGCGTTAATTTCTGCACCCCAAGCAACATCGAAAGGTCTCATGATGTAAGAATTATAGAATTTAGCCATGTCAGGCTTTTTGATAACTTGTGACTTTGGATTGACTCTCTTAAAAGCATCTCTAGCACTTTGAGTCATATCCATTTGATCTCTATCATATTGCCCTCTAGTTCTTTCAAAGAACCATCTGGTTTGATATGAAACAGCTGGTGTTCTTGGAGCATAAATCTTTCTAGAGAATTGTTCCATTCTGATATAGAACTTCTTATTAGATCTCAAATCTGATGCACTAACTTTATTTTGACTATTTGCGTACTTTGAAATATCTGCAACCAATTCTTCGTCTGGCTCTGACAAAACAGTTAATTTCATAGCAACGAAAATGCTTTTTAAGTTTTCATATGCATTGTCTTTTATTACAGCAGAAGCTAAAGATGCTGTCGTTTGACCACCATTAATGATTTGGAAATTCTTAATACCTATTATGTGCGAGCCATCTTCGGTTAGTTTTATTTCATCCGCAGTACAGGCAATACCATTGTTGTATGTAAAGAATTTTTCTTTTTCATAGAGAATTGTATTTCTGATTCCTTTATTAACAGTGCCTTTTACATTTAAAAAAGAACGAACGTTAGATTCAAGCAACTGTCCACCATATTTCCTATAAATATCACAAAGGAAAGTTCCTGGCACAATTGCCAAATAAGCTGAATAGTTATTAACACCAATATCAGCTTTCAAACAAGGAATTCCTTCTTTAACATATTCAGTTACATCTAATTCAATTACTTCCTTTGGTCTGAGAGACATTTCAAATTTATACAAATAGCTGATATCTATCACAGTCAAATCGACATCAATCTTTCTGTCGCCATACATGACTGGTTCTAAATCCCTCATCTTCACCCTTTCACTCAAAAGATTAGTTGAACCAATAAAAAGGTGAATCCTTCCAATGGATTTAATCTTTTGCAAAATATCTATGGCCGCACCATAAATAATTGAGGACTTCTCAATGTCGTTGTCAGTAAAGAAGTGCTTACAGGTATTGCTAAAAAAGTTTAAAAGTTGATCTGTTAATTTTTTTATCTTTTCCCAAACAATGGTTTCCATTTCATCGCCATTGTAGTCGTTAATATATAACGTTAAAGTTCCATCAGATGGTTCGATGTTATATCCATCAACCCTCATGCTTTTATATTTACTGTCATGAGCCTCTCTGACATAAGAGCATTCAATAAGATCACTTACTTGGCCAGAATCACTCAAAATATCTTTCACATACTCAAAAAACTTGATCCTTGGATAAACACACTCTTCAATAGCACTAGCTTCAATTTCAACCAGCTTATCTTTCCTAAATTGTTCTAAAGTTTCCATGGTTCGCTCCTGTATTTTTCAAGCATTTTCAAAATCAATTCATAAGATATTTTTGCGATTTCTAGATGCTGAATATCGCTCTCTTTTAGACGTGGAAATTGTTCATCAACAAGATAAAAAATTGGTTCCTTTGGTCTAAATTTATAATTTCTGTATTCTTCATCTGGAGCAAAGCCAAGTTTTGCAAGTTTTTCAAAGAAAACATCAACAATTTCACTATCGTTCACTTCTCTTAACTTGCCTGAAATATTATCAAAAATGGTTATAATATCAGACCAGTCCGATGTATACATTTCTGATGTTTCCTCAACTTTAATCACTACCAAATACCCATTATTTGAGTCGGAAAGTTGATTAAGAGATGATATTTTAATAGTCGGGCTAGAAACATTAATGGTCTTTATTTCATACCATGTGTTCTTAAAAGCAAAATCTTTACTTGTTCCAGCTGGTCCACTCCATGATTTAATTGCGTCTACTAAACCTATTTGCTTGCTCAGATATTTATCAATAAAAAGAAGTTCTCCATATAGACCTTTTATTGCTTCTTTAGAAATAGGTTTTGTTGCCTTACTAAACATCTTTTTCCAGCAGCTAATCCTGTTTTTTAGCAAAACATAAAGATCATCAAAATCTTTTTTCTCGTCTATTGATTCAAAAATATCATTGCAAAACGAGAAGAAAACGTTCTTTGCTTCAGCATCTTTTAAAGATATATAAAGCCAATAGGTATCAGGAACGATATCGATTTTTTGTTCAATTGTAAGAAGTTTGGTTGATTCAATAAAAGGGAATGGTTTGGATGCTTTAAGCGCAAGACAATAGTTATTATTTTCATCAAAGCCACAATAAAAATCTAAACACGATTGATTGTCAATTTTATATAAAGCATCGTTTCTTTTTCTTTCTTCAAAGAACTGTTTGAAATTTACCATTAGTCTTCCTCCACATATAGATCGTCTTCATCAATATCTTCTTCGCCTTCTTCAGCCAATATTTGATCGATTTTAATTTTATTATATAAATACTCGGCTTCGACATTATCACCAGCTTTACCAGGGAAACCAAGCGCAATGCCTATCATCGGTATTCCTTTAAATTCGCTTTCAATATCAAAAGAATCAAGTTCTCCTTTAGATTGATTGTTTCTATTCTCGTCTGTATATGCTTTTAGCCAAATTGGATAAATAATGAGAAGTGGTTTTCTATCATATTTTAAATACTCAGTAACTTGGAAAGAAGTTTTTCCATCACTATGTTCTTTTAAATCGTTGTATTGTTCCAGTGTCAGACCAATTCTAAATAAGTTCGGATCTGCTAATCTGTTATTTGTATCAGCAATTCTAATAAATGTTTCTCTTTTGCGTGAGATGAAAGAACGGAACACCGCCCTGCCATCAATGCCGGAGAAATGATAATCAAATGCATCTGCACCTTGTCTATTGCCTTTAGCAAACACAACATCCCAATTTGATAGACTTTCTTGCTTTTTTATCAATTGAATGATTCCGTCTTTATCAAAGCTCTTATTAGCCAATGGATATTTGACTCTAGTTATGAATTTGCAAATCAATTCACGATCTATTCCAACGAGCATTTTATATCCCGGATCCGAATTAGCTATTTCAAATGTTTTGCCTTCATATCTAGCTTCTTCCAAAAGCTTTTCAACAGCCATCTTATTAGTTTCGTTGTTCTCTTTGGATTTATATATCTTTGACGTATCTACAACTTTGCCACCAAGACTGATGATTCTTCTATAAGTAGCAGAATTTTTACATTTATTTCTAGCTGTAACCAATAAGTTGGTATCCAATGTTTCTGGAGCTTTTCTTACAGATAAGCCAAATTCCATTGGTGTTTTATCCTCGTCGGCCATTTGTCTAAATGAATCTTTTAATTCTTCAGTAGCAAGAATCGCAGCTTTGAAGCAATCAATATTGATTTGTGTCATAAAGACCATACAGAGTTCTTCATAATTTGGTCTATATCCAAACCATCTTCCCATTTGAAGCAAAACATCATAAGCTGATGCATTTCTGTTGTAATAACTAATCATCAATCCTTCCAATGTAAGACCTCTAGATAACGAGAAGCCACCTATGACTATAACTCTGGCACCTTCATCTTTTTTGTCGTCATAATTATATCTATCGTTTTTATGTTTATAGTTAGCGACAGCCACTTCCATTTTTTGAATCTCTTCATAAAGTAATGGCTGAATTTGTTCCCATGTAAACCTTTCTCTTAAAGGAGGTATATTCTTTTCTTTATTTTCTCCAAAAGTTGAATAATACACCTCATCTGTAGTCCAAATTTTATATAACAATCTTGTGATATCACTATTAAGGAACTTATCTAAATTCGTTCTCATATAAGTTTGTTCAATTGCGTCTCTCATTTCTTTAACGTAGTCCAACACAAGCATTTTTATGTGCTCTTGAACATCATTAAAACGAGAAATGTTAATCAACATACTTCTATGTTCTGTCAAATCACCTTTTAATGTCCTAAGGCAATTAGCAATTAAAAAGGAGCAAATCGCAGTTTTCAAAGACAGAGGAAGCTCAAAAAGCCTATCATCTATCTGATGTACTGTCGGTAAAAAATCTTTTTCGTTTTCGGACAATAAATAAACATGTGGTCCATACGATAAAGAACCGACTTTATATTTTTCTTTTTCTTCGTTGTCCCATTTTTTGAATATTTGTGGTCCACCAATATAATCAGAAGGTGGTTCTAATAGGACGATAAAATCCTTTGGAAATAAATCAATTGATTCAGGTGTATCATCAGGATCAACAAAAACGTTTGCATATGGTGTGGCTGTATATCCAACATATGTTGTTGTTTTGAACAACTTAAAAAACTCTCCGATAAGACCATTAATAGCAGTCCTATTTTCTTTTGTTCTAGTGTTCAAAGAAGCATAGTCACATTCATCATCTATAATTAACAAACTAGAATCAGATCTTGTTCCTTCGTTTGAAGCCAAATATTCCTTTAACTCGTTAAGAACTCTTTTATTCTTTTTGATAACAAATATTCTAGGTTTATTATAATCAAGCTCGTTAGCTTTAATGCTGTCCAAAACATTTTTGAGAAAATCTTTGTCTTCATCTGTGAACGTAATAGCAAAATATTGCTTTAAATCCAAGCCAACACCCGTATATTCAATTTGTCTTCCAATTGTTTTGCTCTTAGCACCTATGAAGCCATCGTCAATACGTTTTTGTGTCTGATTTCGTAGGTTCTCAGTTGTTCCTGTTAACAAAACAACGTTCTTGTACCCAATATCAACAGCTAAGTTAATGAGGCCGATATAGTTTGCTGTTTTTCCAGATTGGACATCGCCAACAACAAGTCCTTTTTTGCACAATACAAACATTGAATATGGATCAGCAAAATTCTTTACAGTTCTAATCAAATCTCTCTTCAAACTGCCAACAACATCAATAGAGAATTTCTTTTTATCAATCAAATATCTAATATATCTGTCGAGATGTGGAATCTTATCGTCTTCGATATTGTCTGAAAGCCAAAAAGCATCTTCACCTCGCAAAATTCTTGAATCAATTTTGGAAACGCCATTAACTTCCTGATAATAATTAATGACCTTTTTAATTCCGTCTTCATCAACTCCAAGAAGCTCAGCAAAACCATGAGCGTGCTTAACAAGCTCAGCAAAAGTTAGAGGCTTCCCTTTCATTGAGAGAATAGCCAGCATTCCATATAAGCCATCTTCTTTATCTGTTAGTTGCATATTCATCTGCCTTCTTTAAAATTTCTTCTCTTCTTTCCTTGAGAAGAACGTAGTTCTCGTATTGAAGATATTTATCGCAAATTGTTGCTCTAGCAATTGGTGGCAATCCAGAAAGAACGAGTGCAAGCTGGTCAACTAATTGGTCCAAATCATCTTGTTCCTCGCCATTTGCTAACTTGACATCAGTGTCATTTATATCGACGTTTAATTGGTTTTTAGGTAAGTAATCAACTATTTGTTTCAATAACGAATCTAAAAGCACAGAGTCTTCTTCACCAAGCTTGTCCTTAAGATAAACAATTAATGGTAGCGAGTCGTTAATTTCATATTTTATTTCGCCTTCGCGGGTTTTGGTTCTATTCCAAACTTTTACTTTTCCTGAGTATTCTTTTTCGCCCTTAAAACGATATGTTCTAGTGCTTGTTTTTGAAGCATCTTCAACCACTGCCCACAATTGGTCCCTCAATGAGTCAGGAATGACAGCAGAGGTCTTTTTAACATCGAGATTCCAAACAAAATCAAGAGTTGTTGGGATATCGACTCTTATTCTGGCAAGCTTAAAGAACTCACTTCTAGAGTTCATATGAAGCCAATTTCCCCAAATAATCAGACGTCTATTTCTATATAAATAGAAACCTTGTTCACTTCTCATGGTTTCGACTCCACCAATTAAATCTTTTTGTTCGTTGGTGAGAGAACTTGTGTGAGGCAAAATATGGGCCTGATAATTAATCTTTTGATTTCCGTATTTAAGGTATTCTTCAGTTCTGTGTTGAGCATTATCAAATGATGTTAAAAATGGATCGCGTCTGTGAATTCTTGCATCATTAAAACGAATCTCAATTTCATCGTAGAATCTATGGAAAACAAGCTCACAGTGTTTTTTTGCTTCAGCAACCCTACTTCTAAATGAGGTTTCAAATTTTGATGTTGTAGATAGTATTTTGTCAAACTTTTTCCAAATAACTAGTGTACCGGTTTCAAGCTCAAGTAGTTTTTTAAAACCAGGAAGCCACTCCATTTCGTCCAAAGACAAAATATTGAGCATCCAGTCATCGCTATTTTCAAGTTCGTCAACATCCCAATATCCACCATTGATCTCATTTTGCTGTTTAGTAATAACATAAAATCTTTTGCACTGAGACAATGAGGCTGTATTCAAACCAAGTCCAAATCTGCCTAAATCTAAGAAATCAGAACCATCGTGATCACTATCAGAGCCAAACGAAAGAGCATCAATCAATTTATCTCTATTCATTCCGGTTCCGTTATCGAGAATGTATAAATAAGTATTTTTATCTTGCGGTTCTGAATCAATCCAAATCTTGCTAGCATGTGCAGCTATTGAATTATCAACGATATCTGCTAAAGCGGTGCTAAAAGAATATCCCATGGACCTTAATCCAACCAACATCTTCTTAGCGCTTGGAGTTTTTTGTATTAAAGACATTTATTTAAACACCCTCATCCCTGTGAATTCTCTACTCATCGAATTAATCTTTTCTAAATCAAATTCTACTAGAGTAGGATCGTCTGAACATACCTTCTTAACCAACAAGACCTTGCATCTTTTTGGTTCACCACAAATCAACTGCCATTCATACTTTGATAAGAAGAAGTAGTCAATGTTCGTAGCGGTAGTTTTTATTATTATATAATACTTCAGACCATTTAGATAGTATTCCATATCTACAGGGCTATAAGGGTATTTTGATAATACGTTATTAATGTTTTGATGTCCTTTAGAAAGTAAGTATTCTTCTGCTATTTTTGTAGCTTTCTCTTCAAGGGAAGGAAGCATTTCAACATACTCTTTTGGCGTGATACTTTTATTAACGTATCTCTTTACAGCCATTATTTCATAATCGTATGAATCGGATTGTTCTGAGAATAGCTTGTTAAATTTGTTTCCAACTCCTTTTTGGTCAACAAAAACTTTTGAATATGGTATTTCATCTTCGCCGATAATAGTTGCGTCAATATCAATTCTGGCTCTATCAAAATAGAGTTCAAACGAATTGACGATATATGCATAACCACCGATTTGTTTTTTGATAGCTAGAACCACTTCACGATTATCAATTTCATGTTCATAATCGGAATAGGAAAAAGTAAGAGGGTAATGAAGTTTTATTCTTCCATATTGTATAGCTTCTGGATTTATTTCCTCTTTCAAATAAACAGCAAATTCTTTATCACAATTAAGCTTTTCGCCGTTTATGTATATTTCTCTAAAAAACAAGCATTTAATGATTTTAACTAATGATTTTGATCTAGAAGAACAGGCGTTGATTAACTCATCATTACCTTCTATTGTTATTTCATTTTTTAAGGCAAGAAAATATTCAAGTTCACCTTTTGTAGTAACTCCTTGTTTAAGGTTGGTTGAAACTGTTGCGGTATGACCACCACCAGTATCATTTGTTATACCAACAAAAAAAGATTTTGTATCGATGGCAAACTTAAATTTTTCCATACTCTTCACCAAATAGTGTCACAAAAATAGCTGAAAGAACATTAACAACAATAGAATTTCCAATCAATTTGTTAATCTTTCTATAACTGAAGCCCAGAGATTTTATATCTTCATAATCAGATTCTTTGAATCCCATTAACAAAAATGCTTCCCTCATTGTTAACAACCTATATTTTCTGCCTTTATAAAGTTTGTATTCAAGCATACCAGCATTATTGTTTCTGTCCATATTGCAGGTGATGGTATGAAAAATAGTATCTTTCGACAAAGTTCTTTTGTTAATTTTCCACATCAATTCTCTAGATGGGGTTGGGTTTAATGAAGCTTGATCCGCTTCGCTTTTGAAAACAGGATTAGAGTAATCGTTTTTTATAAAGTCTCTCGCATCGTATTTCTTGTTTCTCGGCAAAACCGATTCAATATCAATTTCTTTATCAAGACATGAGATGATAATGGTTCTTTTACGATCTTGAGGCACTCCAAATTCACTTGCATCAAGTGTCATAGGGTGATGTTTTTTATATCCCATTTCTTTTTCTAAAAAATGTAACCACTGATTTAAATCTTCTCTGTTGCTTGGAGCAAGAATTGTTTTGACATTTTCAAGAAGCAAATATTTTGGTAATTTTCCAAGCTTCTTCATTTCTTTAAGAATTCTTTCTATTTCCCACAATAACCCAGACCTTGTCCCTGAGCCTTTTTTCATTCCAAGAGTTTTACCGCCAGTCGACAAATCCTGGCAAGGGAACGAATAAATCAAAAGATCAATGTTTAAATCGATCAAGTCTTGTCCATGAACATCTAATATAGAGCCAACATTTTTGGATCGCTTATTTGCTATATATAAACGTTTTAATTCCGCATCAGAAAGTCTTGAAATATCTTTAATGGGAGATACAGAGTCTTTACTAAAACAATAATTATTCAAATATCTAATTTGTTCATCTCTTGATGGTATTTTTGGAAGGTCTGCCTTTTTTCCATGAAGAGCATCATAGCCAACAAGTGCATCAATAAACCAATCACTTATTCCAACTATTTCAAAGTTCAATTTTGCCTTCTCTAAAGCAGAGAACTGAGCACCAATTCCAGAGAAAGCTTCAAAAACGCGTAGTGTTTTTTTGTTTGGTTCCATACATACAGTTTACTATTTTTATTTTTTAATTACAGTCTAAATTTACTTTTTTGTCTTTTTAATTGAGCACTCAATAGATAATTCAATGCAAAACGCTAGTGCCTTGTGTATTAATCGTCTATTAAAAAGACATTTTTATCAAGTGACTAGTGATCTATATATAAATAGTCCTAACTTTTTTCAAAGAATAAAGCAAAGGCAATAACTTTTTTTATCTTTTTTCAAACAAAAAAGGTGCAAATAGCAAATTATATATCATAGATATAAGGGTAGATGTTTGATTTTTGGGTTAATACCCTCTTTGATTTCCAGATTTTTCACGCGAAACCCCAGGCCGATTTTGATATTGGTTGCTGTAGAGATTTAACCACCCCCTTGTTTTAAATAGTTCCAAAATTACCACTTCTATCCATGCCTTTTATCGCTTATTTTTAGCGGCTATTTTCGTGAGGGAAATAAGGGAGGTAGAGGGAAGGGAAATAAATATTTATAAAATATTTCCCTTACCCTCTCCGCCTCCCGATTCGCGCGATTCACTTTAATGACATTTTAAGATACCTGGAAGCCACAAAATACCTCATGACGAGGAATTATCCATTCCACCAATAAAACGTTTCTCAAAATGTCTATTTTCAAAATCTTAAAAATTCTAGGCCGCACATTTTTAAAGTCCAGCCCCCGCTACCTCAAATAAATATAGTGATTCATGGAAGGGGAGGGTATCTATATACGTGCGCTTATTGATTTTTTTGATTTTAATTGGGTTTACAAATCTCCACTCCTTCTCCGTAAGGTGAGCAACCCGCTCATAACAATCGGAGGTATGTCATGGAAGATTTAAAGATTCTCACTAAGCAAATTGAACTAGCTTTTATACAAGCGTTCTTCTCTTATCTGTATAAGCAAAAGCTTCTTACTCCTAATGAGATATCAGCAATACGACAAGAGGTGCGAAAAAGTCATGTATTGGTTGATAGTAATTCAAATTAATGGATGTATATGTGTAGGAGGTTATTCATAAATGAATAAAGTAGTTACAACAATCGCACCAACTAGACCGCTTCGTTCTTTAACAGACATGAAGGATGATTTAAGTATCATCAAAAGAACTGCGGCGTACTGTAGAGTTAGCACTGACTCTGAAGAACAATCCACTTCTTTTGATAACCAAGTTGAAGAGTGGACAAAAAGAATTCTGGAGAATCCACAGTACCAGTTAGTGAAAATCTATTCTGATGAAGGTATCTCAGGTACTTCCGCTAAAAATAGAGATGGCTTTAATCAAATGATTGAAGATGCAAAAGCAGGAAAGATCGACTTGATCCTTTGTAAATCTATCTCCAGGTTCGCCAGAAACACAGTTCTTACTATCCAAACAATCAGAGAGCTAAAAGCTATAGGTGTTGAAGTTTATTTTGATAACGAAAGGATGTCCACTTTCGATGAGAAAACAGAATTCATGCTTTCCATCATCAGTTCTATGGCGCAAGAAGAAAGCCGACACATATCAGAAAACGTTAAATGGACATTCCAAAAGATGATGAAAGAAGGCAAGGCAATCATCACCACTTCTCGCTTCTTGGGATACACAAAAGGTGAGAATGATACGTTGGTCATTGTTCCAGAAGAAGCTGAGATAGTTAAACTCATTTATACCATGTATGACCAGGGCTGCGGCATCTTTGAAATCAGAAGAGAATTGATAAGACGTGGCTATAAAACCATCACTGGAAACACATATTGGCATTTAAGTACATTGCAAAGCATTTTAAGGAACGAAAAATACAAAGGTGACTTGTTACTTCAAAAAACATTTACCGTTGATTATTTGACACATAAAGCGGTAAAGAACAAAGGTCAGGTTCCTTCTTACTATGTAACTAATTCCCATGAACCAATTATTGATCCCGTCATGTGGGACCGAGTTCAAGAAAGAATTAAGACTCAATCCTTAAGAATGATTGGCGCGAATAGAGACTTGAATAAATACAATACCTTATATCCATTAAGTGGCATGCTCATCTGCTATGACTGTGGGCAGACTTACAAAAGAAGACAGTGGACAGCGGGCTATAAAGTTCCAAGAATTGTCTATCAATGTAACGGCTATATCGAACCAAAGGATAAGGAAAGATGCTCAGCGAAACCAATTGGAGAAGACATTCTCTTAAAAGCTTGTGCGGATGTTATTAATGAATTGTTCCTTTCTAAAAGTAAAGTCTTTGAGAAGATACAAAAGATTATGACTACAGTCTTTGAAAAAGAAAGAAGCACCACTCCTATTATCCAGGACAAAGAAAAAAGGAAGGAAGAACTAGAAAACACCATCAGCCTCTTAATGGAAGAAAGAGCTAATGCTGAAGATATAAATATGAAGGCTTTGTTTGACGAGCAATATCTTAAAGCATGCAATGAATACAAGCTATTAGGGAAAGAGATTGAGGCTTTACAAGAAAAAGAAGGGAACGAGATAGACATCGCTTCCAGGTACAAAAAGATTCAATCACTTATAGCAGAAAACAAAGTTACACCTGAAATGATTAACAAAGACATACTGGATGTATTCCTTTATCGAATTATTGTTCTAGGAAGAAATGAAGTTGTCTTCACAATCAATGCTTCCCACACTATGCCTTTAGAAACGCTTAGGCAAAAGAGAAAAGAAGTAGCTGAAAGAGAACCAATTTATAAAGGCATCACCAAATGTAAAGGGCTTAGAAAAACATTCAAACTTCACTATAAAGTCGTAATTGTATAAAAAACCTGCATTTCCCTATTGTTTCATAAAGAATTGCAGGCTCAATTGTTTAGTTAATACCTCCACCTTCTCCTTGATGGAGGTTTATATTATTAAGCTTTAGATGTTGTTTCTAGTTTCTTCAATTCTCTTTTTAAGAAAATCTTTTCTTCAATAAGCGACACTGCCCAGTGAACAATATTACCAACACCGAACATTACAATAATCATATCCATACTCATGGTGACAGCTTTGGTTTGATAAAGAATAAACCAGAGGCCGTAGTAACCAATGTTGCAAATTAACGAGTTGATCGCATTGTACTTAGTTTTACCCATGCCAACGAATATCGCATCTGGTATTTGAGATAAAGCATACGCAACATAGAAACCTAAGTTCTTCACTACTATTTCAAATATTCTTGCTGGATTATCTAATCCTTCTACTGTTCCAAAGAACCAATTATATGTAGGAATTAAGCTAAACCAGACAATTAACGCAAAGATGGTAATTGAATAATAATTAATTTGTTTGAGTTTGTATCCATCTGCACCAGCATCTTTTCTAATGATTTCACTGAGACAAGTAATCGGAATTAATAACCAACCCCAAATGAAGTTATTAGCTACCCAATAGTTTCCAGATTCGCTAACAGCATTGACCATTCTAACAATCATTAGTGCATAAATGATGTTGTCTAAAAATTGTTGACCACCAGCGAATAAGCCTACACGTCCCCAATCTTTTAAGTGTGGCAAATCTTCTTTGTTAAATTTTCCAGGTCTCAATGCTTTCTCATAAATTAATAAGAGAACGCCTAGAACACCCATTATTGAATTAGCGATGATGTTACCCACCGCAATACCATCAATTCCCATACCTGGAACTAATGCTAAATCCGATAATAAGCTAAGTAAGATTCTTGCTACTAAAAATGCATACATGTATTTTGGCTTATCAATAACCAAAAAGACCACGCTTACATAGCTATAGATAATTCCAATCATGAATGCGATTGTTTCTAGAGAAAGATATCTATAAGCTGCTGCTATATCAATCTCATTTGGATTCATATAAGCAACAATGCTAATTCCATAGAAGAAAGTACCTATATTGAACAGCGCATATAGGCCCACCACTATGATTCCTAATTTAAATACTACTTGATTAAAGTTTTCTTTTTTATGAGCTTTGCTGAGCACCGAATACATTGGCACAATCAAGAAAGCGCAGATGGTTTCATTTATGAGATCAAACCATTCCATTTGCCCGACAATATCTAAACTGCCTGGACTTGTTGTTGAAGTAATTAGCTTTGTAATTATTGTTTGATATATCGCTGGCACTAAAGCTAATAAACAAAGTGCGAGATACATTTTCCAGTCGAACTTCTTAAAGTTGTTCCACCAGAGTTTTACTTTTTCTTTCATGAAAAAAGCCTCCATTTCTGCCACAAAAATTAGAAGCAATCCTGTCATCGGATGACGGCAACAACGATCGGAGAAAACCGAAGTTGACATCCAAGGCTAATAATTTTTATGCATCTTTATTATATCACTCTTGCTTCATCATCAAAATATTTATGGCGGCCTATATCCTTATATATAAATATATAATATATGTTCCCTCATCACCCTTAATCAGGTGTCCCTTATATCTAATCTGGTTCAGCCATCAATACTCAAAACGAGCAACGGTTAGCTAGACATAAAACATAAGAAAAAGGAGCCGTTTTGACTCCAAAAATAAGCATTTTTACTTAGATAACATTATCTAAGTAACCGAGACTCGTGTGCCGCAACAGGGAATATGTTTAACTGCTTAATACTAAATAGTATTTATATATTGCAGAGTAATACAATAAGTCTTTCTCGGTCTAAAAAAGCACGACAATTCGTGCTCTTTTTCTTGTTTGTTGTAATTAACAATTATAGTAATACTTAATTGATTCGATATGGAAGTTCTTGCCTCTAGTTGCTTCGGTTGGGCTTAATGTGGACGCTATACTGCTTCCTAAATCAGATAAAGTATAAACGTTTCCGCTTCGTGATAAGTGAGAAGGGAAACCTTGCTCAAGCTCACCAGTTGTTCTTCCACCCATAATGATTTCAACTTTAGTTGGACTTCCATCGAACGGAAATACTGCTATCTTATTATTGCATCCTGAGTCGAAAAACCATTCTGTATTATCAAAATGCGTTTCTCTATATTTTAAAGATAATTGTGAGGAGGCCCCACCAACATATTCAAATAAACCATCTGCAATGTTAGTGACGATTTCATTGCATCTTAATATTCCATATCCACCTTTGTTTTGAAGTTCAAAAGCAATCATAGAATTAAAGTACTGTGCTGCACCGCCTTTTTCTTTATACCATAAGCCTTGTTGTACAAAATCTGTGACAATTAACACTCTATCGGTATGAGCTCCACTAGGATCAGGATTGGCAAGACCTTGGATTTGTCTATTATCGTTTCCAGATAACGCTGAAATAGTGGCAACACCCATAAGTGTAATCGTTGTTGTGACCATCATAGCTGTAAGTAATGCTTTTTTTGCTATCATATTAATAACTCCCTTAATAGTAATTGGTGGAATGTTATCATTCCAGTTGTCACAAAAGTGCCACACATAGAAAACACTATGACAAATATCAAAGTAAGTACGCCACACAGAATAATAAATATTTAATAGAACACATCTAAACTTATTTCATTTGTTGTTCAAACCACTTTTGTTTAAGTGGTTATAAAAGAAAAATAATATTCGTATAATATTAACTAGTAATAGAAGGTGTGTTCATATGAAAGAAGCAATCTTAAAAATAAAAGACCTGAAAAAGTATTACGGAAAAGACGAATCCCAAGTTAAAGCGCTTGATGGAATCTCTTTTGATATTTATAAAGGTGAAATGCTTGTCTTACTCGGTAATTCAGGATGTGGTAAATCGACATTATTAAACATCATTGGAGGAATGGACTCCCCTACTTCTGGACAAGTATTATTTTCTGACACTGATATTACTCACTTCAAAGACCGTGAACTCACCAATTTCCGTAAAGAAAAAATCGGATTTATTTTCCAATTCTATAATCTCTTACCCGATTTAACTGCTTTAGAAAATGTTAGATTATCAATCCCAGGAAAAGATAAGGAACATAAAGCAGAAAAAACACTAGAACTAGTTGGTTTAGGAAAAGATAGGTATAACCACTACCCATCTCAAATGTCAGGAGGAGAGCAACAAAGAGTGTCCATCGCTCGCGCTTTAGTGAAAGAAGCAGATATCATCCTTTGTGATGAACCTACTGGCGCTCTTGATGATAAAACTGGCCGAACCATCCTTCAACTCCTACAAGATATCGTAAGAGAAAAAGGTCAAACGATGGTCATTGTTACTCATACCACTCAAATCGCCGAAATGGCGGATCGTGTCATCACTTTAAAAAACGGACAAATCGTTAAAGAAAGAATAAATGAACATCCTTTAAACGCTTCCGATATCGAATGGTAAATATATGAAACTTGGAAGAACTTTTCTTTTACCTTATTTAAAAAGATTCTGGCTTATGCTTATAAGCGTCGTTTTTGTTGGAGCTTTTGGTTGTTCTATTTTAATAGGTTTAAGAAGTTCATATGTCATATTAGATAAAGAAATCAATAATCTTGTCACTGAAACTAATTATCCAGACTTATATATTCAAACAGTGAGTGAAGTATCAGATGATTTATTATCATATCTTCCTGATCACTTTGAAACATATATAAACGCTAAAAAGGTTGAATTCCGTGCTTCATATGATTCAACGTTTGTCTATAACGATACATCTTATTCATGTAAGATTTTTTCCTATGATGATAATGGGTTATTAAAACACCACCTTGTTAGTGGTGAATTTACCGACACTGGATTAAGAATGGAATATTATTTCGCTGATGCGAATAAGATAAATGTCGGTAATAAGATTAAATTAAAAATGAATAATGGAACAGAACAAGAGTTTGAAGTCTCATCCACTTTTGTATCTGCAGAATCATCAATTGTAAAAGCTGATCCATATTCCATCAGCTCATCTCGAGACTTCGCTTATATATTCCTTCCTAAAGCTATCTTTAATTCTTATGTCAGTAATCTTTTCTTTAATGAGATACTCATTGATTTTGTTGATGGGAAAGAAATGGATGGCCCACAGTTTTTTGATCGCTTAGTCCAAATCGCCAAAATGGCGGGGATAGAGTTAACCGAAGAACAAGTTAAAGAATTAAAACAAAACATCGCTTATATTACGACTTATGACGATTCAGAAGTCATCGATACATATCGAACCGCTTTAAGAGCGATTGATCGTATATCTTCTATTATTCCTGCTTCCTTTTATTTAATCGTCTTACTCGTCACTTCTTTATTTATGTTTCAAATAGTGAGACAGTGCCGTAAAGACATCGGTATCTTAAGGGCGTTAGGAGAAAGAAAAAGAGATATCGCTTTTATCTTTGTTTTACTCGCTATCGCTATCGCATTTATATCTTGGATATTTGGAGTAGGTATAGGAGTAGGAATTAATGCAATCGCTAATTACGCTTATGGAACTGCGTTAAAACTATATCCACTACTAATATCAATAAATATTCCTGTCGCCTTTATCGCTTTAGCGGCCATTCTCTTTGTTTGTGTTTCTACTTCCTTATTTGCCTCTTTATCAATATCAAAAGTTAAACCAGTGGAAGCAATGAAAGCATTGCCTCCAACAAATAATAAAACTCCTTATTTAGTGAGAACAGTGTTTAAAAATGCCCATATCACAATGAAGATATCAATTTCTCAAGCATTAAGAAACTTAAGAAGATATATCCTTTCAGGAATATGTCTACTCGCTAGTGGAATGATGATCTTTGTCGCTTTATCTCTTGAACTATCAAAGAAGACAATGGTAAATCAATTATTCCAAACAAGAATGAATTATGATGTTCAATTATATTTTGATAACTTACCAACTCAAGCGGATATAGAGTCTTATTTTGATGGAGACGATAATATCGTTGATAAAACATTAATCAAATATCTTCCTTCCACTGTTAAATTTAATGATATTGAAGAAACCATATTGATAAATGGAATAAATAATGATCAAAACCTCATTCGAGTTGTTTCTGATTATGATGATGTAATTACTATTCCTGATAATGGAATCATTCTTTGTTATTATCACGCCGACTTATTAAAAGCGAGTGTTGGAGATATCATCACTATTAACGATTCCCCAGTTGAAGTAAAAGCGATATCAAAACAGTTCTTATATCAAGTGAGTTATATGTCTTTTGACTCCGCTAGTAGTAGTAATGAAAGAGGTTCATTACTCGCTAGAGTGAAATCTTCAAAAGCGTTCTTTGAAAAATATAAGAATTATGAACACGTTTCCTATATCGCTTATAGTGAAGTCATAAAACAAGAATATAGTGATCGCTTACTCGCCTTTTCATATTCGAGTTATGTTCTTAACGTTGTATCGATTGTCTTAGGCTTTATGATTGTCTTTAATATGATGCAAACAAACTTAAAAGAACAAAAGAGAACCTTCTCCACAATTAGAACATTAGGCTATCAAAGAAGAGCGATATCTTTGTCTAATTTGGTGATTAGTTTAATTCAATATATCCTATCGATGGTTTTAGCTCTTCCAGTAGGAATCTTATTATCTAAAACATTATTAAATGGATTATCAGTGCCTAAGCAGTTCTTCCCATTCCCTCATTCAGTGTTGATGTATATCTTAACTGCTGTCCTTGTACTCGCATTCCTTCTTATCTCTCATTTTATTTCAATGAGTAGCATGAAAAGATGGAACCTCCCAGAGGCTGTTAAGGAAAGAGAATAATATTTATTTACCCATTTTCTTAATTAAGTTCATTGTATCTCTAGCGAGTTTCCTACTCACAAAGATTGATAACTTCTTAATACATATTTCTCTTAACTTTGCTTCATCAAGTTTCCCATTCGCCATTAATGGGAATCTTTTCATATATATGATATGAGAAGGAATCTTAATTGAAGGAAGGGTTTTATGTAATTCATTAAGGTATTTTTGTTCCACAAAGTGAAGCGGTTTCTTTTTTAGCTCTACACACGCAAGCATATATTCTCCATCATCAATAGATGGGAAACCTAACACTCTAACTCTAGTAAATTCTTTAAAGGCTAACATCGCTTCTTCAATTTCCGCTGGAGAGATATTTTCTCCTCTTCGAATAATGATGTCTTTTATTCTTCCTTTAAGGACTAAATATCCATCTTTATCGATATAGCCTAAATCTCCAGTGTGTAAGTATCCATTTTCATCAAATGGTTGTTGATCTTTACTAACTTTATAATAACCATTAAAGACATTATATCCTTTAACAAGGATTTCTCCTTTTTGATTAGAAGGAATAATCTTTTTGGTTTTGATATCCATTATCGCGATTTCAATATCTTCCATCACTGTTCCCGCTGTGGAACTTCTTTTGTTTTTAGGAGTGTTAGGGAACACTAAAGAAATCATTGGAGAACATTCAGTTTGTCCATATCCATTCAAGAATTTTCCTTTACCATATTTTTTCTCTAAGAAATTAAATTCATGTTGAGAAGTAAATCCACCACCGACGATACAGTGTTTAATAAATCGTCCACGATGTGCCCACCATAAAGGAGTCCTTGCTAATTTATCATAAATATATGAAACAGAAGCGTAGTCTCCACATCTATTCTTCAAGAATTCTTTATATATTCCAACTGGATCGCTTAAGTCATTTAAATACACTGTGCGATAAAAGGCTAAGTAAGCATTAATCACTAATAAACCAAAGCAATGGAATAAAGGAAGTAAACACATTGATTTCTGAGGGAAAAATGGATCTAACTTATAAAAGTTATGATAGATGATATTCATCATACTATATTGGGATAACATTGCCGCCTTTGGCTTAGATGTCGTTCCGGTTGTGTAGATGATATATGAAGTTCTCTTACTATCAATATCACGAGGATAATGATTAGGAATATGTTCGATGTTTTTATTATTCTTTAAGACTTCTTTAAAGTCGATATCATGGGCTGTAATAGCGATTTCTTTTTCTTCAGAAATATTACATTCCTTTATTAAACGATAAAATGCACTTTGATCTTTTGTGGCGGCAAAGAAGTTTCCATGAACTAAGTAAGTACAATCCGCTCTAGTGATCGCATCAACAAGATTTTGATAACGATTCATATAGTTAAGTAAAACCGCTACTGCTCCAACTTTAATAATCGCGTAGAATGCTACTAACCAGTTAAAAGAGTTAAGAGAAATCAAACCGACATGGTCATCCGGTTTAACTCCTTTATCAATTAATACTTTAGCGAAATAATTAACGCTTTGTTCAAGTTCAACAAAAGAATAGTTAATGCCTTTAAAAGAGATCGCAGTAACGTTTTTATTCTTTTCGGTTGCCTTATAAATATCTTCAAATATATAATTGCCAATTTCTCTTTGAGAAGCGTGCATTAATTAGTTGCCTCCTCAGGCTTTTTTCTTTTCTTTATCTGATAGATGATAAAGTCAACGATGAGGAATATCGCTATTAGGATACCCATCGTCATAAATGTAAATAAGTAAGGTTCAAATTCACCCATCACTTTATTTCCACCAAAGACAATGGAATAAATAAACACCAAAATAATTGGATGGAATAAATAAACATAAGAAGATCTCTTCCCATACCAATCTAAAGCGGTAGAGACAAATGGAATTAAACTTAACGCTCGACTTATTTGATGCATAGCGTATGTTCCTAATAGACCAATACCAACCGATATAAAAGCGTCAAATCCTCTTACATTTTTATCAAATTGTCCTCCCGGAAGAGTGCCTAGCATCGTTGAACCTAAAACATAATATCCAAATAAACCAATTCCAGCGACAATTGCCTCCGCAACAATCGCGTTAATGATTGTAAAACAAACATCTTTTTTAGATTCGATCTTACGGTCTAAGAAATTGAATTTCTTTAAATAGGCCGCTAGTAGCATCATCGCTAGAACAACTGGATAACATTGAACAGAATACGGTAAATAAACACCAACGAATTGTCCAATACAAAATCCAACTAGTAATAGACCAAAAACAATAGAGAATATCCTAACTGGCTTTTTAATCGCATAATCAACGATTAAATAGAAGAATACAGAAACGATATATAAAACATATAAGAACCATAAAATTCCTAAACATATAACTAAATCTAAAGAGATAATTCCATTACTTGGGAAGCCAATCATAAAAGCGAGAGGTTCAGACATTAAGAAATAAAGAATCGCGTTTTTAATTCCTTCCCAGCTTTCCCCATTAGGCACTCTCATCGCAATAACTAGAAGTGTAGATACAACAAAAGCAACCAATAAAGGAATAAGTAATTGTAAGCTTCTTCTTTTAATATTTTCCCCAATCGTTCTTTTTTCTGGAGTGTAGTTATATCCAGCGTAGAAGAAAAAGACCATCATTAAAAATGGAAATAAACTAAGAAGAATATGATATTCATTTAACATTGAGCCTGGATTAGGCATCGCTGAAAACATTGTCGCATGGAAATAAATAACCGAAGTAATTAATAAACCCTTAACAATACTTTGAGCGCTTATCTGTTTCTTTTCATTCATATAGTTAATTATCTATAAAACAAAACAAAAAATAAAGTAATTGCCAGCTAAAAGATATTAATAATGATGTAACAAAGTTACAAAAAACCAATATAAAATAGTAAAAAGTTATAGGCTGAATCTATCTTTTTATCAAATATAAAGGCGATATACCAATAAAGTAGCAATAGAATGTTGGTGAATAACTGCTATTTTTTACCTATCCTATCTACTCATTTTAGTAATGAGATATAATAAAATTAATATGAAACTAATCGTTGATTCTGTATCTTCAAACCAATATCCTGATAAACTCACAATCGGTGATTTATTAAGACAAATGGATGTTGAACCAGTCGCTTGGTTAATCATTTCGGTTAACGACGAATTTTATCGTCGTGATCGATTTGATGAAGTTTATCTTAATGATGGCGATCGTGTCGATCTTATCTATGTTCGTGGAGGTGGATAAAATATGCCACTAAGTAACGAGCAAAGAGATAAATATTTCCATTCCACTTTTCTAAAAGAAATAAAAGAGGAAGGTCAAATAAAATTATTAAACTCTCACGTTGCAGTTATTGGGTGTGGAGGACTAGCGAGTTCTTTACTTATTCACTTAACTTCAATGGGTGTTGGAAATATCACGATTATTGATGATGACAAAGTGAATTTATCTAATTTACCAAGACAAACTATTTTTACTAATAAAGATATCGGACTATATAAAGTTGATGTTTCTAAAAAGAAACTAGAAGCTTTAAATAATGACGTATCTATAAAATCAGTAAAAGAAAGATTAAATGAATCAAATGGTCATAAACTTTTAAAAGGCTTTGATATCGTCATTGATTGCACTGATAATTTTGAAACAAAATTTTTAATTGATGACTTATGCCATGAATTAAACACTCCTTTTATTACAGCAGGGGTTAGTGATTATCAAGGACAAGTCTGTACGTGTGTCCCATCTAAAAGCAAAGGCTTTAAATCACTATTTTCAGTTCTTCCTATAAATATCGATGAAAAATATAAAGAAGAAGACCAAGGTGTTTTTCCTCCTTCAATAGGAGTTATAAGTGAAATTGCCTGTTCAGAAGCAATTAAATATCTATTAGGGATTGGCTCTCTTTTATTAGACCAACTTCTAGTGGTTAATTTACTCACAAACAAAACTCAATTGATTAAATTCCCAAAATAAAAAATGTCGGTTGTATCCTTGAAAAATAATTTAACAGAGTGTAGTATATGATAAAGACATATCGGCAAACCCGGAGTAATCCGGTGACGCAAAGCTATAGGGCCCCTACGGGGCAGCCAGTTGCACTCATATGATTCTACACTTTTTGTGTAGTAGAGTTTGTCGGTATTGTTAAAAGGTACCGATTTTTTTATGGCAGAACAAACAAAGAAAAAATTTAAATTTAGATTCCCTCTATGGGCTAAGACACTTCTCGTGTTACTTTTTTCTGTTTCACTTATTAGTATTGTCGGTATTAACTTCTTCTCTTCAACAATTAGATCAATTACGAGAAACTTTTATATCGATCAATCAGTGGAAACCGCTAGTACACTTGCGATTTTCCTTGATTTAAACAACGTTAAAGCTGTTAAAAACAAAACAGACGAAATCTATCAATCAATTCCTGAAAAAGACAAAGTTGAAAATTCATATTGGGGCGAACTAGAATGGGAAAAATATTGCGCTAGATTTAATGAAGTTATCGCGATGCCTGAATATGAAGCAATCATGGAGCAACTCGCGTTATTCCATTCTAAAAATACAGAAGCTAAATATACATGCCTTGTCTACGCCGATTTTGTTAAAGAACGCATTATTTATCTAGCGGATGATGCTGACGAAGAAGAAAGATGCACTCCTGGCACATTTGATAACTTTACCGAGCACGATAGGAGCATTCACGATAATCCTGAAGGAGGATTTCCTCCAGAAATCACTAATATGCCTGAATACGGCTATCTTGCTAGTACCGCTCAACCAATCTTTGATGAATCCCATAATATCGTTGCTTATGCACTTGTAGATTTATCAATGGATGAGATTATCGCTAGAGAAAATGCTAATACACAAACCCTTGTTATCACCCTTACTTCCATCAGTGTTGGTTCTGTTTTAATTGGTTTCTTACTCGTTGTCTTCTTTATTGCTAGACCAGTTAGAATCTTAGCTAAAGCGGCAAACGACTATACTTCAAGTGAAAACAAAGAACTTAATAAATTCGAAAAAATTAAAATTAACACTAGGGATGAAATTGAAGATCTTTCCAATTCTATGAAGAAGATGGAAGGTGATATCAACCATTACATTACTGACCTCTTAAGCACCACTACCGCATTAGAGGGTGCAGAAAAGAAAGTCAATGAAATGAAACACCTCGCTGATAGAGATGCTTTAACAGGTGTATTAAATAAACGCGCCTATTTCGAAGTTGAAGAAAGACTCAACGAAGAGATTAAAAATGGTGACGCTAATTTCTCTATCGCTATGATTGACTTAAATGACCTTAAGGTCACAAACGATACATTAGGACATGAAAGAGGAGATATCCTTATTGTCGCTGTCTCAGAAACCATTAATAAAATCTTTACAAAATCCACCGTCTATCGTGTTGGTGGTGATGAATTTGTTGTCGTCAGTGAGGACGAAGATTATCGTAATATCAAAAAACTTGAAAGTGCATTCAAGTCAGAAATGAAGAAATACGATAGTCAATTCTCCGCTGCTATTGGGGTTGCGGTCTATGATCCATCAATTGATAACAATGTCGAAGATACATTCAAACGCGCAGACTCGAAAATGTATCGAAACAAGAAAGAAATGAAAAGTCTGTAATACATCATTAAGCCCACCATATAGGTAATTACCTCCTTACCCTTCGGTGGGTTTTAATTATGAAAAAATAATTAATATATTAATTAATGCTTTTATAAGAAAAATATTTTTGGAATTTTTTTAAATTTTTCAATTTTTTTCACTCTTATTAATATGAGAGGACTTTTTATGAATCAAACATTTCAAACAATAAAATTCAAAGTAGAAGACATTGAAATGGATGTCAATTTTTCTAGTGAGGATAAGACAGTGTGGTTATCCGCAAAAGACTTATGCATCTTATACGGAAAAAACAAATCCACAATATGGAGATACATCAAAAAAATTAATGAAGAAATCGAAAATCGAGCTGTTTCACAAAATGCAACAACTGACGTCAAAAATGCAACAGCTAGTGTCAAAAATGAAACAACTGGACCCGATGGAAAGCGATATATAGTCAACTATTATAACCTTGATGTTGCGCTCGAAATTGGACGAAGAATTGGCTCTGATAGAGGCTTATTACTTAAGAAGTCTTTAGACGACTATCTAAGCCAAGAAACGATAGAAAATAATCAAGACATTATTATATATAATAATGGTAACATCAAACTAGATGTCAAAATATCTCCAGAAGAAGACACAGTGTGGCTTAATCAAGCTCAGATTGCAGAACTATTTGAAACAGCAAGACAAAATATAACAATGCACATAAATAATATCTATGAAACAGGTGAACTAGAAGTGGGGGCAACTTGTAAGGATTTCTTACTAGTTCAACTTGAAGGAGGCAGAAAAGTTACTCGAAACATCGCGTATTACAACCTCGATATGATCATCTCACTCGGCTATAGAGTCAACACTTCTCGAGGTATCGAATTTAGAAGATGGGCCACTAACGTATTAAAGAGATATTTATTAAAAGGATATGCGATTGATAAAGCTCGAGTTATGGTGACAACCGAAAACTTTGTGCAACTAGAAAACGACATATCTTTGCTTAAGACAAGAATGGATAAAGTAGAAAAACAAGTATATGAAGAGCCTCCTAGGGAAAAGATATTTTTTAATGGAGAATACTATAGTGCGTACGAATTCCTATCTTCTATCATCAGGACCGCTAAAGAATCGATTGTTATTATCGACCCTTACTGTGATAACGCAATCCTTACTTTTTTAAAGAATAAAAACGCGAACGTTAATGTGACTGTGTATGGAAGTTCTAAATCAAAACTTGATGAAGAAGAAGTAAATCGGTTTGTGAATCAATTTGGTGGTATCTTTGATTATAGAATTAATGACTTATTTCATGATCGATTTCTAATTATTGATTCAAAAATATGTTATTCCTTAGGAACTTCGCTTAACTATATGGGAAATAAAGTCTTTTCAATTCACAAATTTGAAGATAATGATTTAATAGAAGTATTAATTAATAAAGTTGTTCATAAATAAAATCCAGCGTTATTCTTCGCTGGATGTTTCTTCTTTTTGTTCTTTGTTGTCAGCAACAATTTGTTCCATTTCTTCTTCTTTTTTCTCAATTCGTTTGAGAATATTATCTTCTCTTTTTCTACTCAATTCATTATAGAAGTTAACAATGATGGAAGTTACTAAGCCAACCACCACTATTCCATATATGCCAAGAATAACAGATAAGATTCTTCCAAATGTGGTTGTGACAGAGACATCACCAAAACCAATCGTTGTAATAACTGAGAAACAATACCAAAGTGAATCAACAAAGCTTACCATTCCTGGTTCCACTAAAGTGAAATATACTGAAAATAAGGTAATTAAGAACATTAATCCCATTAATATTTCCATTGTAAGAGTCTTGCTAATAATTTTTATTAATGAATCAAGCTTCCATCTCTTTTTTAATGGTAATAAAGCATTTTGAGCGCATGTAAATAAAACGATTATCGTGTAACTTAAAACAACAAAGTTCCAGTTAGAAACACTCGTCGCGTGTTTTTCATAAATTGAAGGAAATAGGAATATAAATGAATATGTAAAGCAAAATGCGATAACTAGTGAGTTCAAAACGATTGATTGAACAGAACGGTCGTTTTTAATCATGAACACTCTATTGACGCATATTAGAACAGAGAATATGAAGAACGATACAGTTAGGAAATAAATATTAAACTGTGAGAAAAGCACTAATATAGCAAGAACGAATATTAATCCAGTAGTTGCTAAGTTATAAATCATACTTCCTTTATGTTTAGAAATGTGAAGACAGATACGAATTAGGCCAACAAAGAAGATCGCAAACGCTAAAGTGAACTTTGAGTATTCGCTATTTGTGACTGATAGGCCTAAAGAAGCTGCGCAACAAGCAATACCAGCAATACCAAAAGCAATTGCAAGAATCGCAAATGTTCTTTCTAACTTACTAAGCTGTTTCATAACTATATTATTTTATATTTTTTATTTCAAAAAATAAAGGTGGAAACAAAAAAGCAATGATTTAATCATTGCCAAATTATATTCCTAGATAATGGCTTAATATTACCCAAACAGCGAGTAATATAAGAACACATCCACCGATAATACCGCTTATCTCATATTTGCCCTTTAATAATTTCATTATTTGTTTTCCTAAGAATAGGCCTACCAAAGATAAACCAAATGTTAACACTAAGATAATTGAAACGTGTAGCCACACAGTCACTGTATTACTTAGTCCTGCATGTAAAGCAACACCCGCTGCAAGCGCATCGATCGCTGTTGCGAAACCATAAAATATTACTTCACGAATAGAAAACTTCTTTGGAGTCTTTTCTTCTTCTGGTTTTTTAAGTTCGATAATTGATTCAATTAACATCTTTCCACCGATGAAGATGAGTAAACCAAAAGCAACCCAACAGACAATCTTTGACATGATTGTTCCTACGTTAGATCCCGCTACACTTCCGGCAATTGTTTCTGCGGCTTCAACAAGCCAGAAACCAATTAAAGGCATAAGAGCTTGCATGAAACCAAACACAAAAGCGATAAAGAACGATTTCTTTTTGTTTATATCAACATAGGTAAGACCATCAGTTAAAGCAACTGAAAAAGCATCCGCTGATAAGCCGATACCAAGTAAGAATATTTGAATAAGAATTGAAGCAGTCATATTTATATACAAAAGATTATAGAGCTATTAGTTTATGTTTTCCTTATTTATTTTATAAATGTTTTGTTTTATCATAGGTGTCTATATGAGACTCACCCCAGAACAAAAAGAACAATTAGAAAACTTATACCAGACATTCTTACACGATGAAAAAATCCTTAAGATGAAAGAGTATTCAATGCATCGTGGATCAAACTGCTATATACACTCTTTTAAAGTTGCTAAACTCGCTATAAAACGAGCGTTACGTCATAAAAACGTTAACCTTGAAGTTATTCTAATCGCTTCTATTCTCCACGATTATTATCTTTATGATTGGAGAGAAGAGAGGGAAAAGAAAAAGAAACACGCTAGAAAGCACCCATATATCGCTGCTGAACAAGCAAAAAGGGACTTTGATGTATCAAAGAAAGTCCAAAAGATTATTAAGTCACATATGTGGCCTCTTAATCTAAAAGAATTTCCTGATACCACTGAAGCAAGAATCGTCTCTTTAGCGGATAAATCCATCGCTTCTATAGAAGGTACGATTCCAAAATCCGTTAAAAAAGCAAATGAAAAAGAGACGTACGAATACATCTCTAAATTATTTGATAAATAAATTTATTTTAATTGACCGAAGACCTCTCCTACTGGGCTCGTGAGTTCTAACTCAACCGCATTGCCTAAGTATAGAGGTTCTTTATTTATGACCACAAGGTGTCTTCCTTTAAAGAATCTAATAAGCCCACTAGCGGGATAGACTCTTAATGAAGTACCAGCGACAATTAATAAATCTGCTCTACTAATGGCCGCCACCGCTCCATTTATCGCATTATCGTCTAATGCTTCTTCATATAAAACGACGTCTGGTTTAATAACTCCTCCACAATGTGGACAAGTTGGAATACCTTTTGAATCTAAGACAATACTTAAATCGTATTTTCTATAGCAGTTCATGCAATAGTTTCTATGGACAGAACCATGAAGTTCAATAACGTTTTTTGAACCCGCCATTTGATGAAGTCCATCGATGTTTTGAGTAATTACAGTGAGGTTCTTGCGTTTTTCAAGCTCTGCTAGATATAAATGAGCCTTGTTTGGTTTAGCGGTTGTGCTAATCATGAATTCTTTATAAAACTGGTAGAAAGTTTCAGTGTGATTCATGAAATAAGTATGAGAAAGCATCTCTTCATATGGACGACCATATTTAGATTGAAGATTATATAATCCATCTTTACTTCTAAAATCTTTTATTCCACTTTCAGTGGACACTCCTGCACCACCAAAAAAGACAATGTTGTTTGATGATTCAATTAATTCTTGTAGTCTTTTTACATCGTTATCCATGTATTTACCTTACTCGTAATCTTATACATGACGTTTTTAATAGCGACCATTAGTGGCTGAGCTTCTGGATCAGGAGCAGGTTCTTCTCCACCACCACTAATTTTAGAAGCAATTAAATATTTAATATAATCCATGTTGTTGATAACAACTTGGAACATACCTTCTATAAATACAAGAGCCACTAATGCAATGCCGGCAATTGGAACAAAGGAATCGAGTTTTGGATTCTTATGAGTTTTCTTATATGAGAATAGTAAAACAAGAGGAACACATAATATCAAAGTCATCGATACACCAAATCCAGCAGTGTAGGCCGTTTCTAATCCTAGTTTATAAGCTGCTTGTTCTCCTAATGCTTCAACATATGGTTTACCAATGAGGATGCCAAAGAGCAAGAAGCAAGCGAGATCGACAAGCGCGCAAACCACAAAAACGATAGACATGTATATGGATGTGAGTAAGGAATGCGCGTTAGTGCTTAAATAATCCGCTAAATCTTCTTCAGAGCTTTCATGTTTCTTTAATCTTCTTATTTCACCGAGTTTCATAATTAAAAAAACGATAAAGAATGAGATAAAGATTAGAGGTGGCTTACTAGGAATTAAGAATACCACAAATGATGGAAGGACAACTTCCATTAAAGTCGCGAGAAGCTTTAATGTCATACCACCAGTTTCATAAAGAA
Source organism: uncultured Erysipelotrichaceae bacterium (assembly GCA_902800025.1). Lineage (GTDB taxonomy): Bacteria > Bacillota_I > Bacilli_A > RFN20 > CAG-826 > UBA2450. The sequence continues at coordinate 129,615 of CADCDA010000004.1, read as the reverse complement.
GTGGAAGAATAACTAATAAACGCAAGAAAATAATTTTCTTCCCTTGGAAATATTTAGTTGGTTTGTAATTAAGGAAGAAGAAAATCAATGTACAAAGGAATAGATCAATAAAGATATTGAGCGTATATCCACTTGATCCAGACGCCGCTAAGACCATACCAAATAATCTCGTTGCTTGATATAAATCATATGGCGCTAAAGCGTTTAAGAAACCATATGCAAAGTGAATAATAACTATATTAGCAACGGCATACATCAATAAAGCCATACCGCCATAGAAAAGTAATAGATGTTTCCAGTTGCCTTTCTTTTGCGCAATAGCGGCAAAGTTCGCAATTAAGAACAAAGGAACAGATAAACCATTAAATGAATTAAAGAAATTATAGGCCCCAGTGAATTCATCAACTGTTGTTGGATTAAGCTTCATTGTCATTTTGAAAATGACAGCAATCTGCGCTAAAACAAGTGTCGCCCAGCCAATGATTCTTAAGTGGCGATATGAAAGAAAACCAGAATATTTAATATCGTTGGCTTTAGTTCTTTCTCTTAATCTAATGTACTTTCCCATGTTTTAATAAGTTTCCGTTGTAACAGGAAATATTCTTTCCTGCTGATTTAGCGATATATAAATATTTATCCACTATACTCATTTGTTTTTCAAAGGAGAAATCTTCAAAGTCTGTGATTAATAATCCACCTAAAGAAATAGTAACAACATCTTTTGGAGCGCCTTTCGGTGATTCGAGTTTTAAATCCTCAATCGCTTCTCTAATTTCTTCGATAATTCTAGGAGCTTCTTTTTTTTCGGAAATTTCAAAGAAAAGCAAGAACTCTTCTCCACCATATCTAAAGAAGTCTAAGTCTGGGGTTGGGAACGCTTTTCTAATTGCGTCTGCGATAGATTTAAGACAATAGTCACCACCTAGATGGGAGAATTGATCGTTATAGTCTTTGAAATTATCAATATCAAATAGAACAACTAAAACATTAGCTTGATCATATTCCCATTTCTTGACATTTTCAGCCAAAAAATCTTCAAGAGCGTGCCTATTTTTACATTGAGTGAGTTTATCATAATGGGCTTCATTATTAAGTTTTTCGTTTTCCATTATTTCCACATAATGCTGTGATTCAGCGTAGAACATAGTGTTATTAACAAAGTAGCACATAAATGGGAATATGAAGCAGACAATCGCGTAGTAATGGAATGCTTGCATACCAAAAACATTAGAACAATATAAGCTTATTGCAAATGTCCCAATAGTGGTTCCAGAAATAGTGATGATTGAATCAATCCAGAAAGATGGTTGGATAACGAAAAGAAGCGCAATCATAACCATCGAAGCAGATATTGATTCTTTCGCCGTGGTATATCCCTTTTCTGCATCGGAATAGATACTAAGCATTAATTGAGCAGCGAGTGTTGAGACAAGGATAATACTTCCGATTCTACTTAACACTACTGCAACGTTCCATTTTTTGTTCCTTTTGAAAATTAAGGAAACCACCAACAAAATAATTGAAGCAGCGCATCCTGTCATTGATACAACTTGAGCAACGATTGAAAAATAACCATATACTTCAATTTGCTTATCACCAGTTTCAGTCCTCATATAAATCATGAGAGCAAAACTAGCAACATAAACAATAGCGGCAATGATAATTTTAAATAAATTAAAATTCAAAGAGATATTTCCCTTAATATGATTGACATCTTTTTTAGAAAAGCTTTTTCTCTTTATGACCAAAAATGGATTAAGAAAAAACAAGCCTTCTACGTTTCTATCTTTCTTTTTTCTTGCCATAGTTCTAATTATTATATCATCACAAATATTATTTGAGTAGTGACAATAGTAACTTACTAAGAATTATTTAGATACTTTCTTTATTTCGTGGTCGGTCCGTGGAATAATAATTGTATAAGGAGAATTTATTGTCATGGCAAAAAAATTCCAACAACTTCCAAGACTCGTGCAATTCCTTTTGCTCTTAATCCCATTCGTTGGCTGGATTACAGAAATCGTTGTCAGATTAAGTGCATTACTTGCCAAACCAGATGCCAGAAATATTCTTGGTTTCATCTTCGGTTTAGTCATCCCAGTGTTCAGCTGGCTCGACTTAATTTGGGTCTTACTCTTCAAACACCTTGTTCTTTGCAAAGTGTAAGGTTCTGTTGAAGAAAAGAAAACTAGAAGCAGGAATTCAACTTCTAGTTTTTTTGTTGTTTAATGACCATGTCCTCCAGGTCCTCCTGGACCACCTCCACTACTAGAACCACTTGTCACTAATAGTGAATTCATTGTAATTGATGCTAAACTTGTCGAATCAACAACAATGCGATATGTTTGCCCGGATTTCATATCTGGATGTGAAAAGATTATTTGGTTACATGATTGTTTAAGTGTGTAAGAGAACAAGGATTCGTTATTAGAGTCAATAATGCTTACTTTCTTACCGCTTGAAATGGTAGAACCTTGCCACACGAATGTATATTGAGTGGCACTCATGCTTTCTCTCATTCCGCTTGTGGAACATGCCATAACGATTCCACCTTTGAAATAGACTTTATTAGCGTCTAGTGATCGTTCCACCAGAGAATGAGTCGTATTCACTTGGTTCTTCAACATTTTCATCTTCGACATCTTTTTCATCGTGTTCGTTATCGTCCCCATCATCAGTGACGTCATCGGTGTTATCGATATCGTGATTATTACCATCAGTAATATTTCCTAATCCACTGGTGTTAGAGGCGCATCCGAAAAGCAATAATAAAGAAGATAATAAAATCAATAAATTGTTTCTTTTCATTTTTTCACCCTCCTTTAACCAATTAAATGATTAGGTTGCTATACATTTTACATATTATTAATTTCTGCAGTAAGTATTTTTTATAATAAAAATCCCCAAGTAAAGAAACTTGAGGATAGTTCTTGATATTTGCCTTACCTTAACCGTTAAGGATTTTGATAAGGACAGCGAGAATGAAGAAGATGATTGCTACAACAAGAGTGAGAATTGAGATGACTTTTTCAGCACCTCTTTCTTTGGTTTTAACGAAAACGTTAAGACCACCACCAGTAATCGCACCAGAAGCACCTTCTGATTTACCGCCTTGTAATAAACACAAAACGATGATGATAATACTAGTTGCAAGTAAGACCCAATCGTACCATTGAAGCATATAGTTTTCTCCTTTCGCTGATGAATATTCTATTAAAGTGAAATGATTTAATCAATCATTATTTGTTTTTATTTCTTATGAATTCAGTTCGGCTTTCATCTCTAGAATGATATCTCTAAGCTCTGCTGCTCTTTCAAAATCGAATTCTTTAGCGGCTTGTCTCATTTGTTTTTCTAACTCCTTAACCTTAGCGGTAATTTGTGTTCTTGTACCGTGTTTAGAGAGTTTAACCATTTCTGAGATTTCATCATCTGAATTATGAATAGGTGGTCTAATTTCTTTGATGATTGTTCTAGGAACAATACCGTTTTCTTCGTTATAAGCTTCTTGAACACCACGACGTCTATTTGTTTCAGCGATCGCATTATTCATTGAATCAGTCATATTGTCTGCATACATAATAACTTTACCCCCAGCGTTACGAGACGCACGGCCAATGACTTGAATCAAACTTCTAGTGCTTCTTAAGAAACCTTCTTTGTCCGCGTCAAGAATAGCCACTAAAGAAACTTCAGGGATATCTAAGCCTTCTCTTAAGAGGTTGATACCAACTAAGACATCATATTTACCTTTTCTAAGTTGATAAATGACCTCACTTCTTTCAAGAGTTTTTGTTTCGTGATGCAAATATACAACTTTAATTCCTCTCTCTTTGAGATATTGAGTGAGATCTTCCGCCATTTTGACTGTTAAAGTAACAATCATAACACGCTCATTCTTTTTAGTTCTCTCTTTGATTTCAAAGAGTAAATCATCAATTTGACCTTGTGTTTTTCTAACTTCGACTTGTGGATCTAATAATCCAGTAGGCCTAATGATTTGTTCAACCACTTTGCCATCAGTTTTATTGAGTTCATAATCACCTGGCGTCGCAGATGTACAAATGGTCTGAGGCATTAATTTTTCAAACTCTTCAAAGTTTAATGGCCTATTATCTAACGCGCTTGGAAGTCTAAAACCATATTCCACAAGGGTTTCTTTTCTATTTCTATCCCCGTTATACATTCCTCTAATCTGTGGAAGAGAAACGTGTGATTCATCAACAAATAAAATAAAATCATCTGGGAAATAATCAATCAAACAGAATGGTCTTTGACCTGGTTTTCTTTTATCGATGTGTCTTGAATAGTTTTCAATACCTGGACACATACCAAATTCTTCCATATTTTCGACATCTTGATTTGTTCTCATTTCAAGACGTTCTGCTTCTAATAATTTCCCATTATTTTTAAAGTATTCAAGCCTCTCAGCAAGTTCCGCTTTAATAGTCACACACGCTTCCTTAATTCTTTCTCTTGTTGAAGCGTGATCGTAAGCAGGAAAAATTGGATATGTATGGTAAGAATGCTTAATTTCTCCAGTCAATAAATCGACTTCATATATTTTTTCAATTTCATCACCAAAAGTATCAAGTCTAATAACCGTATTATCTGTCATATTGGCAGGAACAATTTCAATAACATCCCCTCTAACTCTAAAACTTCCTGGAGGAGTATCTAAATTATTTCTTTTATATTGAGCGTCCACTAAGGCTTTATAGAAATCTTGTCGGTTTATTTCTTCTCCAACACGAATTTCAAACACTAAGTTACGGTATTCATCTGGATCAGTTAATCCATAAATAGAGGCAACAGAAGCGACAACGATTGTATCTCTTCTTTCTAGGATCGAATTGATTGCGCTTGTCCTTAACATTTCGATTTCATCATTCATTAAAGCGGTCTTATCAATGTATGTATCACTTTTAGGAATGTAAGCTTCTGGCTGATAGAAATCAAAGTTAGAAACAAAGTACTCAACCCTGTTTTTTGGGAATAGTTCCTTAAACTCAGAATATAGTTGACCAGCAAGTGTTTTATTATGAACTAAGACAAGGGCAGGACGTTGAACTCTTTCGATGATGTTTGCCATCGTAAAAGTCTTTCCAGTTCCTGTTGCTCCTAAAAGTACTTGAAGTCTTTTACCAGAGTCTAGTCCTTCCACCAATTCTTTGATGGCAGTAGGCTGATCACCGGTCGGTTTAAACTGTGAAATTATTTCAAATTTGTGGGAATTATCGATAATTTTCATGCAAATTTCCTATTTTTTATTAATTTTGATACTTTTCTTATTGCTTTTGAAACCTTCGCCATAAACCGCATTAGTTTGGGTAAAAGTGACAAATGCAGATGGGTCAACAGACGCAATGAAATCACGAATTTTTTCATATTGTGACTTATCAAAAACAACTCTCAAAATAACTCTTTCCTCGCCCTTGTATCCGCCTTGAGCGTGGATGATTGTGGCGCCTCTATCAAGTTCATCTTGAGCGTATTTACTAATAATTTCCCATTTATCAGAAATGATGTCAACTTGGTAACTTGTTTGATTTCTAATATATACAACTTCGATTAATCCAGCGGTCATAAACGCCGACAGAATACCACATAAAGCTGGCACCCAACGTTGCATGCAAGACATACCAACAATAATCACAAGAGCATCAATCAAGAATGAGGCAATTGATTCTTTTAATCTGAAGTGTTTGTACATTAAGACTTGGAAAACATCAACGCCACCTGTGGATCCTCCGCCTAAAAACGTTAAGGCAACACCTCCACCAACAAACACGCCACCAAAGATACCGCAAAGAATGTAATTTCCTACTTGTGGAACAGCGCCTTCTGCGGTTCCAGCAAAACTTTGAGCGAGTTCATTAAAGAAAGTAACTCTTTTGAATAGGAAGGTAAATCCAATATATAAAAGAGAAGACAAAAGTGTTTTAATCGCAAAGTCTTTTCCAACAAAAATTAGTCCAATAAGCCATGAAATAACCGTAAGTCCTGCGACAACGTAATCATAAATTTGCATGGTAAAATAGTGTTGGATAATAATAGCGATACCAGAGATGCCTCCAGAGACGAGTTCACACTCACTTAAGAAAATAACCGAGCCAAAAGACAAGATAAATGTTCCAAGGAAAATAAGGAAATAATTAAGTAACTGTTTGTAAATGTTTTTACGCATTGTTTTTGGCCTCCATATGTAAGTATTCATAAAGGAAGTTATCGATGTATCCATTCATCACTGATTGGACATCGGTTTCTTCATAGTTGGTTCTGTTGTCTTTAACGAGTGTATATGGACAGAAAACATAGGAGCGAATCTGACTACCCCATTCAATGTTTTTCTTTTCACCAACGATGGAATTAAGCTCATTATTTCTCTTTTCAACTTCTAATAAATAAAGTTTGCTTTTAAGCATTGCCATCGCTGTTTCTTTGTTTGATAATTGGCTTCTTTCAATCTGGCAAGAAACAACTATTCCGGTTGGCAAGTGAGTAATTCTAACTGCTGTTTCAACTTTGTTGACGTTTTGTCCGCCTGCGCCGCCACTACGATATGTATCAATCTTTAAATCAGCGTCATTGATTTCAATATTAATTGAATTATCAGTGAATTCTGGAATAACATTCACAGACGCAAAAGAAGTGTGCCTTCTCTTGTTCGCATCAAAAGGAGAAATTCTTACTAAACGATGCACTCCCTTTTCGCTTTTTAATAGTCCATAAGCGTGTTTTCCAGCAATTTTAATTGTGACTGATTTAAGACCAGCTTCTTCGCCAGGCTCTAATGAAATTAATTGCATTTTAAAGCGATGGTTTTCCGCATATAAAACATACATGCGATAAAGCATATCCGCCCAGTCTTGAGCTTCTGTACCACCCGCACCTGGGTGTATTTCAAGTATGGCGTTTAAATTATCAAACTCACCAGTGAATAATCGATCAGTTTCAAATTCGTTAACTAAACCCTTAAGTTCATCAAAAGATTCATTTAATGAATCTAACAATGATTCATCACCTAATTCAATGAGTTCCAAAAGGTCTTTGTGATTGTTTTGAAGCGTAATATATTTTTCATAAACGCTTTTCTTTGAATTGAGTTCATTTATTATGCTTAAAGCAGACTTTTGGTCATTCCAAAAATCTTCTTTCTCGCTTTTAGCTTGTAATTCAGTAATCTCAGTTTTTAATTTATCGAGGTCAAAGAGAAGACCCGAGTTGACGGATTTTCTCGCCAACAGCACCAAGTTCTTGCTTTAAAGTAACAAGGTCTTTCATTATTTATCTTCTCCGTTTTCAGCAGGCTTTGCTTCTGCATCAACAACTTTACCTTCTTCAGGTGTTTCTGGTTGTTCTTCTTTGACTTTTCTTTCAATCTTCACATTAACCAAATTCAAAACTGCATCAACAGATGCGATATCAAGACATTCTCTAAACATCTTATAGCCTTCATTAACGTAGTCTTGTAATGGGTTGATATTCGCGTAGCTTCTTAAGTGAATACCTTCTCTTAATCTCGCCATCGCATCGATATGTTTGGTCCAGTTTTGGTCAATACATCTTAAGATGAAGTTTCTTTCAACTTGACCTTGAAGTTCTTCTGGCCATTCTTTTCTCTTTTCAAGGTAACGGTCATAAATGACTTCTCCTAGATCTGGTCCAACATCGTCAACATATGCTTCATCATAAAGCGCTGCTTTTAAAGAATCAGCAGGGAGGAATCTTGGTTCAACTTCTTTAATAAGAAGTTCACCAGAAATAACTTTATCAGTATTGCCAACAGGAACGGCTTTGTTAGCTAAGAACATACCTGTGGTCTTAAAGATTTCATCAATAATATCGGTGATGTCTTTACCTTCGATAATACGATCACGTTTGTCATAGACAATTTGACGTTGTTTCGCTAAAACATCATCGTAATCAAGTAATGATTTACGAGTATCAAAGTTTTGTCCTTCGATTCTCTTTTGCGCGCTTGTAATAACGTTAGAAACCATCTTTGCTTCAAGAGCTTCGTCACCGAAGTTCTTTTCAATAAAGTTACGCATATTATCAGCGGCGAATCTCACTAATAGTTCATCATCAAAAGAAACATAGAATCTGGAGAATCCTGGATCACCTTGACGTCCAGAACGTCCTCTTAATTGGTTATCAATACGTCTGGATTCATGTCTTTCAGTGCCTAAAACACACAAACCAGAGAGGTTGGTAATCCCTTGTTCTGCAAGTTCTTTTCTCTTTTCTTCTGGAATGGTTGATTCAAGATTTCTGACTTCGTCATCAATCTTAATATCGGTACCACGGCCTGCCATGTTAGTTGCAAGTGTAAGAGCACCTTTTCTACCAGCATCTTTGATGATTTCAGCTTCTCTAGCGTGGTTTTTCGCGTTCAACATTTCGTGTTGAAGACCGGCTTCGGTTAATAATTTAGAAATTTCTTCAGAGGATTCGACTGAAACAGTACCAATAAGGATTGGTTGACCTAATTCATGTCTAATCTTGACCTCTCTTACGAGAGCAGCAAGTTTAGGTGCTTTATGCGCATAAACATAGTCAATTGCGTCATAACGGATGATTGGTCTATTTGTTGGTACGCATACTACGCGCATGTTATAAATCTTACGGAATTCTTCTTCCTCGGTCTTTGCGGTACCGGTCATACCTGCCATCTTCTTATAAAGACGGAAGAAGTTTTGGTATGTAATAGTCGCCATAGTAATGGTTTCTTGTTTGATTTCAACATTCTCTTTTGCTTGAACGGCTTGATGCAAACCATCGGACCATTCTCTTCCAGGAAGAACACGACCTGTAAATTGGTCAATAATTTGAATTTGTCCTTCAGCGTCGACTAAATAGTCGACATCTCTCGCCATGATGTAGTTCGCTCTTAAAGCGTTATGAATTCTATGGACGAGATCGGCGTATTCAGGATCATATAAGTTTTTAATGCCAAACATTCTGTCGGCTTTGGAGTTACCTGAATCTGTTAAGTTAACAGTCTTTTCTTTAACATCAACAGAAAAATCAACGTCCTTTTTAAGGGCTTTAACAAATCTATCTGCGACTGTATATTGTGACGCGCTTGCTCTTGCACCACCTGAAATAATAAGCGGAGTTCTAGATTCATCAATTAAAATTGAGTCAGCTTCATCAACGATACAGAAGTTTAATCCTCTTAAGACACGATGCGCCATATCGGTGGCCATGTTATCTCTTAAGTAATCAAAACCAAGTTCTGAGTTTGTGGTATATGTGATATCACATAAGTAAGCTTCTCTTTTTTCGCTTGTTGTTTTAACTCTTAAGTTAACTCCAACAGATAAACCTAAGAATCTATAGATTTGACCCATCCAGTTCGCATCACGTTCACTCAAGTATTCGTTAACTGTGACAACGTGTACGCCATTACCCGCTAAGGCATTAAGATAAACCGCCATGGTTGCGGTTAAGGTTTTACCTTCACCAGTTCTCATTTCGGCAACATCACCAGCGTCTAACGCTAATGAACCAATAATTTGAACTTTATATGGGAATTCACCAATTGTTCTTCTAGCTGCTTCTCTAGCAACAGCAAAAGCTTCAATTTTAATATCATCAAGTGTTTTGCCACTTGCTAATTGTTCTTTAAAATAAACGGTTTTTGCTCTTAAGTCATCATCGCTCAGGGCTTTCATTGTGTCTTCAAGAGCAATAACTTTATCAGCAATTTTTGAGTAGCGCTTGATCGCTAGTTTGTCAAAAAATCCCATTTAATATACCTCCGATTTCTTTTCTTTAATAAAAAAGAATATTTAGTGTCCGTTAATAAATATACCATTTATGTATTAGATTTACCTAATACAATTTGGTCAATATTGTGTTTTTCTTCTTTTAACTATGTCAATTGTCTTAGCAACAACTAAAACTTTGATGTCTTTTGGATGAGCCTCTTTTACAACTTCAATACACTTAAACATCGTTGCTCCAGTTGTATAAATGTCATCGACCACTAATACTTTTTTCCCGTTTATAATTTCAATGTTTTTTCCTTCAATAACCTTTTCAATATTTAACCTCTTTTTCTTTGATTTAGACGATTGCTTATCCACCTTATTCTTTTCTAATACATCAAACATTGGTAGACCAAGAGATTTATATATTTCTTTCACATGATTGAACCCTCTTTTTTCATCATCAATCTTGCTTGATGGAGCGGGTACAACAACATATCCACGGTATTTCATTTTTAAATAAGGAAGATAACGGCACAAGAAGACATTTTTAAGTTCAATGTCATAACAGCCTTTAAATGTGAAAAGTAGCTTTCTAATGTGGTCATCATAGTGATATATTGATAGTCCTTCCACAGTGCCTATTTTAAAGTTAATGAATTTCGCTTTGAACTCATTAAAACAGTTTTCACACAGCTCGTTATTATTGTTAAAGAAGTTAAATAAAGAATAGTCCTTAATTTCATTGAAGCATATCTTGCAGTGCCTTATTGTTCTCGATAATTTCGTTAACGCAGCTAGTGGCGTCTTCAGTCTTTTTATAGCCAAGAAAAATCACCTCTCCTTCTGGGGCATCCGCCTTTCTTCCAACCCTTCCCGCAATCTGCACCAATGTGCCTTTATCGTATACAAAAGAGTGAAATTTATAGACAATCACCTGCAAATCACGTACAGTTACTCCTCTTTCCAAAACAGAGGTGGTTATCAAATATTTGAACAATCCTTGTCTAAATCCTTCTATGATTTCCTTGCGATTTTCTCGTTTTGAATGCACATAATTTCCGCCCTTAATAACAATAGAAATAAAGCGATAAATCCTTTCGCATTCTTTGATGGTTGGTGCAAACACAAAAACCGGTTTTCCTTTCTTAACATAATTATTTAAATAGATAAGTAATCTTAAAAAAGTGACAAGCGAATCTCCGACTTTAACAATCGGAACCGGAAGTGGGTGACGATGAAATCTTGTGAGGAGTTTTAATATATCTTTCCCTTCTTGTTTAAAGTGATCAATTACATCTTTTGACGGCGTTGCGCTCATCATGATATAGTGGCCATTCATTGCTTCATAAAACGTTGAATGAAGTACTGGATCACCCTTAAACGGGAAAGCATCAATCTCATCTAAAATAATTAAGGAGAAGTATTTTTTATATCGATATAGTTGGTGTGTTGTAAGCACAACAATATCACCTGTTTTGTGTTTTGTGTGCCCTCCATACACTGTTGATACTTTATTATTTCTAAATACACTACTTAACCTATTTGACAACTCGATACAAACGTCTCTTCTCGGAAGCGCAAAAGCAACTTTTTCTCCGCAATTAATCGCATATTTAATTACTTCCAAGCATATTTCTGTTTTTCCTGATCCACATACTGCAAAAACTAAACTATCTATCCCTTTCTTATAGTTTTCAACTAGTTTATCTGACAATTCTTTTTGTTCTGGAGATAGTTCGTATTCTAAATGTATAGGCGATTTCTTAGGATAAGATGGTTTATGTTCAACCTCTTCACCCTTAAAAGAGATACATCTACGACAATATGGTTTTCCTTTAAGCATTCCAATTGAATGAATATCTGTATTGCCACAAACAGGACATTTATAAGTTTCTATATTGCAACATCTCCTTTCTTTTGGTTTAATATTTATACAACCTGTCACGCAGAGCTAAATAGGCTCAGACAGGTTTTTATTTTAGTTTTATAGGTTTCCGCCTTTTTATAATTTTTATTGTTATTCTGTCATCGGGGTGTATTTTCATGCCAACTAATTCCCTAGATCCAAAATGCTTTCGTTTGCCTTGAACTGGCCTGTTATTAACAAATGAGACTTTGACCTTAGCTTCAGTGGGATGCTTTAATTTTGTTTGATGTCTATGTTGAGATGTTCCTGTAATCACAGCTATGTAAATGTTCTTCTTGTCGTTTTTTAAAATAATCAAACCTGGGTGTTTATTTACTATGTAAAATTTTCCTTTTTCTAAATGTTTGTTATAAATCTTTTTTCTTACTCATGTTTCCTCCTTTCTGCTAGGTATTTCGTGTCTTTGGTGATCCACATACAGGGCATTTGTAAGTTTCTATATTGCATCATCACCTTCTTTTTGATTAAATATATGTAGTGATTCGCATATGGAGATCATTAAGTGGTCTTGTGAATCATTTTTTTCTTTTTATAGTTTCAATAAGAGGCTTGTCTTCTTTATCTATTTTTAATCCATTCATAGGTTTTCTGCCTAGTTCACGCCTAGAACTAATCTTTGGTGTATTATGTACAAAAGATATTTTTATCTTAATTGGTTCAATACTGTGTTTTAGCTGCTTTCTTTTTGGACCAGGAGAAGACGTAAATACTACTATAAAATAGATATTTTTCTTATCACTCTTCTTATAAAGAAGTGCTGGATGTCCACCATGTCCATCACTATGTATATAAAATCTTCCTCTTTCTAAATGTTTGTTATAAATTTTTTTCTTGCTCATTTTTGCCTCATTTCTGTTATGGATATCGTATCTATTAGGATTATCTATTTGATCAACAAACACGTATGTCTGCAAAACCCTTCATTTATTAAAGGAGGAAAAAATTCGAGTTTTTTTAAAAATTTTTTTATTATTTTTTGTTAGAAAAGCAAAATAAAAGGACCATAGGTCCATTTTATAATTTTTATATTTTTTTACTTTTCTAAGTCACTAATGAGATCAACTCTCGTTTGGTGACGCCCGCCTTCAAATTCTGTGCTTAGGAAGATATCTACTCTTCTTAGAACATCTTCAAGACTCATAAATGCTTGACCAAACGATATAACATTAGCGTTGTTATGCTGTCTCATTAATCTTGCAACATCATCATTATACGCAATGCCGCATCTAACGCCTTTAATTTTGTTTGCAGCGATAGAAATGCCTTCGCCTGAGGTACAAACAACCACTCCATAATCACACTCTTTAGAAGCGACTTTTCTAGCTACTTCAGCGCCGAATAATGGATAGTGGCAACTATCTTTTGAATAAGTACCAACATCAATAACTTTATGTCCTTGTTTTTCTAAGTGTTCTTTAATTGCGTTTTTATATTCTAATCCGCCGTGATCACAACCAACCGCTACTTTTAACATAGTTATTTCTCCTCTTCAATTACTTTGATGATATCAGAAAGTTTAATATTGCCTTCTCTATAAATTTTAACTTCTTTGCCAGTGAGGTCAACTAATGTTGATGGAACCCCACCTATCGCTTTCCCTTTAAAAATGTAACCAACTTCTTCTTTGGAAAACACTTTTTCGACTTCTTCGCTATTTTTTAATGGTGCATCGCCACTTCTGTTCGCGCTTGGAACTAATAATGGTTTTTTAATAAATGATAAGAACTCTAATAATTCAGGAAGATTAGGAACTCTAATACCTATAATACCTGTATCATGAGTGACGTATCCAGGTACATTATCTTTGCTTCTTAATAAGATAGTAATCTCCCCAGGCATAAAAGCATCAATTACTTTCCTGGCTCGATCATCAACATAGGCATATTTTGATATTTCAGAAACACCAGAGACCATAAGTGTATAAGGCTTCTCTTCTGGTCTACGTTTAACACTATTTAAAAACTGGTATGCTTCATAGTCATCATAAAAGACACCAAGACCCATAACGGTTTCGGTTGGAAAGGCAACAATACCTGAATTATTTAATACTTTTTTAGCGGCATCAAATTCATTACGCTGCATAAGTAATTCCTTCATCTTTTATGATATATAAGAATCTAGTTTTACCATAGATATCTTTTTCAAATTTATACATTATTCCCTTATACTTAGTTTCAATTATGTGGGTTAGTTCATCTTCCATGTCTTCCCCAATTTCAAAGGCAAGCAAATGCTTATCACTTAAAACTGTAGAATCAATTAATGACATGATAATCTCATAATATTTAGTTTTCGGAGAAGCGAACAAAGCAAGGTGTGGCTCATACTTTAAAGTCTGTGGATCCACAGTCGATTCATCACCGATATATGGAGGATTAGAAACGACAACAGAGACCTCCGATTCATCCTTGATTGGTTCAATCATATCTCCCTGTCTGAAGTCGATATCAACGTGATGATTTTTTGCATTAATTTTTGCAATTTTCAGTGAATTTTCGGAAATATCGGTGCAAATAACGGTTGAATTTGGGAAATATTCCTTAAGATAGATTCCAAGCACTCCTGAGCCGGTTCCGATATCCACTATCTTGATTTTTGGCTCTCTTCCAAACATCTTAATAATAGTTTTTAAAGTCCCTACTGCGAGTTCTTCTGTCTCTTGTCTTGGAATTAGAACATCTTCATTAACAACATAATTAGAATTCACAAAAAATGCGTATCCTAAAACGTATTGAAGAGGTTCACCATTATTCACTCTCGCTATATTGTCTTCTATTTTTTTAATATCTTTTATTTCATCATCAAAATGACGAATGAGGTTAAAGAAATCACTAAAACCACCATCGTCTTGGAGAATGGTTTTAATTGCGGTTGTATTTAAATATTTAGTCTTTTGTTTTTCTAGTTTGAAATATAATTCACGGTAAGTCATTTTAATTCTCACCTGCAATTTTCATAGATTGATCGTAATGGATAAGAGCTTCAATGATTGATTCTAAATCTCCTTCCATAACTCTATCTAATTGTTGAATTGTGAATCCAATTCGATGATCGGTAACACGGTTTTGTGGATAGTTATAAGTTCTAATTTTTTCACTTCTTTCGCCTGTTCCGATTTTAAGTTTTCTTTCATTTCCAATTTCTTCTTGTTGTTTTTCAAGCATTGTGGAATACATCTTTGCTCTAAGCATTTGCATAGCGATTTCACGGTTTTGGATTTGTGATTTTTCAGTTTGGCAAGCAACAACAATACCGGTAGGAATATGTGTAATACGAACTGCAGATTCAGTCTTATTAACGTTTTGTCCACCAGCGCCTTGAGAGTGATATGTATCAACTTGTAAATCGTTTGGATTGATTTCAACATCAATCTCTTCGGCTTCTGGCATAACTAAAACTGTTGCGGTTGAAGTATGAATTCTTCCACTTGCTTCTGTTTTAGGAACTCTTTGAACACGATGTGCACCACTTTCAAACTTAAGTTTGGAATACACCATTTTTCCTTTTATCATAAATGATACTTGTGAAAAACCACCAGCTTCAGATGGATATTGATCCATCATTTGGATTTTCCAGCCTTGGCTTTCCGCGTATCTTGTATACATTCTAAATAAGTCACCAGCGAAAATGTTTGCTTCATCTCCTCCAGCAGCGCCTCTGATTTCAACGATAATGTTCTTATCATCATTTGGATCTTTTGGCAAAAGAAGGGTTCTAAGTTCTTCTTCTAATTTTTCTAATTCTTTGGTTAATCTCTTTGATTCCTCTTTACCCATTTCAGATAATTCAGGATCACTATCATTAATCATTTCATTGGCTTCTTCTAGTTCAGATTGGTATTTTTGGTAACGATTAAAAGCCTCTACTTGAGGTTCAAGAACCGCTCTTTCTTTCGATATCTCGCGGAAATGCTTGATATCCTTCATTGTGTTCTCATCAAGTAACTCTTGATCAATTTCTTCTAACCTTTTACTAGCGACTGTAAGTCGTTGAAACATTCCTTCTTCCATAAATACCTCTTTTGCCTGGTTGATTATACCATACTATTATTATTTCGTTAATATTCATATTAATTCTTCAAAGAAAAGAAACTCTAATGTATACTTAAATGCAGGTAGATTTATGGCATATAAAGCATTATATAGAACTTATCGTCCTCAAACTTTTGAAGAGGTTGCTGGACAAGAACATATTGTTAGAACTTTAAAAAATGCGTTAGCAACTGGTAAAATCGCTCACGCATATCTTTTTGCGGGCCCTAGAGGAACCGGAAAAACAACAATGGCAAAGTTATTCGCAAAAGCGCTTAACTGCGAACACGGAATCGGTTGCCAATGTAATGAATGTAAAAACTGTGTTGCAATTACTGAAGGTAATCATCCTGATGTTTTGGAACTAGACGCCGCTAGTAATAATGGCGTAGATGAAATCCGTGAATTAATTGACAAAGTCAAGTATGGAACAATTTTAGGAAAATATAAGGTTTATATTATCGATGAAGTTCATATGCTTTCTACAGGTGCGTTTAACGCGTTATTAAAAACACTTGAAGAACCACCAGAACACGTCATCTTTATTTTAGCAACCACAGAACCACACAAGATTCTTCCAACTATTTTAAGTAGATGTCAAAGATATGACTTCAACAAAGTAAGCGAGCAAGACATCAAAGAGAGATTAAAAGCTGTCCTTCTTAATGAAGGCGTTGAATATAATGAAGAAGCAATTGAATTAGTTGTTCAACTCGCTGACGGAGGAATGAGAGATGCTCTTTCTATTTTAGAAAAAGTCTTAGCGTTCTCCGGTAACACCTTAAATGTAAAAGATATCTTAGATATCTTCGCGTTGGAGAGTAAAGAAGAAAAGATCAAACTTCTCAATTCTATTATTAGTCATAATATGACTGATGTCCTTCAAAGATTAACTAACTATGTCACTAAAGGAACAGACATCAAGAGATTAACAGAAGACTTGCTTTTAATATTAAAAGATATAGTAATTTTTAACTCTTCAGCGAACAAAGATTATTTAGAAGCTTTAAATGAAGAAGAAGCCACTGAATTATCAAGAAATATTCCTAGCGACTTAGCGATTCAAATGATCGATATATTGATGAACACTATTAAGGACTATAAAAACGTTACTTCAATCAACCCAATCTTTGAAATAACATTAATCAAGTTAACGTCCTTAATTAGTGAACCAGGCATTCCTAAATTTATTAAACAAGAACCGCCAGTTAAGTTTGAAAAGAAGCCAGAACCTACATATAAACCAGTTGTAGAAACTCCTAAACCAACGCAACCAGAACCTGCTCCTATAATTAAAGAGGAAAAGGTCGAAGAACCAGTTCAAATCGAAACAGACATTAAGTTAGTGGATAATGTCATCTATCTAAAAGACGCTGAAAAAGAAGACAATTTCGAAATAGAAGATTCGCTTATGGTCAATGTCATGGTGGTTTCTAAAAAAGAAATCAAGTCTGAACTTCTTGATGGTTGGAAAAACATCAAACGTTTATCAACAAACCCTCTTATTGGAAAAGCCGCTACATTACTAGTGGACGGAAGACCTCTAGTCGCGTCTAACAATATCGTTGTTCTTGAATATCAAATGCCTAAACTCGTTGAAAAAGTTAACGCAAAGGATATACAAGTAGAACTTCAAACAGTTATTGAACAAGTCTTCCATAGAAAGATGTTCGTATATGCCGTAAGCAGAAATAAATCAGTAGACTTACAATCCTTATATATGAACTTACTACAAATTGGTAGATTGCCGAAGGCAAAAGATATTACATTAGAATTTATTGGAGATTAATAATATGAACCAAATGCAACAAATGATGATTCAAGCTCAAAAGATGCAAAGAGAAATGCAAAAAGCGTTTGATGAGATTGATAAGAAAGAATACAAAGTTACAAAGGCTGGACTAGTCACCATCACGGTTTTAGGAAATAGACAAGTTCAATCAATTAATATCGAACCAGATGGTTTTGATCCTGATAATAAAGAGATGGTTGAAGATCTCATTATTTCTGGTTTAAATGAACTTTTTGAAAAAATCGACAAAGAAAGAGAAGAAGTCGAAGAAAGAATTACAGGCCGTAAAGGAGGCTTTGGTTTCTAATCGTGGAAAGACTTAAATCATTAGATAATCTAATTGAAAATCTTTATAAACTCCCTGGAGTAGGAAAGAAAAGCGCCGAACGTATGGCGTATTCTCTACTCGAGTTTTCAGATGACGATTTAGAGTCTATTGCTAAAGCGCTACATAATTTAAAGAAAAACATCCACTTCTGCCCAACTTGTGGAATGATATCTGATATTGATGGTTGCTACATATGCGACGACAAAACTAGAGAAGAAGGCACTTTAATGATTGTCAGTTATCCTAAAGATGTCATGACAATTGAAAAAAGTAACGCCTACCACGGACAGTATCATGTGTTAAACGGAGAATTATCATTATCCAAAGGAATGAATGTCGATTCTCTTAACATAAAATCTTTATTAAAAAGATTTGAAGAAGGTAAGTTTAACGAAGTTATTCTCGCCACCAACCCAACAGTAGATGGCGAAACTACATCAATGTATTTAGCTAAACTACTAGAACAATATAACGTCAAGGTAACAAGACTAGCGTATGGACTTCAAATCGGAGGAAACCTCGATTATGTTGATCCATTAACTTTATCCAAAGCATTAGAAGGACGTCACAAGATTTAGGGGGTTTCTTATATGTTTATTACTCTTGAAGGACCTGAAGGATCAGGAAAAACTACTGCAGTTGAAGCTGCTGTAAAAGCATTAGAAGAAAAAGGCTACGAGATTGTTCGTACACGTGAACCAGGTGGTACACCAATCGCTGAACAAATTCGTAATGTCATTTTAGATAAGGCTAACACCAAGATGGATCCACGCACTGAAGCTCTTTTATATGCCGCTAGTAGACGTCAACATCTCGTTGAAAAGGTATGGCCAGCCTTAAAAGAAGGAAAGATCGTCATCTGTGATCGTTATCTCGATTCTTCTTTAGCGTATCAAGGTGGTGCTAGAGGATTAGGAGTTGAAGAAATCTTAAACATCAACCTCTTTGCAACCGAAAACACTTGGCCAGATTTAACTCTTCTATTCGATATTAAGCCAGAAGTTGGTCTAGCAAGAATTGCTAGCAACGCTTCTAGAGAAGTAAATCGTCTAGATTTAGAAAAGCTTGATTTTCATAACAAAGTTAGAGATACATTCCTCGCTTTAGCGAAGAGATATCCAGACCGTTATGTAATCATAGATGCCTCTCTTTCAAGGGAAGAAGTTGCTAAGGCAACCTTAGAGGCAATATTAAGTAGGCTATGCAAATAGGGAAATATTTAAAAGACAACCAACCAATCATATATCAAACATTCCTAAATGCATTTCATAAGCATACTCTTTCGCATGCTTACTTGCTTGTTGGTAATCCAGGAACACCTTTATATGAAGTAGCGATTTATCTCGCTAAATCAATACTTTGTGATGATCCATCCCCTCTAGCGTGTGAGAACTGCATCACATGTATGAGAATCGATAGTGATAACTATCCAGACATCATCAAACTCGATGGTAGTAAGGCCACAATTAAAAAAGATGATGTATTAAGAATCGAAAGCAGATTTGAAAAGACCGCCTTTGAAACCAAAGGAATAATGATTTACATAGTAAATCAGGTTGAAAACATGACCACAGAAGCCGTCAATTCAATTCTCAAGTTCTTAGAAGAACCAGAAAGTGAAATATACGCTTTCTTAACCACTAACAACGTGAATAATGTTCTTCCTACAATTGTAAGTAGATGTCAGGTGTTACCACTCAAAAGCGTTCCTAGAGAGCAAGTTATTGCGGATGCTGAAGCACTAATGATTCCTCAAGACGATGCAGAATTACTATCTTATTTCTATAACGATAGTGAACTCATCTCTGATTTCCTCGATAATGAGGAAGAAAGCGAAAACTATTTAGAAGCTAAAAAGGCTCTAAACGGATTAATTGATGTAATGGAAGTTGGCAATTATAAAGACGTTGTCTATTATAGTGAAGCCACAATCATTCCACTCATCAAAACTAAAGAAGAATTAAGGTTTTTCGTCGATTTATTGTCACAAGTTTATGAAGACGTTCTTAACATTCAGTCAAATCGAGAAATCAGCCTAAAAAGTTATTCAGAAAAATTGAATAATTTATCACAAATTTTGCCTCATGTTCAAACTTCGCTAATTGAAATCTTAAAGGCAAGAAATGTCGTTGGTCTCAATGTCAATATCGGACTATTAATTGACCACCTTATCTTAAAACTCGTAAAGGAGTAAACGTATGTCAGAACAAGAAAACACTAATGGATATAAAGGATATGTAGGAGTTAAGTTCCATTACTCTACTCATGCCTACTTTTTCGGCTTCTCAGATGTCGATGTTGCCCAAGGAGATAAAGTCGTTGTTCAAACCACTCACGGACCAGAATTAGGAGAGGTTTGTTTTGATCCAATTGATATCTCCCAATATAGAAGCGAACTCGAATTAAAGCCTATCTTAAGGAAGGCAACTGATGTCGATATCAAATTACACACAATAAATTTAAAAGATGCCGAATTTGCCCTCGAAATATGCAAAAATGAAGTAAAAAAGATGAATATGGATATGAATTTAATATCCTGTGAATACACACTTGATAAGTCAAAAGTCATCTTTTCATACGTCGCCGATGAGAGAGTTGACTTCCGTGAACTTTTAAAGGTTTTAGCGTCCAAACTTCACACCCGTATTGAGCTTAGACAAATCGGAAGCAGAGACAAAGCAAAACTCATTGGAGGCATCGGTTTATGTGGTCTTCCACTATGCTGTGCAACTTTCTTAAATGAGTTCGACGGGATCTCCATTAATAGAGCGAAAAATCAAATGCTTGCCATCAACATTCCTAAACTATCAGGACACTGTGGAAAGCTTTTATGCTGTCTTAAATATGAAGACGACGCTTATAGTGATTTAAAGAAGGAATTTCCTCCAATCGGAGCTAAAGTTTTCATCGATAAAGTTGAATATGAAGTTACCACCATCAATGTTGTGTCAAAGATGGTTAAAATTGATAACCAAGACGACTCTAAATTTTTAACATTAGATGAGTTCTTTAAGCAAACCCATTATCGACTTAGAAAAGATGATGGAAATTTCAAAGATAAACAAGGAAAACCACAAAAGAAAAACAATGAAGAGAATTAAATCTTTTGATAACTCACACTTAGTCTTATATTTAATCGCCACTCCTATTGGAAATTTAGGAGAGTTTTCAAAGCGCGCTATTGAAACAATAAATGAAATGGATTTAATCGCTGCAGAAGATACTAGAAACACTATGGATTTGCTCCATAAGTTCAATATCAATAAACCATGCATCTCTTTAAGAGAACATAACGAAATAGAAGCATCAACAAAGTTGATAGAGGATATCAAAAATGGCAAAAAGGTCGCATACATGAGTGATGCAGGGTATCCAGGAATCAGTGATCCAGGATATTTACTTACTAAAATGTGTGTTGAAAACGACATTGCGGTTTCGGTTATTTCAGGAAGCTCAGCCTTTATTAACGCTGTCGTGAGTTCAGGATTAGATACATCACACTTTTATTTCCATGGATTTTTATCTCCTAAAGAAAATGAAGCAAAAAATGAGTTAGAAAGCCTTAAAAACAAGAAAGAAACCCTCTGTTTTTATGAAAGCCCACATAGAATTAAGCAAACTTTAAATGTTTTGCTAAGTGTTCTTGGTGATAGGAACACTTCATTGCAAAGAGAGTTAACAAAGCTCAACGAAGAAAAGATTTATGGAACGCTTTCCGAATTATCATCTTTAGATGAATCCACATTAAAAGGCGAAATGGTTATCGTTGTAGAAGGAAATAAAGACGAAGAGGAATTCTCAAACGAAGATATTCTTAATAAAGTCGAATATTTCACTAGTAAAGGTATGTCAAAAAAAGATGCGATAGACACTGTTAGTGAAATATTTAAAATCAGAAAGAATCGCATTAAAGACTTAGTAAAATAAGAGGTGCCAAAACACTTCTTTTTCTATTTTTCTATAATACTTCTTGAAATAATCTCTCTACTTTTCTAAACTAGAAAAGATTTTTTATTAGGGAGGGAAGAAAAATGGAAATTAGAAACATTGCAATTATCGCTCACGTTGACCACGGTAAAACCACACTTGTTGATCAACTTTTAAAATCATCCTCCACATTTAGAGCAAACGAAGAATTATCTGATAGAGCTATGGATTCCAATGATATCGAAAGAGAAAGAGGAATCACTATCTTAGCGAAGACAACTTCTATTATTTATAATGACACTAAAATTAATATTTTAGACACTCCAGGTCACGCCGACTTTGGTGGTGAAGTCGAAAGAATAATGAACATGGTTGACGGATGTTTATTACTCGTTGATGCTTTTGAAGGGACAATGCCACAAACAAGATTCGTTTTAAAGAAGGCATTAGAAGCTCACGTTAAACCAATTGTTGTTATTAACAAAATCGATAGAGCAAATATCGACGTTGAAAAAACGTTAGATGAAGTATTAACGCTTTTCATCGAATTAGGTGCTCCAGACGAATTCTTAGATTTTAAAACCGTCTATACTTCCGCATTAAAAGGAACATCTTCTTACGATTCAGATCCTTCAAAACAAGTAGAAGGAATGGACGCTGTTTTACAAACCATTATTGACGAAATACCGGCTCCCTGTATGGATAAAGATAGTCCTCTACAACTCCAAGTCGCTTTATTAGACTATAACGATTTCGTTGGTCGTATTGGTATTGGAACAATCAAAAGAGGAACAATCAAAGTTAACGACAATGTTGCCGTTTCTCGTTTAGATGGCTCTATTACTAACTTCCGTGTTCTTAAACTCTTTGGTTTCCAAGGTTTAAAGAGATTAGAAGTTGAAGAAGCACACGCTGGAGACATCGTTGCGGTTGCCGGTTTAGCGGATATTAACGTTGGAGAAACAATTTGTCAAAGCGGACACGTTGAACCTCTCCCATTAATTAGATTAGATGAACCAACTCTTCAAATGACTTTTGGCACTAACTCTTCTCCATTATCTGGAAAAGATGGAAAATTATTAACCGCTAGAAAGATAGAAGAAAGACTTTTTAGGGAAACTCAAAAAGACGTCGCCTTAAGAGTGGAAAGAATTCCAAACACTGAAAGTTGGATTGTTTCTGGAAGAGGAGAGTTACACCTTTCAATTTTAATTGAAAACATGAGACGTGAAGGTTTCGAACTCGAAGTTAGTAAACCACAAGTTATCATTAAAGAAATCGATGGTGTTAAATGTGAACCATACGAAGATTTGACAATTGACGTGCCAAACGAGTTCGTAGGCGATATTATGACCACAATCGGTAATAGAAGTGGTGAACTAGTCAATATGGATGCTAGAGAAACCGTTACAGTGCTTAACTATGTTATCCCTAGCCGTGGACTATTAGGCTATATGACTAACTTTATGACATTAACCAAAGGTTATGGCATTATCTCTCATACTTATAAAGAGTATCGCCCAGTAACTACTTCAACAATTGGAGAAAGAAATATTGGTGTCCTTGTTTCAGTAGAAGCTGGACAAGCAACCCCATATGCGATTGAACATACCGAAGAAAGAGGAACTATGTTTATCTACCCAGGTACCGAAGTATATGAAGGTATGATTGTTGGTGAACATCGTTATGATTTCGATCTTGCAGTCAATGTTACTCAAAAGAAAAATCTTTCTAACGTTAGAAGTAGCACTAAAGACAATACAGTTGTCTTAAAGACCCCAAGAAAATTATCTCTTGAAGCGTGTTTAGATTATATTAACGCTGATGAACTAGTGGAAATTACTCCATCAACATATAGAATGCGTAAGAAGATTCTTAACACTGCCGAAAGAAAGAAATGGGAAGCTCATAACAAGAAAGCAGAAGAATAAGGTAGGGAAACCTATCTTTTTTTCTATAGAAAAAGCGACACATTAATGTCGCCTTCTATAATATTATGAGTAGATTATCTCTTCTTTTGGATACGGCCTTTGTTCGCACCTTTGGAGTTATGAACTAAGACTTTGCCATCTTGGTTTTCTGCCATCTTCTTAGAATACTCTAAAGCTTCTTTTTGAGTATCAAAGAGTTTAATAGCTTTTTGTCCGCCTGCAAACTTCACTTCCCATTTGCCATCTGGTCTTTTGACTAAATGGTATGTACGGAATGAAACGTCTTCCTTTTTAGCTGCTGGTTTCTTTGCTTCTGGTTTCTTTGCAGCTGGTTTTTTCTCTGCTGTCTTTTTAGCTGCAGGTTTTTTTGCTGGTTCAGCTTTTTTAACCACTGGTTTCTTTGCAGGAACTGCTTTTTTAACTGCCATGATAACTATCTCCTTTATTTTTCACTTAATAGTATTATTATATTACTTTTTGATTTGTGTTAACCCATTTTCTTTTTCTTACGAATAATTTTGGATGTCACGATTGCTATTATGCCTAATGCCGCTAAAGAGGATAAAACAATGCTAGCCGTAGCAACATTACCTCCACAACCATTACTATTAGTAGGAGTTTCTGGCCCATAAGAACCATTAGAAACAACAACTTCGTATGTTGTCATCTTATCTTGATAAGTAACAACGATTGTTTTAATTCCTTCGGTGGTTGAATCGAATCCACTAAAGGAAGCTTCACTAGTGACATCCTTAGATGAACCATCGCTATAATTTGCGGTAACTACTGGTTTTACAAACTCATCACCAACTGAGTAATGGATCTTAATGTTGCCTAACGAAATGTTATTTAATACAGGCGCTTCCGCACTGACTGTGACATTATATGTTGTAGACTTGTCTAAGTATGTTACTGTAATGGTTTTTGTGCCGGCTGAAACACTGTCAAATCCACTAAAAGAGGCGAGTTCTTTCACGTTTTGGGTTGTATTATCACTAAAATGAGCAGTAACTGTTGGTTTAACAAAATCTTCTCCAATTAAATACTCTGTCTTTGGATTATCAACTGTAACACTTTCTAATGTAACTGGCGCAACTGAAGTAATTTTTGTTTTTGCGGTTATAGTTTTGGTGGTTCCATTATCGTCATATGAATAAGACGCTTTTAAATATGCTGTATCAGCGCTAACAGCAGTAACTGTGGCTTTACCATCTGAGACAGATAAAGTGATTTTGTCGTTGTTATATGAAGCATCAGAAGAAGTCACTAATGTCCATGTAACGTTTGACACTGTTTCATTATCCACATTAGCTTCAAAAACTTTTGAAGAACCATTATTAATGGTTACCTCTGTTGCCTTTTGGCCATCTAGCATAATCTTAATTTGTTTTCCGAGATATGCACTACAGACACTTTTAGTGTCATCGTTATAATTACCCCAAATTTTACAAGCATACTCTGGATGATCGATAAATGGGTTTCTATTTCCTTGAAGATATTCGGCACCTTCGTTTCTATTTTGTTCTCTTTGTAAAACTGGATATTGTAAGTTCCATTTAAGCATATGGGAAAGTTTCCCCATCAAATTATCTGGGTTTTTATTTGTTGTGCTATGGTATGTTAAATCCACCAAACTTAATTGATCGCTAGCAACGACACAATAGAAGATGATTCTTGCAGAATCTCCTCTATAATCTTCTTTACCAAATGATTCCATAGCAGGATCCCATCCTTGAGAAGGATCTTTCATCCCTTCAACATAGAAAGAATTACCTCTACTACCATTTTCCGAAGGAATGGTTGGTCTAGGCATATGAATATCTGCTTCAACTTTTTTACCACCATGGCTTTGTGGCCACACGTGTTCACGGTTAAATGATGTCATGGTGTTTCCAGAATAGAAACTGACTATTGTTGTGCCATATGGTTGATTATTTTCGTCATATTTGACGCTATTTGGATCATAGTCTGTGTATTTGAACATGCCAGAAGCAGATGTTCCCATACTGCCATATCCAACTGTTGCTTGTCTTTTAGACTTATTTAATGACCTAAGAGCAGATAATAAATCATCGCCTGTTAAGGAGTCATCAATACCGTTATAATATGTATCACCATCATGGTTTGCGTAACCAGTAATCGCATAAATTTCTGAATAAGTTGATTGTTTATTTAAAGCTACACCAAAAGTGGTAAGCGATAAAACGCCAAGCATTGCAAAAGTGATAATTCGTTTGTTCATATAGAACTCCTATTTGAAATAAGCATGGTTATTATATAACAAGTACAAAAAAAGAGAAACAAACAATTTCTCTTTTTCTAGATTGTGACAGGACTATTGATCAATTTTGATACCTGAAACATTATTAACTGGTAAAGCAAAAACAATACCTTGCCCCATTGTGTCTAATCCAGCCGCCTTATTAACAGCGTCCATAACTGAGTCTCTAATTTTTTCATTAACCAAAATATAGAGCATCTCTTTTTGAGGAGTAATGGCAATGCCATATCTCTTTTCAATTTCTTTAGTTCCGCTTCCTCTAGCGTGGGTAATTGTGCCACCTCTTGCACCTGCATCTCTAGCAGCGTCCATGACTTTGTCAGAATGGCCTTCATTAACGATAACAACGATTACTTCATATTTTTCTTTTTCTGCCATTTTAATTACCCCCTCACAGTCTGAGTTAAGAATTTATACATTTTGACTCCAACAATACTTGTTAAGGCAATCGTATAAGCGATACCTCTATTCTTTTTGCTGGCGACAAAGTAAACATCAATTTCTTTTTTAATATCTGGTATCGCGTCTTCTCTAACGATTGAATAGATGATGTCTTTCTTTGTATCTTCAATACCAAGAATTCCTCTAATTGCGTTACTTGCTGTTCCTTCGCCGTATTGAAGGAATTGCACTGAAGTTCGATTGGCTTTCAATACACGTAATATGTATTCTCCTTGTCCACGAGGAACAATAATAGTGTATAAATATAACTTTTTCAGATCGTCGCGTGTTTCAAAAGCAGGACGTTCCTCTTCAAGAACTTCCTTCTTTTTCTCCTTTTTGACCTTTTCGGTAGGAGCTTTAACGACTTCTTTCTTCTCTTTCTTTGCCATAGATATATTTTACACCTTAATTGAAATGAATAATTTCATTATTACGAACATCGTGGATTTGATTTTTAACAATATGCAAAGCGTACATTGTTTTGAATTTGCTCGCTAAACCAAGAATTTGAATCGCTAGTATTGGAGTCATAGCAACCATAGAAACAACACCAAAAGCAGATTCATAGAATTCAACGCCTGTAGTTAAGCCGCTTCTTTCAGAGAAAATACCAACGATTAATGGAAGAACAAATGATACCGCCATAGGGCCAGAAGCTGTTCCACCAGAGTCAAACGCAATCGCGGTATATAAATCAGGAACGATAAACATCATAATAAGCGAAACAAGATATCCAGGAATTATGTAATACATAATTGAGAATCCAATTAATGTTCTGATTACTGATAAACAAATAGCGACGCCAACACCGATTGATAAAGTAGCGAGGACTGTCTCTTTTTTAAGTTGACCATCACTCATATCTTCGATTTGAGTAGTTAAGACATGAACTGCAGGCTCACATAGAATAGTGACACAGCCAATAATGAATGCGATGAGGATAATGATCCAATCTTGTTCTTTAGCTAATTGTTGGCCAACTTTTAAGCCGATTGGAGACATCGTACTTCCAACTGCTGTTAGGAACATTGAAAGGCCGACAAAAGACACTAAAAATCCAATTAAAAGCGAAAGAACCTTGTTCAATGACAATTTTATAAAGATCAATTCGTAAACAAAGAAGATAACTAAAATAGGCGCTAAAGCCATTGCAACTTCAATCATCGAACCAAGTGTTGAGAAGTCACTAGCAGGTAATAAAGAACCTAATAATCTTTGTCCGATATAACCAAAATCAACCACCAAATTCATATCTGGTAGTGGTGCTGGTTTAACTTCATAAGGAGCAAATCCACTGGAGTTTATTAAAATCATTATGACCATCGTAATGATTGGTCCAATTGACGCCAATCCAACAAGACCAAAAGAACTATCTTTTGACCTATTGCCGCCACGAGTCATAGCAACACCAGCGCCTAGGGCTAAAATAAATGGTACAGTCGCACTACCAGTGGTAATTCCACCAGCATCAAAGATGAACGGAAGGAATGCGTGATTTTTTGGATCAACTTGTAATATGCATAAAAGCATAAAAACAATGAGGTAAAACGCTAAGTACCAAACATTTAGAGATTTATGGAAAACGATTCTTAAAATACCAATAACAACAAATATGCCTACGCCAGCGGCAATAGAACCAATCAATATGATTGGATCTAATCCAGCTTGCTTTGACATAATTAGAATACTTGGTTCAGCACATGTAATTAACGATCCTAATAGGAAGGCAAACACAATAACAATTATGAGATTCTTTTGTTTAGACAAAGAAGCACCCATATATTCACCAACTCTAATTAGTCCATTTTGAGCACCAATTTGGAAAAAGGACAAGCCAATAATCATGATAATCGTACCGATTGCTAAAGAAACATAATCGGTATTATTGATTGGAGCGAGTCCTGTAAAAGATAAAACTAAAACAATTACCGCGATTGGGATAATAGATATAGCGCTATTAAAGAAAGATCTTAGGTATTTGTTTTTCATAATGCCCATATTATATCGACATGACGATAATTTTAAAACGAAAAAATACTATTTATTTTTTATGTTTGGGAAAATGGTAAGGAACTCTTTCGGCATTGGGGCAGTAAATTTCATGTTCTTTTTTGTAACTGGATGGGTGAGTTCTAATTCATAAGCATGTAAACCCAAACGTTTAATCGGATTAGTTGGATTTCCGTACTTGTCATCTCCGATGACATGATGGCCAATATCTCCTAAGTGAACACGAATTTGATTCTTTCTTCCAGAATCAATATGAACATCTAAAAGGGAATAATTACCATTTTCTGCAATAACTTTATAGTGTGTTACAGAAAATTGACCATCACCTTCTTTTTTTGAAGAGTACATCATGTTTTGAGCATTTTTCTTTAAATACGATTTAATGGTTCCAGACTTTTGTTCCATGATTCCATCCACAATAGCAAAATAACCACGAGACTTCACAAGGTCGTTCCAATTATCTTGAAGTTGTTGCTGGATTTTTGGGTTTTTTGCAACCATCAAAACTCCAGAAGTATCTTCGTCTAGTCTATGAACCACAAAAATACGGTTGTGTTTGTCTTTTTGTTGAACGTAATCAGTCAACATTCTATAGGCTGTTGAACCTTTTTCTTTATCGCTTGCAATTGATAATAATCCGCTTGGTTTATTAATGACAATTATCTCATCATTTTCATAGATAATCGGTAGGTTACTGCGTGTTTTCTTTCTAATTGGTGTCTTAGAGATGATAACAACATCGCCTTTATAGAGCTTAAAATTGAATTGAGAAATAGGCGCTCCATCAACACTGACGCGGTGATTACTTAATAGTGATTTGACTGAGTTACGAGATTGATCTTTTAAGGTCACCAAAAGGAACTCAAGAAGTTCGGAATCTTTAGTAACTGGATATTCTCTAATTCCTGAATAGTCTTTTGAATGGTGTTCAAACCTCTTTTTGTTCTTGTTCATTATTTGCTCACCTTATTTTTAACCATTTCCATAAATAGTTTTGCAACATTAATCTTTGTGGTCTTCTCAAATTCTTCAAAGAAGGCATTAGAATTAATCTCACATAATACTGGTTCGTCGTTCTCCCCAAAGAGGAGATCAATACCAGCATATTCAATATCAAATAACTTTGTTATTTTGTTAGCGAGTTCTAAGTATTTCCCTGTTAAAGGATATTCTTTACTTGTCGCGGTTTTACCAAAGTTACTTCTAAAGTCTTCTTCATTAAATCTTTGGAACGCTCCAACAACTTTTCCGTCAATAACCAAAACACGTAATGATTTACCAAAACTAGAAGCGATGTATTCTTGGAACTGAATCGGTTGTCGACAGTTTTCTTTATATAACTCAATCAGTTCTTCCTTGGTTTTAACTAAATAAACACCTAAGCCTAAAGACCCATACACTCTTTTCAAAACAAGCGGTAAACCGAGTTCTTTAATAACGTCATCAAGGAAATTGAGGTTACTTTCTACAAGTTTAGGAGAATAAAATAGTGGTCCTGGAATTGTTTTGGGCATCTTGATGTCGTTATTAGCGCACATGATATTCGTAAGCGTTTTGTCATCGCACATTTTGATGAAGTCTGCTTTATTAAACAAACGATATCCTTGTTTTTCTAATATTCTCGCTAAGTAAATATCTTTATCAAGATAGATGACAAAGTCTGCTTTAGGTAGTTTTGTAGAAATATTGTTATCTTTGATAACAGCAAGCGAACCATCATTAATATAATGAGACAAAGAAATACCGAGTTTGTTTCCTTCCTCGGTAAACCTTCTTATTTTATAAGCATTGTGGCCAATGTCTTGGTTAGTAATGATTAGTCCATTCATATTTATTCAAATTTATATCTTTCATCAATAAGACTATTTATATAGTCATATTTCGCTTCGTTATATTTATTAATATCTGTGTGATAACGTTCAAACAAAGTTTCTCTAAATTGATTATATTTAATCGCTCTATCAAAACTTGATCTAAGGATCTGCTTAAACGCCATAATTCTTCTATAAATCATAGAAGCATATTCAACAACTCTGACTGTAATGCCACACCCATATACTTTTTGTTTTTTTACTAAAACAACGCAATCGATGGTGCTCATTTCTTTGATTTCTCTATACTCTTTACTAAGTAAAAGCATCGCAACGGTGGAAATATCTACAAAGTTATGTACGGACACCAAAATATCAACATTCCTAAAAGAACGGCAATTTGGAACAGATGTCGCCCCAATATGTTCAACATTTATTTTGATATTTGGAATGCAAAAAAGGAGATTGTCTCTTTCAGAGGCAAACGCTTTATCCCATTTAACAGGTGTATATTGCAAATACTCCATTATTACGCTCCATCGATATGTGTGTCGCAAATGTTTTCTTTAGAAGAACCTTTCTTAAACATCGACCTTGAACCTTTGCTTGTTTTTGGTTCTTCTGGCATTGTTTTGCGACTAACATATTCATTAAATACCATGACATCTTTGATGTTATTAAACTTGGCCATAAAGAATCTATTGCCCATAACACCCGAAAGAACATCTGGGTATCTAGCCGCACCCACGAGCTCATTGGCGTATGTGCGTTTAACATCATCGTCTGTATAGAAATACTCAACATTATCTCTTCTACTGGCTGTTGCACAGTAATACTTAAATGGATATGTTGGACGTGGTGGAAGATCCGCCATTGTGTCTGCATATATTTGATACATGTTCACAGAATTAGCGTAATTATGCATGTCTGGGCTATATCCACCTGGAGTTCTAATGTTAACCTCCAAACCAACAATATCACCAACATCCACAAATCCTTTAATCTTTTTATTAACTCTAAAGAACTCGATATGGAAACATCTCTTTTTTAATCCAAATGCTTTGACCGTTTTTCTTCCAATCTCTTCAAACTTCTCATCAATAAATGGGTTTGAATAATAGCAGAACTCTTTGCCCATGATTAAGACGTCACTAATTGATGGTGGGCATTCAAGCGAAGCCATGAAAACAACATTGCTATTTTGATCAGCAATACCATCAAAAGTAACAATGTCACCAGAGACAAATATTTCGCAAATATATTGAACATTTTCTGGTTTTTTATCGTAAAACGCTTTTAATTCATCAAAATTGCTGATTTTAAAGCTTTCTTCAGCTCCGACACCAATATCTGGCTTAACAAATAGTGGGTAGCCATTTTTCTCAGCGAATTTTTCTAGTGATTCAAAATCGCTCACTAAAATATATGGAGCGACTTTAACTCCTGCTTTTTCAAAACACGCTTTCATCATCGATTTACGTTGATAAGTGTCTAATTCGTGTTCTCTTAAGCCGGTATCAATCATAAATAAATCTCTTAATCGAGCGTCTTTTCTTAGCCAATACTCGTTGTTACTTTCAAGAAAATCAATGTGTCCGTATTTTCTTTCAAAATAACCCACAGCTTCTTTCTCTTCGTCGAAGTTATCCATCACATTAACTTTATAATATTCGTGAAGTGCTTCTCTGAGCTCTGGCTTTAATTCATCATAAGGTTGGTCACCAATTCCTAATACTCTAAACCCGACATTACGTAACGAAACTGCGAACTGATAGTATGTTTCTGGAAAATTAGGTGAAATAAGTACAAAGTTTTTCATATTGATTATTTTACAATAGTTGTCCTTTCTTGTTAAGAAAAGCAAACTAAGGCCTTTAAATATTTTATTTTTATCCATTGAAAATGGAAATAAAAAAATATACAATTTTCATTGACGCTGTAGTCAATCAATAAAGTTATGCCAAAAACAAAAGAACAATTCGAACAAATTAGAAACGAAAGAATTAACCAAATACTACAAAGCGCTTTGTATCATTTTGTGATGAAAGGATATGACGCTGTCAATTTAGACGAAGTCACTAAAGACGCGAATTGTTCACATGGCCTTTTATATCATTATTTCAAAGGGAAAGACGAATTATACCTGGCCACAATAAACAATATCGTTGTTCCTTACATGGCAAATATGATCAAAGAAATAGATTTCAATCAAAAATCCAAGTTTGTTCTGCACGATGTTTTGGTGGCTGCTTTAAAAAAGATCAAATCAGTTGATGATAAAAACTCTTGGATTATATATTTATACTTAAATATCCATCTTCAAAAGAATTTGTTTGTTAAAGGAAATGAAAAGACACAGTCATTCAATGAACTGTTGAGCTTAATTAAAAGAGGACAAGAAGAAGGCGACTTCAACTCCCATATTCCTGAAGAATTAGCAATTAGCCTGTTATCTACAATAAAAGGATTAGCCTATACGCGAATTCATATAGGATATAAAAGATTCAGATGTCCAAACAGCGACATAATTATGCGAATGTTATACAAGTAAAGGAGGAACAATATGATTGAAAACATAAAATTAATACTAAAAAGTGTTAGGCAATATAAGAAACCCGCTTTAATAACTCCTTTATTTATGGTTGGCGAAGCTGGTATGGAATGTGCAATGCCATTTATTATGGGTATGTTTGTTGATGGAATTAAAGTCATCACCACCCCAAACGATTTTTTTGCAAGTGGACCAAATGGTATTCCAGTCTTCTATTTAGCGTTAATTCTTTTAGGAATGGCGATTGTTTCATTACTATGTGGAATCTATGGAGGTAAGTTTGCCTCAATCGCATCTGTAGGATTAGCCGCTAACTTAAGAAGCGATTTATATAAGAAATTAACAAGCTTCTCATTTGAAAATATTGATCGTTTCTCTGCGTCATCACTTGTAACAAGAATGACAACAGATATCAATAACGTCCAAATGGCGTTCCAAATGATGATTCGTATCGTTGTTAGGGCACCATTAATGTTAATATTCTCCGCTGTCATGACATTCGTCGGTGGTGGACTAATGGGCTTTATCTTTATTGGATTAATCCCAATCGTTTCTTTCGGCTTATTCTTAATCATTAAACACGCGATGGCGGTCTTTACAAAAGTCTTTAAACGTTATGATAAACTCAATGAATCAATTCAAGAAAATGTCTCTGGAATTAGAGTGGTTAAATCATATGTTAGAGAAGACTTTGAGAAGGATAAATTTAATAACGCCAGTGATTCAATCACAACCGAGTTCGTTAAAGGTGAAAAAATCGTCGCTCTTAATAACCCATTACTCAATACAGCGATTCATGTTTCTAACTTATTAATCATCGGATTAGGTTCATATATTATTTACACAACAGGCACATATACAAAGTGGGTTGACTCTGAAACAGGCAAAGAAGTTGGTGACTTTATCGGTGGTCAATTAACAATCGGACAAATGTCTGCTCTCATCACTTATGGCATTCAAATTTTGATGTCTCTAATGATGATTTCCATGATTATGGTCATGATTACTTTATCAATCGAATCCATCAAACGTATCGCTGAAGTTCTCAAAGAAGAACCAACGATTGAGAACCCAGAAAATCCAATCTTTGAAGTTGCTAACGGTGACGTCGATTTCAATAATGTTAACTTCAAATATAAGAAAAATTCTGAGCGAAATGCCTTAAATAATATCAATATTCATATCAAAAGCGGTCAATTTGTAGGAATTTTAGGTTCAACCGGTTCTGGTAAGACTTCGGTCATTAATCTCATCTCGAGACTATATGATGTGACTGAAGGAGAGGTTTTAGTGGCCGATCATAATGTCAAAGAATATGACCTCGAAACTTTAAGAAATAATGTCGCTGTGGTTTTACAAAAGAACGTCTTATTTAGTGGCACCATTGAAAGCAATTTGAAATGGGGAAATCTCAACGCCACGGAAGATGAAATGTGGAAAGCGTGTAGAATTGCTCAAGCTGAAGAAATCGTAAGAGCCAAACCAGAACTCCTTCAAAGTAGAGTCGAACAAGGTGGTGCTAATTTCTCTGGCGGTCAAAAACAAAGACTTTGTATTGCTAGAGCGATTTTAAAGAACCCAAAAATTATGATTTTAGACGACTCAACAAGCGCTGTTGATACTAAAACTGATAGGTTAATTCGTAAAGGCCTTAAAGAAGACCTTCCAAACATGACCAAAATCGTTATTGCACAACGTATTAGTTCTATTGAAGATGCAGATCAAATCATCATTATGGATAACGGTCAAATCAACGCGATAGGCACACACGAAGAATTATTGAAATCTAATAAGATTTATCAAGAAGTCTACTACACGCAAAATAGAGTAGGAGGTGATAAATAATGCCACCAGTCCGTATTAGAGAAAGAGGTAGGGCCAAAAAAGGCACTATGAAACGTCTCCTTAAACAATTATTCAAATTATATCCATGGCATTTAGTATTAGTATTAGTTTGCTTAGTATTTAATGTCTTTGGTAATATTTCGTCTTCTATTTTTGTCTCATTAACAACAAACGCTTTAGTGGCGTCAGGAGAAATGACATATGCAGGCACACCTGTTAATCCATTTGTTGATACTTATGATGTTGTTTCAACATTTGGGTTTACAATGCATACAAATATCACAAGTCTCCTAATTATATTAGGGTGTATCTATTTCGTTGGCATTTTTGCAAGCTGGGGTTGGAACAGAACCATGGCGATTGTCACTCAATCATTTATGAATGACTTCCGTAAACGTATGTTCGACCACATGCAAGATTTACCAATTAAATATTTTGATACCCACGCTCACGGATCAATCATGTCTTTGTACACAAATGATATTGATACAATTAGACAATTTATTTCACAAGCCTTACCAAGCTTAATTCAAACAGGGTTGGTCTCCATCTTTGTCTTCTTCATTATGCTATCAACATCTGTGTGGATGACTTTAGTCATCGTTGTTGGATTCTTTATCATGATGGGCGTTGTTAAAGGTGTTGGAGGAAAATCTTCTAAATACTTTATTAAACAACAAGCCGCATTAGGTAAGGTCGAAGGTGATATTGAAGAATCAATTCAAGGATTAAAAGTTATCAAAGTATTTACTCACGAAGAAAAGAGTTGTGAGGAATTTGATAAGTTAAACGATGAACTCCGTCACTATGCAACAAACGCTAATATCCACGGCAACATTATGATGCCTGTTATGGGCAATATAGGCAACTTCCTATATATTTTATGTGGAATTATGGGCGCTTTAATCTTCGCATTTGGTTGGAAGAATCTCTCCTTAAGTGGATATGCTCCAATCACTAACTTAGATCAATTCGCAGGTATGATTGCTCTCTTCTTAATGATGAGTAGAATGTTTGCTAATAATGTTAACCAATTCTCACAGCAACTCATCTTTATCGTTATGGGTATGGCGGGCGCATCTCGTTGCTTAGATTTAATGGATGAAAAGCCAGAAACTGACGATGGTTACGTATACTTATGTAACGTAAAGTATAACGAAGATGGAACCTTCGAAGAAACCGAAGAGCACACCCGTGATTATGCTTGGAAACATCAACACAAAAATGGCGAATTAGAATATAAACCATTAAAAGGTGATATTGTCCTTGATCAAGTTGACTTTTCATATGATGGAAATAGATTGGTGCTTGAAGACGTTTCTATATACGCACACCCAGGTCAAAAAATCGCATTTGTAGGCGCTACAGGTGCAGGAAAGACCACAATTACTAACTTAATTAATAGATTCTATGATATCGCTGACGGAAAGATCAGATATGATGGAATCAATATTAACAAAATTAAAAAAGCTGATTTAAGAAAATCACTAGGTATTGTTTTACAAGATGTTAATCTCTTTACTGGTACAGTAATGGACAATATTCGTTATGGTCGATTAGATGCGACAGATGAAGAGTGTATTAAAGCCGCTAAGATTGCTAACGCACATGATTTCATTACACGTTTACCAGAGGGATATAACACAATGTTAAGCGGTGATGGAGCTAATTTGTCTCAAGGACAAAGACAATTATTATCCATTGCACGTGCCGCAGTTGCAGACGCACCTGTGATGATTCTTGATGAAGCAACTTCATCCATCGATACTCGTACCGAGAAGCTTGTTCAACAAGGCACAGATCAATTGATGGAAGGAAGAACTGTCTTTGTTATTGCTCATAGACTATCTACTGTTCAAAATAGTAACGCCATTATGGTCTTGGACCATGGTCACATCATTGAAAGAGGAACACATGATGATTTAATCGCTCAAAAAGGTGTGTATTATAACTTATACACCGGAGCGTTTGAACTTGAATAGTCGATATGTCAAAGTTTAACGACTGGATTAATAAAACTGATAATAAAGCTGAAAAAGGTGGCAAGAAAACAATTTGGCAAATTATTAAATTTGTCGTTGTTAGTTTACTTGTAACTATCATCCAATTAGCCTTAGTGAATTTGTTATATTTCTTTATGAAAGATTGGAAAGAACCTCTTCCAGGCTTTTTGGGGAGTGTGTTCTCTGAACAAACTATGGGAAGCGGTCATTCAAATTGGGGATATGTCCTTCCTTTCTTCCTATCAAACTTTATCGCTAATACAGTCGGATATTTCTTAAATAAAAGTAAAACTTTTAAAAGCGACGCTCCAATATGGCATTATATAATCTATATTGTTGCGTTATTCCTATTAATTGTCTTTACAACTTGGCTTCAAGGATTGGTTGCTAATGCATTAGTGTCAGTAAACGCTGAAGTCATCGCACCAACTATTGCTTCAATGGTTGCTGGAACAATTCAAATGATTACGCTGTTCCCATTACAAAAATTCGTCTTACTAAGAGAAAAGAAAGTAGTGGAAAATAGTGAAGAAAAAGCGGATTCCTAAGTAGGTTTCCGCTTCTTTTTATTAGTAACGCTTCGTAAATTTATTAAGATCGCGATAGACATCTTTGAGTTGAGGATACATCTTTAAATATACCTTACGATATAAATCCTCATATTGTGAAACCGCGTCTTTATTAGGAACAAATGTTTGAGTTTTATGGCTCATCGCAGCCATCGCTTCTTCAACAGTCTTATATTCACCAATTGCGACAAATGTTGCAATCGCAGCGCCTAACGATGTAGTTTCATATGTTTGAACTCTACTAACAGGAAGGTTGAAGATATCCGCAGTAATTTGGCAGATTGCATCACTTTGTGATCCACCTCCAGAAATACGTAATTCTTTAACTTTGCATCTTTGACTCTTTTCGATAGATTCAAGACCTTCTTTTAAAGCGTACGCAATACCTTCAATAATCGCTCTATATAAATGCTCTCTCGTATGAATATCACTAAATCCGATAATTCCACCCTTAGCAAGAGGCCTTCTTAAGCCTGGTCCCCAATATGGCTGAAGGACTAATCCATCACTTCCTGGTGGAATGTTGCTTAATCTTTTATTAAGAATTTCTTCAACCGCCATCGATTGAATTCTGGATTCATCAATTAACTCTGATGCGAAGTTCTTACTAAACCAAGAAAGCATCCAATATCCTCTATATACTTGAACTTCCATGTTGTACCATCCAGGAACTGCAGCTGGATAGGCTGGTAAGAACGGTTCTGGTTCATGATATTTTTTATTACTAACTTCGATTGTGGATGCTGTTCCATATGAAATAGCACCAATAGTTTTATCTAGTGCACCTAAGCCAATTGTTTCACAAGCTTTATCACTTCCTGAAGCGTAAAGTCTAATTCCTTGTGGGAGTCCTGTTTTCTTACAAATTTCTCTAGAAATTTCTCCTAAAACTTCTCCTGGTTGTTTTAAGTCAAAAAGCATTTTCTTTGGAATACCAAAGATAACTCCCTTAAGAGCGTTTTCGCCGTACCATTTACGATGTTTGAAATCGATTGGATAATGGCCAGTTAAACTTGCAGCGCTATCGGTAAGTTGATTGGTTAATTTATAAGATAAATAAGTTGAGATGTTGACGTATTTATGTGTTTTAGCCCAATTTTCTGGTTCGTTTTCTTTAATCCAATGCGCCATTGTGCGGCTTCGATTAAGTTTAATGGTTTCTCCCATTCCAACGAGTCTAAAAATTAATCGATAAAGTGTTGGATAATGTTCAGAAGCCTTCGCCATGCGTTGGTCTAACCAAAGAATTGAATTTCTTACTGGTTTAAGATCTTCGTCTAATTGAACTGATGAATCTCTAAAGGTCGCAATAGTGGAACCTTTGATTCTATTAAGCTTGTCTTGATTCTCACTGACAAGTTCTTTTAAACACACAATAAGGTTGTCATAGTAAAAGTCAGGATCTTGTTCTGCATATCCTTTTTCTTTAGAAAAGTATGGTGGATCATATTTTCTTTTAACAAGTGCTTCAATGACGCCTTGCTTATTAACAAGAGCGGTTCTTAATGATTGAGTACCAAAATCAATCGTCAAGATAAGTGGGCTATTATTTTCCATAGTGCATCATCTCCATAATTATTATATAGTTCATCTAAGAAAAAGTGCTAAAATATATGATGTTGGTTTATCCAACCAAGGAGAAAAAAATGAACAAAACAGCAAGAACCCTTCTTATTATTGGTGGTGTCCTCGCAATTCTTGGCGCAATTGGTGGACTTGTATTTACAGTCCTTTTCTATGGCATTGCTGGTGCTGCAGCAAACCCAGATATCGCTGCGCAAGTGAAAGAAGCAATCAAATCTTCTTATCCAACTTACACCGAAGCTCAAATTGATGAAGTTTACAATCAACTAGTTAATTTCTCTAAATCAGCCGCTACCGTACAGCTTGTGATTACAATCTTTACATTCCTCGCTGCGGTTATGGCGTTTGTCACTATCGGTGTTAAAACTACAGCGTTATCTATCGTCTGTATCGTGCTCGGTGTTCTTTCTGCCAATATTTTCATCTTAATCGGTGGGATCGTTGGTGTCGTGAAAAGAAACGAAGTTGCGGCTGCGTAAGAAACCATAATCTGAGATTTAGAGGCAAACATTTCATAGTTTGTCTCTTTTTCTTTACGTTTTTTATAACATTTTACGATTTTATCTTCACCATATGCACGCGAGTGTAGTAAAATATATAACGCTGGTGAGCGTGATAC
The DNA here is from genome assembly GCA_902800025.1 of uncultured Erysipelotrichaceae bacterium. Classification (GTDB taxonomy): domain Bacteria; phylum Bacillota_I; class Bacilli_A; order RFN20; family CAG-826; genus UBA2450. Next base: position 90,243 of record CADCDA010000004.1, on the reverse strand, counting down.
GTAGACGCTTACCTGATGCCCTATAGGAGGAAAAATATGGCTGAAAAGAAATATGTTTACGCCTTTGAGGAAGCTTACGGATTAGGTAAGGAACTCTTAGGTGGTAAAGGTGCCGGCTTAGCCGAAATGACACACATTGGTGTCCCAGTCCCAGAAGGATTTACAATTTCCACTGAAGCTTGCACACTCTACTATGAAAGTGGCAAAAAGATTCCAGAATTTGTTAAGGAACAAATCTTCAAGGCAATCAAAGATGTCGAAAAGAAAACCGGAAAAACATTCGGTGGCGACCACAATCCACTTTTAGTCTCTGTCCGTTCTGGCGCTCGTGTTAGTATGCCAGGTATGATGGACACCATCTTAAACTTAGGTTTAAATGACAAAACCGCTGCTGCTCTTGCAAAAGAAACAGGCAACGAAAGATTCGCTATGGATAGCTTCCGTAGATTCATCCTTATGTTCACAAACATCGCCAAAGGTCATCCAAGAACCGAAATGGACAAGATGCTTGATGATTTAAAGAAAGCAAAAGGATACAAACTCGATACAGAAGTTACAACCGAAGAATTAAAAGTCTTAGTTGGCAAGTACAAAGAATACTACAAGAAGACATTCGGTGAAGAATTCCCAACTGATCCACGCGAACAATTATTAGAAGCTGTCGCAGCCGTCTTTAGAAGCTGGGACAACCCACGTGCAAACATCTATCGTATGCAATACTCAATCCCATATTCATGGGGTACTGCAGTTAACGTTCAATCCATGGCCTTCGGTAACAAAGGCGAGACCTCTGGTACAGGTGTTGCGTTCTCAAGAAACGCTGCAACTGGTGAAAAAGAAATCTCCGCTGAATACTTACCAAATGCACAAGGTGAAGACGTTGTTGCCGGTATTCGTACACCATTACACATTGATGAATTAAAGAGACGTATGCCAGAAGTTTACGAACAATTCGTCAAGACAATCAAAAACATGGAACTCCACTATCGTGATATGCAAGATATGGAATTCACAGTTGAAGAAGGAAAACTTTACTTCTTACAAACACGTTCTGGTAAGAGAACACCAGCCGCTGCCTTAAAGATGGCATGTGACATGGTTGATGAAGGCTTAATTTCAAAAGAAGAAGCCGTCCTCAGAATCGATCCAGTTTCATTCGATAAGTTATTATTACCAAACTTTGACAAAGATGATTTAGCAGCTGCTCAAAGCAGATTAATCGCTAAAGGTAACCCAGCAGGCCCAGGCGCTGGTACAGGTGCAATCGCCTTTACCGCTGAAGAAGCCGAACAAAGACATGCTGCTGGTGAAAAAGTCGTCTTAGTCCGTGCTGAAACTTCCCCAGAAGATTTAGCAGGTATGATTGCTTGTGAAGGTATCCTCACAATGCGTGGTGGTATGACCTCACACGCTGCTGTCGTTGCTCGTGGTATGGGTAAATGCTGTATCACCGGTTGTGCTGCTGCATTAATCGATGAAGAAGCAAGGACTCTCACAATCAATGGCAAAGTTTACACCGATAAGGATGTATTATCCTTAGATGGTTCCACTGGTAGTGTCTATTCTGGCGATATTAAGAAAGTCGCACCAGACCTCAGCAGTGGTAACTTCGGTAGACTCATGAGCTGGGTTGACGAAGCTAGAGAATTAAAAGTTAGAACAAATGCTGACACCCCAAGAGATGCACATCAAGCAAAACTCTTCGGTGCTCAAGGTATTGGCTTATGCCGTACAGAACATATGTTCTTCGATAAAGACAAGATCTTCTCATTCAGAAAGATGATCTTAGCCGAAACCAAGGAAGAAAGAATTGCTGCATTAGCAGAAATCGAACCATTACAACAAAAAGACTTCGAAGGCTTATTTGAAGAAATGGGCGAACTCAACGTTAACGTTCGTTTACTCGATCCACCTCTACATGAATTCTTACCACAAGAAGAAGACAAGATTGCTGAACTCGCAAAAGCAACTGGTCACACAGTCGAATTCATTCACAAGAGAATTAGTGACTTACATGAATTCAACCCAATGATGGGTCACAGAGGATGCCGTTTAGACGTTTCCTATCCAGAAATCGGTGAAATGCAAACCCGCGCTATTATCAAGGCCGCTATTGCAGTCAATGCAAGAAAAGGTTTACATATTGAACCAGAAATCATGATTCCATTAACCTTGGATATCAGAGAATTCAGATTCGTCAAAGCGATCGTTACAAAGACTGCTGACGAAGTCATTAAGGCCGCTGGTGTTAACATGAAATACCATGTTGGTACAATGATTGAAATTCCACGTGCTGCCTTATTATCTGGCGAAATCGCAGAAGAAGCAGAATTCTTCTCCTTCGGAACAAACGACTTAACACAAATGACATTTGGTTTCAGCCGTGATGATGCTTCCAAATTCTTACCAGACTATTACAGCAACAAGATCTTCGAAGAAGATCCATTCAAGACACTCGATCAACACGGTGTTGGTAGATTAATCAAACTTTCCGTTAAGGAAGGTAGAGAAACCAGACCAACATTACACGTTGGTGTCTGTGGTGAAACTGGTGGTGAACCAAACTCCATCCAATTCTACCATGACGCTGGATTAGACTATGTCTCATGTTCACCATTCCGTGTTCCTGTGGCAAGACTTGCTGCTGCACAAGCTGCAATTAGAAATCCAAGAAAGAAATAGTTTTCAGCCAACTATATACAAAATTAGCGGTCACTTCGGTGATCGCTTTTTTTGTTAGTTTATCTGGTTTCTTATATGGTTTCGAAAAGAAAAAGCGGTTTCCCGCTATTTCGCTAATGAATGGTAGAAGACGAAGTTATTATCTCCATCTATATATCCAACTTCTCTGTCGTTAATGATAATTGAACCATCATCGTCGACATATCCGATTTTCTTTGGAGGGAAATAGATTTCTCCTTCATCAGTTATTTCCGCAAACTTCTTTCCGTTGATATAGAGGACGTTTTCTCCAACATAACCAACTAGTTTTTCATCGACATAGATATTCTTTCCAAACGAGTCGATGATTAACATAATTCTTCGTCCTCCATTTCCACATATGGACCAATGGTTTTATTGTTTGAAACAACAGAGTTTCTAACAAACGAACTGATGATATGGTTATCGTTACCGATAACACTATTGATGATCATTGTATTTGGACCAATGAAGTTGGCTTCGCCAATTTCACATTTGCCGTAAATGGTGGTGTTAGGCAAAATAACTGTATCTTTGCCGATAATTACTTCTGGAGAGATATAAGCGGTATCAGGATCTTCGATAGACACTCCTTGAAGGAGTAATTTTCTATTAATTCTCTTTCTAAGGACTTTAGCAGCATAACTCAATTGGAATCGATCACTGACACAGAAGATATCTCTAGCGTCTTCTAAAACGTATGTATCACATTTATATCCATCATTATTGAATAGTTTAACTAACTCAGATAGATAATATTCTCCTTTAGCGTTCTTATTGCTTAATTTTGGGAGATATTTTTGAAGTAATGCATTATCAATAATATAAATTCCAGCGTTAACTTCTTCGATTTCTGCTTGTTCAGGAGTGCAGTCTTTATCTTCAACAATGTCTAATAAACGATAGCTACCTTTTTCTCTTATAACACGTCCATATCCTTGTGGAGATTCCATAACCGATGTACATATAGTTAAAGCATTGCCGTTCTTTTCGTGCTTATGATAAACCTTATACAAAGTATCAGTTGTTAATAAAGGCATTTCACCACCCACAACAATAACATCACCTTCTTTGTCTTTTAATTCGGTGACTTGTTTTAAAGCGTGGCCTGTACCTAAGATTTCTTTTTGCCAAACTACTTTACTATGGTGTTTGACGCATTCTTCGGTGGCTTTTCCACCATATCCAACAACGGTATATATTTCTTTTAAACCTAAAGGTTTAACAGCGTCGATTACATAATTAATTAAAGGCTTTCCTAAAATAGGAAAAGTAACCTTTGAATGATTAGGATCACGGGATTCCATTCTTGAACCACGTCCTGCTCCTAATACAACAACATATTTTTCTTTCACTTTATTTCCTCCTATTTCTTTAAAACTTTACAAGTTTCAACAAAGTAGTGGTTTTCTAATTCTTTAGCAACTTTCTTTATTAATTTATTATCTTGAGATAATGCGAACACGGTTGACCCGCTTCCACTCATAAGGACGATTTTAAATCCTCTATCTAAAAGTGTTTGTTTAATTTGTGCGATTTCAGGAACTAAACGGATTGCTGCATCTTCTAAAGAGTTTCCTATAAAGTCCGCGAGCATTTCATCATCACCCACTCTTAAGGCTTCTAACACTCTTTTAATGTCTGGATGATGGTATTTCATAGTGTCCGCTAAAGCGAATACTTCTTTAGTGGAGCAACCGGTGTTTGGTTTTACTAATAAAACATAGTAATTGTTTTTAATTTCAATTGGTTCAATCTTCTCGCCGATGCCTCTACATCTAGATGGCACGCAAGGAATAAAGAATGGGATATCAGCGCCTAAAGGTGTCGCTAATTCAATCAATTCCTCATCAGTGGCTTTTAAATTAAGTATTGAATTCACTGCTTTCATGGTAAAGGCAGCGTTACTACTTCCTCCACCTAATCCAGCTTGCATAGGAATGTTTTTATGAATATAGATTCTAAACTTTGTGGTAAATCCATATTTATCAGACAAAGCATTAATTGCACTAGAAGCTAAGTTATAGTGAATTAATCCATTTGAAAAATCATCAACGGTAACAAAGTTATCAGAACCGACACTTAGAGTTTCAATTATAATCGAGTCGTGCAAATCAATTGGAAGCATGACGGAATCTAGTTCATGATATCCATCTTCTCTTTTTTTGACGATATCTAAAGAAATATTAATTTTTGCAAAGCTTTTAACAGATCTAATCATAACTACACCTCCATTATAATATTAATTCTTTATTCTTAAATATATTTGTAAATAATCAGTAGGACTAATTTTCTCTGGTCTTCTATTCTCTTCGATGTTCAATTCTTTAAGAATAGAAATTGTTTTTTCTTTTCCGATGACATTAGATAGATTATTTAAAATGGTCTTCCTTCGATTGAGGAAAATGGTTTTACTCATCTTATAAACATTAATCGCAGTCTCTTTGTCTATAGTTGGCAAACTATCAAACACAAAGACGAGCGAATTGCATTTAGGAGCTGGGTAAAAACTTCCTGGCTTAACGGTTAACACCTTTTTTGAAGTTCCTAATAAATGTAACAAAATTGACACCGGTCCATAATTCTCACCAGACAAATCGTAGAAGCGATTAAATGCTTCACTTTGACACATTAACACCATCCTTTTAGCGGATGAATTTAATAATAAAAATGTGACAAGTTCTGTCGTAATGTTATATGGGAGATTACCTATAATTTTTGTATATCCACTAACATTTATTTTTCTAACATCATTGAGGATGAAATTGATGTCTTCCTTATAAAAGATTTTGAGGAAATCAATCATTCGATAATCGATATCACAGACATCAAGTTGACACTTTTGAAATAAGAAATGAGTGAGTGATCCTAATCCTGGACCAATCTCTAAGACTTTATCTTCTTTTGTTAGTTCTAATGAGTCGACAATCTTTTCGGCAATTTGAGGTTCCACAAGAAAATTTTGACCATAATCCTTATCAGGTTTTACGGAACATTTATTCACTAATTCGTTAATGTTAGAACGATTAATTTCCATTAATAAATTCCTCTAATTCTTGTGGAGTTATTTTTAATATATTGAGTTGATTTTCAACGCTACTGTTATTTCCATAAATTAACCCATATTTATCAATAATCTTTTGTCTAGTTACGCCTGGATTATCGCTTAATGATATAAGGGAAGAAAGGCGGTAGTTATATCTAGAAATTTCTCCAGTGGTGGTGAAGTCTTTTAAGGCTTCTATAACAGCGGTCTTTTCCATTTCTGCAATACCGGATTTTTTCTTATCTTTTCTGGTAATTTTCTCACATTTTGCCTCAAATATCGGTTTAATGTTGGCTTTTATCGTGTTTCTAATTCTCTCACCAGCTTCATCAGGATCAGTGAAAATTATGAGCTTATTCTTCGAAGACGCTCTTGATAAAAAACTTATTTTTTCCTTATTCAAATCGTATCCTTGAGTGGTGAAAAACAAAGCGTCAATAAATGATGATAAATAACTTACATCATCTTTGCCTTCAACAATTAATACTCCATCAATTTTTATCTTATTCATCGATGTTAAATAAGCGACATGTATTCTTATAAATCACATCTTCTAAATGCTTTTTTGACATGTCTTTAATTCTTGCAATTTCTTCTAAAACTAAGCAAATATATTTCGGTTCGTTTTTCTCGCCTCTATGTGGATGAGGTGTTAAATATGGGGAGTCAGTTTCAATTAATAATTTATCTAAAGGAACTGCTTCAGCGACTTCTTTTGGTGTCTTTGCATTAGTGAAAGTTACGGTTCCTCCTAAGGCAATATGAAGACCTAGTTTTATTACTTCGTTCATCGTTTCAACACTACCAGAATAGCAGTGCATTACACCTCCAAATTTTGGGGTGTGTTCCTTTAAAATTTCAACACAGTCTTCTGTGCTTTCTCGATTATGAATTGAAATTGGTAAATGGTGCTCATTAGCGAATTCAATTTGCTTAATGAACCACTCTTTTTGATTGTTTCTTAATTGTTCATCTTTGACCCAGTGATAATCTAACCCAATCTCTCCAATAGCGACTACTTTATTATTAGATATAAGTGCCATCGTGTCGTGATAATCTTTGTCACTAACACCTTCTATTTCGGTTGGATGAAAGCCAATTGCCGCGTAGCATTCTTCATATCTATTAGCGATATCAACCGCCAGAAAAGAAGAAGCTTTATCATAACCAACAACTAAAAACTTTTTAACGCCAGTCTTTTTAGCGGCATCAATCACTTCATCTATTCTTGGATATAAATTTTCATCATTGAGATGACAATGGGAATCAAACATCATAATTATTTACCAACACAAAATCTTGAGAAGATCTCTTTAGAAATATCTGTTTGATTGTATTCACCTAAGATCTCTAATACGGAATTATAAGCATCACGTAAAGAAACGCTTACTAAGTCGATTGGTAAATCGTTAAGCGCATCTTCTTTAGCCTTTAATAAGCTTTCTTTTACATTCTTTAATAAACCTAATTGCCTTGTGTTATTTAAAGAAGGAGTTCTAAATGTCTCTTCTTTTAAACCAAGTCTTTCGTATATCGCATCCTTTAAAGGAGTGATGTCGTTATTTAAAGCAGAAATATAAATTCCTTCTTTGTCTCTATTATTAGATTTATCGACTTTATTGTATGTAATAATGTGCGGTACATCTTTTACGAGTTCAAGGATCTCTTTGTCTTGCTCATCTAATTCATTAGATGCATCTAAAAGAACGATAACTAAGTCAGCTTCTTTAATCGCATCTTTCGATTTATTAACACCGATAGATTCAACTTTGTCATCGACTTCTCTAATACCAGCGGTATCTAATAGATGTAAAACAATGCCGCTTAAATTTATTTCGCCTTCAACGATATCTCTTGTTGTTCCTGCAATATCAGTAACAATCGCTTTAGATTCTCCTAATAAAGCGTTTAATAAAGAAGATTTACCAACATTTGGTTTACCAACAAGAGCGACTTTAACGCCTTCTTTAACAATTAATCCTTTTTCACCTTCGTCAACAAGTTTATCAATTCGAGGAACGAGTTCATCAACTAGGGAAACAACATGATCTTTATTCGCTACTTCAATATCTTCATATTCAGGATAATCGATATTGACTTCTATCAAAGATAGAATATCGGCAATTCTTGTTCTAAGTGGAACGATTAATTTACTTGTTTCACCTTTTAAAGAAAGCATGGATAATTCTTTTGCTTCTCTAGTTGAAGCATTAATCGCATCATTAATCGCTTCAGCTTGAATTAAATCAATTCTTTCATGCAAGAACGCACGAGAGGTATATTCACCATTCGTGGCGAGTCTTGCGCCTTTAGAGAGCAATAACTCAATTATTTCGTTGGCGATTAAAACACTTCCATGGCAAATAATTTCCACTAAATCTTCGCCAGTAAATGATTTCGGCCCTTTATAAATTGCAACAACTACTTCATCAACTATTTTGTCTTCATTTATTATGTGGCCGACAAGAAGTGTTCTTTCTTTAATATCTCTAATATCTTTAGAGAAACATTTGGAAACAATGTCAAAACAATCATCACCAGACACTCTAATGATGTGAAGTGCGCTTTTCATAGGCGCTGTAGCTAAAGCGACGATTGTTTCAAACATAGGCTCTTATTCTAAAAAGCACCCAAAGGGTGCATTTTATTATTTACTTTCTTTACTTTCAACGTAAATGATTTGAATTTGTCTGTGGCTTCCTTCTCCGATTGATTCTGTCTTAATATTTCTCCAACCATTAAGAGCATTATGAATGGCTCTTCTTTCATCGGCTGGCATTGGATCAAAGGTATAAGTAGTCTTGCTCTTTTGAACATCCTTTGCGATTTTTCTAGCAAGTCTTTCAAGCTTTGAATACTTGTTATCTTTGTATCCGTTAATATCAAGTAAGATTCTAAATCTTCTGTGGAAGTAATTATTTGTAGCGAGTTTAACTAATTCATTAAACGCTTGAAGAGTAACACCGTTCTTTCCAATTAAAATTGGATTATGAGTGCTATCTAAAGTAATTCTAATGACATCGTCATCGAGTCTAGATTTAACTGAGCTTTCAATTCCTAAAGCATCAGTAGCATTTAATAAATAATCTTCAGCATATCTCACAACATCAGCGAGTTCATATACTTCGACTTGGACTTTTTTAGAGAATAAACCAACAGTTTTTCCAGTGTCACGATAAATCAAATTTTCGATTGGTGTGCCACTTTTTTCTGAAGCTTTTGTTAAGGCTTCATCAATAGATTTACCTGTATATATTTCCATAAATATATATTCTCCTTAATTATTTGGTTTTCTTTTTGCTTGTGATAAGTTGGGTAACGAGTGTTTGTCCGATTGAGAAAACCGCTCCGACAAACCAGTAAATTCCCATAGCACTGACAAGCGAGAATCCCATGATTAGAATCATGGCAAGCATGACGTAAGTGAAAATTTTCATTGTGGTGTTTTGTTGCTTTTGAGCTGGGTTCTTACCTAATTTAGCAACTTTCTTTGCTTTTGCTTTTTGAATCCATTGAGGTAAAAGCATACTAACTGTTTGCGCTACACCCATAAGGATAAAGAGCATTAAAGCGGTAACTGCTGAATATCCACCTGCTGGTCCCCAGTTAATTGAATTGAAGAGGACATCTTTAATTCCAAGGGATAATGATAGTCCTAAAACAGATCCATTTGTAATGGCGCTTGAACCACTTAACGCACCCCAAACACAGATGAAGACTGGGAATTGAACAATCATCACAAGTATACTTGAGAATGGATTGATCTTATTCTTCTTATATAGTCTTTGCATCTCTTCTGCCATACGTTGTTTTTCAGCTTGAGATGTGTTGGAATTTGGATATTTGTTTTGAATTTTTTGAATCTCAGGTTGTAACTCAGTCATCTTAGCGTTACTACTTGTTTGCTTAATAGTGGCAAGTAGCATTACTGATCTAATGATAATGGTAACAAACACAATACCTAATAAGGCTGCTCCACCAGCAGATACGCCTGCACCTCTAAATCCAGAACAGATTTGGTCAACTAACCAACCGATTGGATAAACGAGTAAACCTTCAAAGAAGCCTTTACCCCATGCATAGCCCCAATCTTTCGCATCAATATAAACACCAGAAGAGTCGTATCCATAGGATCCGTATTTATCTTCTTTTGTTGTTAAACAAGTACGGAACGCACTTGCATAACTATTGAGTCGAGATTTGTATAAACTGACAAAGTCAGAACTTGGGCAATAATCCGCTGGGACTACCGCTCTAACTTCTGCATCATATTTGTCATAAATGTCCCACATAGGTGCGCCATTAGCGGTGGTATACTTCATGTAACTATACTTAGAAATATCATTTTTGAATAAACGATAGTCTTCTTCTTTAGATAAGTCTCTTGTAATATTTGTTTCACCACTCTTAACAACAGCTTCGGTTAAGATGCTATACATTACTACTTCATCCAAGGCAGCAAAATACTCTCTAGAGTTTTTGTCTGGACTAACATATCCAGCATTTCTTGAAGCAATAATAATGTTATCAAGGTTTGATGTGGAATAATCTCCTGGACCAAAATCAAAACATTGCTCATCATCGTTCCATGGCGCGACATTGATTTTTACATTAGTAACAGTGTACTTGCTTCCAGAATCAACAATTACTTCGATGGATTCAGTACCATTTTGTTCATAATGTGTGATACCTGGATCATAAGCATACATGATACGGGCAGTGTCGGTAGTGGAACAGAAAGATTGAGTACAACTAGAAACAGCAGTTACTCCAAGAAGAAGTAACCCTACTCCTAAACCAATTTTAGTTCCTTTTTTCATTTGGTAATTCCTATCTTACTCAACAAATTGTTGAGAATTTTTTTGTTAGTGTCGAAATCTGACTTTAAAAAATCAGCTTTTATAACAATAACAACATCGAATGTGTGAGATGAATAATCAATTAGCGAGTCACACATAGCTCGCGCTTGTCGTTTGATTCTGTTTCTGGTAACCGCGTTACCTATACGTTTTGAGACGCTTAGCCCTACACGACAAACACTAAGTCCATTATCTAAATAATGAACAAAATAGGGTGTCTCTTTGAGAGTTTTGCCTTTTCTTACAACAAGAACAAATTCTCGTTGATCTTTAATACGATTGATAACTTTCATTCAAAACTCCCAAATGAAATAAAGTAAAAAATTAGGCAGTTAATTGTTTGCGGCCTTTTGCTCTTCTTCTGGCAAGAACTTTTCTGCCATTAGCGGATTTCATTCTCGCTCTGAAACCTGCTTTGTGAGCGTGCTTTACTTTACTTGGTTGATATGTTCTTTTCATGATACGTATTCCTCCAAAATTTACGCAATAAGCATTATAAATGTATTTATAAACCAAAGTCAAAGAAATATGCATATGCGCACTAAAATTTATGAGCGCACTCCAGCATGCACGAACACAAAACAGCAAAAATCAAAAACATGTGTATAATATGTGTATAATCTATATAAATTATTGACTTTCAAAGAAAGTCAATGTATATAATCTGCGCAAGTTATACACAAATATAAATATTTGTGTATTTTTCTTCATGCAAACAGTCCATTATCAGATGTATTCCACGTTATGCGCATAACATGTGTAAATTAAGCATTTTGAAAAAGTCACATATACGATAAATGCGCATATTATACACGACGAAAAATTTCGCCGTGTATCATTTCAAATTTCCCATATAGAATAAAATGTATATTATGTGTATAAATAGCGCATATAATTAGACGTTTCTTTTCGTGTTTGTGTATACAATACGCATATGTACGAACAATTAACAAATATGTTGTATTCTAGATGGTTCAAAATCGATTACTTTTCCACACAAAATAGTTATCCACATCAATAAATACTTTACTAAACACAGATTGTAGTGTAATAAGAATATGCTTTGCATATTCATATAGATATCCTTAAACTACAACAAAAACTATCCACTTTTTTTCACATTTTTCACACACAATCCACCTTTTATCCACATTAAATTTTTGTGGAAAACTTTTTCTCAAAACTACTATGTAGATATGAATTTCCCATTTAAATAATGTGGAAAACTTTTTTTGCTCATTTTTTTATTAAAAATAAGGTGTGAATATTCTATAATTTAGACCAAGAAAAGAGCGAGTTATGGTTACTACTATTACAGAAATTACTAGATTATGGGAGAAATCCTTAAAGAGAATACAACAAAAATTAAATGATGATCGAAGCTTCGATTATTTTTTTGCTAATTCTTATATTTACGAAAAACGTGGTAGTAATTTAATCATCGTCGCTCCTAACTTAGTAGCCAAAGCAGTTTTGGGTGAAAAATACCGCCAATTAATCATTGATGTCCTAAACGAGCTCGAAGATGAGGACTTTGATATTCAAGTTATCTCAAACGAAGATCTCAATAAGCAAAGAGAAGATAAGAAAACAGCGGAAGTAATACTCAAAAAAGAAAATGAGTATTTCACAGATGCATTAGTGAAGCCAGAACTTAGATTTTCAAACTTTGTTGTTGGTGATTTTAACAAGGAAGCTCATCAAGCTGCACTATTTGTTGCCAAGAATGGTGGAACTATGTTCAACCCTCTCTTCATTTACTCACATCCAGGATTAGGAAAAACACACCTTTTACACGCTATTGGTAATGAGATTAAAGACACAAGAATGCCTAACGCAAAGATTCTTTACATCACTGCAAATGACTTCGTTGAAGAATACATAAAATTCGTTAAAGCAGAGAAAGATTCTCAATCCTTAAAAAGCTTCTTCAAAGACGTCGATGTGCTACTTTTAGATGATATCCAGTTCCTTGCTGGGAAGGTTAAAACAGAAGAGATGTTCTTCTACATCTACCAAGACATGATCAACAAAGGAAAAAGAATCATCATTACATCCGATAGACAACCAAACGAAATAAGTAATTTAGAGAGTAGATTGGTGTCAAGATTTACGCAAGGATTGACAGTTAAGATTAATGAGCCAGACATCGATGCGAGTGTCGAAATCTTGAAGCAAAAAATTTCTAATTCTGGGTTAACTATTGAAAAATTTGACTCAAATGTCCTTTATTTCCTCGCAGAAAAATTTTCTAAGGATGTTAGAGAACTTGAAGGTGCAGTTAATGCATTAGCGTTCTCTTGCTTGAATCTTTTAGATGAAGAAAAGATTACGATGGATGTCGCAATTAAAGCAGTTTCTTCGATTAAAGGCGGTAAAAAAATCGCTACACAATTAAGTGAACAAAAGATCGTTAATATCGTTGCAGATTACTATAATTTAACTCCATCACAAATCACAGGGAAGGATAGAAGTGGACAAATTGTATTAGCTAGACATTTAGCGATGTACCTTATTAGAAAGCATCTCGATGTTCCACTTAAAAAAGTTGGCGAATTATTCGGTGGTAAGGACCATACAACAGTTATGTCTGCTATTACCAAAGTGGATAAAGAGTTGAAAACTAATCCACAACTACAATCCGCATTAAATGATTTAGAAAAGAAAATAAAAGAATAATTTATTAAAAATAAATAATTCCATGTGTTAGAATAAATTGTTAGGGAACTTCACGAGTTATCCACATTATCCACACACATAATTATTATTAACAAATATAGAATATAAAAAAGAAGGTGTTTCTATGAGATTTATTATTAAAAGAGATGAATTCCTAAAAGCCCTGCTTGTAGCAGGAAGAGCTGTTAACTCTAAAAACAGTGCTGTACCAGTTTTAGCTAATTTAAAATTGGACCTTGATGAAAAAGGATTATCTGTTACAGGAAGCAACTATGAATTAACAATCAAAACAAGTATTCCATATTCACTTAATGATCGTGAAATTATTAGAAATGTTCAAGAAGGAACGACTCTAGTTAACGCAAAGATCATTACAGATATGGCAAGAAAGATTGATTCAGAAGAAATTAGTTTTGAAGTTATCGATTCTACAATCGCAGTCATTACTGCCGGAAAGATTAAGTATAACTTAAATTGCATTAGAGCAAACGAATATCCAGATGTCGATTTAGAACCAACCGGTATTCAAATCTCTTTAACTAGATTAGAATTCTCATCTTTAGTATCTCAAACAGCCTTTGCAGCGTCTTTAAAAGAACAAAGACCAATTCTTACTGCTATTAATTTAGAAGCTAGTGATGGTGTTTTAACTGCCACAACCACCGATAGTGCTCGTTTAGCTAGAAAACAAATTAGTATTTCCACTGATTTGCAATTCTCTGCTAATGTTCCGGCCAAAATGATGGTGGAAATCGATCACTTAATTGAAAACGCAGATTCTCTTAAAATTGCTTTAAGTGATAAGAAAGCCTTATTTGAGTTTGAAAATACCGTTGTAGCGACTAGATTAATCGCTGGTGAATATCCAAATACCAAAAACATTGTTCCACGCATTACAAACTATGCGCTTGAAGTTAATGCTTCTGACATCTTAAAAGCCATTGACAGAGTCAATATTCTTTCTATCGATAGAGAAAATGTTGTTGATTTATCTCTTAATGAAGATGCTGTTGAAATCAGTGCTAAATCTACACAAGTTGGTTCCGCTAGCGAAAGAATCGAAACATTCAAGTTTGAAGGAAACAACCTACAAATCTCATTCAACAGTGAATTTGTTTCCTCTGCAATTAAGGCTCTCGGAAGCGAAGATGTGACCTTCTTATTTGTTGGAGAAATGAAGCCATTTGTTATCAAAAATCCAAACGACGAATCCATCATTCAAATCGTCACACCAGTGAGAACTTATTAAAGAAATTCCCATATAGAATAGAGCACCTTAATGGTGCTTTTTTCTTTGTGTTTTAGGTGCCAAAACACCATTTTTGGTACATCATTATTGCTATTTATTTTCTATAACAATTTATGGAATATATTATTCCATTTTGTGATTATATCGTGTATAATACCCTCAGGATGCGTTTAAATGGCCATTAGAGAAGTAAAAATACGTAAAGATGAAGAATTTATCACGTTGAACGTTCTTTTGAAAATTACGGGCATTATTTCAACTGGTGGCATGGCTAAAATCTACTTAGCGGAAAACGATGTATACGTCAACGGAGAAAAAGAAGATCGCAGAGGTCGTAAATTATATCGTGGCGATATCATCAAAGCCGAAAATGCGGAATTCGTGATTAAGTAAGATGATAGTCAAATCTATTTCCGTAAGGAATTTTAGAAACCATACTTCTAAAACCTTTGAGTTTGGAGAGGGTATTAATGTTATTACCGGACCGAACGCAAGTGGGAAGACAAATATTGCAGAAGCTATATATTATCTCTCTTTAGCGAGAAGCTTCCGCGGTGTTGATGATGAAGAAATTATTAACGATAAAACTGAGTATTCCCAAATAGACGCAACGGTACTAGAAGGCCAAATCAAACGTAACATTCGCATTCTAATCACCAAAAAAGGGCGTTCAGTCTTAGTAAATGGCAAAAAGGTATCAAAGATTAGTGACCTTGCCAAAAGCGTGAATGTCTTGCTGTTTGAGCCAAAAGACGTGATGCTATTCAGAGGATCACCAAAAGAGAGAAGAAACTTCTTAGATATCAATCTCTCGAAACAATTCCCAATTTATTTGGATTATATTTCTCGTTATGAGAAGGCTTTAAGGCAAAGAAATGAGATTCTAAAGTCTCAAAATGTTGATGAAAAATTGCTCGAAGCATCAACGGAATTGTTGGTCAAATATGCCGGTCCAATAATCAATTATCGAGCCATGTTTGTCAAGGATATCAACGATATCCTTATAAAAATAACGCGCACGCTCACGGGCGTAAAGGAAAAGATTGAAATTTCCTACCGTCCGTTCGTTAACATGAGTGGTGATTATCAAAAAGACGCGCTAGCGGCATTTAATCGCTCGCTAGAAAACGATTTAAGGCATAAAGCAACTTCTATTGGGGTTCATCGAGAAGATATCTCTGTGAGCCTAAATGGTAAGGAAATCGGGGCATATGGATCCCAAGGAGAGAACAGACTGGTCGCTCTCGCACTTAAGTTATCGCCGTATTTCATGATAACGGACAAGGATAAAAAACCAGTTGTTGTTCTTGATGATGTAATGTCTGAGCTAGATAAGAATCATAAAGAACATCTCATTAATTTTCTAAGAAAGTTTGAACAAGTATTTATTACTGATACAAAACTTGAAATAGAAGGGGCAACCCAAATTGAATTAAACAAATAGAACAAAAGGAGGTCTTCAAATGGAAGAAGAAAAGAAAGTCGCTGAAGCAACTAGTGAAGAACAAAAACCAGTAGAAGAGGAATTTGTTGCTAAAGACATTTCTGTTTCAGAAATGAATGAAAACGAAGTTGAACTTGAAAAAGCAGACGCTAGTTACACAGCAACTAACATTCAGGTTCTTGAAGGACTTGAAGCTGTTAGAAAAAGACCTGGTATGTACATTGGTACAACCGCTGGTCCAGGATTACATCACCTTGTTTGGGAAATCGTTGATAACGCAATCGATGAAGCTTTAGCAGGTTACTGTACTGAAGTTCATGTCACTATCAACCCAGGCGAAACAATTACTGTTACCGATAATGGTAGAGGTATCCCAGTTGATATTGTCGGAAAGACAGGCTTATCTGGTGTTGAAACTGTTTATACAGTTTTACACGCTGGTGGTAAATTCGGTGAAGGTGGAGGATATAAAGTCTCCGGTGGTCTTCACGGTGTCGGTGCTTCCGTCGTTAACGCTTTATCAGAATGGCTCGAAGTTGAAGTTCACAAAAATGGTGGCATCTATAAGATGCGATTCGAAAATGGTGGACATCCAACTGGAAGGTTACAACTCGTTGGTAAATGTAATGACACTGGAACAATTGTCACATTCAAACCAGATCCAACAATCTTCGTTGAGACCACAACATATGATTACATCACTATCAGAGATAGATTAAGACAAGTTGCTTACCTCAATAGAGGTATCACAATTGTTGTCAAAGATGATAGAGATGAAAAGAAAGAAGAAACTTTCTGTTACAAAGGTGGTATTAAAGAATACGTTCAATTCATCAACCACAATAAAGTTCCTCTATTCGAAGAAGTTATTTACTGTGAAGGAAGTGAACCAATCGAATTAGCAAGCGGATCCGTTAGCCATGTCTATGCGGAAGTCGCAATGCAATATAACGATGGTTATTCCAAAAACGTTTATTCCTTCTGTAATAATGTTCACACCCATGAAGGTGGTACACATGAAGAAGGACTTAGACTTGCATTAACTCGTGTCATCAACGCTTATGCAAGAGATAACAAATTCTTAAAAGAGAACGAAGAGAATCTAACCTACGACGATATTTGTGAAGGTTTAACCGCTATCGTATCAGTTAAACACCCAAATCCACAATTCGAAGGACAAACCAAAACTAAACTTGGTAATTTTGAAGTTAGAAAGATTCTTTCTGGCATCGTTGGAGACCAATTAAATAGATTCTTATTAGAAAATCCTAAGACATCAAAAACCATTATGGAAAAGATCGTCATGGCTGCAAACGCTCGTTTAGCTGCGAGAAAAGCACGTGACAGTATGAGAAAAGGAGGTCTTGAACTTACTACTCTTCCAGGTAAGCTTGCTGACTGCTCATCTAAAGATCCTTCCAAATGTGAGTTATACATCGTTGAGGGTAATTCCGCTGGTGGCTCTGCTAAAAACGGTCGTGACCGTGAAATTCAAGCAATCTTACCACTTCGTGGTAAAATCCTTAACGTTGAAAAAGCTCAAGCTAAGAGAATCTTCGCCAATGCTGAAATTGGTAATATGATTCAAGCTATCGGTGGTGGAATCGACCCAGAATTTGATATCAACAAGATCAGATATCACAAAATCGTCATTATGACCGATGCTGATGTCGATGGTAGCCACATCCGTATCCTTTTATTAACATTCTTCTACCGCTTTATGCGTCCGTTAATTGAAGGTGGATATATTTATATCGCACAACCTCCACTATATAAAATTTCTTATCATGGAAAAGATTATTATTCCTATAAAGATGAAGAATTAGAAATTCAAAAGAAACAATTGAACCTTAAACCTGGATATCCATTCCAACGTTATAAAGGTCTTGGTGAAATGGATGCTCAACAACTTTGGGAAACAACCATGGACCCAGCTAGAAGAAAGATGTTACGTGTCACACTTGATGATGCGATTGCCGCCGAACAAGTCTTTACAGACTTAATGGGTGACAACGTCGATCCAAGAAAAGAATTCATTCACGCAAACGCGAAGTTCGTTAAGAACTTAGACATTTAATCAAAGGAGGTATAGATAATGTTGTTCGAAGAAGAAAAGATTGAAAACGAAGCTGAAGAATCTGAAGAAGAAACTGAAGAAAACGCTCAAGACGAAAAAACAATTGAAGCTGGTATTGTTGCTGGCTTAACTGATGTCAACACAACCGATATTGTCAAAGAATCCTTCCTTGATTATGCGATGAGTGTTATCGTCTCTCGTGCCATTCCTGACGCAAGAGACGGCCTAAAACCTGTTCATAGACGTATTATTTTCGGAATGAACGAATCAGGAATTACCCCAGATAAACCACACGTCAAATCCGCAAGAATTGTCGGTGACGTTATGGGTAAATATCACCCACACGGTGACTCCGCTATTTATTTATCTTTAGCAAGATTTGCTCAAGATTGGAATATGAGACACTGCTTAGTTGATGGACATGGTAACTTCGGTAGTATCGATGGTGATGAACCAGCGGCTATGCGTTATACAGAAAGTAGAATGACCAGAATCGCTCTTGAAATGGTCAGAGACATCAACTGTGATACAGTCGACTTTGTCGACAACTATGATGGTAGTGAACAAGAACCAAGCGTTTTACCTTCCAGATTCCCTAACTTATTAGTTAACGGATCAAGTGGTATCGCTGTTGGTATGGCTACCAACATTCCACCACACAATTTGGGCGAAGTTATTGATGGTGTTATCGCAATTGCGAGAAATCCAGAAATCTCCACTTTAGATTTAATGCAATATGTTAAAGGTCCAGATTTCCCAACTGGTGCTCTTATTTTAGGACGCAGCGGCATCAAAGATGCATATGAAACTGGTACTGGTAGCATCGCTATTAGATCAAAATGCCATATCGAAGAAAGAGGCGAACACGGATTAAAGAGAATTGTTGTCGATGAAATTCCTTATGGAATTAACAAAGCAACACTTGTTGAAAGCATCGCTTCATTAGCAAGAGATAAAATTGTTGATGGCATTACTGAAGTTAGAGATGAAACAAACAAAAAAGGAACACGTATCGTTATCGAAGTTCGTAGAGATATCATTCCTGAAGTTTTACTCAATCAATTATTCAAAAATACTTCCTTACAAACAAGTTATGGAATTATTATGCTTTGCTTAATTGATGGTGCACCAAAAATTGCTCCACTCAACGTTTTACTTCAAACTTATCTTGATTTCCAAGTTGAAGTTATCGAAAGAAGAACAAAGTTCTTACTTAGAAAAGATGAAGACAGACATCATATCGTTACTGGCTTAATTAAATGTCATGATAACATTGATGAAATCGTAGATATCATCAAATCAAGTAAGACTCCAGAAGATGCAACTACCCAATTAATGGAAAAGTACGATTTCTCTGAAGCACAAGTTCAAGCTATCTTAGCGATGACTTTAAGAAGATTAACTGGAATCGAAGAAGACAAACTTGAAGCTGAAAAAGCACAACTCGAAGTTAATATTGCTGAATACAACCACATTCTTTCAAGTAGAGAAAATGAAATCGAAGTCGTTGTTAAAGAATTATTAGAAATTAAAGAGAAATACGCGGATGAGCGTAGAACTGAAATCACTAATGACGTTGCTAACATCGATGATGAAGACCTCATTCCACAAGAAAATATCGTTGTTGCAATTACAAGAGGTGGATATGTTAAGAGATTAACATCCGATTCTTTCCGTGCACAACATAGAGGTGGTAGAGGTGTAAGAGGTATGTCCACCAACGAAAATGATATCGTTGAAAATATGGTTTATACCAAAACACATACCGACTTACTCTTCTTTACAGACTTTGGAAAAGTGTACCGTATCAGAGGTTATATGATTCCAGAATTCTCTAAAGCAAGTAAAGGTGTCCCAATTATTAACTTAATTAACATCGAAAAAGGCGAAAACGTTAAGGCTATCATCGCTTGCGATGAATACGCAGAAGATCACTACTTAATGTTCTTCACTAAACAAGGTGTTGTTAAAAAGACACTCATTAGTGAATATGAATCAATCCGTCAAAACGGTAAGATTGCTATCTCATTAAGAGAAGGCGATACATTATTCGCTGTTAAAGAAGTTGAAGAAGACACAATTATTGGTATTGCTGCTAATAATAGCAAGATGGTTAACTTCCCATGTAGCGAAGTTAGACCAATGGGCAGAACCGCTAGTGGTGTTAAAGGTATTGAACTCGGCGAAAACGAAGAAGTCGTCGGTGTTACCACATCATTAGAAGGACAACACATCTTAGCAATGACCTCTAAAGGCTTCGGAAAACTCACTCCTGTCTTAGATGAAGATGGAACATTAATGTACCGTATTACCAAAAGAGGCGCAAAAGGTGTTACAACCTTAAAGGCCACAGATAAAGTTGGTGACTTAATTGCTGTTAGAGCGATTAATTTAGAAGACGACTTAATGTGCATTACTAACGCTGGTATTGTTATTAGAACTCCACTTAATCAAATTAGAATTTGTGGACGTAACACATCTGGTGTTAAAGTCATGAACCTTGAAGGACGTCAAAGAATTGTTTCTATCGCGATCGTTCCACATGAAGAAATCGACGAAAACGCTCCTGAAGAAGAAGATTTTGAAGAAGCAACTGAAGGTCAAGAACCAGAAGTCGATACCGCTTTACCACAAAACGATAGCGAAGAATAATTAACCTCAATTTGAGATTATATAATCTTAAGATTTTATAGATTGGAAAATAAAATTATGATTGATATTAATTTAATCAGAGAAAAGCCTGAATATGTAAAAGAGGCTCTTAAAAAGAAATTATGGGACGCCGATTTCACTGAATTCCTTTCTTGGGATAAAGAGAAACGCGAACTCATGCAAGTCGTCGAATCAAACAAGGCTGAAATGAACAAATTATCAGCCTCTGTTCCAGCCGCAAAAAAAGCTGGTGAAGATGTCAGTAAGATTTTTGCTCAAGTAAAAGATATCGCAGCAAAAAATAAGGAATTTGAAGAGAAATTACAAGAAATTGACGCAAAAATGAACGATTTCTTAGCCGCTTTACCAAACATTCCTGATGATGATTTAGTCGGTGGCGGTAAGGAAAATAACAAGGTCATTAAGGTCGTTGGCAAAAAACCAGAATTCTCCTTCAAACTCAAGGATCATGTTGAACTTGCAGAAAGCCTTGGTCTAGTTGATTATGACCGTGGCGCTAAGATTGCAGGTAGAGGCGCATGGGTCTACACAGGTTTAGGCGCTAGACTTGAATGGGCTCTCTTAAACTTCTTCATGTCAGAGCACTTAAAAGATGGATATGAATTTATCCTTCCACCTCACTTATTAAACGAGCAAAGTGGATACGTTGCTGGTCAATTCCCGAAATTCAGAGAAGATGTTTTCTGGCTTGAAGGTCTTGAACCACAAAGATTCCTCTTACCAACTGCCGAAACAGCGTTAGTCAATCTTCATAGAGATGAGATTATGAACGAAAGTGATCTTCCAAAGAAATACTTCGCATATACTCCATGCTATAGAAGAGAAGCTGGCAGCTATCGTACCGAAGAAAGAGGCATGATTCGTGGATATCAATTCGACAAAGTCGAAATGGTTCAATACACTAAACCAGAAGATAGTGATAAAGCTTTTGAAGAATTAGTTAATAAAGCTGCATCATTAGTCGAAAAACTTGGACTTCACTTCCAAATTTCTAAGTTAGCCGCTGGTGATATTTCCCACTCAATGGCGAGAACTTATGATATCGAAGTTTATATTCCAAGTATTGGAATCTATAAAGAAGTTTCATCTGCAAGTAACGCACGTGATTATCAAGCACGTAGAGGCAAATGTAGATATAGAGATTCCGCAACTGGAAAAACAAGATTCGTCCATACACTTAATGCATCTGGTTTAGCTACTTCTCGTATCTTCCCAGCGATATTAGAACAATATCAACAAGAAGATGGAAGCGTTTTAGTCCCAGAAGTGTTACAACCATTTATGGGTGGAATTAAAGTTCTTAAACCAGTTAAGAAATAAGACTCTTATTTAAATAATTACTCCTTCAGTAAAATGAGGGAGTTTTATTTTATAATAATTGTTATATAATCAATTTAATGAAGTTCCAATTACTCAATTTTTTAAAAGGAATATTAGCAGGACTCGCTATCGGGTTAGGTGGATTTTTATATATCCTAATGATTACTTATGTTCCTGGTGAAGGTGGCAAAGTATTAGGCTCACTTCTTTTTGCGGTAGGTCTATTCCTTGTTTGTACATTTAAACTCAGCCTCTATACGGGAAAAATTGGAAATATCTTTGAAGGAAAACAAACCAAAGAATTTTATATTTCTCTCCCTGTTATGCTAGTTGGAAACGCAATTGGAGCGTTTTCTTTAGGGTTTATCTGCTGGGCGATCTTCCAAAACAATGTAGAATTAATGACCACAATTAGTGGTGTTGCTACTGGAAGAGCGACATTATTTACATTTGCTGATTATTTATCATGTATTGTTAAATCCATATTATGTGGACTATGCGTTTATCTCGCAGTTAAGTCCTTCGCGCTTAATCGATTAAAACCAATTGGAATACTGTTATTAGTTTTCTTTGTTTTCGTATTTGTGTATTCAGGCTTCCAACACTGTATCGCAAATATGTTCTATTTCGGATTCGCTAATCATATAACTGGATATACATTCATCAATTTAGCGTTTTGCATCCTATTTAATTCGATTGGGCCTATCTTTGGTGTTCTTTTGTTTAAGGTCTTTACCAAACCAAATCAGCAATAATAACATGCGTAAAATATATAGAAAAGTGCAAAATTTGCATTTTTTCTTTTACTTATCTTATTAAATATATATAATATGTGTGAAAGAGGTGCAAATATGACACTAAAAGAATTACGCAAAAATTGCAATTTAACTCAAAAAGGTGCAGCCGATATTGTTGGCATGCCACTTAGAACTTATGTTAGCTACGAAACAAACGAAGCGAGCTCTGATCAAATCAAATTAGAAGGTATTAAAGACCGTTTGATGGAATACGCTGCTAAAGATACTTCTATCTTAAAAGATAAAGTGTTACTTATCACTGGTGGTACTGGAAGCTTTGGTCACGCAGTTGTTGATCGTTTCTTAGATACAGAAATTAAAGAAATTAGAATCTTGTCTCGTGATGAAAAGAAACAAGATGATATGAGAAAGGCCTATAATAACTCCAAACTCAAATTCTATATTGGTGATGTTAGAAACCTTGATTCAATTATTGATGCCTTTAAAGGTGTTGATTATGTTTTCTCTGCTGCTGCTTTAAAACAAGTTCCTTCTTGTGAATTCTACCCAATGGAAGCAGTAAGAACCAATGTTATCGGTAGTGATAACGTTATTACTGCCTGTGTCCGTAACGGAGTAAAAAAAGCCATCTTCTTATCTACAGATAAGGCTGCTTACCCAATTAACGCGATGGGTATTTCTAAAGCGTTAATGGAAAAGAACGTTATTGCTAGAAGTAGACAATTACTACCAGGCGATACAGTACTCTGTTTAACTAGATACGGAAATGTTATGGCAAGCCGTGGAAGTGTCATTCCTCTATTCTTGAATCAAATTCATGAAGGTAAGCCAATTACTATCACAAATCCAGATATGACAAGATTTATGATGACTTTAGATGACGCTGTTGATCTTGTCTTATATGCTTTCGAGCACGGTGAACAAGGCGACTTATTCGTCCAAAAAGCACCAGCGGCAACAATTGAAACCCTTGCTAAAGCAGTCATTGAATTAACTGGTAGTAAGACTGGAATCACATATATCGGCACTAGACACGGTGAAAAACTCTATGAGACATTAGTTACTCAAGAAGAAATGTTAAAGTCTGTCGATATGGGCAACTTCTTCTGTGTCAAAGCAGATAATAGAGATCTTAACTACGATAAATATTTCTCTAAAGGAAATAAAAAGTTAAACTTAGGTGAAAGCTATACATCCCACAACACCGGAAGACTCGATGTTGAAGGAATGAAAAAGTTACTTAAAAAACTCGAACTTTTCGGCGGACCTGTTAGACAACACGAATAATTAGGAGGTATCCAACATGTCATTCAAAGATAATGGAAAACTCAAATTAATGATTATCGTTGGCACTAGACCAGAAATCATTAGACTTGCTGCAGTTATTA
Organism: uncultured Erysipelotrichaceae bacterium; assembly: GCA_902800025.1. Lineage (GTDB taxonomy): Bacteria > Bacillota_I > Bacilli_A > RFN20 > CAG-826 > UBA2450. Next base: position 66,050 of record CADCDA010000004.1, on the reverse strand, counting down.
ATAAATGCCGTGAGTATTTCGACACCATTCTTGTCCATACTGGACAAAACTATGACTATAACCTCAATGGAGTCTTTTTCAAAGACTTAGGTATCAAAGATCCAGACCTTTACTTAGACGCTGTCGGTAAAGATTTAGGAGAAACCATGGGAAACATTATCGCTAAATCATATGAAGCGATGGTGGAATTAAAACCAGATGCCGTTTTAGTCTTAGGAGACACAAATAGTTGTTTAAGTGTCATCGGAGCAAAGCGTCTTCACATTCCAATCTTCCATATGGAAGCTGGTAATAGATGTAAAGATGAATGCTTACCAGAAGAAACAAATAGAAGAATCGTTGATATCATATCTGATGTCAACCTCGCATATAGTGAACACGCAAGAAGATATCTTGCTGATTGTGGATTACCAAAAGAAAGAACTTATGTCACTGGTTCACCAATGGCAGAAGTCCTCACAAACAACCTCGATAATATTAAAAAAAGTGACGTTCTTGCGCGTTTAGGACTTAAAAAAGGCAAATATATCTTGCTTAGCGCACATAGAGAAGAAAATATCGACACTGATCAAAACTTCTACTCCTTATTTAACGCGATTAATAAATTAGCAGAAATCTATGATATGCCAATTCTTTATAGCTGCCACCCAAGAAGCAAAAAGAAACTTGAACAAACTGGTTTCAAACTTGATAAACGCGTTGTAATGCACGAGCCATTAGGCTTCCATGATTATAACAACTTACAAATGAATGCCTACTGTGTAGTTAGTGATAGCGGAACTCTTCCAGAAGAAAGTAGTTTCTACGCGAGCATTGGTTCACCAATCGCAGCGGTTTGCATTAGAACATCTACCGAAAGACCAGAAGCTCTTGATGCAGCGTGCTTCGTTTTAGCAGGAATCGACACTAAAAACTTACTCCAAGCAGTCGAAGTCGCAGTCCTTAATAAGAGCGGATGCAAGCCGGTTGACGACTACACTGATACTAATGTATCAGACAAAGTGGTTAAACTCATTCAATCCTACACAGGTGTTGTTAACAAAATGGTGTGGAGAAAGTACTAAATCATGAAAGCATTAGTTACCGGATCAAACGGTTTTATTGGCAAACACATGTGCCAGCTTCTTAATAGAAGAGGACACGAAGTATACGGGTATGATTTAGGCTCAACCGAAGATGAGCTCAAAGAATACATTTCTAAATGTGACTTTGTGGTTCACCTTGCAGGAATTAATAGACCATTAACTCCTGAAGAATTCTATGACGGAAACACTAATTTCACTAAAAAAGTAGTGGATCTTATTAAATCAAGTGGTAAAGCAACCCCAATTATTATGTCTAGCTCAATTCAAGCCAGCTTAGATAATGATTATGGTAAGTCTAAGAAAATGGGCGAAGATTACTTATTTGCCTCAGGTTTACCAGTCTATATTTATAGACTCGCTAATGCGTTTGGCAAATGGTGTAGACCAAATTATAACTCTGCATGTGCGACATTCTGCTATAACATCGCGCACAACCTTGAAATTCAAATTAGAGATAGAGAATATGTTGTCCACTTCAATTATGTTGATGACATTGTTGAGGAATTCTTAAGAGTAATAGAACTTAAAGAACATAAAGGTTCTAAAGAAGTCTTATATGTTAGTCCAACACACGATTGTTCTTTAGGACGTTTAGCGGACCTCTTATATTATTTCAAGGGCGAAATTGAAAGTGAAAGACACCTTCCACTTCTCCACGACGAGTTTGAACTTAAACTATTTAAAACTTTCTGTGATTATTTGTCTGACGAAGGATATTCATTCAATTATGCGACAGATAATAGAGGAAGCTTTGAAGAATTATATAAGTCGAAGAAATGGGGACAAATTAGTGATAACGTCTCTTTCCCAGGAATTACAAAAGGCGGTCACTACCACACATATAAGAAAGAAATTTTCTACACAGTGATTGGTAATTGTGAGATTAAACAAAGAGATATTAAAACAAATAAAATGATTGTTGATGTTGTTGATGGAAAACATCCTCATCCAGTAGATATTAGGGTTGGTTACACTCATCAAATCACTAATATCGGAAAAGAAAACAGTCACACGATAATGTGGATTTCTGAAATCTATAACCCAGAAACTCACGACACATATCGAGAAGAAGTAGAGAAATAATCTCTGCTTTTCTTTTTACAATTAAAAAGAAGGAATTACTCTTCCTTCTTATTTTTGTTTTCTTTTTTCTTTTTTATCCAAAGAATGATTGCGGTTACTAGTGATGATAAACCAATACCGAGAACTGTTCCTATTGTATCGATTCCAACGTCAGCAATTTCTCCGCTTCTAGATGGGACGAAGTATTGAATAAATTCACTTATGCCCGCTAGTAAGATGCCAACGCCTAGCGTCAATAGTACTGCTAATAAGAATCTGTGCTTACTATCTTCTAAGAAGAAGTAGAAGAAAACAAATCCAGATATTGCGGTCACTAAGAACAATCCCATATGACCAGCGGCCTTTCTCATAAATGAGGCAAAGTTGCCAAAGTTCTTTTCATTAATAACTTGTTTCGCGGTAATTTTAAAATTAATAGTCTTCACTAATGAATCGTTTGATAACGATTTAACAGTTAATGTGTAATTCCCTTCTTTAAGAGCTTTAATTGTTACTAAAGAAGAATTATTACCAGTGATTGTAACCGCTATAGGAGTAGAACAAGTTACATTAATCGCAGAGTTAAATGTATTTACTGGACTAAACGAAGCATTGATTGTTTTTTGATCACCAAGCATAATTTCAAAACCATCTTTAACGTTTACTTCCATCGATGCAGCGTACGCTTCGGATATTGTTAACACTAGTGAATTGGTGATTGAATTATCGACATTAGAAACACACGTTAAAGTTAAGCTTCCTTCTTCACGATATCCACTGACTCTGATACATTCTCTTCCTAAGTCGTCTTTATAAATTGGGAATCCTTGCTCGTCATACTTGTATGGTGATATTTTCCCTTTCATGTCACTATCAAGTGACCAGCTAACTGATTTATCTCCTAATGTATCATCACTAAAGGATGAATAGACAAGAACTGAATATTCATTAGGGTCGTATTTTTCACCAGTTTCATAATTCTTTGTTTCAAACACATAATCGTAATCAAGTAAATGCAAATTATCATTTGAGCTAGGATCTTTTGATAAAGCAATAGTATTTGTAACAGGGATATTAATGTGTTCACTACTAACAGAGATATTGAATGACTTAGAACCATATGTAATAGTGGTGGAACCATTACTTAATGCATGGATGATACCACTTTCATCGATTGTGGCAACAGCTTCATTAGATGAAGATCTAGCAATCTTAGAAATATCGTAATATCTATTTAAGAACCAGTTGCCTCTAGAGTCACCATTTAACTTTGTTAAAACTCTGGTGGTTTCACCTATTTTAAGGTTACTTTTTTCAACTTTTGCTTCAAAGTCTGTTGGGGTAGCAACATCAATGATATGGAAAGAATACTCGTAGGTAACTTTTTCTGCAAACGTCACTTTAAACTTATAAATGTCGTCTCCTTTTTCAATCGCTACTAAATAGAACACTAAATTGTACTTATTGGTGTCGACTAAGTTATATGAAACGTTTTTAATGTCGTAGTGATCGTGATTACCAACTGTATAGTCAAAACCATAAGCGACATCAAAAGAATCATCAGGATTTTTCTTTGCTGGGTAATTAACTTCAAGTCTAATTCTACTAGTTGTTCCAATGACAATATTTGAATAGCCATCTTCGTCTTGTCCTAAAACAGTTGTGTCATCAAATAATGAAACATCAGCAGGCTTAATTACTTCAACCGCTTGAGGACCATTAAATAAATTGATAAAGAATGCGTAAAAACTCGCCAAGAAATCACTATGTGTTCCACTTAGCGACGAATTAAGACATGATTCAAAAATGATAACGAAAATTAATAAAACATATATTCCTAAAGAAATATATACTTTTGGTTTTCTGTGCTTGAATCTTTTAAGCATATAACTATTTTATGTTTATTGAAGATAAAATCAAATTACAATTTTATCTTTATAGTGCCATTTTGGCACTTTTGTTGTATGATATTGTTATGAATTTGAAAGAGTTAAGAATCAAAAAGAGAATAAGCCAAAGCAAGGCATCCTTTTTAACAAACATTCCTTTAAGAACATATAAAAGAGTGGAAAACGACCCTTCATATATTGGCACCCATAAATATATTTATGCCTATAAAAAACTAAGTGAGTTTGTTCCTAAATCAAGTAAGAATGTTCCTCAGTATAAAATAACCGTGGTTGGAGCAGGATATGTTGGTTTTTCAATTGCTGTTCTTTTGTCTACTCATCATCAAGTAACTGTTGCTGATATCGACACCCGTAAAGTCCAAAGAATAAATAATCGAGAACCAATCTTTTTTGATAAAGAAATTGAACTATATTTAAAAACCAAAAAACTCAATTTGAGGGCGACACCTATCGATTTAGACGCTTATCGTGGTAGTGATTTTGTTATTATAGCGGTTCCAACAGACTACGATGAAAAACATGAAACTTATGATATGAGTAATGTGATAAACACTGTTCATGACATAAGAAAAGTTAACAAAGAAGTTACAATTGTTATCAAGTCAACATGTTATATCGGTTTCACTGAATCGTTGAAAGATCCAAACATTATCTTCTCTCCTGAATTCTTAAGAGAGGGCAAAGCATTACTTGATAATATTTATCCATCAAGAATCGTAATTGGCAGTGATAATAACAAAATTGCAAAGCAATTTGCCTCAATCATGGAAAATGAAGCACTTAATTCGCCAGAAACTATTTTTATGAGTCCAAGTGAAGCTGAAGCCACTAAACTATTTTCAAACGCTTACTTAGCGTTAAGAGTCGCGTATTTCAACGAGATGGATTCCCTTTTAAGTAAGTTTTCCTTAAGAAGCGAACTTGTTACTTCTGGAGTTTCTCTTGATCCAAGAATTGGTAACTTTTATAACAACCCATCGTTTGGTTATGGCGGTTATTGTCTTCCTAAAGACACAGAAGCACTTATCACTCAAATGAAAGATGTTTCAAATAACGAGTTGATATCTTCGATTTCTAAAAGTAATAGAAGCAGAAAAGAATATATTGCTAAAGATATTGAAAAATTAATTAAACCAGAGGACACTGTCGGCGTTTATTCATTACAAGCTAAATCAAGTAGTGATAATACGAGGTTTGCGGCTATTAAAGATGTGATTAAAGAATTAGAAAAAAGAAATGTTCATATATTAATATATGATTCTAACAAAATGACACTAGATGAATTCAAAAATAAGAGTGATATTATTATCACAAATAGATATGATTCATTATTAGACGATGTTAAAAACAAAGTCTATACGAGAGATTTGTTTAAAAGAGATTAAAAAACCGAGATTTAATTCTCGGATTTTTATTCGACTTTTGCTTTTTTGAATTTCTTCTGTAAATAGGAGATTAGATATCCAACTCCTACTGAGAACGCTAGTGAGGCAAGAGTGCCGCCTATTTCTATTCCCACAAGTAGTTTTGAACTAACTGCAGTTTTTATCTCGCTCGAATCAATTGAGTAGAAAATCATTGTTGTGCCTAAGGCAATAAGCATTCCAAAGATATTAAAGATTAGACTATAAATAAATAAGCGATCTTTAAAAGTTTTTTCTTTGAAAAAGTCCAAATAGACATAGGTATCTAAGAATAAACCAACGCCTGCGCAAACAAAGAATAATAATGCAATCATCTTGCCAATTTTTGCGTTACAGAATCCTACGGAGAACGCAAAACCAAATAAGAATGCTGAAACGGTTAAGAAAATGAAATGATATTTGTTCTTTCCGATATTGTGGAGGTCATTAATAAACCAATTATCTGATTGCTTTTTTTCTTCAACAGGAGCTTTAACTTCTTCCTCAACTGTTTCTTCGTTAAAGAAAGAATAAATTGATTCTAGTCCTTCATCTTTAATTAATTTTTGGATATCTTCCTTGGAATATACGCCGTTTCTTATATTAAAAACAACAAAATAAGGCTTATATTCTTTTAAGATTTCAATCATTTTTATGTATCTATCTTTTTCGCTTGTTTCAACGTAGGCGTCACTCTTTTTGAATTCCTTAATTTTTTCGATGATTTCATATTTAGGAAGATTTTCATAAGGAAGAGCAAAAGACACGCTTCCAACGCCATCGACATTTGTTCTAATAATGAATGTGTCATTTAATGAGATTTCTTTTTTACCAAGCGAAAAACTCTCAAAAGGTTTTTTCTCCCTTTTTAATAAATTAAATATAGGAGACCCTTTTTCGACGTTTATGAAAGAGTCGTTATAATCAACAAATGTATCTTCAGAAACCGTGAATCTAATCATATTGTTTATTCTACCACACTCACGCGTATAAATTGCAACATTAGTATAATTAAAATTCTAATAGCAAAAAATATGATGTAAGCATATATAATTAAAGTATAAAGGTGGTTTTAAAATGAAATTTTTTAGGTGTAAACACTGCGGAAAGATTATCGCAGTTGTTGAAGAAAGAAAAGTTCCAACAATTTGTTGTGGCGAAGCAATGGAAGAATTAGCGCCAAATACCCAAGATGGTGCGCACGAAAAACATATTCCAGTCGTTAAAATTGAAGGAAATATTGCTCATGTTATCGTTGGTGAAGTTGAACACCCAATGATGGATGCCCATTACATTCAATGGATTGCAATTGAAACAGATAGAGGCAATCAAAGAAAGACTCTTAAACCAGGAGAAAAACCAGAAGCGTTCTTTGCTCTTCTCCCAGGCGAAAAAGTTGTTCGAGCTATTGAATATTGTAACTTGCACGGCTTATACGCGAGTAAATAAGTAAAGCAAAATAAATAGAAGCATTATGCTTCTATTTTTTGTTGTCTGATTTAAATCTATAAGGCATCAACGAAAGAATTAATAGAATAACTCCAAGCGTTAAAAGAACAATCGTCCAAATCATTAAATTGCACCACAAACAAATAGTGCCGCTAACTAGGCACGATACTGATATTACTGCAATAAAATCAACACTATTTTATGTAATAAAAAATCCTTGTACAACAAGGAAGTTTTCAATTCTTATTTGGTAGCTGAGGACGGATTTGAACCGCCGACCTTAGAGGTATGAACTCTCTGCTCTAGCCAACTGAGCTACTCAGCCATGTTTGGTGGATCTAAAGAGACTCGAACTCTCGACCCCCTGAATGCAAATCAGGTGCTCTCCCAACTGAGCTATAGACCCATTTCTAATTTCTTTTTTAAGAAACTAGCAATAGTGATTATATACATTTATCGTTTTTATGACAATAATTATTTAATTATAGATTGTTATTCGTATATAATAACTTTGCCGTCGCGATGGTTAACTATGAACCAGGTCAGGACAGGAATGTAGCAGCCTTAAGTATCTTATCCATGTGCGGCGGTTTTATTATATGAAACACACGAAAGAATATTTTATGAAAAGAGCCTTATTAGAAGCGAATAAGGCCAAAGAGAAAGACGAAGTCCCAATTGGTTGCGTAATTGTTAAAGACAATCAAATAATCGCTAGAGGGCACAACAATCGTGAAAGTAAAAACGATGTTTCTTCTCATGCAGAAATGGAAGCAATTAGAAAGGCGAATAAAAAACTTAAAAGTTGGAGACTTGTTGATTGCGATTTATATGTCACAATTGAGCCATGCTTAATGTGTATGGGTGCTATATATCAATCTCATATAAAAAATGTCTATTATGGAAGCGAAGATCCAAAAGGTGGAGCAGCAATTTCTGTAATAGAGTTTGATAATATCAAAAACCTAAATCACTATCCTCACATCGAAGGCGGAGTGTTAAAAGAAGAATGCTCCAACATTGTTAAAGAATACTTTAAAAATAAAAGATTAAAATAAGAAAAATTACTCGTCTTTAAATTCTCTTTCAGAGAATAATAACTTATCGAGAACAAATCCGGTAAGTTTTTTGTTGCCTAAATAAAGCGGATAAGAGAGAACGGTAAATATGAGTAAGAAGACCCACTGCTCAGTATTCATCGTACGATAAAGCGCAAATTGAGCGTTTGGTCCTAAATGGTTAACTTCATAAATGAAGATATTTGCTATTTTATTGTTGGCGGCGTATTTAAGCATATCGGTTCCGCTAACGATAAAGAATTCTGGAATCAAATATAAAACAAGAAGAACGAATGCGAGAGTGGAGCCAAATAAGATTTTCCTAAAATTGGTAAATGGGCGACAATTTTCAAAGAAGATTACAAAGCCTGCAACCGTGACGCAAAGCGACATTGTAGGAACCCAACCGAATGAGACTATTTCTCCGTTTTCAAAAACTGTTTTAAGCAAGTTCAAATCGTAAGTTTGATTGAGAATTATTTGAGATAACAAGCAATAAAGCATAATTGCAAGCACAGGAATAAACATAAAGAAACCTGATATAATCGCGTTTTCGACAACCTTTTTATAAAAGTTACCTTTGAATCTGGTTTTGTCTGGTTCTAAGGCGACAAACACCGATGCGATACCAGTAATAAAGATATTAACAACCGACATGACTGTTGGTTGAATAATATGAGTTAAACCTAAGAAGATTGGCATTAATGTGATAAATAGCCACAAGAAATCTTTCATCACGAACAACGTAGAAGATCTTTGAATGTTGTTAACAACACGTCTTCCTTGGAAGACAGCCTCCTTCATATTTGCAAAATTTGAATCTAATAGAATTAGATTGGCAACGTTTTTAGTTGCGGCCGCACCATTAGCGAGAGCGATAGAACAATCAGCTTGTTTAAAGGCTAATAAATCATTTAAGCCATCGCCAGTAACACCTGTAATGCGTCCGTTCTTTTTAAGAACAGCAATAATATCTGCCTTTTGATCTGGAGACACTCTACCAAAAATAGCGTTATTCATAACAATTGATTCAAAGTCATCTTTTTCTGTGACTTTGCTCATATCGACACATTTATCCCAATTTTCAATACCAGATTGCTTTGCAATATAACTAACGGTACCAATGTTATCACCAGAAATGACTTTGATATCAACATCGTTTTCTTTAAACCATTTCATCGTGTCATATACTTCTGGTCTAATTGTGTCTCTAATAATAAACATCGCGACATTACTTCTTTTTCCTGGAAGCATGTCTTCATTAGCGAATTCTTCATTAATCTTCGCTAAGAGGACGACTCTTAAACCGTTCTTAGCGAATTCATTTACTCTATTAAGAATTGATTGGTCACCGGTGAGATATTCAGGAGCGCCTAAAGCATACCAGCCAAGCTTTTCAAATTTAACCGCTGAGTATTTTCTAGAACTAGAAAATTGAATGGTTTCTTTAATTTCGTAAAGTTTGTTCTTACCAAATTTATTTTCCATCGCAATGGAGGTTTGGTTTTTGGATTTAAATGCACTTAAATATCCGCTGATAAGATTTTTAAGTTCATCATCATTTATTGATTTATCAATAATTTCATAGCTTTCTACTGACATTGTTCCGTCTGTCAGTGTTCCTGTCTTGTCTAAACACAAGGTGTTAACTCTTGAAAGGAGCTCAACAGAATATAAGTTTTGTGCAAGTGTTTTGCTATTAGCGAGTTTGACAACACCTGTCGCCATTGCAACAGAAGCGAGCAAGGCCATACCACAAGGAATCATATATGCGATAGTGGTTCCACCATAAAACACTGCGTTAGTCATCGCGCTTTCTTGCCCCCAGAAAGATGGGAAGATTGGGGTATCGCTATTAATTACTTTAACGCCGTGTAAAAATTCGTTTAGGAAAACAACAATTGCTAAAGGAATAGCGATAAAGGCCATTGTTCTAATAATTTTATTAATAGCAACCATCAAACGGGATTTTGGTTGTTTTGATGCTTTGGCTTTACTCTCAATAGATTGAATATACGTATCGTTTGCAATCTTGTCTGCAATGATACAGTTATTGCCAGAAACCACGAAAGAACCTGCGTATAATGTATCTCCCTTAGTCTTTTTAACTGGGACAGATTCTCCTGTTAATAGTGATTCATTAACTTCAATAATATCAGTGCCAAGAATAAAGCCGTCTACTGGGATTTGATCTCCAGGTCCAAGGATAACAACATCGTCTAATACAATCTCAGAAGGAAGAATGTCTAATTCTTGCCCTCCACGTTTTACTTTTATTTTGCTATCGTTAAGAAGTTTTAATTTTTCAATCGTGTGTTTTGATTTACATTCTTGTATAGTGCCAATCAATAGATTGCATATAATAATTCCCAAGAACATTAAGTTGGTAACAACTTTTGGTCCTACTAATAGTAAGAGCAAAATTGCAACCGCGAACATTAGGATATTAAAGAATGTGAAAATGTTACCAATAATAATTTGAAGATAAGATTTGTTGGTTGGGCTTTTTGCAATATTAAAAAGGCCTTTCTCTTTTCTTTTATTAACTTCTTCGTTAGATAATCCTTCTTCTATCGAAGGCTTGTATCTAGTAATATCTTCGACACTCTTTGTCAGATGTTTCATATATCTATCTTATACTTTTTATATATGAAAAGTGTAAAACAAAAAAATCTTTATGAAAAATTGGGACACTGACTAAATAGAGTAATATAATAGATACGAACGACATAAATATTATATTTATAGGAGCATATATGAAAATTAATCCAGAAGTTTTAAAAGCTTTGAAAGACAACAAACCAGTTGTTGCATTAGAGAGCACAATTATTTCACATGGCATGCCTTATCCGAAAAATGTTCAGACTGCTTTGGAAGTTGAACAAGTAATTAGAGATCATGGTGCTATACCTGCCACAATTGGAATTATTGATGGTGAACCAATCGTCGGTATGACGCCTGAAGAAATCGAACAATTTGGAAAAAGAAAAGGTGTATTAAAAGTATCTCGTAGAGATCTACCGGTTGTATACGCTAAAAAACTATGGGGTGCAACTACAGTTGCTACCACAATGATCATTGCTAATCAAGCCGGAATAGAAGTGTTTGTCACTGGTGGTATTGGTGGTGTTCATAGAGGCGCTCAAGAAACATTTGATATTTCTGCAGACTTACAAGAATTAGCAAAAACTAATGTAACAGTTGTATGTGCTGGAGCAAAAGCAATTTTGGATTTACCACTTACTCTTGAATATTTAGAAACAATGGGGGTTCCTGTTTTAGGATATAAAACCGAAGAACTTCCAGCTTTCTATAATTCACATTCTGGATTAAAAATCGACTATAAAGTCGATAGTGCAGAAGAAATGGCGAGAATTATTAAAGCAAAAAGAGAGAATGGCCTTGTTGGTGGAATTCTATTAACAAATCCAATTCCAGAACAATATGAAATGCCAAAAGATGTTATCGATAATGCGATAGCTACTGCATTAAAGAAAATGGATGAAGAAGGCATTAAAGGAAAAGAATGTACTCCGTTCTTGCTCAAAACAATTGTTGAACTCACAGGTGGAGATTCATTAGAAAGTAACATCAAGTTAGTGTTAAACAACGCTGCCGTAGGTAGTGAAGTTGCAAAGGAATATTGCAAGATTAAATAATTATGAAAACAGAACATGCTTTGGCGGTAACTCTAAAAGATATGATGGCGCATCAACCAATTGATACGATATCTGTTTTAGAGTTGTCCAAAAAATGTGACATCAGTAGAAAAACATTCTATTATCACTATCATGATATCTATGATTTACTCACTCAGGTTTTTCTTGAAGAGAGAATTCAAGGAGCGGCCAACGCTGAAGATTATCGTGCATTAATAGAATGCGTTTTTAACTACTATAAGCATAATGAAGCGTTCATAAATGCCACTATAAATAGTAGTGGAAAAGAACTCTTTTACGAGTTTATCTATAATGTTTTCTATACATCGGGACTCCGTTTCATTTCTAAGCTTGATAATGAGAAAAAATTATCACTAGCCACTAGAAAATCAATCGCAAGATTCTACGCTTACGGTTATGGGAACTCAACAGTCTATTACTTATCAAACTATAGAAACAAAACATTGGTTGGACTACTTAACAGTTTTAACTTTATTGAGCCTAAAAACTTCGAAAAAAATGTCCAAAAAGCAATCAAATCGGCGGAAAATGTATGAAAAATTTTGAATTTTGCTCTCCAACAAAAATTTACTTCGGCCACGATTGGGAACTAGAAGTCGGCCGTATTTTAAAAGGTCTTAAAATTGATAAAATTCTTATCGTCATTGGTAAGAATTCAGTCATCAAAAGTGGACTTTTAGAAAGAGTGGTTAAAGCTTTAACTGAAGAAAAAATTGAATATGTTTTGCTCAAAGGAGTGAGAGCAAATCCAACTTTTGATCTAGTTGAAGAAGGTGTAAAGCTCGTAAGAGAAAATAATGTTCAATTTATCCTACCAATAGGTGGTGGAAGCGTTATAGATACCGCAAAATGTATCGCTGTTAATTATGATCATGATGGCGATGTTCGTGATTTTAATTATCATAGACTTACCCCAGACCACGCTTTACCAATTGGGGTTATTTTGACAATCTCAGCAGCTGGTAGTGAATTATCGAGTTCGTGTGTTGTTCAAGATGATGAAACAAATATTAAGATGGGATTTAATAGCGATCTTATTAGACCTGTCTTTGCGATTGAAAATCCTGACTTAACTAAATCAGTAAGCAAAGAACAAACAGCTTATGGAATAGTGGACATTATTATGCACTCATTTGAAAGATATTTCTCCTATAGTGAAGAATATATGCTTGCAGATGAGTTTGCGTTAGGACTTATCAAGAACGTCTTTGATGTTGGTTTACTTTGTTATAACAATCCTAATAATTATGAGTATCGCGCACGCATTATGCTCGCGAGTAGTTACTCACATAACGGAATCACAAGTATTGGTAAACCACATGGAATGTTTGTTCATAAATTAGAACACCCTGTTAGTGGAATGTTTGAACACGTTGCACACGGATGTGGGCTTGCGGTTTTATGGCCTGCTTGGGCGAAATATTATTATAAATATGATATTGAAAAGTTCTGCAAGCTAGGAGAAAGAGTGTTTAATCTTCATATGGAAGATAAAAATGAAATGGCGTTAGCTACAATTCATAAAATCGAAGAATATTTCAAGGCTCTAGGAATGCCTTCAACCCTCGCTGAACTCGGCATTAAAGAAGATGATATCGACGCTTTAGTGGATAATATGACTGATGGAGGAACTAAAGTTGTTCCGCATCACGGAAAAGATATGGATGCAGAAGTTGCGAGAATTATATATAATTCCTGTATGCGTTAAATTATGAAAAAAGAAAATATTATTGGAATCTTAATCTATTTATTAGTCTTCGCTGTAGCAATTATCTATGGCTTTACTGTTTTACAAACACATTATGCACACTCAGGCATTAAAACAGTGTTCCTTTATGCTGTTTATATCATTGTGTCAGTTTTAATTGGTGTCTTTGCAAGCGGACTTCTCAACGAATTAGGTCATTTACTTGGTGCAAAGACAGGCGGATATAGAATAATGTCTTGGTGCTTATTCTATTTCACCATTTATTTAAATAAGGACGGAAAGCACAAGGCCAAGTTTGCAAACTTTGATGGTCTTACTGGAGAAACAAAAATCGTTCCTAACTATGAGAAAAAAGAAAATCCAAATCCATATCCATATTTATTATATGGAACAGTATTTAATGTCGCGTGGATTGCAGCGTGTATATTCCTTTTCTTCACTTTCAAAGACAACAAAGGCTTTGATTCAGATATTGGATACGCTTTCTTAACATGCGCAGTCATCGCTTCGCTTGTACTTGTTTATAACATTATCCCAACAAAGCTTGATTCAACCACTGATGGATATCGATTATCTCAAATCAAAGGAGATGTCGTTGGATTTAACGATCGACTCGCTGCTGAAAACGCAGGAGAAATTCTAACCGTCAACGTTAAAAAAGAAGAAGAAACCAGCAAGAAACCGGCTAAATTCATTCCTGAGTCAGCTTTAAACGAAGTGTGTGCTCTATTAGCGGAAAAGAAATACGACGAAGCGTTCTCTTTACTTAATGAGATTGATGAACATCAAAAAGAATGCTCAAGCCGTGTAATGTTTGAAACTAAGTCACAACACATATTTGCCTATATTATGTCTAAGGATAAAAAAGAGATTGACGAGTATTATGAAAATGAAGTTTCATTCTCAATGAGAAGAGATCTTGCTAACGAATCCACAATGCCAGTTATTAGAACATATATTCTAACAGCAGGATTACTCGATGGTTCACAAAGCGAAGTAATGCTTGCTTTAAAGAAAGTCGTTAGAGCGTATAAAAATGTCCCTGCAAACAGAAGACATAACGAACTAGTGTTATTTAACGAAGCATTAGATAAAGTAATTGAAGCTCATCCAAAATGGGAAGAACTTCCTAATTACAAATTATACGAATAAAAAATGCCACTTCTATGAAGTGGCTTTATTTTGCTTTAAATACCAATGCCCATTATTGGACCGATGATTTGAGTCCATAATAGGAAGTATGTGATAAGAGAAATAATATCAACTGTTGTGGTGGTAAGTGGTCCACACATAACCGCTGGATCAAGTTTAACTAATTTGGCTAAGAATGGTAAGGACACACCAACAAGACGAGAAATAATCATTGTCACAAATAAGGTACCTGCAACTAATGAAGCAACAAGTGCCATATAAGCGTTATAGTTGCCACCGTTTTTGTTAACTAGGTGTAAGATGGAGTCGGTGTTAACAATACCAACACTCATTTCAAACATTAACCATCCAAATGCGAACACAGCAATAATTGCGCCGATAATGGATGCAACTCTTAGTTCTTTTAGAACTACCTTGCCATAGTCTTTTCCGCTAAATTCATCTAGAGATAACGAACGGACAATCATAGTGGTGGTTTGTCCACCTGAATTTCCTCCAGCATCCATAATAAGTGGGGTGAAGACCGCTAAAATAGCGAATTGTCCAATGACGCCTTCAAATTTAGAAAGAATCATTGTGGAGAAGATTTGAAGAATCATTAAGGCAATAATCCAAGGAGCACACTTTAAAACAAGTTTTAAAATTGGAGTTTTAAGATATGGTTCCTCCATGTCGGTAATAGCAGCCATGTGAGCGATATCTTCACTGACTTCTTGTTCCATAATATCGACGATATCGTCGATTGTGATAATACCAACAATTTTGTTTTCACTATTAACAACTGCCATAGCAGTTAAGTCGTAACGTTTGAACTTTTTAGCGACATCTTCTTGGTCATCATTGACATTACAAGAGACAAAGTCTTTATCCATAATTTCTGATAAGACTTGGTCTTCTTTGGAGAAGATTAAATCTGATAATTCAACTGTGCCGACGAGGGTTCTTTTATTATCTCTAACAAAGATTGTATACACTGTTTCAGCGTCTTTACCTTTGATACGAATAGTTTCAATAGCTTCTTTGACTGTCACCGAATCTTTCATTTCGATGTATTCGGTAGTCATTATGCTTCCAGCAGTGTTGTCTTTATAGTTAAGTAAGCGATTAACGTCGCCTCTTAGATCTTTTGGACATGCTTTTAAGACCCTAGTAACGATGTTAGCTGGCATTTCTTCGATGGTATCAACGATATCGTCAGCGTAGGAATCACTAATTAATTCCATTAATTCTTTATCAGAGAAAGCATTGATAACAATCTCTTGTTGTTCGGAAGAAAGTTCAGCAAAAAATTCAGCGGAGTATTCGCTTCCAACGACACGGAAAATATACAGAAGTTGCTTTGGATCATCAACGTCTGCTACCGCTTCTGCAATATCGATGTTTGGAATAGTTTCAAAGATTTCTTTTAACTCTTTGCTACTACGATTATTAATTGCGGATAACACCCATTGTTTTAAAATATTCTTATTTTCTTCCATAACTTAAGTTATTATAACCCAATAATATAAACACAGCATATAGAATAATAAAAAATATTAAAAGAAAAGACTTGAATTAAACAAGTCTAATCTAATAATTATTTGATTATTTGCCAGAGACAACAATCTTTTTAACAATTGCGGATGGACATTTCATTCCGCTTGCAAACTCTTTTGAATCACTTCCGACTTCAGTAATTGAATTAAAGAGATCAACTAAGTTACCGGAAACAGTAATGATATCTAATCCGTGAGTAACTTTTCCGTTTTCAATCATAAATCCTGTAGATTGCAAAGAGAAATTACCACTTCTAGGATTTAAACCGGCATGCATTCCTTGGACTTCGGTGATATAAACTCCATTACCAACTTCGGCAAATAATTCATCAAGTGTCTTTTTGCCAGCTTTCATCTCTAAATACCAAGTTGTAGTGGAAACCTTACTTCCTCCACCAACGGAACCGTGACCATTAGATTGAACACCATCTTTAGCGGCGGTTGTTAAATTATACAGATAGTTTTGAAGGATACCATTTTTAATGATTGGAAGATTGCGTGTAGCAACACCTTCATCATCAAATGATTTTGCAAATACTGTTTTTGCTAATGGTTTATCTTCTATAGTGATTTTCTTTGAAGCAACTTTTTGTCCGAGCTTGCCTACAAATAATGAAGAGTTCTTTTGAACGTCTTCTGCGTCTGCGCTGCCAACATATGCTGACATAAATGTCTTAACAACGTCTTGCGAAAGCACAGCTCTGTAGGTTGATGATTCACATTGATATCCGCCTAGCTTGCTGACCGTTTCTTTAACAATAGATTTTGCTAATTCATCGACATCAAACTTGGAAAAATCGTTTCCAAATGCCATGTCGAAGCCAGTTTTGACTTGTTCTCCTTCTTTAGCAACCGCTCCACCATAATAAACGAAGTGATTGTTCTTTTGAACGAGCTTTAATCCATGGCTGTTTAGAATTGTCAAAGTCGAGCTTGCTTCTTCAAATCCGACCATTTGGATTTCAATGATTCTTTTATCTAATTCCTTAATTTTTCTTTCTAGTTCGTAGAGCTTATTTAGCTTCTGATCAACTGAAATTTTTTCTAATTCCTTGTTAAAAGTATTTATTTTATGGTATTTTTCGCTTCCTTTGAAAATAAATACAGGATCATCGTTTTCGATAACTGAAGCGTTTTCAATAATGGCTTTCACAAATAACTCAGCGGAGTCTTTGTTATAGACATCACTGACAATTGCACCCATTTTTCCTTTATAAATTCCTCTTGCCATAAAAGTAGAAGAACTATTTGGTGAATAACTATCAATTTCACCGTGGAATAGGGTTATTTCTAATGATGTAGAGGTTGCTACTGTAAATTCACATTCTTCAATTCCTGCTTCTTTAGCAAGAGCAAAAAACTTATCGTATTTCATGTTACTTTAATTCTCCTCCTCTACCACCAACGGTCATTTCACTAACTCTTAAAGTGGGTTGACCAACGTTTGTTCTAATACTTCCACTGGCTGCGCCACACATTCCTTGGGCAAGTTCAAGGTCATTAGCAACCATATCAATCTTTTTAAGGACTTCTTCACCTTTGCCAATTAATGTTGCGCCTTTAACTGGTTCACAAACCTTGCCATCTCTAATAATGTACGCTTCTGAGACGCCAAAGTTGAATTCTCCAGTTGCTGGGTTAACACTGCCGCCTGCAAAGCTTACTGCATATAAGCCAAGTTTTGTTGCAGCGATAATTTCTTCTCTAGTTGATTTGCCGTTATCAATATAAGTGTTACTCATACGGCTAGTTGGACAATATTTGTAGTTTTGCCTACGGCAAGAACCGTTTCCTTGTCTACCCATTCTTCTTCCATTGAAGTCATCTATCATGAAGTCTTTAAGGACTCCGTCTTTAATTAAGACTCTTTTTGTTCCTGGATTTCCTTCGTCATCAATGTCAATTGATCCCCATGCATTTGGAATAGTTGAATCATCAATAGCGGTGACTACTGGTGAAGCAATCATTTGGCCTTCTTTGCCTGTTGCGTAACTTAATCCTCTACTAACAGCACTAGCTTCTAGTGGATGTCCGCATGCTTCGTGAAAAAGAACTCCACCCCATCCATTACCAATAACAACTGGCATTTTTCCTGAAGGACATTCTTTGGCGGCGAGCATTTTTAAGCCAACTTCTACGGCTTTTCTTGCTACTTCTCTAGGTTTGGCCTTGTCTTGGAAATAGCTGATATCCATTTGACAACCAGGTCCTTCAAAAGCAGTTTCCATTCCATTTTCATCCGCTAAGACAATTGAATATACCAATCGAGCAAATTCTGTTTTTCTTGAAAACCACCTTTCTTTGGAATTAAAAATAGTCACATTTCTAATACTATTACCAAAAGAACCTAAGTATCTTACGATTCTTGGATCTTTAAAAGATTCGATTTCTTTAATTCCTTCTCTAACAAGATTAATTTTGTCCTTAACTGGTATATCATCATAACTTTTGGCAATCACATTTCTATTTTTGCCTCTGATCATTTCTAATTTTTTAACCGTTAATAAACGTTCACCATTAAATGATTTGTTTAATGATTTAGCTAAATTAATTAAGCCTTTTTTTGTTAAATCGCTTGTATATCCGTATACACATCTATTTTCTTTTAATAATCTAAGTCCAGCACCAGAAGTGATGTTGTAGGAACTGGATGATACTTTTCCATTTTCAATTGAGAGACCAGCAGAGTGACTGTCTTCGTAAAAAATCTCAGCGTAATCAGCGCCCGTGGAAAGCATTTCATTCAAAACTTCGATAGCAAGCTTTTTACTAATCATTGATATTTACCTCCTTTATGTTCAAAAGTATCTAAATTATAAGATACTTAGATACTTAGCACAATAAATTAAATAGTTTCTTTTTCTCTTAAACGCCTTTACAATAATCATAGTATGAAAATTCGTATAAATATGCTCAGCAAGGCTGAGGTTGCACAAGGCCAAGGCGTTGCGAGTGCATATCGTGAACAAGTAACGTTAGTCAGCAAGATTAACGATTTTAATGTAGAGATTAATTCAAAGAAATCTGACTTTGATATTTATCACATTCATAGTGTTCATCCAGGCTATAGAATGAGGATGAACAAGAAACATTTAAACATTGTTTATGTTCATTTTATTCCCGCTAAAAATCACCAAAGCATTAAATTACCCAAAATAGCGGAAATTATTTTTGATGCTTACGTGAATTCATATTACCGTAAAGCTGATGAACTAGTTGTGGTTAATCCATGCTTCATAAAAGACTTAGAAAAGCTTGGAATTCCAAGAGAAAAAATAACCTATATACCGAATTATGTTGATCATAATGAATTCTGCGTCCTCGAAAAAGAAAAAGTAGAAGAACTTAAAGACAAATATGACATTCCAAAAGACAAATTTGTCGTTTTAGGATGTGGACAAATTCAAACCAGAAAAGGTATTGACGACTTTGTGGAGACCGCAAGACAAAATCCAGATCTTTTCTTCGTCTGGGTTGGTGGATTCTCGTTCGGAAGAATTATGCACGGATATAGAAAATATAGGAAATTATTCAAAAATTTGCCACAAAATATGCTTCATATTCCAATTATTGATAGAAAATACATGAATGAAGTTTATAATTCGTGTGACGTCTTATTTATGCCTTCATACATGGAATTATTTCCAATGACAATTCTTGAAATCGCGAATGTTCATAAGCCATTTTTAGTAAGAGATTTAGAATTGTATAAACCGATTCTTTTCTCAAAATATGCGAAAGGAAATAACGTTGAAGAATTTTCTAGTGAACTACAAAAACTCAAAAATGACGCAACCTACTATAAGGAACAAAGCGATAACGCTGAATTCGTCTCTGATTTCTATAATGAAGAGATGCTAACTAAGACGTGGAAAGAGTATTATCAACGTGTTTTAATCAAATGGAAATCGAAAAGAAAATCAAAATAATATAAAATTAATTAGAAAGAGGTATTCGTATGAATAAGTACATGAGAATGGCAATTAATGAAGCCAGAAAAGGAATTAGAAACCAACACGGTGGTCCATTTGGCGCAGTTATTGTTAAAGACGGAGTGGTGGTTGGAAAAGGACATAACCAAGTTTTAAAAAATAACGATCCAACTTGTCATGGAGAAATGATGGCAATTCATAAAGCATGTAAAACACTTGGAACATTTGATTTAAGTGGTTGTGAATTATATACAACTGGTGAACCATGCCCAATGTGCATGTCAGCAATATTATGGGCTAATATCGAAAAGGTTTATTACGGATGCAATATCTTTGATACAGAACAAATCGGATTTAGAGACGCAAAGTTCTATCAAATGCAACAGCCTGGCGAAAGAGAAAAGCTTGTTATTGAATTAGATAGAAAAGCTTGTCTAAAGTTATACGCTGAATACGAAAGCCTAACCCATAAGTTATATTAGATTTGAATCCTCCTTATGGAGGATTTTATTTAACGTTCATTTTTCTTTTATATTAATAAAAAGAACAAGGTGTGTTAATATCATTAATGCAGGTATAAACATTATTAACTCCGTCACTTAGTGTTTTTCTAATGACGGAAAGGAGGATACGTATGTATAAAAGTGAGTATCTCAACAATCTTTTAGAAGATGTCAAAAGAAGATACGGCAACGAAAAAGAATTCGTTGCAGCTGTTGAAGAATTTTTCGATTCGATGGACTTCTTAGTGGAAAAAGACCCAAGAATTGAACAATTTTCAATATTAGAAAGATTAATCGTCCCAGAAAGAGTCATCCAAATGAGAGTCCCATGGGTTGATGATAGCGGTAAAATTCGTGTTAACACAGGATACCGTGTTCAATTCAACTCCGCAATTGGACCATATAAAGGTGGAATGAGATTTCACCCATCTGTAAATTTATCGATTCTTAAGTTCTTGGGTTTTGAACAAACATTTAAAAACAGTTTAACAGGCCTCCCTATGGGAGGAGGAAAAGGTGGAGCAGATTTCGACCCACGCGGAAAGAGCGATGCCGAAGTTATGAGGTTCTGCCAATCCTTTATGAGTGAATTATATAGACATATTGGTCCAGACACTGACGTTCCAGCTGGTGATTTAGGCTTTGGAGCTCGTGAAGTTGGATATATGTTTGGCTATTATAAGAAACTTAAAGATGAATGGTCTGGTGTTTTTACAGGCAAAGGAATGTCTTATGGTGGTTCTCTTGCTAGACCAGAGGCAACAGGCTATGGCTTACTTTATTACGCAAGAGAAATGCTAAAAACATACTTCAACACAGACTTTAAAGGAAAGAAAGTCATCATTTCTGGATGCGGAAAAGTTGGCGGTATGGCAGCCGAAAAAGCAAATCAACTAGGAGCTATCCTTGTTGGTATGAGTGATATTGATGGATTTGTTACCGATCCAAACGGATTAGATGTTCCATATATTGTTAAACTCAGTAAAGAAAAAGGCATGTTCTCAAAAGAATACGCCCAAACACATAAAGGTGTTAAGTTTGTCGAAGGACCAAGAGGATTATGGTCAACACCATGTGACATTGCTTTACCATGCGCTACTCAAGGAGAAATCTCCTTGAAAGAAGCAGAAATTCTTAAGAAGAATGGATGTTATATGGTTGTCGAAGGTGCAAATATGCCAACAGATGTTGAAGCGATTAGATACTTCAATTCCA
Organism: uncultured Erysipelotrichaceae bacterium; assembly: GCA_902800025.1. GTDB lineage: Bacteria > Bacillota_I > Bacilli_A > RFN20 > CAG-826 > UBA2450. Next base: position 44,358 of record CADCDA010000004.1, on the reverse strand, counting down.
ATGATGTTCTCTTTGCTCCTGGCAAAGCCAGTAACGCAGGTGGTGTTGCAGTTTCTGGATTAGAAATGAGCCAAAACGCCATGCACTTAAGCTGGACATTTGAAGAAGTTGATCAAAAATTAGAAGAAATCATGAAAACAATCTTTAAGAATTGTCACGATACCGCAGTTAAGTTTGGGCAGCCAAGAAATTTAGCCTTAGGCGCCAATATAGCGGGTTTCTTGAAGGTTTATGATGCAATGTTAGCCCAAGGAGTGTGCTAATGATTAATACCATCAAAGCTCCTCATATCTATCTCCCTAGACCGGGAGTGGATATGTCAAAATATGCCGTCATCGCTTGTGACCAGTACACAAGTAATTTAGAGTACTGGAATACTTTGAAAGAGCACATCGGTGATGAAGTGTCTACTTTTCATATGATTTATCCAGAAGCATATTTAGAAAACACTGATGGCGAGATTTATATCAAAAACATTAATTCAAAAATTTCTCATTATTTAAAAAATAATGATTTGGTGGATATTGGGGAATGCTTTATTCTTGTTGAAAGAGTTACCTCTTACGGAATTAGAAGACTTGGATTAATTCTTTCAATCGATTTAGAAGACTATTCATATGAAAGAGGAAGCAGAGCTTCTATTAAAGCAAGCGAAGCCACAATTGTGGAACGTATTCCACCAAGATTAAAGATCAGAAAAGACGCTGAAATTGAACTACCACATATTTTGGTCTTATTTGATGATAAAGAAAAAACAATAATCGAAGAATTATATAAGAATAAAGACAAGTTAGAAAAAGTCTATGACTTTGACCTAAACAAAGATGGCGGTCATATTCGTGGTTATAAAATAACCAACACCAAAAAAGTCTTAAAGAAATTTGATGAATTATATAACAAAAATGGTAATGGGCTTCTCTTTATTGTTGGGGACGGAAATCACTCTCTAGCAACTGCGAAAGCACACTGGGATTTGATCAAAAAAGATCTTAATGAAGAAGAAAGAAAAGACCATCCAGCTAGATTCGCTTTAGTGGAAGCGAACAACCTATATGATGAAGGAATTATCTTTGAACCAATCCATAGGATTCTTTTCAATGTTGATGATTCTTTCTTAGACGAATTAAAACAAATTACAAACGGAGACTTTGTCTCTTTCACATACTCTTATAGTAGAGGAAAAGAAGAACTTAGAATGAACAAGAATGCCCCTCAAGCGTATAAAACCATTCAAACGTTCCTCGATTCATATATGAAAGAGCATCCTGAAGTGAAAATTGATTTCATTCATGATGAAGAAGAACTTATATCCGTTAGTGATAAAAATCCTCATTCAATCGCAATAGCGATGCCAGCGTTAACCAAAGATGACTTGTTTGATTATATTGCGGGCGATCTCGTGCTTCCGAGAAAATCGTTCTCCATGGGCCATGCGAATGAAAAAAGATATTACTTAGAAGCCAAAAAAATTGTGAAGTAAAAGGAGATTTATATGGCAAGAATTTATAATTTCTCTGCTGGACCAGCAATGCTTCCAGAAGAAGTATTAAAAGAAGCAGCGGAAGAAATGCTTGATTATCGTGGATGTGGTATGTCCGTTATGGAAATGAGCCACAGAAGCAAAGTCTTTCAACAAATCATTGATGAGGCTGAAGCAGATTTAAGAAAGCTAATTGGAATTCCAGAGAACTATAAAGTTCTCTTCCTACAAGGTGGAGCCACTCTTCAATTTGGAATGATTCCAATGAATTTAATGACTGTTAACAAAAAAGCAGATTATATCAATACTGGTGTTTGGACCAAAAAGGCAATTCAAGACGCAAAACTTTTTGGTGAAGTAAGAGTTATCGCTAGTGGCGAAGAAAATGGATTTAAACGCATCCCAGATATGAAAGGATTAAAAGTTAATCCAGATGCCGACTATGTCTATATGTGCGATAACAACACTATCTATGGAACAAAATTCAAAGAATATCCAGATACTGGAAATATTCCATTAATTTGTGATATGTCTTCATGCTTCTTAAGCGAACCAATTGATGTGAAGAAATTTGGAATGATTTACGCTGGTGCACAAAAGAACGTTGGTCCAGCAGGCGTTACTATTATCATCATTAGAGATGACTTGGTTGCTAGAAGTGCCGAACTACCTCTTCCAGTGTATCTTAGATACGCTCCACATGCAGAAAACGGATCAATGTATAACACCCCACCAACTTATGGTATCTACATTTGTGGAAAGGTATTTAAATGGTTACTTGCTAATGGCGGCTTAGAAAAAAGAAAAGAAGCTAACGAAGCAAAAGCCAAGATTATCTATGATTATTTAGACCAATCTAAATTCTATAAAGCGAGCGTTGAAAAAGATTCACGTTCATTAATGAACGTCACTTTCAGAACTCCAAGTGATGAACTCGATGCCGAATTCTTAGAAGGTGCGAAAAAATATAAATTCACAAACCTTAAAGGTCATAGATCCACAGGTGGATTAAGAGCCTCTATTTATAATGCAATGCCAATTGATGGAGTAAAAGCATTAGTGGCATACATGAAAGAGTTTGAGGAGGCTCATAAGTAATAATGGAAAGACAAATTCATTGCTTAAATAAAATATCTCCAGTCGGATTAAAAGTTTTACCAAATAACTATAAAATAAGCGATTCCCTACAAGAAAACGTTGACGCAATACTTGTAAGAAGTGCTGCTATGCACGAAATGGAATTACCAAAATCAGTGCTTGCTGTCGCTAGAGCAGGCGCAGGCGTAAACAATATTCCTCTTGATCGTTTTGCTGAAGAAGGAGTAGTGGTTTTCAACACTCCTGGCGCTAACGCAAACGGTGTTAAAGAACTCGTTATCGCAATGATGCTTTTAGCAGCGCGTGATATTCGTGGATCCATGGAATGGGTTAAAGAAAATAAGAATGATCCAGAAATCAATAAAACCATGGAAAAAGCCAAGAGTGCATTTGCAGGAACTGAAATCCTCGGAAAAACCTTAGGCGTTATCGGATGCGGTGCGATTGGCTCATTGGTGGCAGACGCTGCTAGTAAGTTAGGCATGAAAGTTATCGCTGTTGAACCAAGTGAAGCTGTTATTAAAAAGAACGCCGAACTTCTTAAAGAAGTTGAACTCGTTAATTATGATGAACTTTATAAAAGAAGTGACTATATTACAGTTCACGTTCCTTTGTTAGACGCAACTAGAGGAATGCTTAATAAAGAAGCGTTCGCAAAGATGAAAGATGGTGTCATTATTATTAACGCCGCTAGAGATGCTTTAGTGAACGATGACGATTTAAAAGAAGCTTTAAAAAACGGAAAAGTAAGAAGATATGTCACTGACTTCCCAAATGCAAAGACCGCAAATATGGATGGAGTAGTGGCAATTTCCCATTTAGGTGCTTCAACTGAAGAAAGCGAAGATAACTGTGCTGCTATGGCGGCTAACCAAGTTGTTAATTATTTGGAAAACGGTAATATCGTTAACTCTGTTAACTATCCAAACATTTGCTTAGGTCCAAGAACCGGTAATAGAGTGGTTGTTCTCTTTGAGAATAATGAAGACACCCTAGCAAGCGTTTTAAAGACTGTTAAAGTATTTACTAAGGGTGACCCAGTTTATGGCTCTAAAGGCGCTAATTCAGCGCTTATCGCTGATGTTTCTACTAAAGTAGAAGGATTAGAAAAATTAAAAGGCGTTAGAAGAGTAATTAATTTATAAAGCACAATAAAAGCACTTTACTGAAGCATTAACTTCTTAAAAAGTGCTTTTTTATTTTAGTCTTCTTCTTCTTTTTTGCCTCTGACGTTATTTATAACACCACCGATTGTGTAATAAACAGGGATGGTGAGGAAGATAACCCAAAGTGGATGCCAAATCGCAATACCTAACCACATTGTGACAAAGAAATACACAAAGACAAGTAGGACTGGATAAGCAAATTTATTCATATCTTTATAGATAATTGCTTCAAGAATACTTGGAACGATTGGAATGAGTAAGAATAATACCCACGCCTGCGCCCATAAGCCTAAAAGTGTTCCTAATAAGATATAAGCAACTACTGCGCCAAAGACAGTGATTGAATCAATAATGATTTCCCATGTTTTTGGTTTGCGAGATTCATGCTTATGTTTTTTGATAAATTCTTGGTGATTTTCATCGTTACCATCTAATGTGACGTGTACGCTATTTCCTTCATCATCTTTTAGATCAACGACAACATGTTTATTGTCATCACTATTTTCTTCAGGCTTTTTGATCTCTAATAATTCATCTAAAGAAGTATTATATAAGCGTGCAAGCTCGATTAAGTTATCAGTGTCTGGCGAAGCTTCTCCACATTCCCATTTACTAACTGCTTGTCTTGATACTCCTAATTTCTCTGCTAATTCTTCTTGCGAGTATCCATGTTCTTTTCTTAGATCCGCTAAACGGTTTCCGAGTTTGATTGTCATTGTAGCGACCTCCATTTACCCATATATCATATTAACTCTATTTGGTTGCGTTCCACCATTTTTACTTTACTTTTTCGCAAATATTGGTTGCGAGAACGAAAAAATAGTGGATTTCTTGCGCGTTACGAAAAAAAGTTTAAGAAAAAAATTAAAAATTTTGAATTTTTCGCCTCCTTTAATAAATGAGGGGCTTTTTTGCTCAATGGAGGTAATGAACATGTCAAGAAGTGAATTTAGATGGAACAAAAAAAGAAAGCATTATTCTTATTTGCACAAGGATATTGGCAGCAAAAGAAAAAATATTCTGATTACTACCAAACCTCAAATTACTCGCAAAGGTAAGACCAACATTAATAATGTGCCTTTATATAAGCATCCAAACCCAAACAAAGATGGAAAATTCTATTTGATACCAAGGAATTTTTTGGATGATGAATCGTCTTTTGAACAAAAAGTTTATACAAATTGGAAATTCCACAAAAATGATAAACGTAAAGTTAAAAGAATTAAGAGAAACAAGTTTTACGGTAATAAAAAAACCGGATCGTAACTCTATTTCAGTAAATCACCGGCTGACATTATTTAATCATATAAAGAAATTATAGTAAACAAGAAAGCATAATTATTGTTATTCCAGTTAGCAAATAGTGGCTTGTTTGTTATCATAAAAGCATGTCAACCAAAACTCGCGGAGAAAAAGGCGAATCTTTAGTCAAAAAGAATCTCTCAAAAATCAAAGAGCATCATCGTATCTTGAATGATGTTACTTTTGTTAATGAGAAAAGTGAAATGACTCATCAAATTGATCATATTTTAATCCACCCTCACGGAGTGTTTGTTATTGAAACCAAGAACTACTATGGGACAATTTATAGTAATACCGGTGAACCATTTTGGATTAAAGAAATAAAAGGCGAAAGAACAAGAATTTCTAACCCTTTAAAACAAAACAAATCACATACGACAATGGTTAATAGAGCGTTAGAAAAGAAATATGATGTTATCCCAGTAGTGGTGTTTGTGAAAAACAACGCTCCATATATGGGAGATGAAAATGTTATTAATCTAAAGGATTTAAGACTTTTTATTGATTCATATCCATATAAAGAACTTTTAGAAAAGAAGCAAATAGATAAAATCTATAAAACATTAAAATCAAAGAAAAGTGACGTTACTAAAAAAGAGCATATTCAAAATATCGAATATCTAAAACAAATTAGAGAAGAGATTAAGGGTGAAATCGCTTATGCGATTGAAACAGGCATTTGTCCTCGATGTGATCGCAAAATGATAAATAAAGGATACGAGTATCACTGCTCTAATTGTGACTTCAAATTTAAGTTATAAAGAAAAGACCGCTAAGCGGTCATTTTCAATTATTCAAATTTCTTAGAGATAGCGAATTCTCCATCGAGCATTCGTTTCATAATATCTTCATATGGAACCGGTTTACCAAATAGATAACCTTGGAGCTTTCCACAGCTGATTTCTCTTAAGAACTTCGCTTGCTCTTCGGTTTCAACACCTTCGGATAAAGTCTTCATTCCGACTTGCTCCGCCATTGAGATGACTGAATTAATAACAGCCTTTGATTTTTCGTTTTCATTAAAGCCGACGAGGAATTGCATGTCGAGCTTCAAAACGTCGAAATCGTAGTCCTTAATCGCGTTAAATGAGCTATATCCGGAACCGAAGTCATCAAGCCATAAGGCAAAGCCTTTTTTCTTAAGTTCTTTCATTGATTGTTTTAAGATGTTGCCTTGTTCTAGAAGTGCGCTTTCAGTGACTTCAACATGGATCATATCTTTCGCAAGTCCATATTCATTAACAATTGATTCGATGACGTTAGGAACATCCATAACCATAAAGTCTAATCGAGAGAAGTTGATTGACACTGGTACCGCTGGTAATCCTGCGTCTAAGTTCTTCTTGAGGTCTTGACAGACGATTCTTAGCATTGCAACATCGAGTTTGTGCACGAGTTGCGCGTCTTCTAATGCGCCTACGAATATGCCTGGGTTCATGAATCCATAACGTGGATCAATCCATCTTGCTAGAGCTTCACAACCACAGAGTTCTTTATTTTCACTCCAGACGACTGGTTGATAGTACGCTTTAATGTATCCGTTAGCGATTGCTTCATCGATATGTCTAACGACATATTGAATTAAACGATAGTTGTCGTGCATCTTTTGGTCGTATTCAAGATATTCACTACCGCCGTGGCGTTTTTTAAGTTCTGCGCATGCGTATCTAGCTTTTTCAACTGATCTATGTGGGTCTTCTTGCTTATCTTTTAAGATATATCCACCAGCTTTAACTCCTGGTCGAATATCTAAATCTAATTTTTCTACTGAACATTCAACGTTATAAACCTTTTCTTCGATGTTTTCGTTTTTACAGAAAACAACATAGTGGTCATCGCTTTGTCTAGTGACTAATCCGTCTGTGAATTGTTCTTTAAGAATTTCACCGACATCTTTTAAGAATTGGTTACCAGCGGTGAATCCTCTTTGGTCATTAAAGATTTTAAAGGATGTAATATCTAAGAAAATGTAAATCCATTCACCAACATTAACTTCTTTTTCTTGGGCTTTTTTCGACACTAAAGTGGTGAAATATTCAAACGCTAATAAACCGGTCAATGTATCTTCAGTCGCAAGTATTTCTAGTTCTTCATCTTTTCTAGCTTCAGCAACACGCTGGCTATAGATAGAAATACACACCATAACAAGAGAGATAAAGAATGTTATGTAATTAACTGTGTCTCCGTCTTGGACAGGACGATTAATACCTGGTAAGTGAACTAAGATAAGATGGAATCCTAAGAAGATGGATCCTAAGATACCGACAGAAATATATGGTTTCCAAATGAGTAAGCAACCAATGTAGACGGTGAACATTAAGAAACAAATAATTTGTTTATACGCTGGAACGTTAACCTGGGTTGCATTACCGAATTGGTCATAAACTGTTTCTTTTAAATTGAGTCCAGTAGTAGGATCTTTTGCCCAACCAAAGAAGTCACCATAAGAAACCATCATTCCGAAAGAAAGACAGACGAGAGCAAACAAGGAAATGACAATTACAGATCTAAGAATCTCGGATTTGCCACCTTTATATTGATAGATGGTTCCTAAAATAATAGAAATTTGGAATAACACCAAGGAAATGAAGAATGAGAAAAGTAATGAGGCGACAACCACATTCTTAACCGAAGCACCTGGTGTAAATAATGCAGCGAGGTTTGATTTATAATCAATAAACGCAAAAAGTAATAAACCAATGCCAGCACTGACAAAAACAGGGATAGCTTTTTTGATGGTTTGTTTCTTGTCTAACGTATACATGCAATAAAGCGCTAAAGACAAGCCCATGAAAAGCATCAACCAGAAATTGGAAGTATTACTATAAAAAACTTGGAAGAAATTTCCGCCTTGTGTCGCGAGTATCTTTGATACTCTTTCGATGCTTTGACGGATAATCATCCAAATTTCAAGTATGACAATAATCGCGGACATATAAATGCCCGAACGCATATTTGCTGTGTTCAAATAAGAACTAACGTATTTACTGTTCTTGTTAAAACCGAATAAATGGACAAACCAGTTGCCAATTCTCTTTAACGTTTTCATATATACACAAATAATTTACTCTAAAATAGCAAATTATTAAAGTATTTACTTTATACGTACCTTATATGATACAGTGACCCTATTCACAAAAATATCTTCTTCTTTATTAAAAGAAATGATGTATGGATTGCCTTCTATAATGGATGCGTCTTTGTTATCAAGCATAGTGATATTACTACCGTCTTCTGTGCACACATACACATGGGTAATAATATCAACAGGATTTGCTCCACTGAGTGAGAAAGAAATAAAGATATTACTATCTATAGATCCTCTATCAGCGAAAATGTATTTTGGGTTATTAAAATCGCCAAGTTCAACGTTTGCGTCTTCGCTTCCAATTATTAATTCCTCTCCGTGTCCATCACTATTAGTGGTGTCAATATAGAAAGTATTTTCAGGAGAAAGAACAGACTCTTCACTTATATATGCGGTTGTGTATGCTTTGAAAAATGAGCGATAAAGTGGAAGAGTGTTTAAATAAGGGATTAACACCATGACCGCAATGCTTCCTAAAGTAAGGACCACAGTTAATCCAAGCAAGAAAAGAACGCGTTTCTTGCCGTTTCTTTCCTCATAATTGATTTGTTTTTGCTTCTTAGGCATACGAGTATTCTATATCATTTTATAAAAAAATCAAAAAAGACCGAAGCAAGGGAATAAAAAGTGATAGAATAAATTGAAGATTTATAAATCTCGTTTCCGGTTTAGGAGGAAGATTATATGAGCAAAGAATTAAAGTGCCCACATTGTGGCAAAGTATTTAGTATCGATGAAAGCGAATACATCGAACTTTTGTCACAAGTGAGAAACCAAGAGTTTGATAAAGAACTCGCTAGCAGAATCCATCAACTAGAAGAAAGCAAACAAAAAGAAAAAGAACTCCTCCAAGCAAAACTAGAATCGGAAAACAAAGACAATGTCGCTAAATTACGCGAAGAGATTTTTAGATTAGAAAACGAATTAAAACAATCGAAAAATGAAAAAGAATATGCGATTAAAGACGCAGTAAGTGAGAAGGAAAAAGAGATTTTATCTCTTAGAAGTGATATTCAACTCAAAGACAAAGAAAATGAGCTTCAACTTCGTAACCTGAAATCGCAATACGAAGACAAACTTAAAGGCAAGGAAGAAGAAGTTGCGTATTATAAAGATTTAAAGACTAAGCTATCCACTAAACTACTTGGAGAAACTTTAGAGCAACACTGCCAAATTGAGTTTAATAGATTAAGAATGACAGCGTTCCCAAACGCTTATTTTGAAAAAGATAATGACGCGAGTAGTGGATCAAAAGGTGATTTCATATATCGCGAATATGATGAAAACAATATTGAAATTATTTCTATCATGTTTGAGATGAAAAATGAAAGTGATACGACTGCTACCAAGCATAAAAACGAAGACTTCTTAAGAGAACTCAATAAAGACAGAAAAGAAAAGAACTGTGAATATGCAGTCCTAGTCTCAATGCTTGAAGCTGATAGTGAATACTATAACGCGGGCATTGTAGATGTCTCATATCAATATGAAAAGATGTATGTTGTTAGACCACAATGTTTTATTCCAATTATTACTTTGCTTAGAAACGCTGCACTTAATTCAATGAAATATAAGCAAGAATTAGCGATTATCAAAGCGCAAAACATTGATGTTAGTAACTTCGAAGATAAACTATTAGATTTCCAAGACAAGTTTAACAAGAACTATGTTCTTGCAAATGATAAATTTAATAAAGCAATTGAAGAAATTGATAAGACAATTGATCATTTGGTAAAAGTCAAAGAAGGCTTATTAGGCGCAGATAGAAATTTAAGACTCGCAAATGAAAAAGCGCAGGACTTAACAATTAAAAGACTCACGCATAATAACGAAACGATGAAGCAACTTTTTGAAGAGGCAAATAAAAACAAATAAAATAATAATGCTCGGGACGTAGCGTAGCTTGGTAGCGCACTACCTTGGGGTGGTAGGGGTCACCAGTTCAAATCTGGCCGTTCCGACCAGCTAACTATTTACTCTAGGAGACAGAAATATGAAGAGTTTATTTATATATTACAGTTATACCGGTAATGGTGATTTTGTCGCTGATTATTTAAAAGAAAAAGATGTTGAAATAAGACAAGTTATTAGAGAAAAGAAACTACCAAAATCATTTTTTGGTGGGGTGATGGCTGGTGGCTTTTTAGCGGGCATCAAACACAAGGATAAGATTGTTGGCTTTGATTCAAATATTGAAGGATATGATTCAATAATTATTGGTTCACCAATTTGGAACGGAAGATTTTCTTCTCCTATTAACACAGTGTTATCACAATTAGATTTATCAAATAAAAAAGTGACCTTTGTTTTCTACTCCGGAAGTGGAGAAGGAAAGAAGGCTCTTAAAAGAATTAATAAGGAATATAAAGACGCGAAAGTAGTGTTCTTAAAGGAACCCAGAAAACATCCTGAAGAACTCAAAAAAATATCAATTTAGCGGAGAACCTACTTATATTGTGAAGAATACAAGGTGTAATAGAAGCCTTGTTTTTTCATTAATTCTTTATGATTACCGATCTCTTCAATCTTGCCGTCTTTCATGACAATAATGCTATCGGCTTGTCCGATTGTGGATAGTCGATGAGCGATGACAATCGAAGTTTTTTCTTTCATGATTTCATCAAAAGCGCGCGAAATTAAAATCTCACTTCTGGTATCAATGTTACTCGTAGCCTCATCTAAAATAACGACGTTTGGATTTAATAGCATCACTCTTGCAATTGCAATCATTTGCTTTTGTCCTTCTGATAAGCCACTTCGATTGGTGACATATGTATGATATCCATCTGGGAGAGTTTCAATAAAGATATTTGCGTGCGCTTTTTTGCACGCCTCTATAGCTTCTTGTTCGGTGCTCTCTTGTTTGAGGTATCTAACATTATCAAGAATTGTTCCGGAGAAAATCCAAGTATCTTGTAGAACCATACCGATATTCTTTCTTAATGATTCCTTGGTTATTTCTTTATTAGAAATATCGTTAACTAAAATGTCTCCGCTTTGAGGATCATAAAATCTCATTAGCAAGTTAATGATGGTAGTCTTTCCTGCTCCTGTTGGACCAACAATTGCGACTTTATGGCCTTTATTAATTGTCATAGAAAAATCTTCGATGAGTTTTTTATTTTTCTCATATGAGAAAGACATATTTCTGAATTCGATTTTCTCAATATTATTAATTTCTTGTTTTCCTTCATTGATATCGTTTTCTAAATTTAAGAAATCGTTAATGCGTTTAAATGATGCGCGTGCATTTTCAAATTCGCTAGCGACGTTAGATACTTCGTTAAATGGTTTGCTATACTGCGTTGTGTACGATAAGAAGCTAGAAAGCTTACCAATGCTCATGATCGCCATAACTAGGCCTAATTCCAAATTAAACGGAATCATAATAATGCCACTAACACCAATAATTACGTAAATCGTGTTATTTACTAATCTTGTTGATGGGTTTACCCATGAAGCAGAGAATTGAGCGACAACGCCTTCCTTTTTAAGCTCTTCGTTTTTCACTAAGAACTTATCTAATGCCTCTTTTTCATAATTTAAAGATTGAACAATATCAATGTTATTGAGGGTCTCTAAGGATATTGATGATATACCAGCTTGTAGTTCGCTTTGCTTTTTGAAGTGTTTGTGCGAGAACTTTGACACAAACGAAGACATTAATACGCTTAAAGGAGTGAGAATAATAACTCCGATAGCAAGAATCCAGTTAACCATGAACATCATAACGATAGTGATGATAATAGTGAACACTCCTTGCATAAGCGTTTTAAATACTGCAAACATACCCGCTGCATAGTTTTCCATATCTCTGATTTCAAGTTGAACCATATCGCCATGTGCTTTTAAATCAAAATCTTTAATCGATATAGAATTGATCTTTTCAAAGATATCGTTTCTTGCATTCTTGATTGCTTTTTGAGAAACATTCATAACGATAACTTCAAAGAAGTAATCGAAAATAACCCCAATAACGACAAGGACAAGCGACACGATTAGATAAATATTGAATTCGTTCCCGTTAGTAGAGTCTAATGATTTTCCTAAAAGGAATGGCTGCGCTAAATAACAGCAAACATAAATGAAGGCAAAAGCAAAAGAACAAATCAAAGATTTCTTCATTGGCTTCAAATAATGTAGCAACCTTTTCTTCGCGTCCATGCTATTCCTTTCTAATCTGGCTATCATATGTTTCTTTATAGATTGGGCAATTCTTTAATAAGAATTCATGTTTTCCTAAGCCAACAACCTTTCCGCCTTCTAACACCAAAATGAAATCGGCGTTTTGAATGGTGGCCACTCTTTGAGAAACAATGATTTTTGTCATATCTTTAAAACTAGAGACAGTTTCTCTAATCTTTTTATCAGTTAATAAGTCTAAAGCGGATGTGCTATCATCTAGAATTAATATCTCTGGATGTTTGACTAACGCTCTACCGATGCACAATCTTTGTTTTTGACCGCCAGAAAAATTACTTCCACCTTCGTTTACTGCGTGGTTTATTTTGTCTTCATATTTATTCACAAACTCGTAGGCTTCGGCCTCTTTTAGTGCTTTTAATATCTCTTCATCGGTAGCGTTTGGGTTCGCCATAAGGTAGTTGGATTTGATTGTTCCTTTAAATAAGGATGACTTTTGATTAACTAAACCAATATCGTTCCTAAGCGCATTTAAGTCGTAATCTCTTATTGGTGTGCCTTTATAAAATATCGTTCCTTTATCTACATCAAAGAATCGCTCAATTAAATTGATGATAGTGGATTTACCAGAACCAGTTCCTCCAATAATTCCAAAAGTTTCTCCTTTTCTTATTTGGAAATCCAAATCTTCTAAGAAACATTTCTCTTTTTTATCATCAAAGGAAAATGAAACATGTTCGAACCTAATAACTGGTTCATTATTAATTATATTAATAACTGGTGAATTTTTATTGGCCACTGATGGAGTGATTGATAAAAGTTCATCAATTCTTCTTCTTGCCACACTTGCTTTTACTATTTCAATAACTGATTGAGTTAATTGAACAGTTACAAAGAAAATTTGCGCAAGATATGACATCTCGGCAATGACAGTGCTAGCAACCATAACTCTTTCAGCGGAATTAAATAGCGAATCTTTTAAAAGATAAATAATGACGATTAAAACAATAGATGTGATTGCAAAGGTAAGAGGATTAATTAGGGCGTTAACTTTGTTAACTTCGACTGCCTTGTTTTGATACGATTGAGTCTTTTCACTAAACTTCTTATTTTCGCTTTGTTCGTTGTTGCTTGCTCTTATAACTCTAGCGCCTTCTGTAATGTCAGAAGTATTGTTAGAGATTGTATCTAAATCTTTTTGAATTTCGATATATCCCTTGGAAGACTTTCTTAATACGAAAACATTAACGAGTAAAATGCAAATTGCCACTCCAGTAAATGCAATACCGATTCTCCAATCTAAGATATATGAGATCACTAAAGCACCAATTAGAATAAACGGAACTCTAGCAAAAAGTCTTATAAATAAAAGCATTCCGTGTTGAAGCTGATATGAATCACTGTTAATTAAAGTGAGTATTCTACCATTACCGATTTTTTCTCTTTCTTTCTTTGAAAGGCTAAGAGTTTTCTCATATAACGCTCCTCTTATTTCTGTTCCGATAATAACCGAAGTTCTAGCGGCAATATATTGAGCAATCATAGTAATTGCAAAACCAACAATGCCCATAATCAAAATAATGATTCCGCCAGTTAAAGCATCCGCTAATGGTTTGGTTCCAAAACCAAAACTACGAATAAAAGTAGCAAGTCCTCTAGATATTGTGTTTGGAATTAAACTTGGATCTTCAAATTGTCCTAAATCAATAACAGCCTTCATGAACAAAGGAATTAATAAATCAAAAACTGATTCAACGATTTTAATAAATGGACTAAGTGTGATACTTAGAATATGCTTCCTATATGAGTCACTGACTTTGTTTATCATAGCGTGACTATGATATCAATTTATGGACACAATAACCACTCTTAGAAAGAGTAACTCTAAAGAGTTAGAAAAAAGAAAAAGCCCAAAAATTTGGGCTTTATATTCGAATTATGTGCACTTAGCGTATGATAGTTCCACTCTTTTCTTCAAATGCTAGTGCAGCATTTTCGAGTGCAGCTATGATAGCGGTCTTACCCTTGCATCTTGATAAGAATTTAACGCAAGCGTTAACTTTTGGATACATACTTCCTTTAGCAAAGTAGTCGCCTTTTAAGTATTCTTTAATTTCATCGACGCTAACTTTACCAAGCTTTTTCTCATTTGGTTGTTTGTAATTAATGCAAACATTATCGATAGCGGTGAGGATCACTAAATAATCTGCTTCAACTAGTTCTGCAACGAGCGCAGAAGCATAGTCTTTATCAATAACCGCGGCGATACCTACAAGTTTTTGGCCTTCTTTGATGACAGGAATACCACCCCCGCCAGCGCAAATGACAACATCTCCATTTTTAACTAAAGTTGAAATGATTTCTTTTTCTTCAATGTCGATTGGAAGAGGGGAAGGAACAACTCTACGATATCCTCTACCAGCGTCTTCTTTCATTGTGTAGCCTTTTTCTTTAGCGATTTGTTCTGCCTCTTCTTTTGAATAGAATGTTCCAACTGGTTTTGATGGGTTTTGGAATAGAGGATCATTTTTGTCTACGACAACTTGTGTAACAACAGTGGCAACATTTCGCTTTACACCCTGAGCCTTTAATTCATTTTGAAGTGCATTTTGTAAATGAAAACCAATGTACCCTTGTGACATAGCGCCACATTCTGGAAAAGGCATATCAGGAACGTTTTGTGCTTCGCTAAAAGCGTTATTGATCATTCCTACTTGTGGACCGTTTCCGTGAACAATAACAACCTCGTGTCCATCTTTCATTAATTTGACAATGTATTTTGCAACATTACTTACAAGTATTTTTTGTTCTTCAGCGTTATTGCCTAAAGCATTACCGCCTAAACTGACGACATATCTCATTTTATGAACCTCACAACAAAATAACTATATCATTTTTCAATAACCAAACAATAAATATTTGTTTGTCATTTAATAAAGTGAAGAATGAGAGTAAAATATTGATACTATGTATCCTGATTTATTTGGTATAAGCGGTTTCTCAATGACATTTATGATTATCGTAGGCGTTATTGCGGCTTCGATATTACTTTTCTTTTATCTCCATAAAAAAGGTGTTAGATCAAACTCTATATTAGATTTATGTATCGTCATTGTTTCTGCTGTTTTCTTTGGAATACTTTTTGCAATCCTTGTTGAAAACCTCTATGAAGCAATTAAACATTCTATTCTTGGTCAAGAACAAAAATGGACATGGGGAATGACGTTCTATGGTGGATTATTGGGCGGAGTTCCAGCATTCTTATTAACTTACAAATTCTATTATCTAAGACATAATGAACCGATATTAAAACATATTGTTGTTATTGCTCCAGCTTCGATAACTTTAGGGCATGCGTTTGGTAGAATCGGCTGCTTTTTATCTGGCTGCTGTTATGGAATTGAGACCGATGCACAAAATGGCGTTCTCTTTCCAGGAATGGATCATCCGGTGGTTCCAACACAGATTATTGAAAGTGTATTTTTATTCACCATGACGGTGGTTTTAGCGTTATTCGCATTTAAATTCAATTTTTCATATAATTTCGTCATTTATGTGGTTTTTTACGGAATTTTTAGATTTATTATCGAGTTTTTTAGGGGTGATGAGAGAGGGCAGCTTGCTGGATTATCGCCATCACAATATTGGTGTATTCTCTTGCTTTTACTCGCATATCCGTTGTACCTTTTATTAAAGAAAACAATAGTAAAAACAGACAAGGAGAGAAACGATGAAATTTAAATTAATTGATATCTTATTGTTCGCTCTTGTTTTCGTTTTTGCTAATGCGTTTCCGGTTGATCTATTACCGGTTGATGCGTTTGGTGAAATCGCAATAAAAATATCTTTAAGATTTGTCCTACTTATCTACTATTGCTATACACTGTGGAGAAACAGAATTAATATCTTCAAATTTGCGAATTATAAGAGAGCTTTATTGTTTGCTCCGTTCATTATGGTGTGCTTTTCAAACCTTATTGCAGCAGCGATTGCAGGACTCAATTTCCAAGTAGGCGCTATTGATCCACTTTATATCTCTTTAATAATTATTTATCACCTATTTGGTGTGATTATTGAAGAATTGCTCTTCAGACTATTTATTCAAAGTTCACTTGTTTATGCTTCTTCTTTAAAAAGAATTCTCGCAAGTGCAGGTATCTTTGCTTTATTCCATTTAATAAATATTGTTAACGTAAGTAATGTTAATGCTCTTGTGACTGTTTTAATCCAAATCGTGTACTCATTTGGCTTAGGGTTATTACTTGCTATGATTGCGGAATATACATATTCGATACCAACATGTATCGTTTTCCATTTTGCATTTAATATTATAAATATGGTTTTAATTGAAAATGTTTTCTATCTCTCAATCCCAGTTCTTACTTATTATTTGACGGCGGTTGGAATAGGCCTTGTTGTTGGAATTTACGCAATACTAATATATATATTTGTATTGAAAAGAAACGATAGATATTTTAGAGAATAATGGCGTTTGCCATTTTTTTCTTTGCATATTCATCTATATCAAAATAAAATTATTTTGTAATGGCAGAATGTATTATCTTGGCTGGTGGCAAGTCCACTAGAATGAAAACAAACAAGATGCTTTTAGATTATGAAGGGCATCCGATTCTTTGGCATACCATTAAAAGCGTTGAGCCTTTTGTTAATAAAATCATAGTAGTTACTGGTAGATACGATAAAGAAATTAGAGAATCACTAAAAGACGAAAATGTTACTTTCGTATATAACAAAGATTTTGAACAAGGAATGTTTTCAAGTGTTTTAGCGGGTGTTAAGGAAACAAACGATGATTTTTTTGTCCTTCCAGGAGATTGTCCTTTTATTAAAAAAGAAACGTTTGAAAAACTTCTAGATGGGAACGGAGAAATAAGGGTGCCAAGATATAAAAACGAAGACGGTCACCCCATTTATATATCAAAGAAATATAAACAAGAATTACTCGGCTGTTCATTAGATTTTAATCTAAAAATGTTTCGTGATAGTAAAAACTATGAGATAATTAATGTCGGAGATCAAAACATAGTAATTAATCTAAACGAGTATTTAGATTATTTAAATATCAAAGCTAACTAGGAAAGGAAGATAGTATGAAAATTAATGAGTACTACCGACCATCTTCTTTAGAAGATGCATACCTTAAGTTACAAGAAGATTCAAAGAACGTAATCCTCGCTGGCGGACTTTGGATCAAGAAAATGGGACAATCTATTAATACAATTGTCGACTTATCTACCCTTGGCTTAAATCAAATTAGCGAAAACAAAAACGAAGTAATCGTGGGAAGCATGGTTACTCAACGTGACTTTGAAAAATCGGAAATCATCAAAGGACTCTTTGGAGGCGCGATTGCTTTTTCGGTTAGAGAAGTAATGGGAGTGAATTTCCGTAATATTGCCACCATAGGTGGATCTATTATGGGAAGATATCCTTTCTCTGATGTCATATGCGGCCTCTTGCCATATGATGTCACATTAGAGTTTTATCCAAAACAAGAGATAAGTCTTGAAGACTATCTCAATTACAAAGGAAAGTTGAACGCAATCCTTGTTTCTATTCATATTAAGAAGGAAAAAGGTATTGGTTTTTATAAGAAAGTAAAAATGACCGCCCTTGATTTCCCAATCATTAATTTTGCTGTGAGCATAGTAAATGGGAAATATCGTATTGCGGTTGGCTCTAGACCAATGGTGGCGTCTCTTGCTCATAAGGCAATGGATTACATCAATGGTTTAGATAAAATTGACCAAGAATCATATAAGAAAGCCGCTGAAATTGCTTCAGAGGAACTTTCATATCTAGATAATAAAGACGCTAGCAAAGAATATCGTCTTGATTTAACTAAAGTCTATGTAAAACGTGGACTTGAGGAGGTAAGTAAATAATGATAGTGACATTTTATTTAAACGATGTTCAAGTTTCATACCTCGTTAAACCAGGAGAATATCTTGCTGAAACATTAAGAAATCATGGTGTTAAATCAGTTAAAGTTGGCTGTAATGAATCATCTTGTGGTTCTTGCACCTTATTAATTGAAGGAAAACCAATGATGAGTTGTTCTGTTTTAACTGCTTCCATAGAAGGCAAGCACATTACAACTGTTGAAGGCATTCAAGAAGAAGCTGCTAAAATATCAAGATTCTTCTCCAATGAGGGAGCAGATCAATGCGGATTCTGCAATACTGGCTTCGCACTAACTATTTATTCTCTTAAAAGAGAATTGAAGAACCCAACAGACGAAGAAATAAAAGATTACATTGTTGGAAATCTTTGCCGTTGTAGTGGCTTATATTCTCACTTAAAAGCCATCAAAGCGTATTTAAAGGAGGAGTAAACGATGATTATCGATAAGAAAAAGATGAAAGTTGTTAATAACAAGACTCCTTCTGTTGACGGCAAAGGCTTAATGCAAGGACGTAGTTATTACACAGACGATATTGCAGCGCAAGATAGTTTGGTTATTAAGATTTTAAGATCACCACACGCTTTTGCTCGTATCAAATCAATTGATGTTAGCGAAGCACAAAAGCTCAATGGTGTCGCCCTTGTTTTAACATATAAAGATGTTCCACACGTTTCTTTCTCAAGAGCAGGCCAAGGCTATCCAGAACCATCACCACACGACAAATTCATCTTGGATGAATATGTCAGATATGTTGGTGACGAAGTCGCAATGGTTGCTGCTATTGATCAAGAGACAGCAGAAGACGCTCTTAAGCTTATTAAAGTCGAGTATGAAGTGTTCGAACCAGTATTAGATTTTGAAAAAGCGTTTGAAAACAAATCTGTCATCCATCCTGAAGATGGCATTTGTGAAATGTTCCCAATTGGATTCGATCCAAAAAAGAATGTTGCTGCATCCTATGAAATGGAAGTTGGTAACGTCGAAGAGGAACTTAAAAAATCAGATGTTATAGTTGATGAAACATTCTATACACAAGCACAAGCCCACGCGATGCTTGAGACACATAGTAGTAATGCAAGATTAGATGAGCACAATAGATTGGTGATTTATTCATCAACCCAAACGCCGTTCCATATGCGTCGTATTTTAGCGACAACTTTAGGCATTCCAGTTAGTCAAATTCGAGTAATTAAGCCGAGAGTTGGCGGTGGTTTTGGTGGAAAACAAGCGTCCCACGGAGAATTTTTCTGTGCTTTAACCACATTAAGAACCGGCAAACCAAGTAAGTGTGTTTATACTCGTGAAGAAGTTTTTGAAAGTTCATATACACGTCACCCAATGAAAATCAGAATGAAAATTGGTGCGATGAAGGATGGAAGAATCAATGCGATTGATTGCCGTTCTTTAAGTGACACAGGGGCTTATGGCGAACACGCTTTAACGGTCTTTATGATTGTTGGAAGCAAGGTTTTACCACTTTATAACAAAGTTGACGCTGTCCGCTTTGGAGGACAAGTCGTATACACAAACCATGTATCCGCAGGTGCATATCGTGGGTATGGTGCTATTCAAGGAAACTATGCTCTAGAAGCTACAATAGATATTCTTTCCGAGAAACTTGGAATGGATCCAAAAGTTGTTAGAGAAATGAACTCAATGAGAGAGAAAGAAACATCTCCAATCTTTGAGATTATGGGTGAAGGTACCAAAGGTACAGCAATGATAATGGAATCTTGTAAGCTTCCTTATTGTATCAAACGTGGCGCTGAATTAATTGATTGGAAAAACAATTATCCTCGTAAAGTAATTAATGATCACAAAGTTAGAGGATATGGTATGGCCATCGCTATGCAAGGTAGTGGAATTCCATTCATGGATATGGGTAGTGCATCCATCAAATTAAATGATGGTGGCTCATATATGGTGACTGTCGGCGCTACTGATATTGGCCAAGGTAGTGACACAATTATTTCTCAAATAGTTGCCGAAGAATTAGAGACGACTGTTGATAAGATTATTATTTATTCTTCCGATACAGACTTAACTCCATTTGATTGTGGAGCTTATGCAAGTAGCACGACATATGTTTCTGGTAATGCTGCTTGGAAGGCTGCTCAAAAAATGAAGAAAAGACTTATCAAGGAAGCAGCTGTTTTCCTTGAATGCAAAGAAGAAAATGTTGAATTTGATGGAAAAACATTCACTTTTGGCGATAAATCTGTGAGTTTGAATGATATTTCTATCAAAATGCTCTATAACAAAAACTTACAACAAGTATCAGTTACAGAAAGTTATTATGGACACGTTTCACCACCTCCATTTATGGCGGCTTACGCTGAAGTTGAGGTCGATCTAGAAACCGGTGAATATGAGATTTTAAATTACGTTACCGTCACAGATTGTGGAACGACAATTAACCCAATGCTTGCTAAAGGGCAAGTTGAAGGTGGTGTTGTTCAGGGTTTAGGCATGGCCTGTTTTGAAGATGTTAGATATGACAATAAAGGAAAGATGATTTCTAACAACTTCCTTAACTATCACATCCCAACACAAAAAGAGATTCATAAACTCACATCAGAATTTGCTGACTCTTATGAGCCAACAGGTCCGTTCGGTGCTAAATCGGTTGGTGAAATTGGTATTGATACTCCACCAGCGGTTATTTGCAACGCAATATATAACGCAACAGGCGTGAGAATTCATTCTCTTCCAATTACTCCTGAAAAGATTTTGAGAGGACTTAAAGAACTTAAGAAATAGTTATGTTCGATTTATTTATCAAGAATGGTTTTGTTTATCTAAATGGTCACTTTGTTAAAACGAACATTGGTGTTTTAGGCGAGAAGATTGCTTACATTGGTAATGATGTTTATCCTGCCAAACAAACATACAACGCTCAACAAAGAAGAGTGCTCCCAGGATTAATTGATCCACATGTTCATTTTGATCTTTATTGTGGAACAATTAGTAGTAGAGATAACTTTTACTATGGTAGTAAATCGGCTGCTTATGGTGGTATAACCACCATTGTTGATTTCCTTGATCCATCTAGAAATTCAGATGAACTAAAAAAGACTTTCGAAGATAGAATGAAAAGGGCTGAAAAATGTAATGTTGATTACCATTTTCATGCGTGTATTCGCGAGCCTAATGGAAACCTTGAAGAATATGTCCTAACAATGAAAAAACTAGGAATAAACACTGTTAAGCTATTCACAACATATTCCGAAACGCATCGTAGAACTTATGACAAAGACATTAAGAAGCTATTGAAGTACTCAAAGAAATATAAATTCCTCGTTTTAGCGCATATTGAAAATGATGAAATGATAAATAGAGATGAAAAACTTACATATAAAGATTTATCAAATGCAAGACCATCAATTGCTGAGACTTCAGAAGCGCTTAAATTATGCAAATTCGCCAAACAAACTGGTGGATATTTATACATGGTACATTGCAGTAGTGGAGAGACTCTTAAAGAGATTTGTAAGAACTATTATGAATACTTGGGAAAAAACATTTTCATTGAGTCCTGTCCACAATATTTCGTGTTTAACAATTCGGTTTTGAAGGGTAATCAAGGTTACTTATACACATTCGCCCCACCTCTAAGAAGCGAAGAAGAAAGACAACTCTTAATTAAGAACATTGAATATGTGAATGCAATTGGAACTGATCACTGTTCGTTTAACATCGAAGATAAAGAAACACACACGTTATTAAACGGTATGCCTTTGGGTGTTGGAGGCATCGAGAGTAGCTTTGTGATTATGTACAAAATGTTTGGAGATCAGGTAATTGACAAGATGAGTAAAAATTTGGCAAAAATTGAGCGTTTTGCTGGAAAAGGAGAAATAAAATCCGGAAATTTCGCAGATTTTACTATCATTTCTGGTGACAATCAAACCATCGGAAAGCCTCATGGCGCGGTCGATTATTCGATTTATGAACACATCAAGGTCAACACATCTATCGAGTCGACGATTGTCCGTGGAAGATTTGTGCTACAAAAGGGCAAATTCATCGAAGGACAAGGCAAATATATCAAGTGCGAATAGGGAGCAAATAAATGAAAGCAATTATTAATGCACGCATCTACGATTATAAAAAATATATCGAAAACGGATATGTTGTTTTTGATAAAAAAATAATAAAAGTAGGTAAAATGAGTGATTTTACAAATGAGGGATATCAGTTGATTGACGCAAAAGGTCAATTGCTCCTTCCAAATTTTGTTTGTGCTCATTCACATATCTATTCAATATTTGCTCGCGGACTTGCTTTACCATTTAATCCAACCAATTTCCAAGAAATCTTAGATCAAATGTGGTGGAAACTAGATTCTCAAATTGATAATGACATTACTTATTATTCTGGAATAGCTGCTGGAAGCGAATTTTTGCTTAATGGTGTGACCACAATTATTGATCATCACGCTAGCGGAACCGATATTATTGGCTCGCTATCCAGTTTAAAGAAATCTTTGGTTAACACCTTACACCTTCGTTCATTACTTTGCTTTGAAACAAGCGATAGATTTGACATCAAAGACTGCATTAAGGAGAATGTTTCGTTTGCAATTCATAATCATAATGAACATATCGGTGGATTATTTGGAATGCATGCTTCTATGTCCTTGAGCAACGAATCATTAAAGTTAATTTCTAAAAAGATTAAAGATATCCCTATTCATATACATGTTGCTGAAAGCGAAATGGATGAAGAAGATTCATACCATAAATATGGTATGAACATACTATGTAGATTAGATAAATATCATCTCGTAAATAAAGACTCTCTTATTGTGCATGGTGTACACATAAAAGACGAAGAACTACAAATCGTAAAAGATAGAGGAGCTTATATGGTTGTCAACACAACAAGCAACCTCAATAATGCGGTTGGAGTTCCTGATATTAAGAAATATTTAGATTATAAAATACCTGTGATGATTGGAAATGATGGGTTAAGTAGTTCAATGGCGACAGAATATCTAAATGCTTATTACTTAACACATTTAAAAAATAACAGTCCAACCGCGATGGGTTTAGGAAATGTTATTGATTTCATCAATAATGCCTATAATTATGTTGGAAGAAGACTAGGAATAAATATTGGAAGAATCAACGAAAACTATGTTGCAGATTTCATGGTTGTTCCTTACACACCGTTCACTGAAATGAATTCAAATAATGCGTTTGGTCATTTGTTCTTTGGACTATTCCCTAACTTTAGACCAAACGATGTATACGTTGATGGAATGAGGCTAGTAAAGAATGGTGAACTAGTGTCTAAAAAAGCAAAAGAAGAACTTATGCAAGCAAGAAAATATAGCGAAAAACTTTGGAAGAAAGTAAAGGAGATCTAATATGGATTTAAGTACAAAATTTGATGGTTTAACCCTAAAGAACCCCCTTATGCCAGCAGCCGGACCACTTGTTGGAGATGCTGAAAAAATGCTTTGGTTAAAGGATCAAGGTCTCGGTGGATTAGTTGCAAAAACTATTTCAACAAAAGATGCTCATATTCCTCATCCATGTATTATTGGTGATGGTAATAGCGCAATCTTTAACTGTGAACTTTGGACTGAATATCCAAAAGAAAAATGGATTAACGAATTTCTTCCAGAATTAAAAGCCAAAAAAGGAGACACACCCTTAATTATCTCTGTTGGTTACACCAAAGAAGATATGGAGGAATTAATTCCTTTATTAGATGAATTTGCAGACGCCTTTGAAGTCAGCTGTCATTACGTTGGCACAGACCATGAAAAGATGGCGGAAACTGTTAGAACAATTAGAAAGCACACTAATAAGCCTTTCTATATGAAAATATCACCACATATTCCTGATCCTGCGGGATTCGCTCATACAATTAAAGAAAATGGTGCTAATGGTGTTGTGGCAATTAACTCTTTAGGACCAAGCATGGTCATTGATGTTGAAAAACGTCAAATGGCATGTTCTAATGACAAAGGTTTCGTATGGATGAGTGGACCAGTTATTAAACCTCTTGCTTTAGCAACTGTTTATACAATTAAGCAAGCCGAACCATCGCTTACTGTAATTGGAGTTGGTGGAATTGCTACAGCAAAAGATGTGATTGAATTCTTATTAGCGGGTGCCTCTGCGGTTGGCATGTTATCGGCGCCTATGTTAAGAGGCAAAGAATTATATGCGAAGATTATCGCAGACCTTCCTAAAGAATTAGAAAAATATGGCTTTAGTTCTGTTCAGGATGTAATAAATACCAAATTAAACAACGTTGTTACATATGAACATGAAATGCCATCGGTTAATAAAGAAAAATGTTCCCACTGTGGAATGTGTGCAAGAAACTGCCCATATTTTGCGATTGATATGAACAACGAGAAAATACCAGAGTTCAATCCAAATAAATGCTTTAGATGTGGTTTATGTGCGTCTAAATGCCCTGTTAAAGCAATTAAGTTTTAAAAGTTATGTTACCGAATTATAAAACATCAGTTAAAAAAGTTGATAACGAAGAGAAGATGTCAGGAATGGCCATCTTCACTGGCGATATTCGCATGGATAACGCCCACTTTGCTATACCTGTTAGAAGTACAGTGTCCTATGGGAAGCTTTTAAAAATCAACGTACCTTCATTACCAAAGGGATACTATTTCATATCTGCAAAAGACATCGTCAAAGAGAATGTATGCAATATCATTGCTTCTGATTGGCCAGTCTTCCCAGATAAAGAAGTCCATTATAAAGGTGAAACCATCGGTTTAATCGTTGGACCAGATAAGAAAATTTGTATCGATTTAGCGAGCATGACACACGCTGATTATAAAGAACTTGAACCAGTTTTCGAGATGAAAAACTCATATGTTCATAAAGAGTTCAAAAAAGGCAATCCAGAAGTCTTTAAAAAGGCTAGCAAAGTTTACTCAGAATCTTTTGAAACAGGATATCAAGAGCAAGTTTATCTTGAACCGCAAGGAATGCTTATATGGATGGATGGTAATAAAATTACCATTAAAGCCAGCATGCAATGTCCTTTCTATATTAAGAAAGCCGTTACTAGAACACTCGGTTGTTCTGAAGATAAGGTTCGAGTAATTCAACCAGCTGTAGGAGGAGCATTTGGTGGAAAAGAACATTATCCATCTTTAATGGCTGCCCAACTAGCAACAGCGATTGTTAAAATTAAAAAACCAATTAAGATGATTTTTGATCGTAAGGAAGATATTACCTTTACTACAAAACGTCACCCAAGCAAAACTGATATCTCAGCTTATCTAGATGATAAGAACAATATTTTAGGCGTAAAGATTCACGTTGGTATTGATGGTGGAGCCTATATTGGATGTTCAATGGTGGTTCTTGCTCGTGCTCTTATCGCTGCTACTAATGCTTATACATTTGAAAATGTTGATATTTCCGGCGATGCGTATTGCACAAATAAAGTTCCAAGCGCTGCATTTAGAGGTTTTGGTTCTCCTCAATCGATCTTTGCAATTGAAATGTTTATCAACCATTTAGCGGACTTCCTACATGTTAATCATTATGAATTACGCAATAAATATCTTGTGAAAACTGGTGATATCACTTCAACAAATGGTGTCTTTAGAGATCCAATTATATTAGACAAATTAATTAATCGCGCAATGGAAATGAGCGATTATCAAAGAAAGAAAAAAGAATATTCCAAACCAAATTCATATAGAGGCATTGGAATGTCATATTTCCTCCACGGCTGTGGATTCACCGGAAGTGGTGAAAGCACAATTATTAATGCGCAATTAAGAATTAAAAAAGACAAGAATGATATAGTTACTTTCTATACTTCACAAGTTGATTTTGGACAAGGTAATAGAACGACATTAAAGAGAATTGTTGTTGATACATTAGGTATTCCAGAAGACCACGTAATATATGGTGCTCCTGATACTGATGAAACGTTATCAACCGGACCAACTGCCGCTAGTAGAACAATAATTATTGTCGGTGGTCTTGCTGCTAAAGCAGCACGACATCTTAAAGAGATTTGGAAAGACGGTGAAGAACAAGAAATTATTGAACCATACGTTGGACCAAGTTATATCAAATGGGACGACGACACTATGCAAGGCGATGCTTATCCAGGATATGCTTGGGGAGTCAACGTCATCGAAATCAGTGTTGATCCAATTACTTATGAAGTTACTATCGAAGGATGCTGGTCGACATATGATGTTGGACACGCGATTGATGAAAGAATTCTCATCGGCCAAGCTGATGGTGGACTCGCTCAAGCAATCGGTTGGGCATATCTAGAAAAAGAAGAAATGGAAAATGGTGTGTTTAAACAAAGAACGCTTTCTGATTATGTCATCCCAACAATGATGGACTTATCAAAGATGGAAACCGAATTCATTGATAACCCATTCCCATATGGAGCCTTTGGCGCAAAAGGTGCTGGTGAACTCACTTTTGCTGGTGGAGCACCTGCGTTCTGCGCAGCTCTTGAACAAGCCATTAATAGAAAAGTAAATAAAATACCTGCCACACCAGAATTCATTATGGAGTTAATTGAACATGGAAATTAAATTCATATTAAACGGAAAACAAGTTAGTGTTGATGTTTCACCATCAATGCGTCTTTTGGATGTCA
Source organism: uncultured Erysipelotrichaceae bacterium (assembly GCA_902800025.1). GTDB lineage: Bacteria > Bacillota_I > Bacilli_A > RFN20 > CAG-826 > UBA2450. The sequence continues at coordinate 17,533 of CADCDA010000004.1, read as the reverse complement.
TTAGAGACAAATTCCATTTAACCGGCACAAAAGAAGGCTGTGGAGAAGGCGAGTGTGGTGCTTGTACAGTCTTAGTAAATAATGAGCCATATAATTCTTGTTTAACACCTGTTATTAACATAGTTAATAAAGAAGTTATTACTATCGAAGGATTTAGAGAAACGAAAGCATATCGAATTATCGCTGATGCATTCGCAGAAATGGGTGGAAGCCAATGTGGATTCTGCACACCAGGAATGATTTTAGCGACATATGCTGTTCTTAAAAAGAATCCTCATCCAACCGAAGAAGAAATTAGATTTGCTTTATCTGGCAACTTATGTCGTTGTACTGGATATCAATCAATAGTCTTTGCGGTTTTAAAAGCAAGCGAGAAAGGAATTGAATTATGATTAAACAATTAGTTCCTGCAAATTTAAAAGAAGCACTCGAAATGCTTTCTAAACATAACTGCTACATTATGAGTGGTGGTACTGATTTAATGGTGCAAAAACATGTGAGCACTGGCTTGCTCCCTTCATTTGATAAAGACGTTATATATGTTATGAACTTAAAGGAACTTGACTATGTCAAGAAGGACGATAATGGAAACATTCGTATTGGTGCAGCCACCAGATTCACTGATATCGAGAGATCACCTTTAGTTCCTGAAATATATAAAATCGTTATTAAAGAAATTGCTTCTAATAACATTCGTAATATGGCGACGATGGCTGGTAATATCGCTAATGCATCTCCTGCTGGTGATTCCCTTGTTCCACTTGTTCTTAACGATGCAAGCGTCATTCTTTCAAGCGTTAATGGCAATAGAGAAGTGCTAGTTAGAGACTTTGTTTTAGGTGTTAGAAAGATCGACCGAAAACAAAATGAAATGATTACAGAAATTGTCTTAAAACCGCAAGAGCTCAACTATTTTTATCGAAAAGTAGGCGCTAGAAAAGCCGAATCAATTACTAAAGTATCACTTATGGGTGGTTATAAAATTGAAAACGGAATTATTAAAGATTTAAGAATTGCGTTTGGAAGCGTTTCTATTAAAGTAGTAAGAAGTTTAGAAAACGAAAACAAATATATTGGTCAAAAAGTAAAAGAATTAAATATTGATTCAGTGATAGAAGATTACTCTCCATTAGTAACACCAATCACTGATCAAAGAAGTAATAAAGAATATCGACATAAAGTTGCGATGAACTTATTACGTAAATTCTTAGAAGAAGTTAAAGGAGGCAGAAATGAATAAATTCATTCGTGGCTATCGATGCACTGTTTGTGGAAAATTCTTCCTTCCTAACGAAGCCGATATGACTTGTCCTCTTTGTGGAGAAAAAGGAATCCTTGATGTTGAATACGATTACGACGCACTTAAGAAAATTCTTACAAAAGAATATTTTGAAAAGAATCGTGATTATTCGATGTGGAGATATGCTCCAATGATGGGGATTGAAGAAAACCACATTAACAAAATGCTTCGTATTGGTTGGACACCGCTTGTTAAGTCTTATAACTTATCAAAAGAATTAGGATTAAAAGAATTATATATTAAAGACGACGGACTTAATCCAAGCGGAAGCAGTAAAGACCGCGCTAGTGGAGTGGCTGTACTTAAAGCTATTGAATCTGGTGCTAAAGTCATCGCATGTTCCTCTACTGGTAATGCTGCTAGTAGTTGCGCATGTCACGCTGCTCACGTTGGTTTACCAGCGGTCATCTTTGTTCCAAAAAGAGCGCCGATAGGCAAATTAACACAAATATCTTTATATGGAGCAACTCTCGTGGTTGTCGATGGTGACTACAAAGCTGCCTTCCGTTTATCAAAAGAAGCAATTAACAAATATGGATGGTATAACCGTAATGCGGCTATTAACCCATACATGGTGGAAGGGAAGAAAACCGTTTCACTAGAAATTGCTGAACAACTTAATTTCAAACCTACTGATTGGGTGGTTGTCTCCGTAGGAGACGGATGCACAGTTGGAGGTGTATATAAAGGCTTCTATGAACTGCATAAGTTGGGCCTGATTGAAAAGGTTCCAAAAATTCTAGGAGTTCAATCGACAGGGTGTGAACCATTTGTCAAAGCCTCTAGAGAACATCGACCTCTAGAAGAATGCGAAGAAAACACTCTTGCCGATAGCATTGCTGTTGGTATTCCTCGAAATCCACTTAAAGCCCTTAGAGCGGTTAAAAACTCAAAAGGAAGTTGGATAAGCGTACCTGATTCAGAGATTATTGAAGCGATGAGTCAGTTAGGCCGTACCGAAGGAATATTTGGAGAGCCTGCTGCGGTTACTACCCTAGCAGGTCTAAAGAAAGCCATTAACCAAGGAATAATTAGTAAAGATGAAAGTGTCACGATTATTATTACTGGTAATGGTCTGAAAGATCCAAATAACGCCCAAAAAGCAATAATCAAGCCAGAATTAATGGAGCCGAACATTAATAAGTTAGACATTTACTTAAAAGAAAAAGGAGTAATCTAATATGTCAAAAATCCCATTTGGTCCAACATATGATGAAATGTTGAACCCAAGCCATCAAGATCCAGAAGTAAGAAAGAAAGCTTTAAAAGCTAAAAAAGAAAATGAACTTGATCCAATTAATCTTTTTAACATCACCTGGAAAAACGAAAAAGATGAAGTTAATAAGATTGTCCTTCCAAAGGAACTAACAGGTGTTGATGCGAACATCGTTGTTCTTTTAGGAAAGTATTTCCCAAGTGGAAGTCACAAAGTTGGCCCTGCTTATTCAACATTAATTGAATTAACATGTGACCATGAAATCATTCCTGGCGAACACACCATCTTGGGTCCAAGTACTGGCAACTTCGGAATTGGAGTTAGTTATATAACTAACTTAATGAAATATGACGCAATCGTCATCATGCCAGACAATATGTCTAAAGAGAGATATGAAAGAATCCAAAAATATGGCGCTAAGCTCGACTTAACTCCAGGTAGTGAATCCGATGTTATTCTCACTCTTGAAAGAACATATGAACTTAAAAAGAACCCAAAGAATAGAGCGTTAGCCCAATTCGAATTATTACCAAACTACCGTTTCCATAGACACGTTACTGGTAATAGCTGTGTTGAAGCTGTTAAAGGCATTGGTAATGGACGTGTTGCTGCTTTCTGTAGCGCACCTGGTAGTGCAGGAACTCTTGCAGCGGGTGATCAAATTAAAGCAGTCTTCCCAGAATGTAAGATTGTCGCTTTAGAACCACATGAATGTTCAACCCTCACCAATGGTGGACGTGGACAACATAGAATTGAAGGTATCGGTGATAAGATGTGTACCTTAATTCATAATGTTCTAACTACTGATTTCATTACTCAAATTATTGATGATGATTGTGTTAGAGGTCTTGAAGTAATTCATGAAGGAACAGACATCTTAGTGGCACACGGAATTGACCGTAAACTTGCAGAAAGTCTCACCAATTTATTCGGTGTCTCTGGAATTTGTAATATTTTAGGCGCTATCAAAATGGCGAAATATCTCAAACTTGGACCAGAAGACAACGTCGTTACAATTGCCACTGATAGTTTTGATAGATATGACTCTGTTATTGAAAACTTAAAAGAAAGAGAACTTGAAGTCACACCTAACGTCTTGGAAAGATGGTTTGAAGATGTCTTTATGGGCGCGGATACCTCTTTGATTTTAGATACACGTGGTAAAGAAGCTAAAGAAAAACTCTTTGCCCAAAAAGAAAGAGACTGGTTACCATTTGGATATTCTAAAGAATATCTTGATAGCATGAGAAAACCAGAATTTTGGGAAAATGAATATAACAAGATTCATGAATATGATGAAAAGATAAAGGCTATGAGAGGAAAGGATTTATAAAATGAAAGTACCTTTTGAGCAAGTATTAGAAAAAGCCCAATCCTATAAAAAGGATATGGTCAAATTCCTCAGAGATATGATTCGAATTCCAAGCGAATCATGTGAGGAAAAAGATGTCATTCTTCGCATTAAAGAAGAAATGGAAAAAGTTGGATTTGATAAAGTGGTTATCGACCCAATGGGAAACATTTTAGGTTATGTTGGTCACGGCAAACACCTAATCGGTATGGATGCGCATATCGACACAGTCGGTATTGGCGAAATTAAAAACTGGACCTTTGATCCTTATGAAGGATTTGAAGACGACGTTCATATCGGTGGACGTGGTGCATCTGACCAAGAAGGCGGTATGGCCTCAATGGTCTATGCTGCTAAAATCATCAAAGATTTACATCTCGAAGATGACTACACATTAGTCATTACCGGTACAGTCCAAGAAGAAGACTGCGATGGCTTATGCTGGCAATATATTATTGAAGAAGACAAAGTCAAACCAGAATTTGTTCTTATTACAGAGCCAACAAGCTGCAGAATCTATCGTGGACATAGAGGAAGAATGGAAATCAAAGTTGCAACACGTGGTATTTCCTGTCACGGTAGCGCTCCTGAAAGAGGAGAAAACGCAATCTACAAGATGGCGGACATCATTAAGGATGTTGAAAAACTCAACGAAAGACTTAAACATGATGATTTCTTAGGAAAAGGCACTGTTACAGTTAGCCAAATCTTCCATAAATCACCATCTAGATGTGCAGTCGCAGATGGATGCTGGATTTCATTGGATAGAAGATTAACCGATGGTGAAACATATAAGTCTGCTTTAGCGGAAATTGAAGCACTCCCAAGTGTTAAGGCCGCAAAAGCTGAAGTCACAATGTATGATTATGAAAGAGCAGCTTACACTGGACTCGTTTATCCAACTCAAGCATACTTCCCAACCTGGGTCATTCCAGAAAATCACATTCTTTGTAGAAGTATGAAAGAAGGATATGAAGGCTTATTTAAAAAAGCTCCAGTCATTGATAAGTGGACCTTCTCAACCAATGGTGTTTCCATTATGGGAAGATATGGAATCGAATGTATCGGTTTTGGTCCAGGCGATGAAAAAGAAGCTCACGCACCAAATGAAAAGACAAGAAAAGAAGACCTTGTCATTTGTGCAGCCTTATACGCTGTCATGCCATTAATGTATTTAGAAAATCTTAAAAAATAACTGCAAAAATAGGAGAAAAAGTTAAAAATATGGAAAAATTACAACCAAGATTTGCTGGTCGACATCTCATTACTTTGGAAGATTTCACCAAAGAAGAAATCGATTACATGCTCAAAGTGTCTCGTGATTTAAAAGACGCATTTTACAGAAACGAACAAACCGATTGGCTCACCAACAAAACAGGATTCTTAATGTTCTTTGAGCAATCAACCAGAACCAGAAACTCATTTGAAAGTGGTATGGCTCAACTCGGTGGACACGCGACATTCTTAGACACCTCAATGATGCAAATTGCCCATGGTGAAAGCGCAAAAGATACCGCTGTTATCCTTTCAAGCTTTGGCCACATGATCGCATGCCGTTATTGTAACTGGGGTTTAGGAAATAAATACATTAGAGAAATGGCAAAATGGTCAACAGTCCCAATTATCAACTTACAATGTGACTTATTCCACCCAATGCAAGCTCTTGCTGACCTTATGACAATTGAAGATGAATTCGGTCATACAGAACATTTAAAGGTTTCAGTTATTTGGGCAATGGCCACAACACACAAAAAACCAATTTCTGTTCCAGTGTCACAAGTCTTATTATTCCCAAGATATGGTATCGATGTCACATTAGCGTACCCAGAAGGATACGATTTACCAGATTGGGTTATTGAAAAAGCTAGAAAGAACGCTGCTGAACATGGTGGATCCTTAACAATTACACATGATATGGATGCCGCTTATAAAGATGCAGACGTCGTTTTCCCAAAGAACTGGGGCAGCTGGGTTACAAACCAATCCACAACTGTTGTCGATGATGCATTACTAGCATTAAAAGCATGGAAGTGCACACCAGACAAGATGGCGTTAGCAAAACCAACATGCCGTTATATGCACGCTTTACCAGCCGACAGAGTTAACGAAGTTGTTGATGAAGTTATCGATGGACCACAATCAGTGGTTTATCAAGAAGCTGAGAATAGAATTCATACCGCAAAAGCCGTTATGGCCTTATTCGTTCACGACAAACTTCCAAGCGACAGAAGATAATTACAAACATAAAACAAATGGGCAGCTTAACCGCTGCCTTTTTTGTAAACTTTTGATTCATAAATAAACAATGTGTATATATCAAAAGAAAATCTTTTGAATAAAAATCTATTGATGTAGAATGATTTTGTTATATGCGTACTAGTGACGAATTTAATGAAGTAAAAGTATCAAACGAAGGTGGAAACTCACCGATAGAATTTGGAAAAATTCAGGATACTGAATTTACCTTTTATAATGACAATAAAAACAATTCCACTAGAGACGAATTAAACGCTAATACGAACAAGAATAATGAAAATGTTAAAAAGGGGTCAACACAAACAAATAATAATGACCTTATTGATAAAGCAATAAATACATCCGAAGCTGCTGCAGAAGCTGCTGCAACTGGAGGAGGGGCCGCCGCTGCCGCAAGCGCTGCTGCAGGAGGAACCGCTAGTGCTGCCGGAGTTGTTGGCGCGGCAGTTGTTGCTGTTGCGACTATCGGCGGTGGAATTGGTATCAAGGCAATATCTACTAATAACGCATCAGTTCAATTCCAAAACATTTACATTGGTGAGACCTTCATGTCTTATGCCTTGGAATTAAAAGATTCGAACAACGATAAATTCAAAATATATGTAGAAAGTCCATCCTATTTAGCGTTCAACATCCTTGAAGAAGGCGCAAACGAAGGATCTTTTGAACAACTATCGCCTAATTCGACATATCGTATTTACGTCCAAGAAGACAACGAGAATCAAAAAATAATTTATGACTCTTCGTTTACCACAATGGCAGATGGAGGGGCAAAACCAGAATTCTGGGGAGTTAATTTCTCTGAAAGCGCAAATTTCTTAGATTATACATTTACTGTCAGCCTTTCATTCTTTGATGAAGGAGAGCATTTCTCTGACTTTGTTTTATATGTTTACGACATTGATAACGTCCAAATGTCTAAACAATTTGAGTTGGAAACAACCAATAGTGAACAAACATTATCTGGCTTAGGAGATAGTGGTGAAGTCATATTAGATGTGAGAAGTTCTTCGTTTGGATATTCTTTAGGATATTATGAAGATGGCGAAGAACGAATGTATGAAAGTGAAGATATAATCCAATTCACCGACAGCACGAATTCTCATTCAGAAATGAAGGGATTCAATATTAGTGAGACCGCTAACTTCTTAACATATGAATTCGGTGTGACTCTTGATTACGTTGATGATTTCAATATCATTACTGAACCAATTTTAACCATGACATCCACCGGTGTATCTAGTGGATATCGTGCTGGCGGAAATATTGTTAGTGTTGAGATACCTCTTGAATTAATCAAAACCGAACAAACAATCAAATATTCTGATTATAACCAAGTCAATCCAGAAATCTTTAGAGAACAAGGATTTACATTTACTCTTTCATACAAGATGGAAGGTGTTAAAGAGACTATCGGACCATCAGAAGGACAAGAAACTATTAAGTTTGCGGATTCTACAAGTTCTGAAAGCACGATTAATCAAGTCACTGTTAGCGATTCTGCAAACTTCTTAACATATGAATTTACTGTTACTATTGACTTTGTCGATGATTTCAATGAACTTGGTAACTTTGCTTTATTAATGACAACCAGAGAAAACCAATCCACATCCGGTGTAACAGAAGTGACTATACCTTTATCAAAGATAACCACTGAACAAACGGTTAATTTCTCCGACTATTGTCAGACTCCAAAACTACTTAGAAGTGAAACATTTACAATCGTCTTTACATACACTCGTAGAGGAATGAGCGAAAGTATTTCTCTCCCATCAAAAGCCTTTACTGATAGCACGAACTCTAAGAGTGAAGTTAACGGCGCTACGATTAGTGAAACCGCTAACTATTCAACTTATGAGTTTGAAGTTGCTTTAGACTATGTTGATGATTTTGAAGAATTAGATAACTTCTCTTTACAGATGACCAACCAAACAGATGGAGTAACATCTACTCCTGTTGTTGTAAATATTCCATTAACAAAGCAATTAACCGCTCAAACTGTTAAATATTCAGATTACAACAGTGAAAACCCAAACCTTATTAGAACAGCAACGTTTGATTTTGTGCTCTCGTGGACAAAAGACGGGGTTTCTGAGTCGAAAACGCTCGATTCTGTGCGATTTACGGATAATAGTGGAATCGTTCCGGAAGTCAGTGGTGCAAGCGTTAGCGATGAGGCAAACTACATCGATTACACGTTTGTTATTCAAGTCGGTTATGTTGATGAACTAGACCAAATTGAAAACTTCTATTTAGATTTAACAGAAGTGGCTTTAGACGAACAAGATGAACCAAAATCACAAAGAGTGTCACTTTTAAAGGACCTTAATAGACAAACAGTTGATTTAGATGAAAGCGGTGTTCCTGTTGATATTAGAAAACACACGATTTCTATGTCTTTAGTGTGGACTATTGATGGACAAGAACATTCAATGGATTTGGGCACCAAGAGATTCATCGATAATAGTGGTACTGTTCCAACCGTGTCTGGTCTTGCTTTTGGTACTGCTGATTATGTCGATTTAACATTTGATATCACTCTTCAATATGAAGATGTCCTCGATCAACTTGAAACATTGTCTCTGACAATGACAAATGAGTCTTCTTCGACATCTTATGATATAACTCTAGTTAAAACCACTGATACTCAAACAATCAACTTCAAGGATTATGAACATGAAGAACCAGAGATTCTTAGAACAGGCACCTTCTTCTTTGTCCTTAACTATCAAGTTGAAGGTGAAAGTAATCCAATGGTGTTAGAAATTGGTAGCCATCATTTTGAAGACGTTGAAGGAAGACCGTCCGAAAGTGATATGTATAGTGTTTCTGTTCTTTCTGAGGCGAACTTTACCGATTATACATTCACAGTTGTTCTTAACTATGAAGATCCATATGGAACATTTGATGAAGAAAGATGTTCTATCTATATTGGTGGTCATGATTTCCCACTCGCGTTAACAACCGCTCCTCAAACGATATCCGCTAAAGAGGACGGAGAAGTTATCTTAGATATTTCTAGTGGAGAAGCATATGACTGGTTATTTACTTATTACACTGTTACAGGTGATTTAGGACAAATTCAAAGCACCGAACCAGTCACCTTTGCTGATGAGAATTATGAACCAGTATTTAATGGGGCGACTATTGATGAATTCGCAGACTTTGTTCAACAAGAGTTTTATGTCACTTTGGACTATATAGATGTTTTGTCTGAATTCTCTGGCTTTGTTTTAGAAATGACATACGATGATGGGTCCGGAACAGGACAAAGCGACCCAATCAACATTTCTTTAGAAAACACTACCAAAAAACAAAGATTATTAGCGAGTGAATATGGAATTAATCTCGCTAGTGGATCATATAATTGGCGAGTTCTTTATAATAACGAACAAAAAGAAGAATTGGATATCGTTGGTGCTAGTGGCACTGTGACGTTCCAAAACAAATACGATAGTAGCTTCAATGCATTAATCACAAATAATTACAATGTGACCCTTGGCCCAAGTGAATACACAGTGGATTACATTTTACCATTTAGATTAGATTACGATAACCGTGGTGGTTACTATCGTGGAATGTTTATTAGCATTAATGGAACTGAATTTGAAGTAAATGAAACAACAAGTTGGCAATATATCGATATCACTACAATTAGAGAAATAATTGGAGAAGAAGTTGCTATTCAAGTGAACGCTTACTATTACGACTATGCAACTGAAACTAGAGAAAAAGTCAATTTATACTCAGAGACAGTTACTTTAGTGCTTAATGAAAATGCAGCAGTTTATGGAGCGACATTAGGCGAAACATCTATCCCATATTCAGAGCCTGCAATCGATATGTCACTTTTAGTGTACGACTATAGCAAAGACACTTTTGACAATTATCAGTTAATTGTTAAAACAGACGATGGCACTGAATACGCATTCGATATTAATACATCAGAGATTTCAAATTTAATGAACGCTGATGTACATATAGATATTTCTAATGAAACCGAATTAGTGGAATATCTACAAAACGAAGGAGTGGTAACACTCTACTTAAGTTATAGAACCGTTTCTACTCAAACGACGACGAGAATAATGGTTCAAGAAAACGTTAGCTTTTATTTCTATGCATAAAACAATTAAGGAGGTTTAGAGCAATGGAAAAAGAAAAGAGAAAGAAAATAATCTTGTGGGCAGGACTAGGAGTCCTTACTGTCATCACAATCATCGGATTTGTGTTCTCTAGAGAGATATTTGGATGGAGCGAACTCGTTGATGATGGAGCAGGAAACATCCAAACCATATGGCACGGATTCTTTAGGAGAACTGTTTCTGACAGTGAAGTTATTCAATACTTGTTTGAACATGCGATTCCAAACTTAGTGAGAACTGTTCAAATCATCACTATCGCAATTTTGTTAGCAATATTACTACATTATGCAGCAAAGATTACTTTCCATTCTAAGAAAGGTATCACTATTTCTAAATTGATGGTGAACTTCATCAAATGGGTTATCGCTATAGCGACTGTCTTCCTTATCATGGGAGCTTGGGGCGCTAATACAACACTAATGCTTGCTAGTGCTGGTGTTGTTACTCTTATCATAGGCCTTGGTTCACAAACACTTGTGGCTGACATTTTAGCGGGTATCTTTATCGTCTTTGAAGGAGACTTCCAAGTTGGTGATATCGTTATTATTGATGGTTGGAGAGGCGAAGTTCAAACCATTGGAGTTAGAACTACAAAACTTATTGATGCGGGTGGAAACGTTAAAATTGTTAACAACAGTGAAATTAAAACAATCATTAACCAAACAAAAGAGTTGTCTATCGCTAAATGTTATGTGGCAATTGGTTATGAAGCAAGAATTGAAAATGTTGAAGCTGTCATCGCTGATAACATTGATAAATTGAAAGAAAAAATTCCTGGAATTGTTGAAGGACCGTTCTATAAAGGCGTCTCAGAACTTGCAGAAAGTTCGGTGAATTTACTTTTTGTTGCGAAATGTCATGAAAACGATATCTATCAAGTTCAACGTGATTTAAATAGAGAAATTAAGATTATGTTTGATGATAACGACATCAACATTCCATTTAACCAAATTGTTGTTCATATGGGTGAAGACGACAAACCAAAAGAAGTCGCTAGTAAGAAGACTATTAAAAAGGCAGAAGAATTCGCCGAAGAACAAAAAGAACTTTCCAAAGATATCGAAATCAAAAAATAACACTAAACCTCTTTTATATATCTATATGGCCACTCATTTTGGGTGGCCTTTATTTTTTATAAAAAATTTGATGGGATGTGAACAAAAGTAAACAAGTTAAAATTTAATAAACTTTTAAGGTTGCATATATTTTTATATATGGTAGCATAGAAGGGTATATTATTTTTTACATCATTTATCAGATTAATGCTCCATATTGTTGGAGCAGGAAGGAAAAAAGAGAATGAAAAGACTTTTTTCAAAGATTGCCACACTTAGCGTTGGTCTAGCGATGGCGATCGGTGTTGGAATTGCTGCCGGTACTAGACAAGACTTAAAAAGATCTGCTGCAGCTGGAGTAATTAGTAATACACCAGCAACAGCGATTACTGCTGGAAAATACATCATTACCAATGGATCCAATTATATTAATGGTAACGACGGTAATGGTCACTTAACAAGAACAGCAATTGGCGCAGATATCACTGCTGTCGACTTAGATAACGCATTTACTATCGCGGCTGGTTCTTCTGCCAGCAACTGGACAATTTATCAAGAAAGCGTTAGTAAATATGTAGGCTGGTCAAGTGGAACAGCGTTTGGGTTTGGAGATAATGCAAACACAAATAAATATCGCTGGACTTTCGAATTAAAGAACGGAAGCACTAACGAATGGATCATTTCCAATCTTGACACTAGTGCAAGAAAATGGGGAGAAGGTGGATCTGATATAAGATCATATTCAAATCCAAGTAGTGGCCACTATTTCAAACTATATTTAATTAATGAAAAAGAATTAAATCACATAGGAGCAGCTGCGACAAATCCATCTAATTGGTTTGCTGGTGATACATTCAAAACAAGCGATGTTACAGTTACACCTTATTATTCTGAAGACAACAGCGATCCAGATACACCTATTACTGATGGCGAAGGTGTCAAATTTGGCGATAGTGCTGATAAAGATAGTGTTACATTAGTTCAAGGATCGAATTCTATTAAAGTTAATTATGGTGGAAAATCCACAACAATCAATGTGACTGCTGGTGCCACACCTGTCATTACTGGTGTTGTTGTTGGTGGCGATATGGCCAATAAGACCTACTCTCTTAATGATGATTGGGATTATTCAGGCTTATATTTAACTGTTTCATGGACAGAAGGTAAAGCCGATACAACAGTTCAATTTACAAGTTTGACTATTACTGCTAATCCAGCAAAAGCAAACAGTACAAGCATTAAGTCTGTTGCCTTATCTGGAACCTATGAGGGACACAATTTTGCAAAAACAGTTACTGGCATCACAGTTACTATTGAACCAGTCGTTATTGAAGTTACTGGTGGAAAAAACCCAGGAGCAAGATGGAAACCAGGAACAGGCTCTGCGGCTTCTTACACAGACAGCCTCGGTAATACCGCCACATTATCTGTTGCAACAGGATGTTATTTTGGCGGAGCAGATTCTTATTCTCAAATTGGATCTGGCGGTAGTCCAACTACATATGTTAATATCACGATTACCCTTGCTGCTAAAGCAGGAATCGTTTCTGCGTCTGCAACCTTTGCATCTGCTAATGGCGCAACCGCGTCAGTTTCTGCTTATGGTGACGATGAAAACGACGCTATTTTCTCAGGAAGCGTTGAAGGCAACGGCACCCCAGAAGTAAGAACAATTAATGGTTCTTATCAAACAATTAACGCCACAACATTACATTTTAATTTTACATGCCAGACAGGTATTAAATTATCTGCTTTGTCTTATACATTAGGTGATACAGTTGCAGAGTTTGGTAACTTTACTTCTTTAGAAATCGGACACGAAGCCAATACAACACAATTTAAAGTCGGAGATAAATTTTCTTATGAAGGTTTGGTCTTAACTGCTAGTGACGATAGCGAGCCAGTGCTTACAAAAGATTATGTAACTGGATTCAAAATTGGCACCGCTCTTAATGATAATTCTTATGCTAACCATACATTTGTTGCTAGTGATGCAGAAAACAGTCCAATTACTGTTCATGCCACATTAACAATTAAAGAAGTCACAAAAGAAGTCACTTATCAAATCACAGTTACTGAAGTCCCTACATACGCAAAAGTCACAGATCCTTCTAGTTTATATGAAGGTGCTAGAGTTATTATCGTTGGTGGTGGATTTGCATTTGCTAGCCACAATGGTACTGTTGGTTTACCAACCTCATCATTAACAATTACTGATGACAAAATTACCGATCCTAAGAACGCTTCTGAATTTGTTGTTAGAATTTATGGCAATAAGATTGCATTACAATTAGGTTCTAAATATCTTGCTTATCAAAAGATGGAAGATGTCGCAAGAAAGCAAGTTTATCTCATTGATGATTTAAACGACGCGTCTTCATGGACATACACAGATAGCTATTTATTATCTAATGTTGCAGGAAGATACTTATGCTACACAGCGGCATCTGATCCAACAGGCTTTGCATGTGTCGATTCTGGTTCGAACGTTGCTCTATATATTTCAGACAAATCAGTTAATACTGATACAAGTGCGGCAGAAACATATGCTTACCGTTATCTCCATACGAGAGATTACTTGGTTGGCGATGGTTCTTGTAAGACATATTACGCTTCTGCAAAGGCTGCCTTTGAAGTTTTAACCGATGGACAAAAAGCAGAATTTATTAAGTTGACTAGTGCAGTTGAAAGATTACAAGCTTGGGCAGACGCTAATGGTGAAGCATTTGATCCAGTAAACAAAACATTTACAAAATTGTTTGTTGAAAAATATATCAAAGGCTCATCTGCTAATTACGCGATTATCATTATCGTTGCTACCGTTTCTATTACAGCACTCGGCGTAGCCTTAATGGTTCTAAAGAAAAAGAAACATAATTAATATTTAAAAATATTATATTGGGACACCCGTTATTGAAAGTGGGTGTCCTTTTATTTATAATTACTCTAGTAAAAAGAAGGTCTATATTTATGATTGCTATTGGTGTTGATATTGGTGGTACCTCTATTAAAGGTGCTTTTATTAACGAAAGAGGAGAAATCTTATCTCGTTTTTCAATGAAAGTAGATAAAGAAAAAACTCCAGAAGAAGAAATCGGAAAACTTTGTGACATTATTAACGCTTCAATCAAAGAAGGCAATTATGAAGGCAAGGTTGCTGGAATCGGAATCGGCTCTCCAGGAACTTTAGATATGGATAAAGGAATTATTATCTATTCACCAAACCTCGCAAAGTGGGCTGGATTTAATATCAAGAAATTCATGTCAGCTAGAACTGGCTTGCCAGTGGAATTAAATAATGACGCGAATGTCGCTGCTTTAGGTGAAGCAAAATTTGGTAGTGGCGCTAAATATAAGTCCGCTATTATGCTTACCTTAGGCACAGGAGTCGGTGGTGGAATCATCATTGACGGCAAAATCTATGATGGTAATAAACACCAAGGCGCTGAACTCGGTCATATGAGCATTAGAATGGGCGGAAGACCATGTGGATGTGGAAGAAAAGGATGTTTAGAAGCATATGCCTCTGCTACCGCGCTTATTAAAGACACTCGTGAGATGATGGAAAAGCATCCAGAAAGCGCTTTAACTGAAATTGAAAAAGAACTCGGTGGAGTGGACGCAAGAAACGCTTTTATCGCTGATCAAAGAGGCGACAAATATGGCCGTAAACTTGTAAGAGACTACGTAAAATTCCTTTCTGAAGGCTTATTAAATTACTGCAACATCTTTAGACCTGAAGTTATTATTCTCTCTGGTGGAGTCGCTAACGAAGGTGAAAACTTACTTAAGAGAATTAGAAGATACTTAAAAAAGAACACCTATGGTATGAGGGGTTCTGAAAAAGTCGCAGTTGTTACTTCTCAACTCGGATATGATTCTGGTAAAATTGGTGCAGCATGTTTGATTTTATTTAAATAGAAATGAAAATTTATAACTACTCAAAACTCATCATATTCATTGTATTCTCGGTCCTCTTGTTCGTTTTTAGAAATGAACTAGTGGATGATTTACATTACTTTGTCGCATCAGTGATGCTTGCTTTTGGTTTAGAAAGCATCGGTGTTTTATTCTTTGTTAAAAGAAAAGATGCGATTAAGACGATTAGATTTGCGTTTGCAATCACTGAACTAGTTGTTGGTTTAACTCTAATGTTTGCGATACGTCATTTTATTACAACATGTGTCATTTGGGCGATGTGGTCAATATTAAGACAATCAATTGATATCCATGAAGTATTGTGCGGAAGAGTTAAAGGCGTTATGGCTATTATCTATATCATTCAGTCCGTTACATCAATGGTATTCTCAATATTATTAATGCTTGAACCTTCTGAACATCACGCGATTAGTCATATCTATTTATTAATTGCTGAGCTAGTTGTGATTTCTTTCCCGCCTGTGGTTGAAGAAATCCTATCAAACATTAACAAAAGAAAAACGAAAGAAAATAGTTGATATTATATCAACTTTTTTATTAATATATTGAGCGAAAGGAAGTGTTTATTATGAGCGAAAGTAAAGACAACAAAAAGCTTATTACAGTATTAGAAGGCGCGATTACTCTTACCATCGGTGTTCTCATTGCCATCTTTGGAATCCAAACAGTCTTAGACTTATACTTCGGTATCTTATTCTTAGTTGGCGGTGTAGTTTTACTCGTTATTGAATTTGTCCGTTTAATTAAAAACGGCAAGATGGTTTTTAGCGGATTACTCTTGGGATGCGCTTTAACTGCGATTGGTGGATGCTTATTAGGACATCACTTATCATTAGGAGTATTAATTGGAGTTATCGTCATCTTAACTATCGCCTTTGGTGGTGCATTAATGATCTTTGGTATCTTCACACTACTTAAAATTAATAAGGCTCTTGGTATTGGCCAAATCCTTATTGGCTTCTTAGCGTCATTAATGGGTGTCTTATACTTAACTGTTCCAGGCTTTGCTCAAGCGTTCTGGATTGTTATCGGCATCCTCATTGCTATCTACGGAGCATTTATCATCGTTTACACTCTTGTGAAAAAGAAATAAAAACGATAAAAGAAAACAGGGCTTTCAATAATGAAGGCCCTTTTTCATATACGAAACAACTTATATTTGAAAAATATGATGTGATTGATATATGATATAACACGCTTGGGTCTGTAGCTCACCTGGGAGAGCGCATCGTTCGCAACGATGAGGTAGCGAGTTCGAGCCTCGTCAGATCCACCATAAATACCCGCTACTGTCGTTGTCCAAAGTCACTTATTCAAAATTGGACAAATTGACTTATCCAGCATAGATTAGGCCTCTTATGAGGTCTTTTCTTATGTCTCGAACTCCCAACCTCCTCGTGCGAACGAAGCTTCTCCCAACTGAGCTAATGTCCCTCCAGGAGCGACCAAAGTAAGCCTTAAAAATTTCATAATGTAGCTACAAAATCAAAGGAGCGCATTATGGCAAACTACTTACAACTTAAAAAACAATTCAATTCAAACAAAAAATTCATTAAACAAGTTTTAAATGATCAAAAATGTCAACTCAGATTACAAGCTGAAGGTCTTTCAACATTAAATAATTTAATTAATCAAACTACTCAAAAAATCACTTCACTTCCTAAATTCGATAACTGTGAATATTCCTATATCTTCTTTAATAATAAAAAATTAAATAAAACTTACTTAAAACTTAAAAAGTGGGGTCTCATCAGAATCATCGATAAAAAGGGCGGTTATACTGGCGTCACATACAGATACATTACATTAAACTTAGATAAATTTAATAAATTCTTTATTAATACTCAAAAATACTATCACCATCAAGTGTCCCTCTAGAAGGGACCTTTTGGCGTGTTAAAAGTTACATAATAAGAGCATAAAAAGGAGGGATTTGTATGGAAAAGAAACCCGTGGTCAGCTTAGGTGATTGGTTATACGACGATGGAGTGTTTACATTAAGCACGACAGTTAATTACAACGACAAAATTGTTATGTATGAAAGAGGCATTGTGAGAACCGAAATTATTGATGGTAAGGAATTTACTGGAAGAGAACCAAAAGTGCCTTATATCGTCATTGAACTAGACAAAAAGACAGGCAAAAAAAGAGTTTATAAGACAGAGCTAGTTGAAGAAGAAGATTTAGGAACCGAATTTGTCGATGGTTATAGCAAGTTTTTTGACGAAGTAGATATTAACAGTACAGAAACGATCAATTTGTATAAAGGAG
>CADCDA010000003.1 GCA_902800025.1 uncultured Erysipelotrichaceae bacterium | reverse complement strand
AACCGGGACATTATTTAACGTTAGCAAATCCAGGTACTGGAAAAAGTGTATTGCTTGTCTCAAAGGCCTATAGAATTCAATCGATTAAAAACAATAATAATGTCCTTATAACTTGTTATAACAAGAATCTTGCAGAACACCATCTAACTTTTGCTCAAGTTAGTGGAATGAAGACACCATATTTGCACATTCAAACATTTCACAAACTAGTTCGCGACCTTCTTCTTAAAAAAGATCCTACCTTTGTTAGAAGTTTAAATATTGAAGACAATGAAAATGATTTTGACAGAATGATTGATAGATTTGAGCATTTTGTAGATTCTGGAATAATACAAACCAATTTCAATGCAATTTTCATTGATGAGATTCAATTGTTTGACCCAAAATGGATTGATATTTGTTATAAATTGTTAGACAAGAGCAACGGAAAAGACTTCTTCTTTGAAATGTTTGGAGACATAAATCAAGATGTTAAGAGTCTGCGTTCTAAAGGCAAAGCATCATGGCAAAATACAAAAATTGTTCCATCCCTTCAAGGACGTGTTAAGAAGCTGGAAAAGAACTATCGAAACACTGACCTAATAGCTAAATATCTGACAACAATGATACAAGACTTTAATAAGTATTTAACAAGAATTGGCGTTCCTGTTGATCCAGAAAGTTCTTGCTTAACATCTGAAACATCTAAAAGAGGAAGCTTGCGAACTAAGATACTTATTTCATCAAACGACAAGTTTACGAAAGTAAAACAGCTTGTAAAAGAGTTACATAAAAAAATGAATGCTGAGTATAGTGAAATTGCGGTAATCTACCCAGCGACTAAGTTTAGTAGATGGTATGCACCTATCACACTTGTCGAAAATGAATTTGATAAAGCGGATATTCCTTTTAGCTTTATTCATGGTGATGCGAATGAAGGCAGAGAAAAACGTTACCCTCTTTTCGATTGTGATGGTGTAATTATGTCTACGATTGATTCTTGCTTAGGTCTTGACTTTAAATATGTTATCCTCTGTGGAATGCATTTTTGGGACTATATACACGATGGACAAGATAACAAGGTTAGAAAATTAACGAACGATTTAATTTCAAGTAATCAAACAGCAAGATTTTACATAAATGAAATCGGTAAGAAAATTTACTCAGCTTGCTCTAGAGCAAGAGAAGGTCTTTATATTATTGACGATTTAGATAAAGAATCGCCTATCAAAAAGATTATTAGGCCAATTAGCGGAAGGAGATATTTCGATGAAAATTAATAAGCAAAATTGCACAATTGTTGCTGAGTCTTTAAAAGATGAATTAATTCGAGACATTACTGGAAGCAATGAAGAATGGCTTTTTGGAAAAGCTCCTTCTGAACACGTTATGATTGGTATGATTGATGGTGCACAACAAGAAGCATCTATTCTTAAGGGTGAAGAAGTAGACGATAAAAAATTTAAAACTATTCCAGCTATTGGCTTGAGATTTAGAGTTCCTAAAGAAACAACAAAAGTACAGTTGATACTTAAAGGAAAATTATTCTTTAGAATAAGACCTACGTATGAGCAACAACTCAAATATTTGATTTCCCAATTGAACGGAAAAGAGAATTCAACAATCAAAACCAAAGAAGATATTTTGAATTTTATTGAAGAGTATAAAAAGAACAACGAAGGTGTTGAGCCTAAAGAATACATTGTTCAAGTGAACAAGAGCATCTCATTGCATGATTTTGGTTATTTTACTATTGATATTAATGATGCAGAGAATTGTTCAAAAATATTGAATGAACAAATATCAAAAAAAATAAACGATACAATCGATTCAATCAGAACTACCTCAGTTGGCTATAAAAAGTTACAACTTCCAATTTCGGAATTGTTAGATGAATCAAGATTTGATGGCAAGCTAGATTCTTATCAATCAATGGCTGTACCTAACTGGAACATTCAATTATATATTTCTGTCGATAGTTATGAAAAATATCACGAAGTACTTGTACAACTAGTTAATTTTACTGACAAGATAGCAAAAAGTGGCTCATATGAAACTGCTATTTTTAATGGTGGAATAGAAATCAAATCTGAAGAAGGTTTTATACCTTTCCAATTTAATGCAACTAAACATTATTACATTGATAAACCTATGCTTCCTGCTGTAGGCAACAATTGTACAATCAATGTAATTGATGAGCACACTATTGAAACAGAAAATATTCCTATTTACCGTCAAAACCGTGTTTTAACAATTGATAAATATAGTTCTTACATGGAGTTCAATAAGCTCGTTGAAAATCCTGTTGATAATTTGACTTTTGTCTATAAAGAAATGCTTAAAAAGTTAGAAAGCTATAGACTAGACGTTTCAATTGCTAAAAAACATGAGACTGAAGAATATGTGAATTGCTTTGAAAAAGAAGTGAATGATTTTGAGTTTGAAATAAATAGATTTAAATACGGAATAGATCTCATCCAAAACAAGACCGATGTTAGAAAGGCGTTTGAATTAATGAATAGGACTTTTGGACTGAACAAAAACTATTCAGGTTGGAGAATGTTCCAAATAGTTTTTATTGTTTCTGAATTGGCCGATATTATTAATTGCGAATATAAAGGTACGCCTGGATTCCATTGTAACGATATCAACAATGTTGATTTAATTTATTTCCCAACAGGTGGTGGTAAAACTGAAACATTTTTAGGATGTGTCATTTTCGCGGCCTTTTTTGACAGAATTAGAGGAAAAGAGAACGGTGTAACTGCAATAATAAAATATCCTCTAAGATTACTTGCTGCACAACAATTAGATAGAATTCTTTTATTAACAATCAATGCAAATAAGATTAAAAAAGAGCATCACATACCTGGCGATGACTTTTCTGTTGGCTTTTTCACAGGTTCCAAAAACACCCCTAACAGAATTGATGACAAGAAAAGGGATGAAATTGATATCTCGGCTCAGAAGACAAAGAATGACAACTATAGGCAAATTGACATTTGTCCAATCTGCAAGCAAGAAATGAATGTTGTTTTTGACAAGGATAAGTGGGTGTTAAAACACGTTTGTAGTAATCCATATTGTTCGTTTGAGCCACCAATCTATATTGTTGATGATGAAATCTATCGTTACACTCCGACATTTGTCATTTCGACAATTGATAAAATGGCTAATATTGGAACATCGCTTGGCTTTAAGTCATTGCTCGGTCAATCTACAACAAGATGCGCCAAACATGGATTTTTATCTTATGCTAGTGGTTGCAGTGTTCCGGGATGCAATTGCCAAATTGAAAAAGATGTTGAAAGAAAAGACCCAATACCTACTTTGTTTATTCAAGATGAAATGCATCTTGTTAATGAGAGTTTAGGTACTTTTGATTCGCATTATGAATCTTTGATTCAATATTTTTGTGAAAACCTAGTCCCAAAGAACCAAAGAAAGACAATTAAGTTCATTGGAGCAACAGCAACAATCTCTGACTATGAAAAACATATTAAGGGCTTATACAACAAGGATGCAAAAAAATTCCCATCCTCAGTAAAAAAAGAGAACTTTTATTCGATTATTGATAAGAATGAGGTTAGTCGAATAATCATTGGAGCAGCTTTGTATGGCGGCTCAATTACCGATAGCGTTCAAAAAATTACCACATTAATGAGGATTATCGTCTCTCAATGGATTAATGATTGCGATAACAGGGTTATTGAATTAAAGAAAAAAGGTTTTGATGGTACATCAGAGGATCTTAGAAATATCCTGAACTATTATTTAATTGCAATTATTTATAATAATTCTAAAAATGACGCTGGAGAAATATATACAGCGCTAGAGAATATCGGAAACAATACTCTTTTGGCAAACAATCTTCCAAAATTTGACATAGCAGAAATTACTGGTGATGTTGAGTTTAAAACCATCAAGAGTGTTATGCATGATGTGGAAGCTTGTGACGATAAATATCAAACTAAAAATGTGATTATTGCAACATCAGCCATTTCACATGGTGTTGATGAAGATTGCTTCAACCAGATTTATTTCTTTGGTATGCCAAACCAAACATCTGAATATATTCAAGCCTATTCTAGAGCTGGAAGAAAATTTACTGGAATCGTATTTGATATATTTAGAATTGTTCGCGATAGAGATAAATCCTATTTAAAGAACTTTTACAATTTCCATGAATACAAAGATTTATTAATAAACCCAGTTCCTATTAATAGATATGCCAAGAATGCTGTCTATAGTACTATTCCTGGAGTTGTAGCAGCCCTCCTATATCATTGCTACGTAATGAAGAGAAGAGCTATTGATGTTACCAAAGTAATTAACAATGGCCAATTAACTCTTGATAAGTTGCTAGATGACGTTTTAAACATTTATGAATGCGATAGTCAAGATTCTAAACTCTATAAGAAAATAATCACTGTTGAAGTAACAAAGATTTTTAATGCTTTCAAAGATAATACAAATTCTGAAATCTTGATTGCTGATTTAATTAAAAATTCGACAACTCGTCATAAGGGTCCAATGACCAATCTAAGAGATGTGGATGTGCCTTTAGAAGTGGCCATGAAAGGTAATTAATTTATGAAGATAAATAAGAATCAAGCTTTATATAAAGCACTTCCTGGAAGTTGGATAACCTATAGCGACTCTCAAGGTTCAGATTACAAGTACGCATGTCAGGTTATCAGCTGGAATCATACAAAAGTCAATGGCATCAATGAAGAGATGCTTAAAAATGACATTACAAGAAGAATCAAATCTTTTGTTGCTGCTGGAGGGGAAGCTGATGATAACCTCTCGCCAGAATCAATTGAATCATTTGCCTTTGTTGAACCATCTTTAATTGAAGACATTCCAGATATCGTTTGCAAAATCAATCCAAACACATTCTACTGTGAAAAATGTGGTAAAGTTCATTATTTGCCAAATGCAACATCATCCCCAAAATGCCCTAAATGCAATATCAAAATGAAACAGCTTGGCATGGTTTATGGCTGTGAGTGTGGATATGCCGAAGGCGTTAAACCACCAACTAAAGAAGAACTCTTTTATCATTCTAAGGATAAAGACAGTCAATTTAAATTCTATACATTAAAAGGCGCTAAGCGTGAGATGGAATTGATGTGTCCTGTTTGTAAAAAGAAGCTTTTTCCAAGCAACGCAACTGACCATAGATTATTCAGTTCACAAAGCGGTAGTCTTGTTAACTTATTTAATGAAAAATATTCTCAAGCCTTGTCCACATATAAAACAGACGCTGAATTATTAATGCTTGCGAAATGGTATGGCATTATAACAAACGAAGAATTTCATTCAATTTTAGACAACCCTAAAACATTCTTCGAACCAAAAACAAAAGATGTTAATGATCCTGAAGTTCTTATGATGGCCAAAGCCTTTGGCTTTAGTCCTGAGGAAGTTATAGAAAGATTAAGTGCCAATGAAGGTGATGTTCTAAGCATCGGAAAGATTAAACGTGAAATTGATAATAACATTCCTATGTCCAAGCTTGGTGAAAAATTAAAAATTATCACCTCTGATTTGATCGAATATGACACATTGAAATATGCAAAAAGTGTAATTTCCTTAGATTCTGCTATCGCTAAAGGAAAAGCTGTAGGAACAATTATTGATGATAATGATGTTTATGAAATCCTCAATAAAATGTCCATTTCAAATATTCAGGTTTCTGAAGCGGTTCAAATAGTGAATTATGCATATGGCTTTACAAGAATGAGAAGTTGCCCAGATGCAGAGAATATGTCAAGACCATTAAAGATAAAAGGATTTGGTGGAAAGGCATATACGACCATTCTTGAAACAGAAGGCATTTTAGTCGAGTTCGACATGCTTAAGATATTTAAATGGCTTGTTGACAATGGTTTAGTATCTAAAGAAATCGAATTGACTAATAAAGAAGAAGCTAAGATATGGTTCTTGGAAAACGTAAATCTCGAATCAATTACTCATTTTTCGACTATTTCTGGGCAAGGAGATAACAGAATCACTAAGGCTTTATATTCTTTATTACACACAATTTCACACATGATGATAATCAGTGCTGGAAAACATTCTGGATTAAGCAGGGATTCTATTTCAGAACTAATCTTCCCTGAAACATGTTCTATCTTTATTTATCCAACCACTAGTGAGGGCGTAACTTTAGGTTCTATCTCCGGAATGTTTGAAACCGAACTTCTTATATTCTTAGAAGACGCTCTTAAAGATAATGAAGTTTGTACATTTGACCCTGTATGTTCAACAAACCAAAATGGTGCATGTGTTGCATGTACTTATTTGAGCGAAGTAAATTGCACTCACTTTAACAAGGATTTAAGTCGTTCATATTTATATGGCGGAACAATCAAAATAAATGACGATGAGATTAAAATCAAGAAAGGATTCTGGAAATAATTATGGCTATCATGTATCCAAAGAATATTGAACTATATAACGCTACTTCTTCAGAGAAGAAAGTTTTTAAAGCGCTTCAAAAACAATTACCAGATTCCTATACAGTTTTTTATTCAGTCCAATGGGTTGATGAAATAAACGGAATAAAGAAAGAATCTGAATGCGACTTTTTAATTTTTAGTGAGCAAGATGGTTTCTTAACTTGTGAAGTCAAGGGTGGTAGAGGTCTAAGGTTTGATAATGGAAGGTTTATTCTTGAGGAAGCTGATGGTGATAGAGAATTAAAGCGTTCTCCTATGGAACAATCAGAGGAAAGTTCTAGATACTTTTTTAAACTATATGGTCAAGAATACAATGATAGTTTTAATGGTGTTTATGGCTCCATTTCTATATTCCCGTTTTATCCAGTTGAGGATGCTGTTTTATTAGACCATAGGCCTAAGGATATTGTTCTAGATATCAATGATATGAACAATCTTGAGAAAAGGATTAAAAAAGCTTTCTTGTTCTACAAGACAAAAAGAAATTATGGTTCATTAACAAAAAATCAGCGTCTAAATTTTAAAAACATGATTAATAAAAAGATAGCCGCTAAGGCTTCCGCTGGTTCTATTATTGAAGCAAAAGAATATGAATTGGATATTGTTAATAGAGTTCAAGATAACTTGGTGTATTTTTTAAACAACTATAAACGTACCTTTATATCTGGTGGTGCAGGAACAGGCAAAACATGGATTGCTTATAAGTTTGCAAAAAGAGCATCTCTTGAAGGCAAAAATGTTTTAGTGACAATGCACAGCGAACACTTGGCTTTGTTATTCAAAAACCTATTTAAAGGGTACGAAAATGTTACATCAATGTGTTTCTCTGATTTAGTGACATATGATGGGTTAGACAATAATGCTCAATCTGATGCATTAATGGAGAAATATGACTCAGTATCTTTTAAAAAATATGATGTGGTGGTTGTTGATGAAGCACAAGATTTTGACCAATATCAAGCAATGATAATTAGCATGCACTTGAAAGGTTCTGATTCAGAAATGAGAGTTTTCTATGATATGACTCAGAATATTTTTGATAAAGACTTTAAAAACGGATTTGATATTAGTGTTCCTCCATTTACATTAAGAGAAAATTTGAGAAACACATCCAGTATTTATGAGTGGGCTACAGCCGAGACCAATTTAGGAAAAGAAGTTATTACTAATCAGATTATTGGTCCATCACCTATTTCATATACCTTTAAAAAGGAATATGACTTAAAAAAATACATTGAAACTGAGATCATCAATTTGGTTGATAAGGAGAATGTGTCGTTGAAATCCATTGTCTTATTACTGGATCATGACAACTTTGATAAATATTTGAATCAACCATTAGGACGCTGGCTTTGTTCTTTAGATAGTGGAGAAGGCAAAATAAAAATATCTCTTGTTGAAGAGTTCAAAGGATTAGAATCTAATGTTGTTTTCTACATTCATAATTCGGATACTCCTGAGAATTACAACTATGTCGCTTTTACAAGAGCCAAATATTATTTATATGATTTATCTTTGAAGTTGAATTAATATGACCGATGATTTGCTGTTAAAAGTTAGAGAAGCGATAAAAGAACCTATTGTTGGCAATTATCTTTTTTCGCCTGAAGAATTAGAAGAAATATACTCTCAAGCTGAAATATTGCTTCAGTCTTTTGGTTGCAAAAAAGAAGACGATTATGCCATTGTTTTTGTTGCGCTTGTCAATATGACAAAAGAATGGAAATCGGAAGAGGATACATTTCTTGACTTTATTTATAGAAAGTTTTCTTCCAACTATGGTCTTTATCAAAATATCTATTCAAATCTTAGGACTACAATCATCTCATTATTTGAATCCAAAAAGATTTATATGATTGAATGGGGAAAAAGATTTTATGCCACTCTTTGTAGCCACGCTCTTGCTCCTATAAGTTCTACAGAATCGTTTTTTGATATGTGCTGGGAAATATATTGTGATGACCTTGACCAGCAATATGAAAAAACAGACTCTGTTTATGGATTGATTGTTGAGAGTTTGAAAAACAAGTTTAAATTCATCAAAAGTTTAGATGATGATATTAAAATTGGAAGCCACGCTTATTCAATGCGTGTTGGTATGAAAGGACTTGCTATTCATGCTCCGAGCGTCCTTGAATTATTAATTAATGAAACTATTGGATGTATTCATTCCTTATTTAATAATCAGCCAATAAAAAACGACAAATACTTCAAGCTTCTTTTGAATGACTGGTGGAAAAGAAAACAACTTACCTTTGGTACAATAACAAGAACTAGGAATCCAAGAGTAGAAAAAATAGCTACCAATTATTCTCAAATCAGAGCCAGATATATTCTTATAGATGGTAGTGTTCAAATTTTAATTCCTTCAATTAGGCTTTTGGACAACTTTGATGTTAGACCATATTTAGAGATTTCTCTTGATGGAGAATTGATCCACAAGGAAGAAATGTACATGCGTGGCTCAGGAATAATCATGTCTACCATGCAACGTGAATATCCCCTCGATGGTTTAGATATTCAAAACGGCGTTTTACGCATCGTTATTTCACATTCTGGTAAAGTTATCTATGATTCTAAAGAATCGCTTATTAGAGACTTTATTTTATTCAAAAATGGTAAAGAGATAACATCATATGAATGTATCCCAGGACAATATGAGATTTATTCCACAAATTTAGATGTTCTTTTGCGTTCTCCAATAGGAATGCAAAAAGTTGGGCCGAATATATATTCTTTTGAAACTATTGATGGAGAAATACTCCAAAGTCCAAAAAAAACAATTTTCTTTTTTAGCGAACAAACAAATAGAA
Source organism: uncultured Erysipelotrichaceae bacterium (assembly GCA_902800025.1). Classification (GTDB taxonomy): domain Bacteria; phylum Bacillota_I; class Bacilli_A; order RFN20; family CAG-826; genus UBA2450. Next base: position 181,679 of record CADCDA010000003.1, on the reverse strand, counting down.
ATTTATATTTCTTTGTGCGAAAGAAAAACAATGTTATCTATAAGAAAGATGACACGGAATACCAAGTAATAGATGGAGAACTCTGCATTGATGTCTTCAACTCCATGGAGATTAATAATTACGGCATTAAATATGAGGACGCTTCTTTTAGATTATCCGATTTTCCTCACGAGAGTAGCGATAGTAAAACTAGATATGAAATCACTAGTTTGTTGAATGTTGGAGAGCCTCAGAAAATTGTTGTTTTCAAATATAGCGATAATTCAATTATTGCGTGCATTAATATAATTAAGTTCAAGAATATCTCCATTACATTTGATAAGCCTTATTACTATGGTGATGGTGATACAGGAATAGTAACTTTCAAAACAGATAAGTATTTTGGTGAAGAAGCCTTTGATGTTTCTTCTGAAACAATTGCGATTCCTATCGAAGACGGTGACTTGATAATCGAAACTCCAATTATCAAATGGAAAATCGATGATGGAGAATGGCATACAAAACCATCTGATTCTGACTTATGGTATAAAACAATATCGTCTTCTTCATTGCTTTACATTAAAGTGCCAAAGGATACTGCGTTTTCTATTGCTTTAAGTAATAACAGAGAAATGAAAAAACAAGGAACTAAACATATCTACGAATTAGGCTCTTTAATTCAATCTTTGTCATGGAGTCCTTATTTAAAAATGGATAATTTTTCAATTTTACTAAAAAGCGAGAACAAGGAATTTTTACCACTTATTGACGTCATTTTCTCTGAAAAATTTGTTAATAATCCAATAACCGTTTATCCGAATGATTTTAAAATTTCATGGAATCCACAGGGTTTCATTGGTGGCAGCGATGCTTCTTTTATAATTCGTCTGTATGAAGATAGCAAAGTGATTGAAGAGTTTGATATAACATTGAAACCCAGAGTGATTAATTGCAACGATTTTGAAGAAGGAAGATATGAGGCTAAGGTATTCTTGCTTTCAGATTTTGGTGAAGAAAAAGAATTGAGCTTTACCAGCTTTATTTTTGGTGATGAAAAGGGCGTCAGATTTAAAAATAAAACACTTCTTATTAATACTGTGGTTACCATCGATAAAGCATTGTTCAGAAGACAAATTCGACCAATTTTAATTGATAAAATCAATTATCTCGGCACAAAGGAAGGATTTGATTATTATTCTGGATATTTGTTTGTGATAGATAAAAATGGCCAAAAGATCTACTTGGATAGGATGAGAGATAGTGCTGGAAAGGTCTCAATTATTAATCCAATTAGAATCGAATTGAAAACATCTCATTCATGCTATATTGGATATGGATTGGATATGGAAGATGAAGAATTTGAGTACGACAATGAATTCTCGGTCGATTATCTCGGAAAAACAGTAGTTGGAAATTATTCTGATGGTAAGAGAACATCTCCAATTGATTATTATATTTTTGATACAAAGAAGAATTTGAACGATTAGCAGATGTCACTTGTGTTTTTAGATAAAAGTTGATTGCATAGAATTGAATCAATTATTTCTAAGTTAGATAATTCACGTTAATAGACATAGAAAAGAAATTACTACAAAGTAGTAAAAGGAAAATAACTGGTCAAACAAAAAATGATGGGTTTTTTTGTGGTTTGGGACAAATATCGGGACAAAATTGGTATAAGAAAATAAATATGTTAAGATAATTCTGCAGCAGGAGCATAAAACGCGTTGTTTGATGCGACACCTATGTTGATTTTTCAAGGAGTGGTGTGCTGCACTTAGTTTAAGTAAACAAATAATGAAGGCGAGGTTTATGTATGGCTAGAGAAATTTTTGATTATAGTAAACTAAGTCCAAGTGACTTTGAGTATTATGGTTTCCATCTAAAAGATGGTAGATACCACATTGATACAAAACGTTTGATTAAGCTTCACTGTGATGGTTCTTTTCCAGAAGCTCTTTTTACAGCACCAAGAAATACTCATTATTTTATTCCAAGGTATAAAAACCGCTCGAATTATGCTGTTAATGTTCTAACAGATCAAATTAGTAGATTGACTAGTGATTGGAATACTGAGTATAAAGCTGCAATCAATAACTTAGTAACCCCAGAACAAGTCAGAGAAAATGTTAGAGTCAATGAATTGGCCCATACTTCTAGTGCCGATGATTTTGAAGATATAGAATTTAACTCTATTCTTGCTGGTGCCAAACGTCAGAAAAAATATGGCGAAGTAATCAAAAGTATTCATTTGCAATATTTGCAAAAAATCTTTACTGAATTATTTAGAACGATTCTTCTTGTTATCAAAGAGAGAGGCTATGTTAATGATTTAGACTTTACTTATAAATCTTTCTTCTTCTATGTCCAAGACAAATTTAATTCTCAAACAAAAAAAGCAAATCCATTATACAAACTTCCTCATTATCGTTATTTTGACATTTTGAATAAGATCGACAATTTCTTAAAACATAATACTGTTATGGCTTATAATGCTTTAGCTAATAACCCATTTGAAAAAGATGAGAAACTTAAAAAGTTTCAAGCAAAATTTGTATATTCATCTAGAGAAGCTGGATTCCAATACGAAAACGGCATGTATGCAGGCAATTGGCTGAAGATTGGTCCAGAATTCGTTGATGAGATGCTAAGCAATCTTTATGAGTTTGTTAAAGAATTCTGTGAAATGATGTACGGAGAAGATGCCGAAGAAGCTCATTGGAACTCCGACGAATCACTTTTGAAAATTTTAAAAGATAATTTCTACGACTTCATGTAGAATTATAGGTGCAACGAATAATCTAGCCTCAGCTATATGGAGGAGGACAAGATTATGAACAGTTGCTACTCTTCCAATAAAATCATGGAAGAAATCAAGTGTCGCATTAAAGACAAGTTTAAAAACCAAGAAAACTTTGGCAAAGAACTTGGTGCGAGTCGTAAGACCGTGAGCCGAATTCTAAATCATGGTACTGACATCTCCACATTCTTCAGAATATGCAAGATACTTGGTATCGACGGAATATCAATCGACTGATATTCCTTTTTTGTTACCATTTTGGGGACAAAACAACAATTTTGTTGTTAACCGAGTAAAATAAATAGCAAACACGCACACGCTTGTTGTAAAATTATTTCAAAGGACACTTCATGGCTTATTTATTTATCTCTTTTGCTGATAGACTCGATAGAGACATTTCTACAAAGAATGAACTTTTTGGAGATTCGCTCAGAAGTCAATTTAACAATCTTCAAAAAAGAATCCCTTTAAGGAGACAAACGAATAATTTTCAAAGATTTATTGAAACTTGCTTTCCAACCGGAATGGTTAAAAAGTATTACATTTCTTGTCCCAATTTCCTTAGAGAGAAAAATGAATCAAAAAGTGGAAAAACACAATTCTTGGATAATGTTGTAATTAGACCAGAATTGACAATGTCTATGCGTTCCTATTTGCCGGATAATCAGAACGTTATTCTAATTGGCAAAATAGTGGAAGGTGGCAAACAAAAATTATTTGAAGTAAAAGGCATTCAGCTTATTGATGATTCAATGAGATCTCCTCATGATCTGGTTGTTTCAGCAATGGCGTGTAATTCTTTTGCTGTAGAAAAAAGAAGTGGTGTTAATGGCACATTTAATGTCAGTATTTGGTCTATTCCAAATGTTGACTATAACGAAACATATTTCACTCCAAATAACGTTTATGAATTAATCCGCTCCTGTTATACCGTTTCTCAACCTGAAGAAGTGAGAAAGAAATACGAAGAGTGGAATAAATATATTGAGTTCAGGAATTATTATCTTCAAGAACAATCAAAGAGAAATTTCAAACTAGATAGTGCTCAATTTGTGAAAGCCTATGCAGTAAATAGGAAAGAATACAGAAGAAATTCATCTATTTATGAAGATTATCTTTTAGATAAAAGACCAGAATTTAGTTATGGTGAAATGATTCTATTGTCTGACAAAATTGAAGAAGCCGAAGAATTCCCTGTTGTCAGATTAACGATTGATAGAAATAAAAAGAGTTTTGAAGCTGCTAAGGTATTAAAAAGAGGAAAGAACATAAGCGAAGAAGAACGTGCCATTCGTTCATTAGCTAGCGATAATGTGTTTATTACTTCGTTAGATCCAATGAGCATAATAAGAAACGATGAACACCCTAAAATTGGTGATATGCTTTCCGCTGGTTATGCTCTAGGTGATAGATTTAAAGTTTTTTCATATGACATACTTCCAGAAGAACATTTAGCCGAACTTGAATACGAACACGACATTGCGTTAGATGAAAAATACAAATCTATAGATTCAAAATATGAAAAAAAGATCGCTTCTGAAGTAGAGGCATTAGTTAAAAAGCTTGAAAAAGAATATGATTCTGAGATTGAACTTTCTTTAAGGAATAAGAAAAAAGAATTAGCTTTGTCTCTAGACTCGGATGTTAAAGAAAATAAAGATACTAAAATTTTAGCCAAGATTCAAAATCTGCAATCTCAAATCAAAAAAGAAGTTGTTAAGAAGAATCCAAAAGACAAAAAAGAGAAAGAAACCGAATACCAAGAGAGAATCAGCAAGCTTCTTGAAAAAGGATACAGCAAGATAGATATTACTTCGCTATATAAGGAAAGAAATGAAGAACTTCTAGCTGAATTTGAAAGAAAAACAAGAATTGAATATGCTAATAAATTGAAAATTTATCGTGGTGAGAAAGAGACCGAAATATCTAATAAATATAAAGATGATATTAGAAACGAAAAAATCTCTGCCAAAGAATCCCTTGATGAATCTTTACGAGCCGATAAACAAAAAGTAATTGATGAAGAAACAATAATTCGTTTTGCTTTGTATTTTAGACTTGGTGATACTAATAACGTTATTAATGATAAGCAAATTAAAATTATTAATTCTTGCTCGTTCATTGTATATGATAGCCGTGCAGAAAAAGCAAAGATCGCTAGACAAGAACAAGCTCTTAAAAACTTTTATTCCGGATATGTTAAAAATCCATATCTTTCAACATATTTGTTTAACCCTGAAGAACTCAATAGTGTTCAAGCTGAGCCTAGCGATTGGACTTGGTATTTAGATTCGCTTAATGACATGCAAAAAGAAGCTGTAAGAAAAGCTGTATCAAGTAATGGCATTTTCTTATTGCAAGGTCCTCCAGGAACAGGAAAGACACAGGTTATTGCTGAAACCGTTGCTCAGATGGTTAAAAAAGGCAAAAAAGTGTTGATCTCTAGCGAAACACATAAAGCTATTGATAATGTTTTTGAACGTCTCCCAAAAATTGCTGAAATTGTTCCATTAAGATTAATTCCGTCAATCAATAAGAAAGACAATGAGTATGATCCAAAATATTTAGTGGACAATTTTTATACTAATATCTCTTCAAATATGAAGAAATCTATTGAACGTTACAGAAACTTCAAAAAGAACAAAGAAGAGTTTAGAGAAAAATATGATTTGCTCAAACTATTAAAGTCTAAAGTCGATAAGTCTATTAAAGTTCTAGAAGCCGCCAATAATGAAATCAAAGACTTAGAAAAGAAATCTGCTGTGGTTAATTCAGAAATCACTGGTCTCAACAACAAAAAAGACACATTAAGAATTGATATAGATGTTCTTAGAAGAACAATCCGCCATATTGAGAACGATAATTTGAAGCCGGATGAAGATGTTAAGGCTGATTTAATAGTGGAATATCGAAATTCTTTATCACCTTTGTTTGCTCAAGACACTTTCCTTGATAAAGATATCGGTGTTCTAGTTAAACTTATTAACGCAATTAAACCCGAAGATATTAATAGAGAATTAGCCATTCTCAATCCTGAATCAAATAAGACACTTTTAGAGATTAAAAGAAAAGAAATCAAAATCAGCATGGATAAGTGCAAAGATGATTTCGATGAAGTTCTTCCAGATAAGCAAGACGAATACGATAGATTAAGAAAAGAATTGATTGAGATCAAAAAGCAAATTGATGCAGACAGCGAAAAGATGCCAGATGATTTAAAACTAGGGGAAATCTTTAATTTCTCTTATTTGGTTGCAAACTCTGCTTCAATTTATGATTTGGTGATTTCTATAAAAGAACAAATCTCAGAGCTTAAGTATACATACATTGAAAAAGTTAAAGATGAGTTAACTAAGGTTGAATCTGAACAAGAGAAGCTTGATATTGAAATAGAATCTCGTAAAAAGATTATTAAGGGTTTGAATGAACAAATAATTGATATCCAAGACAGAAACGATGTTAAAGAAGTTCAAGAAAACAAATATAAGTTAGAAAGTGGAATCATACAATTCTTCAGGGATTTTGAAATCTCAGAACCATTTAATGATATAGACGAAGCCTTGGTTATTATCAAACGCAAATGGGATGAATTAGATACCGACTATAGCAAAAAGGAATCCGAAAACAAAGAGAAGATTCCAATGTATGAAAAGATTTCAAACTACATCACAACTGAGGATGTCATTGAAGGCGATAGAAAAGACTACACAAAAGAGCTTTTTGAAAACGCTAATGTATTTGGCATTACCTGCACATCTAGCGATTATTTTACAAGCAGAAACGTAGATTCTTTGTCTGAATACAACATAGAAAGCATTGATATTAAGTCTGCAGGAATTGATGTTGTTATCATCGATGAAGTTTCAAAATCTAGCTTCATTGATTTGTTAATTCCTATTCTTTATGGAAAAACAGTAATTTTAGTCGGTGATCATAGACAACTTCCACCTATGTATGAATTTTCTAAGCTTCGTGATGACGATTTTGAAGGATTGGACGACAGCATCATCAATAAAGATATTAACAAGAGATTTACAGAGCTTTATGAGGAATGCTTCTTTAAGACATTATTTGAAAAGATTCCTTCTAGTTATAAAACAATGCTTGTCCAACAATATAGATGCCATGAGCACATTATGAATGTTTTCAATCACTTCTATAGGAATGAACTCAAATTAGGATGGCCTGGTCAAAATAATGCAAAACAACACAATGTTAAGCTTTTCTCAAACGGCAGAAATATTATTGAGCCTAGTAAACATATTTATTTTATTGATTGCAAGGGCAATGAAACTCATGAAGCTGATTCAACATCAATGTACAACTCTGGTGAGGCAAAAGTGGTGGCCGAATTATTGAGAAAACTCAACACTTACTTCAAGGAAAACCCTTCACATGAAAAACTCAGTATCGGCATTATTTGTACATATGGCGATCAAGCCAGAAGAATCAAAGAAGTTATAAAGAGTGAAAAAGTTAAGACAGATGCCTTTAAGACAGATGTAGAAAAGATGATTGTTTCTACGGTCGATGATTTCCAAGGCGATGAAAGAGATATTATCATTCTTTCAACTGTCAGAAATCCGGAAGATCCAAGAAGAAGCAATCCTGGGTTTATTTTGGCATATCAAAGAATCAATGTTGCTCTATCGAGAGCTAGAAGAATGCTAATAATTGTTGGCAATAGGAATTACCTTGAATCAAAAGGTGTGATCGACTTACCAGATGTATATGGAAGACCAGGAATGGATCAGCATAACTTCAGAGTATATGAAGAGATTTTATCTACAATAGAACGCTATGGAAAAGTCTTAGATGATACCGACATCATTGGTGATAAGGAGGCAAGAATTAATGGATAAGTTTAAATTAGAAACATCAATTCAATTTCCCTTCTTTAAGATGAATGAACTTGTGACATATTCCGAGGTAAAAAAGCCAAGCGGAGTAGCCTATATTTTACTTGTATTGATAAACGAATCTAAAGATAGAACCGCAGGACTTTCCAATCTATTGGAAAATTTTGGTGTTCCAAAGAACTTGCAATATATATTTGCGGATGAACTTGAAAAACTAATAAACCAGGACATCTTGAACTGCGATGGTTTTTATAAAAATGAGTTCGAAACCTATTCAATTGGTTATTTCAGGTTTACAGAAAAAGGCAAAAAGATCTTTGCTGAAGAATCTATTCCTACTGGAGTAAATAAGGAATCTAAAATTGCTGTATTTTATAACATAGCCAAGAATGAATTGTCTTTATCTATTGATGCAGATTTAGAACCAAAGCCTCTGATGGATTGTGCGCTCACTCCTGAGTTTGTTTCATCATTTAAATGCAATAAAGATGTTGAAGCTTTCCTTAATTTAAATAAAGGCAAACGCGGTGTCGACATTAAAAAAGAAGAAATTATCACTAAAGTTGAAACTATTGGTGAATATGAAAATTGGACAGCAAAATACGACTGCGATATGGAAATTAAAGGAACCGCTGTTTCAATCAATTTTAATGATGATGTTCTTCAAAAGTTCGCAGAAACTCACTACAACAACGAGATATTTACTGCTTCTGTAGCGTATAAGAACAAGTTTAAATTTAAGTCAGAATATGCTCCTCATATTTCGTTCGATCTATTTGAGAGTGAAAAGATTCATGGTTTGTTGATTCCTAAAGATATTGATGATGTCTTAAAACAAAAGAATAAATTACTCTTTACCAAAGGTAACTATAATTCAAATAGTGGATTAGTTTATTCTGATAAGCGCTCTATGGAAACTTTTAACAAGTATATTGAGTTCATTCAAGTCGACCTTCATGATTCTATTTATGGTTACGTTCCTGGAACATTCGATTTTAATTCTGATAAATTTGGAACAATAACCTTGCCTCTCGTTCTGAAATTAAAGATTGAAAATGAACAGCTTAGATGTTTAGCAAAAGAATTCTTATCCGACAAACTTAGCTACTCTGATGAAAACTTCAAAACACTTGTTAGATTAACTGACGTTTCTAAAGACTATGAATTAGCATATTCGATCATGAACGGATACATGAAAGATAATTGTGAAACAAACTTAGTTTGTTTAAATGAAATGAAATCAGCAGCTATTACAAATCCAAATATCCTTGCTAAACATAAAGAACTAACAAAGAGCAACTATATTACTTATTTAAATAATGTTTCTGAATCAAATATTGAAACTGCGTTAAAAATAACTCAATCGGTTCCAAAATATATTGGAATGTCTCAAGATGATTCATTGAAGCTGTTATTTAATGGCGAAAAAGATTTCTCCAAAAAGGTCAAAACATTTGAAATTCTATTAAATTCTGGTTTCTCAAAAGAAGCTGTCGTTTTATACATCAATCCTGTTCCAGAGTTATTGGAGAATAGAGAAGCAGACAATAAAATCCTTCTAGATTTATTAAATCTTGACGAAAGAATTAACTCTCTCAAGTCGATTACAAACATTGGAGACTATAAAAATTATTCATTTGAAGAAGAAAATCTTAATGCACAATCTTTTAAGTCAGAATATTCTACCGCTCACTCTTTATTAAATAACGTGTCATTCTTTAAGGCTTCAAACGCTCAATTGTTTGCTGAATATGAAGGCTTTATGAGCGTTTTTGGATTAATAAATGATCACATCAATATGGTAGAAGATGCATTAAAAAATCCTAAAAACATAAAGAAAGAATTAATAGAAAAGAAGATTGTTTCTGGAGATTATCAATTTGTCTTTGTTAATCTTGCAGCGAAATTAGAAATGCTACTAAAAAATAAATACAATTTAGATGGAAAGCTTTCCGATATGCTTTCTGAAGCAAGAAGAAGTGGTATAATCGATAAAAAAGTCATTAGTGATCTCCATGATTTCAGAGAAAACAGAAATGCTTTCGTTCATCCTGAAGATAGAACAGCAAACTTTACTCCTGATGATTTAAGGAGATGGTCTGACGAAATATTTGATTTGGAGGAAGACAAAAAATGAGCCAACAAGTAACAGTTGATTATGAAGGCTTAACGATTAGAATTCAGGCTGAATGCGATACCGCCATTCATTCTTTGTGCAAAATTGATAAAACCATCGAAAGAATTCACGAAACCGCTAATAAGCTTGAAAGTGAAAAAGTAATCGAATATGAGCAATATCTTCAAGAGTCAAAGAAGACCATACAAAGTAAAATTGATGAATTTAAGAATACTTTAGCTAAATATCAGGAACTTAAGAAGTTTTCTACAAACAACCACGATTCCCGATATAGCGATTTTTTAAAAACAAAACAAGAATTGGAAAGACAATCGTCAGACCTGATTGATACTGTTAATACTTTAACAGGCTCAAAACTTGCTGTTATAGACCAGATGATTGATGATGGCCTATTAAATGCTGGTAACATTTTGTTAGAAAAAGCTAATGGCGTTTTACATTATTCGCAAGATGTGTTGAATAAGATTAATCAAATCGAAGATGTGTCTTTGAGAGAATTAGCTTATAGAGAATTAATTAATTCAGAAAATAAAGAATTGAGTTTTGAAGATATCTTATCTAAAGCTCAAAGCGAATATGATTTGTTGCTTAACAAGAAAACAGAAAGTGCCATCGCTGAAATCAAAGAAGATCTTAAGAGCAGTGGTGTTAGTGAAGAAATTCTTAGCGAAGCCAAATCTCTTGACGAAGCAAATAAGATTGCAAACGAATCAATCACTGATGAAAAGATTAGAAAAGAGACACTCAAGGTAATTATTAAAGCAATTAAAGCTAGAGGTTTTATTGTTGATACCAAGAATAACTTAAAAATCGACAAAGAAAGAAATATAGTAAAACTCGTTGCTTTAAAAGCATCAGGACAAATGGCAGAATTTGAAATTCAGCTTAATGGTAAATTCATGTATCATTTTGACGAATATGAAGGACATGCATGCAAAAAAGATATTGAGCCATTCCTAGAAGATCTTAAAAATATCTATGATATCAATATTCTTCATGAAGAAGTTAATTGGGAAAACCCAGATAAAATACAAACTCAAAAGTATCAGTATGTTGATGTAAATAAGAACAAAAAGTAGGAGGAAATACTATGTCTTTACAAAACAGTTTCAACAAAATTAAAAGAAGCGCAGGCATTAAGAAATGCGTAATGATCGACGGAAATGTTGGCGATGTTTATCTCGATGAAAAGAATAAAATCGTTACTTTAAGAGAATTTCTTGAAGCTATGTTTAAGGACATGGACTATCAAGACATTGTTTATTGGGATAGAGTTGAAGGTGCTACTGGCGCCGTTGATAAATTAACTTTAACTGATGAAGTAAAAGTCGAAGGTGATTCTTACGATTTGGATGATGAAGAAGAAAAAGATATCAATCCAAAAACTCAGCAAGGATTATTTAAAAGCCCTGCTGAAATACTAAACATTGTTTACAAGAACGTAATTGATAAAAAGAGAAAAGTCGCATTCATCATCAATTGGTCTGAATATTTATTCAGCGCAAATGGATTATCCGACGATGAAAGGCAAAATATTACCTTATTAGGGAAGGCTTTAAAAGATAGAAAGGTTGACTACTTAAATTCAGATTGTAATGAAAGCGTAGTGGTTATCATTCTAAACAAGGCCTCCGGTATGCCACTTTCTTTCTACCAAGGAAATCCTGAAGTCGAAATAGTTACTTTACAAAAACCTGATAGAGAAGAAAGAAAACAAATAATACAAAAGATCGAAGATTCCTTTGAAGTAAAACTCAAAACAGGAACAACTTCGTTATTAGATCCTGAAAATATCGAATGCATTGATATGCTTGAAGATTTTACCAATCGCGAAATTATTCAACTTTCTAGGATGTCTAGAAAAGAAGATAAAATGACGTTTGATAAATTGTTCTATTTATTCAAGTATGGAGAAAAAGAAAACCCATGGGAAAAATTAGAGCAAAGCAGAGTTAAAAACATCAAGAAAGAACTTTCTGAAAGAGTTATTGGACAAGAAGAAGCTATTGCAAAAATTGAAAAAACAGTTGTTAAAGCATACATGGGATTAACCGGTTTGCATAAAACTTCTTCAAGATCTATGCCAAAAGGTGTGTTCTTCTTTGTTGGCCCAACTGGTGTAGGTAAGACCGAATTATCTAAAGCTTTAGCAAAATTCTTATTCGGAGATGAGCAAGCTTGTATCAGATTTGATATGTCTGAATATGCTCAAGAAAATAGTGATCAAAAGCTAATTGGTGCTGCTCCTGGATATGTCGGATATGAGGAAGGTGGCCAATTAACAAATGCCATTAAAGAGCATCCTTTCAGCGTTGTTCTTTTCGATGAAATCGAAAAAGCTGCAAAGCCAAACCCAAGAATTCTCGATATTTTCTTACAAATTTTAGAGGATGGAAGATTGACAGATTCTAAGGGTGAAACGGTATATTTCAGCGACACAATAATTGTATTTACTTCCAACCTTGGGGCAAATCAAGTTGCAATGAGCAGTGATAAAGAAGCTGTTGCCAAAGAATTCATTAAAATAGTTAAAGATTATTTCGACAACGAACTCAAAAGACCTGAATTGTTAGGCAGAATTGGTTACAACAACATTGTTCCATTTAATTTCATTCAAGACAGAGAATTCCAATATAAGATTTGTAAGAATAAACTCAAACCAGTTATTAGAGGAATTGAAGAAAAATATAAGCTTGAGTTAGAGTTTGAAAAAGAAATGGAAGCGATTGAATACATCTTAAAATCTGTCGATTCATCAAAAGGCGGCAGAGATATCCTTAATGCTATTAATGATAGATTATTAGATCCTTTAGCAATGTTCTTATTTGAGAATAAGGACGATCTTCGTTCTTTAAAAGGAAGCAAACTCGTTACTAAACTAGGAAAGAACGGATTTGAGTTTTCTTTTGATGAATAAATTCAACGTTGCTTATATTAAATTGCTGACAAAAATCGAAGGCCCTTTTGACCGATGCTGCATTTGGTTTCAGGGTTGTAATTTAAATTGCAAAGGCTGCGGTAATCCATCTTTACAGCCACTGATTCCTAAACATGTTCTGACTGAAGAACAGCTTTTAAATATTATTTATGAAGCAAAAAAGAAATATGGAATTGAAGGTGTAACTCTCACCGGTGGGGAACCATCGTTGCAATCTGGTTTAAAATCTTTAAATGAGAAGATTCGAGAAGCTGGCTTAGGAATCATATTATTTTCTGGAAAAGCTATCGATTCATTAGACAAAGATTTAGTTAGTTCTGTAGATCTTTTGATAGATGGCCCTTTTATAGAAAGCCAACTTGATAAAGAAAGACTTTTGTTAGGTTCTAAGAACAAAGTTCTTCATTTCATAACAAATCGATACTTAAAACAAGAATCATATTTTAATTCACCAATTTCAAAAGAGGAAGTTGTGGTTGAAGAATATATTTTTATTAATGGTGATTAAATAAATGTACCCAATGTTGGGACAAAAAAACATTTTTCCAAAAAAGTGCTTTATTGTTTATAGCGAGGAGGCACAAAAATGGAAATATCACCAATCTTTACAGTTTTAGGTATTATCAATACAGTCATTAGTGTTATTGCATGTCCAATCATAGCTGGATATAAAAACAGAAGTGTTGCTGGATGGATTTTTGGAGGCTTATTCCTCGGATTGATTGGGTTGCTTATTGTTGCTTGTTTGCCAAAGAAAGAATATTAAGAGTCGAAAATAGAAAGGACTTTTAATATGAACAAAAACCAGTTAATCACCAATGATCCAAGTGATGAACTTGACCATCTCATTCACTTACACATTAAAGCCATGGGTATGGTTACATCCATTTATGGCTCTTTTTTAAGCCATGAAGAATTTATGGATAAAACCGAAGAATTCTTTTGCGAACTACTTGAGAAAGAAAAAAACCAAAACCTTGCTTAATTTCTAAGTAAGATAATGTAAGTTACCGGGTTTAGAACGCAAAAACAAATGGAGTCTTGAAATATAGACTCTTTTTATTGGTTTGAGTTTAAACCTCGTGTCCGTCCAGATTTTTTACGGGGTTTTTATGTGTCCAGTTACAAATTGAATAAAGCTGTATTCATAAGACCAAATATAGCAAATAATGCCAAAAAATAAGAAAAAACACGCACTTTTATGTACGTGTCTCGACAATTAATCGTGGCGGAGGAAGAGGGATTTGAACCCTCGCACCGAGTTACCAGTCTACTAGCTTTCCAAGCCAGCCCCTTCAGCCTCTTGGGTATTCCTCCAGATTTATGGCTGCGATATGTATTTTATAATAATAAAAACAGAAAGTGCAATCTTTATTTATATTAATAAAGAAAATATAATTAAAATATGCAAAAGTTTACTATTGGATCAAATGAGGCTAACCAAACACTGGAGAAGTATGTTCGTAAAGTATTAAAGGAAGCGCCTCTTTCTTTTGTTTATCGTCTTTTTAGAAAAAAGGATATTAAAGTAGATGGTCACTGGCAAAAAGAAAAATACATTCTTCAAGAAGGAGAAGAGGTGACTATTTATATTACCGATGAACAACTAGAAGAGTTTAAAAAGAAAACATTAGACACGAATGTATCTAATATTTCTAGTTGGATAGTTTATGAAGATAACAATATCCTTCTTATTAATAAACCGCGAGGAGTAATTGTTCAAAAAGACGAAAAAGATTCCATTGCGTTAGATGATATGGTCATTTCTTATCTAATTAATAAAGGCGAATATGATCCGAACAAAGATTTAGGATATACACCCGCTCCAAGTCATAGACTTGATAGAAATACAGCTGGCCTTATTCTTTTTGGCAAGAATATCGCTACTCTTAGATATTTAGCCACCATCATGCAAGATAAAAATATCATTGAAAAAAGATATTTAACATTAGTGGTGGGACGTTTAGAAAAAGACGGAGAAATTAATCTTCCACTTGAAAAAAACAGTAAGAACGGCCGTGTTTTTGTTTCTGATAATGGGAAAATAGCAATAACAAAATATAAAGTTGTTAAACATATTGGCAATTACACTTTAGTGGAAGTTCAACTCTTAACCGGAAGAACTCATCAAATTAGAGTTCATTTTGCATCGATTGGTCATCCAGTCGTCGGTGATACGAAATATGGTAACTATGAAATCAATCACGAGATTGAAGATAAATATAAATTTAAGAATCAGTTCTTAGTCGCATATCAACTTAAATTCTTAAAACTTGATGAGCCACTAAAACATTTATCTAATAAATCTTTTAAGATTGATTTACCCAAAGAAATGGATGATTTATTATTAAAGATAGAAAAGGAGTTATAATATGGCAACTCTAGATAGTTATAATCGTTGGATTAACAGCAATAAAGTCAGTCAAAAGGATAAAGATATTCTTAGGAATATGTCTCAAGAACAAATTGATGATGCTTTCTTTAAGGATGTTGAATTTGGGACTGCTGGAATGAGAGGAATTTTAGGTCCGGGCACTAATAGATTAAACGAATTTACTATTAGAAAAGCCAATATTGGCTTTGCCAAATATCTACTAGAGAAATATCCTGACGCGAAAGAAAAGGGCGTAGTTATTTCTCATGATAATCGTCATATGTCTAGAGAGTTCACTCTTCAAAGCGCAAAAGTTTTATCTGAATTTGGCATTAAAACTTATATTTTTGATTCTTTAAGACCAACTCCTGAATTATCTTTTGCCGTTAGATATATGCATGCTATTGGCGGAATCATGATTACTGCAAGTCATAATCCAAAAGAGCATAACGGATATAAAGTTTATGACGAAACTGGTTGTCAGTTAATTCCTGATAAAATTGAAAGACTTGTTCAAATCATCTCTATGCTTCCAAATGAATTAGAAGTTGATTATGTTCCTGTTAATAAACCAGCAGAAATCATTACTTTAGATAAAGAAGTTGATGATGAATATGTCAAATTATGTGAATCAATCGTTTTAAATAACGATTTAGATAAAAAAGGATTCAAGATTGTTTTCACTCCAAACCATGGTACTAGTTACGTCAATGCGATGAGAGTGTATAAAGACTTAGGATACGAAGTATATCCAGTTTTAAAACAATGTGATCCAGATCCAGACTTTTCTGGAACTTTATCTCCTAATCCAGAAGATCAAAGAAGTTATATCGAACCGATTAAACTCGCTAAAGAGTTAGAAGCTCAATTAGTGGTGATGACTGACCCAGATGGAGATCGATGTGGCTTAGCGTTCCGCGATAGAAACGGAGAATATAAGACTTTAACTGGTAATCAAAGCGCGGCAATGCTTATGGATTACATCTTCATGGTTAGAAAAGAAAGAGGATTACTTCATAAAAATGGAGCGATGTATAACACAGTCGTTACTTCTTCTCTAGGAGAGAAGGTTGCTTCCTATTATGGAATTAAGACCGAACAATTCTTAACTGGATTTAAATTTATAGGAAGCCGTATTGATTATTATGAAAAGCTTGGTAATGGTCCATTCTTTGAATTTGGTTATGAAGAGAGCTATGGATGTTTAATCGCCCCATTTGCTAGAGATAAAGATGGTATCCAGGCTATTCTTATGTATTCTGAAATGGCTTTATATCATTATCGCCATGGAAGAACACTTGATATGGTGTGGGAAGAATTAGGCCAAAGATTTGGCTATCATGAAGATAAATGCTTCTCTATAGCATTTGAAGGAAGTGCTGGAGCGAGCACAATGAAGAAACTCATGAATGAATTAAGAGAAAACCCATTTTTAGAAATAGATGGTAAGAAACCATATAAAGTTAGTGATTATCTTAAATCAGTCACCATTGAAGGAAAGAAAGAAGAACCTATCAATCTTCCTAAGAGTGATGTCATTAAACTCTACTACGAAGATGGATCCACAATCGCGGCACGTCCAAGTGGCACTGAAGCAAAAATCAAATTCTATATTGGAGTAGTAGGCACGTCATTAAAAGAGGCCGAAGCCAAACCAAATCAGCTTTACGAAAAATTAAAAGCTGCATTAAAAATCTAATTGAAAAGAGCATCGATGATGCTCTTTGTTTTACTCAATATTAAGAAGCCCAATTGCTTCTTTAACTCTATTAAGAGTTACATTAGCAACTTCTCTAGCGGCTTTCGCTCCGTCTTTAAGGACTTGCACATAAGCTTTGCTTTCTAAGATTTGACGATATTTCTCTTGGAAAGCACCAAGTTCTTCACAAACTACATCGGCAACTGCCTTTTTGAAATCGCCATAACGATATCCTTCAAAATTCTTTTCGGCTTCTTCAATGGTGATATCTTTTAAGGCTGCATAAATTGTTAATAAGTTAGAGATACCTGGTTTATTATCTTCGTCGTATTTAACTTCGCTGCCTGAATCAGTAACAGCGGACATAATCTTTTTGCGGATAACCGCTAAATCATCTTTAAGGAAGATATCTCCTTTAGGGTCACTCTTACTCATCTTTTTGGTCGGATCAGAAAGAGACATAATTCTCGCTCCAACTTTTCTCATTTCGTATTTAGGAAGAGTAAGAACTTCACCATATCGGTTATTAAATCTATTGACTAAATCTCTTGTTAATTCAACATGTTGAATTTGGTCTTCACCAACGGGAACGATATTAGCGTTATATAAGACGATATCACACGCCATTAAGACTGGGTAAGCAAATAAACCTAATCCAATAGCGGATTCTTTCATTTTGCTGCTCTTGTCTTTAAATTGGGTCATTCTACTTAACTCACCCATATAAAGATAATTTTGCATAATCGCATTAAGTTCAGCGTGAGCGGAGACATCACTTTGCAAGAATAAGTGTGTTTTAGATGAATCTAATCCACTTGCTAAATAAAAACATGCGAGGTCGATGGAGTTTTGTCTAAGAACTTCTGGCTCGATTGGCAAAGTTAAAGCATGGAGATCTGCGATAAAGTAGAAACATTCTCCTCTTTCAGTTTCATCTTTAAGGTGTTTAAGAACACCGATGTAGTTGCCTAATGTTAATTGGCCTGTAGGCTTAATGCCAGTTAAAATTCTTTGTGCCATATGCTCCTCCGACTAGACTTTATATATTATAAGCATAGTTTGATTTATTTTCATTCACAAATTATTTGTTAATGAATATAATAGTGGCATGATTAAGATTTATACCGCTCCAAGTTGTAGTTCCTGTAGAAAAGCAAAAGACTTCTTCAAAAAGGAAGAAATTCCATATCAAGAGAAGAATATTTTTGTTACTGACTTAAACGACGCTGAACTTAAAGATATCTTAACAAAGACTGAAAACGGCACTGAAGATATCATTTCTACAAGAAGTAAAATTATCAAAGAGAGTGGCGTTGACGTTAATAATATGACTATTAGCGAACTCATCGCTTTTATTAGAAAAAATCCTAGTGTCCTTAAGCGTCCAATAATGGTCGATGACACTAAAGTGCAAATAGGTTATAACTCAGAAGAGATTAGAGTCTTTATTCCTCACGAAAAAAGAGTGGCAGAATGGTCTTGTAAAAAAGCAGACTGCCCGTCTTATAAAAACTGCGACGCTAATCCTGATGCTTAAAATAATTAATGGCTCGTCTACTCTTAGGGATGTAGCCATTTTTATATTCGACTCCAAAAGGAGAAACATGCTGCATTAAGTATCTTTTTGCGGCTTTTTTGCTATAGGATTCGACCTCAACATTATAATCAACAGTGTCTCCATAGTAATTCTTATCGATTACTAAAAGGTGTTTTTTATATTGAACTTCAAGTCTATCAGTTCTAAGCTCGGTGATCATTATTAATCTACTAATATCGACATTTAGTTCATTAAGTTTTTCTAATATAGGTGAATTAGGAATAGTGACTTTTTTCTTCATATTCTCATATTCATCTTTTGTCAAAATGTGGTTTAATTCTAAATCGGATTTTTCGCCTTTGATTTTAAGCGTTAATTCGTATTCACTTTCGCTTATATTTCTGGTTCTTAAAACAATGTGGTGAGTAGTAAGATATAAATCGTCATAATCAAAGTAGACGTTAACATTCTTAATATATTCCTTCGGCTTAGAGCTTTTAGAATAACGAGAAAGAATATGTTCGTACTGTGATTCATTTACCATAACACGAGCTTCATACTCTTTGTTAACAAAGTCTTTATTATTCATGCCATTATTATGCTACAATTATTTCACTATGAAAATCGGATTATTTATTAAACACGAAGTAGTCTCTAAAGAATTAGAAGAATCCTTAATTCAAAAAGTTTTAAGTAGTGGACATCAAATTGATGATGAAAACCCTGAGTATGTCTTTTCTATTGGTGGAGATGGAACTTTCTTAAAAGCGGTTCATAAATATTTGAACAAACTCGATAGAATTACTTTTGTTTGTATTAATAAAGGTAACCTTGGTTACTTTTCTGATTTTGCTTTAGAAGAATTTGATGAAATTCTTGCTAAATTAGGTAGTAGTGACTTTGTCACTAATTCGTATAGTTTATTGAAAGCAAAGATGAACAACGAAGAAATTTATGCAGTTAATGAGATTAGAATTGAAAACCCATTCCACACTTTAATCAGTGATGTTTATATTGATGATGAACATTTAGAAACTTTTAGAGGCAATGGATTAATGCTTTGTACCGCAATTGGAAGCACTGCTTATAACAAATCTTTAGGTGGCTCAGTTATTGATCCTTCCTTAAATGTCATGGAATTAAGTGAAATTGCGCCTATTAATAATCGACTTTTTACTTCGTTAGGTTCACCAATTGTTTTATCTAGTGAACGCAAAGTAACGTTTAAAGGTGATTTTACTAATGTTATTATCGGATATGATTATTTAATCAAAAAAGACTATAACTCGAACGAAATCACATTCTCTCTTTCTAATAAGAAAGTGACAATCTTAAATAAAAAGAATCACCGTTATATTAAAAAACTAAGTGAATCTTTTGTGGGTAGAAAATAATGGTTTTTATTACTTTTAAAGATTATATTAACGATGTTCTTAAGAATGGCAGTTTATATATTGCTCTAGCGCTTGTGGCAATCATTCTCTTCACAATCACATTTTTATTAGTCTGGAATAGAAAAAAGAAGTAGTAACTACTTCTTCAATATTCTATCTATATCTTCTTTTATTTCTTTAACTGGGAAGCCAATGACATTATCGTAACTACCGATGATGTTTTTTATTATTGGATAACGGTGATCGCTATCTTGCGCTCCATAAGCTCCAGCTTTATCCATTGGTGAGCCACTTTTAATATAACTATTTATGAGTTCATCACTTAATTCGTTAAAGATGACTTCGCTTTTTACATAGTTTACGATGTTTTTGTTTAAATAATGAATTGCATATCCTGTATAAACGTAGTGGGTTCTGCCACTTAACATCTTTAAGATTCTATAAGCATCTTTTTCATCGGTTGGTTTTCTAATTATTTTATTATCAATGACCACAATCGTGTCGGCAGAAATAACTAAATCGCTTGGAAAGCTTTGATAAACAGCCTCACCTTTTCTTAATGCAATATCCTTAACGGCGTCAATAGGAGAAAGATTATAACTGATATCTTCGTTGATATCTTCAACCGCAACTAAAAAATCTGATGAAATAAATTTCATCAAATCTTTTCTTCTTGGACTTTTACTCGCTAGAATGTATCTCATTGATTCTTGCTCATGATGACTGGAATAATCATTGGACTACGTTTGGTCTTACTATAAATATATTTGGAAACTTCGTCCTTTACGATATTTTTAAGTTCAGCGAAATTAGGCTTATTTGCTAAAACAGTTTTAATAGACGTTCTTACAATTTCTTCAACTTCTAAAAGTGTTTTTTCACTATTTCTTAAAATAACGCCTTTATTATAAATAACTGGCCCCATTAATAGAGTGTTATTACGACTATCAATAGAAACGGCAATGATAAACATACCATCTTCTGTTAAGACTTTACGGTCTTCCATAACAGCATTTGCTAAGCCTTTAATGTCTTTGCCGTCAATATAGGAAACACCATGTTCCATTGGATAACCAATTGAAACTTTGTTTTTAGCAAGCACTAAAGTATCGCCATTATCTAACACAAAACAGTTAGAGGCAGGTACACCTAATTCCTCGGCTAATTCAGCGTGAGCGCGTAACATACGATATTCTCCATGCATTGGCATGAAATATTTAGGCTTAAATAATTTTAAGACAAGTCTTAACTCTTGTTTTGATGGGTGTCCTGAGGAGTGAATATCCGCTAAGATGGAATTGGTAATACATTCAGCTCCGCTTCTTGCTAATAAGTTAACGATATGAGCGATCATAATGCCGTTACCAGGAATTGCGCTACTAGAAAAAACGACTGTATCTCCTGGGATGATATGAATGTCTTTATGATCTCCGCTTGCAATTCTGCTTAAAGCAGCGTTAGGTTCACCTTGTGATCCGGTGCAAAGAATAAGTACTTCGCTTCCTTTGATGTTTTTAACATCATCGGTGCTAATAATGGAATTATCTGGAATCTTGATGTAACCAAATCCACGAGAGATTTCAACGGCTTTTTCCATGCTCTTTCCGACAATAGCGATTTTGCGATTATGTCTTACTGCAGATTCACAAATTTGTTGAATACGTGAAATGTTGCTAGAGAATGTACTGACAATAATTCTTCCGCGTGCTTCGTTAAAGATTTCATTAATTGAATCAAAGACGTTCTTTTCACTTGGCGTATATCCTTCTTGTTCCGCATTAGTGGAATCTGAAAGTAATAAATCAACGCCTTCTTGTCCGAGTTCGGCAATCTTTTGTAATTCGATATCAGGTCCAATAGGGGTGAGGTCGACTTTAAAGTCGCCAGTTGAGACGATTCTACCTTCGCTTGTGTTGATAACGACTCCAAAAGAATCAGGGATTGAGTGTGTTACTCTAAAGAAGGAGATATCAAAATCACCAATAGTGAATTTGGAATCATTATTATATTCAACAATTCTGACTTGTTCAGACATGCGATATTCTTCGAGTCTGTTTTTGATTAATGCGGCTGCTAATCTTGGGGCGTAGATAACTGGAATATTAACATTTTGGATAAGGAAAGGAATGCCACCGATATGGTCTTCGTGACCATGAGTGATAATTAAGGCTCTAATCTTGTTTTTATTATTTTTTAAATGAGTAAAGTCAGGAACGATATAATCGATTCCTGGGAGTTCAACGCCTGGGAATTTAACACCGCAATCGATAATGACGATTTGGTTTTCGTTCTCAAAGCAGTACATGTTTTTACCGACTTCGCCTAATCCACCCAAAGCATAAATGGAAACAGGCCTTGATATTTTCTTATCCATATATCCTCCAAGATTTATTACATTATGCTATGCAAAAATGATATTTTCATATTATCACAAAATATTAAATTTTGTATACTTGTTTATAAAGAGATTATAAAATAATACTAGGAATGTAGTTATGCCATTAGGTAGTGCCTTAAACAGTTTACTTTTATTAGCGAAGAATTTAGATTCGACCAAATCTACAATTTATACAGGCAAAAAGGGAAAACCAGATAAGCCTGTAGTTTTTGATAGAAACGAAAAGATTAATCATTTAGAAAGAGGCAAACCAGAAGATAGCGGCTATTCAGAAGAATATATAAATTCGTTTTTTAATGAACTTCATAGTGATTTCTCTATTAGACCAAATAGGATTTATATTATTAAGGATAATAAAATAGTTGCTGAAAGATATGAACATCCTTACGTCAATGATTCATGGGATTGTGTTTTTAGTAGCAGTAAAACTTTAGTTAGCTTAGCAATTGGCCTACTTTATGATGAAGGAAAAATCAAATTAGATGATTATGCTTGTAAACTTTTAAAAAACGAAAGAGCAGTAACAGTAGTTAATAACAAAAAGATTAAGGTTAGACATCTTTTAACAATGTCCACTGGTATCAAATTCAATGAAATGGAATCTGCGAGTTCAACTAGATGGGTAAAATCATTCTTTGATAGTAGATCTAAATTTAAATTTGGAACAAAATTTGAATATAATTCAATGAATACTTATATCCTAAGCGCGATTGTTGAAAAAGTCTCAGGAATGAAATTCGCTGATTTTGTTGGCGAACGTATCTTTAAACCATTAAATATGAATAGCACTCACCTTGATACATCATTAGAGGGATATTTTAAAGGTGGATGGGGTTTATATATCCTTCCAGAAGATATGGCAAAACTCGGTATCTTAGTTAGAGATAATGGTGTTTATAACGGCCAAAGAATCTTATCTGAAGAATGGATTTATTTAATGAGTCATAAACAATTCCCAGCGACAGACTTTGGCCATATTTATGACTATGGCTTCCAAATGTGGGTCGATGAGAAAAATGATATTTGTTATTTTAACGGAATGTATGATCAAAATATTATGATTCATCGTAATAGTGGAATTGTTGTGGTTACTTGCTGTGCAAATAATGAAGCATTCCACGGCTCTAATCTTTTTAAGATTACCACTAAATATTTTGCTAAAAAGGAACAAGGAACCTTTGAATTATGTAAACACCCTGCAACTAGGGAATTAAGAAACTACGATGAATTAATGTATTATCTCGATGATATCCTTAACAAGGAATATAAATCGTTTGGAAGAATTTCTAATTCATGTGGCATTTTACCTCTTATTTTACAAAATGAATTAGGAACCTACGCAAAAGGAATTAAAGGGGTTAGATTTGAAAAAGAAGGCGATACCTACAAGTTTATTGTTTTAGAAAATCATAAAGAAAAGGAGATTAAATTTAACTTTGGTAGTGGCGTTAGAGATGTTTATGATTTCTATGGCAATCTCTTTGATTGTGTTTGCGACGCTAGATTTATATTAAGTGGTAAAAGCGAGACACTTTTGGTTATTCGTTTATTCTTCTTAGAATTTTCCTCTTCTAGATATTTCACAATCATATTTGGTAAGGATCCAGATGTCTTCTCAATGGAATTGTCTGAAAACCCAGGCCTTAGATTTGTTTATTCAATTATTGAAAATCAAGACGATAGCGTTAAGACGTTTATCAGAAATTTATCAAGAAATATCAATCCCGCTCTTGTTAGTGGAACGATTAAAAACATGTTCTCTCCTTCCTTCTATTTAGTGCATGGAGAAGCTAAACTTCAAAAACTAAGAGGGGAGAAAGAAAAGAAACCGCAGGCACCAGCACAAAATAAAAAGAAGTAATAAGCTTCTTTTTTAAATCAATTCTTCGTTTGTAAGTTTTAAATCAGGATTCTTTTTATCAATATGATCATAATAGAACATTCCATTTAAATGATCGTATTCGTGTTGAAGAACGATAGCTTTAAATCCTTTGGCGTCGATAGTGACGTTTTGATTAGTTAAAGCATCATAAGCTTCCATCTTGATTCTAAAGCAACGATGGACTAATCCAGGGTGAGGATCATCAACGCTTAAGCATCCTTCGCCGTTTTGTAAAGCGGCTTTTTTAATTGAAGATTCAATAATCTTTGGATTAACTAGTTGATATTCGACATGTTCGTCCCCTGTATCGAAATAGACGACAAACATTCTTTTTAGATTTCCTGTTTGAATAGCGGCTAACCCAATTCCTTCTTTGATATTATGCTTTTCTGCATATTTCTCATCTTGGGATTTCTTTAAATATAAAAGCATGGAGTCTAATAAGTCTTTATCTTCCTTAGATAATGGAAGTTCGACTGGTAGAGACCTCTTTCTCATAATTGGATTACTGTCCTTAACTAATTTAATTTTCATACTTAAATAATATATATGATATATTTTTGCTTTGCAAACTTGTATAATACAAAAGATGGATGAAAAAGTGTATAATCTCGCATCCGAGATAAATGAAGAATTAAACAAAAGTCAAGATGTCAAGTTACTAAATGAGTTAGATAAAAAGCTTGATGATAGTTTTGAAGTCTACACTTTAAGTAATAAAAAAGACGAAGCTTTAGAGAGATATATTTCAAATAAAGATTTATATGGAGAAGATAATGAAGTTACTATCGAATCTTTAAAGGAACTTCAAAGAGCTAAAGAAGAATTAAATAATCATCCTCTTGTTAAAGAATATTTATCGGTTTATTCCAGAGTTAGAGATATATATTTACAAATAAATAATATATTATTAGATGAATTTAAAGGAGGGAAATGCTGATGCCAATGCGCGTTATTGCAGGTGAATATCGTCACCGTAAACTCCTTTACCCAGAAGATAATAAAGAAATTAGACCAACCAAAGACCGCGTAAGAGAAGCCTTCTTTTCTTCTTTAGGAGATATTAATGGAAAATCATTTTTAGATTTATACGCAGGATGTGGGTCGATTGGAATTGAAGCGATATCTCGAGGCGCAAGTTATGCGACATTTGTTGATTTAAATAACGAATCTATTGGATATGTAAGAAAAAATATTGACTCTTTAAACATCAAAGACAAATCTGAAGTTTTAAAGATGAGTGATGAAGTTGCTTTAGCAAAATTCATAAATCAAGGACGCAGTTTTGATATTATTTATCTCGATCCACCATATGAATCAGATAGATATGAAATCGCTCTTAAACTAATTTTTGAAAATGATTTATTAACGAAAAATGGTGCTCTCGCTATCGAAACAAAAAGAAACATTGAGATTAATCCTCTTTGGCAAGTTAGAATAAAAGAGTATCATTATGGTGAAATAACCGTCATCGTATTAAGGAAATAAAAAAATGAAAAGAGCTATTTATCCTGGAAGTTTTGATCCAATTACCAACGGGCATCTCGATATCCTCCATAGAGCGTGCGAAGTGTTTGACGAAGTGATTGTTCTAGTGGCAGTTAATCCTAATAAACATTTCAATTTTACTCCAAAAGAAAGAGTGGAAATGATTAAGGACGCTGTTAAAGGAATGAAAGGTGTGACAGTTGATTATTACGAAGGATTAACTGTTAAGTACGCAAAAGAGCATAATGCCCCTCATCTAATTAGAGGCTTAAGAGCGGTTACCGATTTCGAATATGAATTCCAACTCGCCAGTGCGAATGAATACGTTGATGAATCAATTGATATGGTGTTCTTTATGGCAAGAGGTGATAAAACATTTATCTCTTCAAGCGCGATTATGGAACTCGCTAATAGTGGGGTTGATGTTTCAAAACTAGTCCCTGATAGCGTGTATCAGAAAATTAAAAAATAAAACCATCCGGCTGGATGGTTTTCATTTTATAAATAATTATATTATTTATTGTCTAAGTAAGTTGGATCGAAGATATTTCCGTAACTCCAGCAATCTCTAAGGAGTTGTCCTTTTGTGACATCGTTAACAGTGTCGGAGATAAGTGCGGTATAGTCGAACATAATTGCGGTAATACCACTGACGTGGAAATAACTTGGGTCATTTTCAATCTTGGTGTGATCATACATGAAGATCATTGGAGTGGTGATACCATCACTTGTTTCGGTGACAGAGTCGGAAAGTTTCTTAAGATTTGATGTGTAGGTATCTTTAATGGATTCCTTGTTCTTATATAAGGCATATGTTCCAGAAATACTTTCTTCACCATAAGCGGCAGTAACATCGTTGAAGAATTGAGCATTTCTCTTCATGATTTCTTTAGCAAGATAAACTTTGTCATCATTTGGATCAGTTTCATCAACTAAAATTGTGTGTAATTCGAATTCTTCATCTAATCCCCATGTGCTGAAGTTGCTAGAGAGGTTTTTATAACCAGAAACACATTCTTTGCAGCTAGCGCAATCAGCCTTAACGAATGCTAAGAAGAATTTCTTACCATAGTTTTTATCGATTTCTTCGTAGTTTTCTTCGGCAAGATATTGCATTAATTTTTCAGCTTCGCCATCTTTTTCTAAATCGAGTGCAAACGCTTTATAAAATGCGTAGTCGTGATCGGTGTTATCGATTTGAGCATTTTCAATCGCTGTTTTG
Organism: uncultured Erysipelotrichaceae bacterium; assembly: GCA_902800025.1. Classification (GTDB taxonomy): domain Bacteria; phylum Bacillota_I; class Bacilli_A; order RFN20; family CAG-826; genus UBA2450. The sequence goes on along the minus strand of CADCDA010000003.1, from coordinate 154,972 downwards.
ATGTATGGAATTGAGAAGATAACTGCAAAGATACCACCAACGATTAACAATGGTTGAATCCATGCGGTATTTGCAATCCAACGTCCAATTTTGGCGAAGAATGCTCCAATTGCTCTTAATATTTTCATGATAAAACTGCCTCCTATATAAGATATAGCAGGTAAATATTACCATTTATGAATGTTATTTTCAATAAAATAATCATGAATTTTTCTCAAAACTTAATTTCAGAGAAATTAAACAAAAAACTGAGCTTTCTAAACAGTTCTTTGTTGTAATTTAAAGGACTCATGTATAAAATACATTTTGAAACAATTATGAACAAAATTCAGAAAATTAGAAGGAAAGTTAGCAACTATTTCTACGATCACATCAAACTAAAAGATTTTTTAGGTTTCTCTAAGGGAGTCTTTATTGCGGCGGTGTCTGCGCTTTTCTATGCGTTCGCATTTTATTGTTTTATCACGCCTGCAGTTGAGGACCATTCGACAGTCGCTGGATCATCAATTATTACTGGTGGAGTAGGCGGAATTACCCAAGTACTCTATCTAGTTATTTATTTAAGTGGTGGCAGAGTAGACCAATATCTCCTTCAATCAATATGCTATTTTGCATTTAATATCCCAATTTTGACATTCGCGTTTTTCAAAATCGGAAAGAAATTTGCAATTCTTTCATTTATAAATGTTGGCTTATCTTCAATTTTTATTCAAATGCTCGGTGGTAATTTCTTTGGTGTAGAATTCGATTTCCAATTAGCGAAGCAAGTAGCCGCTGAACTTCAAGGGCAACAACTCACTCGTGCATTATTTGGAGGCGTATGTATTGGTATTGCATCAGCGACCGCATTTAAAAACGAATTGTCCTGTGGTGGAATTGATGTTTTCTCATATTATTTCTCACTTAGAAAATCAACAAGTGTAGGTAAATATGCGACCACAATTAATAGCTTGATTATTATTCTCTTCTCAATCTTAACAATCGCAATTAATAATGGACAAAATGTTCAAGTCGGTTTCCTCAACTTTATGTTCGGAGTTGTCTATCTATTCGTCATAATGTTAGTTGTCGATTTTATCAACACAAGAAACAAGAAAGTACAACTTCAAATTATTACTTCTGTTGATGGAGTTGAGCATGTTCTTATAGCGAATTTCCCACATTCAACAACAATTGTTAGAGGTAAGGGTGGATATTCTCACGCTGATAAAAACGTCCTATATATGGTTGTTTCATCTAATGAAGTGAAACGAGTGGTGAACTTAGTCAAAAAGGTTGATTCTCATTCATTTATTACAGTCACTTCATTAATCCAAGCTTACGGTAACTTCTACATCAAGCCTGTTGAATAAAGTAGTATAAGAAAAGAACGGCTTGAACCGTTCTTTTTTTTGTTTTGATTCTATATTTGATCAAGCTCTTTTTTAATGCCTTCTTTATCGAGGTTTTGACCGATGAAGACAAGCTTGATTAATTTGTCACCCCATTGTGGATCCCAGTCATGAGCGAAGTTTTTATCTTCGGCAACAAGCATTTTAAGTTGTTGCTTGGAGAGAATTTCGCTATACCATTTTCCAGACATGTTAAGTGTTCTTTGGTGACCGACTTGTTCAAAAACATAAGCGTTTTTAATTTCTGATTCAAAATAGAGAATTCCTTTACTACGGATGATTTTTCTACGATCGTTCTTTGCCCATTCGAGGAATTTTTCTTTATTGAAAGGTCTTCTACGATAATAAACAAAAGTGTTGACGTTATATTCATCTGCAGTACCTTCATCATCGTTTTCACCCACTCCATGTTCGTGGTGATGGTGGTGATGGTGGTGATGATGTTCTTCGTGTTCATGTTCATGTTCATGATCGTGGTCATCGTCATCGTCATCATCGTCATCATCGTCGTGATGATGGTGATGCTCTTCTTCGTGAATAGAATCAGAATCAACTTCGTTGTCCCAATCTTCAAATTCTTGAATCCATGCAGCGGATGTACTGGCTTTCATGAAATCAAAGAGATTTGTATCAACGATGTCATCAACATCAACTTTGCAGTAATCAGCATAGACGATTTTTGCTTTTGGTTGAATAGCTCTAATAGTAGCTTCAACTCTTTCGAGTTCTTTCTTAGAAATATCGCTTACTTTGTTAAGAACGATAACATCACAGAATTCAATTTGTTGAATAACAAGATTTTCTAAATCTTCTTCTCCTCTGACTGTGTCTTTAAATACTTCGCCACAGCCGAATTCGTCTCTAAGTCTTAAAACATCAACAACTGAAACAATTGCGTCTAGTTTGTAATATTTTGGTAATCCCTTTTTGTTAAACTCTTCTTCCATATATGAGATGGTTTGTGCAATTGGGACTGGTTCACAAATACCTGATGCTTCAATAATGATATGATCAAATTTTTGTGATTGAACTAAATCGGCGAGTTGTTCGATTAAATCTTTCTTAAGTGTACAGCAAATACAACCGTTTTGAAGCGCAACTAAGTTATCGTCTTTTCCAGAAACAATACCTTCTTTTGCAATTAATTCAGCGTCGATATTAACTTCACCTAAGTCATTAACGATAACCGCCATTTTATGATTTTTACTATTTCGAAGTATGTGGTTAACTAAAGTTGTTTTGCCACTTCCTAAATAACCAGTAATCAAAGTAATTGGTACGGTTTTAAGTTTCCCCATAAATCTTTTCCTCCACAAACGATTATATTATATAACACTTGTCAAGAGGATTAAATAAAAAAGAGTTATAAATAACTCTTGATTATCAAATTGGCGGAGAAGAAGGGATTTGAACCCCTGCAAGACTTGCATCTTCTAGCGGTTTTCGAAACCGCCCCCTTCAGCCACTTGGGTACTTCTCCAACTCGAATAATTATATGCAATATAGAATAAAATTTCTATATGTTTGAATTATGAATTGCATTAATTCATAAAATTACTCTATAATTTTGATTATGAAAATAGGCGATTTTTCGGATGTCAACTTTATCATCTTCTTCTCATTAATACTCGCTTTGTCGTTATTAATTGTTGTTCTTATTATCTTTTTCGTGATCTCCGTTAGAAACGACTATAAGTTCCATGAACAAGTCGATTACGAAAGCACAACAACGAGAATCTATATTATCGACGTTAAGAAGAACAAGATTGTTCAGCTTAATAAAAGCGATATGGGGAATAAGATTACTTACGACTTATTTTCCTTTTATACTTCTTTCCATCAAAACGATTCCGAAAGAGTGAAGAACTGGATTTTCCAAATTTGCGTTAATCCAAAAACCGCTGGCGAATATTTAGAAGCTGATATTTTATTAAATAATTCTAAAAGACTTTGCTTCACATTATTAAGGTTACTCGATTATAATCCTCAGTCTGGTCTTATCCATTTGGAAAGCCATATATTAAAATATATCACTCCTAATAACGCTCCTAAGAAGAAAAACGACAATCACACTCCAACAGGAATCGTTAAAAGAAGTCAAATCTTATCGATTATCAATCATAATAAATCTCTTTCAGGCTATACGTACTGCATTAGATTTTTCTATAGTCGTCAAAAAGCAATTTCTAATGACAAGATTGAAAGATACATGGTGATGAACCTCAAAAACATCATCTACCCATACGCAAATAACCCTAAACTTCCACGTCAAATTCTTGATAATGGTGATTCAGAACTATTCATTTTTGATTCAAGAATTTCTAATCGAGAAAACGCTCTTCAATTAGCAACTTCAATTTCTCGTTCAATTAAAAAACAAATGGAAGTTAATGGTTTTACTGGATATATCAATTTCGCTATCGGTGTCGTTGAAAACGGACAATTCTATCAAGACTATGACACGATTGAAGAAAAAGCGAGAGAAGCTTGTATTTCTGGACAAACTAATGGCAATGAAATCGTCTTCTATCAAAGAAACGTCACCGCTAATAGTGATATGGTCAAATATAGCGAACAAATCGACCATCTTCTTAAAGATGGTGTTCTCCGTTATTTGTATCGCCCAATCATTAATGCGAAAAATAGTCAAACAATTGGTTACTTTGAATATGTTAAGGCATATGATTCTCCATTCTCTAGTTTCTCTGAGATGAGTAAATACGCAGCGAGAATCAACAAGAACCTTGAGCTTTTTGCCTTAATCGCTAAAAACGTTATTACTAAATTTAATAACGAACGTCAATCAACAAGTATGTCCTTGTTCTTAAATGTTTCAATGATTGACATTAATAGCATTGCCTCTATTATCAATCAAATTCCAAACCACAACAAAGTTGATTTGGTCTTGGTGTTTGATGAACAAGAAGTCAATGAAAACTCAACCAATATCGAGTTATTAATCAGCACATTATCAGCACTTAAAAATAGTGGCTTTGAATTAGCGTTATCTTTAAAAGATAAGAACTTATTACTTGATGATAAGATCTACTTCTTATTCCATTATTTCGTTGTTGGTAGTGCGATGATGGAAGAAGTCAAGCACAATAACCGTATAAGATTATCTTTATACGCTTTAATTGAGTCACTTCTTAAATATAATCGACCAATTATTGCTACCGATCTAGAAGGATGGCAAGCGGTCGAATTAATTATCAAATCTGGTATTAGCTATATTTCCAGTGATATCGTTGCTCCAAGCAATGATATGCTCTTACCAGTCGAAAGAAAGAAAATGGAAAAAGTTGTCCAAATGGCGGACAAATACTTATAGGAGTTTAACTTCATGGAAAACAATCAAATTAAAAACAACTCAATCACTAGACAAGAAGACGATTTTGCCCAGTGGTACACTGACGTATGTAAGAAAGCAGAGTTAATGGATTATTCATCTGTTAAGGGCTTTATTATTTATCGTCCATACGGATATGCAATTTGGGAACAAATTCAAAACTATCTCGACAAAAGATTTAAAGAAAGCGGACACGAAAATGTCTATATGCCAATGGTCATTCCAGCCTCTTTATTCCAAAGAGAAAAAGAACACGTTGAAGGCTTTGCACCAGAATGCTTAATTGCCACCAAAGGTGGAAGTGAAGATTTAGAAGATCACTTAATTGTTAGACCAACTAGTGAAGTGCTTTTCTGCGATCATTATCAAAAGATTATTAAATCATATCGTGATTTACCAAAACTTTATAACCAATGGTGTTCTGTTGTTAGATGGGAAAAGACGACTCGTCCATTTTTAAGAGGAGCAGAGTTCTTATGGCAAGAAGGACATACGATGCACGAAAATGAAGAAGAAGCTCGTACCGAAACATTAAAGATGCTTGAAGTCTATGATGATTTAGGTAGAGACATCTTAGCGATTCCTTTCTCCAAAGGAAGAAAGACTGATAAAGAAAAATTCTCTGGTGCATTAGAAACTTATTCAATTGAAGCGTTAATGCCAGATGGAAAAGCTTTACAATGTGGCACAACTCACTATTTTGGTGATGGATTTGCTAGAGCCTTTGGAATTCAGTTCCAAAATAGAGAAGGAAAACTTCAAAATCCTTTCCAAACATCTTGGGGTGTTTCTACCCGTTTAATCGGCGCGACTATTATGGTACATGGTGATGATAACGGACTAGTATTACCTCCATATGTTGCACCAATTCAAATCGTTGTTATTCCAGTTGCCGCTAATAAACCAGGAGTTATTCCTGCTGCTAGAGAAGTTGCAGAGAAGTTTAAAGCTGCTGGATTCAGAGTCAAAATCGATGATAGTGATAAGACCGCTGGATGGAAGTTCTCTGAATACGAAATGAAAGGTATTCCACTAAGAGTGGAACTTGGTCCAAGAGATATTGAAAAAGGACAAATTGTCTTCGCTAAACGTAATGATGGACAAAAGATTTTCTGCTCAATGGATGAAATGGTGGAAAAAGCTGGTGAGTTACTTAAAACAATTCATCAAGAAATGTATGAAAAAGCGTGTCGATATCTCGCTGATCACGTTACTGAAGTTAAAGACTTAAAAGAACTTGATGCTGCTTTAGAAAAAGGCGGATATGCGAAGATGATGTGGTGCGGATGTAGAGAATGTGAAGACAAGATTAAAGAACTCACTAACGCTACTGCAAGATGCTTACCATTTAATCAAATGGGTATTGAAGGTAGTGATACTTGCCCAGTGTGTGGTAAAAAAGCAACCAAAGTTGTCTTGTTCGCAAAAGCTTATTAATATTATTAATAAAAAAGGGCTTCTTACTCAGAAGCTCTTTTATTTATATTAATCTTTTTCCATCCGTAATAGAGGCCTAACCCAATTAAAAGAGAAAAACCTATCATTCCTAAATACATCAAGAAACCAATTCCAATTCCAAAGGCACCAAAGAAATACCAGTCGTATTTCACGTTACCATATCCATTATTAGCGGCTAAATTACTTAAATAAATGATTCCATATGCCACCATCGGGATAGCAGAATAGAAAATATATCTCTTTTTATATTCTTGTGCTTTTGGTTCTAAAAAGAATAGGTGAGCAATCGCGATTACTGGAATCACTAAATGCATTAATGAGTTAGGACCTTCTAGCATGCTTAACATTCCAAAAACCGGGCCTAAATAAAACATTACTGTAAGAAAAGTTAAAGTTACTGACGCTGTAGCGACATATTTAAATACAGATATAAATAAAGACTCCTTTTTATTTAATATAAATATTAAGGATAATAAAGAAGCAATACCCATTAAAGCATTAGAGTCAACGGTGAAAAATTTAAATGCTTCTATACCTGATGCGATAAGCTTATTTTCAACATTGTTGACAGAAAAAAACATCCAGACTATTGCACCAATAACAAGTGCAACAATCAGAATGTTACTAATAATGTTGAGTTTCTTAAACATTATTCTCCTGTACGGTCGGTAAGGACAAACCAAATGCCTTTAAAGATAATTTTTAAATCAAGTCCAATTGAACGATGTTCAATATATGCGATATCTAGTTCAGTCCATTCATCAAAAGAGATACTATGTCTATTTTTGGTGATTTGCCATGTACAAATTAAACCTCCACGAACATCTAGTCTATGCATTTGTCTTGGGGTGTATTTAGCGACTTCTTCAGGTAGTGGTGGACGCGGTCCAACAATACTCATTCTTCCACAGAAGATATCCCATACTTGAGGTAGTTCGTCTAAGGATGTCTTTCTTAAGAATTTTCCGAATTTAGTGATACGTGGATCGTCTTTCATTTTAAATACCGGTCCATCAGCTTCGTTAAGTCCATCGTTGATTAAATCGTCTTTCATTTTGTCTGCATTAGGTTTCATAGAACGAATCTTATGGAATTTGATTTCTTTGCCACCTTTTCCAACGCGTTTAGAAACGTAAATTGGACGATGGAAGTCTTCAAGCCACTTAATCAAAATGAGTATTAAAATGAACCATCCAAAAAGCAATAAGAACATAAAAGAAGCAAAAATATCAAAGCTCCTTTTTACGAAACGATAAAAAGGACCACCCGCAACTTTAACAGGCTTATTATTTAATTCTTCGTAATTGATTCTTTCTTCATCCATTGCTTTTATTTTACCAACTTGGTCAAATAAATCAATTATTTAGCAAGATATTGATATCAACGATATCTTCAAATGAAATGGAGTTTCCAACAAAAAGGATGATTGATTTTCTTTGAGAATCAATTTTTTTCGCTCTTTCTGATATGGTTATATATTCTCCTCCATCTTTGAGTTTGTCTTTTTTGAAATAAGTAATTTTGATAGCTGGATGAGAAGCGATATTTTGGTCGATAATCGATAGGGAACGGCTTATTTCTTCAATTTTGTCGTATCCTAGTTCGACTCTTAAATCAACTTTTCTTCCTGCTTCATTTATCGATTCATCATATCCGGTGAGCGCAGCAAAAGGAGCGAACTGAGCGCTTCTTTCATAGACCGACATTTGCTTATGGTTTTTCGAAATTGGTCTACTTAGATTGATGATGTCATCGTACTTCCCTGTCATGCTTTGTGACCACCGATTTGTTCGTTTCTTTCTCTGGTGGTCCCTCCTTCTTCAAAGTCCATCGCTTTTAAAACAGAATTCTTGCCATATTTCTTTTTTATTTTGATAAGAGTTTTTTGCAGTTCTTTTTCTTCTAATTCTTCAACACTAGTGTTAGTACTGGTTTCTTCTTGAGAATAAAATAAAGATAGTTGCTCGTATTTTGGAGCGTATTTATCAATATCATTTTCCTTAATCACAGGGCAACCAATATATATTCTTCTTACATGAAATTTCTTTTTCACTAAACGGTCGTAAAGATTAACCGCTGCTTTAACTATTTCTCTAGTGGAGCTTGTGAAATGGGTAAGGTTATATGAACCGTGTTCCATTGAAGGAACTTTCCTTCCGTACCAATCAGTTCCTATTTCACTTTCATTAAGTGAATCGTTAACATCTCCAATATCGTACCCAAAGGATAAAATGATTTGGTCAGTCACTAAACCTTTGCTTGTTAGGTCTAATGAAAGAGAGTCCGCCATTTCTTTAATGACGATTTTTGCTTTCTCATAATCATAAGGAGCAGGTAGTACTTGACCAACGGAAAGGCTGTTATTTTTTGGCTTATAGCTTTTGATATCAGCAATTGTGACTGGCTCATACCCCCAAGCATGATCAATTAATAGCTCTGCGTTTACTCCAAATTCTTGATATAAAACATCTTCATCAATCAAAGATTGACGGGCGATATCTCCCATCGTTAATAACCCGTGTTTAAATAATCTAGCAGTTAGTCCTCTACCAACTCTCCAAAAATCAGTTAAAGGAGTGTGATCCCAAAGAAGTTTTCGATAAGAAATCTCGTCGAGTTTACCAATTCTAACGCCGTCTTTATTTTCTTTGACATGTTTAGCGATGATGTCCATTGCAACTTTTGCAAGATAAAGATTATCTCCAATTCCAGCAGTAGCGGTGATTCCTGTTTCTTTATAGACAGCATTAATCATCATCGTTGCAATTTCTTCGGCAGTTTTTTTGTAAGTTTTGAGGTATTTTGTTACATCCGCGAACATTTCATCAATTGAATAAATATGAATGTCTTCAGCGTCGATAAATCTCAAATATATCTTATAGATATCTGTGCTTTTTTTGATATAGTGAGACATCTGAGGAGTGGCGGCGATAAAGTCTAATTCAAGAGAAGGATTCTTTTTTAATTCTATGTCATTAAAAGATTTTCCAGTGAATTGATGATTAGGGGCGTTTTTAAGCCTTTCTTTATTGATTCTTTTTACTGCTTGGATAACTTCAAAAAGTCTTGCTCTACCAGGAATTCCATATTGTTTTAAAGAAGGGGAAACAGCTAGACAAATTGTTTTTTCGGTTCTAGATGTATCAGCGACAACGAGATTCGTTACTAAAGGATCTAGTCCTCTTTCCATACATTCACTAGACGCGTAAAAACTCTTTAAATCAATCGCGATATACTGCCTTTTCTCATCCATCGTAATAATATTCTAATATTATCTTTTTATCTTTTTGAACAAAAAAAGAAAAAAATGAAGTATTGCTGTCTTTAAAAGACAAAAATGATAAAATAAATTTGAGATTATGACTAAAAATATAATGCTCTTTACTAGTAGCGGAAATGATCGAGTTGAGTATATTCTCGATATTTTAAAAGACGCTTATGACGTACTTATTATAAATGATTGCGATAAGGCAATTGAAAAGCTAACAAATAATTTCGAAGAGTATGTTGGATTAATTATTGATAATCCATCTTCTAAAGATAAATGCACTAAAAGGCTTATCAACTGTGTTGCTGATCTTAATTCATTTATGTTTGGTATTCCAATCATTATTTTGAGTGATAAAGAAAATGAAAACAAAGATGATGAATATATTAGCGATAAAGTAGTGGCGATTATTAAAAAAGGCGAATCCAAAAAGGTTGTCATTCAAAGAATTAAAAGCTGCATTCTGTTTTCTAATTCGACAAACTTCCAAGAGTTCTCCAAGATGCTTAAACAGCTACCATCTTTAATTTATTTAAAGGATAATAAAGGAAGATATATTTTCTGCTCTCAATATTGGCATCACCTCGCTAATAAAGATGATCCAACTTGGACTATTAGAGGAAAAACTGATTTAGAAGTTCGCTTGAATAAACAAAATGCTCAAAAAGCGTATGACAATGATATGGAAGTCATTAATACAGGAATTGGAAAATCATATGTTATTCAAGAGAATAAAATTAACAATCTTGGTAATGACGAGAAAGAATACATGCAAATCGTTAAAGAGCCAATTAGAAATGAAAAAACTGGCGAAGTAATGGGAATTATTGCAATTGTTAGTGATGTTACTAAAGAAGAAACGATGCGTCGAGAATTACGTAAATCTTCAATCACAGATCCTTTAACTGAAGCATATAATCGTGTTTATTTAGAAGAATTTATTAAATATCATCTCGCTGAAGACGTTTTCCCGCTCAGCATTATTTCTGCTGACTGCGATGGACTTAAAATGATTAATGATCAGTTTGGACATCAAGCAGGTGATAAATATATCACAATGGCGTATACGCTTTTAAAAGAAGTTCTTCCAGATGAAAGTGTGATCTTTAGAATGGGAGGAGATGAATTCCTCGCTGTTCTTCCAAAAATGAAAAACAAAGATGCTCGAGTTTATCTCGAATTGCTCAACAAAGGTGTTTCTAGATTTTACACAGACGATTTTGATTTAAGTGTTTCTGTTGGTCTATATACGATGAATGATAAAACTGATTCAATTGATCGATGCATGGCAATGTCTGATAAAGCAATGTATGAAGCTAAACGAAAGAAATCAAGTTAAATTGAGTACAAAAAAAGAGGCGTAGCCTCTTTTTAAATTATCTTTCGCCTTCCGGAACTAAAAGTCCAATAACTCCACCAACTGTATTGACAATTGAAGCGCCGATAACTCCAAATACGATGTTAAGAACATAGAAGACATTTGTTCCTTTTTTTGGTGCTATGAATGAGAACACTGCGCTTAAGACTGCAAATAAGAAGAATGGTAAGAACCCACATCCTAATCCTAAGAAGACGACTTGAAGTGCTGTAGCGACTTCTTCTGGAGTTCCAGGAAGAGATGACTTGATTGATCCGTTTTGTAGTCCTTCAATAACCATTTGTTTGAATGCTGGAGAAGCAAAAACAAACATAATAATGGATGCAACTAGGAATCCGATAGCGTTAAGAATCGCTAAGACTCCACCGATAATTAAACAGATATCTGAAGCTTTTTTCATTTTAAATACCTCTTTTTGACTTCATCTATTATATATCATTAAAGATATAAGTGAACAAAAAAAGAGACGAATCAATTCATCTCATTTCTTTCTTAATGGCGGAGTAGGAGAGACTCGAACTCTCGCACCAGTTACCCGATCTACTTCCTTAGCAGGGAAGCCCCTTCACCAACTTGGGTACTACTCCAGTTTTTCGTGAACGTTGTTTAATATACCATAACTGAAAAAATTATTACATAACTTTATTTATAAAATTATATTTTTTGTATATGATATGATAAGTTAGGTACGAAAAGATGAAGATTTTATTTAAAAACGCAAGAATTCTCACGATGGCGGATTCAAATATCTTTGATGGCCATCTAGTAGTTACCGATAATCGAATCAGTTATGTCGGTAAACAATTACCAAGCGGAATGTTTGATCAAGTTATTGATTGCGAAGGAAACCTATTAATGCCTGGCTTTAAAAACGCTCATACGCATAGTGCGATGACTTTCTTACGTAGTAAAGCAGATGATTCGTCTTTACAAGATTGGTTATTTAATGAAATCTTTCCTAGAGAAGCCAATCTTCATGAAGGCTGCATTAAAGAATTAACAAAAGTAGCTATCTTAGAATATCTTTCTAGTGGAGTAACCGCTGTTTTAGATCAATATTTCTACCCACAAGAATTCGCTGATACATGTAATGAATTTGGTTTTAGAAGCGTTTCTTTAGCGATGTATGATCCTAAAGCAAGACCGGTTGAAGAAATACTTCGATTAATTAGAGATAACAATAAACCATCATCTTTAGCGACTTTTGTTATCGGACTTCATTCTGAATACACTCCAACAGATGAAATGTTTGAAACAACTATAAAATTATTAGAGACAACAAAATCACCATATTATGTTCACTTGAGTGAAACTCAAAAAGAAGTTGATGAATGTTACGAGAGAAGAAAAATGTCTCCGATGGAATTTTTTGATTCTCTCCATATGTTTGATAATGGTGGAGCAATTTTCCATGGTGTGTATCTTTCTGATAATGATATTGAAATTATTAAGAAACACGACATCACAGTTGTTTCTAATCCAAGTAGCAATATGAAACTCGCTAGTGGAATCGCTGATGTGACCAAACTCCTTAATAAAGGAGTAAGAGTAGCGTTAGGTACAGATGGACCAGCAAGTAACAATGCTTTAGATATGTTTAGAGAAATGTATCTTGCTACAGGATTACAAAAATTAAAACACAATAATCCGGTATCAATTCCAGCCTATGAAGTCTTAAAGATGGCAACAATTAATGGAGCCTATGCGATGGGGCTTAAAGACGCCGATACATTAGAGGTTGGCAAATTAGCAGACTTAATTATGATTGATTTATATCGTCCAAGTATGCAACCAATCAACAACATCATAAATAACCTTGTTTATAGTGGCGAAAAAGATTGTGTTAAATTGACGATGATCAACGGAAAAATCCTTTATCGAGATGGTAAATTCTATGTCGGTGAAGATATCAAAGACATATACAAAAAAGTTCAACTCTTAACAGAAGAATTGAACAAAATTAAATAATTTATTTCATAAGTAAATTAAGTAAAGAATTATCACTCAATAAATCTTGTAACTCATTTTCATTAGTGAGGACAAGATTTTTTGTTTTTTGATAATAAGTATTAATGATTGTGTCAGTAGGAGATTTACTCTTTATATAATTAGATTCGTCGACATTAGCGAGTTGTTCTTCAAGCAAAGAAATAAAACATCTTCTAAGCAAGAGATAAAAACTACTTTCTAGCCAATAGAAATATCGGCCTTTATTTTCTAGTTTTTTTGCTCTTAAGAATAATTCAATTCCATCTACAGGGTTATGCCACAAATCGATAAATGAATAATCAAAATAGTGGCTTTCTTGCATGTATTTGAAGGCATCTTGCTTGATTATCGTTATTTTTTCTTTGTGTTCGAATAGTGGAAGTAAATGCTTTTTAAATAGTTCAATTATCTTTTCATCTTTTTCAATAATTGTTATTTCCTTAACATCTTCTTTTAAAGAAATCATATATGGATAATATCCAATTCCTAATCCATAAACGACAACTTTCCCAGTTGCTTCATTAACCGCTTTTTCCATCGTTTCAATTTCATTAGGAGTAACACTCATCCATGTAACGCCTTTGTGATTAAGAGCCAGGAATGGAAATTTTTCCTTAAAGAAAGATAAAGAATTAAGTTCGATAAACGAATCTTTTTCATATGACATATCTTTGTATGCGAATAGTTCATATGGCTCATAGTGGTCAATGATCAGTTCGTAATCTCCTTCAACGATATGTGCGGTTTTAATCTTTTGATAATACGGATTAGAAAGATATTTATTAATATCACATTCTTCAATATAAGGGGAAATATATTTGTTTAAGATTTCTTCGTCTTCTTCATTATCTAAATCGAGTTCCCAATAATTTTGATAGACACTTATAAGGGCGGCTTTGTCGGAAAGGCTAAATTTTTTCTTTATCACTGATATTTGTTTTTCACTCGTGATATCAACATTTCCAACAACTTCATTAAACATATCAGAAAGAGACATATTTAAATAATTTGTCTCAATAAGAGACTCGATTTGACTAATAAGTTTTGCGTTATTTTTAATCTTCATCCATAAAGATTATACATTCATGATTGAGTTTTTAGAAAATTATTCTATAATTTCATTATTATGGCTACCAAAAACGGACTTTGTACATATTGTCAATTCACAAGAATTGAAAACCATATATTCCCAGTAAACCCTGAGGCAAGTACAGTTTATTGCCCATTTTGCATGCGTGAATTAAATCCAAAAGATGCGATTGGTTTATACCAAAGCATTATTGTTAAAATGGTTAACAAGGCTGATAACTCTTTATTTGTGGCGTGTGACCCAGTTCTTGCTTATCAACAATATGCGGATGTTTTAGAAATTGAACCTGATAATTCAAAGGCTCTTTTAGGAAGAATCCTTTGTTTAATCTATACATCTAAAGTCAGACAAGCATATTTAAATGAATGTAACGAACTTCTTGAATCTATCACTCATAAAGGCACTGAAGAAGTAAACACTTTTGTTGGTTTTTTAAAGAAGATTAATTTTGCATTAGATGAATATGATATGGCCCTATTTGCAAAGCTTACTCATAAAAAATATTTTTATGATGAAGAGTGCATTAAATTATATTTAAAAAGATTAGCGGATATCATTAAATTTAAAAAAGATATTCTCGCTGAGTTAACACAAATCAAAAAAGATTATGTCACTCAAAATAACGAGATTTTAATGAATTTAATTTCTCATAGCATTAATGAAAACGAAGCATCTTTAAGATCGGTGAAATATACAGTTCAAGGCGTTGGATATAAATACACAAAAATTGTCGGTGACAAGATTTATGTTGAACGCATCGATGAAGTTATTAGCACTAAGATATCTAAACATAAGCCATATACTCTTTCTCCAACTAAAAAGAAAAAGCTTATCGATGATAAAGTCTTTAAAGACTATACCTCTCTTATTAGAGCGAAAAATGTCGCTATCTATTTCTCGCTTTTCTTATTACTTGCAACAGTGGGATTAGGTATTACCGCCTATTTCTTCTTTGAAAAAGGACTCCTATTCTATGTCTTCATAGGTGCAGGAGCCTTGTCGTTTGTTGGATTTATTGTTTTGCTCATCCTCTATCTATCATGGAAATCTATCCTTAAGAAGAGAAAGATGAGAATTAGTTAATATAATTATTTATCTTTAGATAAGTAAGGAGCTTTTTTAGAGCTTTACCGCGGTGTGATACGCGGTTTTTTTCTTCTTGTCCCATAAGAGCGTAAGTCTTGCCAATTTCATCATTAATGAAGATTGGATCATATCCAAAACCTTCTTCTCCGATGACTTCAGTAGCGATATGTCCTGGGATTCTTGCCTCAAATCGTAGTGGCTTATCTTCTACATTAAGCAAAACGATATCGCAAACAAAATACGCGGTGCGTTCTTTTCCTTCTAATTGTTGAAAGATTTCATTAAACGCTCCTAAATAACCACCGAATTCTTTAGCGAATCGAGCGGTGTGTAGTCCAGGTTTATTACCCATAGCGACTATTTCAAGTCCGGTGTCATCAGCGATAATTGGCATCTTTGTCACTTTTTGAAGCGCTTTTGCTTTTATTAAAGCATTTTCAAAATATGTCTCGCCATTTTCATCAACTTCTCCAATATCGATATTTAGATCATTCATCCCATATACTGTGATCTTATGAGGGGAGAGGATTTGCCTAATTTCTTGGAGCTTATGAATGTTATTGGTCGCTACTAAAATTTCAAAGTTCATAGAGTCATTATATGTGAATTAATAGATATAAACAATTTATAAATATATCAATTGTTAGACTTTTATTATACAATAATCAAGGCACAGATTATGATTTACGCAGAAAGTTCAATTAAAGGTATAGAATCAAATTTCAATTTCAAAGATGAAAATAATGTTTTTACTGTGAATAACGAGCCAATTTCTGACGAGTTAAATCCTTTACCAGGGGATTCAACAGAAATAAGCGAACACGCGAAGAGTCATCGAAATAAGACCAAACTAGTTGATATTTTATCTGAAGACTTTACTTTGGTTTTAACAACTTCTGTCGCTACACTAGCGGGAGCAGGCATTCTTACTGGACTATTACTCGTTCCGGTTGCTCCTACAATGAAATACTTCAATGTAACGTATAAACAAAATGTGGCGACAATTGATTTTGAATTACAAAACATTTCTGGTGGAGAAACATTATTAACAGTAATGGAAGAAGAAACTGAAGAAATAATCTACACCTCAAAAGACTTAAAAAATCAAGTATATTCAATCCCAATTGAAATAGAATATGACGTGACATATAAGGGGAAAGTAGTAAACACCCTTAATGGTAGTGAAACCATAATTAAAGAATTTGATTTATTGATTAATCAATAAAGGAGATAGAACATGGAAGAGAAAGATTTAACGAATATCCCAGAATCCACCGAAGTTAGAAAAGGTTGGTGGTCAAAGAAAGATAAGAAAGATAAAAAATCATTTGTTTTAATGATTATCTTTGTTTTATTACTCGTTGCAGCATTATTTACTTTGGTGTATTGCCGTCAACTATTTGGCGACGAAGTTGCCGACTTACTTATAGGAGTAGGTGTCCCTAATGGCTGGCACATGATCGGTATTTATTTCACCGCTAACGCATTAACTTTAGTTATTTCTATCATTGTCATTTTAACAACCTTTGTTATCTACTATGTTTTAAAAGGAATTATTAAGTCGGTTACAAGAAAGACCCAAAGAACAAAAACAATCGGAAGTCTTATCGTTTCTGTTTTAAGATATGTTTCTATCATTGTTGATATCGCCGTTATCTTAACCCTTTGGGGTGTTAACTTAGCCTCTGCGGTCGCTGGAGTTTCTATCCTCGCTATTATTATCGGCTTTGGCTGTAAGAATTTGGTCGCTGATATCGTCAGTGGTTTGTTCATCGTCTTTGATGATTATTTTGCTGTTGGTGATGCAGTTATTATCGATGGCTTTAGAGGATATGTTACTGAAATCGGTTTAAGAACTGTAAAAATTGATGATAGACTTGGAAATATCAAATGTATTGCTAATAGCAATATTCAAACTTGCGTCAATCTTTCTAGAACTATTAACATCGTTTCTGTATCAATGGAAATTGGTTATAACGAAGACATTGAAAGAGTAGAAGCAATTCTTAGTGAAGAACTTCCAAAAATTAAAGATAGATGTCCAAAAATGATTGAAGCTCCTTTCTATAAAGGTGTTGAAGCTTTAACTAATTCTGGAGTTGAAATCAGTTTTGGTGTTAAGTGTCGTTATCCAGATCGATTTGGAACAACACGTGATTTAAGAAGAGAACTTTATCAAATCTTTAAGAATAATGATATTTACTTCACCTTCCAACAAATTGTTATCAATAACGCTGATCCAAAAGATCGTCCAATCGCGACTGAAGAACAAATTGATCTCTCTCAAGAATTGGTAGCGAAGACTAGAGAAATTACGGTCGATAAAAAAGAGAAATCATTTATTGAAAAAACTCTCGGGATTGATATCAAACCAATTCAACCAAAAAAATCTACTGGCCGAGCCAAGAAGAAAACCAAAAAGAAAAAATAGAGAAGCCGTTATGGCTTTTCTTTTTATTAGTAAACGTTTTGAATTAATTGTTAACAATATTCAAAAAATATGAGGATAAGTTGTATAATATAAAAAACTAAAGGTACACAAAAATGAAAGCAGCAATAAGGATTTTTAATTTAATTATTCTGGCTTTATCTGGTGCGGCAGCCTTTTTCTTATTTTACCCACCAATATTGTCATTTAACTCGAACATCACTCTTGATGTGAACACATTCTCACAGTTCGTCCCTGAGACAACTTATTCAACGACAATCGATATTCCTCAATTATTAGGCACTAATGAAATCCACGTCGGAATTAAGTTCGCTCTTGATTATAAAGGCGTTAATGAAGTAAAAGACGGTAACAAAGATAAGATTAACCAATATATCATTCAACAAAATGTTGATGATATGATCAATTTATTACATGAGCCAATCGATTTAATTACTGATTTCACAATTAGATCAGTTATCAAAAGCACAATTAAAAATGAAATCACCACTCAAGTAGAAGCTGCTAAAAACGGATCTGGTAGTGGTTCTACCGCTGAAGATATCATGGAAGAAGTTGGAATGGATGATGTCTATTTCACCAACTTCTCCAATGCTTTATACGACTCTGCAAATGAAAATAATGCGACCATCGATTCAGTTAGTGATGTTTTATACGAACAAATCGACGAAGCTTTAGCGAAAGCTCAAGAGTCTGGATTAGTCGATAAACCAGAATTCTCCCAAGAAAAAAGAGAAGAAATTAAAACAAATTTATTATCAATCTTTAACGAGTTAAAACTTGTTAAAGCAGATGGAACTTTAGTAAGAATCAGTGAACTTCCATATATGTATATGTCTACTTATTTAAAGACAGAATTAACTGGTAAGGTTACTGATCCATCCACTTTAGACCAAGGTCCTACTGAGAGTAATCCTGCTTATGCAGATAGATTACTTAATACTTATATTTTATTAATGATGCCTGATGCTTTTTATCAAGCAGTTGGATATACATCTTTAGGTTTATTTATTGGATTATTTGTTTTTGTTGGCATTTGGGGAATTTTATTCTTAATCACTCTTATTAAAACATTTACTAAAAAACCATGGACAATTTTTGGCCCTTGGTTTTGGATTATTGGATTCTTACAAGTCGTTCTTGGCTTAGGCCTAACAGTGGTAGGAAAATTCATTCTTCCAAAATATTTAAATGTCACAGCGCTTAATCTACCAATCAAACAAATCATTTTAGCGCCTCGTACATACGCATTAATTCCATCGATGATTTATCTCGGATTAATCATTTTAGCGATTATCTACGCAATTATGAGAAGCATCCTTAAAAAACAAGTTAGAGAAGAAGGGAAATAGGAGGTAAGTAACAATGAAAAAGTTTAAGAAATTATTATTAACATTACTCGCTGTTGGTACTTTAGGACTTACTTCTTGTAGTCTCTTTGATGATAGCGATATCGCAATCCATAACGAATTCAATCCTTCTGCTCCAGTTGAACCTGAAGATCCAACCGCAGTTTACGCTCAAGGAGTTAAAGGAAAAGAAATTAATGATGTTCCTAATGCTTTGTGCTTTAAGAGCATTAATTATTCAGAAAATGACAAAGTATTAAATACTTATAAGACTGGTGGAGTTAATCACACTGAATATAATGTCAATGGTGGCCAGGACTATGAAGGTAGTAAGAGTAAAAATAATTACGACTTATATGTTCCTAATGCCGCTCCAAAAAATAATAAGCACGTTGTAATTTTATTTATCCATGGTGGAGCATGGGTCAGTGGATTTAAAACGGATGTCAATCCATATGTCTTTGAATTCGCTAAAAAAGGATATATTACCGCAACACTTAAATACACTCTCTTAAAGAGAAGTATGGATGATACATCTTTATCTATCTTCCGTAATTTAGATGAAATTGATGCTTGCATCAAATCCATCAAACTTGCTCTTCAAGACTTAGGATATGACACAACTAAGACTAATCTAGTTGTCGGTGGAGCTTCTAGTGGTGCTCATTTAGCAATGCTATATAGTTATTCTAGAGGTCAAAATAGTGCACTTCCTATTCGTTTTATCGTCGATGCGGTTGGTCCAGTTGATATCAAACCAGATTCTTGGTTAAGCTTTAAAAACGCTACTGATGCCGTTTTAGATGGCGGTTTAACTTATTCCGCAATTAATAGCCAAGCTGCAGCGGATAATCTTTCTAGATTACCAATCGCTGGAGATTCAGTTAATTGGAATGAATATCAAACTATGAGAATCGCTAATGGAATGTGTGGACTTCCATATACACTTGCCCAAGTTGAAGCATCAACAAATGAAGCAAAAGAAAGTATTGTTAATCCTAACGCTGCTTCTAATTCCATGACTAAAGCTGGTGGAGGAGAAGATCAATTATCTGTCACTTATTGGATTAAGAACACTAATAAACTTCCTATTATTTGTGCGTATGCAGGAAAAGACAGTATCGTTGGCATTGCCCAATATGCAACCTTAGAACATAAATTAGATGAAGTCGGTGTCGAACATGAATATTTCTACTTTAGAGATAGCAACCACACCGAAATATCTAAAGAAGCTAATGAAACCCAATATAACGCTTTCGTGAATAAGATTGCTGAATGGTGTACAAGTAAGATTTAAAAGAAGAACAGTGCTAAGCACTGTTTTTTTGTAATTCGTTAATTCTAATATCTTTTGAAAACATGTTGAATAATAACGAATATTTGATAGAATGAAATTGTTCAATAAATTATATATAACTTTGAACCGGTATGCTGTGTGTTAAGGTATATCGTTGTGGAAAGTATCGTCCAGAAATGATATGAGTGTCTAAGATAAATGGCGACCTTTGTGACACGGTCTTAGATGCAAGAAGATCATCGCGCTCCACACAAGTTAAACTAACTTGAATTGAGGCCATCCAACTGAATCAGTGATGTAACACCAGTAGTTGAGATTGTTTGGGATATAGCAATTGTCGGCTACATTTCGGTGTTTTTTCATTGGAGTGATGGCTTTTATTTATCTCCTAATAAGTAACACCAAAGATGTTCGAATAGGAGGTAGATAATAATGAACAAACTTGAATTAGTCAGATTTACTGACAAAGATTTTGAATTAGATGTGCGTGCTGATTCAGAGAATGAAACCGTATGGTTAACGCAAGAAGAAATGGCATTGCTTTTCAATACCGATAGAACAAGAATCACAAGGCACATCAATAACATTTTAAAAGATGGCGAATTAGACGAAAAAAGCAATGTGCGGAAAACGCACTTTTCTCGTTCTGATAGACCGGTTAAGATGTATGACCTTGATATGATTATTTCTGTGGGTTATCGTGTCAAATCTAATAGAGGTATCTTGTTTAGAAAGTGGGCAAACAATGTATTAAAAAGTTATTTAATTCAAGGTTATACAGTTAATCAAAAAAGGCTTGAAACCCTTGGCAAAGTGATTGATATTCAAACAAAAATGCTTTCTTATTCACTAAATATTGATAAAGAAGAGTTATCAACAGTAATAAATGAATATACAAGAGCGTTAGATCTTTTAGATAGCTACGATCATCAGACACTAACTAAACCAAAAGGTAGTCATAGTGACTATGTTATGACATATCAAGAAGTAAGAGACATTATTGATTCTATGAAATTTAACGAAATGTCAAATGTCTTTGGTGTAGAGAAAGAAAAAGGGAAACTTAACGGAATCGTTGAGCAAGTATACCAAAATGTTTTTGGGCAAGAACTATATCCTTCGGTTGAAGAAAAAGCCGCCCATTTATTATATTTCTTGGTCAAAGACCATCCGTTCGCTGACGGATGTAAAAGGATAGCGGCAACTCTTTTCATCAACTTCTTATTCAAAAATGGAATTTTATATAGAAACAATAAGCAAGTAATATCAAATGAAGCTCTTGTTGCAGTTACTATCCTTACAGCAGAAAGTAATCCTGATGAAATGGATATAATAGTTAAATTAATTACGAATTTATTACAATAAAAAACAGTGCAAAGCACTGTTATAATCAATCTGGAGCAGGTGACGGGAATCGAACCCGCGTATTTAGCTTGGAAGGCTAAAGTTCTACCATTGAACTACACCTGCATGTCAGCGAATGCTATTTTATAACATCCGCGTGTAAATAATCAATATTATTTCTTACAAAAATCAAGAATTTGATCTTTTCTTTGATAGCCCATAGTTCTATTAACTACTTTGCCTTCAGAGAAGAACAAAAGTGTTGGGATTGCTTGAACTTGATATTCCATAGCAAGATCTGGAGCTTCATCGGTGTCAACTTTAACGATTTGGAATGGAACGCCTTCTTTATCGAGTTGTTCTAAAACAGGGGAAAGCATTTTGCATGGTCCACACCAGGTGGCAAAGAAATCTAATAAGATATCTCCTTTAGAGATTAATTCTTCGAGTTCTTGTTTTGTTTCAATGTGTTTAATCATTTTATAATCCTCCATTAATGATTACATATACGATAGCGATGATGATGAGGTGCAGCGGATAAAATAGATATGATCCATACTGGAACCATTTTGCATTATATCCTCGCTTTCCATTATAAAGCAAAATAAATGCACCAGAAATTATCGCAAATAGTTGAACGTTAGCATCCCAATAGACACTTCCTGGCCAAAAATATTTGGTCGCGTAATAAAGAGCACTAAAGAAAGCTAACATGAATACGGAAATGATATTCACTAATAAGCGATAGTTTCCATTTGCCTCCCAAATGGATTTGTCCATTGCAGTGGTGGATTCAGTGGCTTTTATATATAAATCTCCTAATATATAGGCAAGATAAAATCCAATGCCTAGTAAAACAGAGAATAAATCATATTGTAATGTGAGAAAAGCAGGAAACCAGTGGATGTCCATAACGTTAACTGTTTCCATACCTTTAACGATGAAAGACAACGCTGCAAAACCAACAGGTAGTAGTGTAAGACATTTCTTCCATATTTCGTTAGATTTTAATAGGTAAACCGCTAATGCTACCAAAGTTAAATCTAAGAATATATTTCCTGCTCTTAATAGCCCGTGAGCGTATACTCTAAATGATGAATATTCTAAAACCATAAAGAATATACTGACTAATAAAGCCATAATTCCTAATCTTAAAATGTATTTTTTGAAGTTTTTGGTGTGCAAAACACCTTCCACAATCATAAAAACAAATAGCGGTAAAGCAAGTCGACCGATAATTCTAAAGGTTCCAGCGACTTTTAAAATGTCTACCGAATATGGATAGCTCATTTCAAGCATCAAGCCGAAATGATCAAACGCCATAGTCACTAATGCGACAATTTTTAATATAAAAGATGAAAGAAATGTGATTTTTTTCATTATTATCCTTTAATTGAATTTGAAATAATTGTAGCAAGAACAGCGTATAAGTTATTGCTAATATGAGCAGTTGTAGAAGAGGCAAAACCCCATTTGTCATATAAGAATGAGAACGCTAATCCAGCAATAACATAAACTGGAAGATTGGCTAATTCGTTCCAAACGCTAGCGCCAGTAATAAGGCTTCCAACGATATGAATCGCACCAAAAACTAAACTAGTAACAACATAAGCAAGCCACTTACGATATTTACTAATTGAAGCGAATAAACCAACACGATACGCGAGTTCTTCACAGATTGGTCCAACAATTCCTAACATGAAAACTGAAGCGACAGGGAAGGCAAGTACAATCGATCTAATTCCCTCTTCGTTACCACTGGACTGATATTTATAAAATAGGTTAAGAATGTTCGTGTATGCGATTTCGAATAAAACAATAGCGATTGCACCGGCTAAGCCAAAGACATATGGTTTCCATTTTTTGAAATGATATAGAAGTTTTGGAAGGTCGACTACAATAATCGCAATCATCGACACGAATAGAACTCCGTAAGAAATTAAATTAGTAACCGGATTTACTAAATCTTTCGGACAGACGATGGAAACAATTATTCCAACGACGAGGGCAAAAAGATGCAAACCAAGAAATCCGATGAGGAAAAGCGTAATTCTTTTCCAGAGCTTAATTTCGTGTAGAGGCGCCTCTTGAGCGTTTAATAACTCTTCGCTTTGTCCGTTTTTATTGTCCATTTTTGATATCTCCTTGAATATTCTCTTTATTTTCCATAAGAAAAATAATACACTAAAAAATAGATTGTTAGTAGTCTTAACAAGTTAAGAATGAACGAATTTACTATTAAAGAAGAAACATTTGGTCTAGTCGAAGTGCTTAAATCAAAGTTTACAGCATTCATTTTTCCTGTTTCTAATGTCGATGATTTTAAAGTTCGTTTAGAGCAAATTAGAAAAGCTAACCCCAAAGCGAAGCATGTTGTTTACGCTTATCGCATTGGGATGAATAGCAAATCTACTGATGATAGAGAACCTAAAGGCACCGCTGGAAGACCTCTATTAGAGTTGCTAATGAAAAAGAACTTAAATAATACTGGAATTATTGTTGTTCGTTATTATGGTGGAACTCAATTAGGAGCTGGTAGACTTTTAAGAACTTATGTTTCTAGCGCTGTTGAAGCTATTAACAAAGCTGAATTAGTTGAATTATAGGAGAATTGATATATGGCAGATTGCGATCATAACTGTGAGACTTGCGCCCAAAACGGCAATTGTAGTTCACAGATTCAAAAAGCAAAAATGAACGAACTATCTCATGCAAAGCATGTAGTGGCGGTTCTTTCTGGTAAGGGTGGTGTTGGTAAATCTTTCATCACCTCATATTTGGCAGTTTCTTTAAAAAGAAAAGGATATACAGTTGGTATTCTTGACGCTGATGTGACAGGACCAAGTATTCCGAAAGCTTTTGGTGTTAAAGAAAAAGCATATGGAGAAAACGATCTTATCTATCCGCTTAAAACCAAGACAGATATTAGAATCATGTCCGCTAACTGTTTATTAGATGATGATAGCGAACCAATTATTTGGAGAGGTGTCCTGTTAGGAAATCTCGTCAAACAATTTTATGAAGATGTTTTATGGAATGAATTGGACTATTTATTAATCGATATGCCACCAGGAACTGGTGATATCGCCTTAACAACATTCCAAATGATTCCAATTGATGATTTGATTATTGTTACTTCACCACAAGACTTAGTGTCTATGGTCGTCACAAAAGCAATCAAGATGGCGAGAATGATGAACATCAATGTTTTAGGTGTTGTTGAAAATATGTCATATCTCAAATGCCCAAAATGTGATGAAAAGATTCCTCTATTTGGAGATTCTCATCTTGATGAGTTCTCTAAGAAACTCGATTTTAAAGTTTTAGGAAAACTCCCACTCGTCAGTGAAAATGCTTCTAAAGTTGATAATGGTCAAATTGAAGATATTGATTTACCAGAATTTGAAAGTATAACCGAAGCAGTGATTGAAGGAGGTAAATAAAATGATCGAATTTGAAACTAGACGTCAAAAGTTATTTGAAATCCTTCCTGAAAACTCTGTAGCTCTCGTCTTTTCTGGTGTTTCTAAAATTAGAAGTGAAGATGAATCCTTCCCATTTTATGCGAATAGGAATTTCTTCTATCTAACTGGTATTGAACAAGAACATTCTGTTCTTATGTTAATTAAATGCACAGGTGAGAAAAGACAATATCTTTTCTTAGATGATCACGATGAAATCAAAGAAAGATGGACTGGCAAAAGACTATCTTTTGAAGAAGCGATTGAAATCTCATCATTAAATAATGTTTATAGCACTTCAACATTCTTATCGATGTTTGAAATGGCTTTATCTAATGACAATAACACTTATGGAATGATTGACACTTTATTACTTGATTTATCAGATGAGCTCAAGATTACAAAGAATTTGTCCACTCAGTTATATGCGAAAGAACTCGAACAAAAATATCCTCGTTTAACTATTCAAAACCTTTATCCACTTATAGTGGATTTAAGAACAATTAAATCTGAATATGAAGTTCGTCAATTAGAAGAAGCGATTAATAATACGAATACTGGTATTACCGATTTACTTGCCAGCTATCGACTTGGAATGTATGAACACGAACTCAGTGATCGCTTCGAATATTATGGAAAAACACATGGTCGTAAATCTTTGTCGTTTGAAACGATATGTGCAGTTGGAAAAGATGCGACAATTTTGCATCACCCAATAACTCAACAAGTTGGGCAAGTTAAAGAAGGTGAATTAATCCTTTTCGACTTAGGATATAAGGAAAATGGTTATTGTGCGGATATTTCTCGTACTTATCCAATTAACGGAACATTTAACGAGCTTCAAAGAAAAGTGTATGAAGCAGTTTTAACCGCGAATAAAGAAGTTATTAACTATGTTAAACCAGGACTTACTATTGGTGATTTACAAGAATATGCGATCTCGATTTTAAAAAGAGAAGCTTTGAGATTAAAATTAATTGAGAGTGAAGAAGAAATCTCAAAAGTCTATATTCATAATGTTTCTCACTTCTTGGGTTTAGACACTCACGATGTTGGTGACCGTAAACGTCCTTTAAAAGCGGGCAATGTTATTACAGTTGAACCAGGACTCTACTTTGTAGATAAAGGTATTGGAGTTCGTATTGAAGATGATGTTTTAGTCACTGAAAATGGTAGTAGATGCCTCTCTAGAGGAATTAAAAAAGAAATCGACGATATTGAAAGACTTTTAAGAAATAGAAAATAAAGGAAAAACTTATCATGGAAAAATTCATTTTATCAATTGACCAAGGAACGACTTCCACACGCGCACTTCTTATCGATAAGAATGGTGTTGTTGTTAATATGGTCCAAGAAGAAGCCTTCTGCTCTTTCCCACATTCTGGTTGGGTCGAAACAGATGCTTTAAATATTTGGGTTAGTGTTATCAGTGTAGTAAACGCTGTTTTGGTTAAGCAAAACATTTCTTGGGATAGTATCGATTCTATCGGTATCACCAATCAAAGAGAAACCGCAGTTGTTTGGGATAAAGAAACTGGTATGCCAATCTGCAACGCAATTGTTTGGCAATCAAGACAATCTGCAGAGATCTGTGATCGCTTTGAAGATAAAAAAGAATTTATCCATAAGAAAACTGGATTATTAATTAATCCATATTTCTCGGCGTCAAAAATTAGATTTATTTTAGAACATAATCCAGGTGCTCAAGAAAGAGCGGAAAAAGGCGAACTTCTTTTTGGTACAATCGATTCTTGGATTATTTACCGTATGACTAGAGGCAAAGTTCATGCTACAGACGTCAGTAATGCAAGTAGAACAATGTTAATGAACATTGAAACACTAAGTTGGGATGAAGAACTATGTAAATTATTTAATGTTCCAATGAAGATGCTTCCAAAAATTTTACCTTCTTCTTACGATTACGGTGTTGCTTCATTCTTCTCTAAAGATGTCCATATCCATGGTGTTGCGGGTGACCAACAAGCCGCTTTATTTGGACAAGCATGTTTTGAAGAAGGTGAAAGTAAAAATACATACGGAACTGGTTGCTTCATGTTAATGAACACTGGCGAAAAACTCACTTACTCTGAAAAAGGTCTTATTACCACAGTTGGTTGGAAGATTGGTAACAAAGTTACCTATGCTTTAGAAGGGTCGGTATTTATTGGTGGCGCAGTTGTCCAATGGTTAAGAGATAAGATGGGACTTATTGCGCATTCTTCAGATAGTGAAGCACTTGCTATGGATTGCCGTGATCCACACGGAGTTTATATCGTTCCTGCATTCGTTGGTTTAGGAACACCATATTGGGATGATGACGCTCGCGGTGCAGTCTTTGGTTTAACAAGAAACACTGATAAACGTCACTTTGTTAGAGCAGCTTTAGAATCAGTTGCCTATCAATGTAAAGATGTCTTTGAAGTCATGAAGAGTGAAACTGGTTTATCTATCCCAACCTTAAAGGTTGATGGTGGAGCAACCGCGAATAATTTCTTAATGCAATTCCAAAGTAATATCTTAGATACAAAAATTGATTTACCAGAGTGTTTACAAACTACAGCATTAGGTGCAGCATTCTTAGCAGGATTATCTAGTAAATACTATAAGAATCTCGATCATATTAAGAGCATTCATCACTGCCAAAAACTCTTTACCCCAAATATGGATGAAGAGGAAAGAGAAAAGCTTTATAACGGTTGGAAAAAAGCTGTTTCAGTGACAAGAATGTTTAAGTAAAAAAACAAACAATATTTCAAAAATAAAACAAATAGGGGTAGTACCCCTATTTGATTTTTTATAGACTTTAACTATATAATATTAGTGTATGAAAGTCATCATTGCGCCTAAGAATATTCATTTATCATTACTTACAAAAATCAGGAAAGATGATTTGTTTTTGGATGTGAAGATTTATTCTAAAGAAGATTTAAGAAGATATGTCTATCCTTTGATAAATGAAGAAACACTTTTATATCTTTTAAAAAATAAAGGATATTCTTATGAAGTCGCAAAAGGGTATCTTCAAGATATTTTATATGTCACAAACGATTCCTCTAACCCAAAGAAACATTTTCTATATCAATTAAGAGAAGAGCTAAAGAAGAATGATCTACTTATTGATCCTTTAAATAATGATTTAAGGTTTGATGAAGCAGAAATAATCGGCTATTCAAGAGATGACTTTGAACTTACTACTTATTTAAATAATTTAAATATAAGATATAAATATATCTCTAATGACATTTCTCATTCATTTGAATTATGGGATTTTGAAAAGATTGAAGATGAAGTATATTTCGTTTTGAATGAAATCGCTGCTTTGATTGATAAAGGAACTTCGATCAAAGATATATATATTTATAGAAGAAATAGTGTTTATGATTATTATCTAAATAAATTTGCTCCTTCTTTTTGTTATCAAATCAATCTAGACTCAAGTGAATCTTATTATTCCACTGGTGGGGCTAAATTATTTATTAAGTTATATAAAGAAAATAATGATATTGATGTTTCCTTAGAACAGCTTAAAGAAATGATGGGCGACGACCCGCAATATCTAGACATTCTTGATATCGTTAATAACAATCGTTTAGAAGATGTTAATAGTGGCATCCAACTCGATTATTTCATCAATAAATTCAAAGAAACAAAAGTTAAAAATGTCAGATATGACAATGTGATTAATGTCGCTTCAGGCGATTTGTATATTGAGAATAAGAACGTCTTTGTTTTGGGATTCGCTCAAGGATATTACCCAAAAATGTATAAAGATGATCATTATTTGAGTGATGATGAACTTCATTCAATAAATAGGTTAAACTCTAAAGACAAAACAAGGATTGATGAATCATCTTTACTTGAACTGTTTAAATCAAATAATACGTTCTATTTTTCATTTAGCAAAAGAAATAAGGATGGAGAGTGTTATCTTTCTCCGATCGTAAAGAAAATAAAACTTGTTGAAAGCAAACCAATTATCAGAGATGAATTTTATTCTGGAGAAGTTTTAAAACTCATATATGCAAACCTTAAGGATTTAGAAAACTTCTATAGAGAACGTGGGGAAGAATATTACAAGATTAGAGATGTCATTTCTATCGATTATAATTCATATTCAAACACCTATACTTATAAAGCAAAAGTGTATGACTCAAATTCAAAAATCGAACTCTCAACTTCTTCTTTAGATTTATATTCAAGATGTCCGTTCCAATACTATCTTTCCAAAGTGGTAAAACTCGACGATTTTGAAACAACATATGCGCTTTCTTTAGGCAATCTTACTCATGATTTAATTGAACGTTGCCGAGATGAAAACTTTGATTTTGATAAGGAATTCGACTCAAAAGTCGCTTTAATTGAGCTAAAGCCAAGCGAAAGATATATCCTCACTCATAATGTAAAGAATCAAATTAAAGAAGCGATTAAGGCAATTAAGAAAAGAGAAGAGTATTACACAAACCCGCATATCTATAACGAGTATTCTTTAAATTATTTTTTATCTGATAAAACAAGTATCACTGGTAGAATCGATAACCTCGTTACCATCAATAATGAATACCTAATTTGTATCGACTATAAAACAGGAAACACTAAGTTTGAAGATGCATATATAAAAAACGGATTATATACCCAGTTACCAACTTATGGACTATTAACTTCTAATGATAAAAAGTTTAAAGATTATGTTCTTGCTGGTTTATATATCAACAATGTTTTAACTAAATCAATTAAGGTCGAACAAGAGGATGATGAGCTCATTCCAAGCTATCTAAAATTAAACGGAAAAACCATAGGGAATTTTGATGTTATTAAAAAGATTGATCCAACCATTATAGACGGCAAATCATCCTTCATAAATGGAGTATCAATAAAAACTGATGGTAGTTTAAGAAATGGTGCTTCATTAGTGTCTGATTTAGCCTTTGAAGAATACAAAATCACAGTCAAAGAACTCTATTTGAATATGGACAACAATTTAAGAAATAACAACTTCCCAATTAATCCATATTTCATTAATGACAGAAACTATGCTTGTGAGTACTGTAACTATAAAGATGTCTGCTTTGTGAGATTGAAAAATCAAGGCAATTTCTTAAGCAAGGAGGAAAATGAAGATGAGTGAAAAAATGAAATTTTCTCCTGAACAAGAAAGAGCAATAACTGCGAAAGGTGAGAACTATTTAATCTCTGCAGGCGCTGGAAGTGGTAAAACCGCTGTTTTAACAGAAAGAATTTATCGAATTGCTAAAGAAGAAAAGACTTTGGATAAGTTCCTAGTTTTAACTTTTACCAACTTAGCGGCAGCGGAAATGAAAAATAGAGTGAGAAATAAACTCTTAGACGATGAAGAAACCATTTCGATGGCGACCGAGGTTGATAACGCTCACATTGAAACATTCGATTCCTTCTCGTTATATTTAGCAAAGAAATACTTCTATGAGTTAGGAATATCTAAAGATATTTCAATTATTGATAACTCAATTCTTACGATAAAAAGAAAAACTCTTCTTGAAGATGTTTTAGAAGAGCTTTATGTCAAAGAAGATAAAGACTTCTTAATGCTCGTGGACAATTATGTTTCTAAAAACGACGATTCCTTAAAAGACTTCATCATCAAGATTTTGGAAACCGGAGATAAAAAAGCCGATAACTACGCTTTCTTTAATCACCTCAAAGATGACTTCTATACAAATGAAATGGTGGCGTTCTCTATCAACGAGTTAATGAAAGAAATCAATGATAACATTGAATTCTTGTATGAAAAAGCGCAAGAACTTGAGGATATTGATGATGTCGATCAAATCTTAGAACATTTAGATAAGCTATTAATAATCAATGATTATGATGAGCTATATCGTGTTCTTTCTGATAAAGATGCTTCTAAATTCCCGACCAAACCAAGAAAGAGTGAAGCTACTGATGGAGAATACCGCACCAAAATCGCGGACTTCTACAACAAAAAGATCAAAATCAACAAAGATAATGATTATGGGAATAAAGAAGATATCGTTCGTCAATATTTGGAAACCAAACCATTCGTCACAAAGATTTTAGAAATTGTTATTGAAGTCGAAAAGAGATTAGATGATTTTAAAAAAGAACATAACGCCTACTCATTTGGCGATATCTCTAGGCTAGTGTTACGATTACTTAATAACAAAGTTATTAGACAAGAGATATCTGAACATTTTGACTATATAATGGTGGATGAGTATCAAGATACAAATGATATTCAAGAAACGGTCATATCTTCAATAAGTAGAAACAACGTCTATATGGTGGGTGATGTTAAACAATCTATCTACCGTTTTAGAGGTGCGGATTGCCACATCTTCCAAGAAAAATATGAGAAATATCGTAATGGAGAAGATGGCAAAGAAATTGATTTAAATACTTCTTACCGTTCTAGAAAAGAAGTCGTGGACTTTGTTAACGACCTTTTCTCCCAAATCATGAAGAAATCAATTAATGCGATTGATTACTCAAATGGGCATCATTTTGAATTTGGAAGAACAGAATACGAAGACAATAAGCCAGACTGTAACTATATGCCTGAGGTTTATTCTTATGAATACGAAAAAGCCAAAGACGCTCTTAATATTGAAATTAATATAATTATTAAGGATATATTAAGCAAGATACATAATAGATACCAAGTTTATGATGGCAAGAAGAAAGCCCCTCGAGACTGTGGATTTAAAGACTTTGCAATCATTATTGATAGAGGTGGATCTTTTGATGATTATCGAAGAGAGTTCACCAAAGCAAATATCCCAATCAAAGTTGAATCAAAAGAACTTCTATTTAAGAGCGACGTTGCTTTAGTAGTGAAGAATTTAGTGAAGATGCTTTATTATGCACTTAATAGTGAATATGAAAGTGAATATAAACATGCTTTCTTTAGCGTCGCTCGTTCGTTTTTATTTGAATATCACGACGATGTTCTTTATGAAATTCATAAGAATAATTCTTTCTTAAAAGAAAGCTTTGCTCAAAAGATTGAATTAATTAAAGAAAGACTAAGATTTGCTCCTATTAAGAAAGTACTTAACACTTTATATGAAGAGTTTGATATTTACTCTGCAATCAGTAAGATCACTCAGTATTATCCAAACACCCATAAGTTAGAACATCTCCTCACTTTATCCGAATCTATGGATGCACTTAATTACACTCTTGAGGACTTTGTGACATATTTCGATGATCTCAACAAGATGGACCAAGATATCGATTATAGCGATAGCGATTCTCAAGAAAACTCTATCACTTTAATTAACATTCATAAGTCCAAAGGACTTGAATATCCAATTATTTACTATCCAGGGCTCAATAAAGATTTCAATAGACAAGATATTTTTACAAGCTTCTTATTATCTGAAACTTATGGGGCGGTCATCCCGAGTTCTACTGAAGAAAAATCCTCATTATTTATTCATTTGATTAAAGAGGAACTCAAGAAAGCAGATTTCGAAGAGAAGATTAGACTTTTATATGTAGCGATTACAAGAGCGAAAGAAAAGATTATTTTACTTAATGGAAATAAAGGCTCTACCGAAAAGTTTACTAAACCAACAAACAGCAAAAACATGCAAGAAATCCTCTCAATTAGTGATGTGTTAACAAAATATAGTAGTGCTTTTACTAGTGAAAATGTTGAAATAACCGCTAATGAAAGTGAAAAGGTTACGTCAAAAGTAGTGCTTAGGAAAATAAATGTTCCCGCCAAAGAAGTGGTGAAACTACGAGCAAGTAAGGAAGTTGATAGTGACGTTGATGAATCTTTACTAAGCTTTGGTAATGAATTGCACGCTTATCTAGAGAAGATGGATTTAAAAACTAAGTCCCTAGATTATGTTAAAAATAGACAAATGCGTAAATACGTTTATAATGTAATGAATTCATCATTATTCAAAGATATCGATAATAGCCAAGTTAGACACGAATATCGTTTCTATGACGAAGAAAACAATGTTCAAGGTTATATCGACGCTCTTATTATTAAAGAAAACGAAATTGACATAGTCGATTTCAAACTTAAGAATATTGATGAAATAGAATATGATAAGCAACTAAAAGTGTATAAGTCATATCTATCAAAGAAGACGAGTTTACCAATCAAGATGTATCTACTCGCTGCGATTACGGGAGAAATCAGGGAGGTTCATGATGAATAATCTACTTAAAAAAGAAGAATTTCAAATCATCATTTCAAAAATAAGCGCCCCTCACTTAAGTGAAGTTGATTTTCTCTATGAGATTTATGAACAAACTTTCACTGGTATTCAAGAAATTGGTAAGAACACTCAATTATTTGGAAATATTACAATCAATTCAATTGATTTAATCTATTACTTATTAGGAGAATTCATCTATTCCACTCGTGGATTTGATGAAGCAGCAGTAAAAAGATTTGAGGAAAATGAATCGATTAGTGAGATGATGTGCAACGTCATCGCTGATAAATATTTATCACTTTCCTTATATAATCATCACGAAGATAAACTCACAAATCGATATCTTCCACCAATTAGCTCAATTGAGTTATATATCAATTTGATGTCTAACATCGTTACTCGTTATAAAAGAAACGATCCAAAAAACACCTTGATTATTGATCTACTTACTAAATCTCTTAGTATCGCTAGATGTACATTATCTTTATTATGTGATGGCTATGAAACCGAAGCTCTCACTATGTGGAGAACACTCCATGAATGTGAATGCATTCTAATATTATTAGAAAAGTATCAAGATGTAGCGATTAATGCCTATCTTAAACACATGGAATATGGTCTAGTTTATAAAGA
Source organism: uncultured Erysipelotrichaceae bacterium (assembly GCA_902800025.1). Lineage (GTDB taxonomy): Bacteria > Bacillota_I > Bacilli_A > RFN20 > CAG-826 > UBA2450. Next base: position 121,253 of record CADCDA010000003.1, on the reverse strand, counting down.
TGCTTTTACTGATAAAGAAAAACAAGCTGTTCTCTTTAATCAAATCAAAGAAGAAATGAATGCGATAGGTTTAAAGAGCAAAGATATGAAGAAATTCATCGAATATGGTTGGATGCTTTCTATTCCTGATGTTAAAGATATCAAAGACTTTAAGCTCAACTTTAGAGATGGTCTAGAAACTTTAGCGGGTCTTCATCAATATTCACAAATCTATATGACTAGTAGTGAAATCCTTCATAGCACTCCATTACTTATTTATAGCAACAAAAAATATTTCTATTACCTAACCATCCTCAACCTTTATGAATCATTCTTTAGAATCGAAGAAGTTTTTAGAAACTTATTCTTCCTAAGAGTAGGGGACGATGGAAAACAAAAATATCTTGAAATGAGAAAGATGTATTACGCTCAACTCATTAACATCCACACTCGTGAGATGGCGGTCTTTAAAAAGATAAAACAAGGCAAATAAAAGACTCACATAAGTGAGCCTTTTTTGTTTGTGATAATTTTACACGTCTGCGTAACAAGATCCACCGATGAATTCTCTAAGAATAGAATTACATGGAACCCATTGATCTGACATGTCATCGAAGAATTTAAGCATTCTGATTAATCTTTCAGCGACAGGGAAATATGGGTTTTCTTGTTCGATGGAAGTAAGTAGTGGCATCGCGTATTTCTTCATAACTGATAATTCTTCAGGAAGGAAGGAATTGAAGACATAATTTGCGCCTTCTTGAGTGCGATAAATCCACTTGAATTCACCTTTTCTAACGCTTGCCCACATGGACATTGTTTCAAGTGCGCTTGCGCCTCTGAATTGATAGTCACGAACGATTCTTCTTAATAGTCTTAAATCAGTAAGACTCAATGGGTTGTGGTTATCAATGTTGATTTGTCCTTGAGGAGCAATGAAGATTTTGAATTTTTGGTGTTGAGGAATGGATTGGGTCATTCTGTCATTAAGCGCGTGGATACCTTCAATAATAATTGGTTGATCTTCAGGGATGCTTAATGTACGACCTTTAACACGATGACCGAGTTTGAAATCGAATTTTGGTAACTCGACTGTTTCTCCAGCGATGAGGTCCGCCATATTTTGGTTGAAGAGTTCAACGTCTAATGCGTCAACTGATTCTAAATCTGGTTCTCCGTTTTCATCTAATGGGACTTGGTCTTTGCTCTTATAGTAGTCATCCATAGAAATTCTAATTGGATCGATACCACGAGATAAGAGTTCGATTCTTAATCTATTCGCGAATGTTGTTTTACCACTTGATGATGGTCCAGCGATACAAATTAAACGAATGTTTTCTTTATCGCCTTCAATTAATTCACCAAGTTCGCAGAGTTGGCGGTTGTGTCTTTGCTCGCCTAAAGTGATAACGTCGATATCACCATCTTCTTCGATACGATGGTTGATGTTTACGATACTATCGAAACGAGTTGCAACCGCCCATTCATGGGCTCTCTTAAGGGTTTTTCCAAATGTTGGGGAATCTTCAAATGCTGGAATTTCTCCGCCTTCTTCTTCTCTTGGATATTGGATGAGAACACCTGGATGGTAGTATCTGATTCTCCATTTTTTAATATAACCAGTGGATGGAACCATACGATTGTACATATAGTTTTTATATCCATTACAGTCATATAAATGGCATGTTTTTTCAGGACGATATTGAAGAATTTCTAATTTATCTTTTTCGCCTGCTTTTTCTAAAATTTTCTTGGCTTCTTCTTTAGAAAGAATTGATCTCACTAAAGGATAGTCGGCATCAACAATGCGGTTCATTTCTTCGACGAGCTCTTTCACTAATGTGTTATTAGCGACAACTGATGGGGTCAAGATTTGCATAAAGACCGCTCTAGAAATGTTATATGAGAATCTAACACTAGCTTCTGGATGAATATTATGCATAGCCATAGCCACTAAGAATCTTAATGAAGCTTCATATGTTTGCTTAGCATCACGATCCTTGCAGGTAAGTGGTACGACAGTTGCGTCCTTTTCAAGAATATATGTAAGTTCTCTCACTCGATTGTTGACATAGGCGCATACAATTGACTTATCGGTGCCAACAATATCAAGTACTGTGACAGGTTTTGTATAAGTTTTTTGCTCGCCATTAAAAGTAATGTTAAATGACATAACAGTTCTCCTTATCTTTCGAATGCATAAATATTCTATGGTATAGCGTAGATATAATCAAATGTTTTTATTGGTTTTACATTAAAATGTATCGGTTTTTTCGGTTTTTATTGAATATTATATTATTAATAAGATAATATTATCATTGTTATTAGGAGAAAGTATTATTTATGAAGAACATGGTATATATTCAATCCGGAGGACCAACCTCCGTTATCAACACCTCACTATATGGGGCGATCAAAGAAGCAAAATTACATAGAGATGAAATCGATCATATCTATGGTTCATTAAATGGTATTGAAGGAATGATTGATGACAAGCTCATCGATATCGATCAAGAAGATGATGAACAAATCGAACTCTTGCTTCAAACACCAGGCAGTATCTTAGGAACAACAAGAAGAAAACTTCCTAAAGATGTTCATGACCCAGTCTATATGAAGATTGTTGACACTCTTAAAAGAAGAGGAATCAAATATGTCTTCGTCAATGGTGGTAATGACTCAATGGATACTTGTAACAAGTTATCTAACTTATGTCAAGAACTCGGACTCGATGTCAGAGTTATGGGCGTTCCAAAAACCATTGATAATGACTTAGCGTGTACAGACCACTCTTTAGGTTTCCCAAGTGCTGCAAAATTCGTTATCAACACCATCAATGCGTTAAGTATGGATGCTTGCTGCTTCAAAGTTGGTAAAATCCACGTCGTTGAAATCATGGGTAGAAACGCTGGCTGGTTAACAGCGTGTGCTGATATCCTTCCAGAAGCAACTAGACCACATCTTATCTATATTCCAGAAAACAAATTCGACTTAGAAAAATTCCTTGTCGAAGTTAAAGAAGTTTATGACAGATTCGGTTATGGAATGGTTTGTATCTCTGAAGGTATTGAATTTGAAAGAAGCAATAAGAGCTCTAGGGTTGATGGCTTTGGCCACGCTCAACTCGGTGGTGCTGCCGCAGGACTTTGCGACATCATTGAGAAGAGATTAGGCTTACCAACTAGAGCAGTGGAGTTCTCCTTAACTCAAAGAGCATGTCCATTTGCGATTTCTAGAGTTGATAGAGAAGAAGCTATTGAAACCGGTAGAAGAGCGGTGAAGGCTGCATTAGCTGGTGAAACTGGTAAGATGATTATCTTTAAGAGAGTCAGCCAATCTCCATATAAAATTGAATATCAATTAGCAGACGTTTCCTTGGTGGCAAACGCTGAAAGCGTCATTAAACCATCTATGATGGTTGATAACACCAGAATGTCTCAAGAATTTAAAGACTATATCGCACCTCTTATTGAAGGCGAAGTTGAACTTAAAACCAAAGGCGGCATCGTCTTGATGGCGAATTGGAAGAAAGTATTAGTGAAATAATGAAATTAATTAGGAAGTTAGATGAATGCTTATTAACTGCAACATTGGTTGGTGTTATCGCCATCCTCGCGTTTGCTGCGTCTAGCTTTCTACTTCCAACTGATTACATTCATATTCCTTTAGGCTTTATTTTTTCTGGGGTAGTAATCAGTGGACTTTACATCATATCCCATTTCCTCATCATGATTGATGTTAGAAGAGCAAGTGCGACATTTAGTATTGTTTCTATCGCTCTCCGTTTAGTTGTCATCACAATAGTGTTGATTTTGATGGGTTTAATGTATTATCGATGGGGAATTAAATTATTCAACATATTTACCTTTGTTGGTATCTATACAGTGGGAGTAATTATCTTTGCTCTCCTTCACATCATTAGAAAGCAAAGAAAGGAGTAATATGCTTAATACAGTTTTTGCTCAAGAAACTGGTGGATTTGATATTGCTGGTCAATTCCTAGATGCAAGTTCTGGGTTATCTGGCGCGACAATCTCGTCTTTAATTATCGTTGGCATTATCTGCTTACTTTCTTTTTATGTTGCTATAAGAGCGAGATTCGCTGATCCACTTAAAAAGCCAAAAGGAATTCTCTTCCTCTTTGAAGTTTTAATTAATTTCTTTGATGGAATGGTGGAGGAGTTCATGGGAAAAGAGTACCGTGGATTCGGTGGCTTCTTACTCGCTGTTATATCTTATTTATTTATCGCCTTTATTTGGGGATTAACTGGTTTACCATCACCTATGGTGTATTTAGCCACTCCTCTATCTTTAGGCCTATTCACATTCGTATTTATTCACGCGAATGCGATTAGATTCAATAAATGGCGATATTTTAAACGTTATATTGAACCAATCCCTGTGTTCTTACCAATTAACTTAGTTTCAATGTGGGCGCCTTTACTCTCACTCACGATGCGTTTATTTGGTAACGCTTTAGCGGGTTGGACTCTTATGACTCTTGTCTATGGAGCGTTTAACGGTATTGGAGAAGGAGCGATAAGATTTATTGTTAACGGCATTCCTCAAGATATGGGTATCGGTAGCTTTATCGCGCCTATTATTACTCCTGTGTTACACGCCTATTTTGACCTCTTCTCAGGTCTTATCCAAACAACAGTGTTCCTCTTCTTGTCGATGATCTTTATCGCTAATGAAGGTCCTCAAGAAGGAGATATAGAAGAATTATCAGTAAAAGGAGGAAGATAACATGACTAACGCATTAGCCGCTGCAATTGCTATTTTAGCAGTTATGCCATCCGCGTTTGGTGAAGCATGGGTTTGTACCAAATCAATCGATGGTATGAGTAGAAATCCAGAAATGTATTCCAAACTCAGAGCCAACATGATCGTTGCTTGTGCTCTTGTCGAAACAACCGCTATTTACGCGCTTGTTACCGCTATTTTAATCATTTTCGTTGCATAGTAAGGAGGACTAAATGAAAAAGAGAAAATTATTATTTTCTTTGCCGCTAGTGTTTTTATTAACTAGTTGTTCAATTGATTTGAATGCTACAGATTTCACTAGCAAGCTTATTCCTAATTGGCCAAGTTTTGTTGCCCAAGTAGGTGCTTTAATCGTCCTCATTACTGTCGTGATCATTTTCGCTTATAAACCAGTGAAAAAGATTATCGCTAAAAGACAAGACTATATTGAAAACAATATTAAAGAAGCCGAAAAGAGCAAAGCTGTTTGGCAAGAAAATGAACTCAAATCAAAAGAAACAGTCCTAGCTAGCGAAAGGACGGCGGCGGATATCGTTGCCGAAGCAAAGAATGACGCTCAAAAAGAAAGAGCGGTCATCTTAGAGCAAGCCCAAAACGAAGCTAATAAGATGAAAAAAGATGCTGAAAACGATATAGCTCGTATGGAAATCGAAGCCCAAGAACAAATCAAAAAAGAAATTGTTTCGGTCGCTTTAGATGCTTCAAGCGAGTTGCTTGGAAGAGAAGTCTCTTCTAAAGACAATGCCCGTTTAATTGAAGAATTTGTCGAGGAAGTTAAAAAGAAGAACTAGTCTATGAAAGAAATCACCTCACGATACGCAGAAGCGTTGTATTCGCTTAAAAGAGATGAAAACAAATTGTTAGACGCTCAAAGCGAAGTTAGAGAATTAAAAAAGGTTTTATTAGAAAACCCAGATTTCATCGTGCTTCTTGATTCTTCTTATAAATCAATTGACGAGAAAATCGACATCATTGATAAAGCTTTAAAAGGAGTAGATGAAGAAATTAAAAATTTCTTAAAGATCATCGTCACCAACCATAGAGCGAAATATATTATCGATATCTTTGATGGATTTAATTCTTTAGTGAACGAGTATCGAGGTGTAACAGAAGGGTTAGTTTATTCAACTGAAAAACTTACCGATAGTCAGTTAAAGAAACTGACAGACACCATCGGTTCTATTGAAAATCGACCGGTAGAACTTAGAAATATTATTGACCCTACATTAATTGGAGGAGTCAAAGTCGTTATAAATGATCATATATATGATGGCAGTGTCAAACATCATATTAATGATATGAAGAGTGCCTTACTTAAATAGGAGGATAGTCTATGAAATTAAAGACGAATGAAATCAGTGCTTTAATCAAAGAACAAATCAAAAATTATAAACGTGACATCGATAGTAGCGATGTTGGAACCGTTATCACTGTTGGAGATGGTATTGCTTTAGTCTATGGATTAAGTGAAGCAATGCTCGGTGAGCTTTTACTATTCCCGCATGATATTTATGGTTTAGTAATGAATCTTGAAGTCGATCATGTCGGCGCAGTTCTTTTAGGCGATGATTCTTTGATTAAAGAAGGAGACGAAGTCAAACGCACAAAACGCGTTATGGAAGTCCCTGTTGGAGATGCTTTACTTGGAAGAGTGGTAAATGCGCTTGGTCAACCAATCGATGGATTAGGTGAGATTAAAACAAATAAACTCAGACCGATTGAAGTTATCGCTCCAGGTGTTATCACTCGTAAGAGTGTTGATACTCCTTTAGAAACTGGCATCACCATGATTGATGCAATTACTCCTATCGGAAGAGGCCAAAGAGAATTAATTATCGGTGACCGTCAAACCGGAAAAACCGCAATTGCAATTGACACAATTATTAATCAAAAAGGCAAAGATGTTCTTTGCATCTATGTCGCGATTGGACAAAAGAATTCCACTGTTGCTCAAATCGTTGACAAACTCAAATCACACGATGCGCTCTCTTACACATTAATTGTGAGCGCCACCGCAAGTGAGCCTGCACCTATGCTATATGTTGCTCCTTATAGTGGAGTGGCGATGGCCGAAGAATGGATGCACCAAGGCAAGGATGTTTTAATCGTCTATGATGATTTAAGCAAACATGCGGTTAGTTATCGTGAATTATCCCTTTTATTAAAAAGAAGCCCAGGAAGAGAAGCTTATCCAGGTGATGTCTTCTATTTACATAGTAGATTACTTGAAAGATCGTGTAAGTTAGATGATAAATATGGTGGTGGTTCAATTACTGCTTTACCAATTGTTGAAACTCAATCAGGTGATATCTCTGCTTATATTCCTACCAATGTCATCTCTATTACTGATGGACAAATCTTCCTCGTGACTGATTTATTTAACGCTGGTCAAAGACCAGCAATTGACGCTGGCTTATCTGTCTCTCGTGTAGGAGGAGCAGCGCAAACTAAAGCGATGAAACAAGTCGCAAGAAGTTTAAAAATCGATTTAGCGAACTTCGAAGAAATGAAATCCTTCTCCCAATTTGGTAGTGATCTTGATAACGCTACCATCTCAATTTTAAAACATGGTGAAGCGCTTCTTGAGGTCTTAAAACAACCTCAATACAACCCTTATCCACTTGAAAAAGAGATATTTTATCTCTTCATGGCAAAAAATAAATATTTAGATGACTTAGAAAAAAATAAGATTAATAGCTATTTAAATAAAGCCTATGAATATGTTCAAAGCGCTGATAAGAGCGTTCTTAACGATATCAAAGAAAAGAAAGAGATTACTTCTGAAAATGAGAATAAGTTCGTTACTTTGATTACGAAGTTCCAAGAACTCTATAAAGAAGAAAATTAATTTGGTGAATTATGCCTCAAAACGTTGTCAAAATTAAATCGAGAATTAAGTCCGTAACCGGAGCATATAAAGTCACTAGTGCGATGAAACTAGTGTCCACCGTTAAATTAAAACAGTGGAGAAATAAAATGCTCGCGAATAAGGAATACACAAATCAACTGAATGAAGTTGTTGATTTACTTTTGACATTCTCTAAAAATACTAAATCACCTTATTTAAAAATAAATACAAACACAACAAAAAAACTATACATCATCATTTCTTCCACTCTTGGTTTATGTGGAAGTTATAACAATAACATCTTCAAAGTTAGCGATTCTAAAATCACTAATGAAGATGAAGCGATTATTTTAGGAGGAAAGGGAATTGCTCATTACTCTAAAGGAGAATTTAAAATCATCGAAGGTTTTAATGAATCATATTCAATCCAAAACACAACTTTGATTAGAAAGATGAGTGATTATCTTTTAGATAAATATGAGAGTGGTGAATATTCAGAGATTCATATCATCTATTCTGAATATAAGAATTCCTTAATCTTCCTTGCTAAAGATTATCAATTATTACCTTTAAACCATGAACAGGAAGAAGTTAATGACTATCCTCCAATCATGGAGCCGAGTAATAAAGAACTCATTAAAACTTTAGTGCCATTTTATGTGAAGACTGCTTTATATTCCAAGCTCATTGAAAGTGAAGTTTGTGAACAAGGAGCGAGAAGTAACGCGATGGAAAACGCCACTAATAACGCTAAAGACTTATTAGATGAGTTAAAGATTGAATTTAATAAAGCCCGTCAGACCGCTATTACTCAAGAGATTACTGAGATAGTCGCGGCTAGTAAAGCAATATAGGAGGTTTTTAAGATGAAAGAAAAACCAGTTGTTAAAGGAAGAATCGTCCAAGCTGTTGGACCAATCGTCGACGTTGAATTTAAAGATCAACATCTCCCAGAACTACTTACTGCATTAGTGATTAAATTACCTAATGGTAATTCTTTAACTGTAGAAGTTGCTCAACATATCGGAGATGATGTCGTTAGAGCGGTAGCGATGGGACCAACTGAAGGATTAGTTAGAGGCTTAGAAGTCATTTCCTTAGAGCATCCAATTGAAGTTCCAGTTGGTAGAGCAACCCTTGGACGTATGTTTAATGTCTTAGGCGAACCAATTGATGGACTTGATCTTGGAGAAGTCAAAGACGCGAAAAGAATGTCAATTCATAGAAGTGCACCGAAATTTAAAGATCAATCAGTAAAAACTGAAATCTTTGAAACAGGTATCAAAGTTATCGATTTACTTTGCCCTTATGTTAGAGGTGGAAAAATCGGTTTATTCGGTGGTGCTGGTGTTGGTAAAACCGTTCTTATTCAAGAACTCATGAATAACATTGCTAATGAAAAAGGTGGTATTTCTGTTTTCGCTGGTGTCGGTGAAAGAAGCCGTGAAGGTAATGACTTATATTACGAAATGAAAGAAAGTGGTGTTCTTTCTAAAACCGCATTGATCTTCGGACAAATGAACGAACCTCCAGGAGCTCGTATGAGAGTTGGTCTTAGTGGACTTACTATGGCGGAATATTTCCGTGACTATGAGCACACTGATGTTTTGCTATTTATTGATAACATCTTTAGATTTACCCAAGCTGGTAGTGAAGTCTCCGCTCTTTTAGGACGTATGCCTTCTGCAGTTGGTTATCAACCAACTCTTGCTACTGAAATGGGTCAATTGCAAGAAAGAATTACTTCGACAAAAGACGGATCAATTACATCAGTTCAAGCAATTTATGTTCCTGCTGATGACTTAACTGACCCAGCTCCAGCAACTGCATTCTCTCATCTAGATGCAAAAACGGTTTTAGACCGTTCTACAGCGGCTTTAGGAATTTATCCAGCTGTTGACCCACTTAATAGTTCTTCAACAGCGCTTGATCCTCAAATCGTTGGTAAAGAGCACTATGAAGTAGCTAGAGGGGTTATTGAAATCCTTGAAAGATATAAAGAACTCAGTGATATCATCGCGATTTTAGGTATGGATGAACTCTCTGATGAAGATAAGAAAATCGTTGAAAGAGCAAGAAGAATTCGTAACTTCCTCTCTCAACCGTTCCACGTTGCATCCCATTTTAATGGGATTCCAGGAATTTATGTTAAAGTGGAAGACACAGTTAGAAGCTTTAAGGCCATTTTAAATGGAGAAGCTGATGATCTTCCAGAAGTTGCTTTCTTATATGTTGGTACAATTGAAGAAGCACGAGCAAAAGCGGAGTCACTTAAATAATGGATAAGACTTTTAGAGTTGAGATATTAACACCGTTTGGTCAATATTTATCTACTGATGCAGATTATTTATCAACGACCTCGGCGATGGGTGTGATTGGTATATTACCAAATCATGCACCTTTAATTTCGACTTTAGAAATATCTAAACTCGTCATTAGAAAAAATGGGCAAGAAACAATTTATGCGATTGGCGGAGGAGTGATTAATATCAAAAAAGATCACTCAGTCACTCTTCTAGTTGATTCGATAGAAAGAAAAGACGAGATTGATAAAGAGCGTGCTTTATCTTCTAAAGAAAGAGCAGAAAGACGCTTAAAAGAGAATAATAACGATAAAGATGTTGATGTTCAAAGAGCGAAAGCCAGTCTACTTCGCGCATTGAATCGATTAAGCGTTAGTGATAATAATTAATTAGGAGGAAACTTTATGCATCCATGGCATGATGTAAGAGCTAGTCGAGTGACACCTGATCACTTTTTAGCGCTTATTGAAATCTCTAAAGCAAGTAAAAATAAATACGAATTAGACAAAGAAACAGGTCATTTAATCTTGGACCGTGTACTTTTTACAAGTACACATTATCCACAAAACTATGGATTTATTCCAAGAACCTATGCAAGAGATTATGACCCACTTGATGTCTTAGTCCTTTGTAGTGAAAGTATCATTCCAATGAGCTTTGTCGATTGTAAACCAATCGGAGTTTTAATCATGACTGATAACGGTTTATATGATGAAAAGATTATCGCTGTTCCTTTAAATGATCCATTTTATTCTCAATATGACAATATCGTTGATATTCCAAGTCATATCATGGATGAGATTAAACACTTCTTCGCAGTATATAAGATGTTAGAAAATAAAGAAACCGCGATTGACGAAGTCAAAGATGTGAATGTCGCCAAACAAATCATCTCAGATTGTATCAAGATGTATAAAGCTATTATCGAACCAAAGCATCTTGCAGAAAGAAGGGCAAAAGGAGATTATTAGATGATTCATATCGTCTTATATCGTCCAGAAAAACCACAAAATACAGGGAACATAATTAGAACATGTGTTGCGATTAATGCAACCTTGGATATCATTGGTCCCTTATCTTTTTCTTTAGATGAAAAGTCCCTTAAAAGAGCGGGCATGGATTATATTGAATCTTTGAAGTGGAATTATTTTGAAGATTATGATGCTTATTTAAAAGCTTATCCAAACGCGAATACATACTATGTAACAAGATACTCAAATAAAGTATATTCAACATTTGATTTCACTGAATCATATAAAGATATCTTTTTAATGTTTGGAAGAGAATCAACAGGAATTCCACATGATATATTAAGAAGTCATCCTGATCGATTATTAAGAATTCCAATGGTTCCAGAGGCTAGAAGTTTGAATTTATCTAACTCAGTAGCGATCGTGGTCTATGAAGTTTTAAGACAGCAAAAGTTTCTAAACCTCAGTACTTCCGAAGCCATTAAAGGCGAAGATTTCTTAATTAACGAAAAGAAATAATCAAAACATAATCAAAACATAATTCACTTGGAAAAGTACCCTTTAAGGGTACTTTTGTTTAATTTTTTGAAAGATGAAAGAAAAAATATTTCAAAAATTTTAAAAAAAGTTTGATAAAAATATTTTTTATATATTACGAAGTAATATATAAGATTTTTGTGTAAACCTATTGACATTTATAAAAAAAGGACTAAAATAAGGGCATCATTAAGTGATACCTCGTCCTAAGCACGACGTTAAACTACTGAAAGTGAGGTATTACAAAATGAAATACTACGAACTCTCTGCTGTTGTAAACGGCGAAAAAATTAGACTTAAGAGATCAATTTTCAAGAGTAGAGGTGCTGCGATTAACTATATGTTCGCATATTATTCTTCTCACTATCTCTACGGTTTACAAGTTGAAGATTCCTTCGCATTAAACGGTAACAAGCATAACGTTGAATACGTTTGCAATGACTACAACCGTTTCGTTGTGACTCGACACGCCTAATATATATTTAGAAATTAAGAGCCCAGTTTTACTGGGCTTTTGTTTAATTTTGGATTCTTTTTTGTTCTTTTAGAAGTTGTTTAGTAGATTCTCTTACTTCGTGAAGAGTGATGGTTTGATATTTAAGGAGATTAACTTTACCAAGTTCTTCTCCTTTTTTTACATCCTTCACATCAGCAATATAAATGTCTCCACTTTCTAAATTGGATAATAGGAGTGTGATTTCTGAGGCCACTAGGATTATCTCTTTAGATGGATCATTATTAAAGATGATGACGTGAGCTCCGTGATAAGAAGAAACGTGTAGATAGATGTCGTCCTTATTTGCTTTTTTAAATGTTAGATAATTATTCTGTTCTTTGTTCTTACCAAAACCAATTCTTGTTCCTTGATAAGTGATGTAATAAGGTAATCGAGCATCGACTTCTTTATTTCTTTTATTCGTATGATGCTTTGGAAGATACTTTTTATAAAGTTCTTCGATTTCTTGATCAGTGTAATAAGAGAAGATGCTTAAGATATATTCAATTTCTTCAACGTTTTCTTTAGCGATACTAATTTCTCTTATATCGTTTTCAATTGTTCTTTTGGCTTTCTTATATTTTTCAAAGAGTTTATTCGCGTTATCTTTTGGTGATAAATCCCCATCATATATATCTTTTATATAATTTATATAATCATTAAGATTTTCTTCGTCATTCATAAGTGTGAGAAGAGTTTCTCCAACTTCCTTATATTCATATTTGCTTTTTGCTTCTTCCATTTCTTTTTCTAAGACGACGATTTTCTTATTAAGAGATTTCACTCTTTGTTTGAGGTAGTTAAATAGTGGGAGAGCTTTTTCTTTTTTGGCTTTTTGATCAATCTCACTTAAATAATGGCTAACTGCATCTTTATATGACTTCATGTCGAAGTCTTTAAGCTGCATCTCTTTATTAGCGGATATCGGAATATATTTCATTCCTCTAATGACTGGTCGAGAGGCAGTTAAGTCAGTGTAATGCTTAGCAAAAACAATGTTTTCTTTCTCGTCCAAGATTAATAAATTATTAATTGTTGGGATAAGCTCTAATATTAAAAAGTAGTTCTCTTTTTGGTAGAATTCATTAGTTTTTGTTAATGAGAATTTTATGACTCTATCAGAGTTTATTTGTTCAATGTTGATGATATAACTACCCTTGAGATATTTACGCAGATTTTCGTTTAATCCCCCTAGAGTAGTCGCTGAGTTATATGAAGAATCAATCAGCGAAACAAATGGGTTATTGTGGTTTAAACAAATAAGTAATTTCTCTTTATTATAAAAAGAAAATGTTAAAAGAATATCACTGGAATTGACTATTGAGACATTAGAAATAAAGTTGTTTAGAACCTTACTTTTTAACTCTGATATTACTTCAATTACACCTTTTAGATTTAGTTTAGGGGACATAAATATATTATTTCATTATTTTTCTTTTGCTAAAAGAAATTATTATAAGTATAATATCGCTAAATATGAAAAAAGGATTACTCATTATTATTTCTGGACCTTCAGGTGTAGGTAAAGGTACTGTCCGTAAATATATTATGGACAACTATAATCTAGACTTGTCCTATTCCATCTCGATGACTACACGTAAACAAAGAGAAAAGGAAGTGGATGGAGTGGATTATTATTTTGTTACCCCAGAAGAGTTCCAAAGGAATATTGATGCGGACAACTTCTTAGAATGGGAAGAATTCGTTGGTAATAGATACGGAACTCCAAAAGACAAAGTCGAAGAACTTAGAAATAAAGGAAAACACATTGTCTTAGAAATCGAAGTCAATGGGGCTGGCGAAGTATTAAGAAAAGTCAATGATGATCGAGTGATATCCTTCTTCATCATGCCTCCTTCGGTTGACGCTCTTGAAGCGAGAATCAGAAGAAGAAAGACAGAAAGCGAAGAAATCATCCAAGAGAGACTACAAAAAGGTAAAAAAGAGATGACGATGACAGAACAATATGATTACATTATATTGAACGATGATGTCGCACGAGCGTCTCAAGAAATTGTCGATCTTATCAAAAAGAAATTAAAAGAAGGACGAAAATAATAATTAATGAAGATTGTTGAATTATTAATTGAACATCATAATTATTCACTGAATCGTCCTTTTTCTTATGTTTATAAAGGTAATAAATCAATCGATAAAGGATATCGAGTTTTAGTAACCTTTAATAACCAAGAACTAGTGGGATATGTTTTAAATGTTAAAGACACAACTAAAAGCGTTTCTGAATTAGAAGAAGAATTAGGCTTCACAGTATCCGAAATAGTGGATGTTATTGATTCTTCTCCTTTATTAAGTGAAGACTTAATGGAACTTGCTGATAAAGTAAGTGATTATTATCTAGCCACTAAAATCTCAGTGTTACAGTCGATGCTTCCTCCGTCTTTAAGCCCGAGAAGAAGTTTTTTAAAAGCTCCTAAAATCGCATATGATCAATATATTGAATTAGAAAAATATGACGAAGAGGACTTAACCTATAAACAGATTGAATTATTAAGACTGATTAGAGATGAAGGAAGAATTCTTAAAAAGGAAATCAAACAAGTCTCGATTCTTAATAAACTCATTGAAAAGAAATTAGTAAAAATCGTTAAAGAAGAGAAAAGAAGACTTGAAATCCCTGAATATGAAAATAGTGAAAAAGTCACTCTTACTAGCGATCAAATAAATGTTATCAATGAATTTAAAAATAGTGACGATCAGGTATATCTACTTGAAGGAGTTACTGGAAGTGGTAAAAGCGAAGTCTACCTCACACTGAGTGAAGAATATTTATCTAAAGGAAAGTCTGTTTTAGTCTTGGTTCCCGAAATATCTTTAACCCCAATGATGATGAGAAACTATATCTCTAGATTTCATGATAAAGTTGCAATCCTTCATAGTGAACTCACTCCTGCTGAAAAATATGATGAGTATCGTAAAATCGCTAGTGGGGATTGTAAAATTGTTGTTGGTGCACGTAGTGCAATATTCGCTCCTTTATCTGATATTGGTTTAATCATATTAGATGAAGAACATGTTGAAAGTTATAAGCAAGATGTTCCTCCTTTCTATCACGCTCGAGAAGTGGCGATTATGAGAGCAGAGATGCATCACGCTAAAGTTTTATTAGGAAGTGCCACTCCTTCTTTAGAAAGTAGAGCAAGAGCAGGAAAAGGCGTCTATCATTTTTTAAGATTAGAAAAAAGAATCAATAATCAACCTTTACCTAAGACAACAATTGTTAATTTAGGAGACTATCATAATATCGATAAAGAAAGTTATATCTTTTCTTTCAAATTAAGAGAGCAACTTAAGAAAACTTTAACTAATCATAATCAAGCAATTCTTCTTATTAATCGTAGAGGCTTTGCTAGTAGTGTTTCTTGTCGAAGCTGCGGCTATATTTTTAAATGCCCAACTTGTTCAATTCCATTAACCTATCATCGTAGTGATTTAATGCTTAAATGTCATCACTGTAATTATGTAGAACCATCAATGGATAATTGCCCAATGTGCGGATCAAAATATTTGATGAGGTCTGGCTTTGGAACAGAAAGAATTGAAGAAGAGGTTCATAAGCTATTCCCAAGTGCAAGAACGCTTCGTCTTGATAGTGATTCCGCAAAAATAAGAACAAAGATTCCTTCAATTGTTGAAGCGTTTAGAAGAAAAGAAGCTGATATTTTAATCGGCACACAAATGATTGCTAAGGGACATGATTTCCCTGATGTTACATTAGTAGGCATCGTTATGGCGGATATCGGTTTATCTCTTCCAAGTTATCGAAGTAGTGAAAGAGTATTTCAACTTATAACTCAAGCAGTTGGTAGAAGTGGAAGAAGCGATAAAAAAGGTGAAGCGATTATTCAAACGTATTCACCGTCTCATTACGCAATTACGATGGCGGCTAGACAAGATTATGAACTCTTTTATAAAAGAGAGATGGAATCTCGTAAAGCACAGTCCTTCCCACCTTATACATTCTTAGCGAGTGTGACAGTAAGTGGTAAAGTTGAAGATACAGTAATTGATAATGTCTATCGATTAATCGATAAATTAAATGAAGATTTAAAAGATGAAGCAATAATTCTAGGTCCAACAACTCCATTTGTGCCTTATGAAAATAACAATCATATTCGATTGATATTATTAAAATATCGACACATGGAAAAAGTTAGAGAGGTGCTTAGAAAACTCGTAAAAGCGAACGCTCAAAAGGGATCAATTGCCTTGTCGATAAATATTGACCCTTACAATTTTTAAAAAATTGAGTATAGTAATATTGAGGTAAATGATAATGGTTACAATTAATATTTATGGTCTTGATCAATTCGTTGTTGGTGAATTAAGCAAAAGAATTAGTAAAGACGTCGCAAAAATTTATGAGATGGATATCGATGATATTCATTTCATTTCTAGTAGCAACATGGTGTTCCATGAAGGCAACGAACAAACTTCTTGGAGAGTGTTTGTAGAAGTAAACGCTCCTAAAAAAGTTGAAGTTTTACAAGACCAAATGTCTCGACTTCTTTCTCATTACATTTCAGAAGTCGCAATTCACTTAGAAATACTTTATAAGTATTATTCTAGTGACCATTATTATCAAAAAATTAATAACGACTACCCTCCATTCTTAGAAGATAAAAATCTCGTTAATTTCGAAGATGAATATAACGAAGATATGGAAGAAGGAGAAGGGGAAGACGAAATATATACCGGCGATATCTTTGCTGGAATAAAATAAAAAAGTCAAATTGCATCGGAACTTTTTGTATACACGCGTATTAAAATGCGTATAATGAATGTATGAATGAATTTGAATTAAGTAAACAAATATTATTAAACCTCGTCATCAACGAAGTTCCTTTTGCAACCGCATTACGTCAAATGTTTAAAAAGATTGACGCTGATCCAGCTACTAGAAGCAACGTTACTGCTTTAGTCGGATGCGAGCTTCGTCATCATTTGATTTTTGAAAATCTAATCAATCGCTTTTTAGGTGAAGGATTAGAATTTGAAAAGACAGTCTATTTAAGATTTTATCTTTCTAACCATCTCTTCTTAAGAAGATTTAATGACAAAGATCTTTTAGCACTAGCTAAAGCTGATCTTCCTCAAAAAGAAGTCGATGATTTAATCAACTTTGTTGATTCCACTAACGAGATTATTCCAGAAGAACTCGATAAATCTTCTCCAGAATTCCTTTCCCTTCGTTATAATACTCCAGCCTGGGTTATTAGAATGTGGCAAAAACAATTTGGAAAAGGTTTAGTTTTTAAAGTTTTAAAAGTTAATTACCGTCAATCAGTAGCCTCAATTCGCGTTAATGAAAACGAAGTTAATATTGATGAATTCTTATCTAAACATCCCGATTTTTCTAAAGCGCCAGTGGACAACATGATTGTTTATCAAGGTAGAGGATCAGCGAAGACTTTAGAAGAATTTAAAGATAATCGTGTTTTCTTTATGAAAATGGCGACAAAAGTCATTTTAGATAAATTAGAACTCGATCCAATTAAAAAGGTCGCTATTTATACTGAAGTTCCAAATAATATCTTTTTAGATATTATCACTAGATTTGGTAAAGAAGCTCCTCTTGATTTAGTTATCAATCATACTCCTACTTTGTATGAAACAAGAAAAACCGCAAAAGAGATGGGGCTTACACATTTATATATTTATGAATCAAATTATCAAGGTTTGATTACTTGCATTTCTAAGAAAGCAAATGTTTTCATTTGCCTTCCTAAGAGTTCAATCTTTGATTTACTTAGAAGCACTCCAGATTATTTCTTAAGAATTAAACAAGAACAACTTGATCAATTAATTGTTGATCAGCTTAATTGTTTGGAAGAATGCTCTAAGTTTGTTGAAGATGATGGTGAACTCGTTTACATGATTCCAACATTATCGAGAAAAGAATCCAATAGCTTAATCGCTAATTTCTTAGTGAAGCATCAAGAATTCTCTCTCATCGAAGAACATCAATTTTTCCCATTCGAGAGCTTTGACTCATGTATGTATTATGCAAGGCTAAAGAAAATGGGCGAAAACAATGATTAATCTATACGGTTTAGAGCTTAAAAAGCTCCAAAAATTATTAGAAAATTACGAACAGAAACCATATCGCGCTGTTCAACTATATACATGGATTTATGAAAAGAAAGTCACTTCTTTTGATGAAATGAGTGATGTTTCTATTAAATTTAGGGAAATCTTAAATAAAGATTTCTCTCTTTCATTACCAAAAATTCACACTAAACAAGTGAGTAGTGATGGAACTATTAAACTCTTATTAGAATTAGAAGATGGTTATAAAGTTGAAACAGTTTTGATGAGATATAACTATGGAAATGCCGTCTGCGTTTCTAGCCAAGTCGGCTGTAATATGGGTTGCTCTTTCTGTTCTAGCGGTATTTTAGGAAAACAAAGAAATCTTTTACCTCATGAAATGGTGGGAGAAGTTTTAGTTATCAATAATCTTCTTAAGGAAGAAGGAAGAGGAGAACATGTTACTCATATCGTTGTTATGGGAACAGGTGAACCATTTGATAATTATGAAAATGTTATGGACTTTATTAGAATTGTTAACGCTCAAAAAGGCTTAGCAATTGGAGCTAGACATATTACTGTTAGTACTTGTGGCTTACCAGATAAGATTAGAGAATACGCAAAAGAAGGTTTACAAACAAATTTAGCGATTTCTTTACACGCTCCAAATAATGAACTTCGTAACAAATTAATGAAAATAAACAAAGTTTATCCTTTAGAAGTTCTCTTCCCTGCCATTAAAGAATATGAAAAAATCGCGGGTAGAAGAGTGACATATGAATATCTTCTTCTAGAAGGCATTAATGATACAAAAGAATGCGCAGAAGAACTAATTAAACTCATTAAAGGAACAAACGGTTATGTAAACCTCATTCCATATAATGAAACAAATAAAAACGATTATAAAAGAAGTAGTGGGAATCGAGTCCATACTTTCTTAGATATTTTGATGAAACACGGTGTTAAAGCGACGATTAGAAAAGAATTTGGCAGCGACATCGATGCAGCATGTGGCCAATTAAAGGCCAAAGTTGGTGATTAATATGAGTTATTTATCAGGTAATTATTCATTTTTAGTAGATAAGGGTCGCGCTCGTCCAACAAATGATGATAGCGCTACAGCGTGTGTAAATGCATACGGCAATGTTTTACTTATTGTCGCTGATGGAATGGGCGGAGCTAATAAAGGTTGTTATGCCTCTAGCACTTTAGTGAAGGCTATTCGTGAAGAATTCTTAGGTTTGGAAAAAGAATTAACAACTGGCAAACAAATCATGAATTGGTTAAATAAAATCATTGTTAAAACTAATAACACAATTTATGAAAAAAGTAGGAAAGACGTTTCTTATCAAGGAATGGGAACTACTTTATCTTTATGCTTAATTGTTAAGGATATTTTAGTGACCGCTCAAGTGGGAGATAGTAGAATTTATCTCCTAAGAGATAATAAACTCACACAAATCAGTGTTGATCAAACATACGCTCAATATTTAATTGATAATAAAAAGATCTCTAAAGAAGAGGCGTTAACTCATAAAGATCGTCATATGTTAACTAACGCTATTGGGGTAAAAAAGAACTGCCCAATTGATTTACATGAATATGTATATTTCGGAGAAAAGATCCTTCTTTGTAGCGATGGATTATATAACAATGTTCTCCTTAGTGTTATCGAAAGTATCTTAAGAGGAAATGATTCGTTAGATAGAAAATGTTCACAGCTTATTACCTTTGGTAACGCCAATGGTGGTAGTGACAATATGGCTGTTGTGATTTGGGAGAGCAATCGTTAATGGTTCCTGAACTCAATAAGTTGATTCTCTCGCGTTATATTATCTCTAGGCATCTTGCAAGTGGTGGGATGGCGGATGTTTATCTTGCTCAAGATGTCGTGATTAATAAAAAAGTCGCTTTAAAATTTCTTAAAGATAAATCTTTAGAAAATGATTTTGAATATGAACAATTTAAGAATGAAGCGAGATTTTTAGGAACCTTTAATCATCCACATATCATGAAGATTTATAATGTTGGAGTTTATAATGGCACTCCATTTACTAGCTTTGAACTCCTTAAAGGAAAGTCTTTAAAAGAAGTCTTAGATAATCGAGGAAAGCTTTCTTATGATGAGGCTATTGATTATATGCTTCAAATTCTTGACGCTGTTAATAATATGCACGAAAAAGAAGTTCTTCATAACGATTTAAAACCAGACAATATCTTTGTATTAAGTGATGGAAATATCAAAATATGTGACTTTGGAATTGCCACTCATGTATTTGATAGAGAAAGTAAAGAACTCCATGGAACAATAAAATATCTTGCTCCTGAAGTCCTTCAATCAAGAAAGTATTCATATCAATCTGACATCTATTCTTTAGGTGTAGTTTTATATGAATTCTTAACTGGTAGAGTTCCTTTTGATTATGATGATCCTAAAGAGATAATTGAACGTTATTTGTCTTCGCCAATGCCATCGGTAAAGAAATACATTTCTTTATCAAATTATGAAGACTTAGATTATATCATCTCTAAGGCGTGTAATAAAAATCTCACGGTTAGATATAAAAGCGTTAAAGAATTCACTAACGATTTAAATAAGATTAAGAAAAGAGAAAAGCTCAAGAAAGGAAGCTTCTTTGAGAAGCTATTTAGCAAATAATGGAAGGAATTATTGTTTCCATTAAATACGGAATGTACACGGTTGAATCTAATGGTGTACTCTATAACACTTCTCCTCGTGGATTACTTAAATTCAAAGGAAAGCTTTATGTTGGTGATAAAGTAATATTAGATGATGAGAATTTCTTAATTATTGATGTTTTTGAAAGAAAGTCTTTATTAAAAAGACCTCCTATTAGCAATATTGATCAAATCTTATTAATCTTTTCTTTAAAAGAGCCAGACTTTTCTTACTATCTAGCTTTTAAATATTTAACTTATGCTTCATTTAACGGAGTAAATGCCTCTTTAGTTTTAACTAAATCTGATAAAAGTAACGAACAAGAAATTAAAGAAATCAAAGAAGTCTTTGAAAAGATTGGTGTTCCTGCTTATATCACTTGCTCTAAAAAAGATGAAGGTTTAGATGATATTAGACCATTATTTAAAGAGAAGATTTCAGTACTCATTGGACAAAGTGGAGTTGGCAAATCTTCATTATTAAATGCGATTGATGAATCTTATGAAAGAGAAATTGGAGAATATTCCTTAGCCTTGGGAAGAGGAAAACATAAAACAAAGGAAGTAATATTACTTCCTTATCAAAACGGATATATCGCTGACACTCCTGGATTTTCATCTTTAGAATTAGAGATGACAAAACTCGAAGTAGCCCAGTATTTTCCTTCATTTAAAGGCGACGCATTAGAATGTTTCTATTCTAATTGCCTTCATATTTCTGAAAAGAATTGTAAAATTAAAGAGAAGCTTGCTAGAGGAGACATTCCTCAAATCGCTTATGATTGTTATTTGAAACTATTAGAAGAAGTGGAGAAATATTAATATGAGTAAAGTCTTAGTTGCCCCATCTATCTTAAGCGCTGACTTCAACCATCTTTTAGATGATATTAAAAAAGTTGAAGAAGCAGGAGCGGATTGGTTACATTTTGATGTTATGGATGGACACTTTGTTCCAAACATTTCTTTTGGGATTCCGGTTTTAAAATGTATCGCTCATTCTCATAAGATGGTTAACGATGTTCATATTATGATTTCCGATCCATTTAAGTACGCTCCAGAATTTATCAAAGCAGGAGCAGAATATTTAACCTTCCATTACGAAGCGTGTAAAAGTGATAAAGAAGTCTTCCAAGTCATCGATTTAATTCATGATTATGGTGCAAAAGCTGGATTATCAATCAAACCTGGAACTCCATTAGAAAAAGTCTTCCCATTCCTTTATTCTTTAGATTTAGTTTTAATTATGTCTGTTGAACCAGGATTTGGCGGACAAAAATACATTCCAGAATCATTTACTAAAATCTTTAGATTAAAAGAATATTTAGAAAGCCATGAAATCAAAAAGTGTTTGATTGAAGTCGATGGTGGAATTAATGAAGAAACCGCTAAAAATGCAAAACTCGCAGGAGTTGATGTTTTAGTAGCGGGCAGTTATCTCTTTGGTCATGATGATATCAAAGAAAGAATTGAAAAATTAAGATGATCACGTATCTACTAATTGGTATATTGGCCTTAATGGTTGTAACTCTTAGCAGTTACTTCTTTTCTATTAATATTATTTATAAAAAGATAAATAAAAAGAATATCAGGGTTCTTAATATCTTTCCTTTTGAAGTTGTTCCTCAAAAACGTACAGATAACTTCTTCATTAACTCTTTATATCTTATTTATTTAATAGGATTAGTTAGTGCTTCGATTATTTTCGCTACTAAGTATTTCAGCGTTCTGACAGTTATAATCGCGATTGCGACTTTCTTTATTTCCTTATTTATAGCGGTCCTTCCTTTTGTGGACTTTGTTTCTTTAAAGAAACATCTTTATTTAGATCTTGGAATGGTGATCCTTTTCTTTTTAATAAATGGACTCATTACATATTTATCTTTTTCAATAAGTAAGTTATACGATTTCCAAAATGTTGTTGGAATCGTTTGTATGGTGATAGGAGCCTTATCTTTATTTCCTTCTTTATATTTCATCTTTAATCCTCGTTTATTCTCTTTAAATAACGAAGTGAATGATGATGAGATTTCTAGACCGAAATATTTCCCTCTTGCTTTTTCAGAATGGATCATCCCTCTATTATTAATAATAGGAACGATTAATTTAACTTTATTATCAAGTATTCTAACAGTATAAAAAAACGACCTACCAAGGTCGATTTTTAAACTCAGTTAAATAGTAATTATTTACCAGCTTTATTGAGGGTTCTATAAGCACGAGTAGACATACGAACACGTGTTTCTTTTCCATCAACTAAGACTGTACGAGTTTGTAAATTTGTATTCCATTTTCTACGAGTAGCTCTTAAAGAATGGGAACGGTTATTACCACTGACTGGTCCTTTTCCGGTAACTGGACATACTCTTGACATATTCGTGACCTCCTTAAGCGTCTTGTAAAAGATATCACAAACGACATCTATATTTCAATAATAATTTGAAATAATTAGTATCTTTCTTCTGGATGTTTTCTTCTAAACTCTTCTACAGTGAGTGTTTTTGGACACTTTTTAATAAGTGTTTCTAAAAGCAAACCTTTGCGATCTCCGATCAAATATCTCATTTTTCCTTTTGTCGAATAAAAGATGACTTGGTGTTTTCTTTTGCTTTCATTAATATCAAGAAACTCGATATTACGATAATCGAAATCAATAGCCTTTCCATATCTTTTAACAGTAAAAAACTTGTCTTCTATTACATAGTAATAAGTAACAATTGAAAAGATATAAATAGCGATAAGGCTCACGCCCATAACAATAAAAAATATATAATGCGAGATTCCCCAAGGTGCCAGAGAAATGGCGCCATTAGTCTGATCAATTTTAAAGAAGATGGAGAAAAACATTCCAAAAGCTGCCGCGACAACAATTGCGGCAACAATAAGATATCTCCATGTGATACTCCAAATTGATGGTCTGACTTTCATAGCAAATATTTTATAACAAAATATAAAAAAGATAAATAGAATGGTAAATATAACCTACTATGACAATATTTTCATCAAAAAATATGCAAGTGTTTAAAATTTTTAAATAAATAAATAAAATTTATTTTCTTCATAAAAATATCGCTTAGTAGTATCATTTAATTAGGAGGAGCGAATATGCCTAGTAAAAATAAGGTTGTTGCAATGATCTTAGCAGGTGGCAAAGGAACTAGATTAAAATCCTTAACAAAGAAAACCGCTAAGCCTGCCGTTTCATTTGCAGCAAAATATCGTATCATCGATTTCCCATTATCCAACTGTGCAAATACTGGAATTAATGTAGTCGGTGTTTTAATGCAATATGAGTCTACATTTTTAGATTCATATATTGGTAATGGTAAAAAATGGGGACTTAATGGTGTTCACTGTTTAGTTTCCACCTTAGCGCCACGTCAAACTGAAGAAGGCGCTAATTGGTACAAAGGAACCGCTGATGCGATTACACAGAACATCGATTTCCTCGATGCTGCTGACCCAGAATTTGTCGTTATCCTTTCCGGTGACCACATTTACAAAACCAGTTACACAGAAATGATTAATCTTCATGAGAAGAGTGGTGCTGATGCCACAATATCTGTCATTGAAGTTGATCCAAAAGAAGCAAGCCGCTTTGGAATTATGGTAACTGATGAAGATGATAACATCATCCAATTCCAAGAAAAGCCAAAGAAACCAATCAGCAATCTTGCGTCCATGGGCGTCTATGTTTTCACATGGAAGACATTAAGAGCCTATCTTAAGAAAGATGATAAAGATCCAAATAGTGAGCATGACTTTGGAAAGAACATTATTCCAAGTATGCTTGCTGATAAAAAGAAACTTAAAGCGTATCGTTTCAAAGGATATTGGAGAGATGTTGGAACCCTTGCTTCATTGCATGAAGCCAACATGGATATTGCTTTAGACAAAATGGAACTCAACCTCTACGATGAAGACCGCACAAATCGTATCTACACTGAAGATGTTTGTAGTGTCCCTCAATACGTAGGAAAGAAAGGTTTAATTACTAGAAGTATCGCTAACCAAGGTGCGATTATTTTAGGACATGTCGATTCTTCTGTTATCTCAACAGGAGTTATGATTGAAACTGATGCTTGTTTAACAAGATGTGTTGTTATGGAAGGCGCAAAGGTTAAAAGAGGCGCTAAAGTTCATAACGCAATCATCGCTCCAAATTCTGTAATTGAAGAAAATAGTGAAATCAATTTAGGAAAAGATGAGATTGTTCTCATTGATAACGGAAAGAAGTAGGAGGCAGTTATGAATAAAGTAATCGGAATATGTAATTTACATAATGAGCCACATCTTGGCGAACTCACCAAAAATCGTCCTCTTGCGGCAGTGACATTCCTAGGAAGATATGGAATCATCGATTTCACATTATCAAACTTCTCTAATTCATATATCGATAAAGTTTATGTCTTAGTCAAAAAAGGAATCGTCGCGATTAGAAGACATATTGGTAGTGGCGCAATTTGGAATAGAAACACCAAATTGGGACACATCGATTTAGTGTTAAATGAAAAAGGCTTATCAAATAAGCCATTCAACACTGATATTAATAATATCAAAGAAGGACTTGATCTTGATTTAGTCGACTTTGAATATGCTGTTATCGCTCCTAGCTACATGCTTTCTAGCATGGATTATCGCCCAATCATTGAAGCCCACATTAATAGTGGCGCTCAAGTAACAGCGGTCTATCAACACATTGAAAACGCTGATAAAGAATTCCTCCGCTGCGATAAATATAAATTTGATGCAGCAGGAAATATTACTTCCGTGAAAAAGAATATCGGAAGATCGCCAATTGCTGACATATCTTTAGACACTTTTATTATTAATAAAAAGTTGCTAAAAAGGATTATTAATGATTCAACAAAAATTTCACAATTATATTCAATCCAAGACATGATTAATTTCTACATCGAAGAAGAACTTGTGAAAGTTAATTCTTATAAATATGAGGGATTTGTTGTTCCAATTCTTTCTTTAGAAGGATATGTCAATAATTCACTTAGTTTATTAAACTATCATACCAGAAACCGCCTCTTTATTGAGGATTGGCCAATTTATACAACCACACATAACACTCCACCTGCGTTATATGGAAAAGACGCTGATGTACAAAATAGCTTCATCGCTAATGGAGCAGTTATTAAAGGAAAAGTTACTAATTCCATTATTTCTCGTGAAGTTTTAGTTGAAAAAGGTGCTGAAGTTAATAACTGTATCATCTTCACTAAGACAGTAGTTGGAAGAGACGTAAAAATAAATCGTGTTGTCTCTGATAAGCGAGTTGTTATTGTTAACACTAAGAAATTATCTGGTACTGAAGACGAATTTATTGTTTTATCTCAAGGAGCAAAACTCTAATGAAAATCGCAATGGTCTGTAGCGAAGCTAATCCTTTCATCAAGACTGGTGGATTAGCGGACGTTACTTACTCTTTAAGTAAGGAAATGGCTAAACTTGGAGAAGAAGTCGCCATCATCCTTCCTTTATATAACCAAATAAAAGCCAAAGGTCTACCTTTGGAATTTGTGACTACCGTTGACGCTCACCTCGGTTGGAGAGCGGAAAGCGCTAATGTTTTTAAAGTGATTCAAGACGGTATCACATACTATTTCTTAGAAAATCGCCATTATTTTGAAAGAGATGGGATTTATGGATACGACGACGATGGAGAAAGATTTGCTTTCTACACTATGGCGGTCGTTCATCTATTAGAAAAAATTAACTTTAAACCAGATATCATCCATGCCCATGACTGGCAACCTGGAATGATTTTCTGCTATATCAGAGAAAATGATATGTCATTTTTCTATGACACTCGATTTGTGATGACAATTCATAATCCTGCTTTCCAAGGAATTATTGATCGTTATTCGCTTGGAGATTTATATAATCTCCCAGATCGATTGTTCTTAAATGGACAAGTTGAATTCGGTGGAAGAGTTTCTACTCTTAAAGCTGGCATTATGTATGCGAATAAAATTACCACCGTTTCACCAAATCACCGCTGCGAACTTTTAACTCCTGAAGGAAGCATGGGTCTTAATAGTGTTCTTTGTTTTAGAGAATATGATTTCTGTGGATTCCTTAATGGAATTGATTACACAGAGTTCAACCCTGCTAATGATAAATACATCGTTAAAGAATTTGATTCTACTAACTTTGTTAAAGGAAAGAAAGCCAACAAATTGGAACTTCTTAAGAAATTCAATCTTAAAGATGAAAACGCTCCTTTATACGCTTTAGTAAGTAGAATCACATGGCAAAAAGGAATGAATCTTGTTTTTGCAGCCTGCCGTGATCTCGCTAAAAGAGGGGACAATATCATCCTCTTAGGTAGTGGAGAATATGACTGTGAACAAGAAATGGAAAGATTAAGAGCTGAATTCCCTGACCACATCGGCATTTATGTTGGCTATAACAACGCTTTAGCGCACCAAATCTATGCCGGTAGTGATTTATTCATGATGCCTTCGTTATTCGAGCCATGTGGGCTTGGACAGATGATTGCGCAGCGTTATGGAACTTTACCAATCGTTAGAAGAACTGGTGGATTAAAAGATTCTGTCATTAATTTTGATAGTTCAAATGTTGAAACCAGTAACGGATTTGGCTTTGATAACTATAGTGAGTGGGACATGATTAATACTTGTGTCTACGCTCATGACATTTATTACAATCACAAAGATATTTTTGAAAGATTAGTGAAAAACGCCCTTTTAACAGATAACAGCTGGGAAAAGAGTGGAAAGCAATATTATGGACTTTATAAGTCCTTAGTGAAATAATATTGCGACATAGAGGTAAAATTTATGGGTTATGATTACAAAACGATAGAGCCGAAATGGCAAAAGGTGTGGGAAGATAATCAAACATATAAGTGTGATACTTATGATTTCTCAAAACCAAAATATTACATTCTTGATATGTTCCCTTATCCAAGTGGACAAGGTTTACATGTCGGCCATCCTGAAGGATATACCGCTAGTGATGTTCTCGCCAGAATGAAAAGAATGCAAGGATTTAACGTCCTCCATCCAATGGGATGGGATTCTTTTGGTTTACCTGCTGAACAATATGCGATGAAAACTAATCAACACCCATCAATCATTACCGAAAAAAATATCAATAACTTTAGAAAACAAATTAAATCTTTAGGATTTTCTTATGATTGGAACCGTGAATTCGCAACAAGTGATCCAAAATATTACAAATGGACACAATGGATTTTCTTGCAACTCTATGATTCAAATCTCGCATATATCGATTATCGTCCAGTCAATTTCTGTCCTGCTTTAGGAACAGTTTTAGCTAACGAAGAAGTCATTGATGGTAAGAGTGAAGTTGGCGGTTTCCCAGTTATTAGAAAGCCAATGAGACAATGGTTACTTAGAATTACCGATTACGCGGATAAGCTACTTGAAGGCTTAGAAGGACTAGATTGGCCAACATCAACTCTAGAAATGCAAAGGAACTGGATTGGCCGATCAGTCGGAGCAAAGATTACATTTAAAATCAAAGATTCTGACTTAACTTTTGATGTCTTCACAACCCGTGTTGACACACTTTATGGATGTAGTTATTGCGTTTTAGCACCTGAACATCCATTAGTGAAAGAACTCACAACCAAAGAACAACAAAAAGCAGTTGATGATTATCTTAAACTTGTAGAAAGTAAATCGGATTTAGAAAGAACTGAATTAAATAAAGATAAAACCGGTGTCTTTATTGGACGTTATGCGATTAATCCAATTAATGGAAAAGAAGTCCCAATTTATATTGGTGATTACGTTTTAGCAAGCTATGGAACTGGGGCGGTTATGGCGGTTCCAGCGCATGATGAAAGAGATTATGCTTTCGCTAAAAAATATAATTTACCAATTCATCAAGTTCTTGAAGGTGATATTAGTGAAAATGCCTTTACGGGTGACGCTAAACATATCAATAGCGATATCGCTAATGGAATGAATATCGCTGATGCGAAAGAAGCAATTCTTAATAAGCTCATCAAAGATGGCAACGGTGAAAAACAAGTTAATTATAAATTAAGAGACTGGTTATTCTCCCGTCAAAGATATTGGGGAGAACCAATTCCAATTATCATTAAAGATGATGGTGGACTTAAGCCACTTGATACATATGATTTACCTCTTGTTTTACCAGAGATGGAAGAATATAAACCAAGTGGTACTGGTGAATCTCCTTTAGCTAATGCTAAAGAATGGCTATCAGTAACATTAAGCGATGGTACTCATGGATTAAGAGAAACTAACACGATGCCTCAATGGGCAGGAAGCTGTTGGTATTATATCCGTTATATTGATCCACATAACGATAACGCTATTGCGGATAAAAAACTATTAGATCACTGGCTTCCAGTTGATTTATATATCGGAGGAGCAGAACACGCAGTCTTACATCTTTTATACGCTCGTTTCTGGCATAAATTCCTCTATGACAAAGGGATTGTCTCAACTCCTGAACCATTCAAGAAATTATTCCATCAAGGAATGATTTTAGGAAGCAATGGTGAAAAGATGTCTAAATCTAGAGGCAACGTTATCAATCCTGATGATGTTGTCGCTAATTATGGAGCGGATGCTTTAAGACTTTATGAGATGTTTATGGGGCCACTTGAAGCTTCTTTACCTTGGAGTGATACGGGCTTAGATGGTGCTAAAAAATATTTAGACCGTGTTTATCGTTTATTCTCTGAAAAAGAATTTACAAGTAAATTCACAAACGAAAACGATGGTAAACTTGATTACTTATATAACTTCTCAATTAAGAAGATTACCCAAGACTTTGAAGCTTTAAAATTCAACACTGCAATTAGTCAAATGATGGTTTTCACTAATGAACTATATAAGAGTGAAAAAATCTATGTCCCATATTTAGAAGGATTCATTAAGACTCTTGCTTGTATTGCACCTCATTTAGGGGAAGAGATTTGGGAAATGCTTGGTCATAAAGACTTAATCGATTTTGAGTCGTGGCCAACTTATGATGAAAGCAAAATTGTTCTCGACTTAATTAAAGTCGCTGTTTCCGTTAACGGAAAACTTAGAGCGACAATTGATATCAAACCAGATTTAGATGATAAAGAAGTCGAAGCGATTGCCTTAAGTCAAGAACCAGTTAAAAAACACATTGAAGGAAAGACAATTAAAAAAGTCATTGTTGTTAAAAACAAGATTGTCAATATTGTTGCTATATGAAACTGTTAATCGATATTGGAAATACTGCGACTAAAATTGCTTGCTCAGATAATGAATCATTTTACTTTTTGGGCCGTTTATTTAATAAAGACATCTCCGAAAAGACTCTTTTAGAATTTTTAAATATCGAAAAAGTTGATTCAATTTATCTTTCTTCCGTCGCTCCTCATATTCAAAAGAAAGTGGAAGCGATAGTGAAAAAGAAATATGGAGTAAATCCAATATCTATTTCTACTAGAGTAGAAACAAACATCAAAATCAAAATCGATAACCGTCATGAATTAGGAGTTGATCTCCTTTGTGATTTAGAGGCTGCTTATCAAGAATATGGGCCAAAGACTGTTGTCGTTGATTTTGGAACTGCGACCAAAATTTTATTTATTGATGATCAGGGAGTTTTTAAAAGTTGCGCGATTTTCTTAGGATATGAAAAGAGCAAATCAATTTTAGCGAGTTCAACAGAACTTCTCCCAGATGTCAAAAACAAACTTATTAAGCCAATCAGTGAATGTCATAACACGATTGATGTCATTGATAGTAGTGCTTATTATTCTCAATTATTCAGCGTTAAAGGAATTATTGAAGAATATGAAAAAGAAGTTGGATACACTCTTAAAAGAGTGTTAACCGGTGGAAACGCTAAAGATTTCATCGGTATATTAGGAAGAGATAATTATGATGAATATCTCTTGCTTAAAGGTTTATTAATCCTTAGTGAAAGAAAGGAATAACATCATGAGAAAAACATATTACGACAAACTTACAAGTAAATATCAAAAAGATCTCATTAAGTCTTTAACTGAATTCGTCGCTATCAATTCAGCGTATGATGAAAGTTCAGTTAGTGAAAAAGATCCTTTTGGAATTGGAGTTTCTGAAGCTCTCAATTATATTGAAGCTCTTGCTAGAAAAGATGGCTTTGAAGTCACTAACTATGATAACAAAGTTGTGGAAATCATCTTTGGAAGAGGAAATAAGAATCTTACAATCTTAGCGCACGCAGACGTCGTTCCAGCAGGAAGCGGATGGAGCGAGCCTCCATTTAAAATGGTGGAAAAGAAAGGAATCCTTTATGGTAGAGGCGTTGCTGATGATAAAGGACCTTTACTTGCTACTTATTACGCTTTGAAGGCTTTAAGAGACGCTGGAGAATTGGGTGGATATCAAATTAGATTCCTCGTTGGAGGAAATGAAGAAAGCGGATCTTTATGTATGGAACATTATTTCCACACTTTAAAGAAACCTCAACCAACATTAGGCTTTTCTCCTGATAGTGATTTCCCGCTTATCTTTGCAGAAAAAGGTATTTATACCTTTGAAGTCAGTCATTCTTTAAATGTTCCTGGACTTATTTCGATTAATGGTGGTGTCGCTAGTAACGCCGTTATTGAAAAATGCGATGTCAAATTTGAACTCAATAACGATTTCTTAAATTTCATTATGAAGAAATATAAAAGAAGCGAAGCAGCGATTCATACTGAAGATGATGTGACAACTGTGACATTCTTTGGTAAAGCCGCTCATGGAGCTTTGCCAGAACTAGGAGTTAACGCTGGTATGATGGCGATTGCTGCTTTAGCAGATTACACTAAAGATCCACTTTTAGTTCAATTAAAGAAACTTTATACACCTTTAGATGGAAGTGGATATAAATGTAACGCTAATAGTAAAGAGATGGGACACAATTCATCTAATGTTGGCTTAATCTCATTTAAAGACGGACAGATTCGTTTAACATGTAACTTCCGTTATGTTGATACATGCGATAAAAAAGAACTCTTATCAACAATTAAAGAAGTCAATAAACCATTTGCGGTTAAGTTAGTGGGAGAATCTCCATTATTATATTATCCAAAGGATACAGTTTTAATTTCTACTCTTCTTAATTCATATAGAGAAGAAACAGGAGATTTAACTAGCGAGCCTCTAGCAATTGGAGGAGGAACTTACGCTAAAGAAGCAGATAATAGTGTTGCCTTTGGTATGCAATTCCCTGGATGGGAAAGCAATATGCATTCCCCAGGAGAATCAGTGAAAAAAGCTGATTTATTTAAAGGCATGAGTGTTTACGCTCGTGCGATAGTCGATTTAGGAAAATTGTTAAAAGAATGAGAACTCATTATAAAGCGTGGGCCAAACCATTTTTAGATGAACACTTAGAAATCTCTATTCCATTAGATGAGATTCCTAACTTAAAAGATTTTTATCTAGAAATAGGATCTGGAAAAGGAGAATTCCTTATCAAGATGGCAGAAAAATTCCCTGATAGATATTTTGTAGGAATTGAAAAGAATGTCACCTGTGCAGGGATAACCGCTAAAAAAATGGTGGAAAAAGAAGTTAAGAACGCGAAGCTCATTTATGCAGACGCTAGTCAGATTCTTCCTCTTTTTAAAGAGAAAAGCATCAAAACTATCTTCCTAAATTTCTCTGATCCATGGCCAAAAAAGAGACATCATAAAAGAAGACTTACAAGCGATTTGTTTCTAAAACAATACTTAAGAGTCTTACCTAAAGGAGGCAAATTAATATTCAAAACTGATAATATTGATTTATTCAATGACTCTCTTGAATATTTTGAAAACTCAGAGTTTAAGCTCGTTAGTAAGACTAATAATTATTTAGGAGAAGATGAGTTTGACACTATGACGGAATACGAAGAATTTTTTCGAAACGAAGGGACACCGATTAATCGTGTGATTTATGAAAGATGATTAAGAATTACGGATTTTATAACAACCATGAGCTTGATAACACTTTATTAATTGAGCTTTCTGATGATGAAGTAACATCTACTCAAGAAACATCAAAAGGAGTGGAGGTTCTTTATCATAATGATGAAATATGCGGTTATCGTATCCGTAATTTCATTCGCTTTGCGAAAATCAAATATTCTGGTATCATTTTCCTTCCTGCCGATCCTTTAATCGATGTCGTTAATTCTATTCTTACTGATAACGGATTAAACCGCCTCGAATATAAAGAAGAAAGCGGTTATGTCACTAAAAAAGATGGTGACAAAATGAGAGTGTTCGCTAAAGAAGGAACATTCCTTAGAGATGGAACAATCTCCAAAGGTAGATATTGCTCTTATCACGATTTATATATTGAAAACGAAAATGAATATTCTTTAATGGAAATTACTGAGAATATTCCAGAAAATATTGATTTCTTTAAGATGGAGGTCATCTAAGATGTTAGAAGTTGAACTTAAAAAAGAGGGAAAGATTTCTCGACTCACTAATAAAACATTCCAATTTGAAAAAGAATTAGGAGAAGGGTTTTACGCTGCTAATTACTTTTTAAAAAGTAATAAAATTGTTAAAGAACACGCTCCAAATCATATTGTCACCATGCAGTGGTTTCAAAGAAGAGATGATTCTATGCTTTGTGGAGTAGATGAAGCGATTGCGATTTTACACACTTATGCGATTCATCCAGAAGAACTAAAAATTGAGGCTCTTAATGATGGAGACATCATCAATAATATGGAGCCAGTTCTCAAGGTTACTGGTAAATATGAAAACTTTGGTTTCTTAGAAAGCGTAATCGATGGAATTCTCGCTAGAAGAACTAGTGTTGCTACTAATGTTAGAGAAGTTTTAAAAGTCGCAGGTAATACACCAGTCTTCTCAATGGCGGATCGTCAAGATGATTATCACACCCAAGTTGGTGATGGTTATGCTACTTATATTGCTGGTATTAATCGAGTTAGCACCGACGCTCAAGGTAAGTGGTGGGGTGGAAAAGGTATGGGCACTATGCCTCATGCTTTAATTCAAGTTTGTGATGGCGATGTTATTAAAGCTGCAGAAATTTATCATAAAACTTTCCCAAATGAAAAAGTTACCGCGTTAATTGATTATAATAACGACGTTGTTACCGATTCATTAAAACTCGCTAGAGTATTAAAGGAAGACTTAAATGGTGTTCGTATCGATACTTCTAAATCATTAATCGATCATTATTTTGATGATAAGGACACAAGTGGATTTGATCCTCATGGTGTTTGTAAAGAACTTGTTTTCGCTCTTAGAGAAGCGCTAGATAAAGAAGGTTTTAACTATGTTAAAATCATCGTTTCTTCTTCTTTCGGACCAGAAAAAATTAAAGAATGGAACGAATTAAAAGTTCCAGTTGATCTATATGGTGTTGGTACTTATTTCGTAAACAATATGACATGTGGATTTACTGGTGATTTAGTTATGTTAGACGGAAAACCACAAGCAAAAGAAGGAAGGGCTAATTACCCATCTAGTAGACTTAAAGAAGTCCCTTATCCTATTTATTAATATAAAAAAGTTGAGCCAAACGGTTCAACTTTTCTTTCTATTTCTTACTAACTTTAAGGAAAACTTTCTTTCCTTTTTTAATTTTGCGTGGTTCTTTAAGTGAAATCATTTCTGCTGGATTAGAAACTTTTTCTCCATCCACTGAAACGCCGCCTTGTTCAATTAATCGACGAGCTTCACTTTTAGATGTACATAATCCTGAAGCAACTAGTAAGTCGGTAATAGTGTACTCTTCGTTATCTAATTCACAAGAAGGCATGTTTTCATCACTTCCCCCTCCAGCAAATAAGCTACGAGCAGCTTCTAAGACTTTGTTGGCTTCTTCTTCACCATGCACTAACTTAGTTAATTCATAAGCGAGGATTTCTTTCTTTTCGTTGATTCTACTATCATCCCAAGAGGCAATCTCATTGATCTTATCTAGAGATAAGAATGTGAGTAATTTGAAGCATTTGATGACATCAGCGTCTTCAATATTTCTCCAGTATTGGAAGAAATCGAATGGGCTAGTTTTGTTCGGATCAAGCCATACCGCTCCATTAGCGGTCTTACCCATTTTATTACCTTCGCTATTAAGAAGAAGAGTGATGGTCATTGCGTAAGCATCCTTACCAGTTTTTCTTCTAATGAGTTCAGTACCTGCTAACATATTGGACCATTGATCATCTCCACCGAACTGCATATTGCAGCCGTAATGTTTATTGAGATAATAGAAGTCATAAGCTTGCATAATCATGTAGTTGAATTCTAAGAAGGTGAGACCTCTTTCCATTCTTTGCTTATAGCATTCTGCTCTTAACATATTATTAACAGAGAAATGAGCGCCGACTTCTCTAAGGAAATCAACATAGTTGAGTTTAAGTAACCAATCTTTATTATTAACAACGATTGCTTTATCAAAATCGATGAAACGTGACATTTGCTTTCTAAAGCATTCAACATTATGGTCGATTTGCGCTTCATCCATCATCTTACGTAAGTCATTTCTTCCAGATGGATCACCAACGTGGCCAGTTCCTCCACCAATTAAAACTATTGGGGTATTACCTGCCATTTGGAGTCTTTTCATAAGACATAAGGCCATAAAGTGACCAACATGTAATGAATCAGCAGTAGGATCAAAGCCAATATAAAATTTCGCGTTCCCTTTATTGACTAGTTCGCGTATTTCATTTTCATCAGTAACTTGAGCAATTAAGCCACGAGCTTGTAATTCTTCATATATACCCATGTTATGCTTCCTCCTACTTAGTAGAATATAACATAAATCTTATCTAAGTTAAAGAAAAAGACCCACAATAATGTAGGTCTTTGTTTGTAATGCATGTATTAGAGTTTACGGTTGTAGTATTCAACGATTTGTGATTCGGTGATTTGTTGAGTTAATTCATTACGTTCTGGTTCTCTGATGTATTTGCCTGAAAGTTTTTCAGCATCAACTTCAACCCAGCCGACTTTAGTAGCGATGGATTCGAGTGATTCTTTGACGACTTTCATGTCTTTAGAGTTTTCTCTAACGGCGATGACATCATTGATTGAACATAAGTAACTTGGAATATCAACTTTCTTACCGTTAACTTCGATGTGTCCGTGATTGACGAGTTGTCTAGCACCTCTACGAGTACGGGCGAAACCCATACGGTAGACGAGGTTATCTAAACGGGATTCAAGTAATTTCATAAATGCAAAACCGGTAACTTCTTTACTAGATAATGCAAGCATGAATAATCTTCTGAATTGTCTTTCGTTGACACCATACATTTGTCTTAGTTTTTGCTTTTCAACTAATTGCTTACCATATTCTGATGGTTTCTTTTTACGAGAAGCACCATGTTGGCCAGGACCATAAGGACGTTTTTGTAATTCCTTGTTGGTCTCAAGAGTTGAAAAACCTAATCTACGACTTCTTTTCCAGTCTGATCCAGTATATCTCATGACTTCATACTTCCTTTCCTTATTTATTTTGCAAAATAATGAATAGGCATAAATTCCTTATCTCGGGTGTTTAGTTAGTTTCGCCAATGTAGCTTAGGTTACTCCGTTACAGCCGTACCAAACATCAGTCAGATAGTATTTATGTGCTGCATTACATGCAGTAAATAATATACAGGAATTCGACAAATCAGACAACAAAAATTTTAAATAAATTTTATTAGTCCAAATAGTGGACAAAATTTCAGGTAAAAATAGGTAAAAAATAATTGTTAAGAAATAACCCACAATCTTATATTTTTATAATCGTTTTTCTAGCCATTATTTTCACTCCATTTTGATAAAAAATCAAAATAGGTTTTAGTTTAACAAGTGATTCGGTATAATATATTTAATTAATCTATGATTAAGTTGGAGGTATTAATATGATTTTTGCCCTCGGTGTAAACGAAGTAGTTATTATAGTGGTCGCCGCAATAATCGGTGTAACTGTACTAGGATTACTTCTCTATATTTTTGTTATTTCTAAGATCAAGTATCGTAAACAAGTCAGCAATTTAGAAAAACAATTTTCACATTGTGACGCCTTACTTTTAGGACAAGATACACAATATATACATCGTCTAGAGATTATCTCTAGAACAAACCTCCTCTATTTATCCAAATACGAACAATTTTATCGTAGATTTAAATCTATCCATGATAACGAAGATGCTTACGCTGATTCTTTGCTTAAGCAACTTAAGTCTTTATTAGCAGCCAAACAGTATAAGAATATTAAGTCTGTTATTAGCGAAGCTAAGAAAGCAGTGGAAAACTTAACAGACTGTGTCAATTCATTAGACCATGATTTATATGAAGTTATTAAGCTTGAAGAAGATTGTAGAAGATCTATAGATCATCTTCGTGAAGTTTATCGTCATGTTAAACAAACTTATTATGCAGAAAGTAATGAACTAGAAATGGTCGCTGCAACATTTAATAAAATGTTCGACAAAATCGATAGCGCTTTTGCGAAATTTGATGAGCAACTTGAAGGTGCAGAATATGAAGAAATTAATTCTGAGATTACATCATTAAATAATGTTTTAACCGCACTTGGTCATGTATTAATTGAACTTCCTCAATTATGTAAACTAACAAAAACTGATATTCCTGAAGCTTTAGTTTCTTTACAAAACAAGTTCAAAGATACCGAAAAACAAGGTGTTCCTCTATATCATCTTTCCTTTAAAAACCATATTGAAGAATGGAAGAAAAAACAATCTGATATCACAAAGAGAATTATTAACCTTCAAATCGGTGGTGTTAAATCGGAATGTGAACTCATTTTGATGGAGATTGGACTCATGGGCCAAAAACTTGATGAAGAGTTAGAAGCACGTGAATATTTTAAAAGCCATTATGATGGAGTCTATCAATCTGTTAACGATGTTGAGAAGATGTTCCTTAGAATTTGTGCTTTACTTCCAGAAATCAAAAATATTTATATTATCTCTCCAACTGAAATAGAAAAAATCGATTCATTAAGTAAGTCGGTTGATGATCTTGGTAATTCTAAGAGATACCTTGATGGTTTTGTTCATAGTGGAACACGTCAACCGTTCTCATTATTAAAATCAAAACTTGATGAATTAGAAGCGAATTACAGCATCGTCAATAAAGGTGTTTCTGATTTTAAAGGATACATTGATTCTTTAAAGAACACTGCTGAAGAAGCTTATAATCTTATTTCTGTTTACTATTATCAATTAAAAGAAGCAGAACATGTTTTAGACGAAACCAATGTTGAAGCTTTCTCTAATAATTATCGCGAGAAAATTGACGCTGTCTATGAAGTCTTAAATGATATCTATGCAGGCGTACAAACTAAGCCGATTGATGTCGAAGATATTAACAATAAAATTGTTAATCTTAAGAATATTGCTAATCCAATGTTTGAAGATATCGAAAATAGAGCAAGAAACGCTAAAGTCGCAGAACGTTCTTTAGTGATTTTAAATCGTGATCGCGATGAGCAAGATATCAATCAAACAATTAATCAACTTGAGATCGGATTCCAAAAAGGTGATTTCCAAAGCGTTTATTCTCAAGCTAACTCTTTATATAAAAACCGTCACTTAGATAATGAAAATTAATAATAACAAACTCATATATTTTGATAATGCTTCAACCACTAGAGCTAGTGAAGAAGTTTTAAAAGTGTATAACGAAGTACACTTATCATCTTTTGCTAATCCTTCTTCAATTCATAAAGAGGGACAAAGATCTTTTTATCAATTAAATAGAAGCAAAGAAGAACTTTTAAAAGTTCTTAAATTAAATAATCATGAAGTTATATATCTAAGTGGAGCAACTGAAGCTAACAATTTAGCAATTAAAGGAAGTGCCTTAAGATATAAGAATCGTGGTAATCACATTATTACATCAAGTTATGAACATCCTTCTGTTTTAGAAGCTTTTAAACAATTAGAAACTGAATTTGGTTTTAAAGTAACTTATCTTAATCCAAATAGTGATGGTCTCATTACTAGTAAGGAAGTAGAGTCTGCTTTAACTGATAAAACAATTTTAGTTTCTTTAATGGCAGTCAATAATGAGATAGGATCGATTAACCCAATTGAAGAAATTTCTAATTTATTAGAAAAATATCCAAAAGTTATCTTTCATGTCGATGCGTGTCAGGCAATTGGAAAGTTAGAAAAAGAAATCAATTATTCTAAAGTTGATTTATTAACTATTTCTGGACACAAGATTCATGGACTTGTTGGATTTGGCGCTCTTATTAAAAAGAAAAAGATCGAACTTCTTCCTCTTAATAGCGGTGGCGGACAAGAATACGGATATCGTAGTGGAACTGAGGATTTAGCCAACGCTTTAGCGTTACTACAGTCCGTTAAAGATATTGTTAATAAAGAAAAAGAACATTATGACCATGTTTCTTTATTAGCGGATAAACTCTTTTCTTATTTAAATAGTAGAAAGGACTTATACGAATTAAATGTTCCTAATCCGATTAATCCTTATATCATTAACTTTTCAACAATCAACAGAAAAGGAAGTGTTGTTGTTGAAGCTTTAAGTAATAACAACATTATGGTCTCTTCTACAAGCGCCTGTCATTCATCTAAAGAAAAGGGCAGTTATGTCGTTAAAGCGCTTGGAAAAGAAGATAAGATTTCTAATAACACGATTAGAGTGTCATTAGATTATACGAACACAATGGAAGAAATAGATATATTTATATCTACTTTAGATAAAATAATTGGAGAAATACGATGATTAGTTACGATCATATCATGGTGAGGTTTGGAGAATTATCCACGAAAGGGAAGAATAAACAAGACTTTATTCATCGCCTTTATTTGAACATCAAACACGCTTTAAAAGAGTTTGATGGTTTAGATATAGAAAGTCGATATGACCATATCTATGTTCATTTGAATGGAAAAGACTATGAGCCAATCATTAATCGTCTTCAAGATGTTAGCGGTATTCAAGGTTTATCTTTAGTGCATAAAACCGAGAATGATATCGAAAAGATTAAACAAGACTCTTTAGAGTTAATTAAACTTGAAGAAGGAAAGACCTTTAAAGTTAAATGTAAAAGAAGTAATAAAAGATTCCCACTTATCTCTGATGATATAGTGAGAAAAGTCGCTCCTGTTATTCTAAAGAATACTGATCTAAAAGTTGATGTTCATAATCCGGATATCTTACTTAATATTGAAGTAAGAGATGAAGGAACTTATATCTTTGTCAAAACATTTGAAGGAGCGGGTGGATATCCTTTAGGCGTCGGCGGTAAAAGTATGCACATGCTTTCTGGTGGAATTGATTCACCAGTTGCAGCATATCTATTGATGCGTAGAGGTGTGAAGATTGAATGCATTCATTTTGCCTCTCCTCCATACACCCAAG
Organism: uncultured Erysipelotrichaceae bacterium; assembly: GCA_902800025.1. Lineage (GTDB taxonomy): Bacteria > Bacillota_I > Bacilli_A > RFN20 > CAG-826 > UBA2450. Next base: position 81,262 of record CADCDA010000003.1, on the reverse strand, counting down.
AAGCAGTTATTTATAAATTAGAAGATCTCTTACATAAACTTAATCGTTATCAACCAGAGATTAGATTAAATATTGTCCCATTCACTAAAATTCAAGAAGCGATATATGATAACGCTCCTGAAAGTTATTGTATAACTTTAATGAGGAGAATGATGTATCGACTTGCAGAGCGACTTGCTAAAAGAAGAAAATGTCCAGTCATCAGTAGTGGTGAATCCGTTGGACAAGTTGCTAGCCAGACTCTTCAATCAATTAATGTAATTAACGAAGTCACTAATCTTCCAGTTATTAGACCTTGCGCGGTAATGGATAAATTAGAAATCATTTCAATCAGTAAGAAGATTGATACCTATGACATTTCAATTAGACCATACGAAGATTGTTGTACAATCTTTACACCTAAAGCTCCTAAAACAGCGCCTCAATTAAATGAAGCTAAATCATTTGAAGAAAAGTTTGATTTCGAATCATTAATAGAAGACGCCATTAATAATGTAGAAGTTAAAATTATTTCATAGAAATAAAAATATCGGCCGAAGCCGATATTTTTTATCATCAAGTTTAATTACTTAATGTTCTTTTTAGCTGTATTAACTAAATCTGCAAATGCGCTTGGATCGTTGATTGCGAGTTCAGATAACATTTTTCTGTTAACTTGAATGTTGGCAACTTTTAATCCATACATGAATTTGCTATAAGAGATGTCATTCATTCTGCAAGCAGCGTTGATACGTCTGATCCAGAGTTTACGATAGTCTCTTTTAACAGTTCTACGAGAGATGTACGCATAGCGTAAGCTGTGCATGACTTGTTCTTTCGCAGTCTTGTAGAGTAAGTGTTTACTTCCGAAATAACCACTTGCTCTTTTGAGCATTCTTTTGCGTCTTGCGTGTGTAACTGTACCGCCTTTAACTCTCATGGCTATTTCCTCCTTACTTTACGATGAGATACTTAACTCTCTTATAGTCAGTCTTGTGTAAGGCTGCACCTTTCATTAAGTGTCTCTTTTGTTTTGTGGTTTTGTGTGGGGCTAAATGTGATGTGTAAGCGTGATGTCTTGTGACTTTTCCGCTGCCAGTAACTTTAATTCTTTTCATTAAAGCTCTTTTACTTTTCATTTTTGGCATATGATTTTCCTCCTACTTTCTTTTTGGTGCTAATATAACGATTAGCCAGCGACCTTCCATTTGGGCAGGCTTTTCAATCTGCGCGCTGTCGCCTAATAGTTCAATGAATTTATTCAAGGCTTCTTCACCAACTTCTAAGTGAGTCATTTGACGACCTCTATATCTCACGCCGACTTTAATCTTATTACCTTGTTCAAGGAATTTGACTGCAGCACGAGCCTTGGTTTCCATATCATGTAAACCAATTTGTGGAGTCAATTGAATTTCTTTAACTTCAATTTTCACTTGATTCTTACGATTCTCTTTAGCTTTCTTTTGTTGTTCATAACGGTATTTACCGTAATTAAGAATTTTGCACACTGGTGGAGTAGCGGTTGGAGCAACACAGAATAAGTCGAGATTATACTCGTTAGCCTTAAGTTGCGCTTCTCTAGAAGACATAACTCCTAATTGCTCTCCTTCAGGTCCAATAAGACGCACTTGAGGGAATCTGATGAGTTCGTTAATTAATTCTTTTGGTTGGTTTGGCTTTTTGCCATAGTTTTGGTCTTGGATAAAAATCATCTCCTTTGTCAAAAAAACGGATGCAAGCGATCTGCACCCGTACTAATCTTAACCCCTAGATTTGTAGTAATGAGCCAACCAATATATTAATCGATCTGGCGAGAAGCGGGTGCCTCTACTTTCTACCTATTTATTTGCGTTATCTAATATACATTAGTGTTATATGTGTGTAAAGAATTATTTTAAATAATTTAGAACGATGTGCATTTGTCCTTGACATTTCCCTAGATGTGACTTACTTTAAGAATAGAGTTGTGGCCTAACCTCTTCGGTTATGGCCTTTTAATATGTACGCTAGGATACATAGTAAAGTTAAGATGAGCATGACAGCTATGCTATCTGTCATAATAACGCCCTCCTTTCTCTCGGAAAGCACCTCCGTTTTCAGAAGGCAAACCTGAGCAAAAGAAGTCACAAAGAAACTCTTGGTGAACCTCCCAAAAAGAGGCGTAACCGAGTAACGAGAACAAAAGTGTCCTCATATTAATAAGAGGAAAAAAATCACAAATTTTTAAAAATTTTCTTCAATTTTTTACTGAAAAAATAAGTTAATTAATGAATTAATTAAAAAAACTAGCAACTTTTATAGCTGCTAGTTCTTTTTTGTGTAGTTAATTAGACAAGTCTCTTTTTACTATCGATTTCTTCTTGAATAAGTTTTAAGAATTCATCAACGCTTATGGTAATTTGATCTTTCTGACCATATTTACGATAAGTAACTGTTCCGTTATCTCTTTCGTTATCACCAATAACAATGGTGTAAGGAATCTTATTAACTTGTGCGCTTCTTAAACGGTATCCAAGTTTCTCGTTTGCGTCATCTTTTTCAACGCGTAAACCCTTTTCTGACATTAACCTATAAAGTTTATCAGTGTATTCAAGATGGAATTCGTTATTGACTGGTAATAATCTAACTTGAACTGGCGCTAACCAGGTTGGGAAAGCACCCGCGTAGTTTTCAATAATCATGCCAGTAAATCTTTCAATACTACCCAAGCAAGCACGGTGAATCATAATTGGGACTCTCTTCTCACCATCTTTATCGATATAGAAGCAATCAAATCTTCCAGGAAGATTCATATCTAATTGGACAGTACCGCATTGCCAGGTTCTACCCATTGAATCTTTGAGCTTAAAGTCGAGCTTAGGACCATAGAACGCTCCATCACCTGGGTTGATCTTAAATTCTTTGCCGCTTCTTTGACATACATCAGCAAGAATTGCTTCGGATTTATTCCAGATATTGATATCTCCAATATAACCTTCTTCTGGTCTGGTTGATAACTCGATACGATAGTCTAATCCAAAGACTGTATAAATCTCATCATAGAGTTTTAAGATGGAAACGATTTCGTCTTCAATTTGATCTTCTCTTACATAAGTATGAGCATCATCTTGGGTAAAACTACGAACACGGAATAATCCATTAAGAGCACCGCTAGCTTCGTGACGGTGGACTAAACCAAGTTCGGCATATCTAAGTGGTAATTCTTTATAAGAATGTAATTCGTTTTTATAAACGAGAATACTACCTGGACAGTTCATTGGCTTAATAGCAAAATCACGGTCATCGATTTTGGTAGTGTACATATTTTCTTGATAGTGATCCCAGTGACCAGAGGTTTCCCATAATTCTCTTGAGAGAATAATCGGGGTGTTAATGAATTTATATCCATATCTTGTATGGACTTCTCTCCAGTATTTCTTAAGCTCTTCTAACATTGTCATTCCATTAGGGAGCCAGAATGGGAATCCAGGACCATATTCAGAAAGCATAAAAAGACCAAGCTGTCTTCCTAAGATACGATGGTCTCTTTTCTTTCTTTCTTCTAAAGTATTTAAATGATTAGTTAATTCTTCAGCGGTAAACCAGCTTGTACCATAAATTCTAACAAGCATTTTATTTTTGGAGTTACCTCTCCAATAAGCACCTGCTAAATTTAATAATTTAAAGTGCTTGATTTGACCTGTCGCGAGTAAATGTGGTCCGCGACATAAGTCAGTGAATTTGCCTTGAGTGAAAATAGTGATATCTTCATTGATATCTTTGATTAACTCAATTTTATATGGGTTATTTTCAAATCTCTTTAAGGCTTCTTCCTTAGAAAGAACTTCTCTGACGATTCTTTCATCTTTACTTGAAAGTTCGTGCATTTTCTTTTCGATTTTTGCTAAATCGGCTTCGGTGATTGGTTCTTTAAAATCAATGTCATAGTAGAAACCTTCTTCAATAGCAGGACCAAATCCGAATAAGGCATCTGGATAGAGTTCTTGAATGGCTTCAGCGAGTAAGTGAGAAGTTGAATGGTTTAATACTTCAAATGCTTCTTTTGAACTCTTTTCAATTTCAATAATTGAACCATCATGTTGTTGAATTTTCATAAATTTAATCTCCTAATTAAAATCCTCCACAATACAATAGTGGGCTAAATGATGTAATTTCTATTAATATAAATATTAATAAACTTGATTATTGGAGCATATCGATTAATTGTCTTAATCCGTGTGTATGCTCGTGTTTCATTTCGACTGCTTCTTCAATTGGTAAGTCGACGATTTGTCCGCCTCTCATACCAATGATTCTGCTTCCTGAATCTTTATCTAAAACGATATCGATACTTCTAGCACCCATTCTCGCTGCTAAAATTCTATCTTCAGCAGATGGGGAACCACCTCTTTGTAAACGTCCAAGAACTTCTGTTCTGGTATCAAATCCTGTTTCCTCTTCGATCTTTTTGGCGAGTTCATTGATATCGAGTAAGTTTTCAGAAACGACAATAATAGCGTGGCTCTTGTTTTGAGCTTTCATTTTTCTTAATTTTCTAAATAATTGATCTTCCTTAAGTGGATGTTCGACACAGATGACACCTTCAGCACCTTCTGCTAAAGCAGCATACATTGCGAGGTCACCACAATGACGACCCATAACTTCAATTAAAGAACAACGTTGATGAGATCCACATGTATCTTTAAGTTTATCGATACAACTACAAATGGTGTTTAAAGCAGTGGAGAAACCGATGGTTTGTTCTGTGCTTCCAACATCGTTATCAATTGTTCCTGGAATACCAACGACTTTGATTCCATATTTTGATAAATCGTTTAAGCCTCTAAATGTACCATCTCCACCGATACCAACGAGAGCATCGATTTCGAAGTCTTGAAGAATATTAGCGGCTCTTTTAACGATTTTTGGATCTTTAAATTCAGGTAAACGAGCGCTTCTAATGATTGTACCGCCACGGTTGATGATGTCTTGTGTGAAGTCTTTATCGACTTGTTCGATTTTTCCTTCGACTAAGCCTCTTAATCCTTCGTAAATGACATACATACTAATTCCGTGGAACAATCCCGCTCTAATAACTGCTCTAAGACAAGCGTTCATTCCTGGGGCGTCTCCGCCACTTGTTAAGACTGCAATTCTTCTAATCATAAAATAAAATTCCTTTGCTATTATAATAGCACTCACATTTTTGATATAAAATAGTTATTTATCACTTATTTAAATTATATTTATTCTACAGCATTCTCATCGTATTCATCATTCTCATCCATTTTATCAAATTCTTTTTTTGTTGGGTGAGCATAGATATTAACTAACGAATTGATATTTATATCAATATGATTTCCTAAAAATTCGCATCTTACTTTTATAGTGGTTAAGAATTTTACCAATGTTTTCTTAGAATAACCGGAAACACTAAAGCAGTGCTTTTTCCCATTATAATCATACACAACCAAGTATTGTCTTGGTCCAGACACTATTCCTTTTGGCCATTTCATTTTAGAATTTTTTTGTGAGTAAATTAACTCTATCATTTTTATATTACTGAATAAAACTTTTGTTTTATATTGCATCTTTCCTGAATAAGGAAATTCTCCAGAATTGCATAATGAATCATTTGTCACATAATTGTGTCCAGAAAAAAGTGCTAAAAAATAGTATATTAAAACCGGAAGGATTATTATACTACCAAAGTATGCAAATGTTTGTTTGTTGAAACTTAGCGTGCCCCAATTAATTGTTAAAAATATAATACTGTTTATTGTAAATGCAATTACGGCCAAAACTACTATACTGGCCACAATATACATAATTATGCTTGATAGACTAGTTCTTAAAAAAACTTTTTTTCTAACATGAAATCCTCACATTATAAAACCAAAAAAATAGGGGTATAAAATGTTTGATACAATGAAAAAGCATTTATTGCCTTACAATCTACAGACACTCTTGATCCTGTGTTTTTGTTTGAAATGATTTTAATCATAATAATATTTTAGGACATTATTTAATTGTTAAAAAGGCTTTACTATTATTTACATTCCTACATCGATATTTTTGATGGCAAATGGTAAGATTTTCCACAAAATGCAATGTGGATAACTTTTAATATTTGGATAATAAATTTAAAGATTTATACATTGTATAAATCATTTGTTTGGCGAATGTGGATAACTTTGTCAAGTAAAAAAACATAATTTTTTGTCGTTGAAACTCATAATTTTTTGTCGCATAATTTTGGCAACGTTAGGAGGGGAAAACGATGGTTATTTTATCTACAAATGATATGTTCGATATCAAAGTTTCCTCTTTATTAGCGGACTATGATCGAGACACAATCGCTAATCTTTATCAACCAATTATTGGCTATACTGCGTTAGCGATTTATTTTACTTTTTGGAGCGAATCTCACAATCAACAAGTCGTGTCTTTAAGTAGCCATGAACAATTACTTTTAAGAATGAAAATTGCGACTGGTCAATTTATTGACGCTAGAAAGCAACTTGAAGCTGTTGGACTATTAAAAACAAGATTAGAAAAAGTTAGAGAATTCTCCATTTATCATTACGAATTATTTGCACCAAAAACACCGATGAAGTTCTTTAACGACACTCTTTTATATGGTTTATTAATTCAAAATCTTGGAGAGACTGAAGCTAATAGAATTAAAAGAGTGTATCAAGTTAATGAACAGCTTCCTACTGGCGAAGATATTTCGGCGAGTTTTAATGATATCTTCCATCCAGACTTCTCTGATTCTGCTTTCTTAAAAGCTGCTAATGTTGATGAGAAAACTTTAGGAAGAAAGAAGAGCAAGATTGACACTGAATTCTCATATGAGAAATTCTTTAATTCTTTAAAAGAAATTAGTCAAATCAATGAAAAGGCACTCACAAAAGGTGACTTAAAAGAAATTGAAAGAATTGCAACTTTATATGGTATTAGTGAAGAAATCGCTGCTGAAAAGGTCGCTAATTGTTATGATCCAACTAAGACTAAAGGAAATAGAATTGACTTTAGTCAATTAAATAGTGATTTCATCAATGAAGTCAATTATGGAGTTCGTACACTGAAAAAGAAAAAGACCGCAAGAAATGTTGTTATCGGTGAAGAAGGTTTAGCGGCAAAAATCAAATTCTTTGAAACTAATAATCCAAAGACTGTTTTATCAATGCTACAAAACGGAACAAAGCCTGCTCAAGCAGACTTGAATATCATTTATTCTCTTGCCGAAGATTATAAATTACCAAACGCAGTTATTAATGTTGTAATCGATTTTGTGTTACAGATGAATAACAATGTTCTTTCTAAATACTCTGTTGAAAAGATTGCTTCTTCCATTAGCAGAGAAAATTTAGAAACTGCGATTGATGCGATGAATTATTTAAATAATAGTTACGTGAGTAATAGTCGTAGAAATGAGACAAAGTCTAATAAAAAATACAATAAAGAAGAATCTAAAACGGAATCAAATGCTATTATTAATGAGGAAGCTAATCTTTCTGAGGAAGAGATTGATGCTTTGCTTGATTCATTTAAGGACGAATAATGGAAAGATTTAAAACTAATCAAGACTTAACAATCGACACATCTACCTTAAAAGAAATGGAAGATGTGGTCTTTTCTAATCTCAAAACTCTTAAATATTTAAGAGAATTAGGATTAAGTGATGAAATGATTAGAAATAATATCGCTAAAATATATGACTTTGCAGTCGACATGAATAATTGTAAAGACTGCAAGGGTTTAAAGTATTGTAATAAAGAACCGAAACATCTAGTGAATTCAGTAACTTTTAAAAACGGAATTGTTGATCGTAACTTAATTCCATGTAAGAAATATTTAGAGTTCGCAAATTTTAAAAAGAGATTAGTGACTTATGACTTTGAAGAAGACTGGCTCAATAATTCTTTATATAAAGATGTAAGTAATATTAGAAGTATGGCGAAGATTCAAATTGTTAAACAATTTAAAGACGCTGCCGAAAATGGAGCAACTAAATGGGTTTTCATGAAAGGAAATATCGCTAGTGGTAAATCTTTCTTTGCAGCAACTTTAGCAGTTGAAGCCGCTAGAAAAGGATATTTTGATAAAATTGCTTTCATTAATGTTCCAGAAAGATTTAAAGAACTCTCAACTTTAGCATTTGCGAAAAGTCCAATGTTTGATGACGATATTGAAAAATATAAAACTTCAGACTTTTTAGTACTTGATGATTTTGGAAATGAATTTAAAAGCGACTTTGTAAGAGATAATATTCTCTTCCCAATTCTTTCTTATAGAGTGAAGAATAAATTATTCACAATAATTACTAGTAATTATTCTATCGAAGATTGTGCGAGTATGTATCAAACCACAAATGCGAGCAAACCAAAAATTGAGCAAATTCGTCAAATGCTCAATTTAATGTGTTCTAAGGAATTTATTTTATTAGATCCGTCACTTCGTTAAGTGATTTCTTAACTACTTTTTCTAAATCGGAAAGCGTTCCGTTATTATAAATAAGGTACGTTGCCTTATTTTTATTTTCATCAATTTTATTAGTTTTATTAATCTCTTTTAAGTATAAAGCGGTCTTTTGATTTCTTTGATTAAGTCTTTCTAATTGAGTTTTTTCATCAACATCAATAACTACAATGGAATCAAAGTAGTGGTCCATCTTCGATTCGAAGAGAAGTGGAACTTCAACCACTCTAATTGGATTTTTTTCTTCACTTAAAAATCTCACTATTTCTTTTTCGACTAAGGGATGAATGATTTTTTCAAGTTTTCTCTTATCTTTAGGATTAATGAGTAGATGATTTCTTAATTCATCTTTGTTAACCACTTTAGTGGAGAACATTATTTTCAAAGTCTTTTCAATTAAAGAAGCAACTTCTTCTTTTTGATATAAATCTTTGACGATTTCATCGCTAGATAAAGTAGCTGCTCCTAAATTTTTATAGATATCTAAAACAGTGCTTTTTCCGGATGCGATTTTTCCAGTTAATCCGATATTATGAGGAGCACCTTTTTTACGTTGACAAATAGGGCAGAAAGTAGTGCCTCTCCCGCCGACTTTAATGAATCGATATGTGTGTCCACATGTAGGACAAGATTCTCCTTCTTTACCATAAATCTTAATTCTAGTTTGGAAGTTACCGTCAATATCCTTTCCTGGATGATAACTCTTAATTGTAGATCCACCCATTTGAATGGCGATATTTAATATTTCAACTGAGTTCTTGATTATTTCTTCCCATTCCTTCTTGGTAATAAGAGAAGCTGGGGTTAATGGATGAATATGACTTGCATATAGTGTTTCATCGACATATATATTTCCTAATCCTGTGATAATGGTTTGGTCTAGTAGTGTAGTTTTAATCGGCTTTTTTACCTTTGAAACTTGTTTCATTATTGGCGTTACATCTTTGACCAAGAATGGTTCAGGACCAAGCTTAGAAATCATCTCTAAATTTTGATATTCTTTTTCATTAGAAAGCTTTAATATTCCAAAGCAACGAGAGTCGTCATAACATAATTTCTTCCCGTTATCTAAATGGAAGACGACTTTCGCGTATTTACTATCGTTTTCACTTTCGTCAAATTCATAATATTTGCCTTCCATTCTGAGGTGAGAAACGATCACTTTGTCGTTTGTTAGATGGAAGATTAAATATTTCCCGATTCGAGACATGCTTAAAAACGTTTCACCAGTGAGTCCTTTAATAAACTCATTGGCATCACCTTCGATAGTGCCTTTTCTATAGACATCAATCTTATTGATTTTATGTCCATTCACTATCTTAACAAGAACATTTTTAATCGTTTCGACTTCTGGTAACTCAGGCATATTTATTTACAGTCATACCAAGATTTTCCAAATCCTCCATCAACTTCGAGAGGAATTGATAAATCTAAAGCGTGAATCATTTTATCGCGAATCACGTTATAAACTGTCTCCTTTTCTTCTTTTGGAACTTTGAAAATAAGTTCGTCATGTATTTGTAAAACTAGCTTAGTTTTAAATTTTCCTTCTTTTAGAGCTTTATCAACTTCAATCATCGCTACTTTAATTAAATCAGCAGCACTTCCTTGAATAGGAGCGTTCATCGCTGCTCTTTTAGCGAACTCTCTGACTTGATAGTTAGAATCATGAAGTTCTCTAAGATATCTTCTTCTTCCCATCATTGTTGAAACATAACCATCCTTAAGAGCGTTATCAACGATGTTTTTAAAGAAGTCATTAACTTCTGGGAAAGTTTCATAGAAACTTGAGATGATTTCTTTACTCTCTTTAACGGAGATTTCTAATTGATCTGCTAAACCCCAATCAGAGATTCCGTAGATGATTCCAAAGTTAACAGCTTTAGCTTTTCTTCTTTGAAGTGAAGTTGGTTCGCCTTCAAGTTTAAAGATTCTTTTAGCGGTCGCGGTATGAATATCGCTATCAGGGTCCATAAAGATATTTTTAAGATTTGGACAATTAGAGAGATGAGCGAGGATTCTTAATTCAATTTGAGAATAGTCTAAGGAAAGAATTTCATATTCATCTTCTGGATAATAGAACGCTTTTCTTATTAGTTTACCTTCTTCGTCTCTAACAGATATATTTTGTAGATTTGGATTCGATGAACTTAATCGACCTGTTTGAGTTAAGGCTTGGTTAAATGTCGCATGAATCTTATTGTCTTTATAGACGTGATTCTTTAATCCTTCTACATAAGTAGAAATGAGTTTAGCGTATTTACGATATTCAATGATTTTAGCGATGATTGGATGATATTCAATGAGGTCATTTAAGTTACCAGCAGATGTTGATCCTTTTTTATTAGCAGGCAAACCTAACTTATTAAATAAGATATCCCCTAATTGTTTTGGAGAAGCAACATTAAATTCTTCACCTGCTAAAGAGTAAATATCTTGCTCTAACTCTTTGAGTTTGTTTTTCCATTCGTTTCCAAAACCATCTAACACTTTAATATCAATTGGGAATCCTTCAATTTCCATATCCGCTAAAATATTAACTAGTGGTAATTCAAGATTTTCAAATAATTCAAGAGCGTTAATTTTAACGAGTTCCGCTTTTACTTTACCCGCTAGTGCGTATGAGAAATAGGCAATCTTCGCAGTTTTATCTGGGTTTTCATTCGTGAATAATGATACTTCTTCTTTCTTTTCACTAATATCAACTCCATAGACATTTAAAACTGGTTCGATTTTACCTTTGACAGTAGTGTCGATTAAATATGTAGCGATTAATAAATCAAAGGCTAATCCATTAATCTCGACCCCTCTTTTTGCTAAGGCTACTTTAATTGCTTTATAGTCGTAACAGTATTTGTGAACCTCTTTATTAGATAAGATATCTAATAATGCTTTATCTTTTAAGGCATTATCAACGCTAATGTAGTAGTGTTTGTTCTTACTAGAAAGAGCAAGGCCAAAAACTTCGGAATTGAAATAATCATCTTCATCTTCATAATCAAGAGCGATTCCAAATTCATTTCCTAAATCAACACCTTTAAAAGAAGAGATTGTTTCTACTTCAATTGCCGCTGTATCTTCATTAACTTGTTTCCATTTTGGAGAAATCTTAGTTAAAAATTGTTTTAATTCGTATTTTTGACAGAACTCATTAATGACTTTAAATGAATAGCCGTGATAAGTAGTGTCATCGATATCAAATGGAAGATTAACATCTGTTTTAATAATTGCTAAATCACGAGAAATAGTGCCTTTATCCGCATTAGCGGTAATCATTTCTCCTAATTTGCCTTTAATCTCACTAGCGTGAGCAATGATATTATCAAAACTGCCATATTCTTCAATGAGTTTAACTGCGGTCTTTTCACCGATTCCTGGTATACCAGGAAGATTATCAGAAGAATCTCCTCTTAACCCTTTATAATCGATGATTTGAATTGGTTCAAATCCATATGTTTCTTTTACGACTTCTGGAGTCATTTTAACGACATCAGAAAGACCTTTTCTAATAATTTGCACTGAGACTTTATCACTTACTAGTTGGAGGAAATCTTTATCTGAAGTATAGATTTCAACTTCATATCCTTCTTTTTCGGCTTTTTTAGCGATTGTTCCAGCGATATCATCACCTTCAAATCCTTCTTCTTCAAATTGAAAAATTCCAAAGGAACGGAGGAATTCTCTAACGATTGGGAATTGTTCCACTAATTCGGTAGGGGCAGGCTTTCTATTCGCTTTATAAGTTTCTAAAGCGTCATGTCTAAAATTGTGCTTAGCTGCATCAAAAGCGACGATGATTCCTTCGCCCTCTTTAAGGCCGTTAATGATTTTATTCATCATATTAGAGAATGCGAAAATCGCATTTGTCGGAATTCCTGATTGAGTACGCATAATTTCTGCGCCTGGATATGCGGTTGCGTAATAGGATCTAAACAAAAGTGAATTTCCATCAATAATCGTTAATTTTGCCATGATGTTACTCCTCTAATAGTTTTATTTCGTCAGCGATGAAACTTTCTTTTTCATCCTTCTTTTCGTATCTTCCTTTAACAAGGACGATATTGTTTTTATTTAATATAGCAAAGCTATTTTCATAGACTCTAGGGAAAATAGTCACTTCTAATTCGTCGCTTTCATCAAAGATTTTGATAAACGCCATAGTGGAGTTATTCTTTCTTACTTTGATGGTTTTAACATTAGAAATGATTCCAGCGACAGTAACTTTATCAGTTCTTTCTTTCACATCGATTAAACTAATAACATGATGAGAATTTAATAAGTCTTTTTTATATCTTAATGGATTATCAGAAAGCATAATTCCTAAGGAATCATATTCTAAATTGAGATTCACTAGAGGAATATCAACATCAGGAAGGAATTGCTTTTGATTTTCTAACGTTGCATCCAAAATGAGTTGACCGTTGTTATCATAGGAAAGCTCGGCGAGTTGATGAGCGTAATGTAAAGTGTTTCTCATACTAGCTCTAGAAGAATGCAAAGTATCTAAAGCTCCAGAATCAATAAACTTCAAAATGGCATCTTCTTTTAATCCGAGATGATACATTCTTGAAACGAAATCAAAGAAGTCTTTATACTTGCCGTTTTCAATTCTTTCGTCGATGATTTTATTAACCGTTCCTTCATTAATTCCTTTAATCATATTAAGTGGGAATAGTAATCCGTTGTTATGAATAACAAAATTCTTATCACTCACATTGATATTTGGAAGATAAACATGATATTTTCTCGCTTTTATTTCAGCGACATAGTCTGAGAATTTATGATCGGTTGTACCGCTACTGATGGTGAGAATTGAAGCATAGAATTCTAATGGATAGTGATATTTTAGATACGCCATTCGACAAGCGATAATCGCATAGACAACGGCGTGTGATTTATTAAAGCCATAGTCCGCAAACTTCAAGATATCGTTAAACATCTTTTCGGCATCTTTTTCTTTGTATCCGTTTTTAATAGAACCTTCAATAAAGTTCTTCTTATTGCTAGCAAGAACATCTTTTTCTTTATGAGAAATTGCTCTTCTAAATAAATCAGCGTCTTCTGGAGCATATCCCGCCATGACTTGAGCGATTTTATTGATTTGCTCTTGATAGATAAGAACACCATAAGTTGGTAATAAAATCTCTTTAAGAGATTCACTCAAATATTGGACTTTAACTTTCCCAGTTTTTCTTGCTTGATAATCTTTAATGTTATCCATTGGACCAGGTCTAAAAATAGCGAGCAAAGTGACAATATCATCAAAGACTTTTGGCTGAATGATTTTGATCGCATTTTTCATACCCGCACTTTCGATTTGGAATAAACCGATAGTTTGACCAGTTCTAATTAAATCAAAGATTTCTTTTTCATTGTGCGGAATGTCATAAAAAGATAATGATTTTCCTGTGTTTTCTTTAATTAACTTCAAACAATAATCAATAGTGGTTAAGTTTCTTAAGGAAAGGAAGTCCATTTTTAAGAAACCTTGTGATTCAAGATAATCTTTTTCATATTGAGAAGAAATGTTTCCATCATAGTCATATGTGACTGGTAAAACGCTTTCAATTGGGGTGTCATTTAAAACAACACCAGCAGCGTGTAGTCCGGCTTGACGAGGAAGACCTTCAATCTTATTTGCTAAAGAGACGATTTCTAAGAAATACTTATCGCTATCAACGAGGTTTTTAAAAGCAGGAAGTTTCTTATAAGCTTCTCTTAATGTAGTTTTATCAGTAATTGATTTACTTAATAAATCGATATGTCGAGTAGGAATTTTATAGATTCTTCCAATATCTCTTAAGGCTTGTTTGGCTTGAATGGTTTGGAAAGTAGCAATATTAGCGACTTTATCCGCTCCATATTTATCTTTAACATAGTTAATAACTTGATCTCTAGAGATATCCATAAAGTCGATATCGATATCAGGCATGCTCTTACGAGCTTTGTTTAAGAATCTTTCAAATTGTAAATCATAATCTAAAGGATCAACTTCGGTGATTCCTAAAGCGTAAGACACTAAAGAGCCAGCAGCGCTACCTCTACCTGGGCCAACTAAGATATCGTGTGTTTTAGCGTAATTTACATAATCGGCGACAATTAAGAAATAGTCTGCATATCCCATAGAAGTAATAACTTCTAATTCATATTTCGCTCTTTGAATATGTTTATCATCAGCGATATTTCTATCTTTTAAACCTTGATAAACGTTTTCCTTTAATGCTTGGATTGAATCTTTAACAGGGTAGTGGGCGATACCGCCTCTTTTTTGATGATAATTAAACGAAGACATTTTGATGAATTCTTCAGTTCTATCGAGTTCGACTTTTGTGTAAAGTTTTGAATAATAATTTATATCGTGGAAATATTGTTCACCAGTGTCTTCCTTAACATCAATCTTTTCATCTTTATCAATCGCATTAACAATCGTGAGAATAATCGCATCGTTTTTCTTTTGATATTTGATCCGTGGGAAAGCAATCGTGTCATAAACATGTTCGGTAGCGAACTCTCTAATTTCTTGTGCTCTTTTGAATTCTTTTTTATTAGTAACTTCAAGTCCTAGATAGAATTTATCTACTAAAGTAGATATTTTCGCGTAATATTTTGAGAATTCAACAGTTGCTTCTTTTGAGAATTCTTCTTTGAATTTCCCATAATTTGTTTCTAGCACTCCAATAAGTCCCTGGTGGTTATCTTTTAAAACATTTAAGGAGAATTCATCTTTGCTCACTAAAGAAGTTATTTTAAGCAAATTACGATATCCCTCTTCGGAGTAACAATAAAAGACATAAAAGTTATCTTCGATATTTAGTTCTAATCCGATAAGATAACCCTTTTTGATTTTTTCCATTGCTTCAATAAAACTAGGAACCCCATATAAATAATTAGAGTCCGCTAGTCCAGCACCGGAAAAGCCTTCTTTAGCGACTGATTCAGCGATTTTTTCAATTGTTAAGCCGCTTTTTAAGAAGGAATATCCAGAAATGATTCTAAGTGGAGCAAACATATAGACATTATAGTCTAAATGCGCGCTAAATAAAATAAGTTATTGGCGACTTTTATATATAAATTCGAGAAATAGGATAAAGTATTTGAGAATAAAAAAAGAGCCACAATGAAGTGACTCAATTTAACTATTTAATAAGTGCATCAAGAGCAGCGATGAATTCTGGAAGTTCTTCAAGAGTGGTGATTTTTGCGCCACTTGCTTGAGCGTGTCCGCCTCCACCGAACTGTGTTGCAACTCCATTAATCACATAATCACGCGAACGGATGGAAATTCTCCAGCATGGTTCTTTTGGATCTGTGTCTTGAGTAATAGAGCACCAAATGTTAATTCCTTTGATATTTGAGAATAGGTTAACATTTTCTTTTCCTCTCTCAGTGGTGATTTTTAAGTCGCGTTGAATCTTATCGTCTAGGATATAATAGGCAACACCTTTTGGAGAGATTTTGAAATTGTTAAGAATATAAGCGGTGACATTAAGGTCATCGATTTGTTTGAGATACATCGCTCCATAAATATCATTTAAGCAAATGCCACATCCGATAAGATGAGAGGCAATTTTAAATGTATGCGCGTTAGTGGAGCTATATTGGAATCTTCCATTGTCTCCTACCATACCAATATAGAAATTGCTAGCAGCATCTTTTCCCCAAACATATTTATGTTTCCAGTTAAGTAAAAGAGAGACCATGAATTCTGCTGCTGCAGACTTAGTGGTATCAACCATATCGACATTAGCGAGTTCTTCCACTTTTGGATGGTGGTCAACAATAATAATCTTTTCTGCTTTTTCAAAACGAGGATCAGCGATTCTTTTTTTCGCACCAACATCACAAATAATGGCGAGGAATGGTTTATTAAACCAATCATCAGTTGGTTTATCCATTTCTTGGAAAAGTCGTGGAGTGAATGTCACGTGGTTATCACCTAAAACAATGACTTCTTTTTGTGGGAAGTTATCTTTGATAAAGTGATATAAACCAAGCTGAGTACCTAGCGCATCATAATCAGGCATGATGTGTCTAAAAATAGCGATGCGGTCATATTCGCGTACGAGCTTTTCAAATTCGAGATTTTCTTTTTTGAACTTTTTTCCAAGTTCAGCGATTTCTTTTTCTAATTTCATATTATTTTCCAACTGTCATATTGTAAGCATCACGTGCAATCATCACTTCTTCGTCGGTTGGGATGACAGCGACTTTGATCTTACTATTTGGAGTAGAAATTAAACATTCTTTTCCATGGATTGTGTTATTGAGTTCTTCATCGATTTCAACACCTAAAGCATCTTTGATGAGTTTACAAACATCTCTTCTAGTTCTTGGCTCGTTTTCGCCGATACCAGCAGAGAAGATAATGAGGTCTGCTCCACCTAAACGGACATAATATTGACCGATGAAATCCGCAATTCTTCTATTGAAAACTTTGTTTGCTAAGATGGCGTGTTCATTTCCTTCTTCAACTGCCTTTAAAACATCACGGCTATCTGGACCGACAGTGGACATACCTGCAAAACCACTTTGTTTATTAAACATTTGATAAACTTCTTCAGCAGATTTACCAGTGACTTTAACAACATAGTTGAAAACACTTGGATCCATATCGCCAGTTCTTGTTCCCATCATAATTCCACCTAAAGGTGTAAGGCCCATAGATGTTGCTACACATTTACCGTCTTTAATCGCGGTAATAGAAGCACCAGAACCGATATGGCAAGAAATGATTCTCTTGCCTTCAGTGTCTTTAAGATATTTCTCACCTTCAAGCGCTAAATAGTTGTGTGATGTACCGTGCGCACCATAACGGCGGATATCATATTTTTCAGTTAATTCATGTGGGATTGGGAAGACATAGTCTTCTGGCTCCATTGTTTGATGGTATGCGGTGTCAAAGACAGCCACCATTGGACAATTTGGAAGAACTTTTTTAAATGCTCTAAAGCATGTTAAGTGAGCAGCGTTATGAAGTGGAGCAAGAGGAATCAAAGATTCGATTTTTGCTTCTGTATCGGCGTTAAACATTTCACTATGTGAGAAGTATTTTCCACCTTGAACGATTCTATGACCAACAGCTTTGATTTCATCATAGCTTGAGATGATCTTTTTTGCTAAGAGTTCGTCGACGACTTTTTGAGCGGCGACTTGATGATCTGGGAAAGCAGGTTCACTGACTTCTTTTTTATCACCATACTTAATAGTAAAAATACCTTTTTCTAATTTAATTTTCTCGCAGTTACCTGAACATAAAACTTTCTCTTCAGGCATTTCATAGAGTTTGAATTTCAAACTTGAACTACCGGAGTTGATTGTTAATACTTTTGCCATTATTTTATCTCCTTAATTTACCTAGTTAATTATCGCACAACTTCAATTATATTGAAATGAAAAAGAGAAGAATAAAAAATGTTATATAGAATTTAGATTTTTAAATATATAAAAGTAGTTAATTTATATTATTATCTTTGTTGTCGTAATCTGTATATGCTATTTCTTTGCATTTATATATAAAATATTCCCAATCCCCTTCTATTCTTTTTGTGTAAAACGAAATATTAATGCCATTTTTTTGAGAAATAACCCTCACAGTTAACCCATCTAACTTAATTATGCACCTTTTTTCTTTTAAATAAATTTTCGATTTTCTGAGCAAAGACCTTTTGACAACATAATTTCCATCAATGTAGATACAAAATGTCATAAAATAGCAAATAATCACAAAAAACGTAATGCTCAAAAAAGCATATCCTATCACGGAATATAAAATGCCATTTATATCGTTATCAAAATACAAACCTATTGATTCGCCAATTACAAGCAAGATAGAGCCGATGAATAAACCTATTCCGGCTGAAGTTTTATGAATGCATTTACGAAATCTATTTTTTCTCCAAAGCAAAGCAAGCAAAATAATAAATATATGCATCAGAAGCATAATAGAAAAATAAATTATATAAACATAGTTCTTCATAATGTCTGATTATATCAAATTATATAGACAATTCATATTCGGCTGGTGCTATATTTATAAATATGAGAAAAATTGAACTAGATTATCAAAAAAACGTTCGTGATATCGGTGGACTAACTGGATTTAACGGAAAGAAGGTTAAAGAAGGAAGAATTTTTCGTGGTGGTTTTTTAGGCCATGTTTCTAGAAAAGATATCGCAAAAATCAAATCTTTAAATCTCACTGATATTGTTGATTTTCGTTCTCCTGCAGAATTCACTGATCGACCAGACCATAAGTTCAAAGGTGTGACATATCATAATTTTCCAGTTCTCGACGATTCTATGGATAACGATTTAAAAGGATCAAACGAATTTGATGATAGTAATCTTTTATGGTTTCTTGGAGGTTCCACGGATGGATATGGTCATATGTGTCGAATTTATAAAGAATCACTTGCTACTAAAGCTGGGACAAAAGCGTATAAAGAATTTTTTAAAGTATTATTAAAAGATGATAAAAGAGTGGTGTATTTCCATTGTTCTCAGGGGAAAGATCGAGCAGGAATTGCGGCGTATTTACTAGAAATTGCATTAGGAGTATCTCATGAAGACGCTCTTAATGATTATTTATTAACAAATGAAGCGATGATACCGCGATTAGAAAATATGAAAAAACAAGTGAAAAACAGACCATTCTTCAATGAAGAATATTCAAAAGCAATGGATGAAGTTTTCGCAGTTGAAGTTGATTATCTTAATAGTGCGGTTAAAGAAGCTAATCATAAATATGGTTCGATTATGAATTATATTAAAGATATACTAGAAGTTGATGTTGAAAAACTAAGAAAGATTTATTTGGAGTAATTAACGAATATGAAAAACAAATTATTATTGTTATTAATTTTACCATCATTAGTGGGTTGCACTATAAGTGCGGACTATAGTTATCAAGATGCGGATAAATACACCGAATATTCCGAATCTTTTGAAGTCGAAAACAAAATCAGCACTTTAAATGTCAACTGGATCGGTGGGTCAGTTAAAGTACTTCAAGGTGAAAAATTTATCATCGAAGAAGAAAAGACCGATAATCCTTTATATTATTGGAACCAATTTGACGACCCAGAATCAGGAGGAGTTTTCACTATTCAATGTTTGAAAAGTGGAACCGACACAAATAAAATTGATTTTTCAAAGAAAAATTTAACAATTACGGTTCCCTATGAATTAGATTACTTAAACCTTGATATCGTTTCTGGGAATTATGAGATTGATCTTGATAGTGTTAAGGAATTAGATATCAATGTTGTTTCAGGAAATGGACAAATTGAATTAGGAAGTAATAAAAGAGCAACCATTGACACAGTTAGTGGAACAGTTACGATGGAAATTAGAAATACTTCTATAGAAGAAAAAATCGTAATAAATTCCGTTAGTGGAAATATCACATTTCTATTAGACCCACAAAGAGGATTTGATGTAAATTTTGATTCTATCAGTGGAACATTAAGAAATAACTTTGGAACACCAGAAAACCCATCGTTAAGTAAATATTTAATTGAAGCTGATACAGTTTCAAGTAATGTTGCGATTAATAAGTTAGCATAAAAAAAGAGGGGTTACTTAAGTAACTCCTCTATTTCGTTTTCGTTATAAATTTTAATCCCGTTTTGTTCCAACAAAGTGGTGGTGATTCCTTTTCCTTTAATCATTCTTCCAGTGAATCGACCGTCATGGATTTCAGAACTTCCACAGCTTGGAGAACCATCTTTTAAGATCGCTATTTTAATTTGAAGATATTTACAAATATTAAGCGCAAGTTCAGCACCAGTTTGAAATTGTCTAGTGACATCTCTTCCTTCCTTATTAAGAACTTTTCCTTTGGAAATTTCTGAAGGAACTCTAGGAGTAGTTAGACCTCCTTCAACTTCTGGACAGAAAGGAACTAATTCATATTTTTGAAGTAATTCTTTAACTAAAGGATGATATTGACTCTTTCCGTCATATCTCACTTTATCGCCCACTAAGCACGCACTGATTAATATTTTTTCCATAACCTCAGTTATTTTATATTTCTAAAGAAAGTTAATCAATATATAATAAGCGAGAATATGAATAATTTCTTTTACAAAGTAAATGATAAAGACTATGAAGTGATTGTCACTCATAAAAGAATTAAAAACATCCATTATCGTTATAAAGATGAGAAGTTTTATGTTTCTTGTCATCCATTAACATTAAAAAGAACAGTGGTGAGTGGATTAGATAGATTTGCCGCTAAGCTTATTGAAAAAGGTGATAAAACCAAAGCGATTGGTGATGATTATATTTATCTTTTTGGGGATAGATTTGAAATCGCTAAAAGTGGAATGGTAAGAATTGAAGGATATCCTCAAATCAATTATAAAAATCAAGAAGAGCTATTAACTAAACTCAAGAAAATATTTCTTGATATTGTCACTAAAAGAGTTCGCTATTATGAGAAAGTAATGAATCTTCCTTCATATCGCGTCACCATTAGAAAGATGACGTCAAGATATGGGAGCAATTCTAAACAATCAAAACATTTAACTTTCGCTTTTCAATTAATTCATTATTCAACACCAATATTAGATTCAGTAATCGTTCATGAACTCGCTCATATTAAGGTCTATAATCACTCAAAAGCATTCTATGATGTAGTGTACAAGTATTGCCCAGATTATGACGCGTTACATAATAAGCTTAGGAAAGGAGAATTCAAATGATTCAAGTCATTACAAGCAAAGATAATCAACATATCAAGTTTGCTGCTTCTTTAAAAGAGAAAAAGTATCGTGAAGAACATAAAATGTTCCTCGCTGAGACAAAGAAAGCCCTTGAAATGGCCCTTTTAGCGAATGTTGTCGTTGAAGTATTCACGACTGAATATTTAGAAATTCCTGAAGAAATACCTCAATACTTAGTTAAAGAAGATCTCCTTAAAAAGATTTCTAATAACGTCAATCCAGAAGGCGTTGTTTTCATTGCGAAAATGGTGGAAAAAGAGGTTAAAGAACCAAAGAAGGTTTTATATCTTGATGAAATCACTGATCCAGGTAATATGGGAACATTAATTAGAACCGCTCTTGCGTTCTCTTATGACTTAGTAGTGGCTAGTGAAAAATCGGTTTCTTTCTATAATGAAAAAGTTGTCAATTCTTCTAAAGGCGCTATTTTTATGATTCCTACTAGAATTGGAAAGCTTTCTTCTTTTAAAGGAACACATCAAATTATAGTTAGTAACCTCTCAAAGAATTCTCTTCCTCTAGACCAAGTTAAGTTCAAAGATAGTTTTGTACTTGTTTTAGGAAATGAATCTCGAGGAGTTTCTTCTGAAATAAGAAAATTAGCGGATCTTGAAGTTATTATCCCTATCTCCAATATCGATTCTCTCAATGTCTCGGTAGCGGGTGGAATATTAATGAATGTAATTCATTAAAAAAGAACACTTAAGTGTTCCGATTAGTATTTAGATAAAAAGGGAAATGAAATAATATTTCAAATCTCTTTTTTTATGATATACTTTTTATCGATTTAAAGGAAATAGCACAATGGAAAATCAAAACATCAATGAAATTTATCAAAGTGCGATGGATGAAATTGGTGAGTCTAGTACTTCTGAAAAGCTACAAGAACTCAAAATCAAATTCCTCGCCAAAAAAAGTGTTTTAATGTCCTTACTTTCTACTTTAGGTTCTTTACCACCTGAAGAAAGAAAAGAAATGGGACAAAAACTCAATGAAGTGAAAGCGAAAATCGCTTCCGCAATCGAAGAAAAAGAAAATCAACTTCGTAAAGAAGAACTTGAGAAGAAACTCAAAAGTGAAACAATCGATATTTCACTTCCAAGTAAAAGAGTGGAACTCGGTGGTCAAAACCCATTCTATGTTGTTAAAGATGAAATCACAGACATCTTCTTAAATATGGGATTTGAAGTCGCTGATGGACCAGAAGTTGAAACCGACTTATATAACTTTGAATTACTTAATATTCCAAAAGATCATCCTGCTAGAGATATGCAAGATACTTTCTATATTTCTGATTCTGTTCTTTTAAGAACACATACTTCTCCTGTTCAAGCTCATACAATGCAAGCAGCAGAAGGAAAACCAATTAGAATTATTTGTCCTGGAAAAACCTATCGTAGAGATGATGATGATGCGACACATTCACATCAATTCGCTCAAATTGAAGGATTAGTTATCGATAAAGATATTAATATCGGTCATTTAAAAGCAACTTTAGAGTTATTTGCGAAAAAGATGTTTGGCGAAAAAAGAGAAATCAGACTTCGCCCATCATATTTCCCATTCACTGAACCAAGCGTTGAAGTTGATATTACATGTGCTAACTGTAACGGTAAAGGCTGTTCGATGTGTAAAGGCACAGGCTATATTGAAATTTTAGGTGGTGGAATGGTCCATCCAAATGTTTTGAAGATGAACGGCTATGATCCTGATGTCTATAGCGGATTTGCCTTTGGCATTGGTATAGAAAGAGTCGCTATTCTTAGATATGGTATTGACGATATTCGTAAGTTCTATCAAAACGATATTCGTTTTCTTAGACAATATCGTAAAAAAGCTTAGGAGGTATCGTCATGTTAGTCAGTATTAATGAATTAAAAAAGTATGTGAATCTCGATGGACTTACCCCAGAAGAAATCGCTAACGGATTAACTTTTGCAGGTATCGAAGTTGAAGAAGTTGCTTCTTTAGCTAGTGGCACAAATTTAGTCATTGGTCACATTTTAGAATGTGAAGCTCACCCAGATAGTGATCACCTCCATGTTCTTAAAGTTGATTTAGGAAAAGAAGTGAAACAAATCGTTTGTGGTGCTCCTAATGCGAGAAAAGGACTTAAAGTCATCGTTGCTCAAATTGGCGCAAAACTTCCTGGTGGAGAAATTAAACCTTCTGTTATTAGAGGAGTTGAATCTCAAGGAATGTGCTGTTCTTTACTTGAATTAGGTGTTGATTCCAAATATTTAAACGAAGAACAAACAAAAGGTATTGAAGAATTACCTAATGACGCTCCAGTTGGAGAAGAAAATGTTTTAGGTTATTTAGGTTTAGATGATGCTGTTTTAAATCTTAAGATTTTAGCTAATCGTCCTGACTTATTATCTTTATATAATGTCGCTAAAGAAGTTGGTGCTATTTTCTCTAGAGAAGTGAATATTCCTTCTTTTGAAGTTAAAGATGATTTTAAAACCGACTTAGTAGTGGGCTCTGAAACAAATAGATGCACTCAATTCTCTGGTAGAGAAATCAGAAACATTGTTACTAAAGAATCACCAAAATATATGCAAGAAGCCCTTCGTTCTATGGGTGTTAGAAGCATTAATAACATTGTTGATATTGGTAACTATGTGATGTTACTCACTGGTCAACCACTCCACATGTACGATATGGACAAGCTTCCAAAACATGAGCTCATTGCCCGTGATGATTTAGATGTCGACTTTGTCGCTTTAGATGAAAAGACCTATAAGGTCATTCCTCAAGATATCGTCATTACAAGCAATAAAAAAGCGATGTGTTTAGGTGGCGTCATGGGATCACTTGAATGTGCAGTTGATAATAAAACTAAAAACATTTATATCGAAGCTGCTTCTTTTGATGGAGCAAGTATTCGTCATACATCTTCTCGACTTGGTTTAGCAAGTGAATCATCATCTCGATTTGTTAAAGGAACAAATCATTTCCAAGCTGAAGATGTGATTAACTTTGCTTCCTATTTGATTAAAGAACACTGCGAAGGAAAAGAATTCTCTAACATTGTTACTTATCAAAGCGAGGAGAAGAAAGTTAAAAAACTTAACTGCTCAGTTAAACGTATTAATAATCGTTTAGGAACTGAATTCAACGAAGAACAAACCTTAAGTGTTCTTAAGAGATTACATTTCGGTGTCAAATCAATTAATAAAGATGAATTTGAAGTCGAAGTTCCTACCTTTAGACTTGATGTCACCTGTGAAGCTGATATCTCTGAAGAAGTCATCCGCTTATTAGGATTTGATAACGTTAAGAGTGTTCTTCCAACCTTAGATGTCAAAGTTGGCGGTCTTACCTTAAGACAATCAAGACTTAGAAAAATAAGAGAATCCTTATTAAATAAAGGATTAGATGAATGCTTAACTTATTCACTTTTATCTAAAGATAACTCCACTAAGTTTAATTTATTAAATGATGAAGAGCATTATTCACTTCTTAATCCTCTCACTGATGAAAGAGAAGTCTTTAGAACACATATTCTCTATTCTTTATTAGAAGCTGCCTCTTATAATGTGAATCGTCAAAATAAAGATCTCGCTTTATTTGAAACCGCGAACATGATGAGTAAGAGTAGTAGAAACGAACATTTAGCAGTCGTGCTCGTTGGTAATTCACTTAATCGTGATTTAATGAGTAAAGAGCCATATGATTTCTTCCATATGAAAGGAATTGTTGAAAACATCTTTGCTTTACTTGGAATTGAAAATTCAAGATATAGATTTGATCGTTATTCTTCTGATAAAGAAGAATTACATCCAGGAAAATCCGCAACTATCGTTTTCCAAAACCAAGTTATCGGTGTTCTTGGTGAACTCCATCCAAATGCAAAAAAAGAATTTGGTTTATCAAAAACCAGTGTTGTTGTTTTAGAAATGAATCTTGAACAATTATTAGAATCTAAAGTTTCGATTACAAAAATGGCTCCTATATCTAGATTCCCATCTGTTAACCGCGACCTCGCTTTAGTGGTCGCTAAAGAGGTGAGTGCTTCTGATATCATTAAAGTCATTAAAAAGAACGGCAATGGTATTGTCAAAGACGCTAAGATCTTTGATGTTTATGAAGGTGAAGGAATTTTCCATGGCGCAAAGAGTGTTGCTATCTCTATTACCATGGGTAAAGAAGGAACCTTAACCGATAAAGAAATCACTGATACTTTAGACAAAATTAAATTCGAATTAGCAAAACAGGTAAACGCTGAGCTTAGAATGTAATGAAAATTAATCGCTATTTCTTTCAAAATAAAGATTATGTACTTGAAGAAGATGTCGACTTTTCTGACACTTCTTTTGATCCTACCCATATTAGGGGGATAAGTAACACTCATGTGAAGGTGACTGGTACTGATTATGACGATTATCTTATTTTGAATGTCAAAATAAATAGTGATGTTATTGGAGTGTGTTCTTATACATTAGAAGATATTCCATTAAAAGTTAAAATCGATACATCTTTGACATTCTCTTTCTTAGATGAAGATGAAGATGTAATTCATATTGATAACCCAATATTCGAACTAGATCCTTATATCTTAGGATTAATTGTTTCTGAAGTTCCTTTAACTCTAGTTAAAAAAGGGGCTAAACTCCCAAGTAGTGGAGAAGGCTATAGAGTTTTAAGTGAAGATCAATATGAAGAAGAACAAAAAAATAAAGTCGACTCTCGTTGGAGCGCTTTAGATAATATTGAGCTAGACGATAATTAGCATATTAATTGCTCTGCAATTAAAAGTAAGAAATCTCGAGTATTTCGGGATTTTTTCTTTTATCTTATTTTTTCTTTAAAAATGTGTTGCGTTATTTGGAATGTTCCCTTAAAATATAGGTACGTGGTAAAAAGTGGGAGAAAGTGGTAAATGTATTTTGGCAGTTACGAACACACTTTAGATGATAAAGGAAGATTAATGATTCCTCGTCGACTCAAAGAAGGTCTTTCTGAAGGGTCAGCGTTATATATCATGAAAGGCTTTGAAGGATGTATCGCTGTTTATAACGAATCAGAATTCGAAAAGCTCACTAAAGAATGTTCACAAATCTCATTTAATAAGAAAAACTCCAGAACATATTTACGTATCATGCTCTCAAGTGTTACAGAGTTAAATGTTGATAAGGTTGGAAGAATCCAAATTCCTTCTGCGACATTAAGCAAATATCAAATTGGAAAACAAGTGATGATTATCGGAGTGGGTGACCACTTTGAAATCTGGGACTTAAATAGATTTAACAAATATCAAGATGAGGCTAATGAGAACTTCGAGGCAATCGCTGAATCATTAGATAGTCAAGATGAATGAGACACATATCCCTGTACTTCTTAAAGAAGTAATCGAAGGTCTAAATATTAGAAGAGATGGAATTTATCTCGATCTAACCCTAGGAAGAGCCGGCCATAGTAGTGTTATCCTCTCCTCCTTGTCTAACAAAGGCCGGCTAATCGGGGTTGACCAAGACGATGAAGCCATCCTCGCATCAAAAGAAAGATTGTCAAAGATTGGAAATAACTTCACTCTTGTCAGAGATAACTTCGTCAATATCGATGAAATCCTAAAAGGATTAAATATTGATAAAGTCGATGGAATCTTAATGGACTTAGGAGTAAGTTCCCCTCAGTTTGATGATCAAAGTCGTGGATTCTCCTATCGATATGATAGTGAGCTCGATATGAGAATGGATAAGAGGAATCCATTAACCGCTAAAAAAATTGTTAACGAATATTCACTAAATGATTTAGTCAGAATATTTAACGAATATGGCGAAGAAAAATATTCATACTCCATCGCCAAAAATATCGTCAAGCAAAGAGAGTCAAAACCTATTAGCACAACATTCGAATTAGTGGACATTATCAAAAGAAGTAAGCCTGCTAAAGAATTAGCGAAGGTTGGACACCCAGCAAAACAAATCTTCCAAGCTCTAAGAATTGAAGTAAATGATGAAATTAATGTTCTTAAAAGAACATTGACTAAAGCTCTATCTCACCTTAATAAAGGTGGTAGACTCGCAGTCATCACCTTCCATTCTGGTGAAGATAAGATAGTGAAATCACTATTTAAAGAGCTCACAGTAGTGGAAGGAAATCGATACGATCTTCCATTAACAAACGATCAAAAAGAATATCGCCTCATCACAAGAAAAGGCATTAAACCAAGTGAAGAGGAAAAAGAATACAACCATCGTTCAGTCAGTAGTGTTCTAAGGATTATTGAGAAAATCTAAGAAAGGAGAAAAAGTTATGCAAATCAAAAACAAACTCTATAAGCATCATAGAAGCAAGTTTGTTTTAGTGATGCGTAATTTCTCCATCGTTTTCTCTAGCTTAGTGGCTCTAGTTGCCATCGTTGCAATTCCAACCTACATTACTGAAAGAAATGTCTCTGAAGCGGAAGCGAAAAAAGAGAACAATACTTCTGAAGTAGCGGATTCGCCAACTGATGAAGAAACTCCAGAATTGGAGACTTACAATTAGGATTAAACAAGATTCCCCCTCTTGTTAATTGGGTCTAGGTTCGCCTAGACTTTCTTTTTATTTAAATTAACAAATTATTGTTAATAAATAACATGTGAGGTAAAATAATCCTGATATGAAGAATAATGTTATCGCTTTAGAAATCTCGCATAGGTATATAAAAGTGGCTTTTGGCACCACTGAAAACGATCAAGTTTTGATTAATTATGTGAAAAAAGTACCAATTAATCATTTTTTAGAAAATGGTGTTGTTAAAGAAAAAGCATTATTAGTAAAAGAGTTACAAAAGGTTAATCCAGTTATCGATGATGATTACCGTTTTAATGAACTTATTAATAATGTCTCTTTAGTGTTACCTCCTTATGGATTAGAGGTTTATCAAACTAAGCAGATAACATCTGTTATTTCTCCAGAGAAAGTCATCGGAGAATTAGATATTAAAAATATTTATAGCATTATTAGAAATAAAAGACTTCCAGTCGATAATGAATTAATCGATATCGTTCCTGAAGCATTCGTTATTGAAAATAATAATGTATACGCTCACGCACCAATAGGAAAAACTAGTAGTTCAGTTACCGCCTTCACTAAAGTGCACACCCTTCCAAAGCGTATTAATCAAGAATATTCAGATATCTTGAGAAACGCCAATATTCAAATAAATAGAAGAGTGGTATCGACTTTTGCGGCTAGTGAACTCCTTTCCTCTTATAATGACACTCCTGACAATTATTTCTTAGTTGATATAGGAGCAGCCTCAACGTCTGTTTCCTTAATAGGAAAGAAACAACTATTTGCCTCGCGTTCATTCTCTTGGGGTGGAGATAATATCACCGATCATATCGTTTCTAAATTCAATATTTCTGAACTAGAAGCTGAAAAGATTAAGATCCTTTATGGATTAGATAAAAGAGAAATGAAATTTGCTTATTCAGTGTGCAATGTCGACACTGATGAAGGCGAAAGCAAACATTATGTTGAAGAACTCAATGAATTAATTGAAAAAGATTTAGACGAACTTTTTAGACTAATGACTAACGCTATTGAGCAATTAGCTCAATCATATAATGTTATCGAATATCAATCGATGCCAATTATCCTCATAGGAGGAGGTAGTAAACTCAAAGGTATTGTGAATCATTTGCTTAAAAAAGAAGTCTTCACAAATATCAAAACTGCTTCTCCTAAGACAATAGGAGCAAGAGATCCAAGTTTATTCGCTTTACTTGGAGCGTTATATATTGATTACAAATATCCAAATACATCAAGCGATGAAAAGAAACCAACGGTCGCTGTTTTTCGAGAAGATTAGTTAGGAGAAAAGAATTATGCAAAATTATGATTTAGACAATTTTGAACCCGCCGCTAAAATTGTAGTTATCGGTGTCGGTGGGGCAGGAAATAACGCTGTCAATCGTATGATTGATGAAGAAATTTCCAATGTTGATTTTTATGTTGCAAATACCGATAAACAAGCTTTAGCAACAAGCAAATCTTCTAACAGAATTATTCTTGGAGAATCTTTAACTGGTGGTTTAGGTGCAGGTGGAGAACCAGAAATGGGTGAACAAGCTGCTGAAGCAAGCGCTGATGATATTCGTGAAATTGTTAAAGATGCCAATATGGTCTTTATCGCTGCAGGTATGGGCGGAGGCACAGGTACAGGTGCGGCTCCAGTCGTCGCTCGTATTGCTAAAGAAGCAGGAGCGTTAGTCGTTGCGATTGTTACTAGACCATTTTCCTTTGAAGGAAAAAAGAGAACTGTTAACTCTATTGATGGCTTAAATAAATTAAAGTCATCAGTCGACTCCTTAATCGTTGTTTCTAATGATAAATTATTGATTACAAATGGTAATACACCAATTAGCCAAGCCTTTAATGAATCTGATAAAGTTTTGGCGAGATCAGTTAAAACAGTTGTTGACTTAATTTTACTACCAGCAATTATCAATCTCGACTTCGCTGATGTAAGAAATACCTTAAAAGATAGTGGTGTTGGCTTAATCGGATTTGGTGTTGGTAGTGGACCAAATAGAGCAAAAGACGCTGCTAATAACGCTGTTAATTCACCATTACTTGAAGCGAGTATGATCGGTGCTAGAAGAGCAATCGTTGCTATTACTTGTGGCACTCAAGTTAACTTATTTGAAGCTCAAGAATGTGTTAACCTTCTTATTGATGCAGCAGGCAACAATATTGATATTAAATTTGGTATCACAATTAATGATCAATTAACTGATGAAATCTTAGTGTCAGTTATCGCAAGTGACTTTGAAAACGATGTTGATTTCACCGCTCAAACATTTGCTACTCCAATTAATACTGTTCCTGAAGATGAAAAAGTTAGCGAACTTTCTGAAACCGCAAAACGTGAACAAGAGAGATATCTTGAAGAAGATAGTATCATTCCTAACTTCCTCAAAGACACTAAATAATCATAGTACTTTCTAAAAAGAGCGATTTTCGCTCTTTTTTTGTGCTCATGTATGTGATAATATCAAAAGGATATTTGTTTAGGGGGCAATTAATATGAAAAAAGGAAAGACGATTAAAGTTATATCATCATTAATTACTTCAATTCTTTTGTTTTCGTGTGCTCCAAGTGCTCCTGAACATGTTCATACCTTCTCAACTGAGTGGAGTCATGACGAAACATATCACTGGCATAATTCTACTTGTGGACATGATGTAACATCCGATAAGGAAGAACATACATACACTCAAACAACTATCAGTCCAACATATGAATCTGATGGCTATATAAAATATACCTGCAGTGTTTGTGGATATTTCTACACAGAAAAGAACGCTGATAAATTAGAACATCATTATTCTTCTGATTGGAGCCATGATGAAACAAATCACTGGCATGCTTGTACTGATGAAGGCTATGAAACTTTAAAAATCGATGATGAAGAACATACATTTGGTGATTGGGTTAATGATAGAGAAGCCTCTCCAACTCAAGAAGGCTTAAGACATTCATCTTGTGAAAAGTGTGGTTACACAATTAGTGAAACCTTCCCATATGTTCCAAGTGTTGCTGCTGAAAGAGTCTATTTAGCGACTTCTGCAACAGAAATCTTCACTGGTAATAGTTTTACTATTAATCCTGTAGTTATTCCTGAAGAAGCCTATCATAATGTCAAATATGAAGTGAAAGATTCGACAGTTGTTTCAGTCGAAAATAGTGTGGCAACCGGATTAAAACAAGGAACAACACTTGTCTACGCTTATAACGATGAAAACAATAACGATAAAAGAGACACTGATGAAGCTTTTGGAGTTATGGCCTTCTCAATTAAAGACGGTGATCCATCCATTAATCTAGAAATTGATGATTCAGACTTATCGATGAAAGTTGGAGATACCAAAAGGCTTACTTATAACGTTATAGGAGCAACTCCAAGTGGTTTAGATTATGGTTTCTATAGTGATAACGAAGAAGTTTGTACTGTTTCTGCTGGTAACGTAAAAGCTCATAAAGCTGGAAAAGCAAACATTTCAGTAACTTGGCAAGGCTATAGAGACACTGTTGAGATTACTGTTAGTGATTTAATTGATGAAAAAGGTTTACGCGCTAGCGGAATTAGATTTGAAGATGAATCAATCGTTATGACCAAAGGTCAAAACAAAAACATCTCATATTCAATCCTTCCAGAAGGTGCTGTTGATAAAATCAAAACTTTTGTTAGCAATAACGAAGAAGCGGTAACTGTTGATAATAACGGACAATTAACTGCTCTTAAAGGTGGTAGTGCCATCATTACCTTAACAACTGAAAACGACAAGGCTAATCGTATTTTAGTGACTGTTAAAGATGAAACAGAAACATACGATAGTTGTTATAACAACTACTATGGAAATCTCACCTGGGAAAACGGTGAAGATCTTAAAGCTAAGTTACATGCGATTATTTCTAAAGATGTCACTCCTTTAAAATATGACGCACCTAACTGGGAAACCAACCAATACGCTGATCAAGACTTATACGATTTTGCGTATTTAGATGCTGTTTATACTGATAGTCCAATTCTAAAAACCGAAACAAATAGTTCTTGGCAAAGAGAACATGGATTTGCTGCATCATTGATGACTGGATTCTCAACTGGTTCTGCAGTTAAGAATTTAGGAAGAGCGACAGACTTCCATAACTTATTCGCTTCTCACGCTGGAACAAATGGTAGTAGAGGTAATAAGAACCTTGGCTATGCAAATCCAGATAACGCTGATTATGCAACAAAAGAAGAATGTTCTTATGTTAGGAAATCATTCGAACCTGGCGATAACGATAAAGGTCGATTAGCTAGAGCGATTTTCTACATGAGTGTGATGTATAACGAAATCGAAGAAACCGATATTTCTGAAACCTGGACATTTAGAGGCGATGATATCGATACTCATTCAACAAGTACAAAATCATTACACATTAATTCTAAAGAATTACCACTTCAAATAGTGGAACCAAATGTTGATTATAATCGTATCTCATTAAATGAGTTTATGTATCCAACTAAGACTGAAAACACCGCGATTGTAAATTATTATCGTTCTTTAGTGGATTTAGAAGATTCAGAGTTAAAAGATGATGATTATGATTTATATCGTCAAAAAGCATACGAGATTTATCTTAATTCTGCGATGCCATATTCAATCGGCTACTTATCTAATTTATTAAAGTGGAATAGCTACTCTGTTGATTTACTTGAAATGCAACATAATGATTCTGTTTACACCCACAATTCTTCTCAAGGTAGAGGAACTCAAGGAAATAGAAATCCATTTGTTGACTATCCTCAACTTGTTGACTATATCTTTGGTGATTTAAAAGACCAACCAGGATCATTAGTTAAACTAATTCCTTCTTACATCTCTTTAAAGATGAATAAAGATGAAATTCATCATTATGCCTCTGATAGCACTAATCCACCTGTCTTCAATGTTGGAGATAAACCAACTGCTCAAACTCTTGGAATTAAGGCTATTAAGAATGATTTAAGTGAAGGGACTGTTGATTATACAAAGATTAGTGTTCCTGATTATACATTCGTTGATGATGACGTTATTAACGGTAAGACCATCGAAGTCACAACTGATAAGAATACTTTAAGCATTAAAGCGAAAGTTGTTGGTGGCAGCGCGATTACATTTGATAGCGCAACCTGGAACTATTCTGCTCCTGGTAGCAACGCTAAAGATGCATATTCTGGCTCTAATGGTGTCTTCGTTGGAGATTTAAACGGACTCACATTTGATGTTGTTAGTAGCAATACATCAATTACTTTAGGCAATAGAAACACCGATAAAGCTTGCCGATTCGGCACAACATCGGTCTACTGTGGAACATTATCATTCACCACAAAAAGTGAAATCAATTTCTCAGGAAAGACAAAAGTCAACGCAGTGTTCTTCAATGTTGCATGTGGTAGTAGCAAAACATTTAAGTACACAATCTCAGTTGGTGAAAAAGAAATTGATAGTGGAACTTGTAGTGGTTCATTTACCGATTATAGTGTCATTCTTGATGATGAAGACGCTCTAACTGGAAAAGTGTCAATCGTATTTAAAGATGTTCTTTCATACATTGACGTCAAAGGATTTGCGATTAACGCAATCGCATAACTAAATTATTCATAATTTAACTTCATAGAAAGGAACGTAAATATGGAATATAAAGATACGTTACTAATGTTTAAAACAGACTTTGAAATGAGAGGTAATCTCAACCAAAAAGAACCTGTTTTAGTTGA
Organism: uncultured Erysipelotrichaceae bacterium; assembly: GCA_902800025.1. Lineage (GTDB taxonomy): Bacteria > Bacillota_I > Bacilli_A > RFN20 > CAG-826 > UBA2450. The sequence continues at coordinate 47,850 of CADCDA010000003.1, read as the reverse complement.
AAAATGGAAAAATGAAAATCTCTACGAAGAGATGAATTTAAATCGCAAAGACGCGAAAGAATTCGTTCTTCACGATGGTCCACCTTACGCAAATGGAAACATGCACTGTGGACATATGTTAAATCGTATTCTTAAAGATTTTGTTGTTCGTTATAAGAATATGAACGGATTTAACACTCCTTTTGTTTTTGGCTGGGACACACATGGTTTACCAATTGAAAACCAAGTAACCAAAAGTGGTGTTAATCGTAAAACAACTCCAATTGTTGAATTTAGGCAAAAATGTGAAGAATACGCTCTTAAACAAGTTGCTAATCAAAAGGAACAAATTAGAAGACTTGGTTTAGTTGGAGATTTTGATCATCCATACTTAACGCTTTTAAAAGAATATGAAGCGATGCAGATTAACGCCTTCTCTAAAATGGCGCTCTCTGGCCTTATTTATAAAGGTTTAAAACCAGTTTATTGGTCACCAAGCTCTGAATCTGCTTTAGCAGAAGCAGAAATTGAATACGCAGATGTTCTTTCTCATTCAATTTATGTTGCTTTCCCTGTTAAAGACGGAAAAGGTGTTGTTGATCAAGACGCTCGACTTGTCATTTGGACAACTACACCTTGGACCTTACCTGCTAACTTAGCAATCTCTGCTCATCCAGACTTTATTTATGGTGAATATCAAACTTCTAATAGAGGAAAGCTTGTCTTCTTAAAAGAATTTGAAGAAGCTTTAACTAAAGAACTTGAATTAGAAGATGTTTCTTTATTAAAAGAAATTAGAGGTAGTGAACTCGAATATGTCGTCTGTAAGCACCCATTCTATGATCGTGATTCTTTAGTGATTGTTGGCACACACGTCACTAATGACGCTGGTACTGGTTTAGTCCATACCGCTCCAGGACATGGTGTCGAAGACTATCAAGTGTGTTTAAAATATCCTGGAAGAGGATTAGAACCATATTGCCCAGTTGATGAAAAAGGTTTTATGATGCCTGGAACTGGTGAAGGAATTGAAGGTCTTTTCTATGAAAAGGCGAATGACGCTGTTTTAAAAATTATTGAAGAAAATGGTAGCTTACTTAAGCACACAACCTTTACTCACTCCTATCCTCACGATTGGAGAACTGGTAAACCATTAATCTTTAGAGCGACTTCTCAATGGTTCTGTTCAATTGAGCCAATTAGAGATGAATTAATCAAAATTATCCATGAGACAACATGGTATCCAGCCTGGGGAGAAAATCGAATGGTCAACATGATTAAAGACCGTGGTGACTGGTGTATTTCCCGTCAAAGAGCCTGGGGCGTTCCTATCCCAATCTTCTATGCCGAAGATGGAACTCCAATTATTGAAGAAAAAGTCTTCAAACACATTGAAGAATTATTTAGGAAATATGGTAGTAATATTTGGTATGAAAAGAACGCTAAAGAGTTATTGCCTGAAGGATACAAAAATGAACATTCTCCTAATGGAGAATTCACTAAAGAAAACGACATCATGGATGTCTGGTTTGATAGTGGATCTTCTTGGAATGGAGTCTTAGTCAATCGAGGAATTAGATATCCAAGTGATTTATATTTAGAAGGAAGCGACCAATATCGTGGTTGGTTTAACTCTTCTTTAATCGTTTCTGTAGCATGTAACCATGTTGCTCCTTATAAAACTGTTACCTCACATGGTTGGGTTTTAGATGAACACGGTGAACAAATGCATAAGTCTAAAGGAAATGGTGTTGATCCAGTTAAAATCGCTAATGTTTATGGCGCGGATATTCTCCGTTTATGGACAGCAAGTATTGATTATCAACAAGATGTGAGAATCGGTGAAAACCTTATCAAACAAGTTGCTGAACAATATCGTAAGATTAGAAATACTTTAAAATTCTTATCTTGGAATTTAGTGGACTATGATCCTAAAAAAGATGAAGTCAAAGAATTCTCTAAAGTAGACGAATATATTTTAGCAAAGCTAAATAGACTCGTAAAAATTTGTAAAAACAGCTTTGATAAATATGATTTCAGTAGTGCAACAATGGAAATCCTTAATTTCTGCTCAAGCGAATTAAGTGCCTTCTATTTAGATATATCTAAAGATAGTCTTTACTGCGATGCAAAAGATTCTTTAAGAAGAAAACAAATTCAAACAGTCTTCTATATAGTAAGTGAAACACTTTTAAGAGTGTTAAACCCAATCCTTCCATTTACAATGGATGAATTTAATCGTAATCTTCCAGGTGAGAGAAAGAAAAATGTCCAATTATTAGATTATCCAACTTACGAAGAAAGAGATGACACAAAATTATTTGAAGAATATGAAAAGGTTATCGACCTTCGTAAAGATGTCTTAAAAGCTTTAGAAGAAGCAAGAAATAATAAAATTATCGGTTCTGCTCAAGAAGCGATGGTGTACTTATCCACTGATAAAGATCATCAAGATTTAGTAAATAAATTTACTAAAGAAGAACTTGCAACTTTATTTGTTGTTTCTGAAGTCGAATTTGGCACTAATGAAGATAGTAAAGATTACGAAGTTAGTAAAGTGGCAATTAGACATCATGAAGGACAAAAATGTTCAAGATGTTGGAACTATTCTAAACTTGCATTAATTCAAGATGATGGCGATTATCTCTGCCCAAGATGCCAGAAAGTGATACATAAATAATGAAAGAGAAATTTTTAAAAACTGGTAAATGGGTTTTTGAGTCATTTATTTGGCTTGGAGTGCTTTTACTTATTATTGATTTTGTCACTAAACAAGTTGTCGTCGCTAATAGCCGCCATATTATCTCTGAAGGCGGAATCGTGCTAATTCCTGGATTTTTAAGAATTAACTATGTTATCAACAATAATTTTGTCTTTGGTTTATCAACCGGAAATGATTTAACTAACCGCATTATTTTCTGCATTGTCGCTTTAGTTATCGTCAGTATTATCATCTTTTTCCTTATAAAAAAGTGGGGTAATATCGGCAAATATTATCGTGCATGTTTCATGATGGTTATTGCCGGGGCTCTTGGTAATGTTATTGACCGTATTTTCTATACCCCTGAATTCTTAAATTCAACCGTTCAAGGTGTTGTTGACTGGATCGATTTTTATGGAGTTTGGAAGTTCAACTTCAATATCGCTGATAGCAGTGTTGTTGTCGCTGCCTTTATGCTAATTATCTTTATGATTATCACTGATGTTATCGAAGCGAGAATTAAAGCAAAAAACACTCCAAAAGAGGATAGTAAAAAAGAAGAAACAGTGAAACTTGTTTCTAAAACCGAGCAAGAAAAGAACAAATATTTAGAAGCTCAAAAACAAGAAAATAAAGATGAATAAATTTGTCGTTACAAATGAATATAATGGATATCGTCTAGATAAATTCTTATCTAGTGTTTTGACTAACTTCTCTAGAACTCATATCGCTAAGATTATTGATGAAGGTGAAGTGTTTGTAAACGACAAAGAAGCAAAAAGTTCTTTAAAATTAAAAGAGAATGATGTTATATCTTTGACTATTCCAGAAAATAAAGAACTTGAAGTAAACAAAGAAGATATTCCTTTAGATATTGTTTATGAAGATAAAGATATTTTGATTATCAATAAACCACAAGGAATGGTGGTCCATCCTTCTAATGGACATAATGAACACACTTTAGTAAACGCAATCTTATATCACTGTAAAGATTTGAGTGGCATTAACGGGGTGAATCGTCCTGGAATAGTCCACCGTATTGATAAAGATACAAGTGGGTTAATATGTGTCGCTAAAAATGATAATGCTCATCTTAAACTTGCTGAGCAACTAAAAGATCATACAATGGCAAGAACTTATACCGCTTTAGTTAAAGGAATCATCCCAGAAAATAGTGGAGAAATTAATCTTCCAATCGGAAGAGATCCAAATAACCGTCAAAAGATGGGGGTAACAAGAACTAACTCTAAAGAGGCAATTACATATTTCAAAGTTTTGAAAAGATATAAAGAACACACTTTAGTGGAATGTCATCTTAAAACTGGAAGAACTCATCAAATTAGAGTCCATCTTTCTTATATTGGTTATCCTGTTGAAGGCGATCCTTTATACGCTGGAAGGAAATATGATTCTTTATATAAAAAAGGTCAGCTTTTAGTAGCGACCTCTTTAACTTTAATTCATCCTTCCACTAACGAAGAGATGACCTTTAATATCGATTTACCTGATTACTTTGTTGATGTTTTACATCAATTAGAAGAATAATTCTTAAAATTCTTCTTAACTAAGCTATCAAATTCTTCCTGTCCGACTTTCTCAAGAAGGATTTTTTTAATTTTGTCGACTTTTGGACCAGCTCCACAAGGGAACTCGATACCGTATTTAGCTTCTAAACGATCTTTTTCTAATAAGAATGCATATCTAGCAATAACACTAGCGGCAGCGACACTTGGGAATCTTTGTTCACCTTTGGTTTTAAATGAGATTCCTTTGACGATTGGTTCGTTTTCATCATTAAGATATTTATAATAAGTTTTCTCATCGACAAATTGGTCGACATAAATAGCGATAACATCCTCATATTTTTTATGGAGATTATATAAAGCGCGATTATGCATTTTAGCCTTAAGGCTATTAAGATTTTCTTCCTTTAGATACATCTCATTATATTTGCTATTTGGAAGAGTGAGTTTACTATATTCAAATTCTTTGACTAATGTTGGACCGATTTCTCTAATTTTTTGATCGCTCATTTTTTTAGAATCGGTTACACCGAGTTCTTTAAGCCTTTGATATTGGTCTTTTCTCATATAAACAGCGACCACAATCATTGGGAGGAGGAAATCTCCAACTCCAACTTCATCTGAACCGATTTGTTCGCCATAGTCCACAAAGTGGAGTTTCTCTTCTTCTTTTTTAACTGGTGTTTCTACTTCTACCCATTTACTAGCTTCTTCATATTCGTTTTCACCATTAAAAATGATGGACTTTTTTGTTTTCTTAGAAGTATATCCAGTAATAACACATCCTTCGACATTAGCGACAAAGTCGATATAGTCTCCGGCTGCGTTAACAAAATATGAGGAATAGTGATCCTTAATTTCTTGATACTGTTCAGGCGTAACTTTGATGGAAATCATATCAATATTATTTTACTCATTAATAATGATACTTCAAATCACATCTTAACTACACCAGTTTTTGAATTCGCTAAACACTGTTTGTTGAATTTGATCACTTTTATAAGTGATAAAGAATTGTCGTATGGCTCTAATGTTTGAAATTGAATAGCCTTTTCCAAACTCCTTAGTCAAAGAATTCGAAAGCTGCTGAAGTATTTCTTTTCCATAATCTGCTCTACTTTGCCCTTTTTGTTCTTCTTCAACTATTCTTCTACCTATCTCATAGTAGGTATAGACCATCGCTACATTGATTGTGGTCTTCACAGTTTCTTTTGCTTTTCTTACCATCATTTGTCATATCTATTCATTATGAGTTTTTGTATTGTTTTGATATACTTAATGTATCTGGTTGGAATAAAAGAATCATGTTAGACGTATATAACACATTAGAATTTAAAAGAATCCAAGAGGGTATTCTCGAGTTTGCAAAAACTGAAAAAGGAAAGGAACTCATTTTTGAAATGAAAATGAATTCTAACTTTAATGCTGTTAAAAAATCTTTAGATGAACTCGATGAAATGATGAACCTTATTTCGCGATATGGCCCTCTTCCAATTTCTAGTAGTGTTGCTATTTTGACTTTGATTGATATCGCTAAAAAGACAGCGATGATGACACCAAGTGATTTAAATCATGTTTTAAATGATATTGAACTAAGTGATAAATTAATCGCCCATTATCAAAAGCATGGTGGTGATTATCCGATTATTGGAGAATATATCAACTCAATGAAAGAACTTTCCTCTTTGAAGAATTCAATTAAAAGAGTAATAACACCAAGCCTCACAGTAAGTGATAACGCTTCTCCAACACTTAAAGAAATTAGACATAAAATCAAAACTTTAGAAGCGAGTTTGAATAGCAAAGTATCTTCTCTAGCGTATCGATATTCTTCATATCTTAGCGATAGCAATGTCACAATTCGAGATGGTCATTTTGTTTTACCAGTGAAAACCGCTAATAAGAATAAGGTTCTTGGAATTATTTATGATATCTCTGATAGTGGTAATACAACATTTATCGAACCTCTTGAACTTGTTCAATTAAATAACGATATAGCAAGCAAGAAAATCGAAGAAAACGAAGAAGTGAGAAAAATTTTAAAAGAACTCACCGCTTTAGTGTTACTTCAAGAAGAGGAAGTTATCCATAACAATAATGTTATAGGTTACATAGATTTTATTTCCGCTAAAGCGAATTACGCTCTTAATAACGAGATGAGAATAGCGGCTTTATCAAATAAGCAAGAAATTCTTTTAGAAAACGCTAAACATCCTTTAATTGATAAAAATAAAGTTGTAGGAAATGATTATCATCTCGATGAAGAGAAAAGAATCGTTGTTATAAGTGGACCTAATGCTGGAGGAAAAACTGTTTCTTTAAAAGTCGTGGGATTATTAACTTTAATGAATCAATGTGGCTTAGCTATTCCTGTTAGTAAAGCAACACTAGGAATATTCGAACATATCTATCTTGATATCGGTGATAATCAATCACTTAATGATAATCTTTCTACGTTCTCTGGACATATGAAAAATATCGCTGAAATCATCGATGTCACCAAAGGAAAAGATCTAGTGTTACTTGATGAATTAGGAACTGGAACCGATCCAAAAGAAGGAGAAATTATCGCTTTGGTGGTTCTTAAAGAGATTGAAAAAAGACATTCGCTTGCGATGATTTCATCCCATTATTCAAAAATCAAAGAGTATGCTTATTTATCTAATAACATTGAAAATAGTTCAATGCTTTTCGATGAAGACAAATTGCTTCCTACTTATATTTATAAATATCAAGCTCCAGGAAAGAGTTATGGTTTTGAAGTTGCAACGAGATATGGAATTAATCGCAATTCGATTGAAGAAGTAAAAAAAGAATATCTTAACGAAGACAGTAATGACTTTGAAACCTTAATTTCTAGACTTAATAAACAAATCGATGAAACAGAACGTTTAAAAAGAGAAAATCAACTCGTTAGACAAAATCTTGAAAGAGAAAGAAAAGAGCTTGAGAAAGCCCAAGAGAACCTGAAAAATCAAAAAGAACACCTCCTTGAGTCAGTTAAGTTAGAAAAAGAACAAATCCTTAAGGATGTTAATGAAGAAATTGATCAAGTAATCAAATCTCTTAATAAGAGTGATATCAAGCTTCATGAGGCTATCAATTTAAAGAAACAAGTTGAGGATTTAAAAGAAGTCGAAACTGTAATCATCTATGATGAAGAGATAAAAGAAAACGATTATGTCCTTTACCCATCTCTATCTTTAGAAGGTCGAGTCGTTAGGATTAATGGAAAGAAAGCCCACATCTTAAGTGCAGACGGTCTTTCTTATGATATCGAAATCAATAAACTTCATAAAATAGCTCCAAATAATGTTAACAAAGTTAAAAAGAGTGAAAACTATTTTGAAAACAAAATTAACACGAATGTCGGGCTTGAACTCAATATCATCGGAATGAGAAGAGACGAGGCTAAAGAAGCCTTAGAAAAATATCTTGATAATGTCAAAATCAAAAACATCAAACAAGTCAGAATCATCCATGGATTCGGTAATGGTGTTCTCCGTAAAATGGTCCACGAATATTTATCCACTCTCAAAGGTGTTAAATATCGTTTAGGTGATATCAACGAAGGAGGAGGCGGGGCAACCGTCGTCATTCTTCATGACTGAAAAGATAAAAGTATTAATATCGAATTTAAAGCACTCTCCAGGAGTGTATTTAATGTACGATAAAGATAATGTTGTAATATATGTTGGCAAAGCCAAAGACCTTCAAAAAAGAGTGAGCCAATATTTCTTAAGACCACAAGCTGGCAAGGTTTTTAGAATGGTTCAAAACGTCGATCATTTTGAAACGATTATCGTGCAAAACGAAAAAGAAGCACTCGTCTTAGAAATGAACCTTATTCATCAATACTATCCAAGATTTAATATTCTTCTTAAAGACGGCAGCCATTATCCGTATATTGCGATTAAGAAAAAAGGCGATGTCACTCTTCAAATAAAAAGAAATAACAAGGATAAAAACTATGATTATTATGGTCCATTCCCTAATAGTGGAGCAGCCTACAAAATGGTGGACCTTATAAACAAAGTTTATCCAATTAGAAAATGTCGCAGCATCCCTTCTTCAGTGTGCCTTTATTATCACCTCGGGCAATGCTTAGCCCCTTGTGTTAATAAAATAGAAGAAAGTGTTTATGATGAACTCAGAGTCAAAATTAAAAACTTCCTCAATGGAAATAACTCTGAAGAAATACGCTTATTAAAACAAAAAATGATTGAAGCGAGTAATGAAATGAATTACGAACTCGCTAAAGAATATAAAGATATCATCGATTCGATTGAGCATATCAATACTTCGATGACTGTTGAAAGTAAAGATAAGACAAGTCGTGATATCTTCGCCTTTTCTAGTCGAAACGGCTATTTATCAATCGCTTTTCTCATTTATCGAAATGGCATGTTATTAGGAAAAGAAACGCATGTTGTTGAAGCTTTTGGAGAAGAAGAGGAACAAGTCGTGGAACTCATCACTCAATTATATGAAAGATGCCCTCTTCCAACTGAAATAATTGTTAACTCTACTTATGTAGTGGATGAATTAAGCGTTTATCTAGATGCGAATGTTTTAAGTGTCACAAAAGGAAAGCTCTATGATTTAGTGATGTCGGCAAAAAGTAACGCTGATAACGCTTTAGATGAATATTTCTTATCTTCAAAATTAGACACTGATAAAATCGCACTTTTAGAAGAATTAGGAACACTCTTAAATATTAAAACCCCATACCATATCGAACTATTCGATAATTCTCATCTACAAGGATCTTCTCCAGTTGGAGCGATGGTTGCTTATATTAACGGTGAACCCGCTAAAAAGTTATATCGAAAATTTAAAATCGAACACGAAGAAGCTCGTGATGATTTTAAGAGTATGGAAGAAGTTATTACTCGACATTATTTAAGATTAAAAAATGAAAACAAAAAGTATCCAGATTTAATTTTAGTCGATGGTGGACTTCCTCAAGTTGAAAGTGCTTCTAAAGCCTTAAAAGAAATTGAAGTTGAGATTCCAGTTTTTGGCTTATATAAAGATGATAAACATTCCACAAGTGGACTAATCGATATTGATAGTAATACTTACCCTATTGAAAACAAGAAATTATTTTTCCTATTAACAAGAATGCAAGATGAAGTCCACCGATTCGCTATTTCGTTCCATAAAGAAAAAAGAAACAAAGCGATGACTGTTTCAATCTTTGATGAAGTAAAAGGTCTAGGAAATAAAAGAAAAGAAGTTATTACAAGATTATATCCAGACATTAATTCATTAAAAGAAGCAAGCTTAGAAGAGCTCAGTCAAATCCTTCCAAGTGAAGTAGCGGAAAGTTTATATAATAAGTTGCACAATTAGTGCTTGAAAAAAACTTCGAGATTTTGTAATAATATATAAGCGTGTTGGAAAAGGCACCATAAATGTCTTACCAACACTATAGATACATGCCCTCGTAGCTCAGTTGGATAGAGCAACTGCCTTCTAAGCCGTAGGTCAGGCGTTCGAGTCGCCTCGAGGGTACCATAATCGTATACATACTTTGATACAAAGTGAAATATGCGAAAAACCGCAAAAATGCTCAGAAATGGGCATTTTTTCTTATTTATTAACCGCTTTTCATTTGATTTGCCTTATTTTTGGAGGTCATTTGCCGGGTGATTTCTTACCTATCGCACATACGCTTTACCTATATCACATACGATTGCGAATTGGGCATTTAGGTTGTTTTCCAGGAGTATCTGTAGTTTTCCCTTTATAAGGGATAGCGGAAAAGATATAAAAGTGATATAATCAATTTTGAAATTCGTTGAGGTGCAATAATGAATTACGCTCAAGCAATAAAATTATTAAGGAAAAGAATGCTTTTAACGCAGACTGAACTTGCCCAGAAAGTGGGTGTTGCTTTTATAAGCATCAATCGCTGGGAGAATGGTCATTGTGAACCAACGATGAAAGTTAAAAGGAAACTCGCTCCTTTATTTAAAGAATATGGAATAGAGGTGGAAGAATGATTGATTTTTCAAATTATGTTAATCAAATAAAGGCTGAATTTAAAAAAGAACAGATTAAAGCTTTTGACTTAATTGAAGCTTTTGAAACTATTCAACTTGCCTCTATGGGCCATAATGATACTGAGGGTTATCAAATTTTTACTCCCGATTTCATTGTCAAAGATATGTGTCAAGCCATAGGTCCTGATATTTTTGATTCTTCAAAAACCGTCCTCGAACCAACCTCTGGTGATGGTGCGTTTACTACATACATTCTCCAAAAGCGTCTTGAGAAGATAACTAAGAATTTTGAAATTGAATCACTCAGAGCTTTATCTACTATCTACTCTATAGAAATGGATGAAGAATTAATTGAAAAGCAAAGAAATAATATATTCACTTTAGTGAAGCACTTTATTGTTGAAAACAAAATTCAAGTCGATACTTCCTACTTCGATATTCTTAGATGCATTATTGTGAGAAACTTCATGTGGGCAATGTCAAACACTCAAAGTGATGAAGGATTGCTTTTAGGAATAGACGTGGCCTATAAGATGCCTGAGGCAGAAAAAGGGAATTTGAAGCCGCTTGATATGCCGGTATGGGAAATAAGTGAAAATGAAATAAATGTTCACGAGGAAGGAGTGGATCTATGGTAGATGAAGATAAAAAGACCAGCGAAGGCCTAAGCGCTGAGAAGAAATACAATACAGCTGTAGAAGAAGCTAGCGATTATATAGAGCACTTCGACATTCTTGAAACTATTACAAACGTCGGCAATGACGAAGTTTTCACACCTAGAAAAACTGCTGATATGATGCTTGACTCTTTGCCTGATGAAGTTTGGCATAATCCAAATTATAAGTGGCTAAATCCTGCAACAAAAAATGGTATTTTTGAACGTGAAATTGCTATTAGGCTTGACGAAGGATTAAAAGATGTTATTCCTGATAAAGAAACAAGAAGAAAACACATTTTACAAAATATGGTCTTTTCTATTGGACTAACTAAGTTCACTGCTAATGTAGCCAGAAGAACCGTTTATTATTGTTCAGAAGCGAATAGAGCATGTGACGGAATAAAAGCTCCAGACGGTCACTTTGTTAATGGATATGCCATAGGAAACGGAACATGGTTTTCAGATACCGAGGGGAACATTAAAACTCCAAATACAAGCCATGAAATAGATCCGAAAACAAAGAAATGCAAGTATTGTGGCGTGGCACACGATTCAAAATATTTAGATGCGAACCAAAGAGAACAATATGCTTATGAATTTATGCATGTTAACCATTTGGTTATAGAAAGACATTTAAGAAATAGGTTTTTTAAAGGAGATAAGAATATGAAATTCGACATTATAATAGGCAACCCACCATATCAATTGAGTACAAACGACTCAGGAATTCAGGCAACGCCTATCTATCACAAATTTGTTGAACAAGCTATCTCGTTATCTCCGAAGTATATTTCAATGATTATTCCTTCGAGATGGTTTACTGGCGGAATGGGAATGGATTTATTCAGAGAGAAGATGCTGAATGATAAGAGAATGGCTTTATTGGTTGATTTTCCAAAGAGCAGAGACTGCTTTCCAAACGTTGATATAGCTGGAGGCGTTTGCTATTTCTTGTGGGATTCTGAACATCAAGGAAAATGTCAAGTCGTCAGTAGCGTCGGTGGAAAAACAACATCAAAGAATCGACTACTCAATGATTTCGATGTATTTATACGAAGCAATATCGGAATTGGAATTATTGACAAAATAAGGGCTAAAACAAAAGTATTCCTTGACAGGCTAGTTTATCCGATATCCCCATTTGGGCTTCCAACCAATACAAGAGGTGAAGAAAAACCTTTTGATAATTCAATAAAGGTTATTGCTAGTGCTGGCGAATTCTATATTAAAAAAGATTCCCTCCCAAAAGGAGCAGATATTATCGATAAATATAAAGTTTCTATCGGTCAGTTAAACCCTGATAGAGGAGGTGTTAATAACGCTAGCGATGGTATGTCTAATGTCACAACAAAAATAAAAATTTACAAACCAGGGGAAGCGTTTACAGCTACTTATTTATTACTTGGTGCTTTTGACACGGAACAAGAGGCAAATAATTATGCATCGTATATTAAGACAAAATTTGCTAGATATTTAGTTTTATTGACCTTAAGTTCTATGCATATTACAAAAGATAATTTTAAATTTGTCCCGAATTTGACTTATGAAAAATCGTGGAGCGACAAGGAACTCTATGAAATGTATGGCCTTGACGAAACTGAGATAAAGGATATCGAATCCTTAATTAGAGAGATGATTTGATATGAGCGAAGTAGTAATCCAACGTGGCCAGAATATAAATTCTGAGGATACAGTCAGATTCAGTGGAAAGGACGTTCTTTTCCAACTGGATGACAAAAACACAACCGATCAAGACTTGATCTTGATTTATATGTACCAACTTCCTAACTTCGTTTATCATGGAGTCAAGGTAGGCATGACCAAGTGCAAAATGGGAGAGACCTTTTGGCATGCAATCAAATCTAGAATTAAGGATCAACAACATGAATTAGCTTTGACCGATGATCAATTTGCTAAAGGCTATGGTGACATCAGAGAAGTCATCTATTGGGGCATCTGCTTAGACACCAATAGCGAATCCTTCAAAGATTATCGCGTTCATGCCGAGATCAAAGCTAAGTACGCAGGAATTCAAGAAAAAGAGCAGGAGTGGTTTGTCAACATCCATCCTGATGAATTGATTTCTATTTTCAACGAGATCAGAAAAAGCGGAAGCAGCAGAGTTGTTTATACTCCTAGAGCTGAGCAGCAAAAAGCGATAGATGATTTAGTTGCATATTTTGACAAACATCCAGTAGGAGGAAGATTCCTTCTCAACTGCAAAATGAGGTTCGGAAAATGCTATACGACCTATAAGTTTGCAGAAGACAACAATATCAATAAGATTTTAATTTTGACATTCATCCCAGCAGTTGAGAAATCATGGCAGGATGACTTGCTTCATATAAATAAGGTATATAAGTACTATACCGACGACAACATCAGAAGGAATGATTTTACCTTAAAAGGTAAGACTGAGCCTTTCGTTGTGTTTTTATCGTTGCAGAACTACTTAGGCAAAGACAGCCAAAGCCAAACAACAAAAGACAAAATCAAAAAGCTTCAAGATGTTGATTGGGATTTGGTGGTTCTCGATGAATACCATTTTGGAGCCTGGAATGCTAGAACTCAGGATACTTTCGAGGACCTTGATAAGGACTATCAGAAAAACCTCAAAGACACGAAGGATGTCGTTAAGAAATTCGAAATCAAAACAAAGAAAACAATCTGTCTCTCAGGAACTCCTTTCAGAGCTTTAGCAAGAGGCGAATTTACAGATAAAACATCAAGCACATATTCATACTTTGATGAGCAAAAGAGGAAATATCCTAATAGTGAGAACGACGATTGGACCCCGAATAAAGATTATGCCCAATTCCCAGATATGAGCATCTTCGGTTATGACATGAAGTCTTTGTTCCCTGGGCTAGCCAATTCGGTGGTTTCGGATGATAAGGTATTGGGAAGAAGTTATTTTTCCTTGAACAAATTCTTTGAGACGAGGAAAGATTACGACGAAGCCTTTGGATACCAATTCCTTTATGAGGATGAGATTAAACTTTGGCTTGAAATTATAAAAGGCGCTTCAATGCACGGAAAGAATTTCCCATATTCTAATCCAAAACTTACACCTAACAGCAAACATACGATTTGGCTCATGCCAACTGTCAACTCATGCTATGCGATGGCAAAGTTGCTTCAAGAAGATGATTATTTCTCTAGATACCAGATCATCAATCTATCCGATAGGAACGTTGGTAGTGGTACAAACGCCCTTACATTTTTAAATGAAAGCATGACCGCTGGAGAAAACACCGGTAAAATCGGCAGCATTTCAATCACTGTTAATAAGCTAACTATAGGTGTCACGGTTAAGAAGTGGTTTAGTGTTTTCGTTTTGAAGGACTTAGCTAGCCCTGAATCATATTTCCAGGCGATATTTAGAATTCAGACACCATTGGTTGAAAACGGAAAGATCCTCAAAACTGATGGTTATGTATATGATTTCAACATAGATAGAGCAGCTTCGCTTCTTTTAAAATATGCCGAAGAATCATCTAAGGAAAATGCATATACGAAGATGCAAGTCGCTAGACTGATCGTTAAGTACTTACCTATTTTCATGGATGGCGACATGGAACACCCAATTGGCGAAGATACATTCTTCAAGCTTGCTGAGTTTGGTGATAGCAGAGGAAAGCCGCTTTCAAAGAAAATCAGGGACACCAAAAATACGACCTGGATCCAAGATGAAGATACAATCGCCGCTATGCTCAATGACGAGGAGGTTAGCGACATTATTAAACATGTCTTTGCACATGCAAAATTTGGAAAATCCAAGGATAGAGACGTCCCTCCTAAACCAGATGATGCAAGTTTTAAGGATAAGGTTACTTTAGAAGGAAGAGATAAAGGCTATGCCTTAGGTATGGCTGATAGTAAGCTTTACCTTGATTTAGATGATAATGAAGTCCAAGAACAATACGATGCAAACGAAGAAAAGCACATCAAAGAAAACATTCCTTCAGATTTAGATGAGCTCCATAAGAAATACTTTATTAATGGCTTCAAGAAAGGCTATGAACAAGGCGTCAACGCTCCTATTAAGAAGCTCCAATGCGGCAAAGCCGATGGTCTTAAGTTTGTCGACAAAGTAAGAGAACATTTCGGCGAAAAAATTACATATACAACTGAAACAAAGCAAAAGATAGAGAACTTTGTTGTTGCCTATCTTAATGACATAAACAACATTCCTCAGGAATATAGGGGAAAGATCTACAAGCGCTGGTACTGTGATTCATTTAGAAAAGCAGTAAAGAAAGCCTTGGTACCTGTAATCAAAAACGCCGATGACACTTCTATCCAAGATGCAGATAACGTCATGCAGCACATCTTGGCTCGTTTATTTGAATTCCTATATATTTCTGTTTATAGAGAAACGACATTTGATGAAATCTTTAAGAATGCAGATCCGGATAGGTTCTTAGAAGCTGTCGGTATCACTAAGAAGGACTTTGAGGTTCTCAACAAGTATCACATCTTCAAAGAAGATATCCTTAATGGCTTCATTAGAGAATTCTTTGAAAACGAATCAATTGGATCTACTTTAGATTTATCAAATGAAGAAGTAAGAAAGAACTATAGAAACAGCTTTGATTGGTTTGAATTTGGAATTGAAGGCGAAACACATACTGAAGCTCCAGAACAAACAAGAATTTCGAGAACGTTTGTTTCAAGCAAACCTGTTGAGGAACCTGTAAATGCTGTGGAAAAGCCTGCTGAAGAAGAACCAGAACTAGTGGTGGAAGAAAAACCACAGAAACCAATTCGCTATTATTTGGCTTATGGCAGCAATCTCAATTTGGAACAAATGTCCAGCAGATGCCCAACCGCAAGGAAAGTAGGGACATCAGTTATCCATGACTATCGCTTGATGTTTAAGGGAAGTTCCTCTGGAAACTACCTCACAATCGAGAGGGCTAACGGATATGCTGTTCCTGTTGGTGTTTTCGTCGTTAATGAAAATGACGAAGCATCGCTAGATAGATACGAAGGATACCCTGCTTTCTACTATAAAAAAGATATAAAAGTTGAACTTAAGGCTGATGATGGATCATTCAGCCAAATCGAAGCATTCGTTTACATTATGCACGAGGATAGAAAACTCGGAAGACCTTCTGATGAATATGTTGAACGAGTTTCTGAGGGATACAAAGCATTTGGTTTTGACTCTAGGCTACTAGATGAAGCTATTGAATTCAGCTCTCCAAAGGTAGTAGCTAAGCCAAAAGCGATAGTTGAAGAAGAACCTCTCTCTTTGAAAGATCAAATAGTAAAAGTTTTAAGAGAATCGGGCAAAGGAATGAAATCTGGAAAGATCGCAGACATTCTTGGTGTTTCCAAAAAAGAGATCAACAAGATCTTGTATGCCAACAGAGATGTGTTTGTTTCTGATTTCTTCTTTAATTGGAAGCTGAAATAAAGGAGGAATAGAGAATGGCGAAAGGAATTATTTATTTGATGACAACCGTTGTTAGCGGCTTAGTCAAAATAGGAAAAACCAAAACAGACAATTTCGAGGAAAGAATGAGATTCCTTGAAAGTAATGGTTATAGAAATGTCAGCGGATTAAAAAGAAACTTCGCAATAGAACTTGACAACTACGATGAAAAAGAAGTTCTGCTTCATGAAATTTTCTCCAAGAGTAGAGTAGGCGATACCGAAATGTTCTCTTTGGACGTCAATATGGTTCGTCAGCTCCTTTCTTCTCTCGACGGAAGAGTGGTGTATCCAGAAGAAGATAAGAAAGAGGTGTTTGAGCAAGCCACAGAAGCGGTAGAAAGTTCATCGCTTCCTGATGGAGAGTATTATTATCAAGTTAAATCAAAGGCAGATAGAAATACTTATTCTGGTGTTTTAGCCGTTGCTAATGGTGTTCTAACACTTAAAAAAGATTCTACTTGTGCTCCTTTATCTGAAAAAACTCCATCAATATTCTCGTGGGTCCCTTTTAGGATGTCCTTACCGCTCAAAGGATCAATCTTACAAGAAGATGTTGTGTGCTCGTCCGTTTCCCAAGCCGCGGCAATGATCTCAGGTCACAATGACAACGGCTGGAATTGCTGGAGAGATAAAGACGGAAATCCAATAAACGTCTATCGCAAGAAGGAAAAAGAGGATAACGAAGAATAATATGGCCGTCTTAACCTTCTCATCATTTTTAAAGGTAATCACTAAATTTGCTAAAAAGAAGCAAATGACTTTTTTGGTGAAAGGTTTATTGGAGGATCCTATCAAAAAGGCGGATATCAGGGATAGATCACATAAGCAATACCGTCTTACTCCGAAAATGTGCGGATCGCTTTATAAGGGTAACGAAGATGTTTATCCATTGTTGAGGGCAGGAATGACTAGATACTTCAACGGCCACGACAAAGACGGAAGCATTTCAATGTTGCTTTTGAACAGAATCGTGACAAATAGTCTGCAAAATCGATATATTTTCAAAGAATTAAACGAATTGGTGCAATCAGATGAAGAAATCGATATAGCAAAGAGGCGCTATGTCAATGGGCTTTATAATGCCAACAAAGGGAATGAAGACAAGCTTTTCTTCAGAGAGGTTTTCATGCTTGCGATTGTCGCAGACAACAAAACAAATCCTGTGGCTAAAAAAGCAAACAGATCACTAGGCGATAACAATCTCACTACGAACGATATCATTGATATTCTCAATAGCAGGGAGCACCCAGTCGCCATCGTGACACCAGATGATATTAAAGACGAAGAATTAAACTACGTCAAAGAGCTTCTAAAGGTTTACTCTGAGGCCGCACATGTTATCTTCGTGAAGAAGAGCGACCTTGTTTCAGATACCGCGTGTCTCGATGATTTTAACAAACAACGCGGCTACTATTACGCTGCCGAATCAATAAGAGTTGGCCTTAGGGACACTGAAACCTATGGCTATCATTTTTTCGATGAGCTAAAGAGCGAAATTTTCACTGGTCTAGAAGACACATGCAACAAAAGCTATGCTTCTGGAAAAGAAAAAATGAACGCAATAATGGAAAGGGTGACGTTTATTCCTCTTAATAGCGTTCTCATGCATCTCCCTGGATGGATCAAAACCCAAGAGAGAAAAGGAATCACCCACATGCTAGTTAATGATGAAAAAATCAAATGGGTGGAGGAGAAACTGGATGA
Source organism: uncultured Erysipelotrichaceae bacterium (assembly GCA_902800025.1). Lineage (GTDB taxonomy): Bacteria > Bacillota_I > Bacilli_A > RFN20 > CAG-826 > UBA2450. The sequence goes on along the minus strand of CADCDA010000003.1, from coordinate 29,835 downwards.
ATAGATTTTTCAACACGCCATTTGAAATGCAACTGAGGATATTGATGCTTCTCATCAATTGCCCTTTCGACAAGATGGATAAATACCAATTTGTCTGCTATGACTTTATCTGCTGTTATGGGAAGGACTATGGGGTTTCTGAGTCCAATCTCCATGGCGATAGTGCTTATAAGTTTGGAGAAATTGCCTCAAGAAAAGAACTTGTGGATATGGCGATTAAGGAATTGGTTACTAGAGGACTTGTCGATGTGACGCAAGATAATGGTTTCAAGTACCAAATCAATGATAATGGCATTAACTTTATAGATTCGCTCGACAATGTGTACGGCGAAAATTATATGTCGACAGCAGAAGGAGCGTTTGAGAAGTACGATCTTCAAAAAGATGAAAGCGTTCGAAAATTCATGGCCGACTTAGTGAAAAGAGGAGGATTTACCAATGTTAAGAATTAAAGAAATACAGCTTATTCAGAACAATGATGAAGTGTCTGCTGTGAGCTTTGACGATGGATTTAACGTTGTTTATGGCCCATCTAATACTGGTAAGTCCGTCATTTTGGATTGCATCGATTTCATCTTCGGCGCAAAGAAAGAAGTCAATCCGCACTTCAACGCAAAAGAGATCAAAGCGAGAGTGGAATGCGACGATGGATATGCTGTTTTGCTTAGGTCCATAGGCAAGAAGACTCTTGTGGTTGTAGAAACGAACATCCAAGGTTTGGAATGCAGAGAATATAAGCAAAAAGACGAAAATGGGATGAGCTACAGCGATGTATTGCTAAGGCTTATCGGCTTTACCGAGAGAGTGGAGATCCTTAAGAACGAGAATTGGGAAAAGAACAATCTAACTTTCAGAACGTTCTCCCATACTTTTGTAATTAAAGAAAACGATGTAAGCAAAGAAGAAAGTATCCTCGCCCCAGAGCAGAACACAAGCGCGACTTCGTTCAAATCGGCATTAATCTACCTTTTGTCCAGGGACAATCACATAGATCCTGAAGGCAATCCTATTGAAAAAGCCGCCAGAAAGAAAGCGCTCGAAAAATACCTGAAAGAGCAAGTTGATAAGCTTACTGAGAAGTTGAAATCATACGAAGGGTTCAAGATTGGCGAGCCTGAGCAATTCAAAAAGGATATCGATGAGCTTATCAGAAGGCTCAACGAAGTGAATGAAGAGCTTAACAAGAAGATCGAAGAGAGCAAAGGCCTCTCCAACCAAATCATCGGCCTGAACGATAGAATCGCTGAACTTAACAACTTCATAGAAAAATACAACACGCTCCTTAGCCAATACGAATCGGATTTAAGAAGGATGGAGCTTATTGTCGATGGAAAGGCTCATTCCTCGGATGTCGAAGAGCCTCAAAGATGTCCATTCTGCAATGGCAAGCTTGAGAAAGAAGAAGAGGAGACGTGCGAAGAAGCTGCAGAAGCAGAGCTCAAGAAGCTTGTACCTCAAATAAAGGATTTGAAAGAAGCGAAAAAAGCTATCGAAGATGAGCTTGCTTCTCTAAAAGAGAAAGTTTCCGAATTGGTCGGCAAAAAGAAAGCTATTGATGCCGAGATCAATCATGAGTTAAAGCCGTTAGTCAAGCAGCTTCAAAGTAAGATTAACAGCTATCAGACCGCGGTTGTTTCCGAAGCTGAGTACAATAATGCCGTCCAAAACCTTAATGATGCAATCGAAGAGCATAAGAAGGTCGAGAAGATAAAGGTCGAAATTACGAAATACAATCCTAGAGAATACATTGAATCACTTCTTTCTGGCTTCCTTGTGACTAAGGCGAAAGCCGGCATTGATAGATGTAATGGCAGGGAAAATGAAATCGATTTCGTCTATGGTGACTTTGATATTAAAATCAACGGCAGCGAAAAGAAATATGAAGGCGAAGGCTTCAAGGGTTTTTACAACACGATACTTGCACTGGCTCTTCAGCAGGTTTTGATAGAAAGAGGATACTATAAGCCTGGATTGCTTCTAGTCGATTCTCCTATCTTGTCACTAAGAGAAAAGAGAAATGAAGAGCTTCCGGATCAAATAAAGAAAGCCTTATTCACCTATTTGAAGGAGTGCGCTAGGGACATGCAAATCATCGCAATCGAAAACGATATTCCTGACATAGATTACGAAGGAGTTAATAGAATAGAATTCACGAAAGATCCTAACAACGGACGTTATGGTTTCGTGAAAAATTATCAAGATTAGGTTCGTGAAAATGATGCCATAAAGCCAGATTTTATCTGGCTTTTTTTAATGCAAAAAAGTGGGTACCCATTATCGGTTATTAGGGGTGCTGTTTTCCCTATTTTTAATAAAAACGATGGGCGACAATGTAGTCAGAAAAGCTCAGCGAAGTCTGGGTAAAACGGAGGAAACTCAAATGACTTAAAACCGATAAAACTAGAAAAAACACGACAAATACTATACAATAGCGGTGCTTGAATGCAAAAAATGCAATCGAGCTATGATATCGATTTGTTGGACAATCCACAATTAGTGAAGCGTTTAACAAATACAAACAAGCTACAGATAGAGACTTCTGCTCGGCAGAACAAGGACTATTTATGACAGACGTAGAATAGGCAATAGCCTAGAAGGAACGCCTAACGATGAACAGCTATTAGTTTGTATTTGTTAGGCGCTTTTTTGTTTCCCTGCCGCAAATGCAAACGGAAAGGAGGCGAAGAAGCATGAAAAAGAACGAACTTATTCAAGGCTGCAGCGATGCCCAAAAGGGTGTCGAAATCAGCATCAAGTTGTTACGCACATTAGGTGTCATTATTTCAGAAATTAAAAAGTTCTTAACCGAAGTGGATCTTGATAGTGAACAAAACCTCAAGTAACGCTTCAAATTGAACCTCTATAGAGAAATGAAACAAATGGCTCTGTCTTAGTCGACAAATTCTTAATATTCAGAGCCGAACATAGCAATCAGTAATTAAGAGCTGAAAGCGAACTACTAGGAAACCATTCCTGTAATTCCGATTTAGCTCTTTTAGTGCTGCCTCGATGCCAGAACTGGTTTCCAAACCGAACAAAAAGGAGACCAGAACATGGCAAAGATCAAAATTAACTTAGTATGTGATGGAGTTGATTACTCCAAGAAGAGTAGCGATAGAACTTACTATCTTCCTCTTGAAATGACCGGTGGTGTCAAAATTTATGTTTCCTACGAGCTAGGAATGAAGCTTAAGGACATCATTGATAAAGAAAAACAATATCATGAAAAAATTACCAAATGCCTAATACCAGGCAAAAAAGGAAAACTTATCGTTTGCGAACATAGCTGCGAGAAGTGCCCATTTAGATATGATCCAGATGATCCAGAATTATCAAAGAATCCTAGTCCGCTTGACTATGATCAATTTCAACAAAGATTACCGCTAACATTCGGAGAACTCACTGATGAAGAGGGAAATGAATTTGAACCTGCTTCAGATGAGGACTTCGTTACCGATATTTACTATCAAGAACGCAAAGAGAAGATGTGGTCTGAAATCCATTCATTAAATGAAAAGGAACAGGCGATTTTAGACATGTGGTCACGTGGCGTACCTGTCCGCGATATAGCTAATGAATTAAAAATGTCTAAAAGCTCAGTTGATAGAGAAGTCAAACGAATCATCCAGGTTTTACAAGAAAAATGCCGAGGTTTTTAACTTTATGAATTTTTTCTGGGACAAAACACCTTTTTCCGGAAAGGGGAAAGTGAGGACAGAAGCATCCTCAAAGGAGAAAACGAAAATGATCAAATCAAAAGTAGCTCTCTCTAAGCAAGACCAACAAGTGGTGGATACCCTTGCTCTAATCTCCGTCTTAGCAGATTCAAGAGCGAAACAAATCATTAGGAACTCCGTATCAACTCAAAAGGAGGGCCGAAAAAATGGCAAAAAGTAAAGACTTCACAACCGTTAAAGAGCTCGCGATCAAGTTAGCTAAAGAATTAAACCTCTTTATCGAAGCCCTTGATAGCGAGGAAGAGCCAAAGGCAGAACAAGCCTGCGAGCTAGTCCCTATCACCTTAGAAGAAGTAAGAACTGTTCTTGCTGAACTAAGTAGAGATGGGAAAACACAAGAAGTGAAAGCAATCCTTAAACGTCATGGTGCCTCTCGCTTATCTGAAGTTAATCCAGATGAATGGGAAGCGATCCTTGATGAAGCGGCTGAAATTAGACATGGCAGCTAAAGGACACGCACTTCTATCTGCAAGTTCTAGTCACATTTGGCTAGTTTGCACACCTTCCGCCAGGTTAGCAGAATTTATCGAGGATCAAGATAGTACTGCTTCAGCGGAAGGCACCGTAGCTCATGCATTATCAGAAGAGAAGCTTATAAAAGCTTTGGAGGCCAGAAAACATGGAAGACCTTAATCCTAGAAAAAGCGAATACTTCAATGCTGAAATGGATGGTTATACCGATGACTACGTCGCATTTGTCTTAGAAAAGCTTAATGAAGCCGAGAAACATGACAAAAATGCAGTTCTATTCATCGAACAGGAGGTAGACATATCAGAATTCGTTCCTGAGAGTTTTGGTACCGCAGATGCCCTAATTCTATCTAAAGACACGATCCACGTAATTGATCTCAAATACGGAAAGAACGTTTTAGTGGAATGTGAGGGGAATCCGCAAACCAAATTGTACGCTTTAGGAGCAATATCAATGTTTGACTGCCTTTATGACTTTAAGACAGTAAAGATGAGCATCTTCCAACCAAGAATGGGTAACGTCCAAACTAGTGAAATCTCTAAAGAGGAGTTGCTCAAATGGGCCGAAGAAGTGGTAAGACCAGCCGCTGCTGATGCTTATGAAGGAAAGGGAGAATTCCACCCAGGTGAAAATTGTCGTTTTTGTAGAATTCGTAGCACATGTAGGGCTAAGTCGAATTCTCTTCTTGAACTTGAAAAGTATGAGCAAAAAGAACCGCCTTTATTAACTGATGAAGAAGTTGAAGATGTATTAGACAGAATCGACTCCCTCGTTAGCTGGGCTAATCAAATCAAAGACTATGCCCTTAATGAAGCAATCAAGGGTAAGATCTGGAAAAACCATAAGCTCGTTGCTGGTAAATCTAACAGAGTCATCAAAGATGAAGAAGCAGTGGTTGCTTCACTTCAAGCCGAAGGAATTGATCCTTACAAGAGAACCCTTCTCAGCTTAACCGATATCCAGAAAGTATTAGGAAAAGTTAAGTTCAATGAGATAGTGGCTCCCTATGTAATTAAACCAGAAGGCAAACCAACACTCGTTCCTCGCAGTGATAAAAGAGAGGAAATCAACAGTGCCGCAGCTGACTTTGCGGAAGAACTAAACAATTTAGAAGGAGAAAATTAATTATGACAAAAGTCGTAAATCCAACAAAGGTTATTACCGGAAAAGTTCGTTTCTCTTATTGCAATATTTTAGAAGCGAAGGCTACCGTTGAGGGTGGTCAAGAAAAATACTCAACATCAATCATCATCCCTAAGAGTGATACTGTCACTTTAGAGAAGATCAACAAAGCCATTGAAGCCGCCTATAACGAAGGCGAAGCAAAGCTTCGTGGCACAGGCAAAACAGTACCAGCTCTCTCAGCAATCCATATCCCATTAAGAGATGGAGATGTTGAAAAAGCAGACGATCCAGCCTATAAAGATAGCTATTTCTTAAATGCGTCTTCCATTAGTGCTGTCGGTATTGTCGATGCCGCTTTAAACCCAATTCTTGATCCTAGCGAAATCTACTCAGGAATGTACGGAAAAGTCTCAATCAGCTTCTATGCCTATAACAAAAATGGTGCAAAGGGAATCGCTGTTGGACTCAATAACGTTCTCAAGCTTGCAGATGGTGACCACTTAGGTGGTAAAGTCTCGGCTGAAAAAGACTTCGCAACTGACGACACCGAAGATTTCCTTGATTAATCATCTTTCGATAGATATCGAGACTTATTCAGACGTCAACTTAAATAAAGCCGGGGCATATAGATATTCAGAAGATCCAAGTTTTGAAATCTTATGCTTCGGCTATTCTCTTAATGAAGGAGAAGTTCAAGTTGTTAATTTACAAGAAGGAGGAGTTATTCCTTCTGAAATCTTAAGACTTATTAATGATGATTCTTGTATAAAACATGCTTACAATGCTTCCTTTGAAAGAGTCTGCTTATCTCGATATCTTGGGCTACCTAAGAACAAGTTCTTAAATCCTCGTAGTTGGCGATGCACAATGGTTGCTGCGAGCTATCTCGGACTTCCTTTATCTCTAAAAGGTGTCGGAGCTGTTCTCAAGCTAGAGAATCAGAAGTTAGAAGAAGGACGAGATCTTATCAAATTCTTCTGTAGTCCAGTCAAACCAACCAAAAGTAATGGTGGCGCAACAAAAAACTTATTTAAAAATCATCCAGAGAAACGCGATTTATTTCTTCGTTATAACAAAAGAGACGTAGAAGTGGAGCTTGCTATCCAACAACGTCTTAAAAACTATCCGCTTCCAGACTGGCTCTGGGAAGAATACGCCATCGATCAAGAAATCAATGATAGAGGCGTTTACTTAGATACTGCTTTAGCAGAGAAAGCCATCAAAATCGATGGAGTGATCCACGAAGAGCTTTCTAAGCTTATGGTAGATATCACAGAGCTAGATAATCCAAACTCAGTCGCTCAGCTTAAACAATGGCTACTTAAATATGGTGTTGAACCTGAAGATTTAGGCAAAAAGACAGTAACTTCTTTAGAAAAGCAATTCGCAGATTCAGAAATTGGACTTGCGATGGCTTTAAGAAAGATGCTCGCTAAAACATCAATTAAGAAGTATGAACGCATGAAAGAAGCTGTCTGCAGTGATGGAAGAATTAGGGGAATGTTCCAATTCTATGGAGCAAATAGAACAGGCCGCTTTTCTAGCCATATCGTTCAGCTTCATAATCTTCCACAAAACAAGCTTCCAGATTTAGCGGTAGTGAGAGAACTGGTTCTTAAAGAAGATGTAGAAGCACTCAAGATGCTCTATGAAGATGTTCCAGATATTCTATCACAACTATTAAGGACAGCTTTTATCCCAGAAGGAGATGGGCAGTTCTTGGTAAGCGATTATTCTGCTATTGAAGCACGTGTTCTTGCCTGGTATGCAGGTGAGACTTGGAGAATAGAAGCTTTCAAAAATAACGAAGATATTTATTGCTCTTCCGCAAGTAAGATGTTCGGCGTTCCTGTTGTTAAAAACGGCATTAATGGAGAACTCAGAAAGAAGGGTAAAATCGCCGAGCTTGCTCTTGGATATGGTGGAAGCACTGGAGCACTAGTTGCAATGGGTGCTTTAGATGAAGGCTCTGGCCTCACTGAAGAAGAGCTTGTTCCTCTAGTTAAATCATGGCGAAATGCTAACAAAAACATCACTAAATTTTGGTGGGAAGTTGGCGATGCTGTCCGCTATGTGATTGAAGAAGGAACAAAAACAAAATGCTCTTGTGAGAAGAAGCTCGGAAATCTTATCTTCACCTATAAAAGTTCAATGCTATTTATCACTCTTCCAAGTGGTAGAAAGCTCTCATACGTTAAGCCAAAGATCATCATTAACGAATACGGAAACGAATCCATTTCTTATGAAGGAATTGGCGAGCAAAAGAAGTGGACCAGGATTGAAAGCTATGGTCCCAAATTCGTTGAAAACATCATTCAAGGAACAGCTAGAGACATTCTCTGCTTTGCCATGAGAACTCTCAAAGATTCTCGCATAGTAATGCACGTTCATGACGAGCTTATTATTGAGGATTTCAGCGGTAAATCACCGGAATTTGTGGAGAAAAGCATGGCAAAACTGCCTGATTGGGCTTCTGGATTAATCCTTAATGCTGAAGGCTATAGCTGCAAGTTCTATTTGAAGGAGTAACCACAATATGAACCTAGTTTATAAAACAATTAATAAAGAAAAGGAGGATGGTTGTTATGAAGTGTTTTTATGCCAATGTTGTAGGCAAACAACAAAACAAGCTTTATCCAAATTTCAAAGAGATTAAAACTCGTGAAGATTTGATCGAAGTTGTTTCTCACGATTACGTTGGGGCCGAATATGAAAAGAACACCAGAAGCAATAAAAACTTCATTACTTCAGACTGCCTTATGCTTGATTGTGATAACGATCATTCTGATGATCCATCAACTTGGGTTGACCTAGAAATGGTTAAGGAATGGTTTCCTAATGTCACAATGATGATTCATTACTCAAAAAGCCACAACAAACCGAAGAACGGAAAAGCCGCAAGACCAAAATTTCACATCCTTTTTCCAATTAAAGAAATAGCAGATATTGAAACTTATAAAAACTTAAAACTGAAGGTTAATAGTTATTTCCCGTTTTTTGACTCTAATGCAGTGGATGCAGCTAGGTTCTTTTATGGGACTATAAATCCAAATGTTGAGATTATAGAAGGTACTTTCAATGTTGATGATTTCATGAAGTGGATTGATGATGAAAAAGATGCTTCATTCAAGGTTGGCGAAGGCCATAGAAATGGTTATCTTTCTAGCTTTGGTGCAAAAGTCGTTAAAAGATATGGTTACACAGATAAAGCCTACTCTCTCATTTTAGAAAGAAATGAAAAGGTATGTGAACCTCCTCTTGAAGAAGAAGAAATCAAAAACACGATTTGGAAGAGTTTAAACAGCTTTTATAATCGTTTGATTTTAACCAAAGGTTATGTCCCTCCTGAACAATATAAGAATTGGCAGGACGAATTTATCAAGAATGACAAAACTCACGCAATAGTGAATTGCACTGAAAACCTTGAATTAATTCTTAACAATGATCCTCTTCTTAAAAACATTGTTTATAACGAGCTCGCAACAGACATAGAAATAATAGGTCCTGTAGCATGGCCTGCGAAATCTAGATTCTGGAGAGATGCCGATGATGCCCAACTTGTGTGCTACATTAACAAAACTTATACCAATTTCTCTAAAGAGAATTATAACAACGCAGTAACAAAAGTCGTTGATGATAGAAGCTACCATCCAATAAGGAATTATTTTGAAAAACTTCCTAAATGGGATGGAACTCCAAGAGTTGAAACCTTCCTTGTCGACTATTTTGGTGCCGAAGATACTCCATACACTAGAGCAGTGATTAGGAAAATTCTAGTCGCTGCTTACAAAAGAGTATTTAATCCAGGCATTAAGTTTGACTATATCCTGGTTCTTAATGGCCCTCAAGGGGTGGGCAAATCAACAGCTATTGCAAAGCTAGGGATGGATTGGTATTCGGACTCTTTGAACATTTCTGATATGAACGATAAAACCGCAGCAGAAAAGCTTCAGGGTTATTGGATCTTGGAAATCGGTGAGTTGGCTGGCATGAAAAAGGCCGACATTGATAAAGTTAAAGCTTTTATCTCTAGGCAGGACGACAAATACAGAGCTTCCTTTGGAAGAAGAGTTAATTCTCACCCTAGACAATGCATCTTCTTTGCCACAACAAATGCTGAGGACGGCTTTCTTAGAGACATTACAGGAAACAGACGTTTCTGGCCTGTCAGAACTCCAGGTACCGGTAGTAAAAAAGCATGGGAGCTTACTGCCGATATAATAGATCAAATCTGGTCCGAAGTAGTGGAGATTGCCGCTAAAGGAGAAAACCTTTTCTTAGATAGCGAAGAATTATCTCAAGCTGCAGAAGAAGCTACCAATGGTGCAATGGAACACGACGAAAGAGAGGGCCTTGTTAGAGAATACCTTAATACTCTTCTTCCTGAAGACTGGTGGAAGATGGACATAGGGGCTCGAATCTCTTTCTTAGGCGATATAGGTCATGAAATGCATAAAGAAGGGACTGTTAAAAGGACCGAAGTTAGCAACATTGAAATCTGGACTGAATGCTTAGGCAAAAGAAAAGAAGATTTCACAGCCAGCGACTCCTATGCGATCTCAGCGATCATGAAGAGCATTGAAGGGTGGACAAGGACAAGCGAAAGAAAAGTTGTCCCAGGTTATGGCCGCCAAAGAGTATACAAGTTACAGAGTAAAAGTGGTTCTTAAGGACAAGTGGACAACCTGGACAAGATTTAGCTAATAATGTGAAAGCATTGTTAAGAAAAAAACTAATCATATGTTTTATAAATCTATAGGAAAAATCCGGGTTGTCCTGTCCACTTGTCCCGCCCAAAAGAAGTAATACTTTGTATTAACTTGTTATGAAAAACACTCAAAACCACAAAAAATCCGGGACAACCTCCCGAAAAGGCAGGACAAGCTATGGCAAAAGAGTCAGAACTTGAGAAAAAACTCTGCAAGGAAATCAAAGCTCTTGGTGGTCTAGCTCTTAAATTTGTATCTCCTGGTCTTGCTGGTATGCCTGACCGCCTCATCCTCATCGCTATTGGCAAAATAGGCTTCGTTGAAGTAAAAGCTCCCAAGAAAAAACCGAGAAAACTGCAAAAAATCCGACACAAACAGCTACAAGAACTGGGTTTTCAAGTCTACGTGTTAGACAAGGAAAGCCAAATAGGAGGAATAATCGATGCAATACGTAGCTCATGAATATCAAAAGTTCGCGACTAACTTCATAGAAGCAAATCCTATCTCTGCAGTTTTGCTCGATATGGGTTTAGGAAAGACAGTTATTACTCTTTCTGCATTGAATGATCTTCTCTTTGATTCTTTTGAAATAAGGAAAGTATTAATAATTGCACCCTTGCGTGTTGCTCGTGATACCTGGCCTAACGAATTAAAGAAGTGGGATCATCTTAAGATTCTCAAAGCTTCAGTAGTGGTTGGCGACTTAAAAACTAGACTTAAAGCTTTAAACAGCAAAGCTGACATCTACATTATCAATAGGGAAAACGTTTCCTGGCTCATAGAAGAAAGCGGATATAAGTTCGACTTCGACATGATCGTAATTGATGAACTTTCTAGCTTCAAAAACCATAAAGCTAAAAGGTTCAAATCCTTATTAGCGGTAAGAGCTAATTCTGATCGCATAGTTGGATTAACTGGTACTCCAGCAGGAAATGGGCTCATGGATCTCTGGGCTGAATTCAGACTTCTTGATTACGGGAAACGCTTAGGAAGATTCATCACTCATTACCGCAACATGTACTTTGTACCAGATAAGCACAATGGAGAAGTGGTGTTCTCTTATCGACCAATCTCAGGAGCTAAAGAAGCAATCTTTGACTCTATTAGCGATATCACAATTTCAATGAGAGCCATTGATCACATCAAGATGCCAAAGCTTATCTCAAATGCTTACAAGGTTTATCTCTCTGACAAGGAGATGAAAGCCTATAAAGATTTCAGAAGAGAACTAGTTCTCTCGCTTGAAGATAAGGACATCTCAGTAGCTAATGCTGCGGTTCTTACTGGAAAGCTTACTCAATATGCAAACGGAGCGGTTTATACCGAAGATGGAAAAACTGAAATCATCCATTCTAAGAAGCTTGATGCTCTGGAAGACATTATTGAAGCCCAAAATGGTCAGCCTCTCTTAGTTGCTTACTGGTATCGATCTGATTTAGAAAGAATCAAGGGAAGGCTTGATGAGCTAAAGATCAACTATATGGAACTAGATACTGCCGAAAGCTTTAGAAAGTGGAATGCTGGTGAGCTAGAGGTTGGTTTAATTCATCCGGCTTCAGCAGGGCATGGACTAAATCTTCAAGATGGTGGAAGTGCTATTTGCTGGTATGGACTTACCTGGTCTTTAGAACTTTATCAGCAAACAAATGCCAGGCTTTATCGCCAAGGTCAAAAATCCTCAACAGTAGTGGTTACTCATATAGTTGCCGCTGACACTGTTGATGAAACAATACTAAAAGTATTAGAAGGCAAAGAGACAATGCAAAATGCTCTCTTTGAAGCAGTCAAAGTCAAGTTAGGAGGAAAGGAAGATGTACGATGACGTAAAAGAATATTTATCAAGATACTATTACTTATCGCTTAAAGTGGACTCCTTAAAAGAAGAACTTCATTGTTTGGAACTTCTTGCGGATGGAACACAGGGCATCAACTATGATGAACCAAGAGTGCAAAAGTCACCTTCCTTGAAAGCTCCATTTGTACGTTACCTTGATAAGCTTGAAAAGAAGAGAAAGCAAATCGATGAAAAGATTGAAGAACTTCTCACTCTAAAAGATGAGATCCAAGAAGCGATCGCTACAGTAGATGATGCGGTGATGGAACTAGTCCTCACTTATCGCTATGTTAATTGCTGGGATTGGAATGAAGTAGCGGACAAGCTTGGATACGCTGAATCTTATGTCTTTAAGCTCCATCGAAAAGCTCTATCTCTGGTAAAAATAAAAGAAGATAGTAAAAGGCAGTAAAAGCTAGCTTTTAGAAGATTGAAAAAGCAGCATTCTTCTGATAATGTTAAAATAGGCGAAAGCTATAGAAACAAGGCCTCTCTTAGGAGAGGTTTTTTCATACACATTTTAGGAGGAAGTCTTATGGGCAAAACCAGAAAAGACCTTTTTGAAATGTGGAACGAAACCGGAAAGTGGCCAGAGGTTCGAGATTTCTTATTCGACTGCTTCTCAAAGCTAGTGACTCAAAAGGAAATCTGTGAACGCCTACAGATGGACGAAGCCACTTTCATAAAGTTAAAAAGAAAACACCCAGAGATCGAAAGGCTAAAGCAAGATGCCAGACTTGATCTCAAAAGAAATCTCATTGGAGCTATGTACAAAAAGGCTATAGGTTACGAAGTAACTGAAGAAGACCAGTACTTAGAAGAGGGTGTCTCCAATAAAGCAAACAAAAAGAAAAAAGCTCACAAGTACAAGAAGCATATTCCTGGCGACTACAAAGCCATCGTTTATCTTCTAAGTCACAACTTCGGAAGAGAGTATTCCGAGAGATCTTTTGACTACGAACTTGCTGAGAAAAAAATTGAAGCAGGCGGGGAGGTATGGCTCAATGGAAGTGAAGATTCCGAAGATAGTGATTAAGGATGTCTCAGAGCTCAAAGCTTATGAAAACAATCCAAGAAACAACGATGAAGCGGTGGAAGCAGTAGCAAACTCCATCAGAGAATTCGGTTTCAAAATCCCTATTGTTATTGATAAGGATAACGTGATCGTTTGCGGACACACCAGAATTAAAGCTTGTCACAAATTAGGCATTAGCAAAGTACCTTGTATCATTGCGGATGATTTAGATGAAGACCAAATCAAAGCCTTTAGGCTTGCTGATAATCAAGTAAGTTCTATCGCAACCTGGATCGACTCTAAACTTCAGGAAGAACTCGACAGCATCGAGATGGACATGGAGCAATTCGGTTTCGACTTAGAGTTTGAAAAAGAACCTGAACAAGATGAGATAAAAGACGAGCTTCCTGAGAACCCATATTCTCAAAAAGGCGATCTCTTTTTATTAAACGGTCATAAGCTTTTATGTGGAGACTCAACCAAAAAGGAAAACTTCGATATCCTCATTGAAGGAAAAGAAGTAGATCTCCTCTTTACGGATCCGCCATATAACGTGGACTATGAAGGAACTGCGGGAAAGATTCAAAACGACAAAATGGATAGCGAATCGTTCCTCTCTTTCTTAAAGGCAGCTTTTGTGAATGCGTTCAATGCGTGTAAGCCTGGCTGTCCTTTCTATATTTTCCATAGCGATGTTGAAGAACTTAATTTCCTTCTTGCAATCAAAGAAGCGGGATTCAAGTTTTCTCAGATTATCTGCTGGGTTAAGGATACCTTTCCTTTAGGAAGAAAAGACTATCACGCTCAAGTAGAGCCTATCGCTTACGGCTGGAAAGAGGGAGCTGCTCATTATTTCACAAACGACAGAACCCAAACCACTCGCTGGGATTTCGATAAGCCTAAGCACAATGATCTTCATCCAACTATGAAGCCTGTTGAGCTTATTTGTAAAGCCATCGAAAACTCCTCCAGAAAAGGAGAGATCGTTCTTGATCCATTTGGTGGTAGTGGTAGCACCATGATGGCAGCGGAGCAACTTAAAAGAAAAGCTTATCTCATTGAGCTTGATGAAAAGTATGTCGATGTCATTGTTAAACGCTACCTCAGATTAGTTCAAAGCTACGATAACTGCTACCTCGTGAGAGATGGCAAGAAAACACCTCTTTCTGAAATCAGCGATTACCGCGTTTTAGAAGATGGCGACTTCCTTAATTGACAAGTTTTTCCAGTTTTATTCCCTTTACGTGCATAGGTAAAAATTGTATCAAAATAGTGTCGATATATGTTGATAAACCTAAAGGTTTACGAGAGTATATACATGACCAAAAGGAGGTCAGAATATGCACTATATTGAAACCAAAAAAGGCTTAGAAACCCTTCTCAAGAGATACCTTGAAGCGGGGGTTACGGACGAAACAATGGATAAGGACAATTCTTACCAAGCCAAATGGATCAGCTGCATCAAAGGCTGCATCGCTGATGGCTTAGCAATGGATGAGGTAGATTGGGAGAATACCCCTGTTGAACTCAGACCACTCTGGAGGGGGTTAAGATAATGGAAAACAGAATTTGCTTACAATCCTGGATAGGAAGCTTCATTCTTGGAGACTTCGATTCAGAAGATGTTAAAACCCAAATTAAAGCAGGGTGGTACGACTGGTTTTGTAAAGACAGCTCTTTAGGTAGAAAAACCAAAAGAATGGGCAACATTATTTCTAAACTCAGAGAAGGTGGAAAAGTAAACTTCAAAAACTGGTACGTTTGGTTCAAAAACAATTGCCCATTGAATGGACCTTTATATGACGACTTCCGCTTTGCGGACTTAGAAACTGGAGAGGTTCAATTTACCATTCAATTAGACTGCTGCTGGAACCAAAAGAAATATACCGTTTATGGAAGAACGCCAGATGGTCAATTCCATTCAGACAATGCCTTATTTGAAACAGACTCAGTTAAAGAGCTTGTTGAATGGCTTAATAAACCTTGGGAGGCATAATCATGGGATTAGAAATAATTGTTAAGATTACCGAAAAGAAGGGCATCAAGCTTAACCGCACGGTGCTCCTCTTCAATAAACCAAGAGTAGCAGTTGGATTCTGGAATAACTCCATAGTCTTCGCTACTGACAAACCAAAAACGATGCCTGAAGCCCAGGTTCTCATCTACACCTCAGATGAACTCAAAGAAATCTATGAGGAAGGGAGCCTTCATGGGTTAGTGGACATCGAATAGGTTTATTAGATAGTCTCCCTATTAATAATAAGGGAGTCTATCAATAAGGCACCTACTTCGGTGCTTTTTTGCTTCTTTACTCATTACTTTGTAATCAGTAAAGGCATTTCACACATTTTTTAAATTAGGAGCGAGCCTCCAAAGGAGAACATCATGTTTGAGAAAGTAAATCCAAGTCACCCTGATAAATTAGCGGATAGAATAGCGGGAGCTCTCGTAGACCTAGCTTATTCTAAAGAAAGAGCACCTCGTATCGCGGTTGAAATATTAATAGGCCATGGACACGCTCACATTATCACTGAAACTTCCGCACACTTAACTAAGAAAGAAGTGGAAGCGATTGTTTACCGCATCGCTGGAAAGCTCAAGGTTGACTACAAGGAATATCCGCAAGATGTTCACTTAGCTGATAACCAAGCTGGAAAGTTCAGGTGTGGTGATAATGGCATCTTCAAAGGTTGTCCGCTTACTGAAGAACAAAAGAAGCTATCAAAGATAGTCCGTTCTCTTTATAGCCACTGGAAATACGATGGAAAGTGCGTACTTGACGAAAAAGCAAACCGCCTTGTTATCTGTCAAAGCAATGTTCCAGGCAAGTGTATAAAAGAGATCTATCCAGAAGCTGATGTCAATCCGATTGGTGATTGGAGCGGAGGCACAGAAGTTGATACTGGAGCCGCTAATAGAAAGCTTGGTTCTGACTTAGGTGACGGAATTACTGGAGGAGGCATTCACGGGAAGGATTTAAGTAAAGCTGATGTTTCAGTCAATATTTACGCCTTCTTAAAAGCTCAAGAAACCGGAAAGCCTGTCACTATTAGCTGTGCTATTGGTGATGAATTTGTTGATGGCAAGCCTTATGGAGAGATTGTTCTTATTGCTAGAAACTATGTTAACTCCATCGGAGGTTTTGAAAAGCTGGGAGAATGGGGCTTAATCTGATGCTAAATAAATGCAAAGCAATAAACCGATTTTACCGCTCGGCTGAGTGGCAGATAGCGAGAGCTGAGAAAATAGCTTCTGTTAATGGTCGTTGTGAAAAGTGTGGTGGAATAGGGGAAGAAGTGCATCACATCATTGAGCTAACTCCTGAAAACATAAACAACCCAGAAATTACTCTTGGAAAAAGCAACCTGATTCTCCTTTGCAAAGATTGCCATAATGCTCAGCACCAAAGGTTCAAGAAAAATGAGCCTCAATTCGATAGCGATGGAAACCTGATACCTTATTGAGTAAAATATTGTTTGAAAGCAGGTAAAAACGTTATGAAAAAGATGCTATTCTTACTTCCATTTTTAGCTTTATGTCTTGGTGGCTGTACAAATAACAGCAGCAACAATAACGAAGGCGGTAATAATACTCCAGCACCGACAACCCAAGCCATGGAAAAACATGAGGTTTCTTTAAGCACCTCAAATTATCAAACTTATTTTGATATCAGTTCTTCAACAAGCTATAACCAAACAACATACGATTTTGCTGGGTGCTTAAGCTATGCCTTCTATGAAGACGTTGTTATAACAATTAAGTATTACAACAGCACAGATACTTCTGAATCTAATAGCAAGACTGAAGATGTTAAATTAAACGCTGGTGGAAATGGCCACTTTGCCGGAGGCGGGAAATACCTCGGCACAGTTAATGCTGTTAAAGGCAAAGTTATTTATTGGATGTAAGCTATGACATTTGAACAATTTAAAATTTATCATAGCGAAACAATCATGTACTGCCAGTGCATAGAGCATGATTTAAAGTGGATTTATTCCTATATGCACAAAGGCGATCAGTACGAAAACTTTGAAAAGCTAGGAAAAACAACTCTTGGTGCTCTTGTGAAGAAGCTCAAAGAGCTAGACAACTCTGACGGGAATCCGTTCATTTCAAATGATGATTACAACTTCCTTAAGCAAATGACAGAGAAGAGAAACTACTGGTGTCACCAATGTTGCATCGACTTTGTCTATGAGAAGAATTTCCTCAGCTCAAAAGAGTACGAAAAGATTTGTAACAAACTCCAAAGAGACCATGACCGTCTTGAAAGAGTGAGTGATAGTGTAGAGAAGGTTCGCTTGAAGGCTGTTGAAGCTTACAAAAGATAACCCCTCCCCGGTCAACTTTTCTTTAGAAAAAAGCGAAGTACCGCTGGCCCCACCTCAGAAATGCGTGGCCTAAAAAATCTCAAAAATCCAGGTTTCCAAAAATGGGAGCCTTTTCTTTTAGGAGGACAAGTCGTGGACACAAAAACGCAAAAAGAATATGAGCGACTTGCTGCTCTTTTTCAGGATGTAGATCCTAACAAAACAAAATTAGTTGATGAGCTGCTTAAGAAAGCGGCTTTTTTGAAAGTCGAGCTTGATGAACTCCAAGCACAAGTTAAACGCAGAGGAGCGGTGGAATATTCCTCAAAGGGAAACTCCCGCCAGACCTTATGTTACAAAACTTTCTTAACTTCCCTTGGAGTTTACCAAACCATCATCAAAACTCTTAATTCCATCATGGGTAAAAACCAGGTAGACGAGGATGATGAGTTTGATGAATTTATGAAGAACATTCAATAAGGAGGAACGCATCATGGCGTACGAAATTAATATTCACGTTAACAAGAACGGAAAACTAGAAACCGAAGAGCTTCCTCTTTCAATTTCAGTCTATAGAGAAAGCAAAAGAGTAAAACTCTTATTTGAAGTAGATGAGGAAATTGATAGCACTTATCATTACCTCAAACTTACTCATGCAAAAGTAGCTTATCTCTATAGGGTTCATGACAACGAATTTGAAATCCCAAAAGCCGTCACAGCTTATGAAGGTAGATGGGAGATCAGTTTTGTAGCTTGTGACGAGGTAGCTAACAGCGACTCAACAATTACAGCGAACTACATTTATGCTTCTGAACCAATAGTGGCAGATGTGACTAGAGGTAACCTCGGAATCATTCACACTTCAGAAGAATTCAAGTTGCTTTCTCAGTTGGTCGAAGGAACCTTTGATCACTTTGAAATACCTAATGGCGTGACATACATCACGGAAAACTTCCTTTCTGATGCTACTAACTCATTTGTGGTTTATGTTCCTGCAACAGTAACAACTATTGAAGCTCATGCCTTCTATCAAAGTGGTTGTACCCATATTGAGTTCGAACCTGGTTCAGCTCTTGCGACACTAGAAGCTAATGCTCTATATCGTATTGAAAACTTAGATGACATTACTTTCCCTGCTTCATTATCAAGCTGGGGAAATTACAACCTCAGCTACTGTGGCTGTGAATACGTTTACTTTGAAGCTAATAGCAACTTGAGAAGTCTTTCCAGCTATTCATTCTGGAACATTCCAAATCTCAAAAAGCTATTCCTTCCTGATAGACTTACCTCTTTCACTGGCGGAACAGCAGTTGTTAAAGGTTGCCCGCTCTTAAATGAGATCTGGTTCCCTAACACAATTAACGTTCCTATTCCTTTGGAAGCAATCCAGGAATGTCCATCTTTAACGAAGATTAGCTTGCAGAGTAACTTCAACGTGAACGCTAACTTTGGTAACTGCACCTCTTTAACCAGAGAGTCAGTCATTCAAATGTTCAGAAACTTAAAAGACTTATCTGGTTCAGCTTCAAAAGTTATCTCGTTGCATGTAAGTGTAGTGGATAGGCTTGAAGAAGAAGACCTCGACATTGCTACTAATAAGAACTGGACTATCGGAATTGTTGGTGGAGTTGATCCTCTTAAGAACAAGAGCTTCTATTATCAAAACAGCACAACAAATCTTTATATCGACTTTGGCGAAGGAATCGGATGCATTAGCTCTGATACTTTAGATGCTGCTGTTAACTTCACTTATGAGTACTTAAGCGATACAACATTCGCAATTACTCTTACTGGCGACTATGTCGAAAGCAGATTTGCCGGTTATCGTCCCGCTCCAGTTGGCGAAAGATATAACGATACTGGTGTTATTACATTCAGTAGTGGTGAAGTCTCAACCATCAAGATCAAGACCTATTCCGCTAACAATGTCGGAACGAATAGAACTTTCAGCTTAGTCAGGGAGGAAGAATGATATGGAAATAGTTAATCAAAACGGAAGAAGAATCCTTGTTGCTAAAGAAGGATGCGTTATTCAAAGTGTGACCGATGGTTCCATTCTTGGTAAAAAGCTCATCTTAGGTAAAAAAGACTCTGAAATCCATTATCACGAGATTCCGGTGCCAGTCAAAGCAGAAGAAGATACCGAAGAATGAGTTTCTTGCTATCGTATATCGATGAAATAGAGTCTGGCCGCATAATTGCTGGGAACGAACTCAAAAGTGTCTTAAAACGCTTAAAAAACGATTTGAATGATCCTCGTTTCACTTACGATGAGGAACCAGGAAGAATCAGAATTGAGTTTATAGAGAAGTTCTGCAAGCACACAAAGTCACCTTTTAATGGTCAACCCTTCCTTTTAGAACTATGGGAGAAAGCTCTCCTTGAATGTGCATATGGTTTTAAGATGAGGGACACTGGCCTTAGAAGGTTCAATGAAGTAGTGCTTCTCATTGCTAGAAAAAACGGAAAGACGACTTTTATCGCCGGAATTGATCTCGCTGAATTCTTTCTTTCTAAAGGAGGAACCGATATCGTATGTGCTTCTAACACTAACGAGCAAAGCGGAATCCTCTTTGAAGAAATTAACAATATGCGAGAACAGAGCAAAGCTCTCAGAAATGAGAAACGCTCCAGAAAGAACATCTTTTATATCTATTCTCCGAAGAACAAAAACAAAATCAAAAAGCTCTCAGCTCAAAGTAGAAACAAAGATGGCTATAACATCGAAGTTGGCTGCATTGATGAAGTTCATGAAATGACCGATTCTAAGGTTTACGATGCAATCAAGCAAAGTCAGTCAACCAAGAAAGAGCCTCTTATTTTTATCATCACAACTGAGGGAACAACTGTTGATGGCTTCCTAGACAACAAGCTCGAATACTGCCGCAAGATGATAAAAGGCGAGATCGACGATATCCGAATCCTTCCTTGGCTTTATACCCAGGACAGCGATGAAGAGATCTTTTCTGATCCATCAAGCTGGCAAAAGAGCAACCCTTCCATAGGAACCATTAAAACGAAGTCCTATTTTGAGGACATGATGGTGAAAGCCAGGAACGATTTAGCTACTAGAGTGACAATGATGTGTAAAGACTTCAACATCAAGCAACTTGAAAGCGGCTCCTGGTTAACTTATCAAGACCTCAACAACGAGGAAAAATACAAACTCGATGATTTAAGAGATAGCTATGCGATAGGAGGAGTGGACCTTTCATCCACAACAGACCTGACCGCAGCAACTCTCCTTATCATAAAAAACGGCAAGAAGTATGTAATCCCACACTTCTTTATGCCTTCAGAACTAGTCTCTCAAAGAGTCCAGGAAGATAAAATCCCTTATGATATCTGGATTAAGAAGGGGTTGGTCACTCTTACAGAAGGAAATCAAAATGACTTTTCTTTAGTCACTCAGTGGTTTCTAAAGATGGTAAGAGAATATGGGATTAGACCTTTGTGGATCGGCTATGATCCGTGGAATTCACAATATTGGGTGAAGGAAATGGAAGACGCTGGTTTCACAATGGAGAAGGTTCGACAAGGAATCTACACTCTTTCAGAACCTATGAAACAGCTAGAAGGAGACCTTAAGAATAAGCTTATTATCTATGATAATAACCCTATCCTCAAGTGGTGCTTCTCAAATACTCAGGCAAAAGTTGATATAAACGGGAACATACAGCCTAGCAAGCTTAATTCAAAACTTAAGAGAATTGACGGATGTGTGAGTCTAATTATTAGCTATGCAGTTTTAAATCGCTACAAGCTTGAGTATGAAAACATGATTAGTTAGGGGGTCGCTATGGGATTATTTGACATCTTCAAAAGAAAGAAAAAAGTAGTGGCACCTGTTAACTATGATGCTCAGCTATTTAAATCAACTCTCAACCTTTTCACAGACTTCGGCGACAACATCAATGCTTCCGACATTGTGAAGATCTGCATTGATCGAATTGCCACCCACTCAGCAAAGCTGAAACCGAGATATGTGAAAACGGAAGACGATAAAACCGTACAAGAGAAGAAAGGAAACATTTCTTACTTATTAAAGTATCAACCAAACCCTTTGATGAGCCCTTACGACTTTATCTATAGGGTGGTGACTCTTTTGTACTTAAACAACAATGTGTTTATCTATCCTGTCTACGATCAGGAAACGTATGAGCTTCTAGAGTTATGGCCATTAAAGCCTAATTCGGTTGAAGCACTCAAGGATGAAAGCGGAGCGTTATATCTCCGTTTTTATTTTTCTGACAAGAAGCCATTCACTCTTCCTTATGAATCAATTATTCATTTGAGAAGGTTCTATGGCACAAATGATATCTTTGGAGGAAGTGGAGCGGTGAGTGATCACTCAGCTTTGCTGAAGACAATCAAAATTAATGATTCTGTTCTCCAGGGATTAGATAACGCGATTAGAACCTCTTTTCAAATTAAAGGCTTGCTCAAAATAAATGGCATGCTTAACGAAAAAGATAAGCAAACCCAGAAAGCCGAATTTGAAAGAGCTCTCAAAGAATCGGTTGGTGATAGTGGCTCTTCCATTGTCCCTGTCGATTTAAAAGCGGATTATGTTCCGCTTACAGTTGATCCTAAATTAGTGGATTCAACAACCTTATCTTTCCTTCAAAAGAAGATCATTACTTACTTTGGAGTGAGCGATGCCATCTTTGATAACAAGTTCAATGAAAACGAATATAACGCTTTCTATGAAGGAGTGATTGAAGGAATAGCTATTTCTCTTTCTGAAGCCTTTTCAAAAGCTTTGCTTACCAGAGGCCAACTAGAAAGAGGAGAACAAATTATTTTCTATTCTGAAAGGCTCCAATATGCCTCATGGAATACAAAAGTCCAGGCTATCGAGAAATTGATGGGCCTTGGCATTCTTTCTCTTAACGAATCAAGAGCCCTTCTTGGGTTTGAACCTATCGAAGGAGGAAGTAGAAGGCTACAGTCTCTCAACTATGTTGATGCTGACAAAGCCAATGATTACCAATTGCAACCTATAGTTTTACAACCTAAGAAAAAGGAGGATCCAAAAAATGGAGAAGGAAACTAGATTCTCGACCATTGCAAAACGCGATGGCGAAGAAACAAAAATGGTAGTGGAAGGCTATGCGATAGTCTTTGATGAAGAAACTCTCATCGGCGATGAAGAAAGAGGCTTCATAGAAGTTATCGATAAAAACGCCTTAGCCAATACAAACGTTAAGGATGTGCCTTTCAAATATAATCACAATGACACAACCCTTATCTTAGCGAGGACCAGAAATGGTTCTCTCTCTTTAGAAGTTGATGAAAAAGGACTCAAAATTAGAGCCGAACTCATCGACACAACCAGCAATCGTGACATTTATAAATGCATTGAAGCTGGTCTCTTAGACAAGATGTCGTTTGCTTTTACTGTCAAAAGTCAAAGCTGGGATAAAAGCGGAAAACTTCCAAAGAGAACGATCACGGCAATTGATCGCCTTTTTGATGTCAGTGTCGTAGACTTGCCGGCCTACGATCAAACTTCTATTCAAGCGAGCTCTCGTTCTTTAGAAATCGCGGAGGCGGAACTGAAGGCATTGGATGATGCAGAGAACCTTGAACGTAGAACGATATTAGCAAAACGCATAAAACTCAAAACCAAATTTTAGGAGGAATTCATTTTATGAATTTAGAATTACGTTTAAAGGAAATTAAAACCCGCCTTGATGAAATTAGGGGTTTAGTCGATGCTGAAACAGATGTCGAAAAGCTCGGTGCTTACGATCAAGAAGTGGATGCATTAACAAATGAACGCAAGGCCATCGAAAAGAAACTCGCAATGAGAGGCAAATTCGATGTTGCTGACGTCATTGAAACCAAATCTGCAGAACCAACTGAAGAATTGGAAGCACGCGGTAAAGCCTTAAAAGAAGGCAGAACTGTCACAGTTACCGCTGATGGAGTCTTACTCCCAGAACACGTTGATGACAAGATCACACCTTATCCTTTCCGCGAAGTATCTACATTAGTAGAACAAGTTCACACCGTTAACTTAAAAGGCGGCGAAACCTATAAGAAATCCTTTGTTAAATCTCACGGCACTGGTGGATTAACTGCTGAAGGCGATCCATATACCACAGCAGAACCAGAATTCGGCTATTTAACTATCTCTAAAGTGAAAGTGACGGCTTATGCTGAAATTACCGAAGAGTTAGAAAAACTCCCTGCCGCAGACTATCAAGGCGAAGTCTTAAAAGGTGTCAACATCGCTCTTAGAAAGAAAATCTCTGAGCAAATCCTTCGTGGTGCAGGTACCACAAACACCTTCAAAGGTATCTTCTCTGCTAACTGTGAAGCTTTGGCAGATGCCACTGACTTAGAACTCAGTGCAATTGACGAAAATACCCTTGATGAAATCGTCTACGCCTATGGCGGTGATGAAGAAGTCGAAGGTGGCTGCGTTATTATTCTCAACAAAAACGACTTACGTGCATTCGCCGGTTTAAGAACTGCCGAAGGTAGAAAAGTCTATAACGTTGATTATAAAGCAAAAACAATCGATGGCATTCCATTCATCATCTCCAGTCACTGCAAAGCAATCTCTGCTGCAAGTACTCAAGCTGGTGAATATGGCATTGCCTATGGTCCACTCGCTAACTACGAAGTACCAATCTTCAGTGGTGTAGAAGTAGCCAAATCCACTGATTATAAATTCAAAGATGGCATTATCTGCTACAAGGCTTCAGTCTT
Organism: uncultured Erysipelotrichaceae bacterium; assembly: GCA_902800025.1. Lineage (GTDB taxonomy): Bacteria > Bacillota_I > Bacilli_A > RFN20 > CAG-826 > UBA2450. The sequence continues at coordinate 5,913 of CADCDA010000003.1, read as the reverse complement.
CACTGGTGGTAACGTCATCGGCTACAAAGGCTTCTTAAGAGTCAAAAAAGCTGGTAACAGCAATTCCCAAGAAACCAATACTCCTGATCCAGAAACAACTGATGACGGAGAATAGACCTTAGGTCGAAACACGGAGGCTAGCCCGCTAACCTTGATAAGTCGCTAGTCGCAATACATTTTGAATAAGGAGAGATCCTTTTTCTTTTGTATGAAGGCGGGCCCTTCCGTTTAAGAGTAATAGGAAGAATATTCTAACGAGTAGAGGAGGTGTCTAAAATGTCGTGCGAAAACATACTTGAAACTATGAAGAAAGCTTTGCTTATCCCTGCAACAGAACACTACGCCGATGATGAAATTCTGATTCATATTGCCTCGTGCCGCCAGCTCCTAGTCAGTGCTGGTATTCCTAGTGAAATCGCTGAATCAGATGACAACCCATTAGTGACAGCTCTTATTACCATATTTGTGAAGACCAACTTCGGATTTAAAAGTGATGGAACAGTGAAAGAGCTTCCCAAGAGCTTTGACGTCTTACTCAGACAGCTCTGTCTAACATCTTCTGAGGTTAGTGGAGGTTCGTCCTCGTGATAGCGTATCCTAATTCCGGCAACATTTCTTTATTCCTATTATGTGTTAAAACAGATGCTGATGATCTGGGCAACCAGGTCTTGCGTTTGGTCGGCTCCAAAGAGGTGGTGGGGATGACAAGCTCCATCACTTCTAAGGAATTCTTCATAGCAAAAGAAAGCAAAGTTCAGCTTGATTTCAAAGTCGCAGTTCAAGCTTTCCTTTATGATGGGAGCAAATACATTTATGTGCCTAATAAAGATACTATCTACATTGTAGAAAGGTCATATCAAAACGGCATGTGGATGGAGCTTTCAGTTAGTCAAACTAATATCAAAAAGGAGGACATTGCAGGATGGAATCTTTAGAACTTACTGCTTTAACTCCAGAAATTGAAAAAGCGGTGCAGTCTTACACAAAAGACGTGGAGCTAGCAATAGTAAAACGACTTGATTACACAGCCGATCAAATCCTGGAATACATCAAAGAGAATGCACCAAGAAGCCCTTATTCAAAAGAGCACTTAGGCGATTCTTTTATTAAGGAATCCTATGGTGATGGAGTGAATAAGACTATAGTCATTTACTCTAAAACCAAAGGTTATCTTGTCCACTTAGTGGAACTTGGCTTCAAACATAGAAGTGGGAAGCTTGTCTCAGCCCGTCCTTTTCTTAGACCTGCGTATGATGAGTTCACACCTAAGATGCTTGAAGACATTAAAAAGATAATTGAAGGAGGTGGAAGTAATGCTTAAGAAGTTACGAGCTACTTTGCTTACCGTTCTTCCTACGGTTATCTACGCTCATATCGATTATGATAATGAGCAAAACGCGGATCCGCCTTTCATTCTTTATCAGGAAATCTCAAAGAGGCCTCAAAACTTCAGAGATGACAGACCTGGTTACTATCAAAGAACGATCCAAATTACATTATCAACAAAGAAAAAAGATGAAGCTCTTGAAGAGAAACTTGAGAAAGCTCTGCTCGATAAGGACTACATCTTTTCTTTAACTTCTGAGTATCGAAACTCAGATGGCTCTATTTATAGAGTTTACGAAATTAGGCTGGAGGATTTTAAATATGCCAAATAACAAAATTACATTCGGTTTACGAAATGTTCATTACGCCATTGCCACTCAAGATAGCAACGGCAACTGGAGCTTTGATACTCCAGTCTCACTCCCAGGTGCTCAAGAATTCTCAAGTGAAGTAGTGGGCGGAAGCACTAACGTTTACGCTGATGATACTTTATACGCCTCATTAGTCCAAAACGCAGGCCGTACTTTAACTCTCAAGTTCACAGAAATTCCTGATAACTTCAAAACAGCGGTTCTTGGTTATAAAGCTTTAGCTAATGGTAACCTTATCGAAATCGCAAACGCACCAGTAGTTACATTCGCTTTAGGCTTTGAATTCCAAGGTGATGCCAAAGCTAGAAGAGTCTGGTACTACTTATGTAGTGTCACTCCAATTGCTGAAGCAACCAAATCAAAAGCTGATAGCATTGAAGCTAACTCTGTGACTTTAAACATCACAGCTAGACCAATTGAAGTCGGTGATAACCTTGTCACTAATTGTGTTTCTGCAAAAGGCGACAGCAACTATACAAACTTCTTAACTACTGCACCTGTGATTCCTGAAATCCCAGAATAAGGAGAAGAATCATGGAAAAAACAGCAAAACTCAACGGGAAGGAACTAAGATTAGCTTCTTCCCTTTTTACCATTATTTCTTATAGAAACGTTTTCGGAACAGAACTCTTTGATGATGTCGAAAGACTAGACAAAGCAATCAGCGAAAACAAGAACGATGTCGGTAGATTTATCGATATCCTTTTCCGCTTAATCTATGTGCTCCACAAACCTTTCTATAACGATTCTTATGATCATTTCCTTCAAAGCTTCGATTTCAGTGTTCTCTCCAATGTTGAAGAGCTCACTAATTTAGCCAATGTAATCGGTGAGCTTTTAGGAGAAGTTAAGAAGCAATCTGAGGGAACAGATCTTTCCCCAAAACCATAAGGCCAACTGGAAACATCACGGCAAATATTATTTTCAACTTGGCTCAACTAGGAATACCGATACGTGATGCGGAATTCTTTGATATTAGGACCTATCTTGACATAGTCAAATTGCAGAAATCTATCTATGAAGAAGGAGGTTCTAGACAAGCAACACAGGCGGATATTGACGCCTTTTTAGGTTAGGGAGGTGAAGCGATATGGCAGAGGCTATAAAAGGTCTAAATATTAAGCTCGGACTTGATACGACAGAACTAGAAGCTTCTATCAAATCTCTCAACTCCGACTTAAAAGAACAGCAAAAAGATCTTGCTGCAATTAATAAAAACTTAAAATATGACTCTTCTAATGTTGATCTTTGGAAGCAAAAGCAAGATAAGCTCAACGGCATTCTTGAAACCACAAAGAAAAAACTAGAAGAGCAAAAGAAACAACTCGAACTCGCTAAAGAGGCCGTCAAAATCGGTGCCATGAGTGAGCAAGAGTTTAATAAGCTACAACGTGCGGTTCAATATACCGAAGCGGAAGTAGCAAAGTTAAACAAAGAATTAAAAGAGACCGACAACAAGATTTCAGCTCTTGGAAAAATCAATGTCGAGAAACTCTCTGCTATTGGTGGAGCTTTAACAAAATACATAACTGCTCCAGTGACTGCAGCAATTTCTGCTCTTTCGGCTTTAGCCATACAAACCACAAACACTGTAAACGAGATGAGCGATACCGCTAAACAATTAGGGGTAGGACTTGAAGCATTGCAGAAGTGGGAGTATGCAGCTAAACAGCTCGGAAGCGAAACAGAGTATCTCGATAAAGCCTTCCAGAAGGTCAATAACCTTTTAGGAAAAATTGCAAATGGTGATGATGTTTCTGAAGAATTATCAAAAATCGGTCTTACAATGGATGACTTAGCTGGTCTTGATGCTGAGGCTGCTTTTAAGAAAATTAGAAGTGCTATAGCAGGTGTTGAAGATGCAGCTACCAGGACAGCTTTAGCAAATCAATTCTTCGGTGATAAACTAGGCACCTTATTAAATCCAGTTTTGAGTGCTTCTGAAGATGAACTTGAAGCCTGGATGGAAGAAGCTGAGAAAGTAGGAATTGTTTCTGAAGAGGATGCAGAAATTACAGGCAAACTTGGTAACGAGATGTATGCCTTAAAACAAGCATTTCTTTCTTTAAGAACAGAACTTGCTACAGCTTTAGCTCCAATTGTTACTAAGATCGTTAACTATGTTAAAGATACAGTCATCCCGAAAATAAAAGAACTTATCCAGAAATGGAAAGAGATGTCTTCTGGCTTAAAAGTCATTATAGGTGTAATTGGAGGAATCCTTACAGCTTTAGGGCCTGTACTAACTATAGTGGCAAAAGTTATAGGACTTGTTGGAAAACTCAAAGAAGCTGTTAGTGCTTTAGGAGGAGCAACTAAGGTTCTCGGTGCAGTTGCAAAAGCTGGACCTTGGGCTTTAATCATTGGCATTATTGCTGTTTTGCTTCTTCAAAATGAAAACTTCCGAGCTTTACTCAAAAGGCTATTAGACATTGTTAAGCAGCTCATCGACAAAATAGTGGAGCTAGTCGGTAAGATTATCGAAAAGCTAAAACCTATTCTTGATGTGCTCATGAATGTGATCAACCAGATCATCGATGTCTTAGTGGAAATTATAGACGGCATTCTTGATGCGGTGATGTTAGTGCTTGATGAAGTAGTAAAACTACTTGAAAGACTAATTGAACCTATCACAAGAATCCTTGAGATGCTAACCGCTATCTTAATTCCTATCACTCAATTGATCGCAAAGATCCTCCAGGTGGTAGCAAGAATCCTTCAATTAGTTATTGGCTTAATTGTTCAAATAATCGAAGTCGTTATCGAGCTCATTGATGGAGTTTTAAACATCGTCATTGAGATTATTAACGTTATCGTGGACATCTTAGGAGAAGTCATCAAAGTGGTGGTTGTTCTTCTAGATATCATCATCGATATTCTTGAGCCAATCCTTGAGATCATTCTTGCGATCTTAGAACCTCTCATCGAGTTCATTTCTGGAATCATTGAAGTTATAGCAGAGCTCTTTGAAATCTTACTTCCTTTAATCGAGGTGTTTTTAACACCTATCATGGATATTTTGGATGTAATCTTCACGATTGTTGAAGCTCTTTCTCCAATCCTTGTAATCATCGGAAATGTTATCAAAGCGGTTATTGTTCCAGTGCTTCAGCTTTTATTCCAAATCTTGAAGCCTATCTTAGATATTCTTAACGCGATCATCTCTGCTGTTAAATGGATTTTAGACCATACTGTTGGGTGGCTCGTTAAGTTAATCGGGAAGATGTTCGGAACTGGTGACTTCGATGCTGAAAATACAGTTAAAACCACATCTAATTCATATATGAATACAGATAACTCGCACACCACAAATAACGTGACAATTAACACGAGTGGCGATGTCGATATGGATTCAATTAACGAAGCTTTAGGAGGTGCTTACTAATGAGACGAAAATTGTATTTAGTCAATGAAGTTGGAAGCACCTTCTACTTTGATTATGTCCATAACTGCATCATTGAAGAATTAGATGGTTTTGGCTTTGAATTTGAAATTGATTATGAGGACTTTGATGCTAGATTTGTAGAAACCAAAAGAAAGATTCCTCAAAGAACTATAGATTTGACTCTAGTTTTCATTGATGGTTATAACGGATTTACCCGTTGGAGAGAGTTTCTTACTAAAAGTAAAGAGCTCAGATTGTTCTATGAAACAACTGCGGGTAAGAAGTATTGCTATGTGAACATAAAATCATCTAGCAAAGCTCAGCTTGAAAGCGGAGTTCTCAAGAGCCAAGTGAAGATAGATTGTCTTTCTCTTTGGCTAGTTAATAAATCCGCTCACATTGATGTTACTGATTCTGGCGGAGGAAAAATCTACACCTATGATTATCCCTATGTCTATTCGGTTAGCTTTAATGGAAAAGTGACAGTAGTGAACGATTCTCCACGAAAAGTGCCTTTGCTTATAAAGCTATATGGCAATTGCTATAACCCAAGAGTAATCATCCGTCAAAACGGAGTGGATGTTCAGACTTTACGATTAATCGTAGATGAACGCGATGAACCTTTAATTGTTATTTCTTCTGATCCTATTAACCAGTACATAAAGCTCGTTTATGGAGGCGAAGAAATAGATTATTACGATAAACAAGATTTCAGCTGTGAGAATTTCTTATTTCTTCCTCCTGGAGAAAGCGAGATCTTCTTTGATCCCGGTGTTAGAGAAGAAGCGACTTGTGAGATTTCCTTTAGGGAAGAGTACATCGCTCACTAGG
>CADCDA010000002.1 GCA_902800025.1 uncultured Erysipelotrichaceae bacterium | reverse complement strand
AGTAAGCAATAATGCTTACATCCGTTTATAAAAAAACTCTCAGGGGGGGACAAAACTCCTAGAGGGGGGACATTGTATCAAAATTGGTAAACGGAGACAATCGTATATAATCCCTGATGCAAATCGGGGATTTTATTTTTCAATATAAGCCTTTTTATTTATAAAAAGAAATGTAGTTATATTTCGCAAATTTAAAAATTGATGAAAAATGCGAAATGAATATAATGTAAAGAACTAGCATAAAAAATAGGAGCCTATATTTTTGAATAGATTTTAGATTATCAACAAAGTTGAATCTTCTCCTTTTAAGCACTATTTGGCATTCCTTCTGAAAATATCACCCCAAAACAAATGAATAACACTCTCTAGCACAAAGTGCTTGCCCCTCTTCTTCTCCTCCTATAAAATAAAAAGAAAGCAATTAATTGATTATTTTATTTAAAGGATTTAAAGAAAATATTATGAAGAAAAAAGCATTATTATTAGCCTCAATGGTAGTGTTAACTTGCACAGTTGGCGTTACCGCTTTAGCTGTTGGCGGAGTAAATCAATTAGATATATCTCCAGTAAAAGCAGATCCAACTGAATACGAAATCACCTTCGATTGGAGCGAATCCACGACCGTCGAGGAGGTAGTAGACGCAGAAGACGACCACAATTACGCCATTTGTAGAACCACCTCCAGGGGCGCTAAGATCGAAGTGGTGGGATGGTACAACGAAGAGGGGTACTTCACCTTCAAAGACGCTTCCTTTAGGAGCCTCCGACTCTCCTCCACCGAAGCATTGGCGGAGGTCGGCGCCTATCAGTTCTCCCACATCACCGGCTTTGCGATTTTTTTCTCGGGCGGATCCGTGAAATTTGATAGCAACAATACGAAAATCGATTCCGTCGAGAGCGGGAAACCATACAAAGAGCTATCAATTAAGCCTTCTGACGAATCGGGGTTCTTTGCGAAAGGCAGCGTTTCCATCGCCTCCCTCACGGTCTGGTATTCCTGCTAGGGGTCACAATCATCCGCGAATTCAGGCCGATGCCCATGTGTGCTTCGGCCTTTTATTTTCTTCCTTTTGACATTTATTACAAATTGATTCAGATTTTTGATATTGATATTTGAATTATAAAAATGAAATGAAAAAGAGGATTAATCCTCTTTATCAATAATTCTATTAATTTGATTACCTATCTTTTTGATAATTCCACACACTAGGGCGTTACCCATCATGAAGTAACGTCTTTTTTCTGGCATTCCAGAATTTGTCCAGTTATCTGGGAATTGATTAATTCTTTCGCATTCAACTGGAGTTAAGATTCTAAGTTTGTCTTCTTTAGGATCATTAATAATATGTGTGCTTCTATTAGTGGTTCCTTCAGAAGTTAACATTGTTCTAGCTGGAAGTGATAATTCATCGTAAGGGCTCATCGCTCCTTCTGAGTACATATATTCAAACCCATTTTTATCTTTTCTAGGGATTTTCTTTGAACCACGGAGATATTCATATTTCTTTCTTTGAGATTCGCTTAAGAAGTAGTGGCCATCGACTCCATTAGTCTCGGCAATATCTCCTAAAGTAATAGGGGCAGTTTCTATAGCCTTAGTCTTTACGGTATAAACTTTATCGCCAATCATGTATCCAGCATTTTCGAATGTGGCATGGAATTTATCTGATACTTCGACTAAATCCTTATAGTCTTTGACAAAGTCAAATTCTTTAATTGCTTTAGCATTAACTTCTTCAATTGGGAATTCTTTTGCGAAAACGCCATCCTTTGAAATAATGTTAAAAGGCGATGTCTTTTTAAGTGACTTATAGTAATTGGTTGATTTGTGATAAGCAAAAATATAAATACGACGTCTTCTTTGAGGATGACCATATTCAGCGGCATTAATGATTCTCCATTCCATCGCATATCCTTGCTCTGAAAGACAGCGGAGCATAATGCCAAAGTCTCTACCTCTTTGTCTAGCTGGAGATTTAACTAGTCTATCAACGTTCTCTAAAAGAACAAATGCAGGTTTTTTGGCAGTTAAAATATCATTGATTTGCCACCAAAGAACACCTTTTTTGTACCATGGAAAATTATAAAGAATCTTGTCGCTTGCTATTGCATAAAGCTGCCGAAAAATATAAGTAATTACTCGGTAAGGATTTTATTGTTTGCTTTATTTGCGTTATTAATCGCTTACTTTGTTATTGGTTTAATATTTTTAATCCAATCATAAATATTGATTTGGTCACAGCTTTTTGAGTAAAAACTAAGTGTTTATCTGGTAGAAGATTATTAATAAAATTGCTGTGACACTTTTGTGACGACCGCTATGATAGAATAAGCTCAAGTAAGGAGATTACAGGTATGAGAGAAGAATTATTAAAAGGTTTAACCGAAGAGCAAATTGCAAGAGTTAAAGCCTGCAAGAATGGTAATGAACTTTTAGAATTAGCAAAAGCTGAAGGCGTTGAATTAACCGATGAACAACTCAAGGCCATCGGTGGCGGCGGTGTTTGTAGCGTCGTTTCAGATATTGGAGATGCAATTAATCAGTCTGATTGCCCATTCTGCGGTTGCAACGACGTTGTAGTAAAAGATGGTTGGGCTCGCTGCAAAGGATGCGGAGAGAAGTGGAACAGGTTATAGTAAAACTGATTATTAAAAGGCTTATTACATTTTGTCCGAATCATCGAAGAAGCTCATAATCGTATACTTTTGAGATAAAGGTAATATGTAAGAAAAAATGCTCTTTATTGAGCATTTTTTATTTGATGGAGTCTATTTAATTCAAAGAATTACATACCAGTAAAGTTTGTTCCACACTTATTGCAGTGTACACGAACATATTCATGTTGTGTGCCTTCGTTATATCTTTCTAATACTTCAGTATCGGTTGAGCCACAATTTGTGCATTTCCATCTAAAATCGGAAGAGCTACAGAATCCACCAGCAACCGCCGCTAATTGTTCTTCGCTAAGCTCGATGCCTTCTTTTTTAGCTAATTCCAATAATTCTTCTTGGTTTTTACATGATTTGACTTTAGCAATTTGCTCTTTAGTTAAACCTTTTAATAAATCTTCTCTCATATTCAAAGTTCTCCTTAATTGATTTAATGCTATCACGTACACTGTCACAAATGTGCCACAAAATGATTATCTTTTACTTTATATTGCCTGAGTCATACAAAAAAATATTAATTATCCAATATATTTGGTAAAATATTGCTATTAATACTAGGAGTTTATTTAATATGAGTAAAATTCGTGAATTACTTAAACCATACTTAGCCATTATTTTTGGCGCTTTATTATTTCTCATTTACCTTAACTATTTATCCCAAGTTGCTCCAGAAGCTCTTGCGTTAGGAATTATTGGAGTTATCTTAGCTATTGTTTATATCGGTATTGGCATTGCTGATGTTTTAGCGGGAGACAAATTAGGAAAAACAGTTAAGACTGTCTTTGGAGTGGTGTTAGTTTCTTCTTTCCCAATCTTCCTATTTGTCGAAACCTTATTAACCACAATTCAACTCGCTCAATTACAAGCCATGGGACCAACCGCTTGGACTATTGCGATCATTAATATGGTGGCTTCTATTTCTTTTGCATTCATTTATTGTTTTGCTCGTTTAACCCCACAAAAAGTCTTAAAAAGACTTGCCTTCTTATTAGGAGCAATCTTCACCTTAGCGTTATTATTAGACATCTTATTTGATGTAACTGGTGTTCCAACTGCGTTAGGCGATATCGCTATTATCATGATCGCGTTATATGTTATTTACGCAGTGATGCTCTTTAAAGGATTAAGCGAACTTGAAGAAGAAGCTCCAAAAGCGGAAACTCAAGAAGCGCCAGTTCAAGAAGCAGAAGTGGAAGAAGTTCCTTCTGAAGAAAAAGCTGAGGAAGAGGAAGCCGAAGAACAAGAAGAGCCTTCTGAAGAGCCAAAAGAAAAAGAAGAATAATTCTAAAAAAGATGCGACTTAGAATACCGCATCTTTTTCATTTTTAGAATTTATTCTATAATATAAGGTATGACTAATTATTTTGTCGCCAACTTTCCATTGCTTTGTATTTGTATTTCGATGTTTTTTATGATCGTTAACAATTACAAAAACAATAAAAAGTTTTCACTTAATGTGATCATGATTTTATTATTGTGTCTTGTTTTATCTGTGACCGTTCAATTTGAACTATATGGAAGAATCGGAACTGATAAAATCGTTTTAGCGACGATTATGTCATACTTAGGATATGTCATTAGACCGGTTATTCTTTATTACTTTATAAGAATGTCTGATAAAGAAAAACTACTACCAACATGGGTATTTATTGCTTTATTGTCAATAAATACAGTGATGTATTTCCCGTCTTTATTTATTAATACGATTGGAATGAAGTTTGCGTTTTATTACACAGTTGATGAAATTAATAATACTTTAGTATTCAATCGTGGATATGTGAATTTTACTAGTCATATCGTATCAGCGTTATTACTCTTATATGTCATCATCGTTTCCTTCAAACTCATGTCATCTAATCATAAGAGTGATGGACTAGTAATTCTTACATGTTCGTTATTTGTGATTGTCGCGGTCGTTTTAGAAAGTATTTCAATTACCAACGGAGTTAATTTATTAAATATCACCGCTGCAGTGAGCTGTGTCTTCTATTATCTATTCATTTATCGAGATAGGAATAGAAGAGATGCTTTAACTAATTTATTCAACCGTAAGACGTATTACGAAGATTTATCTAATGTCGGTTCTAGAGTAGTGGGAGTTATTCAAATTGATATGAATGGATTAAAATTCATTAACGACACTCAAGGACACGAAGAAGGAGATAAAGCTATTAAAGCGATTGCTAAAGCAATTGTTACTTCAATTAAAAAAGATATGGCGGCGTATCGTATGGGTGGAGATGAATTCTTAATCTTCTCAACAAGAAGTTCGAAAGAGTCTCTTGTGAATGTTTTAGAAGATATTAAAACAAAGATAGAAGAGTGTGGCTATTATTGTTCCTTTGGCTTGGCGTATAAAGAGAACAAAGAAGATTATGAATCATTAGCAAAACTCGCTGAAGAAGCGATGTATTTTGATAAAGCAGAGTTTTATAAAAAACATCACGAAATTGAAAGAAGGAAATAAAAAGGAACTATCGTTCCTCATTATCGAATAAGTATTCCCTTTTCCTACGATTAGGGAATTTTTTAATCTTTGGATAACCGCATAAAGTAAATAGACATCGCGGAGTGATATAGTCTCCATTTTTAGCTTTTGAAGTCGTCCCTAGTAAAAGAGGCAAAGAAGCTTTTATAGGAGTATTAAACATCATCAAGAAGTAGTGGCCGCCGACCCTTATAAACTTATTAAAATGTCGAGTTATTCTTGTATTACTAATTCCTGGTTCGGTTAAAACATATTCAATATTTGGATATTTGTTCTCTTTATAGAGTTTATAGAAATACGCTTCGAGGTATCCTTTTGAAATGTTATATTGCTTAAACACTCCATATTGTTTTCTTAAGTCGTCCTTTTTATTAACACTAGCAAAAGCAACGATTGATCCTTGAATGACAAATCTTAGATTATGAGAGACTTTAGGAGATAAATAGTCAATAAAGTGTCTAACTCCAATATAGTTAACTCCGATTGATAAAGGATAATCATCAACAGTTCTTCCTTTGGAAGTTAAAATCCCAGCGTCTAATATCACGGTGTCAAAATCAGGATGTTTAACTAATAAATCATCGATCGTTCTTTCAATATCTTTAAGCGAAGATTGATCATAAGGAAGAAAATCAGCTTTTGCATTTGGATATTTTTCAAATATTTTCTTTTTAAATTCTTCGACTTTGTTATAGGAGTGGACTAAGCAAATCACTTCCGCGTTCTTACTTAATAGGTGATATAAACAAGCTTCACCAATTCCGCTTGTTGCTCCAGTTAAAACTATCTTCCTATTAGATAAGTCTTCTATATTACTAAGATACTTCTTTATTCGCATAGCAGTATTTTATACCTATTAATCCAATCCATAAAAGACATTTTCCATTTTATAATATAAATATAATATTGATTAATAATATAAAAGGAATAAAATATATACCGAAGAGGTAAATTCGGTATGAAATATTTATCAGTTAAAGAAATTGCAGAAAAATGGGGAATTAATGAAAGAAGAGTTAGAGTTCTTCTTCAAGAAAAAAGAATTGAAGGAGCGATCTATCAAGACCATAAGTATTTAATTCCTGAAAATGCATCTAAACCATTAGATAGAAGAATCAAAGGACAAAGATGTTTTGAAGATTCTCCATTAAATACGATTGATTTCGATTTCAAAAACTATCGCAAACTATATCCAAGTGAAGATGGATATTTTGGCCGTTATGGTGGTTCTTTCCTCCCGCCTAATCTACAAAAAGCTTTTGATGAAATCTACGCAGGATATTTAACAATCGCTAAAAGTGCGAAATTCATTTCTGAATTAAGAGATATTAGAAAGCATTATCAAGGAAGACCAACTCCTGTATATCACTGTCAAAATCTTTCAAACTATTTTGGCAAAGTCCAAATCTATCTTAAAAGAGAAGATCTTAACCATGGTGGGGCTCATAAACTAAATAACGCGATGGGTCAAGCTCTGCTTGCTAAATACTTAGGAAAGAAAAAACTAATCGCTGAAACTGGAGCGGGAAGTCATGGCTCTGCTGTTGCTATGGCGGCTGCTTATTTCGGATTAGAATGCGATATTTATATGGGTGAAGTTGATATTGAAAAACAAGCACCAAATGTCGCTCGAATAAAAGTATTAGGAGCAAATGTCATTCCTGTAAGCTTTGGTAGTAGAACCTTAAAAGAAGCAGTGGACGCGGCTTTTGAAGCATATCAAAAAGAATATAAAACAGCGTTTTATTGTTTAGGAAGTGCTGTTGGTCCTCATCCATATCCATTAATGGTTAGAGATTTCCAAGAAATCATTGGAAGAGAAGCCAAAGAACAATTCGTAGAAATGACTGGTGAACTCCCAGACATAGTCTGTGCGTGTGTTGGAGGAGGAAGTAATGCGATAGGAATGTTTGAAGCATTCTTAGATGAACCTGTAAATATAGTTGGTATTGAACCGATGGGAAAAGGAAAAGAAATTGGTAATAACGCAGCGACTATTTCCTTTGGAAAAGAACAAATATTACATGGATTTAATTCTTTAGTATTACAAAATGAAGATGGCTCTCCTGCAACTGCTTATAGTATTGCTTCAGGTTTAGATTATCCTGGAGTCGGACCAGAACACGCTTTCCTTCATGAAATTGGAAGAGTGAAATATGAAACAGTGACTGATGATGAAGCCGCTGAAGCGTTCTTCCTATTATCAAGATTAGAAGGTATTATTCCTGCTATTGAATCCGCTCATGCTTTAGCCTATGCCATTAAATGCGCTAAAAATATGAAAAGTGGATCGGTCTTAGTCAATCTCAGTGGTCGAGGTGATAAAGACATGGACTTCATGATTAAAAAGTATCCACACATGTTCAAATAATATTAATAGAGATTAACTAGACTTATACTCGTCTAGTTTTTCTTTGCTATAATAATGGATATGAAACTTAAAAAGATTAGAAAAGTACATGAAGGAAAATTCCTCTCCTACTATGTAGCGGACTACGAAAATAAAGAAGGACATATCAAATCCTATGAGTTTATTTCTCGTAGCAAAGATGTGAATATTGATAACTTTGGAAAGAACAAAGCAGTAGGCGTTGGATTAGTTCCTTTTTCACTAGATAAAAAGAAAGTATTATTACAAGCCGAATTTAGACTCGCCACAAATCGATTCGTCTATAATTTCCCAGCCGGACTAATTGATGAAGGAGAAACTCCTTTAGAAGCCGCAAAAAGGGAATTAAAAGAAGAGACTGGTGTTGATCTAATTAAATGTATTGATGTTTTATCTCCTTCCTATGCTTCTCAAGGCACTAGTGATGAATTAATGCAAATCGTCATATGTTTATGTGATGGAGAAATTAAGGAATCTTGCTATGTTGATGAAGAAATCAAAGCGAGATGGTACACAAAAGAAGAAATTATAAAGCTTCTTAATGAAGGCGCTTATATGTCTGTAAGAACACAAATGTTTTTATGGTCATGGGTTCACGAAAAAGAAATCTTTGAATAAAATAATCATACAAAAATTTAGATATAATCTATATTTTTCTGTGCGTCTATTTACAACTTTTCTTAAATCAGTAATATATTAAAATTATGAAATTTTTCTTATACGATGTAATAAATGTTGAAGACAAACCAATAATTGAAGTTATTCAATCGCTAATCACTATGGTGTTAATGGCGTTATTAACTATTTTGGTGTATTACGGTAACATTCCAAATCCAAATCTTATTTTATTTACTGGTTTAATTGCTGTCTCTTCTTTATTTGGCTATATTCCAGGTGCTTTCGCTTTAGCAGGTGTTTATATTTATACTTTGTTATTCTTCTCAACGAATCAAAGCTTTATATATTTCACTGAAATTAATGCGACAAAAACAGTTGTCTCTTTTGTTAGTGGTGCACTTTGTTATTTATTTGTTTCTACTTTAAATAATATGTATAAAAGAAGCGCGAAAAGAATGATTCATGAAAATACGCTTCTGCACGCGACAAATATGAATCTAAGAGAAATGTCTCATGTTGATGCTTTAACACAAACAAAGAATAGATTTGCCTTAAGGAAAGATTTTGAATCATATATTGGAGCAGAAATTGATTTAATGATCTTTGATATTGATAACTTTAAAAACATTAATGATACTTATGGCCATTCCTTTGGCGATGAAATGCTAAGAATAGTGGGCCAAAAGGTCAAAGAAACATTTGGTGAAGAATATTGCTACCGTTTTGGTGGCGATGAATTCGTCGTTATCAGTAAAGATGACAGTGTTACTTCATTTACAGACAAAATTGAAGATCTTATGAAATTAACTTCCAAAATTGTTATTGAAGGAAAAGAAATCGATGTCTGTCTTTCTGCCGGATTTACTTATGGAGTGCCAACGAATACAGGCGATATAAGATTAATGATTAAGTCCGCTGATGAGTTACTCTATAAAATTAAGAAAAACGGTAAGAACAATTACGAAGGAATACGTTACGATTTAGATATTCAAGACTAAGATAATAGGAGTGGTGATCCACTCTTTTTATTTAACCAAATAGATAAAAATAGATAAAAATGCAACTTTTTACTTTAGTAACTTAAAAATATATTGCAGAAATTTTTATTTTCTAGTTAAAATATATGTGCATCAAAAATTGATACAGGAAGTCCCAATCTTGTAGACGACAAATTGGTGTAATTAAACCTAACTATCATCCATTCAATTTAAATAAATGACAGTTGAATGATTTTTGTCGTTTATACCTTAAAGGAGAAAATTATAATGAAAAAGTCAAAAATTATTATTCCTGCATTAGGCCTAATCGCATTAGGTACTGCAGCTTCCATCACAGGAACCGTCGCATGGTTCTCTATGAACACTCAAGTTACAGCAACAGGTATGCAAGTTGTTGCAAAGTCTGATAACACATTCCTTTTAATTGGTACTGGATCCAATAATACTGCAGCATTAATTCAAGCAGCTAATCCAAATGAAACAGTTGCATTAACCGTTTCTGATGAAGATGCTCAATTATACCCATGTAAGCCTGTTCAAACCGCCGAAGAAGCAGCTTTGTTAAATACAACAACTGGTAAAAAAGTCGGTGAAGGTGCTATTACCGTTGCTGGCGCTATCGTTAGTAATGCCGCTACAGCTGATGCTGTTACAAACTGGTATACAGCTACTGCTGCAACATCTGCTGCGTCCACAATGAAAGAAGGATCTGCAAGACAATTAACATCATTTGAACACTATGTTATTAAAAAGACAGTTTATTTAACTGTTTCAGTTGGTGCAAATCCAGCAAACAACTTAAAAGTTACAGCTGATATTGCACAAAAAGATGGTGGAACCGATATTGCAGCATGCAAAATGGTTGTTACAACTGATGATAGTGGTTTTGCTTTTGTTAACAACTCAAACAAAACAAACGTTGATATTAAAGGTACCAACACTGATATCACAGCTACCACAGTTCGTACAGTAAATATTTATATTTACTATGATGGCTCTGAATCAGTTGTTTATACCAATAACGCAGTTAACTTAAAGGGCGCAACAATCGATTTAACATTTACAGTTGATTCCCACCCAGCTGCATAATCGAATCAAAACAATTCGCTCAATCCCTAGGAATTTCCTGGGGATTTTCTTTTGTGTGAAAGATCAATAATATTGAATACAAAAAATACTCAACCTACTAATTTGAAAAAAATATCAAAAACCACTTGCAGTCTTTATTTAAATTGTGCTATGTTATTTGTGAGCGAAAAGTAAAACTGCAGTGATGCAGTGACACAAAACTATAGGGTCTTAATTAAATTAAGAAGGATTAAGATAGCCAGTTGCCTTAGAGATGTAAATCTCGCCAATGTATTGGATGATAGGCAACTGGCATTTTTATATCTCGTTGGGACAATTATTAACTCGCCCTTTTCCTTCTGGGGCAAAAAGGATCCTATGTACGAATTAGAATACGTAAAGAAAAAGAAAAGAAAGAAACGCGCACTCATCATTGGGTGTATTTCGACAACTGTTGTAACCGCGTTATCTATCGTTGCGTTTCTAGGAAGATTTGTTGGAACATTTACCGTGTCGCTTGATACCGGTACTGTGAAATTAACTCTTTCTCAAAGAAGTACATTCGTCGACAGCACTTCATTCCTTAGAGTAGACAACTTAGTGCCATTCCAAGAATTCACTTATGAATGGTTCGTTAATGATTACTCTGAAGACAAGATCGATAGCGAATACACATCTACAAGTATTGGCTATAGATATGGAACTGATAGTGTAACAGTAAGGAGTATGAGATTCTTCAAGTACACCTTCTTCGTCAAGAATATTGGAGACACACCTGCTAGATATGATTTTACAATCAACGTTCTAGACAAAAAGGCTGATCGTAACGGTCAATCATTAGACAGCACTCTTAGAGTGATGCTCTATGAGAACGACGACGAGAACGCCCATAACAGACTAATCTTTGGTAAAGCTATCGCACCTCACCAAGGTGATGATGGGGAACCAGATTACCGTCCACCAATTTCTTATAGTGAAGAAAGAGCGGAACTTGATGGAGTTCCATTCCCTGGATATGTCGATAGAACTTTCTTATCGGACAAAGTGATTGCAAAGCTTTACGCTGACAAGCTCAACGTAAATCAATATAGAAGGTACACAATCGTAACATGGCTAGAAGGATATCTATCCGGTTACGAAGATCAAGCACCTACAGGTGCGCGAATTAAATTAGGAGTTGAAATAAACGCGTATGAAGATTAATAAAAAAATAGTCGTTGCAACTTTATCCACAGCTCTTGGACTAGGTATTGTTGGAAGTATTTCCGGTACCGTCGCTTGGTATCAATACTCCACTAAAGGCATGTTATCAATTATTGGTAACAATGTTTCTGAAGGTGGTGTCTTGAGCATCAGTACAGATCATACAAATTGGCATAGAGATTTATATACCGCTGATGTCAGTGGCAATTTTGAAGGCAAATTTACTCCAGTCACCTTTGGTGGCTTAGCAAAAGATGCTGCTCTTCCAAAAACTGGTGATGATCTCAATGCTTATTTTAACCCAAAATGGGGTTATACAGATATGACCAAGTGGGGCAAAGCCGAAAAAGACGCCAATGATACTTATCAAGAATTCTTACAATACGATATTTATCTAAAAGCAGAAAAACCAAATGCCTCAACAGGTGCTATGGAAGCTTTTGATACAAAAGTATATATCTCTGATATGGAAATTGAAAATGCTAGTGGTGCAAAACCAATAGCAGAAGCAGTCAGAGTTCATATTTCAGTTAACGACGGCGTTAAAAACTTTATTATTGCCAGATCTGAACAATCTATCGACACACACGGTTCCTTAGATTTAGACGGCAATGGTTCAGTCGACATCGATACCGAATATGAATGGGGTAATACCGGAGATCCTCTTGATTATGGTTCAGGACAATTAAAGAGTTACAACCTTACCGAAATCATTACCGTGAGAGGTGATGATGGTTATTTAGATACCACAACAGGTGTTGAAATCTGTTCAACCTCTAACACCTATGTCAAACTTACAATTACAGTGTGGCTCGAAGGATGGCAAAAGCTTGGTACACCAGCCGATGCAATCTGGAACGTTGCAAATCAAGGTGGAGCAACATTTAATTTAGGTATGACATTTGATGTCGGTAGAGGAGCCTATTCGGCTTAATAGGAGGGCATTGATATGAAATTCAATAAAAAGATCATTGTCGCTTCCTTATCAACCGCATTAGGTTTAGGAATCGTTGGCAGTATTACTGGCACCGTTGCATGGTATTCATATAACACAAGAGTTACATCATCAATCGTTGGTGTTTCTCAAGCTAAATCAGGTATATTACAATTTAGCCTTGATGGATTAAATTGGAAAAACACATTCTTTACAAACGACATTATCAAGTCTGTTGTTCCTGCTTCTACAGCAAATGAGTTTGGTTTTGAACAAATGACATTTGGCGCTTTAGGCGCTAATGGTGTTCTTCCTGCTCAAGGATATGCTCAACCAGAAGCTGGCCATGGTGCTTATTCCGAATGGAATGAAGCCACAAATGGTAAAGAATACTTACAATTCGACTTATATATCAAAGCTGAACAATTAAACAATGCAACAGGCTTGTATGAACGTGTTGCAAAAGATGTTTTCTTAACTGACATCACATTAGAAGATGTTGACGATGTCAACAAACCAATAGTTGATGCGTTTAGAATTCATTTACATTCTGTAAATGCACCTACACAAAACTATCTCATTTCGAAGAATGAAGTCACAAATTTAAACCTTTATTCAGACAATCTTGATTTAGATGGCCTTGATGGAAGAGATAAGGTGAGTGGTTATGAATATGATGGACCATTTAACTGGTGCATGTATGGAAATGATGGCGACAAGCAAACTACATCTGAAGTCGCTGACGTTGTTGCAGGAGTCGATACCGATGAAACTATCATCGACACTTCTTCAACAAATCCAAAATTATTCAAAGCTACAACAACCACAGCAGGTGATAATCTACACTTTGTGGTCACTATGTGGCTTGAAGGTTGGCACAATTTAGAAGCCGACACCCCAATGTGGGACACTGTTAAAACAAAGTCTGCGCAATTCCACGTTGGTTTAACATTTAACGCAGGCATCGACGTTTTTGACTAATCATTTTAAATATATTTAATAGTAAATACGGGGAAAGGAGGAAAAGGATGAGAACTAAAACTAAAGTAAACCTCATGTTATTATCTATGGGCTTTAGCACTGCTTTAGCAGTTGCTGGTAGTACAGCCGCCACCTTAGCGTGGTACGCCAATAGTACAATGGCGAAAGTTTCTTACGTTGGAACTTCTGTTTCTAAATCTGGTCGTTTTTCACTAGGTTTAGTTGACAATTTGCACTTATTCACACCAGCTGAAGCTGAATCATATAACTGTGAGATTGAATCTGGAGAGACAGTCGATGGCAATACCATCGTTTGGTCATCATCTGCTTTAGTGTTTACAAGTTTCCTTTCCGCATACTTAGAAAAATATGGGTATGCAGTTAATGTCCTTTCCCCTGTTACTACTAATTCAAGAGCGATTGATAGTAACGATAACGTCACCCTATACAAAGCTCCTGAAACTGGACAAGCTGACATTCATGAAGAAGTTATAAGAACTGATGTCTTCTTAAGATTCCAATTTGCGTTTAAGATCGTCAATTCTGATGGAACAAAAGCTGCTAATCAAAAGATTTGGTTAACAGATACAACCGTAGAAACTGATTTACTTGAAACCGCAAGAGAATCAATTAGATTATTTGTTAATAACGATCATGAAAAATTCATCGTCAAACCAGCAGATGATTCTAATACCCCAGGTTATACAACCGTTGCTGGTATGCTTGACCTCGATGGATCAGATGGTGTTTATGACTATGATAAGAACACCGGAAGAGAAATTATTTATGGTGAATATGATAAGACTGGTGGTTTTGAACCAACTTATGAATCAACCGATAAATATGAAGATGAAGGTAGTTTCGATCCAGATGAATTAGAGAACGTTAATGATTTAGAGAGCAGATTTACTGCTAATGCATCGACATTTTATGCAAAGCATAATAGTCAATGTCATCCATTAACTAACTTTAATGATGTCAAAGCGAGATATAAGAGAGCTTATTATCAAACAGCTACAACTATTAAACCAGTAGTTAGCGCAGGTGGTTACACTGGAGGACATCCAGTTGCTTACACTGATAGTGCTAGTCGTATTGGTTATTCAACAATAACAATTTATGCAGAAGGTTGGGATCATTCATTAGTCGATGAAATCGTCGGAATTCCTTTCAACCTCGGCTTAACTTTTGAAACAGACCGTAACTAAAATGAAAAAGAACAAGATTATACTTACTCTATACGTAGGCATAATCGCTTTAAGTACTATAGGATTAGGCGCATCTCTAGCCTGGTATATCAATAGTAACCAATTATTTGTTAATGCAATTGATATTACAATTGCAGGAGATAGTGACCTTAGAATATCCGAATCTGATGATATCGATTCATTTGTGTATGAAATCGATCACACTGAGAGTAGATTGCATACTGTTTTTGAACCAATTACAAACGCTTATTCTGACGATTGGATTGCTCAAAAAAAGGAAACTCCAGTTTTCTACGATGATACGCTCAATTGGCAAGAACTCAATGATGGTAGTATCAAAAACATAAAATCAGATGGATATTTCAGTCAAACACTATATTTATATAGTGATAATGATGTATATGCCACAATCGATCCTACTGATACTTATCTAAAAGCGAATGCTTCTTTTAATAACGCGTACGCGAATGAATTGTACAATCGTTATCAAACAAGCGTTCTTGATGAAGATAAAAAATTCAAAGATCTCACTGTGGAACAAATTGAAGAAAGATTAAATAAGCTTGTCGAAGCAATGAGATATTCAATCTTAATTCCGGATCAAAACAGTTATAAATACATAATCATCGATCCAAATAAAACTAAAGAAGAAAACAAAGTTGTCGAATATGGCGGCTTACTCGATGTCGATGTTGATGGAGTGTATGATTCATACATTAACGAAACAACACGATACGAAAAAGTTTATGGAGATATATCTAATAGAGACAAAATTGTCTACAAAGATGAAATGCTCCCAGTTGATTCGCAACTAGAAGATACAACAAAAGATACAAGTGCGTTTAACGCCGCACATAAAGCACATACAAAATTATTCGATAAAGAAGCCTCAATCGCTAACGGAGTGGTCTTCAATACCGAAAAATCATATGGCTTATATGACTTTGCACCAAGCAATTATCTCAAACCGCTTGAGATTCCTCTCACAGCGTTTGAGCCAAAGAAAATCGTTCTCACCATCTTCATCGAAGGTTGGGATCTCGAGAGCGTGAACTATACGATGGGAGCAACATTTGATTCGAAAGTCTCGTTCAAAGTTGACCGTCCTCGTAACCAATAAGGAGAAAGACAATTTATGGAAGCTTACTTTGAGTACTTACGTGAAATGCTAATCAAGTTCTTCAGTGATCTTGGTAGATTCCTTTATAAGTGGTGGGTCTCACCATGGGAAGATGTTCCTGGAAACTTTGTTTCTTATGGATCAATTTTTGATCAACACGTTGCAGATTTCCAATTCTTAGGTTGGTTATTCTTCATCCTCTTCTTCATCTTCTTTGTCGCCCTTATTGGTGCGATTGGATTCGGACTCTTCCTCTTAATTAGAAAATATGTCCGCTTTGTCAAAAAAGAACTCGATAAAGATGAACTTAGAAGACAAGTTGAAAGACTTAATTACGAATTATATTCCGCTATTCAAGAAAGAGATAAGATTCTTAATCTTAAAACAGCCTATATGGGTATTAAACCTCAAGAAGGTAGTGAAGAAGCTAATGTCATTGAAGAAGTTAGTTCTAGATTCCCAAAACTTATCTCTGTTGACCACGCTTATAAAGATAAGAATACCCAAATCGTCTTTAAAGAAGGTCTATCCTTAGAAGAATTATGTAACTCCTTAAGAAACTATTCCGCAAGCAAGTTACACTTATATTACACAATCGACCAAGTGAGACAATTATTTGCGGGTATCGCAACTAGTAAACTCATCATCTTAGAAGGTATCTCTGGTACAGGTAAAACATCCTTAGCCAATGCCTTAGGTAAATTCTTCTCCTATGATAGTGCTATCATCCCAGTTCAACCATCTTGGAAAGATCGTTCTGAACTCCTTGGTTACTATAACGAATTTACTAAAAAGTTCAATGAATCCGAGTTCTTAAAAGCCTTATACGTTACTACATATCGTAAAGACTTAAACGTCATCTGTTTGGATGAAATGAACTTAGCGAGAATTGAATACTACTTTGCTGAATTCTTATCCGTCATGGAAATGGTGGAAAAAGATAAATGGGTTATCGACCTTATTCCAAATACTGAAAAAGGTGACCCAATTCATTTACAAGATGGTAAATTATTAATTCCTCAAAACGTTGTCTTCTTCGGAACAGCGAATAACGACGATAGTACATTTACCATTTCTGATAAGGTCTATGACCGTGCGATTTCCTTATTCTTCGATGACAAAGGAAGACCATTTGACGCAGCGGATCAAGAGCCAATTACTATTCCATATTCTCAATTAGAATTCCTTTTCAATGAAGCGAAGAAACAAAATCAAATTTCTGAGAATATGTTAGACAAATTTGAACAATTAGATAACTTTGTTATTAAACACTTCAAACTCGCCTTTGGTAACCGTATCTTAAAGCAACTTGAAACCTTCGTTCCAGTTTACGTTGGATGTGGTGGAACGGAAGTCGACGCTTTTGACTTTATCTTTACAAATAAGATCTTAAAGAAATTCGAATCCTTAAATATCGCTTTCTTAAAAGATGAATTAAAAGAACTCGAAGCTTTCTTAGATAAACTTTATGGCAAAAACCAATTCAAGATGGCGCTTGCGAAAATCGAAAACATGTTAAAGATTGGATAATTAAATCTTTATGGCAGGATCAAATAAGAAACTATTTGCCAAATATGTCGATAAGATGAACTCCCTCAGTAAGGATAAAAATATTGAGGCGATCTATGATTCTTTACTTAATGGAAAGAATTCATATTTAAGATATACAAGAAGAGGTTCATCTTCTTTTGACCCATCCTGGATTAGTGTTATTGAAGATTGCCTTTATGATTTAGGAGAAATTATTAATAATCCTCGTGAAGTGACTAAAACTGATAGTCATGTCACTCCTATTGAACTCGCTAAAAAGATTGACGGAGAATCTGTCCAACATCTAGCGAGCCACACTCAATATATTAAAGAAGTTGATGAAAATGGTAATGTCATCCCTTCTAAAATCTTATCTCACTCTCATATCGAAGATATTCATACCTATGAGAATAGATTTATCGCGACTTTTATTCGTCAATTGATGTTATTTGTTGAAAAAAGATATTCCTTTATTTCTTCAAATATCAATTTGACAAAAGACGACACTTTAATGGTTAAAAATAAAACCATTGTCGATGGTCAAGAAGTTGAAATCGAAACTAAAATCACGATCAGAAAAGAAGAAAACGACAAAAGTGCGGTTGAAGCAAAAGACTATATTAGCCGTATTTTGAATATGAGAGAGTACATCCAATACTATTACAATTCTCCATTTATGAAACAAATGAAGAATGAAAGAGATGTCAGACGTCCAATTCTTCAAACAAATATCATTAAAAAGAATCCAAAATATCGTAAATGTTATGAAACATATCTTTTCATTGAAAAGTTTGACACTTTAGGTGTTTCTTACCACGTCGATGAAAACTATCAAACATACACTGATAAAGAAAGAGAAGAGATTAACTATTTAATGCTCTCGAGCTTTTTAAGTGTTCAAACCGATCATGAATTTGAATCGATTAAAAAGAGTAATAAAACTTATAAACCAAAAATTCTTACTAGTATTGATGATGAACAATTCGTCTATGGAGATATTCTTAAGGGACCAATCGAATTCATTAGAATTGATGAAACTTATCGAGAATATTTAAGAAGTAAAGTGAATCCAAATCTTCCACTCCACCCAAATAAATACGAAAAAGAATATTATCAAGAAGAATACGATTATAAAAAAGAACAAAAGATGGACGAGAAACAACTCGACCGTTTAATCGCTCGTAAGCAAAAAGAAATTGCGGAATACGAAAAATATATTGAAAAACTCATTGAACAAAGAGAATTTGAAGAAGCTGAGCAAAGAAAGAGAGAGCTCGAAGCCTTACGCGCTTACGAGAACGCTCTTATTGAATTAAGAAGAAAGAAGATTATCGAAGCTGCTGAAGCAAATAAGATTCCTTATGATCCTTCAGAAATGGTCAAGGAAGAAGAGAAAGTCGAAGAAGTGATTAATGAACCACTTTTAGAAGAAACAGCGCTTAATGAGCCTCTAAATAACGTTATAGATGAAACACCAGTTGTTCCTGATGTTGTCGAATCTATTCCAGAAGTAGTAGAAACCTCTATAGAACCAGTGGAAGATGAAGCACCGGTCGCTGAAGAGCCAGTTATAGTAGCTTCAGAACCTCAAGAAGATAATCCTAATGAAGTATATGTTGAAGTTCCTCAAGAAGAAGCTACACCTGAAACTCAAGAAGCAGTAGAAGCTCCTATTCAAGAAGAAACTGTTGGCGAAGAGGAACCTTCTGAAGTTCAACCAGAAAATGATAATTCACCTGTTGAAGAAGAAACCCCAGAAGAATTCGTCGCTAGAGATAATGAAATCGTTTATCACGTTATCGGTGAAAGTGAAATCGTCTATGTCGATGGTCATAAAGAAGAAAGAATTATCGTTGAAAGCGATGAAAATGAAGAATCTCCAATAGAAGAACAAAATGAAATTCC
The DNA here is from genome assembly GCA_902800025.1 of uncultured Erysipelotrichaceae bacterium. GTDB lineage: Bacteria > Bacillota_I > Bacilli_A > RFN20 > CAG-826 > UBA2450. Next base: position 187,216 of record CADCDA010000002.1, on the reverse strand, counting down.
TGGAGAATATATCGTTAAATGCGATAAAGGTTACTTCGTTGATGATGATGTCTTCTCTCATTTCAAAAAAGATGCGAAAGTCTTTAAAGACTTCAATATCGCCACTCAAAAGAAAGCTTTATTCGGCGGAAAGGTCATTAAGTTATGATTAACGAAGAAGAAAAGCAAGTAGTGGAAACCGTTCAAGAAAATATTGAGCAAGAAGTCGAACAAGAAGTGATTGACACTCCTAACGAAAAAAAGAAAAAAGAAAAGAAACCAAAAAGCAAGGCTCGTAAGATTGTCGAATGGGTCTTCTTAGGAATCTTTGTCGCGATATTCGGTTTCATCGCTGCCGGATTTGTCGATGGCTTAGTCCATAAAAAAGAAAATAACGATGAAAGCATTAGATTTGGTGTTGGAACATTCTATGTTCTCACTAATTCTATGGAACCTCTTTATAAAGTAAATTCTGCATTAATTACATATAAAGAGGATATGAATGTATTAGCAAACAGTTTAAAGGGTTTGGGAATCATTCAAAGAGATGATGAAGTAGAAACAGTCTATACATTCACGAAGGAAAACAGTTTAGACATCACATTTAAAAACAAATCTACTGGCATCGCTCCTGACACATTCAATTTCTACACTCCTGAATATACCACAGGACAATTAATAGAAACTGGAATGGTCATGACCCACCGTATTAGAGAATTACATATTTATCACCAAAGAAATTTAGGTGAAAGAAAATATGTATTCGTTACCTCTGGTATCAATGACAATGGCGATTATAGTAAAGCCGGTCAATACCAATTCGTCACTGAATCCTTATATTTAGGAACAGTGAAAATTAATTCCCCATTTTTAGGAGCAGTCTTCGGATTTATGTCATCTATTTGGGGACTATTAATCCTCTTATTAATCCCAGCTGGATACTTAATTGTCGTATCCGCGAAAGATATCTTCAAAGCTTTGAAAGAAAGCGAAGAAGCCCAAGAATCTACTAAAGTAGAAGGATTAGAAACTTTATCAAAAGAAGATCAAGAGAGACTCAAAAGAGAACTTCTTGATGAAATGATTGCTGAGAAAACAAAAGAAAAGGAGAAGAAAGATGAAGATTAAGCCATTAACGATCTCAAGAATAGCGCTTTATATTACGGCTGCTATCTTTTTAGCGTTTTGTGCTTTTTCCATTTATGTGATTTTCATTCCAAATTCATTTGGTGAATATCATAAACCATTAGGATTTGTTATCTTCTTCTTTACTGTGGCTTTTGGTTTCGTCACAGTTTCCGGTATCACATTTGTCCAAATCCGTAAAGCGATGATTAGGCGCGTGAAGCAAGAAAACAAATATGTTTTAGGTCATGACACTGAATTCTTTGATTTAAATAGTTTTAAAACAAGAACGATTAGAATGCTTCGCAATCCAAAATTAAAGAAAAGAGATCAAGCGATTATCGCTTTCTCAACTGCGACACTTGAAACTAGTTTCAATGCTTTCCAAAATGAAGCGATTACTGAACTTAATTTTGAAACCTCTAAAGTAGTAGCTAGATTATTTGATAATGTCAAAGGTGATTTATCACATAAATATAATTGTTTCTGCTTTAATCGTGGTATTTTCTTAATCTATACATTCTCTGCTTCTCAAGAGAATATTAGAACAATTGTTAATAGCATTTCTGATCAAATTTATGGAATCGTTAAAGATAAGAATCTTAAAGTTTGGGCCCAACCATTCTTTGGTGTTAAAGAAATTAATAACAATAATAATGAAAACTTAATTTCCGCGATCGAGGAAGCTCTCATTGCTAGAAGCAATGGTGAAGCAAACTTCGAATCTTTCACCGTCTTTGTGAAGAAAGAGAAAGACACTGATAGTTCTAACTTGTTAGAAGAAATCAAATTAGCTCTTGAAAATAATGAATTCGTTCCATATTATCAACCAAAATTCTCTTTAAAGAAGAAAGAGATCGTTTCGTGTGAAGCTCTTGCGAGATGGAATTCTCCAACTAAAGGTTTATTAACTCCTGCTGTCTTCGTTGAAAAAGCCGAACAATATGGTTTACTTTCTTCAATCGATATTTATATCTTTGAAGCTGCTTTAAAAGATTTATCTGAATCAATCAAAAGAGGACGTCGAGTCGTACCTGTCTCATGTAACTTCTCATTATATGAGTTCTTCTCACATGCCTTTATTGATACGATTATGAATCTTTTAGAGAAGTATCAAATTCCACCAACACTCGTTGAAATTGAAATTACTGAAACAACTTCACAAGCTAACCAATTCTTATCGGTTTCCGTTATTAAAAAGTTAAAAGACTTAGGAATCCGTGTTTTGATGGATGACTATGGTGTTGGTTATTCTCAAATCGATAACTTAAAGAATATTCCTTTCGATGCGATTAAGATTGATAAATCATTCTCTGATTTACTTTTGACTGACACTAAAACTCAATCAATCGTTAAGTTCTTAGTTGAACTTGGCCATATCAATGATATGGAAGTTATTATCGAAGGTGTTGAAAAGAAGGAACAAGTGGACATTTTAAGAAGAATGGGTGTTGACACAATTCAAGGATTCTATTATTCCAAAGCTTTGAGTTTTGATGATTTCCAAAACTTCTTAAAGAACAACCCGTTTGAAGGAGGCAAAAAATAGATGATTATCGTATGTGGTTCATCTCATGATGATGTCTTATATTTTGAAAAAGTCTTATTTAATAAACGAGAAGAAGTCGTTCTCAATCGTTTTGTTGTCTCTATCGGCACGGTTTTTAATCAAGAATTAATTGTTGTAAATGGTCTTAATGGTTCTGCCTTAAGCAGCGCGATTATCACATATTTACTTAGTAAATATTATGTTGATTTAATCATCAATGTTGGACGCTGCCAAAGCGTTGATAAGAATACTAAAACCGGAGATATTGTCATCTCTAGCAATATCATTGATGTGAATATCGATCTTTCACTCGTTAAAAATGTCGGTTTAGGACAAATTCCAGGCTTTAAAAGAGATTTCGCTGTCCAAAACGATATTATTACCTATTTAAAGAAAGGTGTCTCTAAAAGAAGCTACGTTAATTCTTATAACGCTGTTTTCCTTTCAACAGATAATTTAACTGGAGAAACCTTAAAAACTCTTTCTGAAAGAAGAGAAATATTTGGTATCACTGATGAAAAGATTGTCGTCGATCATAATTCAAGTGGTATGGCAATAGCCGCAACATTAAGAGATGTCCCTTATGTTTCAATTAAAGTTGTTCAAAACCAAATCGACGATGAAGAAAAAATCGATAATTACTTAAAAGTCTTAGATAAATATATCGATTTAGGTAAAGCTGTTACAGCGACTATTGGAGATATCGGTAGAAACGACGTCTTAAGAGGAGGTATCGGCGGTGGCAAATAAAGAAAACAAACGTAGGCGTTTACTTGAAGCCTCAAGAATGTATATTGCTATTCCAGTCATCCTTTTAGCGGTGATGCTAGCATTTTCTATTGTCTTAGTTATTGCTTATGCAATAACAAATCATATTAGATATGTTATTATGCTCGCTGTTCTTTTCGGTATCTTTATGGCAGCTTACGTCATTGTGGCGGTCAGAATTATTAAAAAGATTCAAGAAATGTACTATAAAGAGATTTTTGGTGTTACTTTAACAAATATCAAAAAACTCGCTAACGATGACACTAATCTTGTCGAATATGGTGGAGCTAATAGCATTGAAGAAATTGATGAACTCAATAAATCCCTCGATGTTATGAAAAAGAAATTCCAAGGTGCATATCTTATCGTCAAAGAACCAGATTATTCATCATTAGATCTTGAATACATCGATAAAGAGAAGAAATTAATTACCTTTGATTCTTTTGAAAAGAACTTAGAAAATATCATTTTCTTATCTCAATCATTTAGAAATGTTTTGATTCAAGTTTCTTACTCCATGGATCAAGATTTTATCTTAGAAGACAAGAATAGAATTCTTAACCTCTATTTAGATGTTTTTAAAGATTATGAAAACGCTTTATTTATGTTTGGAAAAAGATATAAAGCGCTTCTCATTTATCTTCCTGTTATCTCTTCTATTAGTAGGATTAAAGAGCAACTTGAAACTGCTTTACCAGATAGTTCTTTAATCGTTAGAGATGTTAAAGGATTAACTCAAATCAGTCCTCAATTTTCTGTTGTCATGTATCCTTATTCAACAGTGGAATATATGCTTAGTGACTTAAGATATGCGAGAAGACAAAACAAAAGTCTTAATATTTATATTCCAAACCGTATTCAAGTTAATGAAGATCAACAATTATTAATGTCTTCGACAATGAACTTCTCATATATGTCAAAGATGCTTACCAAGATTTCTTCTTTGGAATATAACTCTCAAGATAATGAAGCTAACGAGAAATCAATTGTCACATTATTTAATGAATTAACTAGTTTCTTACACATTGATAACGCTGGTATCATCGTTTACGATGAATCACAAAATAAATACATTTCATATATTGAAAGTGAAGAATCAACACTCTTTAAACACAATCAGCAAGTTGAAGATGAATTTATCCAAAACTTATCTAATGCAACTGATGATGATAAATCATATTATTTCTATTCTAGAAACCAAGCTAATATTTCTATTGGTCGTAAGCTTGATTATTATGGAATTCAAAGTGGTTATTATCAAATTGTTAAAGATACAAATAATCGTGTCATCGCCTTTATTTATTTCTTTAACCGTCAAGGAAACATGCCACTTAACTCTTATTTAAGAGAATCATTCTTCACAATCTGTTTAAGACTTGCTCATTATTTTGAAAAGAAAGTTATTCTTGATTATGTTGATTACCGTGATGCCGAAAACGAATACATTCTTTCAATCAGTAATAAGATGATGTATAAGATCGATGATGATTTTAACCTCGTTTATTTATCTGATGACATGAGAAAATCTACCCCAGAAGTCAAATTAGGTAAACCGTGTTATAAAGAGTTCTACGCTCTTGATAGACCATGTCATGATTGTCCATGTCGTTCACTTAAAAAGAAGATTGCAACTCTTAAACACAAATATAAATATGAAGTTTCTCTATCCTTAAATGAACGTAAAAAGAGAATACGTACTCTCTTATTGACCAATTTAGGAGAAGATGAAATCGATACAGCGCGCGACTTATTTACAAGTGATTATTTAACATATACGTATCTCGCGTTATATTACGCGCTTAAAAATGAATATAGTATCAGTGGTAGAGGATATGTCTTACTATTAAATATCGATAACGCTGATAAGTTTATTGAAGAAAAGGGAAGCGAAGGATTCTTATTCGCTGTTAGATGTTTCATTAGAAATCTTAAGAATAAACTTAAGATTAATGATATCTACATTTATAATCCAACTACAGTGGCAATCCATTTCCCATTCTTTGGTCACGCTGACATCTTAAATAAATGTGAAACTATTTATGAAATCAGTAAAGAAAACTATTTTGATGAAAGTGGTGAAAGCCAGCTCAAGATTACTTATCTACCAATCGGTTATCCTCGTGGATTTGCTTCTGCAGATGACTTTATGAAGCATATGAGTGACTTTTATCATTCTGATAAATACGAGAGAGGCAAAGACTTCATTTACTTCTGTGACTACGCGATTAGTAGAAGTGCCTCTAAACGTGACTTTATCCTTTCTGTTATTGAAAGCGAATTCTCTGGACAAAGTTCAACTTCTGTTAATCTTCAACCAATTGTTCAAGTTAACAATAGACACATCTATGGCGCTGAAATTCTTTTACGTATTAACGACGTCCATAGAAACGTTTTCTTCAACGCTGAAGAGATTTCCCGTATTGCCGAAAAAGAGAACAAGACTCACCTTATTACTGAATCAATCATTAATTTCGTTGGTAAACTCTATAAGGAATACGGAAAAGGAACATTTAAGATCAACGAATTCAACCGTATCGCAATTAATATTGACCAAACATATTTGCGTGATCCGAACTTAATTAAAGCGGTTGTTAAGCTTTGTGAAGAGAACAAGATTCCAAATAACTTCATTTCATTTGAAATCCCAGAAGACATGATTCCAGAAAATATTGATAAGATTAAGAGATTCGCTAACGAACTATCTAACTATCATATCTTCTTCTCTGTTGATAGATTCACTGGTGAATATATCGGTAGTGAAAAGTTAAAAGACCTTGGCTTTAACGAAGTTAAGATTGCTCGTAACTTAATTACCAAAATTGATAGAGACCCAATTCAACTTAAAGCGGTACAAGATATCGTTACTAACGCGAAGAAGGTCGGCATCAGTGTCGCTTGCGTCGGTGTTGAAAACGAAGCTCAGCTCAAGATCCTTAGGGAACTCGACAGTGAGATGATGGCGCAAGGTTATTACTTCTATAAGCCACTCACACGTAGTGACTTAATCGCCGCGATTATCTCCTAATCGCAAAACTCAAACTTGTTTAAAGGGTTCATATATCTACATATATTCGCTCAAAAGATATATTGGACTTTTTAAGGGGTCCGATATTATCTACTTCGCTCATAGGTGTATTGGACTTTTTATTTTGTATAAAGAAAAAACGCGCGATTGCGCGTAAGAAAAAATCCATCGAGTTGATGGATTATTCGTTTCCTTTTTTAAGATCTTCAAGAAGCTGTTTCTTAAGAGCTTCTTTTTGTTCATCTGATAAGTCAGAGACTTTAACAGGTTCTTTCTTGGTTTGCTTTTTCACATAGAGAACTAAGGCAACAATGTTTACTGCTAAGATCACGAATAGTGGAATAACAAACGCGACTAGATATAAGGTTGTATTCTTCGCTAAGAGTCCAATTAATCCAGGTTGATTTCTAAGAGCCTCTTGCGCTTCTGGAGTTGTTGCTCCTGAGATATTTGCAATCATAATGATATGAATTACAAATAAGAAGACAGTAATCGCAACATCTAGACCTGCGAGGGTATACCATAACCACTTTTTATTTTTCATACGTTCAAAAAATCCTGAATATATACTAACCCCCAAGAAATTATTTATCAATAAAAAAATACTTAATGCTCATAGTAGTGTAGGGAGGTAATTCAAAATATATCTATAGATATAAAGGTATTTTTATATGGACAAAAAGTCCGAAAATAAATTATTTGTATTTCTTGCCGATATGGAATAGAATATTGCCTATAAAGGAGATAATTGCCCATTATGAAGTATTTAACAGTAGAAGAAGCCGCTAAAAAGTTTGATTTATCGGCAAGAAGCATTAGAAATTATTGTCAACAAGGTCGTATCATTGGAGCGGTCCTTTCAGGCAAGACTTGGCTAATTCCAGAAGACGCAAAAAAGCCAGAGAGAATTAACGCTAAAAACGATGACTTATATTATGAGAATACACAATATGGTAATGAACTTATTTCATTTATAAATGAATCTCCAGTTGCATGCTTAGCAATTAGTAACATAAAAAATAACTTATTAAATAGTGGGTATAAAGAAGTTTTTGAGAATAAAAAACATCAATTTAAAGCAGGTGAAAAAGTATTTATTATTAGAAATGACTCAACAATGCTAGCGTTAAATATCGGCAAAAATATTAGCGAAAATAATGTTAATTTCCACATTGTGGCAACTCACGCCGATTCTCCATGTTTTAAAATCAAGCCAGAATCTGATATTACTTCTGATGCTTATCAAAAGCTTAATGTAGCTCCTTATGGCGGAATGATTCCTTCTACTTGGCTTGATCGTCCTTTATCAATCGCTGGTAGAGTAGTGATAAATAAGGAGGAAGGGATTCAAAAAGAATTAGTGAACTTTAAAGATTTAACTGTTCTTATCCCAAATCTTTGTATTCACTTCAGTAAAAGCCTTAATGAATCGGATCTCAACATGGCTATTGATATGGTTCCGTTTTTATCATGTGACGAAAATCAATCCTTTAAGGATTTAATCGCTAAAAGATTAGATGTCGATAAAGATCGAATCATGAACTATGACCTTTATTGTTATAACAAAGAAAGCGGTACTCTTTGGGGAGAAAAGAACGAGTTCATTTCTTCCTCTAGATTAGATGATTTACAGTGCGTTTATACATCTATGCGAGCGTTCAAAGAATCAGAAAATGAAAACTCCATTAATGTTATGTATATCGCTGATAATGAAGAAGTTGGTAGCCATTCTTCTCAAGGCGCTGATAGTGATTTCTTAAGAAACACTCTTAAAAGAGTGTGTCACGATTTAAATGCCGATTATGAAGTTGCGGTAGCTAATTCGTTCTTAGTAAGCGCTGATAACGCTCATGCAGTTCATCCAAATAAAGTAGAAGTAACTGATAAAGTCAATAAAGCGTATATGAATAAAGGCTTAGTCATTAAGTTTAATCCCTCACAAACATATACATCTGATGGAATTAGTAGTGCAATCTTTCAAAAGATTTGCTCTAACGCTGATGTACCATATCAATTCTTTACAAATAGAAGCGATTTAAGAGGCGGATCAACCTTAGGCAATATTCTTTTAAGTCAAGTATCGATATTAGCCGTAGATGTCGGTTTAGCGCAAATTGCGATGCATTCTTCTTATGAGACAGCAGGCACTAGAGATATTAAATACGCAATTGATGCCTTTAAAGAATTCTATTCATCAAATATTGTCTTTGACAATAGTTCATATAATATTTCAAAAAATAACTAATTTATATAAAATAAAGCATGTATGAATAAAATAGCCCGCATTGTTCTAGGAGTTAGTTTAACCGTTTTAACTATCGCATCCTCAATAGTGGGCTTTTCTCATACCATTATTAAGCAAGAAACAAATAACACCGATTATAAAAATTGGATGTCGTCAGTGGCAGATGACACTTTAATTGAAGATATGAATATTCCAGGCACTCATGACACGATGGCCTTATATTCAATCGGTGATTTAGCAGGTAAATGTCAATCCTTATCTTTAAAAGATCAACTCAATATTGGAGTTCGTTTTTTAGACATTAGACTCCAATTAAATAACAACGAACTAAGAGCGGTCCATGGTATAGTTGACCAAAGGTCAACATTCAAAGAAATTGCTTTAACTGTGGAAAGTTTCCTCGAACTCAATAGTCGTGAATTCATTATTATGTCTATCAAAGAAGAAAATGGTCCAAAAGGTTCATCAAAATCTTTTGAAGAAGTTTTAAAAGAACACATTAATGAACATTATTGGTATTTAGGTAACACAATGCCTACTAAAATCGATGCTTCTATTAGAGGAAAAATCATTCTACTTAGTAGATATAGTAATTCCACGATTGGAATTCCGGCCAATAATGATTGGAAAGACAACTGTTCATTTACACTCGATTCAGGAATCTATGTCCAAGATAAATATAAACTCACTAGCGTAAACGAAAAGAAAGAAGAAATCGAAGCTTGTTTTGCGCATGATGGAATTAAAATCAACTTTTTAAGCGGATATTTAACTAACTATATTCCACCAAGTTATGCTCCAAGTGTTGCTTTAGAAATTAATTCTTGGATTAAAAATAAGATTAAAACAGTCGCTAAACGCGGCATTGTCTTATATGATTTTGTGACTACCGACTTAATGAAAGGATGGTTTGAATAATGAAGATTCTTAAATCGATCCTTTTATATATCTCTAGTGTTTTAGCAGGACTCGTCGCTCTTGTCTTTGCATTTTTAGAAATTAGAGCAGTCTTCGCCGGCGATCCGAATTTAATGGAAAACCCAGTTGGTAGTGCGTTTGGTTATATTTTTAGATTTATTTTCTATGCGCTTATGCTCACTAGTGTCGTCCTTTTAATTATTAGGTTTATCAAAAAGAAACCATTAGAGTTCTTAGATATGGTCTTTAACGCCGCTTTAATCGGAGGAGGTTTCTTGTCGCTTCTATATTACGATTGGTTTATCTCCCTAGCGTTAATCGTCTTAAATGTCTTCCTTTTTATGGATCGATTATTCATCCTTCCTAAAGGAATCCCAGAAGAAAAAACAGCCGAATAATCGGCTATTTTTTTATCATCACCATCTTATAATGATGGTCGCTTTCATTAAGTTCAATCGGTTTGAAATACTTTAAGAATGGTTTAACTTCTTCGCTTGGGGTATTTAATAAGCGAGAAACCTTTCCTGCTGAGCGTTTGTGGTGTTCGTTTAAAGTTATTCGTCCGATATCATGAATAACGGCGAGAAGGCCGTCTTCTTTAAGCAACTCATTAGCTTTTTCAACAAAACCTTCGACATCCATGAAGTGAGGATAAGCATCGAAGCAGATAATCGCATCAAATTTATCATCATAATATTCATAGAAATCAGCGTTAACAAATTTCACTCTTGGATCATCAATCTTTTCTTTTGCGTATTTAAGCATTTCATTAGATAAGTCTAAAGCAACGACTTCCCCATGACTTCTAATCGCAAGCTTTTCAGAGATAATTCCTTTACCGCACCCTAAATCGAGAACTCGATGACTATTTGTTAAAAACAAAGAATCTAAAAGTTCGTCGATGAGTTTAGAGTCATCGTGAGTGTATGTCACAGCGAGATTATCGAAGAATTGTTTTATGCTTTCGTTCATTTTACTTATTTGCTAACTCTTTTAAATCAACTTTTTGATAGCCACCCATTCCATATTGATGCGCTTTAATTTCATTATATAAGTCTTTTCCCAAGAACTTATTAGTGATTTCATTCATCTTATCTTCTAAGTTGATAGTGAAATTACTATGGGCAACACTTGCAACATAATACGTTGACATGAGTTGAATTTCAAGATTTGAATAGTATGCGTTATATGGCATGAGTAAATATGTTTCACCAGTTTCAAATGCTTTTAAAGCATCATATTTTGTTGAATTGCCTGGCTTTTTATAATCACTAATGAAGCCATTAATTCCTGCAGTGTCCATAAAGATTTTATCTGGATTAACAGCGAGGATTCTTTCTAAATCAGCAGTTCCTTGTCCTTTTGTGATGGCATTTCCATCTTTATCTTTTAGTCCAATTGTAGAAACGACATCATTAACTTTAGAATATTTAGAAATTGGGAATCCAATCATTGATCCAAGCATACTTGTTTGACCCCAGTTACCAATGCCTCCAAAGTAATATGTGGCAGTGGTAGTAGTTAAGGAATCAAAGTCACTCTTACATGTATTAACATAGTTAATAAGTTCTGTCGCTCTTGATGTTCTTTTAAAGATTTTACCTAGTAGTTCAAGAGATTGTTGAGTTTTTTGATCAAAGACTCCATCTCCACCTTGAGTTAATCCGACTACTGGGATTTGAATCTTATCTTGAAGATCGTTATTGGTTTCAGCGGATAAGAAAGAAATAATAATATCAGGATTGGCTTGTAAAATCTTTTCAGCTTCTTCTTGAGACACCGATTGATTCATTGGACCACCTTGTTTAACAACTGGTAAATCCTTAAGTGTGTCATAATTTGCCATATAATATGGTCTTAATGCTTGACCAACACCAAAGGTGGTAGCGCTATCAATGCCTTCAACAGCGATAAGGTTTTTAATGTCACCAATATAAGAATAATAACGTAATGCTCCAGCGCCTAGACAAATGACACGGCTAGTTTTACCGCTGTTATAGGTGACACTTCTTCCTTGCATGTCAGTAATTGTGACATCTCCGTCAATATTTTGTGGAGTGCAGCCCATAAGAAGTGGGAGTAACGCTAATACAAATAATTTTCTAGTTTTCATAAATCACATAATTCTCCTTCCCGATTTTAACGATTTTCGATTTTATGTTATAAACCCTGTTTATAATTTCTTCTGTAATATCTTCCTTTGAACAGATCTTGTAAACTTCTCCATCCTTTAAGAAGACGAATTTATCTCCGATTGATAATGCTTGATTTATATCGTGCATTGAGATTAAGAAACTTTTGTTATTTTTTGATTTTTCTTCTTTGATGAGATTGAGCACTCTTAATTGAGAATGGATATCGAGGTTACTAGTTGGTTCATCAAAGATGACAGTCTTACTATTTTGAATAAATCCGCGAGCGATAGAAACGATTTGTCTTTCTCCTCCAGATATTTCATTAGTCTGTTTATCTTTAAGGTTTTCTAAACCAAATCGAGTCAAATATTCTTTTACTAATTCTTTATCTTCTTTATTCGGATAAATCTTATATTGAGGAAGTCTTCCCAATAAAATCGTGTCATAGACTGTTAAATCGTTTCCGTTAATGAGCTGTGGGACATAAGAAATATGTTCCGCTTTTAATCTAGGCGTCATTTCTTTTAAAGGAATATCATCAAAAGAAACGTTTCCTTTTTGAAGTTTATTTGACCCTAATATCAGACTGATTAAAGTTGATTTGCCAACTCCATTAGGACCGAGTAAGATCACACATTCACCTTCTTTAATATCAATATTGATATTATTAAGAACAGGAACACTTTTCACATAAGAGAAAGAGACATTTTCAATTTTGATCATGATTTCTTCCTCCCGAGTAACAATATAAGAATAAATATTGGGGCGCCTAATATTGAAGTTACCGCTCCAACAGGAAGAGATAATCCATTTAAAATAGTGCGGGCAATAATATCACTAATTAGTAAAACAACTGAACCGAATAAAGCAGAACTTGGAATCAAAAATTTATGGTCATTACCGACAAGTTTTCTCATGACCTGAGGAATGATAAGTCCAATAAAACCAATAATACCGACTAATGAAACGCATACTGCGGTTAATAAAGACGCTAATAGAAGAGAAATAAATCTAAAGACATTGAGGTTGATTCCTAATGTCCTAGAAGTGTCTTCCCCTAATAGCAAAGCGTTATATCGATACGCAAAAATAATAAAGAAAACTAAGGAAATAGCGGTGACGACAAAGATGAATAAATCATCGATATATCCCGCTCTTCCTAAGTCACCAAAAGACCAATAAACAGCGGTCGCTAAAGTCGTGTCGCTAGCAAAATATTGAATAATAGTGGTGGCCCCTGTACAGAAAGTACCAAAGGTAACACCGACTAAAACAGTAGTTGCGTTATTAAATTTTCTAATTCTTGATAAACCTAAAACTAGTAAAGTTCCGCCTAAAGCAAAAGCAAAAGCAATTCCACTAGTTAAATAAGGATTAGAAATAGTGATATTTCCACCGTTAAAAGCGATAACTCCGCCTCCAATAATTACAATAGCGATGTTTGCTCCTAAAACAGCGGCGTTACTAACACCTAAAGTAGAAGGAGAAGCCATGACATTATTACTCACTGTTTGCATGATAACTCCACTTATTGATAAAGCAGTACCAACAAGGATAGCGGCAATAATTCTAGGTAATCTGATGTTTTGAACAATTATATTGTTAACTCTTGTGCTTTGACCAAATAATCCTTTTAATCCTTCAATAAAAGAAATGTTACTAGAACCAATAAATATTGAGGCGATAAAAAGAACCACCAATGAGGCGGATAATATTGATAGTGTAATGATTCTTTTCTTCTTAAGAGTGTTTTCCATTCCCCAATATCTTAACTTTATAAATAAAGTATGTATATGAAAAAAGAAACAATAATAGTATAATGTGTTCGATTATGAGATATAAAAAAGAAGAGTTAACTGCTTTAGAAAGAATCTATGACGCTGCTGCAATCTTAATCAAAACTAAAGATTATTCCAAAATAACTTGTAGTGATGTAATTAAAGAAGCTTGTATATCTAGATCAACTTTTTATATTTATTTCAAAACCAAAGATCAGATTTTTGTTCATATTTGCGACGATATCTTTAATCACATTTTTTCTTCAAAACTAAAGAAAGAAAAACATCACGATTTTTCTAAGGATAATAATGAAGAATTAAAGCACTTAATCACTCATTCTTTTTATCATTTTCTTGAAGATAAAGAATTGATTCTTTCTATCCTCAATAGTGGTGCTTCGTCAATCTTTTTAGGTCAACTTAGAAAGAGAATAAAACCATTAGTGGTTTCTCTTATTGAAAAGAAGATTATTGGTAATAATGACATTCCTTTAGATATCAAGACCCACCAATACATTAACGGTTATACAGCGTTACTTCAATATTATCTTAGACATGCGAACGATATCAGTCCTGAAAAGATATCGGACTATTATTTTTCGTTCTATAAGTGACAGTGGTTGGGCCTAACCTTTTAGGTTATGGCCTTTTTTTATGTACGCTAGCGAGGGAGTTCCCCTCTTTACTTTTTGCTAGGCTATGTTAATATATAGTTGTGTTTGGTCTCCCCGGTGGGAGATTTTTTAAAAAAATAATTTCAATATTTTAAGTTATTAACAAAGTTAATAAAAATTTTTAATAATTTTGTTAAGCAATGTATGTATAGTCAAGTATAATGAAATACATAAAATCTAGGAGGGAACAACATGGACGATATTCTTAGACTAATTGAATTAGAACAAATTAGACAAAATGACGGCATAGAATTAATTGCTAGTGAAAACTACGCTTCTAAAAATGTGAGAAGCATGTGCGGTAGTATCCTCACTAACAAATACGCAGAAGGATATCCTGGAAGAAGATATTATGGTGGCTGCGAATATGTTGATGAAATCGAAAGAATCGCTATTAAAGAAGCCTGTAATCTTTTCGGTTCTAAATATGCGAACGTTCAACCCCATAGCGGATCCCAAGCTAACGCTGCTGCTTATCGTGCTTTAATGCCAGAAGGTGGCAAAGTCCTTTCTTTAGTTCTTAACGATGGAGGCCATCTTACACATGGATCTCCTGTTAGCTTCTCTAGCAAATTTTATAATTTCGTTCATTATCCTTTGGATAAAGATGGTCATCTTAACTATGACACTCTCAAAGAAATTGCCAAAAAAGAGAAACCAGATGTTATCCTTAGTGGTTTTAGTGCTTACCCATATGAAATCGATTTCAAAAAGATTAGAGAAATCTGTGATGAAGTTGGTTCTTTAATGATGGTGGATATGGCTCATATCGCAGGCTTAGTAGCCGCTAAAAAGCACATCTCTCCAGTTCCATATGCGGATATTGTTACTAGCACAACTCATAAAACTTTAAGAGGCCCTAGAGGTGGATTAATTCTCACTAATAGTGATGAACTTATCAAGAAAGTCAATTCAGCGGTCTTCCCATTTTATCAAGGTGGACCACTTGAACATATCGTTGCCGCTAAAGCAGTGTGCTTCAAAGAAGCAAACACTAAAGAATTTAAGAATTATGTCGCTTCCTTAATGGAAAATACCAAAACTTGTAGTGACACATTAAAAGAATTAGGAGCAATTGCAACAGGAACTGATAATCACTTGTTCTTATTAAACACTCTTGATTCATTCGGAATCACTGGACTAGTTGCTCAGCAAAAGCTCGAAGGAATTGGAATCACCACAAATAAGAATATGATTCCGGGAGATAAACTCACTCCAAAAGAAACTAGCGGACTTCGTATTGGTTTTGCTGCGGTCACGACAAGAGGCTGTATCAAAGAAGATGCAAAAGAGATTGCAAAACTCATCTATTCTTACTTAAAAGGTGAACTATCTGACGAGGAAGCAAAAGCGAAAGTTAAATCAATTACTTCCAAGTGGAAAGAAATACAAAATATTTAACCGGATTCGTCCGGTTTTTTTATTTAATAAAAAAGAAGCAGAATTACTGCTTCATTATTTTAGAAAATCTTCAACGATACTTTGATATCTCTTTTTATCCATGATGTAGCTTAGTCCATGCTCAGCGCCAGGGAAGAGCTCATATCGAACTTTATCTTTGTTCTCATCCGCTACTCTCTTTGAGAGTTTATAAGGAACTAAGGAATCGTCTTCACCGTGGATAATAAGGATTTTGGCTTTTGATCTTTTGACATGCTCATTCGCATCATCATTATTTAAATTAGTGTGACCATAAATAATAGAAGTAAGATTTGCGATTGGATAAAAGATCTTCGGATTCATATGTAAAGTATGTTCCAAGGTATTAGAAATAATTTCTTTAGGAGTGGTGTATGGGCAATCAGCAATTACTCGATCTTTTTCACTTAGTAAATCGCTCGCTAGTAAGACGGTAGCGCCTCCCATCGATATTCCAATCAAAACAATGCGTTTGTCTTCTCCGAATTCCTTTTTAGCGTATTCAATCCAACATTTAGCGTCTTTCTTTTCGCGAACTCCAAAGGTGATGGAGTGTCCTTTAGAATTCATATGTCCTCTTTCATCGATAAGAATGACATTGAATCCCATTTTGATCATGTCATAAGCGCCACCAGAGAAATCTCGGCATGGGGTTCCACGATATCCATGGAACATAATACAAACTGTATCGCTATTTTGACGATATATACGAGCGTGAAGTTTGACTTTGTCAAATGAAGTGATATAAGCGTCTTCATAAGGATATTCCACTAAACGCTTAACCATTGATTTGCATTCTTCAATATCACAGTACTTTTCAGTTGCAGCGGTAAAAACAAAGTCGTTATTTTGTCCCTTAAGAGGAGTGTAGAAAGTTCCGTGATACACGACAAATAAGGCGATCAAAAAGATGAGGATTAATCCTCCGATAACACCTAATAAAATCCATAACCACAGCATATAATTATTGTCCTTTAATTTTATAAAAAAATAAAGATATTCAAAAAAATAATCATTTGTCTTATAATTTGTTAGCAAAATATGAAAAAGACAATTTATCAAATTGAATACCAAAGCAAACTCGATGTCTATCAAACTCAAAGAGCGATTAAGTTCGTTAAAGATTTCTTTGAAAAAGAACTCGCGAAAAAGTTAGACCTTTTAAGAGTCTCCGCTCCTTTATTTGTTTCTTCAAAAAGTGGACTAAATGATGGATTAAGCGGTAAAGAAAAACCAATCAATTTTGAAATACCAGAGTTAAATGAAGAAGTGGAGATTGTTCATTCTCTCGCCAAATGGAAACGTATGGCGTTATCAAAATATGACATTTATCTCCATAAAGGAATTTACACTGATATGAACGCGATTAGAAAAGATGAAGTTCCTGATTTCATCCATTCAATTTATGTTGACCAGTGGGATTGGGAAAAATCTATTTCTGAAGAAGATCGTTCTTATTCTTATCTAAAAAGAATAGTGAGAAGAATTTATTCTTCAATTTATAAATTATCCATAGAAGTTGAAAAGAAATATCCTGTTCTTAAATCATCTCTTCCAAAGGAAATTACCTTTATCTCCACAAAAGAGTTAGAGAAGAGATACCCAAATCTTTCGAGGAAAGAAAGAGAAGATGCAATATGTAAAGAATACGGTGCAGTCTTCTTATATCAAATCGGAGAAAAATTAAAAGATAAAATACCTCATGATTCCCGAGCAGCTGACTATGATGATTGGAAATTAAACGGAGATATTCTCGTCTATTATCCTTTATATGATATGGGTCTAGAATTATCCAGCATGGGTATTAGAGTTAATAAAGATAGACTAGTTAAACAGCTCAAAGAAAAAGGAGAACTGGACAAGCTCGATAATGAGTATTGTCAGTCTATTATGAATGATAAGATACCTTTATCTATCGGAGGAGGAATTGGACAATCTAGATTATGTATGTTTATGCTTCAAAAAGCGCATATTGGAGAAGTTCAAGTCTCTACTTGGGATAAAGAAGAAATAGAAACACTAAAGAAACATAATATTTATTTACTTTAGTAAAGGTAATGAAAAATGGCAGAAGAAGTATTAGAAAACAAAGCTGAACAAAAAGAACCGAATAAGATTCTAGATTTTTTCATGAAAACACTTAATGGTACCGCTTATGGTTTATTTGCCACTTTAATTATTGGCACAATTTTAGGAACCATTGGAACGTTCTTTTCTTATGGAGCAGGAAATCCATTTTGTGATTTCATGGCAAGACTCTTTTCAAGTAGTGGCGCCACTCCAGGAATTGCCTATGTCTTCCAAGTATTAACTGGAGCAGGAATCGGAGTCGGTGTCGCTTTATCTCTTAAATTTGATCCTCTTAAAACAATCGTCTTGGGAGTCGTTGGAGAAGCAGCTGCATTTTTCTCTTTATCAACTTCATTTGTTGAATCAGACGCTAAATTCACCGAATTATATAACTTTGGTGCGCTTAAAGTCGGTGATCCATTAACCATTTATATAGTATGTATCGCAGTAGCGTTACTAATAAAATTAGTATTTCAAAAGAAAACCCCTGTTGATATCGTTTTAATTCCTCTATTTGGAGCAATTGCTGGACTCCTTATTTCTATGGGAATTAGATATGTGACGGTCTATATTACATATGCGATTCAATGGCTCGTTAATAGTGGAACTAAAACCGTTCCTTTCCTAATGGGTATTATTGTTTCTGTTCTCATGGGAATGGCATTAACTGCTCCTATTAGTAGTGCAGCTATTGCTGCGGTAGTTTTCTTACTTCCAGCAGGCGCTGATCCAGCAGCATTTCAAGGCTTAATTATCGCTAGTGGGGCAGCAGTTATAGGTTGCTCAACCCAGATGGTCGGGTTTGCTATTCAATCAAGAAAAGACAATCCTTTAGGAATGGTCATTTCAATCGGTATAGGAACAAGTATGCTCCAATTCAAAAACATTATTAAGAAACCAATTATTTGGTTACCAACAATTATTGCATCAGCAATACTTGGACCAATCTCCACATGCTGGTTACACATTGTTTGTACAGGCGCAAGTGCTGGTATGGGAACTGCGGGACTAGTTGGACAAATTGGAACAATTAATTCAATGGGTGTTAATGCCTGGCAAACTTGGGTTGGAATATTCGGACTACAAATCATCGCTCCAGCCTTACTAGTGTTCGCCATCGATCTATTATTTAGAAAACTCGGATGGATTAAAGAAGGCGACCTCAAAATCTAAGAGTTTACATAAGTATTTATAAACAGTTTTAAAAGAGAATATGGAAACAAATTCATATTCTTTTTTTATAACTTTTTCAAAAAAGTGTCATGTATATCTACAATTTTTATATACAAAGTATATATGTTGTTCATTTTGCTTCAGTGTAAACAAAAGTTGACAGTTATAAATAAAAATATATTTGAACTTTATAATAATAATGATATTATAATCGCGGTGTAAACCAAAATTTACAGGAGAAAATTTATGACAATTGCTGAAAAAATTACTCACTTAAGAATTGTTGATAACATCTCTCAAGAAAAGCTCGCTTCTCTTCTCAATGTTAGTAGACAAACAATCAATAAGTGGGAAAATGGTGACTCTCTTCCACAAATCGACAAAGTCATGGAAATCTGCGAATTATTCAAAATTTCCGCTGATGAATTATTAAATGATAAAGTCGTTATCCACCGTGGTAAAAAACTCCAAATGAGCATTGGAGAAGATATCAAAACCAAATACTTTGGTACCGATGGATTTAGAGGAGAAACCAATAAAGTCTTAACTTGTGATCACGCTTATAAAATCGGTCGTTTCTTAGGCTGGTTCTATGGCAATCCAAAATTCAATTCCCAAGCTCCAGGATATCGTCCAAAAGTGGTTATTGGAAAAGACACAAGAAGATCATCATATATGTTAGAATACGCGGTCGCTGCTGGCTTAGCTGCTAGTGGTGCAGACGTCAGTTTACTTCACGTTACAACCACCCCAAGTGTCGCCTATGTAATTAGACAAGACTGCTTCGATTGTGGTGTAATGATTACCGCATCTCATAACCCATTCTATGACAATGGTATCAAAGTCCTTAACGGGGATGGAGAAAAGCTTGAAGACGCAGTCGCTTTCTTAGCAGAAGCTTATATCGATGGTGATCTTGCTAAACTCGAAGTTGAAGGCAATGACCTTCCATTTGCAGAAAGAGGAGATATCGGTTCTATCACTGATTATAGCAGCGGTCGTAACCGTTATATCGCTTACTTAATCTCTTTAGCAAGACATTCTATGAAGTCTCTTAGAATCGGTCTTGATACCGCTAATGGAGCAAGCTGGATGATTGCCAAAAGTGTCTTTGATGCTTTAGGTGCTCAAACATATGTTATTAATAACAACCCAGACGGATTAAACATTAACTTAGATGCAGGAAGTACACACATTGAACATTTCTGCAAATTCGTTAAAGACAATAAACTCGATATCGGTTTTGCATTTGATGGTGACGCTGATAGATGCATCGCTGTTGATGAAAACGGTAAAGAAGTTGATGGTGATAAGATCATGTATCTTCTCGCTCTCAAGCTTAAAGATGAAGGTGCTCTTGAAAAGAACACACTCGTTACAACCATTATGTCTAACTCTGGATTAACTAAAGCCTTAAAACAAGTTGGAATTGCAAATGTACAAACCAAAGTCGGTGATAGATTCGTCTTTGAAAAAATGCAAAATGAAGGTTATTCATTAGGTGGAGAACAATCCGGTCACGTCATTATTAAAAAGTATGCGACTACTGGTGATGGTGTTCTTACCGCCATTATGGTTACTGAAAGATTACTTGAAACCAAAGAAAAACTTTCTAAACTCGTTGCACCAGTGAAATTAATTCCTCAAACAACCAAAAATGTTAGAGTCACTAATAAAGCTGCTGTTATCGATGATGAAGAAGTTCAAAAGAAGTTCAAGGAAGTCAATGATGAAATCGGTGATAACGGAAGAGCGTTACTCCGTCAAAGTGGTACTGAGCCTGTCGTTAGAATCATGATTGAAATCGATTCTAAAGAAAAATGCGCTGAATATATTGACAGAATCTATAACGTAATCAAGAAAAGAGGATACGTTTGTGAATAAGTTAAATATAAAAACCAAAGAGTTGTTCTCAACTGAAGTTCCTTATTTAAAGGAAGTATTCGATAAAAGCACATATCCTTGGGAAATTCTTCCTCAAATCAAAGATATTGTCGCTAAAGTCGTAGCGGAAGGTTTAGAAGGATATACCGAAATCGCTCCAGGTGTCTTAGTTGCTGAAAATGTTAAGATTGCAAAAACAGCGACTATTGAAGCCCCAGCAATTATCGGTAAAGATACAGAACTTCGTCCAGGTGCATTCCTTAGAGGAAACGTCATTGTTGGAGAAAAATGTGTCGTTGGTAATTCTTCAGAATTAAAGAATTGTATCTTATTAAATCATGTTCAAGTACCACATTATAACTATGTTGGCGATTCCATCTTAGGAGATTATGCTCATATGGGAGCAGGATCCATTCTCTCTAACTTAAAGAGCGGTGGTAAAAACATCGTCATTCATGGTGATAAAGAATATGAAACTGGATTAAGAAAAATCGGTGGTTTCTTAGGTGAACACGCCGACATCGGATGTGGAAGCGTTTTAAATCCAGGTACCATTATTGGTAAAAACACTCAAGTTTACCCATTAAGTATGCTTAGAGGATGCTTCCCAGAAAATAGTATTGTCAAATCACAAGATAATGTGGTTGATAAAAGATTAGATTAATTATTTATAATTAAAGGAGAAAAAAACAATGAAAGTCGTCGTTGGAACAAACGAAGAAATCTCAAAGCAAATCGCTGAAGAATTCATCAAACAAGTCAACAAGAAACCAAATTCAGTTTTAGGTTTAGCAACTGGTACATCACCATTAGAAGTTTACGCTAACTTAGTTAAGGCTAATAAAGAAGGAAGAGTAACATTTAAAGATGTTGTAACCTTCAACTTAGACGAATACATCGGTTTAGAAGGAACACACAATCAATCATACCGTTACTTCATGAACACCAACTTATTCGATCACATCGATATCGATAAGAAAAGAACACACGTTTTAAAGGGTGTTGGTGATTACGAAGCTTACGCTAAACAATATGATGATGAAATCGCTTCCTTTGGTGGAATTGATTTACAAATCTTAGGTATCGGTAGTGATGGCCATATCGCATTCAACGAACCTGGTACATCATTTGATTCATTAACTCACGTTGCTGAACTCGCAGAAAGCACAATCGTTGATAATAGTAGATTATTCAACGACATCTCCGAAGTTCCTACTAAAGCAGTGACAATGGGTCTTAAGAGTATCATGAATGCTAGAAAGATCGTTTTAATCGCAACAGGCAAGAATAAAGCTAAAGCAATTAAAGATTTACTTTTAGGCGAAAAGACTGAAGAAGTCCCATGCTCAATCCTTCAAGATCACCCAGATTGCACAATCTATGTTGATCAAGATGCATATAGCTTAGTTAAGTAGTCAAAAACCAATAATAATATTAAGGTGGAAATTATTTTCCGCCTTTTTTATAATATTCAATGATGAGACATGTTAAAAATGTTGATTATATACACGATTTTGGCGGTGTAAAAACTTCCGATGGACATACATTAAAGTCGAAATTACTCTTTAGATCTGCGAATTTAGCGCTTATCAACGAAGAAGAAGTCGATCTTTTAGTGAACCAATATGGAGTTAACCATGTCATCGATTTAAGAACGATTGATGAGATGAAATATCGACCAGAAGATTTCATTTCTCCGAAGATTAATTATCATCCTTTACCTTTGGTAAGTAATGAAATGAATCCAGCAATCACTAAAGAAAATAGAATTCAAATTCTTAATGATTTAGTGGCTCTACCAGGAGGGATGAGAGGTCATATTCTCGATTTATATCGTTATTTAATTAACGTTGATCAAGCTAAAAATGGATATCATCAAGTATTTGAATATCTCTTATCAAATAACGGACATGAAGGTTTTCTTTTCCACTGCACACAAGGAAAAGATCGAACAGGCATTGTCATGCTTTTAGTTTTAAGCGCATTAGGCGTTAGTTTGGAAACAATTTATCAACTTTATATGTCATTTAATCATCGCGCTAGATTTAAAAGAGCGGCCTATTTCCTAGGAATGAATATTCGCTTCTCTTGGAAAAAAGCAGTTGCGTTAAACGACACCTTAACCGCGAAAAGATTGTATTTAAGAACAGCGATAGATGAGATAGAATCAAAGTATGGTTCAATACTTGAATACCTCCATAACGAAGTAAAGATTAGTGATAGTGATATCGCTAAGCTCAAACAAATTTATTTAAATTAGGAGTTTAACATATGAAACATTTAATTATCCTCAATCAAAAAGCCGGTGCTGAGAAAGATTTAGAAGCTTTCCAAAACCAAATTAAAGAAGATTTTAAAGGTCTTAATTATGAGATCTATTTAACTACTGGTCCTAGAAGTGTCATTCCTTTCCTTAAGGATTATCTTTCCAAGAATACAGATGTCTTAAGAGTCTACGCTTGTGGTGGAGACGGAACAATTCACGAAGTCGTCAACGCAATCGTTGGTTATAAGAATGTCGAATTAGCGATTTACGCTGCTGGAACCGGTAATGACTTTGTTAAGATTTATTCTAAATCTAAAGACTGGAACGATATCGTCAAAAACAAGACTGGCGAAAATCGATTCAAAGATTTCAAAGCTTTAATTGATGGTAAAGTTATTGATATCGACTTAAGCAAAATGACTGGCCCATCAATGCCAGAACCATGGTATTCCATTAATGTTATTAACTTTGGTTTTGATGCAATCGTCGGTGTTAAAGGAAATCAAAATAAAGAAAAGGGAATTAAAAACCCATATGGCCCAGCCGCAATTATCCCTGCTATTTTAGGTGGTAGATTTAATAAAATCATCGTCAAGGCTGATGGCGAACAATTAAATAAGAAGAGAATGCTCATGTCTGCTTTAGGACAAGGACAATGGGTTGGTGGACAATATCACGCTTCTCCTAAGAGTGATAACACTGACGGTTTAATCGATGTTACATTATTAAAATGTATGTCTTTAGCTAGACTTATGATTCAATTCTTTGGACCATACACCAAAGGTGAGCATTTAGACAATCCAAAACTCATGAAAAAATTCGTTTACCGTAGAGCAAAAGAAATTGAAATCATCGGTAAGAAAAATATCGACATCTGCGTTGATGGAGAAATCGTTAACGGTCCATCTTTCAAAGTGGAAGTCATGGCAAAAGCAATTAAATTCGTTGTTCCAAATAACTAATTAAACTTATGATTTGTGAAATCCTCATCATTCTTTTTGATGTCGCTCTTACTTGCGGAATCACTTTAGCGATTCCTACTGGGCATTATTACCATTATTGGGCTCCTTTCTTATTGCTCATTATTGGCTATGTCGTCGCAGTAGGCATTATGTGGAGCATCTTATTCTTATTTGCGCTCCCATACAAGAAAACAAATCGCTATAGTAAACCAAGCAAATGGGCGTTATTCTGGCTTAGTGATGCACTTCATTACATTCATAAGCACGCTCGAATTAAAGTTAAGATTATTAACGAAGAAGCTTTGCCAAAAGAAAAATTCCTTCTCGTTTGTAATCACTTATCAAAATTCGATCCAATGATTATTAGCGATTTATATGGATATAAACATAACATTGCATTTATCTCCAAACCAACGAACTTTAAAATTCCTATCGGTGGAAGATTCATGAATCGATGTTGTTATTTATCAATTGATCGTTATGACAAATTGAAATCACTTGAAGTTATCAAAGAAGCAATTGATCTAATTACTAAAGATTATTCCTCTATCGGTGTCTTCCCAGAGGGAACAAGAAGTGAAGATGGATTATTCCATGAATTCCATGAAGGCGTCTTCTCAATTGCTTTAAAGGCTAATTGCCCACTTGTCGTTATGACTGTAAAAAACACTAATTCGATTAAGAAGAACTTCCCGAAAAGAAAAACAGTCGTGGAGTTAGAAATTGTTAAAATTCTTTATCCAAATGATTATAGTGGAATGATCGCAAAAGAGTTAAGTGATCAATGTCACTCCTTAATGGAAGAATCACTTAATAGATAAAATAAAAGAGTCTTCAGTTAGCGAAGACTCTTTTTTAATAAGTTAACTTATTATTTTACGTCTGTGTGCTTAAAGATTAATAATCCAGCAGCGACAAATACAATAGACCACACTAGTGGCATAGTAACACCAGAAGCGACCATTGAAGGGCTTTGAGAATAACTATTTAAGTTAATCATACTCGCGAATGATCCGCCATAAGTGCCAGCCATATAAAGTGGATTGACCCACATCATCCAATGCTCACTTGGATAAGTTGGATTAACTGTATGAGGCATTAATTGTTGGAAAACCGGAGCGATACTCGCTAAGAACACTAAGATGATAATGACAACAGCGATAGTGCCACCGACATTTCTAACTAATGTCGCAAAGAAAATTGAAATAGCGGTAACTAAGATATAAGAGCAAACAACGTATGCAAAGTAACATAATGCGAAGTTAACACCTCCGATTAAATCAACATGGAAGCCTCCAATAATGGAACCTAATCCGATAGTGATCAATGCGTAACCACCCGCTAAAATGAAGGTAAAGACTAAACCGGTGATAAATAAACCGAAATAGATTTTTGTCTTACTTAAACCAGCAATAATCTTATTTCTAATCGTTCCATAAGTGAATTCACCTACGGTGAAGACGATTAAGTTAATTGGAACCATGATTCCAAAACTTGTACCAGGAGTTAACGCTGATAAATAGAAGTTTTCACCAGTTAAGAGTAAGTGTCTAACTCCTCCTTCTGAAGATGTATCGATAAAGTGATCGATAAGCGCATAGATCCCAAGCATAAATGCCGCTAGGACAACACCGATAATCGCAGTGACGATAAAAGTACGATCTCTAAATAATTTAAATAAGGAAGCACGAATAATATTAAGCATTGGCTTGTCCTCCTATTAAAGATAGATAGTATTCCTCAACACTCATTTCTAGTGTACGAATATCAGTGATTTCAATACCTTGTTTATGGAGCTTGGTTAATAAATCAAGAGGAGTGATTTCATCAAAGACACGTATTTCATTTGGAGTAACTTTTAAGTCTTTCATTCCAATTGCCCTGAGTTTTTCCTCTAATAGAGGAATGTCACGATATCTTAAGTCGATTGCCTTTTGACATTCAGAGATTAAATCTTCTGCTGAAATCTCTTTGAGAAGTTTTCCGTGGGAGATAAAACCATAATGTGTTGCGACTTTTTCAAGTTCAGAAAGAATATGAGAAGAAATTAAGAAAGTAATTCCTTTTTTATTTAAACTGATAATTAAATCTCTAAGTTCGGCAACACCAGAAGGATCAAGTCCATTCATTGGTTCGTCAAGAAGCATTAACTCTGGCTTATTAAGTAAGAGTAGTGCGATGCCTAATCTTTGTCTCATACCAAGCGAGAAGTTTTTAACGGTTTTCTTTCCAGTATCACCTAATCCGACACTTTTTAACGATTCTTCAATTAATTTCTCATCATCTTTAATACCATAATACATACAAGCATAACGAAGATTTTGTTTAGCAGTCATTGAAGGCACTAGTGAAGGTGCTTCAACAATTGCCGAAATCTTTTTACGAACATCATATATCTTTTTGCTTTTACAATTTTCACCGAACAAATCATATGTCCCAGCGGTAGGAAGAGCTAGTCCCATTAATAATCTAATAATGGTTGTTTTTCCGCTTCCGTTTTCTCCAACAAAGCCGTAAACTGCGCCTTTTTGGATGTGCATATCAACATGATCAACCGCAAAAACTTGACCATATTTTTTAGCAAGGCCTTGCGTACAAACAACATTTTCATTTTCGTTCATATACTCTTCTCCTTTCTTTTAAAGTAACGCCAAACATTATAGTGCGCACACGTAAAAAAATAAAGAAGTATAGGATTTATATTATAAGAGTCTAATTTGAAAGATTTGATGACATCAAAAAATAGTGGGTTTCTTACACTTTTTCTCCGTTCGTTTTTGATCAAACAGAACCTAAAATAATGGACTATCTACATATAAAACACATAAAATGTCAAGTTTTTGCAAATTTTCAAAAAAATGTTGTATGTGTGCGAAACATGTGCGTAAAATATTTGCATAGAGAGGATTTTCATATGAAAAAGGAAACACAAAAATTTGAGTATGTTTCAACTTTCGCTTTTGCTGTACTTGTAGCATTATTTGTATTTGCAGTTTTTACAAATGCATTAATCATGCTCTCACCAACATTAGAGTCCCTTGGATTCCCAGCAGCTGGAACCATCGGCATGCTCTTTAATTACAGCTCGAACGTTGGACATTCAATGAAAATGTTAGCACAAGTATTATGCAACCTCGTCGCCTATGTCTTCATTTTAGCGGCCGTTGTTATCTTCGTGTTATCATTCGTTTTAATTAAACACAACAAGAAAGTCAGAAACAAATGCGCTATCTTAGGCTGTGCATTATTAGTCCCAGCCCTCTTTGGTTGCACTGGTGGCGTCATCGATTTCTTTGCCCACGGATTTGTCGTATTAAATACCCACAAGGCACTTGATACAGCGTTAATCATGGGTGGAATGATTTGCACTTTAATCCTTGATGTCGTCTTCTTAGTCTTAGCAATCATTTGCTTAGTCAACGGAATCGGCACTGCAGTCAAGGTTAATAAAGGTGAAATTCAACCTGAACCAGAAGAAGAAAAAGGTGAACGCGAAGAAACAGCCGAAGAAAAAGCTGCTAGAGAAGAAAAAGAAGCTGCTGACAGAGTTGAACTCTTAAAGAACGTTAGAGAAATCGTTAGAGAAGAACTCGACAAACTCGATAGAGTGGTTATTGCTAAAGAAGTTAGAACAGTCGTTCAAAAGCCAGAACCAAAACCAGAACCAAAACCAGCTCCAGCACCAGTTGAAGAAGAGGAGGAAGGAAAGAAACTTTCCATCCAAAGAATTCCATTCGCTGAAAAGATTGTTAAAGCTGATAAAGATTTACAAGACAAATATAACGAACTCAAGTCCGAATTATTAGCCTATGGTGCTTCAAGTAGAGTCTCCATTGCTGGCGATACATTCAGATTACATCGTAAAGCCTATGTCAAAATCACAATCGTTGGCAAGACCTTAAAGGTCTACTATGCCCTTGATCCTAAAGACTATGTCGATTCACCAATTCCAGTGGCCGACGCAAGTGACAAGGTTGCTTACGAAGAAGTTCCTGCTTTATTAAAAGTTAAATCCAACTTATCTCTCAAACGTGCTAAAGAATTAGCAGAAGTTGCATTTGCTAAAGACGGCATTAAGAGAGAAGAAGATGCTAAACCACATAACTGGGTTAAAGACATCAGAGCAGAACTCAGAGCTAAGTAATTATTAGCAAAAAAATAAGAGAGAATCATCATGGTTCTCTCTTTTATTATATAAATCTATTTATATAAGATTCTTCCAAGTCTTATATGTGTTGCCCCTTCTTTAATTGCCTCAAGATAGTCATCACTCATCCCCATTGATAAATAAGGGATCGTGATTTTGAATTCTTTTTCAATTTCAGCTTTTAACTCTTTTAGTTTATGAAACTGTTCTTGGGTGTTAAGACTTCCTTTGACCGCCATCATCATAAGACCAACAAGTTCGATATTTTTATATTGAAGTAGCTCCTTTATAAACGAACTTAACTCGTAATATGGAACTCCGTTCTTATTTTCTTCTAGATTAATTGATACTTCTACAAAAGTCTTAAGTGGTGTAGTTCTTTCTTTTTCAATAATCTTGGCCAGTTCTAAAGAATCTAATGAATGGAGGTAATCAATTTTGTTAATTACTTGCTTAGCTTTGTTTCTTTGAAGGTGTCCAATAAAATGCCACTTAATATTCTTATTATTAATAAGGTATTCATATTTTTCTAAAAATGAATCAACTCGATTCTCTCCGTAATCTTTAAGACCATTTTCGTATAATTCGTCCATTTCTTCTTTGGACAAATACTTAGTCGCCGCAACAATAGTGATATCTTGTGGGATAGTTTTTATAAATTCTTTAATGTCATTTCTTAGCATACCCTTATATATTATCACGGAAATTATTTAAAATAATTAACAATTCAAATATAATAGACATATGGAAACAATTAAAAACGAAGAGTTACTCGAACCTCTACTACTTTACAAGGACCGTTTAAAAGAAGCCTTTCATAATAACGCGGTCGAATTCTTTGACAAATTAACTGAGAAAGGCCAAGTTAATGTCGATTTAAACCAAGACCTTTGTAAGAAATACTACAAGGAAATGGAAGAAATCAAAAAACTAAAAGGCAAAAAAGGATTCAGAATCTTTTTAGCTGTTATGAGCATCATTTTCGCTATCGGTGGAATCGTCGCTGGTGTTCTTTTAATCTTGAATGCTGGTAAACAAATTTCAGAAGGAGCAGGCATCGGAGGAGGAATTGGTGCAATCGTCGGAGGCATTTTATTTATTATCGCTACCATTTTCCTTTTCATGAAAGTTGCTAAGCTTTCTAAAGAAATTAAAGAAAAACAAGCGAAAGCAGATAAACTTAAGGCTGAAGCATTTGAAACAATGAAAAAGCTTAATAGTTTATATGAATGGAATATGGCGGCAGGCTTAATGACTAAAACCACTCCATTAATTCAATTAGACCAAGTTTTTGATCCTGCTAAATATGAATATTTACATGAGAAATATGGTTATAACGCCTACACAAAAGGTGATATTTCCACAATGTATGTTCAATCCGGATCAATCTTAGGCAATCCATTCGTTTTTGAAAAGAATTATTGCCAATCTATGAGAGACCATCGTTATGAAGGTCACTTAACTATTACTTATACAGTCACAGTTAGTGATGGTAAAGGTGGAACAAGAAGAGAAACAAGAACACAAGTTCTTACCGCATATTATACCGCACCAGAACCATATTATTATTTAGATACATGGCTCATCTACGGTAATGATGCTGCACCAAAACTCTCATTCTCTAGATATCCAACTAACATCAATAACATGTCTGAAAAGCAAATTGAAAACTATATTAAGAAATTTGATACTAAGTTAGATAAAGAAGTTAAGAAAGACCTCACCAAAGGTGATGGTTCATTCATGAGATTAGATAATGAAGAATTCGAAGCTTTATTTAATGCCTTAGATAGAGATAACGAAGTTGAATTCCGTCTTCTTTTCACTCCATTAGGACAAAAGAATATGATCAAACTTTTAAGAGGTAAAGATGTCGGATTCGGTGATGATTTCATCTATAAAAAGAGAAAGACTCTTAACTATATTAAATCAGGACATATGCAAGGCTCTGATTCTTTAGACAAGAATCCAGATTCCTTTATTCACTTCGACCATAAGGTCGCAAAAGAATTATTCATTAACTACGCTGATAAATATCTTAAAGATGTCTTCTTCGACTTAGCTCCAGTTATTTCGATTCCAATTTATCAACAACATAAGTCTTTAGATTATATCTACGAAAGAGGATTTAACCGCAAGACTACTAATGCAGAAGTCGAAAGTGCTGCTAACTCACACAATATCAATTTATTTAAACATCCAGCCACACGTTCAGAAGGCGTCATCTTAAAGAGCAAATTTGAGTATGAAGCTGATGACTGTGACATTTGTACAATTTCAGCGTATTCCTTCAGTGGTACTGATCGAGTTGCTTATGTTCCAACCATGGGTGGTGACGGACATATGCATAACGTCCCAGTTCACTGGATTGAATACAACCCAATCGTTAAAGACACTCCATTCGTCGTTAACGATACAAATGGTGATAAGAGTGATTACTTTAAGAATTATGCTGAAGGCAAGTTCAATCCTATCATCGAAAAATACGGAAATAGTAGTGCTATACTATTCAAGAAGAGACTATTGTCCTTCATCCCAAAAACAAAATAGCACATTTAAATATTCGCTCATAAATTAAGGAGGAAATATATTTATGGCAAATGAACTCGATGAACTTACTGGCCCAACCCTCGCAGAAGGAAAAGACGTTAATGTCATCGCAAAACAAATTCCAGTTACAGTTGGTACTGGTAGTAAAGTTTTTGAAGTAGTGATTTGGATTCTTCCACTTCCAATTTTTGGTGGATTAATTTGGCTCTACAAGAAAAGAAAAGCTGCTGACTATTTACAAAAACTTCAACAAAAGATTCAACATGATGCTTCTCAAATCGATAACTACTTAGAACAAAGAGTTATGATTCTCCAAAACGCTGCTAAATTATTAGATAAAGCAGTCGCTTTAGATAAAGAAACATTCGTCGCAGTTGCTCAAGCAAGAGGCAATGGTGACTTAAACGGACAAGCTGCTGAAATCGAAAACATTAGCAAAGCAATTAATGTTGCATTTGAAGCTTATCCAGATCTCAAAGCCCACAACGAAATCGCTGATGTCATGCAACAAAACGCATATCTCCAAAAAGAGATTACTGCTGCTCGTGAACAATATAACGATACCGTTGCTCAATGGAATAGAGAAATTCAAGAATGGCCAACAAAGAGAATTGTTGCTGCTAAAGCTGGTTACACAACTCGTATCCCATTCATCACCACAAGCGAAATCAAAGCCGCTGCTCGTGGCACATTCTTCTAATCGAAGGATTTTAACATGAAGTATAGATGTAAAGTCTGTGGACAAATCGTCGAAGTCGCCGAAGGCGAACCATGTCCAATTTGTGGCGCTAGCCACGATAAACTCGTTCCTATTGAAGAAGAAAAAATCGGTGAACTCTCCTGGGCATGTGAACATGTTATCGGAGTAGCTCAAGGTGTTGATGAATTCGTTCTTCAAGGATGTAGAGATCATTTTAAAGGCGAATGCAGTGAAGTTGGAATGTATTTAGCAATGTCTCGCCAAGCCTTAAGAGAAGGCTATCCAGAAGTTGCTTTACTTTTAGAACAAATCGCTAAAGAAGAAGCCGAACATGCTGCTAGATTTGCAGAAATGTTAGGCGAAGTCGTTACCGCCGACACCAAGAAAAACATCGAAAAGATGTTAGCTGGTGAAAATGGTGCTTGCGAATCCAAATTAGCAATCGCAAAGAAAGCAAAAGAACTCGGATTAGATGCAATCCATGATTCAGTTCATGAGATGGCAAGAGACGAAGCGCGTCATGGCAAAGCTCTTGAAGCAATGCTCAAAAGATATTTCAAATAATCTAACAAAATGAAACGCAAAAATTTAATCGCTTTAATAGTGTGTTCTTTAGGTGTGACTCTTTCATTAAGTAGTTGTGGCTTTTTAGACGCCATGAAAGGCTTAATTGATGGAGGAGGAAACACTTGCGAACACGTCTTTGATGAAGGTGTCTGTACCGATGGTACAGCAACTTGTCAAAAGAAAGGCAATGTCGTCTTCACATGCACATTATGTGGATATAAAGAAACTAGAAAAGCGTACGCTCAACATCAAGCCGCTAATGCGACTACATTCCAACATGACTCAACACATCACTGGCAAAAATGTCAGTGGTGTAACACAGTAATAAATAAAGAAGAACATCATATTCACGAAGAAATCGTTCAACAATACGACTGTAAGCACGAAGGAAGATGTATCTATAGCTGTGAAATCTGCGACTATGAACACGAGGACGTTCATCCAGCAGAACATTATTACCCAGTTCATTCACATGTTGATTCAACATGTTTAGAAACTGGTTTAGAAACATACGATCCATGTCCTGGATGTGGATTAACAAAAGATGACTATGTCATCCCTAAAAAAGACCATCACTATATCGGCGAAGTTTGTGAATGGTGTTACCGTGATCGATTGCTCGATTATAAAGAGAAGTTTGATGCAGGTTCACCAAGTAGCGCTAGTGGGGCAATTTTAGTTGATAGTGAGGAAGAATTAATTTCTTTAGGAAATTATGTTCTAATAAATCATACATCTAGGTATCTAAAGCCAACTTATGATTATGGTAGCGGTGATGTAGGAGATTACATTCGAGATGTATTCACGAAGAAATCAACAGCCGCAAATACAATCCAAGCATTTGGTTACTCATCTTATGCTGGAGGAAAAACATATTCCATCGGAATGAGAGCCCAAGACGTTGATGCTTTATTTACTCAAAAGAAGATTTATTCTCAAAAAAGTGGTGTCGACTATCCAGAAATAGTTTACCCAAACACTGTCGATCCAATTATCGACAAAATTAATAGAGGTTCAAAGAGAAGCTCTACATTTGATAATTTTAAGATCAATAGTCACATCAACACGATGACTGTTGATGATTCGGATCAACTCTATTACGCTGCATCTCACGGTTATAAACCAGTTTGTAAAACTGGTAGTATGTCCGAATCAGTCTATAATGAATTAAAAAAGATATTAAGAGATATCGTTGACGACTCAATGACTGATACCGAGAAAGCGTATCAAATGTTTAACTGGATTCTTAACGAAACCCAGTATGACCATGGTGCGGTTAGCTATTGCGATGGAGATGGTGATTGGACTCAAGTGAGAGCTTGGGGTATTGAAGGCGTTGTCTTTGATAAGAAAGCCGTCTGTGACGCATATAGCAAAACTTTATGCGTGATGTGCGCAATGGAAGGCATTAGATGCATCCAAGTTAGCGGTAACGCTCACGCATGGAATAGAGTATACCTTGATCCACAAAATGACGGAACCTATGAATGGTATATCATGGATGGTACTTGGGGTAATGCTAAAGTAGGCGGTGGTAGCGATTCCATTGAAGGTGCTATTGCTGATGAGTATCTTTATGAAGATACTAGAAAAGAAGAAGCTGGATATAAAGCCACTCAATATGCTGAATGCCCTGCTAATTCTGAAATCAACGCTTTCAAATATATTCATTATGGTAGTGGTAGTAAAACTACATCAAATGATTTATATCTTGAAAGTAGTAGTGAAATGAGCGCTTATCTCGATGCGCTTAAATCGACAGTGGCAACATATAGAAGCCAAGGTAAAAAACTTTGTGTTAATCTAATTACTGCAAAATCAGTTAACCTTGATACACTTATGCTTGCTAATAAGTTTGGTATCAGTGCATCATCAATAAGCTTCGTTCCAAGCAAGGATAATAGTTATTACAACTGTTACTCTTGTATATTCTAAATCTATACTTATATGAAATTGGCTGTTATTTAACAGCCTTTTTTATTATAATGAGATATATGGCAACTCCATTAGCAGATTTAATTAGACCAGAACATATTGAAGACATGGTGGGGCAAGAGCATCTTTTTAAAAAAGGCTCGATGTTTCAAAAAGCAATAAGTAGAAACCTAATCCCTAACATGATTTTTTATGGCCCTCCAGGAGTCGGAAAAACAACAGTCGCTAATATTATTGCTAAGAATACAGAAATGCTCTTATGCAAGCTAAATGGCACAAATGCATCGTTAGATGATGTTAAGAAAGTTATTGAAGATTCTAAAAGTGTTTTTGCTTCTAAAGGGGTTTTATTATATTTAGACGAAATTCAATATTTCAATAAGAAACAACAACAATCATTATTAGAATTTGTTGAAAACGGTCAAATAACATTAATTGCTTCAACAACCGAAAACCCATATTTCTATATCTATCCTGCTTTATTAAGTAGATGTTCGGTTTTTGAATTTAAATCAATTAATAAAGACGAAGTTAAAAAAGGATTAAAAAGAGTCGTTAATCTTAAAAAGATTAAAATCGAAGATGGCGCTTTAGATTTACTCGCTTTAGGATCAAACGGAGATATGCGTAAAGCGATCAATAATTTAGAGTTTGCTTATAACGCGGTTGGTGATAAGAAAATTACCGTCAAAGATATCGAAGAATTAGTGGACAAAGCTCACATTAATTATGATAAAAGCGAAGACCGTCATTTTGACCATTTAAGCGCTTTAATGAAATCGTTACGTGGAAGTGATCCTGACGCGGCTATTTTCTATTTAGCGAAGATGCTTGAAGCTGGTGACTTGATCGCCGTTTGTCGAAGAATTCTTTGCTCTGTAAATGAAGATGTTGGTTTAGCTTATCCAAGCTTAATTCCAATTGTGAAATCATGTGTTGACATTGCCCTACAAGTTGGTATGCCAGAAGCAAAACTTCCACTTAGTAATGCCGTTATATTAATTGCAACCGCTCCAAAAAGTAATTCTGCTTATATGGCTTACGCTAGAGCGTTAGAAGATATTAATATGGGAAAAGGTATTTCTATTCCTAGACATTTACAAAATACTCATTTTGATGGAAAAGATGATTTAGAAAAAGGTCAAAACTATAAATATCCTCACGATCATAAGAATCATTATGTGGAACAACAATATCTCCCAGATGATGTCAAAGATAGAAAATATTACATCTATGGTTCAAACAAGTTTGAACAAGCAACGAAAGAATATTGGGATAAAATAAAGAAATAAGATGGATAGTTTAAAAACATTACTCGATCAGAAAAAATATGATTTAGTGCTGAAGCTCACAGAAAGAAGCACTTCGGCAAATGATTTGTTTTATCGTATTTCAGCGTTTATTTATTTAGGCAAATATGAAGACGCACTTTTTGTTATTCAAGATCACCAAAATGTTTTAGAAAGAAATTTACTTAGCTTGGTAAATGCTCATATCAACCTTTTATGCGTTTTAGGGAGATTTGAACAAGCAAGAGCAACTCTCGACTATTATAATAACCTACCTTATCAAAACCAGGCAGTGGAAGAAATGCTTAGAAAAATGCCTGAAGTAATTGACTTAGAAGAAAAGAAACAAACAACTTTAAGATTCTATGACGACGAGCAAATCGAAAAATATCTTAAAAGTGAAAAAGATGAAGATGTCTTAATTGGACTAGACACAATTAGAAATAGAGATATATTCACATTCTTACCTCTTCTTCAAAACATCTTAGTTAATTATCCACGTCAAATGATTAGAAGTTACGCTTTAATGCTATTAGTCCAAAAAGAAGTTGATCGCGAACTAAAAATGAAAAGTGTTGGTGAGATTATCGATGTTAATCCAAAGCATATCAATCCTCCATTTACGAGCGTGGTATTTAATGAAACGGTCAAACTAATTGATTCTGAATTCAAAGATCCAACATTAGCGCAATCGGCGACGCAGTTATTCTCCGAATATGAGATGTACACATATCCACGTAGCCTCAAAGAGGCTCCAAAGAATTTGTGTGCTGCGTTTTATATAATTGCACGTAAATATGCGAGTAGTCCAATTCCAGATTTATCTAGTTATTATGATGCGATGGAACTAGATGAGGAATATCTAACTAGATTAGTTGATAAAATTGAAAAGATTCTAAACGATGTCTAATAGATATCGTTTTTCTTTATAATTGACCATTTTTAGGAAATAAAAATGAAATATTTGAAGTTTTAAAGCATTTCAATTGCCTTAAATTATAATTTAATTTATAATTTTTCTCGCATGATTAGATAATTATAAGGAGAATTCTCATGAAATTTACATTTAAAGAATTAGAAGCATGTCACACTGAAGTAACCGTGACTATCGAAGAAGAGAAATGGAAAGCTGCTCAAGAAGCTAGCTTAAAAAAACTCGCTAAAGAAGTCCAAATTGATGGCTTTAGAAAAGGCAACGCTCCTCTCGCTTTAGCTAAGAAGCACATTGACCAAGGTAAGCTATTAGATGATGCGATTAATTCATTATTACCAGAAGCTTACAAAGAAGCATTAGCAAAAGGTAAACTTGAACCATTTGCCCAACCAAAGGTTGATGTTACAAAATTAAGCGACACTGAACTCGAAGTTAAATTCGTCGTTACCACCGCACCAAAAGTGGAACTCGGACAATACAAAGATTTCAACTTAGGTAAGAAAGAAGCAAAAGTTACAGCTAAAGAAGTCGAAGAAGCTTTAGAAGATTTAAGAAAGCAAAACGCTTCCTTAATCTTAAAAGAAGGCGCCGCTGAAAAAGGCGACACAGTTGTCATGGATTTCAAAGGCACAGTTGACGGAGTCGCATTTGAAGGCGGTACCGCTCAAAACTATGAACTCGAATTAGGTAGTGGTTCCTTCATTCCTGGATTTGAAGATCAACTCATCGGTGTCAAAGCTGAAGAACACCGTGACGTCAAAGTCAAATTCCCAGAACAATACACTCCAGAACTCGCTGGCAAAGATGCAGTCTTCGCATGTGATGTTCACGAAGTGAAAACCAGAAAACTTCCAGAATTAACCGATGAATTCGTTAAAGATTTAGCTTTGGAAGGTATTGAAAGTGTTGAAGCTTTAAAAGAAAGCAAAAAAACCGAACTCTTAAACAATAAAGAAAATCAACAAAAGAGAGAATATCTCGAAAAGTTATACGCTGAAATCGCTAAGAGCAGCAAAATTGAAATCCCACAAGAAATGATTGATGATCAAGCTGCATCCATGAAAAAAGACATGGAAAACAGAATGCAACAATCCGGTTTAACTCTTGAACAATATTTACAATTCGTTGGTCAAAAGTTAGAAGATTTCGAAGCAAAGCTTAAAGATGACGCAAAAAGAGATATCACAAATTACTTCATTTTAGAAAAAATCGGCGAAATCGAAAAACTCGAATTAACCGATGCTGATGTCGAATTCGAATATGCTAAACTCGCTGAACAATACAAGATGAAAATCGAAGATGTGAAGAAAGCTTTAGCAACTCAATTAGAACAATTTAAACACAATCTTCGTATGACAAGAATCGAAGAAGAATTATTAAAACTTAACAAATAATCTTTGATTATTATATTTTACAAGGAGGTAAGCTTATGGCATCAAATCCATCAACTTTAACCTTGCCACTTCTCATCACTAAAGGATTAATTCTTTTTCCGCACATCCAAAGATTAATCGATGCCGGAAGAGAATTTTCCATTAACGCCATTAAAGTCAGTAAAGAAAAAGCCGATAACTTGATCTTAGTGACTAGCCAAATGGATAGCGATGTTGAAAATCCATCTGAACAAGATGTGTTCAAGATTGGTGTACTTGCAAGAGTAATGTCTATCTCTGAAAGAGATAAAAGAATTAGAACTCGTGTCGAAGTCATTGATAGAGTGGAATTATCTAATATCAAGCTTGATGAAGAAGACAAATGCTTTGTCGCTAATGGAACTCTTCTAAATCCAATCGAAGTCGATGAAAAGAGTAGCGAAGCAGTCGTTTCTGCCATCAATCACGAATTAGAGAAATATCCATCAATTATTTCCCGACTTCCAAAGAATATCATTCAAATGTGCTCTGACAACAAGCAAGCATTAGATCTTTGCTATGCAATGGCAGGACATTTTGAAGCTTCGACAGATACTAAACAAAAATTACTTGAAACAAACGATTTCATCTATTTAGCCGAAACTGTTACTGGTTTTATTAGCGGAGAAAACACTAAAGAAGAAATCGAAAAGAATATCTCTGATACAATCAGAGAAAGCACCGAAAAATCTCAAAAAGAATATTTCTTAAGAGAAAAATTAAAAGCTATTAAGAAAGAGCTTGGAGAAGATGTTGGTGGAAATAATGACCCAGATCAAATCTTAGCTAAACTTGATAAGTTCCCTTATCCAGAAAATATTAAAGCCAAGGTCAGAGCGGAAATTAAGAAATATGAAATGATGCCTCAAGGTTCTCTTGAAGCCGCTTTAATCCTTTCATATTTAGATGTCATTATGTCCATCCCATGGTGGCAAAAAACAGAAGACAATAATGATTTACAAAATGTCGAAGACATTTTAAATGAAGACCATTATGGTTTAGAAAACCCAAAGAAGAGAATTGTTGAATATATTGCTGTTAAAAAATTAACAGGTAATTTAAAAAGCCCAATTCTTTGTTTCTATGGTCCACCGGGAACTGGTAAAACTTCATTAGGTAAATCTATCGCAAGAGCCTTAGGAAGAAAATTCTTTAAATGCTCTTTAGGTGGTATTTCAGATGAAGCAGAAATCAGAGGACATAGAAGAACATATGTTGGCTCTTTACCAGGCAGAATCATTCAAGGAATGAGAAAAGCTGGAGTTTCTAACCCAGTATTCCTTTTAGATGAAGTCGATAAGCTTGCAAGCTCCTATAAAGGAGATCCAGCAAGTGCGTTATTAGAAGTTTTAGATCCTGAACAAAACTTCATGTTTAACGATAACTATGTTGAAGAACCATACGATTTAAGTGATGTTTTATTCATTTGTACCGCGAACTATTTGGAAAATATCCCAGGACCTCTTAGAGATCGTTTGGAATTAATTCCACTTAATAGTTATACCGAAATTGAAAAGAAACATATCGCCTTTGAACACCTTATTAAGAAGCAAGTTGCTCTTAATGGTTTAAAAGATGAGAATGTCACTTTCACTGAAAAAGCAATTGAGTACATTTTGCATTACTACACCCGCGAAGCTGGTGTTCGTGAACTTGAAAGAAAGATTGCTTCATGCTTAAGAAAAGTCGCAGTTGCGATTGTCAAAGACCCATCAATTACTCATATCGAAGTTGATGAAAAGAAGGTTAGAGAATACTTGGGTATCGAAATATTCGATTACTCTAAAAAAGAAAAAGAAAAACAAGTCGGAGTTATTACCGGACTTGCTTATACTGAATATGGTGGAGATATCCTTCCAATCGAAGTTACTTATTTTAAAGGTAAGGGTGGACTTATCCTTACTGGTAAACTCGGTGATGTCATGAAGGAAAGTGCGACCATTGCACTTGACTTTGTCAAGGCAAACGCAACAAAATACAATATTGATCCAGCAATCTTTATGGAAAACGACATTCACGTCCACGTTCCAGAAGGAGCAGTTCCAAAAGATGGACCATCCGCTGGAGTAGCAATGACTTTAGCGATTATTTCCGCATTAAGTAAAACACCTGTTTCTCCAGATATCGCTTTAACTGGAGAAGTGACTTTACGCGGTAACGCTCTTCCTATTGGTGGGTTAAGAGAGAAATCTCTTGCCGCTACTAGAAGTGGCTTAAAAGAAATCATCGTTCCTAAAGATAATAAGAAAGATGTCGATGAGCTTCCTCAAGAAGTCAAAAAGGCACTCAAAATTCATTATATGAGTAATGTTGATGACGCCTACAAAATCGTTTTCGGAGCATAATAATGATTAATTTTACTAACGCAAAATTCGTCAAAAGTGCGCCTAGTCTAAAAGATGCACCTCAGGGCCAGTTCCCTGAGGTTTTGCTCGTTGGACGATCTAACGTTGGTAAATCATCTTTAATTAATGCTTTATGTACAAAAAAGGCTTTAGCGTTTACAAGTAGTAAACCAGGACACACAAGATTACTTAACTATTACAATATCGATGATAAGTTATATCTTGTTGACGCTCCTGGATACGGCTACGCAAAAGGCGGGTTCGATTTAGATAAGTTATTCGGCGAAATGATGGAAGATTATTTTGCCCATGCGAATAGACTTAAACTCGTGCTCGTATTACTTGATTCTCGTAGAGAATTAAATCAAGATGACTTAGAGATTGTCGAGTATTTAAAATCAAAAGGAAATAACTATCTATTAACTTTCACTAAAGTCGACAAAATCAACCAAAGTGAAAAGCACAAACTCTTAGTGTCTTTAGAGAGTATCGGAGTTAAAAAAGAAGAAGTGGTGTTCACTTCAACATTAAAAACTCATACATTTGATGTTTTAAAGAAAGAGATTGAAAAGTATATAAAATAATATATAAAGGAGAATAGTATGAAGAAGAACTTATTAGCAGCCTTATTATTTGTTGCTTTGCCATTAGTTGCATGCAATCAATCTAGCGGTGGCCAAGAACCAGGTCCAGGCCCAGAAGCTTACACACCAAGCAAAGTTGAAAAAGAAGCAATCGACTTCCTAACGATTAGAGAAATCGTAGTGGAAAAACTTGAACCATTACATTCATTTAAAGATGATGATCTTTTATATAGTGAATCAGAAGAAGATTTCTATGTCCTAGGTGGAATTGAATATTGTCCATATTATTCTGCTCAATTAAGCGGAGACTGCGTTCAAACGATCCTCGCCTCGATGAGAGAAAACGAATGGACAGTTCCTACCACTCCAGATCAAGAATACGGTTATGAATGTATCAGCGCGAATGGAGCAATTGAAATCGACGTCATTTATGACGATAATCCAGATTACGAAGGAACATGGGTTAGCGTTTACTCTGTTATTGATATCAACGGAGAACAAGTTGAAGAAGATATTTCTACCTCAACAATTGAAGGCACCAAGACCATCGTAACATTTGATATGTCAAAAGTGACATCATTAAGTAATGGTGATTCATTAGATGACGTCATGTTCTATTCAGATTACTGTGCGATTAGCTATCACCAAGGCGAAAGTGCAAACCCACCAGCGTTCTATAACGGAACAGGTAGATTATATTTTGGTAGCTATTTAGAAGTTACTGTTTCCTTAGGATATTGGATTGAAAGTATTTCTTTACCAGATATTAGTTACGATACATCTAAGACCGTTAACTTAGAATTCCTAGAAGCAGATGAAGGAACATTATCAATTAATGATTCAACAGTGAACATTAATAATGTTGATTCTGATGCCATCTTTATATCTGTTTCAAATCAACCAGCCGGTGTTACAAAAACAAACGGCAATGTGAGAATCGCAAAAGTTGTTGTTACATTAGTGGCAGCGCCAGATAACGGAATGAATTATTAATAATTGAACGCTACAAGCGTTCTTTTAT
This sequence comes from uncultured Erysipelotrichaceae bacterium, assembly GCA_902800025.1. GTDB lineage: Bacteria > Bacillota_I > Bacilli_A > RFN20 > CAG-826 > UBA2450. The sequence goes on along the minus strand of CADCDA010000002.1, from coordinate 145,762 downwards.
TTTATTTACAAAGTCAATAATTACTAATATAATTATCTCGTTCGTTGAATTAGAGGAGTAATTAAGTTACTGCTTATAGAGAGTTAGGGATGGTGGAAGCCTAATAGCAAGTCTTAACGAAGGTCGCTAAGGAGAACAATAATAAAAGAGTGCTCTTAAAGAAATTTTAGGAGAACTAAGGTGGTACCACGTGAAATGCGTCCTTAGATAAGGACGTTTTATTTTAGGAGGAATTCAATATGCTTGATAAAAGATATTCACCCAATGAAGTAGAAAAAGGAAAATACGAAAATTGGAAAGCAAAGGGTTATTTTACTGCTGGAGATAAAAGCAAGAACCCATTTTCAATGGTTATTCCTCCACCAAACGTTACTGGTAAATTACATTTAGGTCACGCCTGGAACACAACTATTCAAGATATCATTGCTAGATATAAAAAGATGCAAGGATATGATGTTTTATGGCTTCCAGGAATGGATCACGCTGGTATTGCAACCCAAGCTAAAGTTATGCAAAAACTCGTCTCTTTAGGAATTGATGTTACTAAGATTTCTCGAGAAGAATTCTTAAAATATGCTTGGGAATGGAAAGCTGAATACGCCGAAAATATTCACGAACAATGGGCGAAGATGGGTCTTATGCTCGACTATAGTCGAGAAAGATTTACTTTGGACGAAGGATTAAATCTCGCCGTTAGAAAAGTGTTCGTTGATTTATATAATAAGGGCCTTATTTATCAAGGAGAAAGAATCATCTCCTGGGACCCAGTCCAACAAACTGCTTTAAGTAATATTGAAGTTATTCACCAAGACGATGAAGGATATATGTATTATTTCAAATATCATATCGTCGGTAGTGATGATTATTTAGAAGTAGCGACTACTCGTCCAGAAACGATGTTTGGTGATGTCTGTGTCGTTATTAATCCTAAAGATGAAAAATACGCGAAGTATCACGGAAAAGATATCAAAGTCATCAATCCTGCTAATGGAGAAGCAATCCCATTAATTGAAGATGAATACGTTGAAATCGGCTTTGGTACTGGAGCGATGAAATGTACGCCGGCTCACGACCCAAATGACTTTGTCATCGGTAAGAAATATGGATTTGATATGCCAATCATCTTTAATAAAGATGCTTCGATGAATGAGAAGTGTGGAAAATATCAAGGCATGGACCGTTTTGAATGCCGTGAAGTTTTATTAAAAGACATCAAAGATCGTGGTGATTTTATCAAACAAGAAAAGATTGTTCACGCGGTCGGCCATTCTCAAAGAAATAACTGTGTTGTCGAACCAATGTTATCCAAACAATGGTTTGTAAAGATGAAACCACTCGCTGAAGAAGCAATTAAGAATCAAGAAGGCGAAGATCGTGTTAACTTCATTCCTCAAAGATTCGAAAATACATTCCTTCAATGGATGAATAATATTGAAGACTGGTGCATTTCCCGTCAATTATGGTGGGGACATAGAATTCCTGCTTATTACCATAAGGTAACTGGAGAAGTTGTGGTCTCGATGGAAGCGCCAAAGGATATTGAAAACTATGAACAGGACACCGATGTCCTTGATACTTGGTTTTCAAGTGGATTATGGCCATTTTCAACTTTAGGCTGGCCAGATAACACTGAAGACTTAAAGAGATATTTCCCTACAAGCTCATTAGTGACCGCCTACGACATCATTTTCTTCTGGGTCAGTAGAATGATCTTCCAATCACTTAATGTGACTAAAAAGCGTCCTTTTGATAACGTTGTTATCCATGGTTTAGTTAGAGACGAACTTGGAAGAAAAATGTCTAAATCACTCGGCAATGGTGTTGATCCAATTGAAGTTATTGATCAATATGGCGTCGACGCTTTGAGATATTTCTTAACAACCAATAGCACCCCAGGTCAAGACATGCGTTACAGCGATGAAAAAGTCCAAAGTAGTGCGAACTATCTTAATAAGATCTGGAACTCTGCTCGATATGTTTTAAGCGCTATTCCAGAAGGATTTAAGGAAATCAAATTAGATAAGTCTAATTTATCAAAGCTTGATACTTGGTTACTTAATCGATTAATGATTACGATTAATAACGTCACTAACAATATGGAGAAGTATGACTTTAACGCTGCTAGTGAGCACTTATACAATTTCGTTTATGATGATTTCTGTTCTCAATACCTTGAGATGAGCAAAGTTAAATTAAATGGAGATGACGAACTAGCGAGTAATGTCACTAGAACCGTATTATTAAAAACACTTAAGACCATTATCTTACTCATTTATCCATATACTCCATTTATCGCTGAAGAATTATATCAAAATCTTCCATCTCATTTAGAAAGCGTAATGCTTGAATCTTATCCAAAAGTGGAGAAGGAATTCTTAGATGATTCATCAAATGATGAAATTGAACTCTTATTCTCCATGATTAAAGAAGTAAGAAATTATAAAATCACAAATCAATTATCTCCAAGCGCAAAACTTGGAATCTCCATTTCATTAAAGATTAAAGTCAGCGATGATTTCTTGATTTATCTTAATAGATTCACATTCTCAAATGTAGAAGTCGTTGATGATTTAACAAGTTTAAGTGGTGATCTATATTCATATAATTATGGTTCGCTCATCATCACAAGTGGAGTGAACAAAGAAGAAATCAAAAAGAAACTTGAGAAAGATATCGAGTTTGAAAGAAGCGAAATCGCTCGAAGCGAAAAGATGCTTCTAAATCCTAATTTCATCGCCAAAGCGCCGAAAGAAAAGATTGAACTCGAAAAAGACAAACTTAAGCTTCACCAAGACAATTTGAAAGATTTGCTCGAAAAAATTTCAAAGATTTAGACCTAATTAATTAGGTCTTTTCTTTTACATGAAAACTTTTTGAAAAATTTTTTTAAAAAATCGCAATTTTTTTCCTCTTATTAATATGAGGGGCTATTTCGTTTCCATCTTCATATCACATATCCCAATAATCAAAATCCCTAACACTCTTATCTCAGAAATAGTCCCTCATTAACTCATTCATTATAAGGAGGAATAAATAATGAAATACGAATTAATGACAGAAGAAGAACTAGTCGCCGAAACTAGTGGAGCTGCGATTACATTAACTGCAGTGATGGCGGTATTAGCAACTGCGGTACTTGCGGTAATTGTTTACAAACTATTCTTATCCAAAAAAGGAACCGCACAAGTTCCAGGCGGATGGAAGTTCACTTGGAATTAAATGGCTATCATAAAGGAACTCCCTACTTTAGATAGGCCACGAGAAAAAGCCCTTAGATATGGGGTTAATACGTTAAGCGATGCTGAGCTTTTAGCGATACTCATATCTAAGGGTTATCAAGGTAAAAGCGCTCTTGAGGTTTCTAATGAATTATTATCTGAATTTAAAGGATTAACTATGCTTTCCAAAGTTCCTTTTGGCGACCTCATGTCATTAAAAGGAATTAAGGAAGCAAAGGCCATCACTTTAGCGGTTATTTTCGAACTCCATAATCGCTTGTCGCTTAAAGAAAAAGAGAATGAAGAAATAGAAGTTAGTAGTGAGTATTTGTATAACAAATATAAAGTTAAACTATCTTCATCCACTCAAGAAAATTTAATTCTAATCATACTCAATAGTAGACGTAATATTATTCGAGAAAAGACGCTTTATATTGGAACTGAAAACAACATGATTTTCTCATATAAAGATGTCTGGAGAGAGATGTTTTCAAACCAAGGAAAATACTTTTATTTGATTCATAATCATCCAGGGAAAAGTTCGTCTCCAAGCAAAGAAGATATCGTCTTTACAAGTGAACTATTTTTAGAAAGCAAAAGACTCAAGATTCCAATGATCGATCATTTGATTATTGGAGATGATGGATATTACTCGTTCCAAGAGTTGGGGAAGAAGTATGTCTAGAAGCGAATTTAGATGGAATAAGAAAAGAAAACATTATGCTTACTTGCACAAGGATAAAGGTCTATTAAGAAGAAACATCCTCATCACTAGCAAGCCACATGTAATAAAGCACAAAAATGGCAAAACTAAAATAATATTAAATAATGTCAAATTAGTGCATCATCCCAATCAGAAGAAGGAAGGAGTTTATTATATAATTCCAAAAAATTATTTAGATGACGCCAGCTCTTTCGATAAAAACACTTATCCTTGGAAGTGGGACAAAAACGATAAGCGTAAAATCAAGCGCATCAAGAAAAAGAAATAAAAAAGTTGGCTACGATTCCACTAACTTAAGCGGTCAATCACCAACTACGACTATTTAATCATATTCATCAATTATTGTAAACAAAAGTTGGATATGATACCAATTAAGGTAAAACACCGACTGCAATACTTCTTAACATAGTCTTAAACAGTCTTTTCTTTTCAAATTTTGAAAAAGTGAAATTCTCTATTGTTTTAACTTATAAAGTTATGATAATATTACTAACGTTGTCGCCTCACTAGCTACAACCGCATAGAAAAGGTTTAATAAAACCTTATGGTTACCTTCATAGCGAGTCCTTAGTGAATTTTTCTAAAAAGGAGGGACATTATGTACGCAATCATTGAAACTGGCGGAAAACAAATTCGTGTCGAAGTTGGTGCTAAAATCTTTGTTGAAAAGTTAGATGCCAAAGTCGGAGAATCCGTCACACTTGACAAAGTACTTCTCGTTTGCGATAAGAAAGCAAAAGTTGGCACCCCATATGTTGAAGGAGCTAATGTTGTTGCAAAAGTTGAAAAACAAGGTAAATCCAAAAAGATTCGTGTTTTCACTTATAAGAACAAGGCTAACGAAAGACGCACTTTAGGTCATCGTCAACCATATACTTGCTTATTAATTGAAAGCATTAACGCTTAATTGACAATGATTAAAATTGTTATTAAAAGGGACGTAAGTTCGCAGAAGATTATCTCAATCGAGGTTAAAGGTCACGCGAATAGTGCTGAATACGGAAAAGATCTTGTATGCGCTGCAGTATCCACAGTCATGACTGGTGGAATGAATGCATTACAAGACAAGGAATATGACTTCAAATTAGAAGAAGGACATATCTACGTAAAAGCATTAGATATTCCAAGTGACTATGACTCAGTTGTCTTAAAGACAATGGAAGTCCAATTAATGACCATTGAAGAGAGCAATCATAAGTACGTCCAAATCGAAAATCTATAAGAAAGGATGAATCACATTATGATGTTTAAACTTAATTTACAACTCCTCGCTTCTAAAAAAGGTGTCGGTTCTACTAAAAACGGTCGTGACTCTGCTGGTCGTAGGTTAGGTGCTAAAGTCGCAGATGGCCAATGGTGCCACGCTGGTAGCATTATCTACAGACAAAGAGGAACTCGTATCTATCCAGGTGAAAATACCAAAAGAGGTAAGGATGACACAATCTTTGCAACTGCTAATGGTATCGTTAAATACGAACGCTTAGGTAAGGATCGCAAACAAGTTAGAGTTGTCGCCGACAAATAATTAGTCGAGAAATTCATGAAATAGACCACAATTAAGTGGTCTTTTTATTATATTTAATATATAATTACACTGTATGTTTATCGATCGAGCTGTTATTGAAGTTAGAAGTGGTAAAGGTGGCGATGGCGCTATCGCCTTTAGACGTGAAAAATACGTTCCAAAGGGCGGCCCAGCTGGAGGCAACGGAGGTCGTGGTGCTTCTGTTATCTTAAGAGCCAATAGCAAAATCAACACTCTTTTCAATTTTAGACATTCAAAATGCTTTATCGGTGCTGACGGAGAAAAAGGTGGAATTAAAAACCAATATGGCCGTCATAGTGAAGACATTTATGTCGATGTTCCAGTTGGAACAGTGGTCTATGAAGAAAAGGACCACAAGTTTTTAGGCGATTTATCAAAAGACGGATTAACTTTAAGAGTCGCTAAAGGTGGAAGAGGTGGAAGAGGAAACACATGTTTTAAAAGTTCCACAAATCGCGTTCCACGTATTGCAGAAAACGGTGAACCTGGAGAACAAAAAAGATTAATTCTTGAATTAAAGTTACTCGCTGATGTTGGCTTAGTCGGTTTCCCAAGCGTCGGAAAATCTACTTTACTATCAGTTGTTAGCAGTGCTCGACCAGAAATCGCCGACTATCCATTTACTACAATCATTCCAAATTTAGGAGTTGTTTCTACAAAAGATAATCGCTCATTTGTTATGGCGGATCTTCCAGGAATCATTGAAGGTGCTCATATCGGAAAAGGTTTAGGCCTTCAATTCCTTAGACATATTGAAAGATGTCGTATTATCGTCCATGTTATTAACATGGGAGAATCTGGAAGAGATCCATATGATGACTATTTGATTATCAATCAAGAATTAAAAGAATACGGATTTGGTTTATCAAAAAGACCAGTCATTTACGTCGCATCAAAGATGGATGAAGATGGCGCTCAAGATAGACTTAAAACTTTTGAAGAAAGAGCGGGAGTGAAATGTTTAGCGATTTCCGCTTTGACTGAAGAAGGAATTGAAGAATTAGTTTATACATGCGCTGACTTATTAGCGGTCACACCTCAATTCCCATTATTTGATGAAGAAGAAGAAGTTCTTGAAAGTCGTGTCTATACACTTCCTGAAGAAGAAAAAGAATTTGAAATCAAACATCCAACCGCTCATAGTTGGGAAATCGTTGGTGATAAGATTATCAAATTCTATAGAATGACCAATATTTCCACTGATGATGGAATGATGAAACTATTAACCAAGTTTAGAAAACTTAGAATCGATGATAAATTAGAAGAACTAGGAGCAGAAGACGGAGACACAGTCATCTTAGATGACTTTGCCTTTGAATACTATAGATAATTATGACATTAAAAGAGTATTTAAAAGTTATTGAGAAATTCGTGGCTGATTATTTAGAAGAGTCTCATCAAAAACAATATGTTTTAGGTCTTTCTGGTGGGGTTGATTCTTCTTTGGTGGCGGCTATTTGCAAAAACGCTGTTGGAAAAGAAAGACTCACTTGCATTATGATGCCAATCGATTCTAATCCAAGCGATTTAGAAGATGCTTTAGATTTAGCTAAGCAACTTGATTTGAATTATTTAATCATCGATGGTTCAGAAAGTTTTCACAAGACTGTTGAAGAATTCAAAAAGCAAGGTATCGAACTTGATAGAGGAACACTCGCTAACTTAAAAGTTAGAATAAGAATGACTATTTTATACGCATATGCGCAAAAAGTTGGTGGCTTAGTTATTGGTACTGATAATAAAGATGAAAGATATACCGGCTATTTCACAAAATATGGTGATGGTGGGGTTGATGTCTTACCAATTGTTCATTTATTAAAAAGAGAAGTGGTTGAAGCTTGTAAAATGTATGGAATAAGTGATCGCTTAGCAGAACGAACTCCTTCAGCGGGCTTATTTGAAGGCCAAACCGATGAAACAGAAATGGGAGTAAAATACGAAGATTTAGATAATTACCTTTTAGGTAAAGAGATCGATGAAAAATCAAAAGCAAGAATCGAACATCTCCATCGTATAAGCGAGCATAAACGTTCGCCACTTCCAGAGCCAATTGAATTTATAAGAGACTAGTCATGAAAAAGCTTGATATTGTTGTAATTTCTGGACTAATGGCTTCAGTTATTGGGCTAGTCGTCTTAGTGTTATTTATTTTAATAAATTAAGGAGAGCGGATATGATTTACTTTTTAAGAGGTAAAGTTGCTGAAATAAATCAAGAAAGCGTCGTCATTGATGTAAGAGACGTTGGATATGAACTTTTAGTTAGTCATATCGATAGTTTTCATGTTGGAGACGAGATTTTCGTTTACACATACAATGTGGTAAGAGAAGATGAAAACTACCTCATCGGATTCGTAAGTAAAGAAGAAAAAGATGTTTTCATGTCCTTAATCAAAGTTAAAGGTTTAGGACCAAAAACAGTCATTAACGCTTTAAGCGCAACTACACCAGAAGAAGTCATTAACGCCATCAGTAGTAATAACGTTGCTTTCCTTAAGAAACTTCCAGGATTAGGAGCAAAGGCTGCCGGTCAAATTATTCTCGACCTTAAAGGCGAACTCACTGGTAGCAAAGGCAATCCAAAACAATACGAAGAAGTCTATGATGCCTTAAAGACTCTAGGCTTTAAAGGTGCTGCAATTGATCGCGTTTTAGCAACTATTAACGAACCAGGAGCGACTAACGAAGATATTTTACGTATCGCACTAAAGAGGTTGAAGAAGTAGTATGAGTAGGTTATTAGACGCCAAACCTAATGTTATAGAAGATTCTTTAGATTCTTCTTTAAGACCTTTAACTCTAAAAGAGTATGTCGGACAAAAAGATCTTAAAGAAAACCTTAAGGTTTTTATTGGTGCTGCCCTTCATAGAAATGAGCCTCTTGATCATGTTCTTTTATATGGCCCACCAGGCTTAGGAAAGACGACACTCGCTCATGTTATCGCTCACGAAATGGGCGCTAATATACGTGTTGTAACTGGAACAACAATTGAAAAGACTGGTGATCTAGCGGCGATATTATCAGAGCTCGAACCAGGCGATGTTTTATTCATTGACGAAATCCATCGATTACCAAGAGTAGTTGAGGAATCATTATATTCAGCGATGGAAGATTTTAGATTTGATATTGTCATTAATCGTGATACAAATTCTAAATCATTAAGTATCAATCTTCCTCCTTTCACACTCATAGGCGCAACTACTAGAGCAGGTGATTTAAGCGCTCCTTTACGCGCAAGATTTGGAATTGTTGAAAAGCTCAATTTTTATTCCGTTGATGAAATCAAAGATATAGTAAAAAGGACTTCTAAAGTCTTAAATACAAAAATCGATGAGAAGGGCGAAATGGAAATCGCTCAAAGAAGTAGGGGAACTCCTCGAATTGCAAACCGTCTATTTAGGCGTGTTAGAGATTTCGCTAATTACCAACATCGCGATGAAGTAAGTTATGAAGATACAATTAAAGCACTTAACGCTTTGAAAGTTGATTCTATCGGACTAGATGATGTTGATATCAGATATTTACAAACCTTAATTCTTCGTTTTAAGGGCGGGCCTGTCGGTTTAGAGAGTCTCGCTAATGCGATTGGCGAAGAAATTATGAACCTTGAAGATGTCTATGAACCATACTTGTTACAGATTGGTTTTATTGATCGTACCCCTAGAGGTAGGGTTGCGCGAGATAAAGCATATCGACATCTAAAAATCGCATATCAGGAAACCTTATTGTAGTGTATACCACTACATTCCTTTTTATACGCGTGTACACATTTATGTTGCAATGCGAGACCAATTAATGTATTTTTTTAGTTAGGCGTTTTTCGCAGCAGGTTTATATTAAACCTCGGAGGTATTAACATGAGAAGATTATGGGCATATGTAATAATTGCCTTCACAGCACTTGTCGCTGTGTTCGCATCTATGCCAAGTTTGATTAAAGGCATTTCATCTAATGGCGATCATAGTGTTCGCCGTCAATTCACTTTCCAATTAGTGGAAAAAGAAGCTGAAAATCCTGAAGAAGAAGTCGCAAAGTTAAATGAGAATTCTGCTAAAGAAATGGCAAAGATCATGGAACAAAGACTTATTTCTTATGGAGTTGAATCTTATGACATTTCAGTATCTGGTGATAACGAAATTAGCGATATCATCACAGTCAGCTTTAAAGCAGATGACAATACTCAATACCAACAAATCGTTTCTTATTTAACATTCAGTGGTTCTTTTGCCTTGATGAATAATCAAAACGATGTTGTTGAAGATAATCAATTTAGAAATGGTAATGCCTATTTAAAAGAAGTCTCAGTTAATGAATACCCAACCGTTATCCTCCCAATTAAAAACAGTTTCACCGAATGGGAAACTTTAATTACCGGTGCGAAAGACAATCCTGTTACCGAAGGTGAAGGAGAAGAATCATCTACCGTCGCTAGATTATGGCTTATCTACAACTATAGAATTGGCGATAACTATCAAATTCTCGAAGAAACAAATGAGTTAACAAATAAAACTTTGTTAACATTTGATTTCGATCCAGAGAACGAAGAAGAACTTTACTACGATTCTAATAAGAATTCCCTTTCTAGAATCTGTGGATATCAAGATACTAATAGCAATGGTGTTGCCGACGCTAACGAAGTTAAAGCAGCTTATAACCAAGCCGATTATTTATTACACTTATTCAATTCTTCAAGTTTAGACTTTGAAGTTAGATGCGTTAAAGGATTAATCGATGGAACACAAGTTTGGGTGCAGCCAAAGGTTGAAACCGTTATCAAGGAAGGTACAATCGTTTGGAATAACACTTTATCCGCTGCATTAGCCGCTGTTATCATCGCTTCATTATTACTTGTTGTTTTCTATCGTTTAGGCGCTGTTGGAGTCGCATCAGCCACTGTATTAAGCGTCTTTGCTGGATTCTTATTTATGATCCTCGCTGGACTTGAGTATAGTGTTCTTGCTGTTGCCGCTTTAGTCGCCATTGGTGTTGTCTCCTTAGCAAGTGGTGTTGTCTATTTAAACAAACTCAAAGAAGATGCCTATCGTGGTCATACCTTAAAGAAAGCTAACACCGAAGCTAGCAAAAAGAGCTTATTACCAATCATCGATATTCATATCGTTTCCGTTATCATTGGATTAATGTGCTACCTTTTAGGAGGCACTGCATTACACTCATTCGGTGCAATTCTTACCTTTGGTAGTATTATTTCCTTTATCATTAATACTCTTGGATTAAAAGGAATGATGTGGTTAGCCACAAATACCACTGGCTTAATTGGAAAATATGAAGCCTTTGGCATTAATTCTGAAAACGTCCCAAATCATATGGCAGAAGAAAAGCAAAGATTCTATGGACCTTATGCCGAAAAAGATTTCACAGTCAAGAAGAAACCTATTAGTATCATCGCTTTATCCGCTTTTGTTCTCTCCTTAGTTGGAGTGATCGTTTCTAGCTCATTAAACGGAGGCAATGTCTTTAAGAACGCTAAAGCACAAGTTACTGGTGGAGAAATCTATGTCGTCAACAAAATCAAAGTTGAAGATGATGATTCAAAATCAAAACTCGATAAGAATAGTCTAGAAGAGAAGATTCTTTCATACATTGAAATCGAAGATTCTGCTAATACATATAAGCCATTATCAGACTTTGTTGCTTCTACAAACTATGATAATTTCACCTTCACTCAATCAAAGACTGTTGAAGGTGTTACCTCATATTATTTAACTACATATTATGTTGTTAAACTCAAGAAAGTTATTAGTTTAGATATTAATGCAAAATTCACTGATGAAGCTGCAGCAAGCGCGACCACATTAAGCGCAAAACTCGATGAATTAGAAACTGATCCAACCTTGTTCAGTGGTAGTGAATCAAATAGCATTTCTATTAAAACAATTGAGACATATGTCCCCGTTGCTTCACCAAATTGGGGCAAAATTGCTTTAGCAACAACAATTTCAATTTTAATCCTTACATTATACTTAACACTTAGATATCGTTTATCTCGTGGTTTAGCAACTATCGTTATGCCATTTGCAGCAACTGGCATTACTGTTGGCTTAATTACATTATTAAATGTCATTGGCATGCAATTTACAAACATCGCTTTAGTTGCCGTTCCATTTGTTGCCTTATTCACATATCTATTCATGATTTCATTCATGAATCGTGAAAGAGAACTAGTTATTGACGATAAGAGTAGAGATGCTTCAGTTGAACATCGTGTTGAACTCTCTAAGAAAGCCTTAGGCATGGCAGCAGCCCAAATGTTTGCTACCGCTGGAGTTTGTATCTATCTCTTAGTTGACTTCTTCGGCTTTGGAGTTGCAACGTCTTCAATGCTCTATTTAGTGGCAATTCTCGGATCTATTATTTCCTTAGGCTTAGTTGTTACTTTATTCGTTCCACTTAGCAATATCTTATTTAGCTTATTCTCCAAGATTACAATTAACCGTAAGCCAAGAGAACGCAAGAATAAGAAAACTGCTCCTAAGAAGTCTGCAGAACCTGAAGAAGCAATATTTATCGGTATCAACGATTAATTTATTTAGCTACACAATTGTGTAGCTTTTTTGAAATTTATGAATAAATCTCTCTTAGAAAGACTACTTGATTATTATCATATCGACTACGAGACTTATCTTTCGTTAAACAAAGATGTTAGTTTGGTCTCTTTTAGAGATGGTCATGAATTTGATGATATTGAATCCGCAGTTAAATTAGTGAAAGATGTCATCGCTAAAAAAGGGAAGATTATCATTTATGGAGATTATGACTGCGATGGAGTCATGGGTACAAGCATCTTAGTGAAGATGTTTGAATATTTAGACGTCGTCGTTGATTATTACCTTCCTAATCGATATTTGGATGGTTATGGACTAAATCTAGAGCATGCGAAAGAATACGTAAAAGCGAAATATGATTTAGTGATTACCGTTGATAACGGTATTACTGCTTTTGAACCAATTAAATTGCTTCACGATAATGGAATCAAAGTATTGGTACTAGACCATCATCAAGCCTTAGAAGAATTACCGCTTGCCGATGCGATTTGTCACCCAATTGTTTCCCATTTTGGAGAAACATCTTCTAGTGGCGCCTTTACCGCTTTTATTTATTCCATATCTTTATTAGGCCGTGTTGATAAATATTTAGCGTTACTCGCAACTATTTCAGTCATCAGCGATATGATGCCTTTACTCGACTATAATAGAAGCCTTTTAAGGGCGATGTTTAAAGAATATAAAGTCGGCGAATTTATGGCGGTTGATCTACTCGCTGATCATGAAACGCTTAACGAAACAGTTATCGGAATGAAAATCGCTCCTCGAATTAACTCAATCGGCCGACTTGTTGAAGATAGTTCAATCAATCAAATAGTGAGATTTTTAGTCAGTGATGATAAAGAATTCATTTTAAACTACTATTCTTACATTGTTGATATGAATGAAGAGAGGAAAAATATCTCAAAAATCGACATCAATTACCTTGATTTAGATTTAGATGACGCTGCTGTTATTATTAAGGGCGAGTATAAAGAAGGAATCATCGGATTAATCGCGAATTCAATCATGATTAAATATCATAAACCAGTCGTCGTTTTTGCTACTGCTTTAGATGGTTCTTTAAAGGGAAGCGCAAGAGCACCAGAAGGATATGATTTGGTAGAAATTTTCCAAGAAGTTAGCGAATTTTTATTAACTAGTGGTGGACATTCTAATGCAGCAGGATGCTCGATAAGTAGTAATGACTTTGAAGCCTTTAGAAAGAAATTTATCGAAGTAGTTTCAAAGAAAGAAGTTAAAAAAGTTGAACACGAATATATCGAAATTAAGATGAACGAACTCAGCTTTGAAAATCTCGAACTAATTAATTCGTTCTCACCATTTGGAGAAAACTGGCCAGCTCCTATTTTCAGATTAAGGCATATCAAAGTTGACACGCTTATGTATTCTAGGGATCATAAACATATCGTCACATCTTTAGGTAATAAATTAAAACTCGTTTTCTTTAGCTATCCTGAAAGCGAATTAGCGAATAAATCATTTATCGATATTATCGGAACAGTCTCTGAAAAATCGTTTAAAGGCTCTTCGTATTTAGAGTTCTCAGGCAAAGAATTTATCGACTGCGATTTTTAATCTACATTTCATATTTTCTAATCAACAATTAATATAACTAGTAACATAAAGAAACAATTCCATTATTTGGAATTTCTTTTTTTATTTATTCAGTTAGTCGCTGAAGTATTTATCTTTATTTCTTTTATAAAGTAATAAAAAAGACTAAAATATTCTTGATATGAGTGAACAAGAAAAAATTCTAGTCAATGGTGGTTATCCACTTCACACATTTGAGCAATTAAAAGAAGTCTATCAGAGCTATATTACTAATCCTAGCGATCGAGAGAGTATTGAGAAAGCTTATTCTTTTATCTTAGAAAAGCATGACGGACAATTAAGAAAAAGTGGTGAACCATATTATCACCATCTTATAGAAGTTGCCTATATCCTAGCGAATCTTCAAGCAGGACCAGCCACAATTATCGCTGGACTTTTGCACGATGTCATCGAAGACACTGATGTAACAGTTGAAGATATCGAGAAGAGATGGGGCAGTGATGTCGCTAAGTTAGTGGACTCCTTAACAAAGATTCAAAGACTTAAGTTATCAAAAATCGATAGTGAGGATTTTGAAGCCGAAGATCATCGTAAGATTTTTATCGGAATGGCAAAAGACATCCGTGTTATCATCATTAAACTCGCCGATCGACTACACAATATGAGAACATTGTCTTCTTTAAAAGAAGAAAGACAAATCGCACTCAGCCAAGAAACCAAAGAAGTATTCGTCCCAATCGCTCATCGATTAGGTTTAGACGCGATTAAATGTGAGCTCGCGGATCTCTGCTTAAAATACTTAGAGCCAAAGAAATACAACGAAGTTGTTAAATTAATGGCGAAGAAAGAAAAGTCATTAAGTAAATCTTTAAGTGTTTTCCAAAAGAAAATCGCTGATATCTTATTCGAAAATAATATTCCGTTTGAAATATTCTCGAGAGTTAAGTCCATCTCCTCAATATATGAGAAGATGTATATTAAAGGGCATACCTTTGATGAAATATATGACATTCTCGCCTTAAGAATCATCACTGATACTGAGATGAGGTGTTACGAAATCCTTGGTTTAATCCATCAATCATATAAACCAGTTCCAATGAGATTTAAAGATTACATTGCGATGCCAAAACCAAACATGTATCAATCTCTTCATACCACAGTTATTTCTGGGGATGGAAACTTCTATGAAGTCCAAATCAGAACAAAATACATGGATGAAATTGCTGAAGCTGGTGTTGCCGCTCACTGGGCATATAAAGAAAGAAAAGGCTACGACCCAAGAGAAGAACAAAAAGAAATTGAAAATAAATTACACTGGTTTAGAGACTTTGTCTCTATTAGTAATGAATCTACAGGTAACGCCTCCGAATATATGGAGACGCTTACGCATGATATTTTCGAGGCGAACGTCTACGTGTTCACGCCTAATGGAAAAGTAATTGAACTTCCTAATGGGGCGACACCGATTGACTTCGCATATCGAATCCATACAAAGGTAGGCGATAGCGCAGTAGGCGCGCTTGTTAATGGTTCGATGGTCCCACTTAACACCGTCTTAAAAACTGGTGATATGGTGGAAATCAAAACCAGCAAATCATCTCCTGGACCAAGCGAAGGATGGTTAGAATTCGTTAAGACCAACCTTGCCAAGAGCATGATTAAAAAATACATCGCTAAAAAGAATGCTGAACTAGTTAGAGGAGAGAAAATTGCTAAAGGCAAACAATCCGCTCTTGATTCATTCAAAGATCGTGGAATTGATGAGCCAGAAATGATGGAACTTCTTTCTCAAGAGAAAGTGTTGAAACAATTTGAGTTCGACAATGTTGATGAACTCTTCATCGGATTCTCAAATCGTAAACCAGTTCCGGGAGCGGTTATTGATTTCTTAGGAATCAAAAAGCCTCTTATCTTACCGACTGGCAAAGCCAAAGTTAGAAACGAAGGCGATTCATCTTGCCCAGTTTACTGTAAAGGCGCTGATAAAATCGCTATCCAATTAGCGAGCTGCTGCACCCCAATTCCTGGTGATATGATTAAAGGCTTTATCACAAGAGGAAAAGGCATCACAGTTCATCGACATAACTGTCCAAATATCGTTAACGAAAAGAAAAGAGTTATCGATGTGTTCTGGAAAGAGAATATAGAATATTCTACTTACCCAGTTGATGTCGCTCTTGAAGCTAACGATCGAGCAAATCTACTTATCGATATTATGAATACGATGAGCAGTGCGAAAGTCACAGTGAGTTCAATTCACGCGCAACTCATGTCACATAATCGCTCAATTACAATCGTCAAGATGACAATCTTTGTCAGCGACTTGAAACGATTAAATGATATATTTAATATCTTGCACAATGTTAAAGGCGTTTACGATGTAAAACGCGTCATTCATTAAGGAGGATAATATGGAAATAATTAAAAATGTTAAAGGTACTCACGATATATATGGAGAAGAGACCAACTCTTACGAAATGGTTGAATCTTTAATGAAATCAATCGCTGAGCTATACGCATACAATGGAGTCAGACCTCCAGTTCTCGAATACAATTCCGTATTCGTTAGAGGAGTTGGAGAAAGTAGTGATATCGTTAGAAAGGAAATGTATACATTTCCAGACAAAGGAGATCGCCTATTAACTCTTCGTCCTGAGTTTACCGCAGGCATTATGCGCCTAGTCGTACAAAACAAACTCTATGCGACTAATGAACTCCCACTTAAACTTTATTATGTTGGACCAGTCTTTAGATACGAAAGACCACAATTAGGTCGATATCGTCAATTCAATCAATTTGGTGTTGAATCAATTGGCAACAATTCACCAATGAACGACACTGAAGTTATCGTTTTAGCGTATACAATTCTTTGTTCTTTAGGTCTAGAAGGCGTAACGATTAAAATCAACACCCTTGGAGATGAAGATTCAAGAAACAATTACCGCAAAGCATTAAAAGAATATTTTAAAGATCATATTGAAAATATGTGTGAAGATTGTAAGAGCAGATACGAACTCAATCCTCTCCGTATTTTGGATTGCAAAGTTCCTGAAGATCGTCCAATCATTGAAGGCGCTCCAAAAATTGGAGACTATCTCTCAGAAGCTAGTAAAGCTAGATTCGAACAAATTCAAGACGCTTTATCCGTCCTTCAAATCCCTTACGAGATTGATGAGAGCTTAGTTAGAGGACTAGATTATTATTCAGAAACCGTTTTTGAATTCCATTATAAGTCCAAGGCTGGTTTAGATTATGGTGCAGTAGGTGCAGGTGGACATTATGGTAAGCTCATGGAAGAACTCGGTGGACCAGAACTCCCAGGAGTTGGCTTCTCTTTCGGTATCGAAAGAATTGTCTCCGTCCTTAAGGACGATGGCTTATTAAATGACACGAAGAGCACCTTAGATGTCTATGTTATGCCTTTAGGCGATGAATCAGTTTTAGTCGCCGAAGAAATCGCTGTCTTATTAAGAAATAGCGGTGGATATCGCGTTGATATGTGCTTTGATAAGACCAAACTTGGCAATATGTTTAAGCGTGCAACAAACAAAAACGCTAAGTATGCGCTTATCATAGGCGAGGAAGAAATTAAAAACGATTCTGTTATCATTAAAAACTTAACAACACAAGAACAAATGAATATTAAAGTTGATGAACTCATCGATAAATTCGATGAACTATTCAGCAAAGAGGAGACTCAAGAATAATATGAAAAGAACATGTTTTAACACTGAATTATCAGAGAAAAACGTCGGCCAAGAAGTCACACTTATTGGCTGGGTTAGTAAAAAGAGAAACTTAGGTTCCATCGTTTTTATCGATTTAAGAGATCGTAGTGGAATCATTCAAGTCACTGTTGGTGAGGGAGTGGAAATTCCAGATGTTCGTAACGAATATGTCATCTCAGTAACTGGTAAGGTTTCTTTAAAAGAAAAAGCTAATCCAAACCTTAAAACAGGGGCGATTGAAATCTTAGCGAGCAAGGTTGAAATTATTAACACCGCAAAAACTACACCTTTAATCATCGCTGATGAAACAGACGCTCTTGAAGATACTAGACTAAAATATCGTTATCTCGATTTACGTCGTCCTATCATGCAAAAATATCAAGATATTCGCCACCAAATCAAAATGGCCGCACATGAATATCTTTCTAAAGAACACTTCATAGAAGTGGAAACACCAATCCTCACTCTTTCTACACCTGAAGGAGCGCGCGATTATCTCGTACCTAGCCGTGTACATCACGGAAAGTTCTATGCTTTACCACAGTCCCCACAAATCTTTAAGCAGCTCTTAATGATTGGTGGATTTGAAAGATACTATCAAATCGCAAGATGCTTTAGAGACGAAGATTTAAGAGCAGACCGTCAACCAGACTTTACTCAAATCGATATTGAAACAAGCTTCCTTGATCAAGATCAATTCCTCACGATGATGGAAGGTCTTATTAAAGATATCTTTAAACGCACCATCAATTATGATGTGAAACTTCCATTAAGAAGACTTTCTTATAAAGAAGCCATGGACAATTATGGTAGTGACAAACCTGATACACGTTTCGATATCAAACTCCATGATGTTAAGAATATTTTCGCTAATAGCGAATTTGGTGGATTTAAAGATGTTGAGGCAATTAAATCAATCGTCGTTCCAGGAGTAGCGGATATTACTTCTAGAAAAGTAATTGATGAATTAACACTCGAAGCTAAAAAGTTCGGTTTAGGCGGTTTAAGCGTTATTAAAGTCGAAAACGAAGAACTTACTGGATCATTTGTTAAATTCCTTTCAGAAGCCGAACAAGCTGCTTTAAAGAAAGAATTAAATCTCGCTAACAATGATTTATTAATCATCGCTGCTGGAAAATATAACCGTGTCTCTCCATTACTTGGAGCGTTAAGACTTAGATACGGACGTCAACTTGGTTTAATTAAACCAAATACATTTGATTTATTATGGGTTGTCGATTTCCCTCTCTTTGAAAGAGATGTTGAAAACGGTCAAATCACCTCAACCCATCACCCATTCACACGCCCACGTGATGAAGACCTTAAATACTTAGACACCGATCCAACAAAGATTTTATCTTACGCTTATGACATCGTCATAAATGGTTATGAAGCTGGTGGTGGTTCTTTAAGAATCTATAACCAAGATGTTCAAAAGAAAATCTTTGAAGTCCTCGGTCTATCTGATGAAGATATTAAACGTAAGTTTGGTTTCTTCGTGGATGCTTTCCAATATGGCACACCTCCTCACGCTGGTATGGCCTTTGGTTTAGACCGTTTGACAATGATTTTAGGTGGTACAGATAACATCCGTGACGTCATTGCCTTCCCAAAGAATCTCGCCGCTGTCTGTCCAATGTCTGGAGCTCCAAACATTGTCGACGAAGACCAATTAAACGACCTCGGTTTAGCGGTTACAGATTGGGAAAAATAACTAAGTTATATACTTTGTATATATAAATACTAAATGAATACTATTTTATTACTAGCAAAGGAGAAATATTCATGAAAGAAATTAACGCTTTATCTATCGCTACAATTAGAAGTTTATGTATCGATATGATCAACAAAGCAAACTCCGGTCACCCAGGTATGGCCCTCGGAAGCGCTCCAATTCTTTATACCTTATTTACAAGGCATTTAGTGAGCAACCCAGAAGTGCCTGATTGGATTAACCGTGACCGCTTTGTTTTAAGCGCAGGCCACGCATCCGACTTATTATACGCGATGCTCCATTTATGTGGTTATGGCTTAACTATTGACGACATTAAGAGCTTTAGACAAATTGATTCCTTAACCCCAGGACATCCAGAAT
Source organism: uncultured Erysipelotrichaceae bacterium (assembly GCA_902800025.1). GTDB lineage: Bacteria > Bacillota_I > Bacilli_A > RFN20 > CAG-826 > UBA2450. Next base: position 126,331 of record CADCDA010000002.1, on the reverse strand, counting down.
ATCACTGGACAAAAGGTGTTGATGCGACTAGTGGTCCTTTAGGACAAGGTATCGCTCAAGCCGCAGGTATGGCTCTTGCCGAAGCCTCGATTGCCGCTAATTATAGTGAAGGCCAAAAAATCATGAACCATTACACCTATGTATTATGTGGAGATGGTTGTTTGCAAGAAGGTCTTTCTCAAGAAGCAATCTCATTTGCTGGTCATCAAAAACTCAATAAATTAATTCTTCTTTACGATGCCAATCAAGTCACACTTGATGGTGGCCTCGAATTATCTTTCTCTGAAAACGTCAGAGCAAGATTTGAAGCTAGTGGTTGGAATACTTTAGAAGTCGCTGATGGAAATGATGTCGAAGCGATTGATAAAGCAATTACACAAGCTAAAAAATCGAAAGATAAACCAACCATGATTATGGTTCACACAATCATCGGCTATGGTAGTGCTAATCAAGGAACAAGCAAGGTTCATGGTAGCCCATTAGGAGTTGAAGATGGTAAACACGCTAAAGTCGATGTTTATGGATTCGATCACGAAGATTTCTTTGTTCCTGAAGAAGTTAGAAAACATTTCGAAGAAACATTCATCGCCCGTGGAAAGAAGGCCTATGAAGAATATCAAAAGAATTTTGAAGATTATCGTAAGCATCACGAAGCTGAAGCGACAAGATTTGAAAACCTTAAAGGTTTAGATACTTCTAAATATATTCCAGAAGAACTCCCAGAGTTCGTTGCTGGTTCTCAAACAAGCACACGTGTTGCAAGCGGAAAAGCGCTCAATCACTATATGCTTGCCTGCCCAATGCTAGTGGGCGGATCTGCAGACGTTGCTGGTTCGGTCATGACCAAATTAAACGGTGGAGTGAACTTCACTCCAGACCATCGCGAAGGCCATAATATCAACTGGGGTATTAGAGAATTCGCTATGGGATGTATGCAAAACGGTATGCTTCTCCACGGTGGAATTAGAAGTTATGTTGGATGCTTTGCTGTCTTTTCAGACTATATGAAACCAGCCATTAGAATGGCGGCCTTATCTCGTTTACCAGGCATCTATCTATTCTCTCACGATAGTATCGCCGTAGGCGAAGATGGACCTACCCATCAACCAATTGAACAACTTGCAATGTTACGTTCTATTCCAAACGTCAGAGTCATTAGACCTGCTGATGAAAGAGAAACATATGCGGCATGGAAACTCGCTCTTAAGAGCACTGAAACTCCAACAGCCTTAATCCTTTCTAGACAAAACTTACCATTACTTGAAAATAGTAGTGATGAAGGTGTTTCTAGAGGCGCTTATGTTGTTTCTAAAGAACAAAAGAGAGCGGATTTAGTTTTAATTGCTACTGGTAGCGAAGTCGCCTTAGCGATTGAAGCCCAAAAGAAACTTTTAGAAAAGCGTATCGATGTTAGAGTTGTGTCTATGCCTTCTTGGGAAATCTTCCAAGAACAAGACAAAGAATATCGTAGAAGCGTCTTACTTTTACCAAGTGAAAGAAGAGTGTCTGTTGAAATGCTTTCAACCTTTGGTTGGGGCAAATGGGCAAAGTACCATATGGGTATCGATGAATTCGGTGCTTCTGGTCCTGCTAAAGACGTCTTTAAGAAATTTGACTTTACAAGCGATCGTTTAGTCAGACTTTGTGAAGATATACTCAAGTAATATCAAAGCAAATAAATAAGAAGGAATGGCTAGTCCATTTCTTTTTATTTTGCGTTTCGGATATATTTTATATATAATACCCACGGAAACACATTATGGAAATGTCACGTAATCAAGAACACTTCATTATCATGACCGTTATATATAACGAACTCACTGATTTTACCTTTGGTGAAGGAAAGTTGGTCAGAGATGCGACTGAGATGATCGCTTCTTTATGTGAATGTGAACCTAATGAAGTAAGCCCATATATCTTAGATACAGTGATGATGTCACTTAAAAACTATGGAGAAATCAAAGAAGCCTATCGTCCATATCTCATTAAATGGAAATGGGAAAGACTTCCATTATTAACACAGTCAATTCTTTTAATGAGTTATACTCATTATAAATATATCGAGAAAGTCGACAAAGGTGTTGTTATTAACGTCGCTGTCGAACTCGCCAAAAAATACATCGACGACAAACAAGCTAAATTCATCAACGCCATTTTGGATGCTGGAGTCTTAGCCTAATATGTACGAAACAAGTCCAATTTTCTTCGTATCAGATATCAATAACTATGTTAAAGCCATCCTCACGAGCGATGAGAAACTAAAATTCGTTCGTGTAAGAGGTGAAATTAGTAACTTTAAAGTCTATCCAAGTGGACATTTTTATTTTTCACTCAAAGATAACGAATCGACAATTAACGCAGTGATGTTTTCTACTTACGCAAAGCGTATATCGTTCGCCCCAGAAAATGGACAAGAAGTCGTGGTTCTCGCTAGTGTTGACGCTTATGTCCCTAGAGGAAGTTATAACCTTAACGTCTTTGAGATGGAAGAATATGGAGTCGGTCAGCAACTATTAGAGTTTGAAAAGCTCAAAAAGAAACTAGCTTCCGAAGGACTATTTGATGAAAGTAGAAAAAGACCAATCAATATCTATCCAAAGGCTATTGGAGTGATCACCGCCCCTAATGGAGCAGCTATACGCGATATTGTTACTAATATCAAACGACGTTATCCAATCGCAGACATTTATGTCTTTCCATCATTAGTACAAGGTGAACAAGCACCTATAGAACTACTAAAAGCGTTCAAAGAATCTCAAAAATATGATTTGGACACTCTTATTATCGGTCGAGGTGGGGGCGCTAGTGAGGATTTAAGCGCGTTTAACGACGAAAACTTAGTAAGAGCGGTAGCAAATAGTAAAATTCCAATTATCGCCGCTGTAGGGCACGAAATCGATATGACCTTAATCGATTATGTCGCTGATAAAAGAGCCTCAACTCCAACAGGAGCGGCTGAACTAGCAACAGTGGACAAAAGAGAAATTGAAAAGGAATTCGATTATGCTTCATTAACGATGGAGCAAGCTATTGCTTCCCTTATTGGAAATAAGAAAGAAGAACTTGAAACCGTTAAAAAAGATTTGCTTGAAGCGCTTCATAACAAAGTGGAAGACCAAAGAATCGAACTCGAACATTTAAAAACACAACTCGAACTTCTTAATCCAAAAGCGGTGTTATCTAGAGGATATTCAATCTCACTAGATGAAAACGGCAAACCATTAACTTCAGTTAAAGGATTAAAGAAAGACAAAAAAATTAAAACAATCTTATCGGATGGTGAACTAACAAGTACCATCACCGAAATCAAAGGAGAATAAAGATGGAAGAAAAAGTAGTTAACTTCGAAGAGGAGCTCAATCGTCTTAAACAAATCGTTAACGATATTCAACAAAAAGAAATCTCAATCGATGAGAGCCTTTCATTATATGAAGAAGGACAAAAAATCATCTCTTTACTCTCTGAAGAACTCAAAAAAGCTGAAAGTAAAGTTGAAAAAGTTATCAAAGTGGGTAAATAATATTTGTCTATGGCCAAAAAAGAATTGCAACATATTGATTTAAAATCAATCCAAAATCCTGAATTCCTAAAAGGAATGAGTTATCCGGAATTGGATCTTTTAAGCGAAGACATTCGTAAGTACATAATTGATGTTACATCTAAAAATGGTGGACACCTTTCTAGTAACTTAGGAACAGTTGAAGCGATTATTTCATTATGTAAGAATTTCGATTTCACAAAAGACAAAATTGTCTTTGATGTTGGCCATCAATGTTATACATATAAAATCTTAACCGGAAGAAACTTAGACACACTTAGACAAAAGGGTGGTGTCAGCGGATTCCAAAAGATGTCAGAGTCTCCATATGACCACTTTGAAGCTGGACACTCTTCAACTTCAATTAGTGTCGCCACCGGTTTAGCGTATGCAAGAGACCTAAGTGGTGAAAAATATGACATTATCGCCTTTATTGGCGATTCATCACTTCAAAACGGTTTAGCCTTTGAAGGTTTAAACGAACTCGCTCAAAGCGGACACAAAGTTATTATCGTATTAAACGATAACGATATGTCAATTTCTAAGGGAGTCGGAGGTTTATCTAGATTATTTAGAAACTTCTCAACCTCTATAATCTACCGTAAGACTAAGGGTGCGATGAGACACGTCTTAAAGGGAAGATTTGGTCGTTGGTTACTCGTTAAATTTACGAGAATCAAAAACTGGTTTAAGAGAAAAGTCATTAACATGACAATATTCGATAACCTTGGTTATTCAGTTATCGGACCAATCGATGGACATTATATTCGACAAATCGATCACGCTTTAGTGAGAGCAAAAAAACAAAGTAAATCAGTGGTTATCCACCTTAAAACCATTAAAGGCAAGGGTTATGAATTCGCTGAAGAAGACACCGAAGGGGACTGGCACGGTGTTTCTAAATTCAATATCGAAACTGGAGAAATCGCCACTAAAGAAGCAACTGTTTCTTGGAGTTCACAATACGCTGTTCTTTTAAAGAACGAAATGGCAATTAATGAAAAGATTGTTACTATTGTTCCGGCTACAGGACATGGTAGCGCCCTTGATTCATTATTTAACATTTATCCAAATCGAGTAGTGGATGTCGGTATCTCTGAAGAACACGCCTTCACATTTGCAGGCGGTTTAGCGGTAAGTGGCTTCCATCCAGTGATTTCTATTTATTCAACATTCCTTCAAAGAAGTTATGATGAATTATCTCACGATTTAGCGAGAATGAATCTTAACGCGACTTTATTAATTGATCGAGCGGGCTTAGTGGGCAATGATGGAGAAACTCATCAAGGCATCTATGATGAAGCATTCTTATATACAATTCCTAACGTCACAATTACGATGGCGAGTAGAAGCAGTGAAGCTCTTTCATTAGTGAAAGAAAGTCTTTGTAACCATGGAGTGTTCGCGATTCGTTACCCAAGAGAATTCTTCTCCACTAAAGGAGACGAAGTTAAGAAAATTCCTTATGGAAGTTGGAAAGTCGAACTCGAAGGAAAAGACACCGCAATTGTCTCTACTGGTCCATTAACGATGAAATTAAAGGCTGCTCTTATTGAAAATAAGAAAGATGTGACTTTATATAACGCAATTTATCTTAGACCAATGGATAAGGCGAAAGTCCAAGCTTTGCTTAAATATAAAAGAGTTATCATCTATAACCCATATGCCACCAAAGAAGGATTCGCTAATGCGTTAGAAAGTGAATTATTCGCCAACAAATATCAAGGTGAAGTCATTGTCAAATGCGTTCCAACTATCTTTGTGAAGCAAGCTTCAATTAAAGAACAAAGGGAAGAATTTAAAATCACCGTAGATGATGTTATTGAACTATTATAAAGTAGTCGAAAGGCTACTTTTATTTTTTATATAATTAGTTAACATAATAATTTAATCCATTATATAATAATGACATGGCAAGAGTTATCGTTCATATCGATTTAAATGCTTTCTTTGTAAGATGCGAAGAAATCCGCGATCCATCTTTAGAAAATAAAGCCGTCGCAATTGGACACATTGGAAGAGCTGGCGTTGTTTCAACTTGCTCTTATGAAGCGAGGAAATATGGTGTTCGTAGTGGGATGCCGATGAATAAGGCTCTTAAGTTATGTCCAAATCTACTTGTTATTCATCCAGACTTTCATTTCTATTCGATGCTATCTCATCGATTTAGAAACTATATCAGAACCATCACCCCAAATATTGAAATGGCGTCAGTGGACGAGCTATTCGCCGATTTTACTGATGTCATTAAGAAAGAAAAAGATGTTGAAAAATATTTTAGAATGGTTCAGCAAACTTTGTTTGAGACCACTGGATTAAAGTGCTCAATTGGAGTTGGACCCACTAAATTTTTAGCGAAGATGGGGAGTGACTATCAAAAGCCAATGGGATTAACAATCATTAGAAGAAGAGATATTAAAAAGATTATTTATCCTCTTCCTGTTGAAGACACTTTTGGAGTTGGAAAAAAGACCGCTCCTAGATTAAAAAATATCGGAATTAAGACTATCGGAGATCTCGCTAACGCTCTCAATAATGATGACGTCAATGTTTTAAACATTGTTGGTAAGTTTTCTAGTGAATTAAAAGATTGGCTCAACGGAAAAGGGTCAGATAAAATTATCACCGAATGGGAAGATCCTAAATCAATTGGTAACTCGACAACCTTAAAAGAAGACACCAATAAGTACGAAGAGATAAAACCAGTCTTTGAAATGCTTTCTTACGAAGTATCTGAAAGAGCAAAAAGAGATAATCGAATTGGAAACACAATTCAAATCATGGTTAAAGATACAGACTATAAAGCTCATAATAAATCTTTAACTTTCCAAAATCACACGAATAGCGCGAAAGATATTTTTAACTATGCGATTAAATTATATGAAAGCAATTTCTTAGATATGACTATCCGCGCAGTTGGGGTGACTTTACAAAACCTCATCAGTGTTCAAGATATGAAAGTGCAAATGACTTTCTTTGACTATGAAAGACATGAAGAAGAAAGTAAGACAAAACTATTAATTAATGACCTCAATAGAAAAATCAAAGGTCAGCCTTTAAAAAGAGCAAGTGAGATAAAGAAAAATGGAAATAGTAGACGCAATTGATTTATATAATCAATATCTTCTCGTTGAGAAGGGTTTATCGATAAACACAGTCGAATCATATTTAGATGATTTGAAAAGATTTTTCATGTTCTTTCCAGATAAAAAAGATACGAATGATTTATCTCCTTATGACCTCGCTTCTTTTTTAGAGCATCAAATCAAAATTGGTAGACGCGCTTCTTCTGCTTTAAGAAGATTATCTTCTATTAGAGGCTTCTATACTTTCTTAAAGAGAGATGGTTATTATGATGGAGATATTCCAGAAGTTGATCCTCCAAAGAAAGAAAAAACTCTTCCTAACTGTTTGTCTGTAGAAGAAGTTGATTTACTATTAAGCGCTCCAAATATGAACTCACCAAGCGGGATTAGAGATAAGGCGATGTTAGAACTTATGTATGCTTCTGGATTACGTGTTAGTGAACTTCTTTCTTTAGAAAAGAAAAACGTCATTCTTAATAAAGGAATTATCAAAGTTTTTGGTAAAGGGGCAAAGGAAAGAAAAGTACCAATGGGAGACTTCGCTGAAGAATATGTTGTCAAATATATAAACGAAGTAAGAGATCTTTTTAACGGCAAACACTCCAAATATCTATTTTTAAATAGAAGCGGTAAACCAATCTCAAGAATCTACTTCTTTAAGCAGATAAGAAAATATGCTTCAGAAGTTGGAATAACTACTCCAATATCTCCGCATACTTTAAGACACTGCTTTGCCACCCATATGTTAGAAGGTGGCGCTGAACTTAGAGCGGTCCAAGAAATGCTTGGACACACTAATATTGCAACAACACAAATCTATACACATATATCCACTAAACGAATTATTAGTGCATATGATTTGTTCATGAACAAAAAATAGTATAAACTAATTAATGTTTGAAAGGAGACATATACATATGTCATTCCCATACAAAAGAATATTCGTAATCGTCGCTGATTCAGCAGGTATTGGATATGAGCCAGATGCTGATAAATTTTTCAATGCTGGTCATACCGATGTTGGAAGCAACACCTTCGTCCATATCGCTGAAAAAATGCCAAACGGATTAAATATCCCAAATATGAACAAAATCGGTATTGCCGATTTAGCAGATATCCGTGGCACTCACAAAGTGAGTCACCCACATTCTTACGTTGCTAGAGCTAGAGAAGTAAGCAATGGCAAGGATACGATGACAGGCCACTGGGAAATGATGGGCATCAACACTAAAATCCCATTTAAGACCTTTACAGATACTGGTTTCCCAAAAGAACTCATTGATGAGTTAGAAAAAAGAACCGGCCATAAAGTTATCGGTAACTGCGCGGCAAGTGGTACACAAATCATTAAAGACTTAGGTGAAGAACAAATAAGAGATAATTCTCTTATCGTCTATACTTCTAGCGATTCGGTTCTTCAAATTGCCGCTAGTGAAGAAGTCACAGGCTTAGAAGAATTATACCGCTGCTGTGAAATTGCTCGAGAGATCTGTATGAAACCAGAATGGATGGTTGGTAGAGTTATCGCTCGTCCATATGTTGGTAAAACCAAAGAGACCTTTAAAAGAACCACTAATAGACATGATTTAGCCTTAAAACCATCAATTCCAACCGCAATGAATGTTCTAATGGAAAACGGCTTTATGACCGACTGTGTCGGTAAGATTAGCGATATCTTTGATGGCTATGGAGTTACTAAAACCACAAAAATCGTTTCTAATGAAGACGGAATGGATAAGACCATTAAAGAATTAACTGAAGAAGATTTCACAGGCTTGTGCTTCGTTAATCTAGTTGAGTTTGATAGTGAATACGGCCATAGAAGAGACCCAATCGGATACGGTAAGGCTCTTGAAAGATTTGACATCAGAGTCGGTGAATTCATGTCCAAGATGAGAGAGGATGATTTATTAATCATCACTGCAGATCACGGTAACGATCCAACTTGGCCAGGAACTGATCACACAAGAGAAAAAATACCTCTACTCATGTATTCTCCATCCATTAAAAATGGACGTTATCTTGAAGAAAGAGTAAGCTTTGGCGATATCGGTGCGACAGTCCTTGAAAACTTCAAATTAAAGATGCCAAATAATCTTGTTGGTGAACCAATCAAAGAAGTATTAGAAAAATAATAAAAGAGCTTAGGCGATGAACCTAAGCTTTTAATTTGAGTGATTTCTTAACTATATCGAGAATTAAAGTGACTAGTAGCATCACAATAATTGCGATGAGCGAATACGCGAATGTAGGAACCATACCGTTTGTGGAATTGATATAGGCATTTTGAATGGCTCTACCAAGTCCATAAGACGAACTTCCAGAGATGACTTCCGCCATGATTTCAATCTTGAATGAAAGAGCGAAACTGCTAATTAATCCAAGCCCAATTGTAGGTAATGCGAGAGGAAAGCGAACTCTAAGATTGCTTTTAAGTCTAGTTGCGCCATCAACTCTAGTGGACATTAATACATATTCATCAATAGATGAATAGCCAGCCACAGTGGCTTCATAAACAATTGGAAAGACAATAATTACAACAATATAAATAGGCGCGTTCTTTAGCCCTGCTAAAACAAGGAACAAGAAGGTTAACGCTGCAGTAGGTATTGCTTTAAGGGCAATCATCGTTGGATTAAAGACATATTTGAGATTTGTGAAGTTACCAACAATGACTCCAACAAGGATTCCAATAACCGCAGCGATACCAAAACCAATAAGCATTCTAGAGAAAGAACCCCAAATGCATTTATAGGTAAATGGATCACCTAAATATATAAACATTTCTTGGAAAGTCTCTAAAGGAGAAGGAAAGATTGCCTGACTTTGACCAGCGATAAAATAAATCACAAACCAAAGTAAAAAGAATACAATAATTCCTAGAAATGTTAAAAAGTACTTATTCTTATAGAATTCTTTCATTAAAGCTCCAAATTTGGATTAACAATTTTGACAAATGCTTTGATGTCTTCTTCAATTTCAGAAGCGTATTTAAACCCTAAACCAAATCCGTTATTAGTACTGACTTTTTTCGCCATTGCTCCTGGAACACCAAACTTGTTTTGTTGTTCTGCGGTAGATCCCAATTTCTCGATTTCAGTTTTGATTAAATCAGGGTCGTTAAGACCATCTTCAATGCCTTTTTTAAGAGAAGAAAGAAACTTATCAGCTTTAGCTGATTCTACACTGTTTCTAATGAATACCGATGCTTGAGTCATCATCTTGTTTCCACTTTTTTCTTTAAAGGCTTCTTGAACATTAATAAAGGCTGTCTTGCTTGTAGCACTCATAACAGGTTCGGCAGTATAAACATAGTCATATTGAACCCCATCAAATATTCCATTATTAGTTAGAATCATTTTAGTATCGGTCGCAGCAGCAACGGCGGTTACAGACAACCCTAAATCTCCATATAAATAATTGAAAACCTTGCCAGGTACATCATTTTCTTGAAATATAATGATTTTATCTCCAGCATCAAGTGTATTATTGCTATCTGTTCCCATAGAAACAATATAGAAATTACCAAAGGTAATAGTGGCTGCTAAAGAAAAATTAGCACCTTGATTAATGATTTGATTTAAACCTCCATGAGTAGGAGCAACAATTACATCGTATTCGTTACTCTTAAACATTGGCATTAATCCAGTTTGAGGATTGGTGGTGGTAGTGAAATTTTCACTTGTTGCAAATTGATATAATCCAACAGCAGGTGCGCCCGTAGGAGCAAGAACTTTTAATTCTAAATTGTAGTTGCTTTCGGGTTGTTTATTACATCCAGCGAGCCCGAGTAATAACGCTGGTAATAGGAAGATAGTTTTTTTCATATTTTTTACCTCGTTGATATTCTATATGAATAAATATATAATAAATGTGATTTAAATCACGGATATGAACAATTTAGTTAAATTTATAGTCAAAAATAGTGGAATTCATTACGATGAGATAACCGCCGAGAGAAATCAAACTCTTTTCTTCGAAGGTGACGAATGCAAAAAAGTCGGAATTATCATTTCAGGCAAAATCAATATCATCTCTTATTTTTCAGATGGCAAAGAAGTTGTTTATAGCGAACTCACCAAAAATCAGATGTTTGGGAACAACTTGATTTTTTCTAGTGAGCCATTTTATAGAGGAGATGTCGTCGCCATGGAAAAGTCGGTCATCTATTACGTGAGCCGAGAAGAACTCATGAAGGCTTTATCAGCGTCTCCTGAATTTCTAGAACTCTATCTCAAACAGCAATCAGATTTTTCTAAGACACTCAATTTTAAGATCAAATTACTGACCATCGGAAATGCTCGAGACAGATTTTTATATTATCTTACATTTTATAACAAGCAGATTACTTACAAGTCAGTTACAAAGCTCGCTAAAGAGTTATATCTGACACGAGAATCTTTAAGCCGAACCATGTATAAAATGGCTAAGGACGGCGAAATTAAAATCGAAAACAAAACGATCACTTTGAAGTAGAATTCACAAATTAGTAGATAATTAGTAGGTGGATAACTAACTGAAATGTGGACAAATATGACGCTAAAATGTGTCATTTTTTTGTTAGTATGTATTTTTATAGTCTATTTTTATTTGATTAAATCTATTAAAAAATACGTTTAGTTAACATAATGACTATTAAGCGAAGTTGTTATTTATTCACAAAAAAAGAAGTGTGAACAGAAATCTGCGTTTCTTTCACTACTTCATAGTTTCTTTTCTATTTCAAATAATAATCAATACAAGCTAGCGTGAATTTATTTTTGTATTCAAGATGCTTTTCTTCAAAGTATTCGACGTTTGCTTTTAAGACAGTAACAAATCCATCAGTTATACTACATTTCATAGCATTTATTAAGTCTGTAGAGTCAAAATTTCTCCCTGGTTCTATCTTATCAGCGGCATAAACTATCTTAGCTATATCCCCGATATTCGCGTTTCCTGTTGTGTGATATTCAATAGCCTCTAATATCTCTTTGTCTTCTATTCCAAAGATACTTTTTGCCTTATCCACGCCAATAACTTGATGCCAAATTGGTTTAGGCAAATCTAAATATTCTGGATGTTTTTCTTCAATGATCTTAAAAGATTCTTTTTCATATTCTGGTCTGATTTTCCCTAGATCATGCAACAATCCAGCAATCAAAACCTTATGAGGATCTTTATAATTATTCGACTTCGCAATCTCGTATGATAACCAACCAACGCGTTTTGAATGCTCATAACGTTGTTGAGTCATTGATTCTTTAATTTGCCTCATAAAATACAAATCGTTATCAATTATGTACTTGAGAACTGAATCATATGTTTCAAGAACCCTTAATTCCCTAATATTTGTGGAACTAATATCATTAATTTCACCTGAAATAGGAATCATCTTATATTTTTTAATGTTTTCACTTTCTTTTTCTTCGTTTAGACGACCGAAAAAGACGATTTGCGACATTTTAACAATTTCATCAGGCTCTTTCCAAAGATGGAACTTATTCACTTGGTCTTGACCAATTAATAGATAAAGCTTATCTTTTGGGTATTTTTCTTTGAAATATCGAATTGTGTCTACTGTGTAAGTATAATCTTTGTCTTTTTTTCTCGCTTCATAACCAGAAACACTGAATCTCGCTTTTAATGGGCTCTCTTTAATGGCAAGCTCAAGCATGTTGATTTTGTGCTCTGGAATTGCCGATTCTTTTTTCCATACCGAAATAGCGGCTGGAATAAAAATAACATCCGCATCTAAAAACTCGCTAGCGCGTTCGGCCATATTAATATGTCCAAAATGAACTGGATCGAATGCACCACCAAAAAGAATTATATTACTCATTTTAATTTGATCTTTGGGTTTTCTTTATTCCTACGGAATAACACTATCACTCTTCCCACTACTGACACAACATCCGCGTGGAGTTTACTAGATAAGTCTAGAGTGAGTTCCATTACTGGAGTGGTTGCGTTTTTTAAAACTTCCACTCTTATTAACTCTCTAGCGTCTAATGCCTTATCTAGCATCGTAATTAAAGAATCGGTAATTTCGCTTTTACCGATTTGGTATTTAGTCTTATCTTGAACGATAAGAGACTTTAATATTTTCTTTTGTTCTTTTGTTAACATTTATCTAACCTTAGATAAGCACTCTTTAACAGCAACACCTTTTGGTAAAAGGACTCTTAAGATTTGACCTCTACCTCTAGTAGAGAACCAGCATAATCCTTCAACAGAAATATCATGTCTTAAATCGTCATCTTCTAATTCGTATTCAAACATATCGTAATCTCTGAAGGAGTTAAATCTCTCGCTGACTGGTCTGCAGAACTTCTTGCGCTTATTTTGTCTCATGATATCATCGACTTTTTCATTAGAAACCGCTTTAATTTCGGTCTTTTCGCTCATAAATACACGAATAGATCCGCGTCTGCCCTTGATGATGTATAGGCACGCGAGATTACCAACGATAATTGCGCTTCCTTCTCCGATAAATCTTCTGGTCATCACAATTTCCTTTTTAGGAACGATAATTTTTGCTAAATCTTTTTCAACTTTAGATAGAACAGATGTTGAATTACTCATATCTGGAAGTTGATATAAGAATGAAGAGTTAGAAAGAGGTATTTCTAAAACATCGGAATTTGTTCCTGGATATACTTCGGTTTTAATTTGCCATTTGGTCTTATTAACGTAATTCTTTAGTAATTTATTTACTAAAGTGGACTTGCCACTATTGACTTCACCGATGAGATAAATATCACGATATTTTCTCTTCTCTCTGAATTCTTTAATCATATCTTCGATATCAATCTTGTCTTCATTACCGATTAAGTTTATGGAAACTGGATTGATGCCAACTTCAGAGAATCTTTCATCAAGATATCTAATGAGCATGCTGTCGGTAACTGAAGATGGGAATAAATCTCTTTTAGAACCAACAACAACGACATTTAACTTCTTAACTTTCTTAACAACATCTGGATTTAATGTTCCATTAAAGCTAAATAAATCCACCATCCAAACGATCAAAGAATCAGTAGCAATCGCGTCGTTAAGGATTTTAATAATATCTTTATCGGTTTCGTGCTCTAAGTTACTGGAGTTCAAAGTAAGCATTTTTTCATAGCAGTTATTACAATATGGAATTTTTGGAACTCCATTTTCAATAATCGCTCTAGAAATAAAGCCTGGTTCTTTTTTGCTATCGCTTTGTAAGATTGCGCCACAATTGTGACATCTGATAACTCTTTTTGCTGTTGCCATATTACTTATTCCTCCAATCAACTAGATTGTTTCTTTTTCTATGATATTTTCTTATCGGACGATCGAATATTCGATTGATATGCGTTGTCCATTGATCTTCTTTGACGACTTTTTCGGTTAAGACGACTTTTATTTTCGCGCCATGCGCTGCTAGCACATCCGTCATCATCTGATCGCCTACGAGCATCACGTCCTCGTTAGTGAGACCTCGTCTAGCGATTTCTTTTTTGATTCTTCTAGAAAAGGGCTTATGAGCGCTACTCAGGAACTCAACTCCTAATAGATTAGCATATCCACTAACTCGTTTAGCTTTGTTATTACTTATAATAACTGGGTTTATTCCTGCTTCTTTGATTCTTTTAACTAATTCAAGAGTTCTTTCTTGAGGAACCCGAGCTTTATAACTATCAAGAGTGTTGTCCAAATCCATGAATAGAACCTTAACATTATTTCTTTTGTAGAACTCTGGTTCAATTTCATAAATTGATTGACTATGCGCAAACGGAATAAATCTTTTAAACATACCGACTGAAATTATTTTAACTGAAAAAGTCTTTATTTAATAGACTTTTATTAGATGGACCCTCATTTTTATTTTCTTTAAAAGAAAAAAGTAGCTGTCTAATATATACTAAACAACTACTATTTTACTACTAATTATTTATATTATATAACTATGTTATATTTAGTCCAAATCATCAAAGATTGAGATCTGTTCGAATCCTGAATTTTCCTTTTCAGGTTCTTCATTTTCTTCTTCGGCTTCAACCGGTTCTTCAGCTTCAGCTTTTGGAGTTTCTTTGACGATTATTGGATGAGAAACATTGTCTTTATTAACCACTATTAAGCTCGTATCGAAGACGAAACTGATATGTTGCTTTAATGTGATTCCATCAATGTTCTTTTTCGCATATTGTGCTTCAGTGTTTCTGAAATCATTGATTTCAAGATTGAAGATTGTGCGATCGTTTAGATAAAGGTCTAGATTTAGTTTCTCTTCTCTCTTATCACCTATCATAGCATATATAATGCTATGTGGGTCACCTTTAAATGATTGAAGGATTGTTTGAACTTTACCTAAACGGTTTGTTCTGAAGAACTTACTCGTATCCGTGATGCGCATATGTCCTTTATTAGTAATTAATATAATCTTATTTCTTTCGTCGCGTTCAAATTCAAGTAATCCAACCGCTTGATTGCTTCCTAAAGAGGAGATAGATTTAACACCTCCTGCTTTATTGCCTAAGATTGTTAATTCGTTTTCGTTAAATAAAGAACAATTGCCATTATTAGTTATAACTAATAAATCACTGTCTCCAGTTAATAATTTGATATCAGCGATGCTGTCATTTGTTAAAAGCTTCATGTATTTAGCAGGTCTATTTCTCTTGACTAATTCAAGAGAAGATAACGCCATACGTTTGATTTGACCAAACTTCGTTAAAATGCCTAAATACAAGTCATCTCTCATTTCGCTAATAGCCATGACTTTGATAATCTTTTCTCCACTAGCTAAAGTCGTAAACTCATTAATATGAGTTCCTTCATCTTTCCACTTGTTATCGGTGAGTTTATGAACACCAATGCAAGTATAGTTACCTTGATTTGTAAAGCAAATCAGGTAATCGGTGGTAAATGCCTTGCCAACTCCAACTAGCATATCGCCGTCTTTTAAACCTGGATTAGAACCATTAGAACTACCAAAACTTCTCATCGAACTGCGCTTCATATAGCCATCATAGCTAACTGCCACCATGACTTCTTCTTTAGCGATTAATTCACGCTTATCAATTTCACGTGTTTCACCTTTTTCAATGATATGTGTTCTTCTTTCGTCACCATATTTGTTTACGATGGCTTTTAGTTCACGAACTAAAACACGATTGAGTTTTTCTGGATCTTCAATGATTCCTTTTAAGGTTTCGATATCGTTTTGAAGTTGAGTTCTTTCTTTTTCTAAAATAAGCTCATCAGTGTGACTTAATTTGTATAGAGGCATTGTAACAATTGCCTCTGCTTGTTCATTAGAAAGAGCGTATCTCTTGATTAAATTGACCTTACTATCGGCCTTATCTTTACTTTTTCTAATGATTTCAACGATTTCATTGATGTTAAGAGCCGCTAAAATGAGACCATCGACGATATGGAGTCTATCTCCATATTTCTTAAGATCAAATTTGCTCTTACGGGTAATAACTTCAACTTGATGTTCGATATAAGCATCAACATAATCGAGTAAATTGAGAGTTTTTGGTCTTCCATTAACGATTGCCACCATATTTGCGGTATAACCAGTGACAAGGTTAGTTTTCTTCATTAAATATTGAAGAATGAGATCAGCTTTTGCGTTCTTTTTGACATCAACAACAATACGAATTCCTTTATAATCCGATTCATCTCTAACTTCGATAATGCCATCAATCGCTTTAGAATGTCTAATTTTGTCTATTTCATAGACAAGCTGAATTTTCACCACTTTATAAGGAATTTCTGTGATGATAATCTGATTGATATCCTTTTTTTCAACAATTTCAGCTTTACCAGCAACTTCAATTCTTCCTCGACCAGTTTGATAGATCGCTTCAAGTCCGGCGGATTTATAAATATATCCGCCTCCTGGGAAGTCTGGTCCTTGAACAAATTGCATTAAATCTTCAACTGTTGCGGTCTTATGACCAATACGATAAATAATCGCATCAACTACTTCTTTTAAGTTATGAGGTGGAATTTCAGTTGCTAAAGCAACTGCAATACCTTCAGTGCCGTTCACAAATAAATTAGGGAATCTCGAAGGTAAAACGATTGGTTCTAACTCTGTATCATCAAAGTTAAGCTGCATATCAACGGTTTGTTTTTCAATATCCGCTACTAATTCGTTTGATAATTCAGAAAGTCTACTTTCTGTATAACGATACGCGGCTGGAGAATCACCATCGATAGAACCATTATTTCCTTGGAAGTCAATTAATGGGTATCTAACTTTCCAATCTTGGCTCATTCTCGCAAGAGCTTCATAGATTGATGTGTCACCATGTGGGTGATAAGTTCCCATAACCGCTCCAACGGTATGTGCACACTTCTTTGTTGGTTTATTAAAAGTGTTACCACTTTTATACATCGAAAAAATAATTCTTCTTTGAACTGGTTTTAATCCATCTCTAACATCTGGAATTGCACGATCTTGAATGACATATTTCGCATAAGTTGCGTATCTATCACTCATTACATCTTCAAGAGGTTCAACGGAAATATTTTCATCAAATATTTCTTCGACGATTTCTTCTTTTTTCTTCGCCATATTACTTGACCTCCTTCATAAATGTATCGACACGGTTAAAGTCAACGTTCTCTTCAACCCATTTTCTTCTAATACTAGCGTCGTTACCCATTAAAATCTTCACTCTTTTTTCAACTAAGAATGGATCGTTAATGTCGACCTGAACGAGAAATCTCGTTTTTGGGTCCATTGTTGTTTCTTTTAATTGGATAGCGTCCATTTCACCAAGACCTTTGTAACGATTAATTTTATAGCCACCACCTACTTTTTTCTTGGCTTTTTCTAATCCTTCATCATCCCAAGCATATTCTTGAGAAAGTTTTTTTCCGTCTTCTTTATAAACACGGTATAAAGGTGGGACTGCAATATATATATGACCGCTTGTTATAAGCTGTCTCATATAGTGATAGAAGAAGGTGAGCAAAAGCGTTTGAATATGAGCACCATCGGTATCAGCATCGGTCATAATGATGATCTTGCCATAATGAATATCTTCAATATCAAAACTTTGTCCAAATCCTGCTCCAACTGTATTGATAATTGTCGCAATTTCTTCGTTATGTAAAAGTTTGTCTAAAGAAATAGAATCTGTATTAAGAGGTTTACCACGAAGTGGTAATATTGCTTGATGAATTCTATCTCTTCCTTTTTTGGCGGTTCCACCAGCGGAATCACCCTCAACGATAAAGAGTTCGTTTTTAAGATAATCTTTAGACTGCGCTGGAGTGAGCTTATCAGAAAGAATGACTTCTTGCTTATTAGCTTTTTTACTACTTCTTGCCTCATCTTTTGCTTTTCTAGCGGCAATACGAGCTTGTTGAGAATCGACACATTTCTTGATGATCCTCATCGCGTTTTCTTTATTCTCAGTTAGATAATAAGTAAACTTATTATAGATGAGATTTGAAACGACTGACGCTGCTGCTGGAGTGCCAAGTTTACCTTTTGTTTGTCCTTCAAATTCAAGAAGTTCTTCAGGCACTTTTAAGGAAATAATTGCGGTTAATCCTTCACGGATATCACTGCCTTCAAGTTTCTTTCCTTTGAGCATTCCAACCATTTCAGCAAAGTCGTTGACTGCTCTAGTAATACCAGTTCTAAAACCAGATTCATGAGTACCACCATCTGAAGTTTTTACGTTGTTAACGTAAGAATAGATAGTTTCGTTATAATCTTCATAGCAATATTGTAGGGCAATTTCTGTCTCAATATTTGTGATTGGATCAACTTCAGAAAAGTTCACAACTTCGATAATTGGTTTCTTTTCTTCATTGAGATTTGTGATGTATTCAACGAGTCCATTTTGATAGAAAAATTCTTGCTTATCTCCGCTTCTTTCATCATAAATGATGAAACGGACACCTTTCATCAAAAAGGCACTTTCTTGTAAGTGGGAGGCAATTGTGTCGTATTTGAAATCAACTGTAGAAAATATAGATGCATCAGGTTTAAATCTCACAAGTGTACCATGTTTTTTACTATCTCCAATTCGCTCAAGAGGGGTAACTAAATGACCACCATTTTCAAAACGAAGATGGTAAATACCATCTTGATAAACCGTTACATCAACCCATTCGCTGAGGGCGTTTGTGACTGATGCACCAACACCATGCAATCCACCAGCACTTTTATAAACTTGTGAATTAAATTTGCCGCCAGCGTGGAGTTCAGTAAAAACAATCTCGACACCTGGTCGACCTGTTTCTCTATTGATTCCAACTGGAATTCCACGTCCTTCATCTAATACTGAGCAACTTCCATCTTTATGTAAAGTTACGGTGATATTTTTTCCAAATCCACTTAATGCTTCATCGACTGCATTGTCGACTACTTCCCAGACAAGATGATGGAGACCACTTGAATTTGTGCTACCGATATACATAGCTGGTCTTTTTCTAACACCTTCAAGACCTTGTAAAATATGGATATCGTTCGCAGTATATTGTCTCTCCGCCATACTATACCTACCTTTTCGCCGTTCATTATAAACGAAAAATATTGAAAATATAAAGCAAATCAGTAGAATAGATAAGGGGCAAAAATGGATATTATATTATATAATATTTTAGTTTCAATTTTAGTGATTTTTATCGGATATATCTTTGGATCAATCCCAAATGGTATTTGGATTGGGAAGGTATTTTTTCATAAAGATCCTCGTGAATATGGAAGTGGAAACTCCGGTGGCACTAACGTTGGAAGAGTCTTTGGAAAGAAAGTTGGTTTAATCGTAATTTTACTCGATGCCGCCAAAGCAATTATTCCTTTATACATGATCTGGTTATTTCTCATTAAAGTGCCTTTATATAATAACTTGCCTTTAATGCCAGATATTGTCACAAAGTATTCTGGTGGAGACATCAGTGGTTATATGATTCAATGGCCAGTTTATTGGTTGTCAATCGTTGGCGCAAGTCTAGGGCATTGCTTTCCTTTCTATTGCAAGTTCAATGGCGGAAAAAACGTAGCCGTTTTTTATGGAGTTCAAACCGCAGCTGGGTGGTTATTTGGAATCGTTCCAGGCTTATTTTTCTTTTTAGTGCTCAAAATCAAGAAGTGGGTTTCGCTTGCTAGTGTCTCTTGCTCATGGTTATCAGTCATTATTTCATGGATTTGGGCTATTCTAATTGAAACAGGAGTTCTCACCGGATCAATGGTTTGGCTTGGATCTTATGGACCAGCTTTAGAGTGCAATTATGTGTTCGCAATTATCGCAACATTCGGTGCAACAATTTTAACCATCAAACACAAAGCTAACTTTGAAAGGATTAAAGCTGGTACCGAAAGCAAAATCAAATGGATGAAATAATCTAATAGTAATAAATTAGTAGATAATTAGTATATTTTGTACAATGTGAATAGAGTTTTCCACATAGTTGGGAAACTTTTATTTTTTACTGATTTAATCAAATCTTTTTAATTGACTTTAATTGTGGTTTATAAGCCATTAGATGCTTGTTTTTCATCACTTCCACTATTTACGCTAAAGGCAAAATAAAAACGCCAAATTCGATGATTGGCGTTATTATCAATTAACCTTTTTGTTAACTTATTTTTGTTGTCTTTTGACAGCGTTCATTGTACGTTGAATGTCAGCTTCAGAAGGCTTTCTACCAACGCTTTGATATAAGGCTCTAATCATGCCTTCGTTGATTGGAGGATTCTTTTCGAGTTGTCTCTTGAAGAAGAATCTTGCTGCGAAGAATCCACCGATTAAAGCAGCGATAACTGCAGCGGCGAGAATGCCTCCCCAAGCTGCATCAGCAAGTAAAATAATCATTTTATTGCCTCCTATGCTCTTCCGTCGTAGGCGCCGTTGTCAGTTCTGACTAAAATCTCTTCGCCTTCTTCAATAAATAATGGGACACGAACCTTTAAACCGGTCTCTAATTCAGCGTCTTTCATTGCTTTGTTGACTGTATCGCCTCTAATAGCTGGTTCACAGTGTGTAATCTTTAAAGCAACTTTAGCTGGTAAGTTGATACCGAGGACTTCGCCTTCATAACTTGTGATTTCAACGATTTCTTCACCTTTTAAGAATTGAACTTCCCATGCGAGTCTTTCTTTAGAAATCTCGAGTTGTTCATATGTTTCTTGATCCATAAAGCAAAGGGCGTCGCCAGTATCATATAAATATTGCATTTGGCGTTTTTCTAATCTAATAGTTTCAATAGCGTATCCACTATTACGTGCCATTTCTGTAATTGCACCAGAACGTAAGTTCTTAGCCTTGACTTTGGCAACCATTTTTCTCATTGCAGTCTTATTAAGTAAGATGTCTAAAACTTGATAGATATTACCTTCTTCAATGAAGTAATTGCCTGGTCTTAATTCAGTAACATTAACCATATATTTTTCCTTTCTTTATTAAATTCCTTTGGTATTATACCAAATAATTATTTTATTAAAAAGCGATTTAGCATCAACTCCATCTCTAAAACAGAGTTTGGGCCGTGTCCTGGGAATATTTTAGTTTCCTTTGGAAGAATCATTATTTTATTTAAAGACTCTCTTCGTTTAGAAGGAATTGAGCCCGGTAAATCATCTCTTCCAATTGACATTTTAAAGAGCGTATCTCCAGTAAATAACCAATTATTATCTTTTAGATAATAGCAGACACTTCCTTTCGTATGAAATGGAGTGTGTATAACTCTAATAAGTCCTTCACTTAATATATTAAGTTCGTCACCATCTTTTATTAAGATAGGAGTCTGCTCCACGATAATTTCTTCATCACCCATGTCTGAACAATTCAGATACGAATCTTTTAGATTTTCTTCATCTTCGTAGTGAATATATAAAGGAACGTGATATTTATTCGCTAATCTATTTACTCCTCTCATATGATCAAAATGACCATGGGTGAGTAAAATTGCCTTTAAAATAAGATCGTGTTTTTCTAAATAATTAATAACACCATCATTATCTTTTGAAGGATCAATGACTATCGCATTCTTATCCTTATCACTAATGACATAAGTATTAGCTAATAGTTCTTCAATATCGTTATAATCAAACTTTTCTATTTTCATATTTTAGATAAGAAAAAAATAGGTAAAACCTATTTCTTTTTCTCACGATGGAGTGTTTTCTTTTGACAACGTGGGCAATATTTCAATTTCTCTAAACGATCTGGATTGCTCTTTTTATTTTTAGAGGTGAGATAATTTTCCTCGCCGCATTCTGTGCACTTCAATGTGATTGAGATTCTTTCTTCTTTCTTGGCCATAGATAGTTTCTCCTTAATCGCTATGTAATGTTAACACAACAAAACAAATAATAAAAGTATATTTTTATTAGATAATAAGCGTAAAATAATTGTGGTATGAAAAGAAACGAAACTAGACAAGTCAAAATCGGAAATGTTTTAGTCGGTGGACAAAATAAAGTTGTTATCCAATCGATGTGTAACATCAAGACCGAGAAATATCTCGAAGTCAGCGAGCAAATCAATGAATGCGCAAAATTGGGCGCAGAAATTATGCGTGTATCCGTTATGGATGAAAAAGACGCTCTTGCGATTAAAGAAATCAAAAAGAGAATTTCAATCCCTTTAGTAGCCGACATTCATTTTGATTATCGCCTTGCCTTAATGGCAATGGAATCTGGTGTTGATAAGATTAGAATCAATCCAGGCAATATCGGCGATATTAAAAATGTCAAAAAAGTTGTTAACATGGCGAAAGAAAAGCACGTTCCAATTCGTATCGGTGTTAACTCCGGATCATTAGATAAAACAATTCACGATTATTCAAGTAGCTATACCGCCGAAAAGTTAGTTGCGTCCGCCAAAAAACACGTTGAAATCTTAGAAAGTTTAGGATTTTATGACATAGTCATATCTTTAAAAGGAAGCAATGTGTTAGAAACTATCGCCGCGTATAAACTCGCAAGTGAAACGTTCCCATATCCACTTCATTTAGGAATTACCGAAGCTGGATTTAAAGATATTGCTGTTATTAGAAGTTCTGCTGGACTAGCTCCTCTTCTATTAGATGGTATCGGAGATACAATCCGTATCTCAATCTCTGGAAGTGTTAAAGACGAGATTATTACTTGTAAGAGATTGCTTCATGATTGTGGATTATATCCAAACTATCCAACTTTAGTGGCCTGTCCAACTTGTGGCAGAACTCAAGTTGATGTCGAATCACTTGCTAGAAAAGTCATGGACTATCTTGAAACAGTCAATAAGCCAATTCATGTCGCTGTTATGGGCTGTGTCGTCAATGGACCAGGAGAAGCCAAAAATGCTGACATCGGCATTGCCGGTGGTCATCATGAATTCGTTATCTTTAAAAAAGATAAAGTAATTAAAAAGGTTCCAGAAGCCGAAGCCTTTGAAACCTTAGTAGAAGAGATTAATAAGTTCTAATTTCTCCAATTATCAACATACTTACCGCTCCTTAGCATTTCAATTTCTTGCTTATAAGGAGCTTTTTCATTGTAATAAGGAGTCTCAAGAATCATTGGGATACCAATGAGTTTTGGATGATGAACTACTCTATAAAGAAGATCAAATCCTAAATATCCATATCCAATGTTCTCGTGTCTATCTTTATGAGCACCAGTTGGATTCTTACTATCATTAACATGAACCACTAATAATTTGTCTAGTCCAATAACTTTATCGAATTTTTCGATAACGCCATCTAAATCATTAATGATGTCATATCCGGCGTCAGATATATGGCACGTATCTAAGCACACGCCTAGGCGTTCTGGATATTTGCACTGATCAATAATTGAACGAACTTGTTCAAATGTAATTCCAATCTCATGACCTTTTCCTGCCATGGTTTCAATAGCAATCTTAACGTTCGTGCCATCACAAGCAAACGCTGTGTCAAGTGCTTTGGCTAAAGCCAAAATGCCACTTTCAGCACCCATGCCAACGTGGCTTCCTGGGTGAAGGACCATAATGCCAACGCCAAAACCAGCAGTTCTTCTAAGTTCACTAACGATTGTATTTATCGACATCTCGTATAAATCTTCTCTAGAAAAATTAGCAGCGTTAATAATATAAGGCGCGTGAACGATGAGCTTGCTTTCATCGATTCCGGCTTCTTTAATTAGTTTTCTTCCTTCCTGAATTTTTAATTCAGATAAAGGTTTTCTGAATGAGTTTTGCGGAGCGCCAGTATAAAACATAAAAGTATTCGATCCATATGAAAGCGCCTCTTTGACGCTTCCTAAATAGAACTCTGGAGCACCCATGCCAACATGGCTTCCTATATAAATATCTTTGTTTTCCATATTTAATTACCTTCAAATATGTTAACATATTTTTATGGAAGTTGCATTAGTCAAACCTCAAGGATTTTGTTCAGGTGTTACAAGAGCAGTCCAATTAGCGCATCAAGCGAAAGAAGATCATAAAGACAAAACCGTCTATATTTTAGGTATGCTTGCGCACAATCAATCTTTGATTGATAGCCTTACTAATGAAGGATTCGTTACTTTAGATGGTAGCGAATATGAAGAAATCAATAAGCTTCAAAAAGGTGATGTTCTCGTCTTCACTGCGCACGGGCATGATGAGAAACTAGATAAAATCGCTAAAGAAAAAGGTCTTATCACATATGATGCAACTTGTTTCAAGGTGCAAGATAACCTCAACAAGATTAAAAGAGAAATCGCTAACGGACATCAAGTCATTTATATCGGTCAATCCGGTCATAAAGAAGCTAATGCTGCATTGACAGTTTCTGATAAAGTATCATTATATGATACTAAACTACTAATTAACTACCAATTAATTACTGATAAATCCCCGTTTGTTTTAAACCAAACAACACTCAATTTTTATGAGCTGAGAAAGTATCATGAGGATATTTTAAAGCACTATCCAGGTGCTAGAATCGAAAATGAAATATGTAACGCCACTAGGCTTAGACAAGAAGCCATCCTCAAGATTGAGAAAGACACTGATTTGATTGTAATTGTCGGTCATCCTAAATCTAGTAACTCAAATAAACTTTACGATATTGCTTTAGCAAACTATCCAAACGCTCTTGTGGTTATGGTCTCTGACCTTAGCGAACTTAAAAAGATTCCTTTAGACTGTAAAAGAAAAGCCGCTGTTGGATCAGGGGCTTCAACACCACAATACATTGTGGACGAAATATATAATTATCTTATTTCAAAATAACTTCTGGTTCTTTTTCGTGATCAATCATGACGATTTCAATAGACTCATCTAATTCATGGATGAGTTTTTTCATAGTTGGAACGAAGATTTTTTCGATTTCATGTGGCATATCTAAATAGTTATATTTAGCGTTCACAATTTCTCTTCTTACGTGATGGGGAGCATCTCCAGAAATAAAGATGTCATATCCAGCTTCTTTGGCGACTGGCCAATATCCGCTTCCAGCTCCTCCAATAATCGCAACAGTCTCAACAACTTCCTTGCCATTATTGATTAAACGAGAATAATCGACATTTAAACAATTATTTGCGTACTTAGCAAACTCTTTTGCCTTCATCGGTTTTTCTAGTCTTCCGCCACGCATCATTGGATTATTTTCAATGACTTTGACATCTTTTAGATGTAAGGCTTCTGCAAGGGCGTCATTCATTCCGCCTAAACCGGTATCGAAATTTGTGTGCATACTATAAACAGGAATATTAAGAGCGTCAAGCGCATCACAAAGTTCTTTCTTGCTCGGGTCTCTTTTAAAGACACGAGAACGAAGTCCATACACTAAAGGATGATGGCTCAAAACGAGATCTGGTTTCTCTTCTTTGACTCTGTCAAAGATTTCCCAATCCATATCTAAGCAAAGAACAATCTTACGAACTTCTTCTGGAAGCTTGCCAGTCATTAAACCGACAAAGTCATGATTTTCTTTAGCGATTCTTTTTGGGAATCTTTTGCCAAGCTTATTTAATAAACTCTTCGTGTTCATAAAACCGCTCTAATCCTTTCTTTTTCAAGGTTGAGTTTTTTGACCTTGGTTTCAGGAATGTTCTTATTCATAAGAAGTTTATCAATCTCTTTAATACGTGATTGATATTTCTCTTTAAAAGTACAAGACTTCTCATTTCTAAGAATCGGTCCAAATTCAATATCTGGATCATCAAGATACATTGCTTCTCCAGAAATGAACTTAATTATTTCATAATAGACACCGCTTTCATAAACGATATCTTCATCAGCGATGACATAGCCCATCTTGCAAACTTGCTTTCTAAGTTCAGGAATCGCATTATGCGCGTCGACAATGATTGTTCTGACATTCTTGAGTTTGCCTGGATTCTTTTTAAGAATATCAATAACATTAAAGCCACCCATGCCAGCGATAATAACGATATCAACATCGCTTGGGAGTTCACTAATGCCATCGGAAAGCATTGGGATAATTCCTTCTGAGACATTATTTTCTTCAATGGCTTTTTTAAGTCTATTAAAAGGTCCGACTTTATTTTCAATTGCGTATCCTTTAGAAATCTGGCCATTTTCAAAGAGGGAAATAATTAATTTCCCGTGGTCACTTCCAACGTCAGCAGCGACGCCGCAAGGAACCATATCATAAATGGCCTGAAGTCTTTTGGATAATTTCATTATGAGTTACGATAATCTCCTAATTTTTTACGTCTTGTTGGGTGTTTGAGCTTTTTAATTGCCTTGGCTTCAATTTGACGAATACGTTCACGAGTAACACCGAATTCTTTGCCGACTTCTTCGAGTGTTCTTGGACGGTTATCGTCTAAGCCATAACGGAGTCTTAAGACTCTTTCTTCTCTATCAGTTAAATCCTTAAGGATGGAATCGAGTTCTTCCTTAAGCAACTTTTTAGTTGTGTAATCGACAGGTGATTCATTATCTTTATCTTCGATAAAGTCAATTAAATGTGAATCATCTTCTTCACCGATTGGGGTTTCAAATGAAACTGGTTCAAGAGCCACTCTTTGGATTTCACGAATTCTTTTTGGTGAGAATTCTCCACCCATTGCTTCTGAAATCTCTTCAGCGGTTGGGTCTCTATCCAAATCTTGGACTAATTGACGTTGAACACGGGTCATCTTGTTGATGGTTTCGACCATATGAACTGGAATACGAATGGTTCTAGCTTGATCGGCAATCGCTCTAGTGATGGCTTGACGGATCCACCATGTCGCATAAGTTGAAAACTTAAATCCTTTTGTGTAATCGAATTTATCAACAGCCTTCATTAAGCCTAAGTTACCTTCTTGGATTAAGTCTAAGAAAAGCATACCTCTACCAACATAGTGTTTAGCGATATTAACAACTAATCTTAAGTTCGCGTTGATAAGTCTTTGTTTGGCTTCTTCATCGCCTTCTAAGATTTTAGCAGCGAGAATTGGTTCTTCTTCTGGTTTAAGAAGTTCGTATTTTCCAATTTCTTTAAGATAAATCTTAACCGAGTCATTAACTTTGACATCGCTACCGATTGTGACGTCCAAATGATCAATATCGAAATCAAGTTCTTCGGCCTCGTCATCTCGATCTTCAGCAAAGAAATCATCATCATCTTCGAGTTCCGCCATTTTGGATTCATCGAAATCTTCATCATTGATTTCTTCTTCCTCTTCTTCAGCGTCTTCAGAAATGACTTCAATCTTTTGCTTTGCAAAGTATTCAATTAAGTCATCGATGACATCATCTTCGAGTTCATAATTATTTAAGGCTTCATAAATGTCGCCTTGTTCTAATTGATCACCATTGTTTTTGGCTTTCTTTAAAAGTTTAGCTTCAATCTCTGCTAAAGTTGCAAGAGTTTCGGTGTCTCTTTTCTTTGTAGCTTTCTTTGCAGGTGCTTTTTCTTTAGTTGCAGCTTTTGCGGCTGTTTCGCTTTTCTTTGGTCTTCCCATTGTCTCATTCTCCCTATTCAACAATTTTCAGTTTCTATTTTTTGTTTTTCGCCATCTTCCTTTTACGGAATTCAGCGATGATTCGAGCTTGTTCGAGCTCAGTTTTTCCTTTTAAGGAATCTGCTAATATATCTTCGTCTGTTATTCGACTCTTTTCGTCATTAATCGTCTCTAATAGATTATCTAGCAGTTCATCCGAACATTTATTAGGATGTGTTTCCACCATTAAGGATGTTAAGTCGTTAAGAATTTCATCTTTGTTATCAAGGTCGCTATTCTCAACCAAGATTATCACTCCATTAACATCCATTTCTGGGTGTGTTTCTGCGTACTCAACCATGAACATTGCAATCTGACGGTAGATATCATCATAGAAACCACCGATTTTTTGCTCATAAAAGTCCACTGCAGACTTGTTTTGACTCATTTGGTATAAAAGCTCACGCTCGGCAGTTATGAGCTTCTGGAGGGCTTCTCTTTCAGGATGGAAGTTTTGAAATACTTCTCGATTGATACCATTTCCAGAATTCACGCTTTGGCGAGATCTTCTTAATAAGTCTCTAATCGACTCTGCGTCAAACCCAGTAATCTTTTCTAATTTCCTTAGATAATTATCTAACTCAAGTTGACTATTAATCCTAAGGAGTACTGGTAAGAACTCTTTTATTAAGGTCTTCTTTTCTTCATTAGTCTTAAGAGGGTTACTTCTTAAATAATAATTTAAGGCGAAGTCAGTTTGACTTGTGAGTTTATTAAGATACTCTTCTAAGGCGGCTTGCCCATCTTCGTTCAAGATTTCGTCAGGATCTCGATCGCTCCCTTGGTTATCGACAACTCGGAAGTTGATTCCTTCTTTAGAAAGGACTTTAGCAATCTTCATCATCGCACTTTGACCAGGAAGATCACCATCAAGGCAAAGCCTTATTTCAACATTCAAACTCCTTAAGATTTGGATATGTTCCATTGTTAATGCAGTCCCCATGATTGCTACTGCAGCATCGATTCCAATTTTTCCAAGGGCGTAAACATCCATAAACCCTTCACATACATAAATGTATCCTTTGATTTTGGCGGCGTCCTTAGCGATATGAATGTTATATAAATTGTTAGTTTTGTGAAACAAATATGTTTCAGGTGTATTCATATATTTGGCAGTGTCATCATTAATAAGTCGTCTCGCACTGAAGCCGATGACATTACCATCGATATCGCAAATTGGGAATGTCACTCTTCCTTCGTTCATATCCTTATAGGATGAGTTAGAAAGCATGCGCATTACACCAGTTTCTTCAATCGTCACTATCGAGTGGCCCTTCTTTAATAAGAAGTCTATAGTTGCTTTACCATCTTTAGGAGCATAGCCAAGCTTATATTTGTTTCTAAGCGCAGCATCTAATTTCCTAGATTCGAAGTAATCAAGCCCTTCTTTTCCTTCGGGCGTATTAAGTGCGAATTGATAATAGAGGTTCAAATCATATAAACATTTAAGTAACGCTTCTTTCTTTGCATCAACCTTCTTGGGTTTAGAAATCGTTTCTAATCCTTCAGGATGATAGTCAGAGATATCAGCGACTTTTTTAAGTGCTTCTCCAAAGGAGACATGCTCATATTTTTGAACAAAGGTAAAAGCGTTACCACCAGTGCCGCAAACAAAACATTTAAACATTTGCTTTTCTGGTGAGATAGTTAAAGACGGATTTGTGTCGTCATGGAAAGGACATACGCATTTGTAGTTCTTTCCTTGCTTTACCAAGTTCAAATAAGAACCGATAACTTTAACGATATCCGAGTGTTTTAATATATCTTCCGCAATTAATCCTGTGAATGCCATATAAATATGAATATACTAATTTTTAACTAATTTTATACTAATAGAATATTTTGATGGATAAGTATTTTGATAATTCGGAAATCGGCATACGAACTTGATTCATCGTATCACGATCTCTAATTGTGACTTGGTTATCTTCGAGTGTATCAAAGTCCACGGTGATGCAAAATGGAGTGCCAATTGCATCTTGACGGCGATATCTCTTACCGATACTTCCAGTATCATCATAAAGAACTGGGAAGTATTTTGAGAGCATTGTTTGAATCTCACGAGCCTTCTCTTCAAGCTTTTTGCTTAATGGGAAGATAGCGGCTTTAATTGGCGCCACAAACGGAGATAAATGCATAACGATACGAGTATCGTTTTCACCGACTTGTTCTTCATCATAAGCGTTGCATAAGCACATGAGGACAAGTCTATCTAAACCGACAGATGGTTCGATACAATATGGAACATATTTCTCGTTAGTTTCTGGGTCTAAATACTCTAAAGATTCACCACTATAAGTCATATGACGTTTGAGGTCGTAATCTGTTCTATCAGCGATGCCCCAAACTTCACCCCAACCAAATGGGAATAAGAATTCGATATCAGTGGTCGCTTTTGAGTAGAACGCGAGTTCTTCTGGATCGTGATCACGATATCTTAAGTTCTCGTTTTTAATGCCTAAATCATTTATAAATGATAAGCAGGTCTTTTTCCAATGTTCAAACCACTCTAGGTCGGTTCCTGGTTTACAGAAGAATTCCATTTCCATTTGATCGAATTCACGCATACGGAAAGTCATTTGGCCAGGAGTGATTTCATTTCTAAAGGCCTTACCAGTATTACAAATACCAATAGGTAATTTTCTTCTCGTTGTTCTTAAAACGTTTTTAAAGTTCACAAAGACACCTTGGGCGGTCTCTGGTCTAAGATAGACAGTTGACTTGCTATCTTCAGTAACACCAATATGTGTTTTAAACATCATATTGAATTGACGAATATCGGTGAAATTTTCCGCTCCACAATTTGGACAAGCGATATGATTTCCGCGAATATATTCCATCATTTGCTCGTTAGTCATTGTTGTAACTGGAGCGTCTGGTCTAGCTTGTTCAATTAATTGATCAGCTCTAAAACGTTGTTTACATTTCTTACAATCGATTAATGGATCGTTGAATGTTGAAACGTGCCCTGTTGCTTCCCAAACTTTTGGGTTCATAAGGATTGCAGCGTCAATTCCTACATTTGTAGGACTTTCTTGAACGAATTTCTTCCACCACATCTTTCTGATGTTGTTTTTGATTTCGCTTCCTAAAGGACCATAGTCCCAAGTGTTAGATAAGCCACCATAAATTTCACTACCTTGAAAATAGTATCCAGAAGAAATGAAATGGCTACATAATTTATCAAAACTGTATTCACTCATTGTGAAATACCTCCAAATAATGCACGATGAAAAGAATAAAATAAGGAATGTATCTTGTCAACCCACTATGAGTGTATTTTTTACAATTTTATATGTATAAGTTGCTAACAGAAGTAATAACAACGCCTAAATAATCAGAAATGAATTCCACTAAAGCCTTCATCACTTCGATCTTATCTTCTTTTGTGTACTTCTCACTTGCTACGCAAGAATAGTCTGGTGATTTAAAAATATAACGAATAAGTCTCATCTGGCTAGTTGATAGATTTGTCGGTTCACTATTGCCGATACAATTGCGACAAACGAATCCGCCATCAGAGAATGAAAAAGAAACGATATCATGAGTTGAACCGCAAAAGACACATTTATTAACTTCGAGTTCAGCTCCTGATAATTTGATGGCTTTTGCTATGTATAGCAAGTTCAAAAGCAAATAATCCTTTTTGCTTTTAAGAGCGGTTAATACTGCTTCAAGTTCATTAAAGACAATATGCCTCTCTTCTGGTTGAAACATCTTTGTGGTCACTTCAGATAAAGCGCTTAAAGTATATAGATACTCTAACGGATCTCCTCCACCGATTGAAGAAGAGATAAGCTTTGCTTCTTTTAAAGTTGGATACTTATATCTCCTATCAGCGAACTCCACATCAGCGATGGTCATGATGTTATTGAGCCAGACATATTCTGATTTGTTGTCTTGTCCACGATACGCTTTAAAAGAAACAGATTCTGTTTCACTAATCGCATCATAGATGACATCGTTTTCTTTGTATTTTGTGTTAGATAATACAATTATCTTCATGTTACTGTTTTTTGTTTTTATATCCGTATAACTCGAGAAGATCATCATTATCCCGCCAATCGTTTTGAACTTTGACGAATAGTTCAAGATAGACGTGCTTATTTAATAACTTCTCGATACTACGACGAGCTTTGAGCCCAATCTCTTTGATTTGGCGACCTCCCGCTCCGATAACAATTCCCTTTTGGGAATCTTTCTCCACAATTATCGAAGCGTGGATGTTAATTGGGTCCTCTTCCCATGCGATATGATCGACATAAATCGCAATAGAATGAGGCACTTCTTGTCTTAAGGTCTTTAAAACTTTCTCTCTAATGATTTCTTTGATTTGGAAAATCTCATCTTTATCGGTCACTTCTTCTCCAGGATAGTATTCTGGTCCTTCTGGGAGGAGTTTTGTGACAAGGGCGATTAATTCCTCTAAATTGAATCTTTCACTCGCTACCGTGTCAATAAAGTGGCTTTCTGGTAATTTTTCTTTATAGGTCGCCTTTAATTTTTCAACTTCCGTAATTCTCGCTTGGTCAATCTTATTAAAAACGATGATTAAAGGAGCATTTTTAATATCGAGATGCTCTAAAAGGAATTCATCGGACTCACTATAAGGTTTAGAAGCATCCACCACTAAGATATTTACATCCGCATCGTGAGCGCTACTATAAGCCATTGAATTCATTTCCATACCTAACTTATAGTGAGGCTTATGGATACCAGGAGTGTCGATAAAAACAATCTGTGAGTCTTCTCCTCGATATATACCGCGTATAATGTTACGCGTTGTTTGACTCTTATCAGTGACAATAGAAATCTTTCTATTAATAATTCCATTAAGGATTGTTGATTTACCAACGTTAGGATGACCAAGTATTGCGACAAAACCCGATTTCATTATTTCAAATCATCCTCACTAAATGCGTATGGTAAGAGCTCTTCGATATTTGTTTCTTGATAAGCTCCTTTGACACTAGTCATAATAATGACTCCGTCTTTTGGGAATAACTCGCTAATAACTTGACGGCACGCTCCACAAGGGGAACATGGTCCATCAGTGTCGGCGCTTAAGGCTAATGCCACCAAATCGTTTTTCTTATAGCCATGCATATAAGCGTTATATAACGCATTTCTTTCGGCGCACATGCAAAGTGGATAAGCCGAGTTTTCAATATTTGCTCCAAGGAATACTTGTCCGTCTTTTGTTAAGACTGCTGCGCCAACTGCGAAATGGCTATATGGTGAATATGAGAGGCTTCTTGCCTCTTTTGCTTTTTGAACTAATTCTTTCTTATCCATGAGTTACACTCCTTTTTGTTTCAATATCTCATCTTGTAAAGAGAACATCTTTTCTTCATCTTCTTTTGTCATATGGTCATAGCCAAGTAAATGGAGTAAACCATGAACGAATAAGAAGCATAATTCTCTTTTGATAGAATGGCCATATTCGTTAGCTTGTTCGTTTGCTTTCTCCACTGAGATATAAATATCTCCAAGAGCGACCATTCCTTCTTTATATAAGACCTTATCATATTGATGACCATCATCAAGAAAAGCGAAACTAATAACGTCTGTTGGCCGATCGATATGTCGATATTTCTTATTGATGCGATGAATGTACTTATTATCGACGAGAGACACTGAAACAATTGGGTCGCATTTAATCCCGAGTGTTTTTAAAGTAATGTCCATCAAAGATAGATATTCTTCTTCGTATGATTCGTATTCTTTGAATTTTGAATTAAAATCAAGTTCCATCTTTAATAGTTTATCATAGATAAGACTTCATTTACTATGAATTATTATCTGTTTGTGCAAAAGAATTCACTAATTTAGCTTTTACAAAGTCATATTCTTCGCTTTGAGAAGAGAACTCAAGCATTTTAGAGACATTAGTCTTTAAAAAGACTGTAATGCATAAGTAGAAGATGACATATGTAATATTGATCGTACCCGAAATCACCATTGTGAGAATGATTGATAAAAGCAAAATCGCTAGTTCGATATAAATATAGATGTTTCTTCCCATCCCGACTTGGTAAGCCACACTATGAGCGTCGTTACATTTCATCTTAAATTGATAATCAGTTTCTGAATCAAAGATTTCATTTTCTTTATCCATCACTAGTAGCTCTTGATTCTTGTAATATGGATCATAGAGGAAGACTTGGATAACCGCTAATGCGATAGGGAGAATTACATATGTAATATTAACCAAGTCATTCATCAAAAGAATAATGACGATGAATAAAGAAATCAAACAGGAATAGATAAAGCTCGGAGTAATGGTTAAAGAGATTTGACGATATCTCTCAATACTTTTGTATATTCCGATATATCCTTCCTTTTCTTTGACTCTAAACTTGTGGGAGAAAATATTTTCATCTAACCGTTTCATCGCCCCGACTAGTCTAAAGCGATAAAACACTTCAAAGATGATGAATAAAGCCAAAAAGATGATTGGAAGATAAAATATCGAATATTCACTTACAAAGTAAGTACCTAGTAATAATGAGATTCCGCTTAATAGTTGCAAAACTGGGAGTATTATTTTGTCTTTCTTATCAATAAAATCTCCATAGACCTCCGGACACTTCATGGGGGTCATGTCCTCGAAGATCAACGCTCTTTGGGTCCATTCTTTAAAGAATAGCTCGGCATTCATTTTCCTTTTTCCAATTTTCGGGTCAAATATCGTCACATAACGCGTATTCGCATTTAATACGAGTACACTATGACGAAGATCACTTCTTTTAGCCAAAGTAACGACAATCGGGAATTTTTCACATTTAAAGAGTTCCTGTGGAGTTTGAACTTTGATTCCTTTAAATGTGGTTTGATACTTTTTGGCAATCGTTATCAGTTCTTGGAAGTTGTAGTTTTTCTCTTCATTACTCGGGTTAGGTAAATAGAGATAGTTTTTGTCTTTCTGATAATTAGCGAGCATCATCTTAAGACAAGCGAACGCACAGTCTTGTTCGCCGAGTTGGGATATAAAATACATTTTTACCTCCTTCCGGGAAAAGTTCCCTCATTTATTAAAGGAGGAAAAAAATTGAAAAAATTTAATAAAAAACTTTAACTTTTTTTCTAAGTAAATGAAAAGACCTCAATGAGGTCTTATTTTTTGAACATTTTTTTGAACTTCGAGAACAAGGAATCATCAGCCTTACTTGCCGCTCGATAAGCTTCAAGGGCTTCTTTTTGCTTTTTGTTGAGGCTTGAAGGACCTTTGATATCAAGGTGAATATATTGATCTCCAGGCTTTCCAGTTCTTAAATCTTTAATACCTTGTCCTTTCATTCTCAGGATCTGTCCAGGTTGAGTTCCTTCTGGAATCGTCACTAGCATATCGCCGTTAACTGTTGGAACTTCAATCTTCGCTCCAAGAATCGCATCGACAAAGTCGAGTGGAACGGTTAAGTGGATATCATTTCTTTCACGTTTGAAATATGGATGTTCTTTGATATTGATTTCAATATAGAGGTCACCGTGCTCCCCACCATTAGTGCCAGCGCCACCCATACCTTGTAAACGGATTTGTTGGCCGTTATTAATTCCAACAGGAATATGAATCTTTTGGGTTTTCTTGACACGCTTATGGCCTGAGCCACCACATACAGAACATTTCTTAGAAATGATTTTGCCTCTACCACCACAATCAGGACAGACGGTTTCAGTATTCACCATGCCAAAGAGGCTTCTTTGTTGGCGAGTAACTGAACCTCTACCACCACATGTAGTACATGTTTTAATATCATTTGGTGTTTCCGCTCCAGAACCATGGCAATGTGGACAATCATCATCGAAATCGAATGATACTTCTTCGTCTTTACCGTTCACTGCATCCATAAAGTCGACGCGTAAACGCATAAGGACATCATCACCTCTAATTGGTCCGGTTTGTTTTCTTGGACGGCCACCGCCTCCAAAGAAAGAGCCAAAGATATCGCCTAAATTGATATCTTCACCACTAAAACCACTAAAGCCACTAAATGGGTTACCACCTGCAGGGCCTCCACCAGTTTGTTCAAACGCTGCATGACCAAATTGGTCATAAGCGCTTCTTTTTTGGTCATCGTAAAGGATGTCATATGCTTCTTGAACTTCTTTAAACTTCGCTTCGTCACCCGTCTCTTTGTTATCTGGGTGATATTTTTTGGCGAGTTTACGATAGCTTGATTTAATATCATCTTTAGAGGCAGTTTTGCTGACTCCTAAGATTTCATAATAATCTCTTTTACTTGCCATATTGATCCTTTCTATTTGCCACTAAAGAGGGCAAATGCCCTCCTTGTGGAAATTGTTGTTAATTTAATTACGCTTTGTTTTTATCAGAGTAGTCAGCGTCCACTACATCGTCTGGATTAGTTCCTGGAGTGGCACCACTATTTGGATTTGCTCCACCTGCTTGAGCGTTTTGCATGTAAGCAGCAGCTTGTTCTAATTCAGAGATACGTTTCTTAAGTGTTTCGATATCATTATTATCTAATGCAGTCTTGAGTTCATCTCTTAATTTTTGAGTTTGTTCTTTTTGAGTTGGGTCGATGGAATCGCCTTTTTCTTGCATAGCAAGGTCAATGTCATTGATTAAGGTTTCAGCCTTATTTTTGACTTCAGTTTCTTCCTTACGTTTTGCATCTGCTTCAGCGTTTTCTTCGGCTTCTCTAACCATTCTATCGATATCTTCTTTAGAAAGTCCGTTACTACCAGTGATAGTAATTTGTTGTTCTTTTTGAGTATCTAAGTCTTTCGCGGAGACTTTAACGATACCGTTAACGTCGATAGAGAATGTAACTTCAATCCTTGGTTCACCACGTCTTGCTGGTTTAATACCAGTTAATTGGAAGTGACCTAAGAGTTTATTGTCGTGAGCCATTGGTCTTTCACCTTGATAGACCATAATATCAACGGCTGGTTGATTATCAGCAGCGGTTGAGAAGACTTGGCTTTGAGTGGTTGGAATTGTCGTATTTCTCTTAATAAGAGGAGTGAGGACTCCACCTAATGTTTCAATACCTAATGTAAGAGGAGTAACGTCGAGAAGGACAACGTCCTTAACATCACCACTGACGACACCACCTTGATAAGCTGCACCGATAGAAACAGCTTCATCTGGGTTGACAGATAAGTTTGGTTTCTTGCCAGTTAAAGAAGCAACTAATTCTTGAACTGCTGGCATACGGATGGAACCACCAATCAATAAGACTTGATCGAGTTCGCTAGCGTTCATATGAGCATCGCTAAGAGCGCGTTTAACCGGTTCTTCGCATCTCTTTAAGAGGTGTCTAGTTAAGTCTTGGAACTTTGCACGTGTTAATGTGGTTTCAAAGTTCACTGGTCCACTCGCGGTCATAGAGATGAATGGAAGAGAAACAACTGTTTCTAAGGATGAAGATAATTCAATCTTGGCCTTTTCTGCAGCTTCTCTAATTCTTTGTAAACTACCTTTGTCGGTGATATCAACACCATTTTCAATCTTGATTTGGGCTTTGATCCAATCAGCGACGACTTGATCCCAGTCATCACCACCTAAGCGGTTATCTCCTGCGGTAGAAACGACTTCGAATGTACCATCTCCGATATCAAGGATTGAGACATCGAATGTACCACCACCTAAGTCGAAGACTAAAATCTTTTCAGATTTTTCGTTTTCAAGACCATACGCTAATGCGGCAGCGGTTGGTTCGTTGATAATACGGACGACATCAAGTCCAGCGATTTGACCAGCGTCTTTTGTCGCTTGTCTTTGGGCGTCGTTGAAGTAAGCAGGAACAGTAATGACTGCTTTTTCAATTTTGTGTCCGATATTCGCTTCTGCGTATTTCTTCATGTATGCGAGGATTTTCGCAGAAATTTCTTGTGGAGTGAAGTCTTTGTTCACACAGTTGATGTGAACTTTTTCTGCACTACCCATTTTTCTTTTAATAGAACTGACTGTGTCTGGGTTAGTAATCGCTTGTCTTTTAGCAGCGTTACCGACGATTTCTTCACCACTTGCCTTAAAGGCAACGACGGATGGAGTTGTCATTGTTCCTTCTGGAGAAGGGATAACCTTAACTGTCCCATCAGCTTGTAAATAGGAAACAACTGAGTTAGTTGTACCAAGGTCAATACCTAAGATAATTTCTTTTGCCATAATTTATTTTCCTCCTATGCATCAACATCTTGTGATGCTTCTTTGTTTTCTTTATTTTCAACTGGATGAACACTCACTTGAACCATTGCGGTTCTAATGATGCGATCATGAAGTTTGTATCCATTTCCATAGATTTTAAGAACTTTGTTCTCATCTTCTTGTTCCACTGTATCAACAGCGTTCATGGTTCTAGGATCGAATATGTCACCGACTTGAGGACAAATCTCTGTTACACCATTGTTTTCTAAGATTGAGACAAGGTTTCGATAGATGAACTGGAATCCCACTAAGTAATTCTTTAAAGCAGGATCAGTTGGTTCATTAGCTAACGCCATATGGAAGCTATCAAGTACTGGAAGTAAATCTTCGATAAATCCTTCTCCACGATACTTAAGCGCTTCTTTATAATCTTTTTCAAGATTATTTCTTAAGTTTTTCGTATCAGCGTAAGCTCGATAATATTCATTCTTCCAATGGTCGATATCAGCTTTTAACTTTTCAACTTCTTCCTGAAGTTTTTCGACTTTTTTCTTTTCCTTTTTAGGAAGTTCTTCATTTAATTCTTCTTTATTGTCCATTACTCGAATGTCCTCCTTTGTCGTTAAAGTATTTATCTAATTCTTGAGAGAGATATTCAAGCGCGGATAACGCTTTGTCATAATCCATTCTCTTTGGTCCGACAAGAGTAATTGTATTTTCTCCATCTCGACCAATTTTTACTTTAGTAGTCACGATTGCGACATCTGGGTTACCTTCGATATCACCAATACTGACTGCGGTTTCATAATCATCTTCAATCCGATAATCCGCTTTCCTCAATAAAGAGGCATCATCGAGTAATTTCATTACTCTCATAAGTGCTTCTGTATCATTTTTGAATTCTGGATGATTGAAGAGTTCTTCTTTTCCATAGAGTGATAATCGATCACCAGCAAATCTCACTAAGGATTCAAGGATCGCTTGATAAACGACATCATGAGAGACGATATAATCTGAGAGAACTGGTCTAAGAGATTCCATCTTCTCCACTAAGCCGGTAATCGGTGTTCCTTTTAATCTTTCGTTAAGGAGATTAACGCATTTAATGACTTCGTCAGTCTTAATATTCTCTTCGAGAATGAAGGTTTTATTTTCAACATAACCTTTATCAGTGACAAATACAGCAGTAATTGTGTTTTCGTTAATTGGCACTAGTTGAACGCTTGCTAAATGCTCTGCTTTTTCTTCTGGTCCCATAACGACAGTGACAAGGTTAGTCATATGAGATATAATCTCACAGCTTCTTTTAAGCACTTCTTCAACAGATTGAACCTTGCTATCAAGGACAGACTGTAAGGAATGACGAATGTTTTCATTTAATTCCTTATCTCTTAAGTGCTTGCAATAATATTCATAACCTTTAGAAGAAGGAACACGTCCCGCACTCGTATGTGGCTTTTCAATGTAGCCCATCTTTTCAAGAGCGGACATTTCATTTCTGATCGTCGCACTACTATATGGAAGATTGTACTCTTCAATCAAGGTTTGACTTCCAACAGGTTCAGCGGTCTTGATGAAATATTCAACAATCATCTTGAGAATCGTTTCACTACGAGTTAATGACATATCCTTGCCTCCTTTTTAGCACTATTCACCTTCAAGTGCTAATTCTATTATACCCTTTGTGTTAGCACTGTCAACACATAAGTGCTAATTTTTTGAATTACTATGTAAAAATGAAAAAATGAGTGGTTTTAACCACCCAAATTCCACTATTTATGTCTATTTAATCAATAAAATCTAGAACAATTTTATCTAAGATCATCATTCCTTCAAATGTTGGAATGATTTTATTATTTTCTAAAAGAAGATGACCACTTCTAACATAGGAATCAATCGCTTCTTTTTTATTCTTATATAAATCCTTATTAAATAAATTTTTAAAGAGAGTGAGGTCTAATCCTTCTATCGTTCTAAGATTTAACATGATTTGATACTCTTCTAAATCTTTTAAGCCCACTATTTCGGTTTCTTTTTCGTTATTACCTTTTAGGTACTCGTTTAGATTTGTCGTATTCTTATATCTAGTGTCATCGATATATCCAGAAGCTCCTAGACCAACTCCATAATATTCTTCATTTCTCCAATATGTGAGATTATGTTCGCTTTGATAGCCTGGTTTAGCCCAATTTGATACTTCATAATGGAGATAGCCATTCTTTTTTAGGATTTCATCAACTTTTTTATATGCTTCATAAGCGAATTCTTCAGTTGGAGGAAGAATCTCATTTAAGAAAAACACTGTATGTTCATGAACGGTTAATGAGTAGCAGGAAATATGATTTGGATTTAACGATAAGATATTTTTAATATCTTTTTCTAACATTTTTTCACTGACATTAGGTAAACCCAATATCAAATCTAAGTTAATATTATCGATTCCGTTTTCTTTTAATAAAGTAACTGCGTTTTTAACGTCATTAAATGTATGATGACGATTGATTGATTTTAAGATCTTATCATCTGTGGATTCCACTCCGATTGAGATGCGATTAACTCCATTACTTTTCATCATTTTAACTTTGTTAAGAGATAAAGATTCTGGATTGCATTCAAAGGTGTATTCCTGAACTTTTGTTGTATAAGGTTTAATCATCTGTAGTAATTCTAAAAACAAATCATCATCTAAAGATGTAGGTGTTCCTCCTCCAACATAGATGGTCTTCACTTCTTTATTAGAAGCCACTACTTCAAGTTCTTCTTTTAATCTTTTTAAATATGGAATAGCAAAGATACGAAAATACTGCAACTTTGTAAAGTCACAGTAATCGCATATTGATTCACAAAAAGGAATGTGAATATATAAGGAATTGACCTTATTCTTCTTCATCCTTATATTGTTCAACCGCTTTAGCGGTATCTTCGTCTTCAATTGGTTTTAAGACACGATCCATCTCTTCGTGAAGGATTTGTTCTTCAGTTGGCTTATCATCGTGTTTTAAACGTGGTTTTAAGTAAAGATAAATTAAGAAAGCAACAATACCGATGACCGCCGCGCTTCCTAAAACGACTAAGAAGATAATTAAATCTGGTGAAACAGCAAATATCATATTTTTATTCCTACTTTCTTTCTTTTGGGGTATAAACGAACTTCTTACCCACTAATTTCTTTTCATAATATCCGAACTCTGCGAGTTGATCCATAGATGTTCTAGCAGTTTCGTAGACGCATTTGACCGCTTTTTTATATTGGTCAATCGTGTAATACATACCTAACGTACAGTGTCTAGCGTAGAAATACGCTTGGCCCTTCTTTAATCTTACATCTAATTCAAGAAGATGTCTTTCTAATCTTGAAGCAGTTTTTTCATCGATTTCTGGAGGAATATAAGAGAAGGCTAAACCTTGTGGTTTATTTTCAATCTTTTCTTCCTTCTTTACTTCAGGAGCTGGTTTTACTTCTTCCTTCACTACAGGAGTAGGAACTGGAACCTCTCTAATAATTTCTCTAACCACTTCTTTAACGATAACTGGCTCCGCTGGTTTTGGCTCTTCAACCTTTGGTTGTTCTTCTACTGGTTTAGCTTTTTCAACAACTGGTTCTGGTTCTTTTTCTTCTTCATCTAATTGGAAGAAATCATCGCGAATCATTTGAGACGAGAACTCAGCGATGTTATCGAGTAAGCGATCAATAATACGATCAACCGAATCAAGAGCATATGTTAAGAAATATGTCGTATCAGATGTCGCTTGAACTTCTCCAAAGATTCTATTAACTTCCACAGCATTATCATTTAAAAATGATTCAAGAGGAAGATAAGGAGCAAATTCTCCTAAAATATCATGCGCTAAAACGGACTTCGCTAACAAAATAGCGATTTCATCATTATAGTCTTTAAATGGTTTAACGAACTCAACATAGTAATAAGTTAATAAGCCTTTATCTAATGAACTTACAACTTGCTTATCAATAAAGTTGAATAAGCCATCCATCATCGATTCAATGACCGCTGCTGGAGCGCTCTTATATCGACGAGAAATCACCGCACTTGTGTTATTATCTTCAAGGTCTATTTTACGATAAAAAGAGGTTAATTCATAATTTCCGGTAAGAACGCTATAAAGTTCGGCTAAATAATCGATATCAATTGTGTTTTTATGCTTCTCTTCGACAAACTTAAGAGCGTCTAAATAGTTCGCAAGAATTCTATCAGATTTACTACCTTGAACAATTCCACGAATCATTTCTTCATCGCTGACCATGTTTCTTTTAACAGCGATATTTTGAAGAGCCTTAATTAAATTTGTTTGTTGGAAATATTTTGAATCGCCATTAATGCGGTCCAATTTATTGTATTCATTAATGAGCCGCATTAACTTAGAGCCAACGTTATAACTCTTATTAGAGATTGTTGGACATAAGCAAACACGAAGTTGATTTTTATCAACACCTTTAATTGGAAGATAACGATTAAAGACTGAACGATAAGATAAAATCTTATCCCAGACTCCATCGATCACTGATATTCTTAGTTCTTTACTGACTTCGTTTTTGGTCGCGTATGTGTTTTCTGTGAAACGCACACCAAGATCATTGTTTGCCATTAGATATCACCTCTTGGCTTCATTATATTTGAATCATGCTTGTAAAACAAGAATTAAACTAAAAATCTACTAATTTTATACTATTCATCTTCTTCATCAATTGAGAGGATGGACATAAAGGCTTCTTGAGGTACTTCGACAGATCCAACTTTCTTCATACGCTTCTTGCCTTCTTTTTGCTTCTCTAGAAGCTTTTTCTTACGGGAGATGTCTCCACCATAGCATTTAGCTAAAACGTCTTTTCTGACAGCTTTAACATCAACTCTAGCGATAACTTTACCACCGATCGCAGCTTGAATTGGAATCTCAAATTGTTGTCTAGGGATAACCGTCTTAATACGACGAATAATTCCTAAGCCTCTATTATAAGAACTTTGTCTAAAGACAATACTACTAAGAGCGTCAACGACTTGTCCGTTCAATAAAACATCGAGTTTAATCAAATCGCTCGGTTTATATGAAGATGGTTCATAGTCAAATGATGCATACCCTTTTGTACAACTTTTAAGTTTGTCAAAGAAATTGTAAACAATTTCAGATAGAGGTAATTCATACACTAAAATCATTCTTGTATCATCAAAATATTGAAGGTCAGTGTAGATTCCTCTTTTCTCTTGGCATAGTTCCATAATTGGACCAACATACTCCTTTGGAGTCATGATATTAGCCTTTACATATGGTTCTTCAATCTTTTTGATTTTAGAAGCATCTGGTAACGCGGATGGGTTATCAATTGGAATCATCGTTCCATCAGTGAGATAAACATGATAAATCACCGAAGGTGCTGTTAAAATAAGATCAATATTATATTCTCTTTCAAGCCTCTCTTGGATAACATCCATATGGAGTAAACCTAAAAAACCACATCTAAAACCAAAGCCTAAGGCTTGTGATGTTTCTGGAACAAATTGTAGTGAAGCATCATTTAGAGATAATTTCTCTAAAGCATCTTTTAAATCTTGATAATCATCACTATCAACTGGATATAAACCGCAGAACACCATTGGGTTGATATCACGATATCCGGGTAACGCTTTAATTGCGGGACGATCAAACGAAGTCACTGTATCACCAGGTCTTACATCTTTGATGTCTTTTATTTGAGCGCATATATATCCGACTTGTCCGCACTTTAACTCTTTGAGTTTAATCTCATTAGGAGTTCTAATACCAAGTTCAGTAACCATGTAATCTTTATTAGATTGCATGAGTTTAATATGATCTCCGACTTTGACAGAGCCTTCTTTGATTCTCACCATAATGACTACACCACGGTATGAATCATAGAAACTATCAAAGATAAGGGCTTGTAATGGTCCGTTCTCATCTCCGGTAGGAGCTGGGATATTTTTTACAATTGCTTCTAAAAGTTCGTGGACATGTAAACCAGTCTTTGCAGATACTTCAACCGCCTCATCACAAGGAATACCAATTCGCTTTTCAATTTCTTCTTTCGCCCATTCAGGCATCGCGCTTGGTAAATCAACTTTGTTGATAACTGGTAAAATTTCTAAGTTATTGTCAATCGCAAGATAAACGTTTGCGAGGGTTTGAGCTTCAACTCCTTGAGTGGCATCCACTACTAAAACCGCTCCTTCGCATGCTGCGAGCGAACGCGAAACTTCATATGTGAAGTCGACATGACCCGGAGTGTCAATTAAATTGAAAACATATGTGTTACCATCGTCACTCTTGTAGGATAATGTTACAGCGTTGAGTTTAATGGTGATTCCTCTTTCTCTTTCAAGGTCCATTGAGTCGAGGATTTGATCTTTCATTTCTCTTTCAGAAATCGCTCCAGTCATTTCTAAAATACGATCCGCAAGAGTGCTCTTGCCGTGATCGATATGAGCGATAATTGAGAAGTTTCTAGTTAATTTTTGATCAAATTCCATAAAACGTGAGAATTATAACATTATTGTTATTATTTGAAAAACTTTTGTAAAGATTCTGTGATTTCATCCTCGGAAAGGACGATTTCATAATCATCCCATTCTTTTTTAAAAAGAATACGATAATCGTTCCAACGATATCTTTCATCGATAAGTAACGCGGCCCCTTTATCGGTTTCGCTTCTAATAAGCCTTCCTACCGCCTGCATGACTTTATTCATTCCTGGATATGTATAGGCATAATTAAAGCCATCAATTTCATTTTCTTTATAATATTCAACTATTTGGTTACTTTCATAATTAATCTTTGGTAGACCAATTCCAACAATTGCAACACCGATTAAAGAGTCTCCGACTAAATCAATGCCTTCTCCGAAGGCTCCTCCAATAATCGCTAAACCAACAATCGTCTTTTTACTTTTCTTTTTGAAATGAGAAATGAATTCATTTCGGTCTTTTTCACTCATATCTCTATTTTGAGCGTACACTTTAACATCTTTAGGAAATTCAATAACTTCCATAAGCCTATCAAGATATTCATAGCTTGGTAGATAGATGAAGTAGTTTCCTTTTTTCACATTGATAAAAGAAAGAATATAATTAGCGACATCTTGATATGTTTTGTCTCTATTTTTATATCTAGTAGAAATCTTAGGAGCGATTAATAATTTTAAGTTTTCCTTAGGGAAAGGAGAATCTAACACTAAAGAAGGTCCGTTTTC
Organism: uncultured Erysipelotrichaceae bacterium; assembly: GCA_902800025.1. Taxonomy (GTDB): domain Bacteria; phylum Bacillota_I; class Bacilli_A; order RFN20; family CAG-826; genus UBA2450. Next base: position 81,475 of record CADCDA010000002.1, on the reverse strand, counting down.
TTTATCTCCTCCTAAAACATCTTTGTAATACGATATTGGAGATAAAGTTGCGGAAAACATCACTGTGGAATTCACTTGATTCATCGAACCTGCTAAATATCGGGAAGCATCTAAACAATATAGTTTTATAACTATATCCGATTCACTTTTATCAATATAGAAGAGAAATCTCTCTGATAAGAGTTCATAGATTTTTAAGAATTTATTGATATCAATATATAAATTCGTGAGATCTTTAGAAATATCTTTGTTGTGCTCTTTTGACACTTCTTGATAAACAGTAACAAAACGATTAAGGATTCTAAAATCTTCTTCAGAGATATCAACAATCTTTGTTTGCCCAAATTCAAAAGATAAATAGAATCTTTCAAATATTTGATTTAGCTTAGCTAATTGAGTTTTGATCTTTCGATTTGGAATATGTTTTTGAGCTTCTTTAACCTTTAAGAGGTCGCTTCTTTTAAGCTCTGCAGAATACATATCTTTAGAACGGTCCACTAAGTTATGGGCTTCATCCACTAAAACAAGATAATGTGATGAATCTTCATCAAAATATCTTTTCATATATGCGGTTGGATCAAAGAAATAGTTATAATCACAGATGATGACATCTGAGAATAGACTTAAGTCTAATTCTAATTCAAAAGGACACACTGAATGCTTGTTAGCGATGCTACAAATCGTTTCATAATCAAAATCATCATATCTTAAAATTGATTCTTTAATGATACCTTGGATCTTGTTATAGTAGCCTTTTGCAAAAGGACATTCATCTGGATTACATGACTTATCTTTGCAGAAACAAATCTTTTCTTTAGAAGTAATGATGATATCGCTTATTGATAAGCCTTTTTCTTTTAAGATATTAAGAGCCTGATGAGCGTTTTCTTTTCCTGTCGCTTTCGCGGTTAGATAAAAGATCTTGCTTTTATCATCTTCGGTTAGATATTTTATAGATGGATAGATCGCTGACATCGTTTTACCAATACCAGTTGGAGCTTCAATAAAGAGTTTACCTTTGTTCTTTATTGCCCCATAAATATATTTAGTAAGTTCTTTTTGACCTTTACGATAATTTGTAAACGGGAAATCAAGAGTCTTAATCGTCTCATCTCTTCTCTCATTTAATCTAAAGATTACTTTTTCAAATTCAAGATATTGTTCTAATAAATCATAGATATCATTTTCTAATTCTTTAGTGACATAGAAATAATCGTCAATTAATTTTTCGCTTTCTTTTCCTTGTCGAATATAAGTGAGTCTTACCGAAATTGTTTCTAAGCCTAAAGCGTGAGCGAACATATAGGCGTAGCATTTAGCCTGCCCTAAATGCCAAGCGAGATTATTTTCTCTAAATTCTTTTAAATCAATCACTGTGGTTTTGATTTCATCAATGATGTATTCTTTATCACTCTTTTTGATGATACCATCCGCTCGACCTTGAAGAACAAATTCAACTTCTTCAACGATAAAAGATTGTTTTAAAGGATATTCAGAAATATAGTTAGTGCCTTGTTTAGCTTGATAGACAGAATGAAGTCTACTGCCTTCAGTTTGACTTGAACGATTAAAAACACGGTTATCAATGTCACCTGTTCTTAAAAGAAAATCCACCAATTGATGGACGGAGAGTTCAATCTTTTGGTTCATGTTATTTGAGCTTTTGACCTAATATATTCTGATTGCCGTTAATAAAGGACTTATAGTCCATTCTATTCTTTCCTTCTTTTTGTAAATCAAGAAGGGCTAGTAATCCATTTTTGGTTTGTAAATATAATCCGCCTTTATCGGCCTTAACAATTGTTCCAACTTCTCCAACCATTTCATCAGAGATAATCTTCGCTTTATAGATTTTTAGTTTTAACTCATTGAGATATAAATATGCGCCTGGCTGGTCAGATAACGCTCTAACTTGGCCAAAGATTTCTTCTTTGGTTTTACTTAAGTCAATCTTTTCTTCTTCTGGTTTAATTGAAGGAGCAAAAGTCACTAAAGATTCATCTTGAGGGGTTCCTGGTAGTTTTCCTTCTAAATATAAGGGAAGAACTCTTAAAGATAAGCTAAGAGCAGCGTCACCCATTTTATTAAATAAAGAGGTAGAGTTATCATCTTCACTAATTTCAACTTCTTCAGTGGCATACATCTCACCAGCGTCCATCTCTTTAACCATCTTCATAAGAGTCATGCCAGTTTTCTTTTCATTATTTAATAAAGCGTACTGTATAGGCGCAGCGCCTCGATATTTTGGAAGTAAACTTCCATGTAGATTAATACATCCTAAAGAAGGAATATCTAAAAGACCTTGAGGAACGATTTGTCCATAAGCAAGAGTAAGGATTAAATCAGGATGGAGTTCGTTTACGAACTCATATTCTTTTCTAATCTTTTCTGGTTGATAAACTGGAATATTATATTTTGTAGCAACTACTTTAGTAGGAACTGGAGTTAATATCTTTTTTCTACCGGTTGGCCTGTCAGGTTGAGCGATAACTGCGACGATATTATAGTCATCCAAAATAAGTCCTTCTAAAACTTTAGAAGAGATTTCTGGGGTTCCCATAAAGATAATTCTAGCGTTTTTCTTATTCATACCTCAATCATTATACTGAATATATAGACTTTCTCAAAGAGAAAAATACATCGTTATATATTTTGCAATGCATTAAAAAATAAAAAATAGAGTTGCTGATTTCAATAGTATGTTGATGCCTATTGAAGCAACGCTGTTTTGCCATCTTTAAAAGAAAGTATTTCGTTCCCATCAATTGTTATTTCGATAATGACATATGGGTGGGAATTATAAAACTGTGGAAATCTTCCATAAAACGACTCAAACGAATCTATCGGTCTTTTGCAGCTTTAATTATTGTTTTTCAAAACTTCATCAGGCAAAAAACCAGATTTTTCAATTAAAACACAAAGTTCTTTTTTTAACTCGGGAATCAAATTGCACGGAATCGAAACCATAGATTTCTTTTTATAAAAACAAACATAGTTTTCGTGCGATAACGATTTAATAGAAGGCACTGCAATGGACTTAGTTTTAACATCTGTAATTTCGCTAAAATATAAGGTTCGACGCCAAAAAGCACCTCCATTAGTGATTCCTTTATCGTTGTAGGTCCAATAGTTTAATCTAAAGAAAAGCAATAAGGCGAGTTCCAAACAAATCAACAACCCAAAAATCCCAAGCCCGAAATAAATAACTTCGTTCTTATTCAAATTATTTATACCTATAGTTAAACCAACTGACAAAAAAATGGTCAAGCCAATAGAAAGCAATCCAATATTTATACAATTAAATATTAATCCTAGCGGATAAAAATAGTATTTTTTTATTTTTTTCATAAACATTTATCCATATACATATCCAAAGCCCAACCAATTGGATTTCCAAAAATATCAGCTACAAAATATTGTAAAATTTTTTCCGTAATATTGATAACGCGTCCACAAATTCGAACAAATATCCCATCATCAAATTTAATTAACGCAGAAATCCCACCAGCTCCATAAGCAAATATGCCTTCTATAATAGTAAGGCCCCCTCGTATAAAGCCCTTCCTTTTATCTATTGGATTTCCTAATATTGATTGTTCTGCACAATATCCAAAATATCCACCAGCAAAAGATACACCAGAACTGATTGCGCCGCCAAATAAAGAAGCTATAATCGAACCTGTTCCGTTGAATAAAGGCATTAAGAATTCACCTCCAGCGGCACCAGACAAGCCTAATGCAGCGCCTGTGATTGCACCACTTATCACATTGGCTAAATATTGTTTTTCTCCTATGCTCAAATCAATTAATCCGTTATCGCGCAAATCTTGGACCAACGAAACAAAAGTTCCCCCAATTGCACCAACAAGAGCGCCAACAAGAGCGCCGAAAACCAAAGCAACTATTGTGGCAATAACGCTATTCCCATCCGGATCAACATTCATCACTGGATTATTTAAGCAATACGCAAATAGATTAATACCATCAATGTTTTCAGGACTAAGATAACTAATGTCATCAATATTGAGCCATCTTCTTAATTCAGGAGAATAATATCTTGAATTGCAATAATATAGATTGCTTTCACTATCGAAATAATATCCACGATATCTAAATGGATTTATGATACCAATATGAGTAGGGTTAGAAGCATATGTTATTTCTTGATTACTACCGTTATATACTTTGTGATTACCATATGCATCATAGACATATCTCGCTATTAGACTAATCCCTTGATAAATAGCAACTATATCTCCTAAGATATTTTTCTCATATCGATAGAAATCACCATCTTTTATAAAACCAACTACTCCTTCTTGAGAATATAGGAATGTTAAGGTATATGTTTGGCCTCCATACGCTAAATCGGAGGAACTTTCTCTAATAACACGATTACCATCTAGATATAGATTAACAGTCCTTTTAAGCATGGTGTTTCCGGCAAGAGTTATATAGAACTGTTTCTTTGTTCTAATGCCATTACTGTTATAGGTATATCTAACATCTAAACTATTTGATGAATCAGTAATTGATGATAACCATCTTTCGCCAACCCAAGAGAATGATTTCGTGCCAAAAGATGTTGGATTTAAATAATCGCTATAAGCGATTGATTGGCTATTGAATGATACAAGTTTGTCTTTGTACTTGTTGTTATAAGAATATGTATCTGTTGAATTAACGACGCTGCTATTAAGATCTGAATGAGTAACAGATGTAATATTGCCGTTATCATCGTAGTTATATCTTATGGTTTCGTTTAATTCATAGTTATCTTCTCTAGTTAAACGATTATTATCGTCATATTCATAGTTCACACCACTAGAAGAGGTTGGGGTTGTTTGGGTTCCATCTTTAATAGAGGTGATATTACCTTTTGAATCATAAGAGATATGAGTAGAACGATTATAAATATAAGTCGGAGGGGTGGTTGGCAAGGATGAAAGAGAGTCATAATAATCCACTCGTTTTAGTAATGGGCTTTGTAAATGAATGGTTTTATTATCTTCAACAATGTCTTTTGAATAATACTCAAATTCTTTTTTATACACTTTTTTAGAATTAGAAATAATAATTTCATCAACTGTAGAAGATTTTCTGGAAAGTTTATCATAGGAGTATTCTTCTGAAACAGTGCTGCCATTATTAAAAGAATGGCTAATATTTATTAAGCGATCACTGTTGTTATTTTCATATTCAATATAAGTTTCTAAGAAAGAAGAACCATTAAAAGAAGTTTCGTAATAATTTAGTCTATTCAAAAAGTCATATTCACAATCTATTTGATAAGCAATGGAAGAAGAATATTGAACTTTGGTTTGAATAAGTCGATCTTCTCCGTTGTAATTATAGAAAGAGTAACCACTATTATCGTCAATACGATAGAGTTTGGCTTTAGAAGTCGATTTCTCACTAAAAGTCGTTATCGAAGTGTCTTCAATATCATCTGGGCGTTTATCGAAATAATAGAATTTTGCTACTTGAGTTTCGTTATTCAAAGTGCCTGACAGTTTAGTAAATCTCTTAACGTGATTATATTTATCGTAATAATACTTAAATTTATATCGTTGAACCTCTAAAAGACTATTAGGATATTGGCTTGGATTATCATAATGATTATTTTTAACAAAGGAATTAAAAATCGCATAGCTATTTGTTCCGGTTTTAATTTTATAAAGATATCCTCCACGTGTAGAATCAACAGTGACTCTTTCTATTCTAAAAATTGAGTCGTTTGAAATATCTTGAATCGTGTTGCTAACATATAGTTTGTTGATTTCAGAGTTTCCTTTTTCGATCTTTGTCATATATCGATAATAGTTGTCATAAGTGTAGGATTCTTGATTATTTGCTTCATCAGTAAAACCACTAATGAGGTTTAATTTTGCATCGACATAAGATGTGGATTTAGTTTCTATGTTGTTGCTAGATAAAGAGTTTTCTTGAGTTAATCTATCAATTGAATCATAAGCATAGCTTGTTCGATAGATTTTGTTTAACCAAGATGCATCGATGTTGCCACTTTCAACTTTGTTAAGATTGTTCGTGGTTTGGTCATAATCATAATATATATATTCACCAGTTGATTTTTCTTCTCTTACTAGTTTAAAGTTTTCATTATAAATGGAGATATCCTTATAAGAATCATCGCCAATTTGTTTGATTGAGATTAGCCTGAAGAAGAGTTTATTATTGTCTATAAAACTCTCTAAATATTCAAAAGAAGCGACTTCTTTGAGGTTATTGTTGCTATCTATGTATTGTTTTAAAACTGTCCTTTTCGAGTAAATTGAATTTGAGCCTTGAATGTTACGATGCCAATAGTTGATATAACCACCATTCGTGGAATTGTTATTTGGGTAAGGGTTATATGTGAGGTGATGCAAGTCATTATCCCAAAAGAATTGATTCCCTTTTTCAACATTTAAATAGTTTCTTATTAAATCTTTATATGAATAATGTGGCAAGGTGTTATTTCCGTTTTTATTAGTAAACATATACCATGATTTACTGTCAATTATTATAGGTATAGATGGAAATGGAAATGGAGGAGGCAAAATAGCAGAAGTATATGAATTAGTAGAATAGTAGTTTGTTCTTGCTCCTGATATATCAATAATTTGAATATCCGTAAAAGTTATTCCATTAAAATCGTAAAAACCCTGGGCGTTAAGCCTGATACTGACATAAGCACCGTTTTCTGTTGTCGGTGATTTAAAAACAATACCCTTCGTTTGCTTTTCTAAATTCTCATCAAAATTGATTGTTGCGATAGTTACTTCATCCGCTCCTGGATAATAGCAAACAGAAACATTAGCTAATCTACTGCCACCAAAAGAAACATTGTTTTGCTTTATCAAAGTTACAAGTAGAAGATATGATTTGCCTTGAACTAGCGAGAAAAAATTACTTTGATCATACGGAAATGATTCGCTAATCAGTTTGGTCTCCAAATAATTAGCAAAGGTCGAATTTGTGTTCATTACAAAGCTGAGACTTTCAGTAAGATGCTGCCAATATGTTCTTCCATTTTGCCTATTAGTAAGAGGAATAATCCATTCGCCTTTTAATAATTCTTTTGATGAAATAATAGATGCTTCTTGTTCGTCGTTGTCATCCACTTCACCAGTTGAACTAATGTCAAATTCTGTATTATATGAAAAATATGTCTTAACACCACTAATACTAGTGATAACAGTTCTTAAAAACTTATAAGAAAATGAGTATTCTTCCTCTTTGAGGGTTGTGAAGTACTTGTTAATTGAATTTACTCTACGATTTGAATAAGAAACATTGATGATGTGGGAGTCAAAAGAAGTAACACTTATTAAGTTCCAATCGCTGTCATAAGCGAATGATTCGGTGTAAGCATTATTATCATATGTGATTGATGTGAGTGTTCCTAATAATTCTCCAAGTTGATAAGAAAGACCGTTATTAAGAGTTATTGATAGATTACCGGCTTTATCAGAACTAATCAATATGACGTTATTGTTATAATCTGTAATAGTTGTACTCATAAAAGAGTATGAAAAAGAAATGGTTTTCTCGTCTTCGTTCGTGTAGGAAATGATTTGTCCACTGCTATTAAATACTTTTCTAGCATTAGATAACTCATTAAGCAGTTCATATGTTATGGTTGAGCCAGATGTTTTAACTTCCAAGATTAAAGCACTTCCATCGGTTGTATACCATGTATCAGTCTTATTAGATAGTCGAGTTAAAGGATGCTCAACATTGTTCTTGTCTACAAAGACAATAGAAGTAACGACGCCACCAATAGAGGTAATGTTTAAATAATCTAGTAGATTGAGCTTCCACCCTCTAGGAAAAGGGTTAGAAAAGACGACTTTGTTCTTTAGTTTTGAAGAGAACACTAAAGAGACATCATAAGGGAGCAAGCCATTATAAAAGTTTCTTTTTAATAATATGTGTTGAGTTTGATGGTTGAAGGCTAAAGAAAACTCGGGAATTTCAACATTTATAATGTTTCTAGAATCTGAATCATATTCATTAAAGTACTCGACATCAAGATGAAGGCTACTGCCTGTATAGATTTCTATATTTGCGTTATTTAGGTTTTTTAGATAATAACTACTATTAGTCACTAAATGCTCATAGTCAAATAATGAATGAGTTACATCAAACACTAACCAAGGCTCATTGTTTATTATCTCACAGTTTGAGGCATCCACTAGCACTGGGGTATTAGAAGAAATAACATAAAAAAGTCTCATTCTTCCTGCTGCTAAAGGGCCAATGGATCCGGTTGAATCTGTTAATTTTATGTAGAGTTTTGCAGATTTAATTATCTTGTTTGAATCAACGCTAGAAAAAATACTACTACTTAAAGTGTACTCACTGTTATAAGAAAGGATTTGTGTTGATTCAGGCATATTATTTTCTCCTTTTGTTAACAAAAATATTCTACAATAAGACCAATAAATAGAAAATAGTTTTTAGAAGCAGAATGTGATAATATTCATATCATGAAAATTTTAGTGGTCGCCGATAGTCATGGGAATGATGAGATTCTTCAAGACTTGTATTCTCAATATCCAACTATGGACTATTATTTACACGCTGGAGATAGCCAAAGTTCTTCAATGGTAATCTATCCTTTTGATTCTGTATTAGGAAACTGTGACTACTATGACTTTGATAGGTGTCGCAGAATATCTACCCCAAAGGGGTATATTTTCATGAAACACTTTCCTGGTATTTCTGATAAAGAAAAAGAAGGAGTGTCTATTTTTATACACGGTCACACCCATAGAAACTCATTAAGTGTCGATAAAGACGGGCTTATCACTTTATGTCCTGGTTCAATTACATTGCCACGTGATGGAACGATAGGAACATATGCGATTATATCGATTGATTCTGAACATATCGAGATTCAGATTATTGAAGCCGAGACAAAAAACATTCTCAAGAAAATGAAATTATAGTAATATAAACAATTGGAAAGAAAGAAGGTCTACATTATATGTATCCTGAATACAACAAAGTTAAAGCCAAATGCGCTGAAGCAAATCTACTATTTAATACATCAAGAACCATGGAAGACATCTTTGTTCTCTCAACCAAGAGAAACGAAAAGAGAGTCGCCGTTACTTATATCAATCAAAAAGGAAAAAATAAGCACTATAAATATTCTTTATTTAGAAAGCACGCTTTTGAAATCGCTTCCATTTTAGCGAACTTCATGATCCAAAAGCCAAAAAATGTCCCAATCATCTTAAAGGCCGCTAACGGACCACACTGGGGTGAAATTTTCTGGGCTATTTTAATGTGTGGATATAAACCACTATTAATTGACGCACGTACTTCTAAAGAAGGAACCGATAATTTAATCGCTCAAGGTAAAGCAATTGCCATCATCACAGATGATAACTATAACTACGATATCCCTAAATTCTCTTTAAAAGATATCTTAGAAGAAACTCATAGTTACGACTTTGCTCCTAACTGGGAAAACGAAGTCATCTTCTGTTCTAGTGGCACTACTGGTAACGTTAAACTTATGGTTTATAACGGAGAAAACCTCTGTAACCAAATCGCTGCCGCTTTAGATTTCCAAGAAACAAGTAAAGATTTACTTTATCCAAAATCAATGGGACCACTTCGCGTCTTAGCGATGATTCCATTCCACCATATCTTCGGCTTTATCGCCACATTCTTATGGTACTTCTATTTCGGTGCCAATTTCGTCTTCGTTAGAAGCTTGGCCCCATCCGAAGTTCAATCCGTGGCCCAAAAATTTAAAGTCACTCACGTTTTCTCAGTCCCACTATTCTGGGATTCTATCGCTCAAGGTTTAGAAAGAAAACGCGCTTTAGAAACTCCAGCTAGACAGCAATTAATCGATAACTTAATCGGTTATAACACTGGTAAGATTTCTAAAGAAGAAGCTGGACCATATAAAGTCGTTCAAAACACTATTCAAAAGAACTTATTAGGCAATCATATTCGCTTCTGTATTTCTGGAGGTGGATATCTTGATAGCAAGACTCAAACCGTGATTAATGGTGTTGGTTATCCATTATATAATGGATATGGTATGACAGAAATCGGTATTACATCTGTTGAATTATCACCAATCGTTGAATTAAGACTTAAAGGTAGTATCGGTATCCCATTCCATGGAATCGAATACAAAATCAAAGGAACTGCTAAAAATCCAAATACTGGTGAATTATTTGTCAAATCAAAGATCACCCATATTAGAGAGATTATCGGTGGAGAAGAAAAAGAAACCACTCTTGATGAAAACGGATTCTTTGCCACTGGTGATATCGCTGAAGTCGACGCTACAAATAGATTTTATTTGAAAGGTCGTATTAAAGACGTCATCATTAACGCTGATGGAGAAAATATCTTCCCAGATGAACTCGAAATCTTCTTTAAAGGTCTCAAACACGTTCAAAACGTCTGTGTATTAGGCGTTGATCAAAAAGGAACCAAGAATCAAAAAGTCGTCTGTGCTGTTGAAGTTGATAACGCTGCTGCAGAAACAGAAATTGAAGACCTCAAGAAAGAAATGAAAGAAATCGGTCAAAAACTTCCAAAAGGAACAAAGATTACCGAATTCTATTTCTGCAGAAAGAAACTTCCAGTTGCTAACAACATGAAAGTTAAGAGATTCATGGTCAAAAAAGGCATCGAATCTAAGAGCAACGATTATATCTCATTTGATTTCAAAGCCGAATCAAAATCCAGCAAGGTTTTTGATAAACAAACTGTTGAAACAGTTTTAGAACCAATTAGAACCATCTTCTCTAAGATCCTCATCTTACCAAAATTCAAGATTGATGACGATGGTCACTGGGTTGACGATTTAGGTGGAGATTCCATGAGCTATGTTGAACTCATCACTAGTGTTCAAGATACATTCGGAGTTACCATTCCTGAAGAACTCTATGGACAACTCGCAACCGTCAACGATTTCACCGAAGAAGTTGTGAAACTCAAAAAAGAGAAAAAATAATTACAAATTATATTTGCATTATTTAACGTCATTTAGTATCATTATCGCTGACGCAAAAAATATTAGAAGGGATTTAATATATGGCAAACATCAAATCACAAATCAAACGTAATCGCACTAACGAACTCGCAAGAGAAAGAAATAAAGCTGCTAAAAGTGCTCTCCGCACTGCTAGTAAGAAAGTTAGATTAGCTGTTGAAGCTAAAGACTTAGCAGCGGCTGAAAAGAATTTAGTCGAAGCATTCAGATTAATCGACAAATCCGTTTCTGATGGTGTCCAACACAAAAACACCGCCAGTAGACAAAAGGGCGAATTGCAAAGATTAGTCAACTCCTTAAAATAATAAATATTTTATTGCGTTTTGAATTTTAAGAGAAACATCTCAAAAGCATAATAGCGGTCAACTTGACCGCTTTTTATGTCGAGGTCTAATTGATATAAATCATCTAAGACTTGGTGAATTGTCTTTTCTGATATCTTATAAACATATTTAGAGAGAACATAGGCTCTACCTGGTTTAATCTTTAACTCTTTAGCAATCTCTTCTTGCGTATATTTCTTTCTATATAAATAAGAGACTTGATTCAATAATCTAAATTGATTCGCTAATTGGGAGATTAAAGTTACTGGTTCCACACCATTGATCTTTAAATCTTTTAGCATTCTTGCCGCTTCAGCGTTATTTCCATCTAAAAGTAAATTAAAGATTAAGAAAGTATTATCTTCGAGTGGCCTACTAACAAGCAGGCACACATCTTTATATCTAATATGGTTCGTATATAAAGTTAAAACTTGGACACTGTTGATGAATAAACCAACATCTCCGTCCGTACGACTAGCGAGTTCAATTAAAGCATCTCTATCAATAGTAATTCCTTTTTTAGCGACAAAAGCTTTAACATATTCATTCCAGCCTTTTTCATCTGGATCCGTGATTTCAACAATCTTTGCTTTTTCTTTTAAGGCTTTAAAGATTTCACTCTTCTCATCAATTGATGATGAAGTTACTGATAAAATCAGTAATGTTTCTTCAACGCCACCACTTTGAATAAATCTTAATAATTCATCATAATCTTGATCAGCGTCAATTTTATTTCTTGGTTTTGGTTTTAAAAGGAAATAACAATTCTCTAAAGATACGACTTTCTTTTCATATCCTAAAGCGACATATTGACATTCATCAACGACATCTTGAACCAAGAAATTATTTCCATCTAATTTAATAAAATTAAGGTCATCAGGCTTTTCCCCATTAAGAAAAGACTCACCATTTTTCTTAATCTGAGATTTCACTGTTGGACCTTGATTACCGTAGATTAAACAAATCATAACAATATTATTATAGTCTTTTTGGCAGTTATTCTGTCAAAAAGTTATTGTCCCTTCTAAGTCAGTTCTTCTAATAGACACACCATATTTCTTTAAAATTGCAATCACAACATTATGAGGGTGACCATAATAATTATCTTTTCCACAAGAAACAACTCCCACAGTTGGCTTTAAATATTTAACGAATTCATCACTAGTTGATGTTTTAGATCCATGATGTCCGACTTTTAAAATATCACAAGGGATATATTTGTTATCATTCATCATCGCTCTTTCAATCTTTGTCGGAGCGTCACCCATTATTAAATAGTTACAACTATTTACGTTAAACCCAATCACTAAAGATTCATCATTTTCTTCTTTCCATAATTCTGGATAAACATTGTAATTAGTAAGGACTAATCCATTTTTATTGATCGGAAAAAGTTTATAGTCTTTAACATATTCTCTAACTGTAAAATTTTCCACTAAAGAAGGAACTGCTCCTGAATGGTCGAAATCATCATGAGTGGTGATTAATAAATCAATACGATATATTTGGTTCTTTTTAAAATATGGAATGAGTACTTCAGTAGCGATATCTTCGTATTTATTACCACCAGTGTCAATCAATATAGTTGTGTTTTTATACTTAATTAAGGTTGAATCTCCTTGACCTACATTTATAAAAGAGACATAATCACGAAGCATATATCTAAGTGGGATGATATGAATCGTTAAAGAAAATAATAAACCAATCAAAGACAAATTCTTTAACGGCCTTAATCTAATTGACGAATAATATAAGAAAATAATGAAAATGATCTCATATAAAAGAAAAGATATTGGACTATAACTAGAAGCGTATATTTTTATCATTATTGGAGAAATAAACTTCAAAGCGTTTGTAATTATATTTATTACTCCTCCAACTACGTTAAATATAGGAATCCCAAATAAACAAAGAATAGATAGAATGAAGATAAATATATAGATAGGTGTAACCACTAGTTGAAGTGGCAAAGACAATATAGAAATTTCTGAATAGTATTTAACTGTAAAAGGAGTGAAACTAACTGCGATAAGCAAAGTTAAAAACATCTTCTTGATGAAATCGTTTTTAAATCTAAACGAACCATTAATAAAGATTGATATAATCGGAATAAAATAAGAAAGGATGAATCCGTCTTGATATGCGAGATGATAATCAAGAATCAAAAAGAATAATCCGCTTATAGAAAGTATATCTAGATAGCTAAACCTCTTATTCATTCTATGCGTGTTTATATACACAAGTATCCTAACTGTCACAAATTTCAAGACAATGAATTTTGGGAATGTGAAAACTAGATATGGACTAAATAGAATAATAGAGATTAGATCCACTATTTTATCTTTTTTAATAAATCTCAAAAGCAGTTTCCGTAGTAAAGAATATATAAAATAAAGATAGATTCCACTACTTGATATAAGCCTTGCTAAATGAAGCTCCCTGCTAATTGAACTGAGTTCGCTTTCTTTGCTATTAGCGAAAAGAAGAGAGCCCACTATTCCTTTTGAGTTTTCATCAAAATTATTCAAAAAACTCTTCTTAAATTGATGAAGATGAATAGGATTAGAAAATTTAACCTCAATATCTTTAACAAATAGCTGATTATAAACACCCTTATGATTGAGATATTCTTTAAAATCAAATTCAGACTCTAACATCTTAAAATCTAAAGGCTCTTTATCTCCATTTATTAAAAGAACATCTCCAATCTCTCGATCATGATTAGGTTCATAGACATACATCTTCTCAAAAGTTGATGAGAAGATATAATAATTGTCTTTTACTTCAATAATGACTCCTTGATAACTCTCCTTAATGAATGTATGCCTGATAAACGATAGGCCTACACCCATCAAAGAGATAACAATAGATAAGAAAGTTAGTTTCTTACCGCGTTTAAAGAAAGCAAACGTTAATAAAAGAACTAATCCTATAAGGCTAACGATAATATTTTCTCTTATGTTTATTCCAATGAACAAAGCCAAGAAGAGAATTATAGTTATCACGCGTGTAAAATCACATAGTTACGGATTTTTCGATATGTAGCGTTCCCTATTCCATAAACCTGAAGAAGATCTTCCAAAGTTGAGAATAAGCCGTTTTCTGATCGATAAGTAATAATCGAATTAGCGATCGTTGAAGTAATGCCATTGATTTTAGCTAATGTAGTCGCATCATCACTATTAACATTAGCTTTATCAATCTCACTCGCGTTACATAAGTCTGTCGCATCATATTTAGAAGCAATATAGTAAGTCATTCCACTAGTGAGAACTGCACTTTCATAATATGCACGCTCATCTGCGTTATTAGTGGTTCCTCCTGCCGCTTCAATTAAATCAGACATCAACGCTCCTTCATTAAGCGTATATGTCCCTGTTTTATATACCTCTCCTTCAACGACGACAGAAAAAGTATTAGCGACTTCAGTCACATTTCCGGCGGACTGAATACCGATGTTTGGATCAAGTACTAAGAAAGTTGCAATCACCGCGATTGTCACTAGTACGACCCCGATTAAGATCTTGATCATATAAAAACCTCCTCATTTATTAAAGGAGGAAAAAAATTCGATTTTTTTAATAAAATTTTTCAACTTTTTTATCTAGAGAGCAAAATAAAAAGGACCATAGGTCCATTTTATATTTTTTATTATTATGCGCCAATTTTGACTACTTCGACTTTGTAGTTTCTCTTGGCTTTGACTTCAACAACATCGCCAACGCCTTTGCCAATAAGAGCTTCTCCTAATGGGCAGGCATTAGAAATCTTACTATTGAATGGATCGCTTTCAACGGTACCAACGATCATGTATTTGGCTTCTTTGCCATTTTCTAAGAATCTAATTGTGACAGTTGAACCCAAAGCGACTTTGCCTTCTTTTTTCTTTGAACGTTTTTCATCATCGATGAGTTCAAAGTTAGAAAGGATATCTTCGATTTGTTTGATTCTTCCTTCAACTTCGGCTTGTCTATTTCTCGCAGCGTCGTAGTCAGCGTTTTCACTTAAGTCGCCTTGCGCACGTGCTTCTGCGAGTTGTCTTTTGACGTCTTCACGAACGACATCAATCAAATTTCTCAGTTCTTTTTCAAGTTCTTCTTTTCCGGCTTTAGTTAATTTAATTTTATCTGGCATAATATGTAATCCTCTTTTTAGCAAGTGTTATTATATCAATAACATATTGGGAACGCTACAAGTTTTTCATTATTAATTAAATGAAAATTAGTTTTCTTCTTCGGCTTCCTCAAAGTTATCTTCATTAAAGGCGTTGAAGACCTCTTCAACTTCTTCATATTCTTCTTCGCTTTCGATTTCAAAAAGTTCCCCATTATCGTTATATTCCATTGCGATAATATCTTCTGGTTTATCTTTTTCATACAAGAAAACGTATTTCTTGCCTCTTTCTTCGTGTTCGTAAGTGAAAAGAATTTCCATTACATGTTGATTACCATCTTCATCCATGATGGTGATTTGTTTTTCATCCATTAAATCCATACTTATTTATTTCCTTTCATTCGAATATAGAAATCTAAGATTTCGCACGCCGCAATACGGTCCACTGTTTCTTTATGTTTTTTAGAAGAAATATTCATTTCATAAAGCGTCTTATGAGCGGAGATACTCGTCATTCTTTCATCTTGAAGTTCAATCTTCAAAGATGGGTCTTCTTTAAGTAAATCATCTTTGAATCTAATTGAAGATTCAGCCCTCCATCCTTGGGAACCATTCATATTTATTGGCAAACCAATAACGATGTTTTTAATTCCGGTTGATTCCACTAAATCATGAACGCGCTTACGGGCTTGTGAATAGGCTTCTTTAGGAAATCTAAAAGTCTCTAACCCATGGACAAAACCAAGGCTATCGCTTGTCGCGATTCCTAAAGTAACTGTTCCTAAATCTAATCCGATATATTTTTCCATTTATTTCACTAATTCCTTAGCTTTAGCTAATGCTTCATCAACTTTAGAAGCATCTTTACCAGCGCCACTAGCGAAGTCTGGTCTTCCTCCTCCAGATCCACCTAATTCGCCAGCAACAAGTCTCACTAAATCTCCAGCTTTATAAGCTTTTAAAGCTTCTCCATTTACACTACAGATAACTGGCAATGATCCATTATCATTTCCGATAAAGACAATAACAGAATCTGGGTGAGATACTTTAAGTTTATCAACCAAAGAAGTAACAGCGTTTCTATTACTATCCTTTAGATATTTGATTAAAACTTCATAGCCATTTCCTTTAATAAATTCATTATTAATGGCGTTAGCTTCACTATTAGCGAGTTTGCTATTAAGTGATTCGACAGTCTTTTTAAGTTCAGCCTTTTCGTTTTGAAGAGCGTTAAGTCTAATTGAGACCTCGCTATAAGAACCAGCACCTAAAGTTTTTCTTGCTTGATTCAACATATTTTCTCTCTTCTTAAGAAGTTCATAAGCTCCTAAAGAAGTACGAGCAACAATACGACGGATGCCACTAGCGACGCTCTCTTCACTTTCAATGACAAAGATACCAATATCTTGAGTGTTTTTAACGTGAGTTCCACCGCAGAATTCTTTAGAGACTTCACCAAAGCAAACAACTCTAACGACATCACCATATTTATCGTCAAATAAGGCTTTGGCACCGATCTTTTTAGCTTCATCAATCGAGAGCACTTTAGTGTCTTCTTCGATGGCTTCGCTAATCCAACGATTAACCTTTCTTTCCGTTTCAGCAATTTGTTCTTCTTTCATCTTTTCAAAATGAGAGAAGTCAAAGTGAATGTATTCACTAGAAACATAGCTACCTTTTTGATTAACATGATCGCCAAGGACTTCCATTAACGCTGCTTGCAAAAGGTGAACGGAGCTATGGTTTCTCATAATGAGTTTACGATTTAAAGTATCAATCGATAATTTGACTTTATCGCCAACTTTGATTTCACCATATAAAACAGAAACATGATGTAAGTGTTGCTTATTTGGAGCCTTATTTACATTAGAAACTCGAGCTTCCATGTTTTTATTTGAAATAGTTCCTGTATCAGCAACTTGTCCACCGCTTTCCGCATAGAAAGGAGTCTCTTTAACAATTAAGTCACCTTCTCCAGAAAGGGAATCAACTTTTTCTCCATCGACAAATAAACCGATAACTTCGCTTTCAAGTTCTGTCGCTTCATAATCGAATTTGCTTTCTTGAGTGAAGTTCATTAAATCGATTGATTGCTTATTCATGGATTGCAAATCACCACGAGCGGCTCTCGCTCTTTCTTTTTGCTTATTCATCTCTTCGTTGAATTCATCAATATCAACAGTGACACCATGTTCTTCACAAATCTCTAATGTCAATTCTTTTGGGAATCCAAAGGTGTCATATAACTTAAACATATCTTTGCCAGATAATGATTTACTATCTTTGATAAGAGAAAGAAGTAAGTTTTCACCATTTTGTAAAGTCTTTAAGAATTTTTCTTCTTCAGCCTGAATCATCTTACTAATATATTCTTTCTTATCTAAAAGATAAGGATAATATGATTTCATGATTTCAGCGACGACTTCTACAAGTTCATATAAGAAAGAATGATTAATGCCTAAAACGTGTCCATATCTTTCTGCGCGTCTAAGTAATCTTCTTAAAACATATCCTCTACCTTCGTTAGAGAACATTTCACCATCCGCTAAAGCGAATGTGATGGTTCTAATATGGTCAGCGATAACTCTAAATGCACGTCGATTAGAGGCATATTCTTTTTTAGAAATTAATTCGGTCTTTTGAATAATTGGCCAGAATAAATCTGTTTCATAGGCAGTGTCGGTTTCTTGAATGACACACGCAAATCTTTCTAATCCAGCGCCAGTATCGATGTTTTTGCTTGGAAGTTCTTTATATTCGCTTCTTTTCTTTCCAACTTCACTATTGAATTGAGAGAAAACGATATTCCAAATTTCAACATATCGAGAGTTTGGTAAATCATCAACGAGTAATTTAACTCCGACATGTTCAGGATCAAATTTTTCGCCACGATCAAAATGAACTTCAGTGTCTGGTCCACATGGTCCTTCACCAATTTCCCAAAAGTTATCTTCTTTCTTAATTAAATGAGTTTCATCAACCCCTGCTTCAATCCAGCATTTTTTAGTTTCTAAATCATCTGGATGATAGGTAACATATAATCTTTCCTTTGGAAAGTTAAACCATTCTTCGCTTGTTAAAAGTTCCCACGCCCATGGTATGACTTCTTTTCTAAAATAATCACCGATAGAAAAGTTTCCTAACATTTCAAAGAATGTTAAGTGAGTGGCGTCACCAACATTTTCAATATCGTTAGTTCTAATACTCTTTTGAGCGTTTGTGATTCTTCTACTTGGTGGAACTTCACTTCCATCAAAATATTTTTTTAATGCCGCAACCCCGGCGTTAATCCAAAGTAAAGTTGGATCATTTTTTGGAATCAAAGAACTACCTGGTTCAACATGGTGACCTTTGCTTTTAAAGAAGTCTAACCACATTTGTCTAATTTCACTTGAAGACATCTTTTTCATATATTACCCTCCAAACATATAAAAACGTTCCTATATAGGAACGAATTACTCCGCGATACCATCCTATTTCCTATCCTTATTGGGATAGACTCTTATTTAATAGTTATCTCGTTAACTTAACGGTGGCATTACCCACTTGTCAGGGAGTGGCCCATTTAATCTCTACTACGTTATTCCAGCCTTGTAACGTTTCTCTATTAGTAGAAGAAATAAATTTCTTTCCCTCAATTTCATTAATTACTATACATTATTCGTTTTATAATGCAAATAGTTTTAAGAAAAGACCCTCAATTAAGAGGGTCGTTCTATGTTGTTATTCTTGTTTTTCAAAGACTTCTTTACCTTGTCCACACCATGGACACATATAGGTGTCTGGAAGGACTTCAAATTTTGTGCCAGGAGCAATTCCGTTATCTGGATCTCCGACTTCTTCGTCATAGACGAATCCGCATGCAGTACAAACGTATTTCATATGAGGCTCCTTTCTTTATTGAATTGGTTCAAAGTCTGCTGCGCCATGCTTACAAAGTGGACAGACGATATCATCTGGTAATTCGTCTCCTTCATAAACATAACCACACACTTTACAAACATATCCTTTTTTCTTTTGAGTGTCAGGTTTTGGTTTGACATTCGCTTGATAATAATTATATGTCATCGTTTCAACATTATTAATAATCTTACTTTCAGTAACCGTGCAGATAAACATTCCGTGTGTTCCTAAATCAACATAGTTATCAACCTTTAAGGAAATAAAGGCGTTAATACATTTATCTAAAACCGCTAAACCATTTTCACTACGAATGATTTCTTGTCCTTCAAATTTGTTCTTATCTTTTCCAGAGACAAATCCGAATTGTTGGAAAATAGAGAATGGGGCTTCAACGTTTAAACAGTTAACGTTTAGAACACCAGTCTTTTTAATTAAATCGTGTGAATAGTTAGCTTTATTGATATTGACCGCCACTCTTAAAGGAGTGTCTGTTAATTGAGAAACAGTGTTCACGATTAAACCATTATCTTTATTACCATCTTTAGATGTAACAACATATAAACCATATCCAATCTTAAATAAGGCTTTTGGATCTAATTCTGGTTTCTTTTCTTCTTTGATTTCTTTATGAGCTTTATAGTCTAAGCATAACACTTCTGCTAAAGCAGAAATTTGTTTCTTATTCTCTTCAGACATGCTAGAAAGGATTCTAACTTTTGGTTCCACTATTTCAATGTTTTTACAGCCAGATAGCTTTTCACTCATCACTTTAGCGGCGAGAGGAGCCCATGTACCATTTTCAATTAAACCAATCTTCTTGTTTTGGAAATTTCTTTCTACTAAATGGCCGATAAATGTTTCCATCCATGGGAAGATACCAGCGTTATATGTGGTAGTCGCTAAAACGATTTTTCCATATCTAAATGCGTCTTCAACACATTCAGGCATATCTTCTCTTGCTAAATCACTACAAGCGACTTTTGGGCAACCATTTCTTTTAAGTTCTTCGCATAAGAATTCAACCGCTTCTTTAGTGTGTCCATACACTGAGGTATAGAAAACAGCGACACCTTCTGATTCAGTTCTATAAGAACTCCATGTGTCATATTGTTTTAAATAATGACCTAAATCTTTATCAAGGACTGGTCCGTGTAATGGACAGATGATTTGAATATCTAAAGTTGCGGCTTTCTTTAATAAAGCTTGAACTTGTGGTCCATATTTACCAACAATACCGAAATAATATCGACGAGCTTCACAATCCCATCCTTCAGGATCTTCGACATCATTTGCTCCGAATTTGCCAAAGCCATCCGCAGAGAATAAGACCTTGTCATAGCTATCATATGTAACCATAACTTCTGGCCAGTGCACCATAGGTGCAAAGACAAATGTTAATGTATGTTTACCAATATTTAAGGTATCACCTTCGTTGACAACGATTCTGTTTTTAATTTCTTCGTGGAAGAATTGTTCCATCATCTTAAAGGTTTTCGCGTTTCCTAAAACTTTTGCATTTGGATATTCTTTTAAGAAATTAATAATATTTGCGGAATGGTCTGGTTCCATATGTTGAACCACTAAGATGTCAGGATTTCTAGCGCCCAATACTTCTTTAATGTTTTTTAGCCATTCTTTTGTGAAGTGTTGGTCCACTGTGTCCATAACGACCACTAGGTCATCAACGATGACATATGAGTTATAGGCCATTCCTAAAGGAACGACATATTGTCCTTCAAATAAGTCGATATCGTGATCATTTACACCAACATAGAAAATATCTTTTGTAACGTTTTGCATAATTACGCTCCTATCCAAGCATTAAGCTTGTCATCAATGTTATTTACTTCACTACCTTTACAGGCAAATCCTTTTTTAATTAAGGCACCTCTTAAAGAGCCTTTAAGTTCCATCTCTGCCATCCCAAGAGCCCCTTCTTCATTAGTGGCAAATGGGTAAACAGTTTTTCCTAACCAGTTATGGTCTCTAATAAAAGAAGCAACAATACGAGGATAAGTTCTCCACCAACATGGGAAACCAAGATAAATCACATCGTATTCATCTAAAGATGAAAGAGGATGTAAATATTTAACTTTCTCATTGTATTGATCTTCAATTCTGCTTCTTTTAACACATTCCTCGTAGTTTGTTGGATAAGGAATTTCTGGTTCTAATTTATATAATTCTGCTCCTACTTTTTGAGCGATCTTTTCAGCGACGATTTCAGTAAAACCTTTAGTGATGATTTCAAGTTCACCATTAACACTGTTTTCACCAGTTCGTGAAAAGTAAACGACTAATGTTTTCATATGCGTAATACCTCAATCACTATTATTACAAATAATAATCTTTTAAGGAAACATTATTTTTAAAATAAAAGCCTCATTTCGAGGCTCATATCAATTTTATAAATCAGTTCTTTTTCCTTTGTAATAGGTGGAGTGAATTAACCCTCCTCCTAAACATATATCGCCATCATAAAACACCGCTGCTTGACCAGGAGTTACTGCTTTATAAGGAGAATCGAAATCAAGTCTTACTGTATCATCATTAACAAAGTGAATAACTACTCCATTATCTTGTTGACGATATCTAAATTTAGCGTAGATATGTTGCCCTTCTTTTGGTTTACCACTAATGAAGTTAAGATTAGTAACTAAACAACTATCTGAATTCAAGCGATCGCTTTCTCCACCGCTAGCGACAAATAATATATTATTTCTTACATCTTTTTTAACAATAAACCAGCCTTTAGCTTCTTCATTAGCAATTCCACCAATACCTAAGCCTTTTCTTTGTCCAATTGTGTAATACATCACGCCTTCGTGATATCCAATTGTTCTATTTGTGTCGATATCAATAATCTTTCCTTTTTTAGCAGGAATATAATTTTTTAAAAATTCTTTGAAGTTTCTTTCACCGATAAAGCACACTCCAGTTGAGTCTTTTTTATCAGCGATTTCTAGGTTCAAATCATGAGCGATTTTTCTAACCTCTTTTTTATCGATATCCCCTAACGGAAATAACGCGTATTTTAATTGGTCTTGAGAGATTTGGGAAAGGAAATAAGTTTGATCTTTGTTTTGATCAAATGATTTACAAAGATAACTAACGCCATCTTTATCAACTCGCTTTGCGTAATGTCCCATGGCAATCATATCAAAGCCTTTTTCTTTAGCGAACTTCAAGAAAGCATCGAATTTAATATATTTATTACAGAAAATATCTGGGTTTGGAGTTCTACCAACTTCATATTCTTTTATTAGATATGAAAAGACGTCATCCCAGTATTCTTTGATAAAGTCAATTCTTAATAAAGGGATATCTAATTTCTGAGCAACTTTAACTGCGTCATCCCAGTCCGCTTCTTGAGGGCATTGACTATTATTGATGTTTGGATTTCCTAAATAATCATTATTAGCGAGGCTATCCCAGTTACGCATAAAACAAGCACTAACGTCATATCCATCTTTTTTTAATAGATACGCCGCTACTGCGCTATCAACACCACCAGAAAGTCCAACTAATATTTTCATCTAGAATAATTCCTTACTATCAAGCACTAAAGTGAATGGACCATCATTGATAGAATAAACTTCCATATCCGCACCAAAAACACCAGTTGCGATATTTAAACCAGAAACATGTTCTAATTGCTTATTGAAATAATCATATAAAACTTCAGCTTCATGTGGTCTCATCGCATCAGTAAAGGAAGGTCTACGACCACCTTTCGTGTTCGCATATAAAGTGAATTGACTAACAGAAAGGATATTTCCTTTCACATCAAAAAGTGAAAGGTTGATATTTCTATTCTCGTCTGCAAAAACACGGAGTTTAAGAATCTTATCAATCATGCGATTGACTATTTCTTCATCATCTCCATCAGTGAAGGCAACAAGTAAAAGGTAACCGTTAGAAATACTTCCAACGGTCTTCCCTAATATATTTACATGAGCTTCTTTAACAGTTTGTAATACAACTTTCATTATCTAACAACTTCTCTAATAACTGGAAGAATCTTCACTGGTTCATCAGTGAATTTATAGGCTGACTTGATTTCATCAAGAACAGGAAGAAATTCTTCTTCTGGTTTATTTGTATAAACAGTGCATAAGAGATCACCTTTAGCAACTTTAGCACCAATCTTATTTGCTAAAACAATACCAGCGCTCATATCGATTGTATCTTCAAGAGTTTCTCTACCAGCGCCAAGTTTCATCGCGCTAATACCGATATCAAGAGCGTTAATCTCTTTGATATATCCATCAGCTTCGCTTCTAATTTCAATAATATTCTTTGAAACTTCAAATTTTTCAGGATGTTTAATATATTCAACATCTCCACCTTGAGCTTCGACCATTAAGCAAAGCTTTTCAAAGGCTTTTCCATTATAAACAACTTCGTGAAGTTTTTCTCTTGCTTCTTGTAAGTCCTTACAAATCTTGGATTGAACAAGCATGATACTTCCTGAAGTATAGCAGAGATCCATTAAATCTTCTGGTCCTTCACCATGTAATGATGCGATTGCTTCTTTAACTTCTAAGTTGTTACCAACCGCAAAGCCTAAAGGCTCGCTCATATCAGAGAGAACAGCGACTGTATCTCTTTTAAGAGATTTACCAATATCAACCATGGTTCTTGCTAATTCAAAAGCACTATCCATGTTTTTCATAAAGGCACCTTCACCAACAGTGACATCTAATAAAATGGCATCTGTACCACTAGCGAGTTTCTTGCTCATAACACTAGCAGCGATTAATGGGATAGATTCAACGGTTCCTGTAACATCTCTAAGAGCGTATAGTTTTTTATCTGCTGGAACTAAAGAAGCGGTTTGTCCAATAATGGCGATACCAATTTTATTAACTTGTTCCACCATTTCTTCTTTGGTTTTAGCAATAGACATTCCTGGAATGGATTCGAGTTTATCAAGCGTTCCACCAGTGTGGCCTAATCCTCTACCACTCATTTTGGCGAGTTTGCCACCACAAGCAGCAACCATTGGTCCAAGAACCAAAGATGTTTTATCACCAACTCCACCTGTGGAGTGTTTATCAACTTTAATACCAGCGATATCACTTAAATCAATAATTTCACCACTATGTTCCATATGGTCAGTTAAAGAGGCGATTTCTCTTTTATTCATTCCGCGGAATAAAATCGCCATGTTCATCGCACTTGATTGATAATCAGGGATTTCACCTTTCACATAGCCATCGATCCAAAATTTGATTTCTTCATCACTTAATTCGTGGCCATCACGTTTTTTGATTATTAAATCTACCATTCTCATATGTAAAAACCTCGTATATATGTTACCACAAAACAATGTATTTTATACATTTATTTTTGTATTCCGTATATAATTGGTTTATGGACTTTCTTGAACATTTAAAAAATTCGTTACCAGAAGAAGACGCGATTAAGCTCTATGAGTCACTCGACTTAGAAGATGAGCACGCGGTGCTTTTAAACACGAATAAAATAAGCGATGAAGAATTCCTAAAAGAATTCCCACATGTCAAGAAGCATCCATATGTGAATCACGCTTATATATATGACAAAAATGAGTACCCATTAGGGAAACATTATTATCACGAACTTGGTTACTATTATCTACAAGAACCAAGTGCGATGATTGTTTCCTCTATTATTGATTTTAAGGATACAGATTGCGTTTTAGATTTATGCGCTGCCCCTGGAGGAAAAAGCGTTCAAGCTTCTTTAAAGATGCACGGAAATGGGTTAATTATTTCTAACGATTTATCTAGCTCAAGGGCTTCAATTATCGCTTCTAATTCTGAACGCCTTGGCTTAAGAAACATTTTGGTGACTAATAACGACTTCAAAGACATTTATCATCACTATTTAGGAACGTTTGACAAAATTTTTTTAGACGCCCCTTGTTCAGGAAGCGGAATGTTTAGAAAAAACTCTTTAATGAAAGAAGATTGGTCAATCAATAAAGTATATAAATTTGCCGAAATACAAAAAGAGCTTATTTCTTACGCTTATAAGATGCTTAAGGAAGGTGGATTACTCTCTTATTCAACATGTAGTTATTCAATAGAGGAAGATGAAGAAGTAATTGAATATCTTCTTTTAAATAGTGATGCCCAAGTTGAACCAATTAATCTTAAAGATGGATATGTTAATAAAAAGAAACCTCTTGGAGTTAGACTCCTTCCTTCTATGTTTAACGGAGAAGGTCAATACATCTGTCACATTCGTAAGCCAGGGACGAGTAATGTATCCAAATTTAAAAACGATAACAAAGTTAAGTTCGAATTTGTCGACTCCTATAAAGGGTATGACATTAAAAAATACGGTGACACTTTATTCGCAATTAGTAGCATGATTGACACTAAAGGATTACGTGTTGTTCGCTATGGAGTCAAGGTCGGAGAAGAGCGTAAAGGAATCTTTAAATATGACCTTCATTACGCAAGAACTTTATCCAAAAATGAATTCCCATCAATCGAGTTATCTTTAGAAGAATTAAAACTATATTTAGAAGGAAATCAATTAAACAAAGTAAACAAAAATAAAGGGTATGTCTTACTAACATACCACGATAATCCTATTGATATTGCCAAGACCGATGGAACAGTTATTAAGAACTATTATCCAAAAGGTCTTAGAAGAAAATACTAATTACTTAATTGAATTGAAACGGTAATATTTATCACCGAGTTCACTCATGCGTTTATGATCGAGAGGTTTAGCGATAAAGCTGACCTCTTTTTGAATTCTCGATTGCACCATCACAGCGATTTCATCGGTGGTTTTTCCTTCATATTCCTCTGGATAAATCGGTTTCAAGAATTTAACATATGTAGGATATTTTTTATAGTTGTGTTTCATGTTTAACACTCTAAAAGAACCATAAGACACAACTGGGACTAAAGGAACATTAGCCTTAACAGCAGGACGGAAAGTCCCTTTATGGAAAGTAAGCAATGTATTCATCGGGTCTTTATTTCTTGTACCTTCTGGATAAATGGCCCAGTTACATTCTTTGTTTTTTAATGAAGCTTCGACTTTCATCATTACTTTAAGCTGTTGCTTTAAATCATCACGTTTTAAAAACAAACCATTCTCTGCGGTAAAAATACGTCCCACAAATGGCATCTTTTTAATTTCAATCTTCGCTAAAAAGGCAGTTGGAGTATCCATTGCTTCGAAAAGCAAAAGAGGATCGACTGCAGCGAGGTGATTAACAAAATAACATGCCACTCCTTCTGGGCGATTTTCTAAGCCTTCAATATGAACATCAAGTTTTAATAACTTGTTCACTTTTCTAATGAGTTTACGAGTTTTATCATATCTTTTCGTAATTGGATATTTTTCTGGATGCTTTGAGTATTTTAAAATCCATGCGAAATAATCGTAGATTAAAGTTGGTGCAATTAGTAAAGCTGCTCTAATGATATGCCACATATTATTTCATGAATACCTCAAAACATAAGCCTGGAACTAAAAGATCTTTGAAATAAGTCTTTGTAGTTACTAAGCCTGAAGAAGATGAGAAATATAAATAGTAATCGCTTTCAAGATCAAACGTCACCTTTTCTTCGGTTGGATTAATGATAAAGATTGCTTCTTTCGCGTTCTTATCGGTAATCAAAACTTCGTTTTTAACTCTAATAACAAGTAAACCGTTCTCTAAATGTTCCACAGTTACTGAATCACCGATATCATCGGGATTATCAATTCCTTCAAAAGATAGGAGTTTTCTAACTTTGATCGCATCAGCGAGGATATTCACCATAGTCTCGCGTTCTTTGACGAGTTTCCAATCCATATTGTTAATCTTTGGAACATTATAGGTGTTATCTAATAACTGTTTAGATAAACCAATTTCTTGTCCCATATGGATGAAAGGAACTCCAAAGGAGAATAAAGTAATGATATTTGCAAGCTTTACGCGTTTAAGACAAACATCAATAGATTCATCAAAATATGACACCTTATCAAACAAGGTTTGATTGTCGTGACATTCAACATAGTTGATCGATTGATTAAATGAATCAAATCTTCTTGATAACATTGTTCCAAAAAGAACATCTTCGATATCAAAGTGAATGTTTTTGTTTCCTAAAATATAGCCTGGAGATAAATGGTCAAAAGTTGAACCTTTAACAACATCTCTAAATTTATCATTGAAGAATCCCATCTCTGGAATTTGATGTGCGTTATCAAGTGAAGTTTTTTGTTCTGCTTTTAATTCGACACCCATATTCCAGCCTTCGCCATATAAAAGAGCGTCTTTTTTAACTTCGTTTCTAATCTTAATGATTTCTCGACTGGTATCGATATCAATTAAACCTAATAAGTCAAATCTAAAGCCATCAACATCAAAGACTTCAAAGAAATATCTAATCGAATCACAGATGATTCTACGAACCATCTTTCTTTCACTGGCGATATCATTTCCACATCCAGAAGCATTAGCCATTTTCTTGCCTGCTCTACGGAAATAATAATAAGGGATATTCTTTTGGAAATCAGTGGTAATATAATCATATAAATGATTATAAACAACATCCATGACCACCCGAATATCATTCTTATGAAGTTCATTAACTAAAGTTTTAAATTCGATAAGTCTCGCTAAAGCGTCTTCTGGATATTGAGAATAGCTTCCTTCTAAAGCGAAGAAAGAAATTGGATTATAACCCCAGTTATAAGTTGATTTATTAAAATCATCAACCGCATCAAAATCGATTACTGGTAAAAGTTGAACGTGGGTAATACCAAGTTTCTTTAAGTAGTCGATTTTATTTAATAAACCTAAATATGTCCCTTTATTAACAATACTTTTATCACCTTCGGTGAAATCGCGAATATGAAGTTCATAAATAATTGAGTTAACTGGTTTTTTGATTTCGGTTGTTGGAGTTACTGTCCCCATATTTTTAATATCGTTAATATCGATAACAACCGAATGCTCACTATTAGCAGATACCGCTACACCATATGGATCATTAATTTCTTTTTGGATGTTATTTTGATAAATAACAAAGCGATATTTTTTGTTGAATAAATCACCTTTAACAGAAACTTTATAAACTCCCTTTTCTTGTCTTTTCATCGGAACAAGAACAAAGTTGTTATCGCTCTTTTCAAGTTTGAGATAAACTTTTTCACTGATTGGGGACCAGAGCTTAAAAGAAGTTTCTTCTTTTGAATATTTGATTCCTAATCTTCCTTCATAGGCATATAAGTCATCAAACTCTTTAGACGCTACATAACGATCAAGTCGAAGAATCGTTTCTTCTTCATCATTAGTTTTTAGTTTATAAATATGACCTAATTCTAAAGGTGTGTCATTTTGAAAAACGACTTTATATATTGAATTCGTGCCTGTTTCAGAAATTTTCTTTAATCTAAAGACTTCGCCATCTCTACTAAAAGTATAAGAAACAGAGCGAATGTCATCACTTACATAGTTGACTTCAACTTGGTTATTTTCTAACAAAAAGGCACTGATAAGTTGATTTTCCATAATTATCCAATTAATTCATCACTTCCGATGATATCATCACCATCATAATATTTGTCGTGAACAAGAACTCTGCATCCTTTGGATGAGCCGTCTTGAGTAGTTGCAACCACTCCTTCTTTTTGTAATCTAGAGAAGAATCTTCCAGCGCGGTTAAAGCCAACAGAGCATTCTCTTTGAATCTTGCTCATAGAAACGAATTCTTGGCTCATAACCCATTCCTTAATGGATTGATACTTATTTTCTTCTTCTTGAGTACTCTCTTTTTCAACTTCTCCTGGCGCTAAAGCTGGAGTCGCTGGTTCTTTAGAGTGATCAACTAAATCTAAATAGTTTTCATCATAATATGTTTCATAGTGCTCTTTTAAATAGTTCACTATGTGAACAATTTCTTTGTTTTGAACATAGCATCCTTGTAGACGTGTAACACCGACACGAGAAACAAGAGGTGATTGAACAAGCATATCGCCTTTACCTAAAAGGGCTTCAGCACCACCTTCACCAATAATCGTCATAGAATCGGTATAGCTACTAGTCATTAAAGCGACGTGAGTTGGTAAGTTGCCTTTAATAACACCAGTAATAACGTTGGTAGATGGTCTTTGTGTGGAAATAAGTAAATGGATACCAGCACTTCTCGCTTTTTGCGCAATTGAAACAACTGGTTGAGAGATTTCTTTACAGTTATCCACTAAATCAGCGTATTCATCTAAGATGACGATAATATATGGAAGAGTGTCTTCTCCACTTTCTTTAGCCCAAGCATTATATCCTTTGATATCACTAATCTCTGGGTTAGTTGAGAATAAAGCGTATCTTCTTTCCATTTCCTCAACGAGTTTTTGTAAACATACTTTCGCTTTATCAGCTTCGGTAATAATTGGACATAATAAGTGAGGCATATCACGATATTTAGTCATTTCAACTTTCTTCGGGTCCACCAAAACAATCTTTAGATCATCTGGAGACACTCTCATGATTAAAGTTGAAATAATAGAGTGAACATAAATTGATTTACCACTTCCAGTGGTACCAGCGACAAGTAGGTGTGGGAATTCATTAAAGTCAGCCGCGATAACATTACCAGAAATATCTTTACCGAAAGCAACCGCTAAAGGATGTTTCTTAACATCTGGTAGAGCAGTAAAGACATCTTTAAAGCCGACAGTTGTAATTGTGGCGTTAGGAACTTCTAAGCCAGAATAAGATTCTCCTGGAATAATCGCGGCAAATCTAGAAACAACTCCACCTAATCTTAAAGAAATATCTTTATCTAATCTTTCAACTGATTTAACGGTGACGTTTGCGTCGTATTCAATATTAAATCTAGTAATACTTGGCCCAATTGTGTAACCAATACATCTCGCGCCAATCTTGAAATCACTTAATGTCTTGTTAATTAAAATTACTCTCTCATTAGCAACACTTTCATTAAGTTCTTTTGCTTCCTGAGTTTCATAATTCATTAAAAGATCAGTAGAAGGAGCAATCCACACTACTCTTTCACGTTTCTTAGGTTTTTCCACTACAGGTTCACTAATAGGGGCTGAAACTTGTTGAACTGGGGTTTCAACTTTTTGCTCAACTGGTTCGACGAATTGAGGCTGCATCTTCACAAGAGTTTCATCGATAACATGTTCTTCTGGATTTTGTTCAATTGGTCTTTCTTCAATTAAGTTGATTTCTTCCTCTTCTTCTTCAATTGGAGCAGGAGCAACAACTTCTTCTTGTTTTACAGACTCTTGAGGCTTAACTTGACTATATTTTTCAAAAGGATTGATATTAGCGTTGCCATTAAACACTAAAGGAGTAAATTCGGTGTAACCGATATTTTCTTCTTTCTTTATAACATTTCCACCATAGATTTCATCTAAAGATGAATTCACTTGGTTGAATCCACTATTTTCATTAATAAATGGACGGTCATCTTTTTCATAGCCTCTTTCAATAGGGGCTGGTTCTAATTCACGGTTAAAGACCGGATCAGGACGAATTTGATTATCGTGAACGATTGGTTCTTGGTAGATTGAAGCATCGTGAGTGGAGATAACTGGGTTATTTTCTTCTTCAATTCTTTGTTGCTCAATGAATCTACGTTTAGCTTCTTCTCTTTCCGCTTTTCTTTGTTCTTTGCTTTTCTTGTCCTTTTTAAGCATTAATAGTTTTGACCAAGATAAGCACAAAGCAGCAAGGATAAATAAAATGATTCCGATAAATAAAATAATGACATCGTTAGCGGTTAATCCCGCAACGAGGATACCAATTAATCCACAGGCGTATATGTTAGAGCCATCAAAAACATTGATGATTTTATCGCTATAATAAGTACCTAATTGAGAATTATAACTCGCAAGGATTTCATCGAATTTTACATTGTTAAATGTCTTACCAGTTCCTTTAAAGGAAGCGTAGGTAATAATAATCACGAGTGAAAGGGTTAATAAAAATAATCCAAGAATAATTTTGAAATCTTTAATCTTTAATTTCTTATGTCTAAAAGTGCGATAAACACCGACAAAAGCAACAAAGGCCATCATCAAATAATATGTCGCTCCAAATAAATACAAAAATGGGAACGCTAGAGTTTTTCCAATCTTTCCAACATTAATTGCGACAACAACCGCAAAAAGGACCATAAAAAGTCCTTTAACAATATGTTCCACTCTTGGACTAACTGGATTGAATTCTTTTTCGGCCATAAATAAATTATACGCATACGCGAGAAAGATTTGAAGAAAAAAAGCACAATTTTCTTTGTGCTTTAATCTTCGATCAATATAATCGGTTCAATTAATGGCTCTCGACCGTTTTCTCTTCTGATAAACCAGCGGATTCGATCTTTAATTGTATTCTTAGTTAATTCGAGGTCTTGGTTTCTTGTTAAAGCTCCATTAACTTCCTCAACATAAATCTGAGTAATTGACTTTAATAGAGGTTCGGCTTCTTTAACAAAGACAAATCCTCTCATTTGGCAATCAGGTCCTGCAATAATCTTCTTTTGAGAAAGCGACACTGTTGAAGCAATAACCACCGCTCCATCAACGCCCATCTTTTGACGAGTTTCGATGATATCATTACTGATTTTGGTAACACCTTTTCCGTCCACCAAGATTGGTGAAACATCAACACCAGTCACTTCGCTAGGAAGAATAACTGGCCTTCTATTTTCTTCGAAAATAAGTTGCATGCCATTATCGAGGACAAAGACATTCATATGGTTAAGTCCAATACCTAATGAAACCGCAATCTTAGCGTTTTCCATAATCTTTGTATAATGTCCACGAACTGGGAAATAATATTTTGGTTTAAATAAATTTAAAACGAAGCGAAGGTCATCTTCTTTGGCGTGCATTGGGCTGACATCTTTTCCTTTAAGCCAGACCACTTCACATCCAGAACGATACACCGAATCCATTGAACGAGTGGCAATTGTTTCAAAGCTTGGACGAGGAAGAGCGACATCGATGAAAATATCATCTGGTTCGAGTTTGATACGCTTATCAGCGTTCACACCTGCTGCTAAAGCAGAGATTTCTCTAAAGATATCGTCTGATTGTCCAACAAGTAAGACAACAACATCATTCTTTCTAACTCTTAATAAATCTTCTTTTTTAATAAAATCAGTGTCTGATAAAGATCCAGTTTTTGTTGCAGCAATAATTTGTCTCATGATGATTTGGGTGTAATTATCGTAGCAATAAATTTTCTTACCGTATTTTTTCACTAAACGAATGATTTCTCTAATTCGATACATATTTTGCCAATAGCAAGTGATAAAAATACGTTTATTAGCTTTAAAATATTTTTCAATAAGGCTACTAGATCTATGCTTTGGAGAACAATAGCCATTCTTATCAGCGTTTTTGGACTCCGCCATTAAAAGGAGGGTTGGTTCTTTTGCTAATTCACTAGCGGCAAATAAGTCGAATTGGAAGTTTGTTTCTTCAGTAGCAAAGCTAATGATGAAATCACCAGTAAAGATGATGTTGCCTTGGCTAGTCGAAATCGCAATTCCAGAAGAGTTAGCAGCGTTATGACAAGTTTGGAAAAATCTGACTCTTCTACCAGAGATGATTACATCATCACTAGGCTTCACAATTCTAAAATCATATTCAAGTTTTTGATCATAGATTGCGAGTTGACCTTCCATAATGGTCATAGTTGTATGTGAGCAATATACTGGTGCTGGAGCATATTTATAGAAATGTCTAATAGCACCGATGCTCTCATCATGACCATGAGTCATAATATATGCTCTAACACGATCTTTGTTTTTAATAATATAGTCAAAATTCGGGAGTAAGCAATCTACTCCAGGAATAGTTTTATCTGGTAAAGATGAGCCGGCGTCAATAACGAAAATATCAGAGTCAATCTCGACAATATAACAGTCTCGACCGTCTTCGTCTAATCCGCCCAAAGCAAATACTTTAATTTTTTCAGACATCTTGTCTCCTTATAAATAGAAAAATTGACTATGAATTAATCTTAGTTTTATTTTAGCAAATAATTAATTCTTATAAAATAATTATTTCACGTTTTTTGTGATCACGATATCTGCTCCAGTACCGAGAACATTTTTAATCGCGATATCGCCGATATTTGTTGGAGCGTTAACTCCGACTTTATTGATTTCTTCCATCACTTGGAAAATCATTCTTTTTGGAATTGAGGTACTTGTTTTAACTGAAACGACACAGTTCTCTCTGTTTTTAACCCTCATAAAAGAAGTAATCATTCTTTTTGGATTAGTCATTTCATTAACTGCGTATTCCGCTCCACGAGGGCAGGAATTACCAGTAACTTTTAAATCATCATCGATTGTTAAGCGACAGCCTCTAGGACATACGATGCAAGTTAACTCTTTCATTATCTTTCCTCCAAAGAGACTTCGATCTCATCAAGCGGTAAGCCCGCTAATTTATCTTTGTTTAATTTAATCATCACCATTTCACTTGGAATCAAGACTGGTTTAACAACCTTATGAATCAAAGCGTCTCCACTTTTAAAGTTGACAAAGACATTTTTAACTGGTCTTCTAACTCTAAATTTGAAAGTGATGTCATTATTTAAATCAGTCTCAATAAATTGAGGAATAACATATCCCACTCCATTTCCTGGTTTCACAAGGATATGTTTCTTCTTTTCTGATAAACCTTTGATGTAATTAGCAGCGCCTCTACCAGCGTCTCTTCCTTCATCGGTAACAAAGTCAACAACATCATGAACGTGTAAGCAGTTACCACAGGCAAAGACTCCTGGAATAGAAGTCATAAGTTGATCGTTAACTTTCGCTCCTCTAGTGGAACTCATTTCACAGTGAAGCTTATCAAGTAAACTGACATAAGGAATTAATCCAACAGAAAGAAGTAATGTATCACACTCAAATTCCATCTCTGTTCCTGGGATGAATTTCATCTTGTCATCAACAGCGGCAAGAACGACTTTTTCTACCCTACCACTCTTGCCTTCAACTCTGAGAACGCTTCTTGAGAGATATAAAGGAATGTCATAGTCATTCAAACATTGAGCAATGTTTCTATTTAAGCCATTTGAGTAAGGCATGATTTCAGAAACACACAATACTTTTGCGCCTTCTAAAGTCATTCTTCTGGCCATGATTAAACCGATATCGCCACTACCAAGGATAACGATTCGTTTACCAACGAGATATCCGTGAATATTTAAATATTTTTGAGCGGTACCAGCGGTGATAATACCACTACAGCGATCGCCTGCTAATTGAATAGCGCCTGGGCTTCTTTCATAGCATCCAGTTGCGAAAATAATCGCTTTAGCTTCAACGATGACAACACCGTCTTTTTCATTACTATAAGTAACGCACTTGTTTTCAGTAATATCTAAAACCAAGGAATTGAGCTTATATTCAATACCGAGTTCTTCGACTTGTTTAACAAATCTTGATAAATATTCTGGTCCAGTCAATTCTTCTTTAAATTCAGTTAGACCAAAACCATTATGAATACATTGATTAAGAATGCCGCCTAACACTCCATCTTTTTCTAAGATGAGAATATCATCGATGCCATTCTTTTTGGCTTCGATAGCAGCCGCCATACCAGCGGAACCACCACCGATGATAACTAAATCACGTTTAATCATATTTTCTTTACCTCCTCTTCAAGAATAGGTTTTCTATCCCAAGTGATATCGAGAGGAGAAACTCCATAATGCTTTGCTAAGATTAAAGTCACCATAGGTGAACAGAATCCACCTTGGCATTTGCCAAATCCAGCACGGCATCTTCTTTTGACACCTTTAACTGAATGAGGTGGAACACTTCTATCAAGAAGTTCTTTGATTTCACCTAAAGAAACTTTTTCACAGCTACAAATAATTGTTCCGAATTCTGGATTTTCTTTTATAGCAGCGTTTCTTTCTTCAACACTCATCTCATTAAGATGATGATATTTTTTAATACGAGGATTAAAGTTTTTCTTTTCAACTAAATTAAATAATTTAGAAACGTAGTTTTCAAAGACATATTCTGCAATTGCAGGAGAAGAGACAAGTCCTGGAGATTCAATTCCAGCAACATTAATAAATCTCTTATTTGTCTTTGCAGGTTCAATAATAAAGTCATGTCTAGTTGATGTTGGTCTAATACCAGAGAACACTCGAATGACTTGATTAAATGGAATATCTGGAACAAGTTCAGTGGCTTGTCTTCTGATTTCGCCTAATGTAAAGCTGTCGGTGGCAAAGTCTTCAACATCATCGATTGGTTCACTGCTTGGACCAACGATATAGTTATTACTGCTTGTCATAGAAACAAGGACACCTTTTCCTTTTGCACTTGGAAGAGGGAAAATTGTGTGATTGACTAAACCGACTTCATAATGGTCTAAAACAAAGTATTCACCTTTTCTAGGAATGAGATGCCAATCGATGTCTTCAATCATTGAAGCGATCTTGTCACTATATAAACCAGCCGCATTGATAACGACTTTACTTTCATATTCACCTTTAGGGGTTTTAACTAAGAAATATTCACCCTTATCGACTATGTCGATGACAGGTTCAGATAAATGAAGTTCTACTCCATTATCAACCGCATTTTCAACAGCGTGAACGACTAAATTAAATGGATCGACAACTCCTGCTGTTGGAGCAAGTAACGCTCCTTTAGCTTCTTGAGAGATGTGTGGTTCCATTTTCTTTACTTCGTCAGCGGAAAGAATACGAACTTCAACTCCGTTTTCGTGGCTGCGTTTTTCTAAATCATAAAGCATCGCCATTTGTTCATCACTGACTGCAACAGTTAAAGAACCACAGCGGTTGAAATGAACATCAAGCTCATCTGCAATTTGATCAAACATCGCGTTTCCGCGAACATTCAAAAGTGCTTTTAATGTGTGTGGAACAGGGTCATAACCGCTATGTACGATAGCACTATTAGCGTTACTTGTAATGTCGCCAACATCGTTTTCCCTTTCAAAAAGGGCGACATTCAATTCATAACGCGCTAACTTACGAGCGATAAAAGCACCGGAGACTCCTGCGCCTATAATTACTACGTCTAACATATACATTTATTATAAATAAAAACTCTCGAAAAAATCGAGAGTATTTTAATAAGTTTTTTACTTTCTGAATTTACGTGGTCCTTTGATGGACTTATCTGGATGAGCGTGATGCTCTAATTTTCTACCTTCTTCTTCAGCAGGCTTTTCCATAAATTCTTTAGCGGAGACCTTAACTTTTCCGTGATCATCAATTTCGATAACACGAACTTTTAAGCTATCGCCAACTTTGACAACATCGCTGGCCTTATTGATATATCCCCAGCCTAAGCGAGAGACATGGCATAAGCCTTCAACGTTTCCAAAGAGTCTAACGAACGCACCATAGTCTTCAACTCTAGTAACTTCACCGACAAAGTCTTCACCAACTTTGGCTTCTCTAACGATATCAAGAATGATTTGTTTAGCTTTGTTAATGACTTCTCTATCCATATGGTAGAGAGTGACTTGACCATTGTCTTCAATGTCAATCTTCACATTATCACATTGAGCAATGATTTCATTGATGACTTTTCCACCAGTACCGATAACATCTCTAATCTTATCGACATCGATGAAGAATGTATCCATCTTAGGAGCGTACTTACCGACATCTGGACGTGGTTCAGCAATGGCTTTCTTCATGACTTCACGAATCTTTGCTCTTGCTTCGTGAGCTTGGGCTAAAGCTTCGCGTAGGACTTCTTTAGTGACTCCTTTGATTTTGATATCCATTTGAAGTGCAGTAATACCTTTTTCAGTACCAGCAACTTTGAAGTCCATATCACCAAAGTGATCTTCTAAACCTTGAATATCAGTAAGGATTGTATATGGGTGTTTACCATCTAATGGTCCAGAGCTAATTAAGCCCATGGCGATACCACTAACGATACCTTTAATTGGGACACCAGCAGCCATTAAGGACATACATGAAGCACAGATAGAGGCTTGTGAAGAGGAACCGTTAGATTCAACAACTTCTGCCACTGTTCTAATGGTGTATGGGAATTCTTCGGCGCTTGGAATGACATATGATAATGCTCTTTCACCTAAAGCACCATGTCCGATTTCTCTTCTTCCTGGAGAACCCATTCTTCCAACTTCACCAACAGAGTATGGTGGGAAATTGTAATGATGCATCCAGTGACGTGTTTCTTCATCGGTTAAGTTGTCGATGATTTGTTCGTCGCTCTTAGCACCTAAAGTTGTCACAGAGATAACTTGGGTTTGTCCACGAGTGAACATCGCAGAACCATGAGTTCTTGGTAATAAGTCGACTTGAGCGTCCAAAGGACGAATTTCGTCAACTTTACGACCATCTGGTCTGATCTTCTCATCAGTAATTAATCTTCTAACTTCTTTAGCGACTAATTTCTCAAGAGTTTCTTTGACCATTGATAAGGTCTTTTGATGAGTTTTCTCATCTTCATATTTTCTATTATCGTAATCATCGA
This sequence comes from uncultured Erysipelotrichaceae bacterium, assembly GCA_902800025.1. GTDB lineage: Bacteria > Bacillota_I > Bacilli_A > RFN20 > CAG-826 > UBA2450. The sequence goes on along the minus strand of CADCDA010000002.1, from coordinate 43,619 downwards.
TAATCTCGTTTTCAATCGCATCAATGGCGTCTTGTCTTTCGAGCTTATCAAAGATAGAAATAGCTTTGACTAAACGAGCTTCTGCTCTCTCGGTAACATCTTTTTCAATGACTGGATCACAGACATATAAATCGATGTGTCTTTTTTCTTTACCGATTTCTTTAATGATTTTTTCTTGCCAGACACATAACTTTTTGATGGCTTCATGACCAAACATTAAGGCGTCTAACATATCTTCTTCGCTGACTTGGTCAGCACCAGCTTCAACCATGTTGATAGCTTCTTTTGTACCAGCAACTGCTAAGTTGATATCGGAATTTGCTTTTTCTTCAACGGTTGGGTTAATGATGAATTTGCCGTTAACTCTACCGACATAAACACCGGCGATTGGTCCATCAAATGGAATATCACTAATGCCTAATGCTAAGCTTGAACCGAGCATAGCGGTCATTTCTGGTGTACAGTCTTGGTCAACAGACATGACTGTATTAACGATTTGGACTTCATTACGGAATCCTTCGGAGAACATTGGTCTAATAGGACGATCAATTAATCTTGCGGTGAGGGTTGCGTGTTCTCCAGCACGACCTTCTCTTCTGAGGAATGAGCCTGGGATTTTACCAACTGCATATTGTTTTTCTTCGTAACCAACTGTTAGTGGGAAGAAATCACCTTCTTTTGGTAGATCAGAGGCACATGCGGTGGAAAGAACGACTGTTTCATTTAATCTCACTAAGACAGCGCCATCAGCTTGTTTTGCGATTTCGCCGGCTTCAACAACGAACTTCTTTCCTTCGAATTCTAATTCGAATACTCTTTTCATTTCTTTTTTCTTCTTTCTTCTAAATAACATAACGATAGTATGTTATCACAACAAGCAAAAAATGACACTATATTTTTTAAATATAAATATTATTATTTGACCACTATTCATTTTTTTATCAATAAATGGCCATTAACTCTTGACTTTTTCCTAGATGTGGCTTACTTTGAAAATAAGGTTTGGGACCTATTCCTTATGGTTTAGGTCTTTTTTAATTATGTACTAAAATATGTAACAAAAATAAGATGATAACGACAACAACTCTAATAAAAAATCGTGAAAACATCACGATTCTTAGTTTTTCTTATTTTTCAAAAAGTCGACAACCAAAGTCAGTAATATCAGTTTAAGAGATTTTCTATCTTCTTTTGGAGTGTTCTTCCACTGGACTTTGAATATTGGAATTGCACTCTTAAGCATAGCGATATTCTCTTCTTTTGTTGTGAATGATTTAATATTCGCGCTTTCGATTAAATCGAATAATGTATCAGTAAATTCTTTTTTAGTGTTGTTATCATATTTTTCAAGAACACCATTAAGGGCATTAACAATTCTTGTCGATCTTTTTGAAAACTCATTCGAATAAACGAAATGATTATCTTCAATCTCCCAAGAGAGAGTGTCATGTTGCATTAATAAATGCCTTGTTGATTTCACGATTTTATAATGAGCAGATTCAGCGATTAATCGACCGATGATTGATTCTTCTGGAAGATAGACATTCATAAGTGGAGAAATCTTTTCATATTCAGAATCATAAAACTCTTTTTTGAAATTTGGAGCATCAAAAGTATACACTCCTAATAGCTTCTCTTTTTTAGTAAAATGCTTAGCGGAATATTCAGCGAGTCTTCCACCTTTTGAATGGCCAACTAAATATAAATATTTAGGTCTCTTCTTTTTTTGGATATATTTTAAGTATTCAATGGCTTCAATTTCTCCTGGTGTCACTTCTAAATAAGACATGTTTAAGTCTTCTTTAAAACCGACCGTTGTCCCATCTGTTCCACAATAAGAAACCACCACTATTTTTCCTAAAATTAAAGTAATCGCTTGAAATTGTTTTGTTGTTTCTTCATCGTGATTAACTCGAAAATGATAAAACTTTATTCCTTCATATCGAGGGGCTTGGCACACTCTTTTAAGGAGTCTAAGATACTCGATTTTCCTATCCATCAAGTCGCTGACATCAAGGTTAGATAAAAACTTAAGCATCTTCTTAGCGTTATAGATTTCTTTTTTTCCAATAAATTCTTCGTAGTGTGGGTACGCTAAAATGGAAAAAAGAACCATATCAATTTCATTTAATGGATACTTATCTATTGTTTTATATTGATAGTCGTTTAAATAATCGAATAAATCCATATCTTCATTATACGAAAAAAGGAGCAATAATGCTCCATTTTTGACTTTGACTATTTTCTAATGCCAAGAGAGACAATGAGTCTTAAGTAAGCTTCACGATCTGTTCTAGCAAGATAATCAAGTAAACTTCTACGTTGACCAACGAGAATCATTAAGCCTCTCTTACTAGCGGCGTCTTTGTGATTTCTCTTTAAATGTTCGGTTAACGCTTTGATTTGTTCGGTAAGAAGTGCGACTTGGACTTCAACTGAGCCAGTGTCTTTTTCATTCTTTCCGTATTTCTTGACGATTTCTGCTTTTCTTTCTTTGGAAAGTGCCATCTTCAAGTTCCTCCTTTTTCTTTTCTTAACTTAAGCCCGGGGTGTTCGTTGAGGATTCGAAGACCCTAGAGATAAGTCGCTTTGTATTAATATATATGAAAAATATATTATTTCAAAGTATTTTTTGCGTATTCACGATCTTTTTCTAGTTGTTCTCTTAATTCTTCTAAAGAATCGAACTTCATAATGTCGCGAATATAGTCTTTAAATTGGACATCAATCTCTTTTCCATATAAGTCTCCTTTATAGGAAAGTAGATGCACTTCAATGATTGGTTCATTAAGTTCCATAATTGTTGGATGAGTGCTCATCGAGATTATTGCTTTATATTTACTAGATAATAGTTTTACATATCCAGTATAAACACCTAATTTAGGTAAAACATAAGGATAAGTGAGTTCTAAATTCGCGGTTGGAAAACCGATTTTCTCCCCGTTATGTCTTCCTTCAATAACTATTCCAGTTACTTGATATGGACGGCCTAAACTCTCTTCAGCCTCTTTCATTTTTCCTTCTTTAATAAAATGTCTAATTTCTCGAGAAGAAACCTTGCTATCGTTTAAAGAAACAAGCTTATTAACATGAATGTTAAAATGCTTTTCTAAATCTAGAAAAGTCCCTTCCGCATTTTTACCAAATCGGTAGTCTTCTCCAACATATATTCTTTTCGGATTAATCTTCTTTAAAACTTTCTCAATGAATTCATCTTTTGATACAGATAATAAGTCTATTGACACTTTTAATACGTATAAATATTTCACTCCTAATTCTTCAAAGATATTCGCTTTATCAAATAAGGATGTGATGTAACTATACTTAATACCTTGCCCTAAAGCGACATTAGGTGATTGATCAAATGTCATCACAGCAGTATCACCATTTTCAATAGCCTTTTTAATCATCTCTTGATGGCCGATATGAACACCATCAAAATAGCCGAGAACCAAATTAACATTTGGATTCTCTCCTATATTAATATCCTTAATATCAATATCGATGATTTTCATTAAAATAATCCTCTGGTGAATTCTAATCTATCATTCTTATTACGAGTGTATATCGCAATCGCATTATTAGAAGAATCGACCACTAATATTCTATTATCTTTTAAATTATTTTCTAGATAAGTAATTTTTCCGTTTTTAATATCTTCAATCTTTTTATCATCAAAAGAGCAAACTTTAATGAATCGAGAAAGGATTTCATAAGTTGAATACGCTTTTGCCTTTCCTTCTTCTACATCTTTTAATGATGAAGTTTCTGAAATCGTAAAAGGTTCTACACCCACTCTTTCTAGCTTTTCTAAATATCCAATTGTTCCTAGCTTTTTAGCGATATCATTTCCTATAGTTCTAACATAAGTACCCTTAGAAACTTTGCAATAAAACGCAAGAAGTCCACTCTTTTTGTCATATGAAGTCATTTTTAGATCAAAGATTTCAATATCTCTTGAAGGTCTATCAATCTCTTTTCCTTCGTGAGCGTATTCATATAATCTTCTTCCATATACGTGAATCGCACTTGTCATTGGAGGAATTTGTTTTTGTTTTCCTAAAAAAGAATTAATCACTTTTTCAATTTCATTATCTGAAAATTCTTTGATTGTTTCTTCTTTAATCACTTTACCAGTATTATCTAGTGTGTCAGTTTCTTTTCCTAATTGAATAGTCGCATTATATTCTTTAATCGCTTCATCAAAAAAAGTAACGGCCTTTGTACATTTTCCAGTTGCGACGATTAATAAGCCATTCGCAAAAGGATCAAGAGTGCCAACGTGCCCAACCTTTTTCTCTTTGAATGCTTTGGAGATTCTTGAACACACACTTCTTGAAGTCATTCCAATAGGTTTGTCGATTAAAAATATTCCGTCCATATACGTAAAAAAGGAGATAAAATCTCCTTATTTTTTTAATAATTCCGCGATTCTCTCTTCTTTTTTATAGCCTTCATCTAAGACGAAACGAATCTCTGGAACTCGACGTGTATCTAGTTTAGTAGCGAGTTCGCTTCTGATAAATCCTTTAGCTTTATTTAATACTTCTAAAGATGGTTTTATATCTTCATCTTTAAAGAAGGATACATAAACTGTTGCGTAAGAGAAGTCTTTAGACACTCTTACTTCTGGAATTGAAACAAATCCAAGATGAGGATCTTTAATCTGAAATTGAATGATTTCAGCGATGTTTTTACGAATAATAGCGGCAATTCTTTCTTGCTTATTAGCCATTAGTCGCCCTCCACCATTTCATAGCCTTCAATGATGTCGTTTTCTTTAATATCGTTAAAGTTTTCAACAAGCATTCCACATTCAAAGCCAGACTTAACTTCTTTGACTTGGTCTTTTTCTCTTTGTAAGGAGGCGAGTTTACCAGTAAAGACAACAACACCATCTCTAATAATTCTAATTAAAGAATTTGCTTTGATATATCCATCAGTGACCATACAACCGGCAATTGTTCCGACTTTTGATACTTTGAATAACTTACGGATTTCGGCTTGTCCAGTAACTCTTTCAACGAGTTCTTTCTTAAGCATACCTTTCATCGCTGCTTGAATTTCTTCGATTAAAGCATAGATGATGTTATGTAATCTAATTTCAACTTTTTCTTCGTTAGCCTTCGCTCTAGTTTTGGCGTCAGGTCTAACATTAAAGCCATAAACAATCGCGTGAGACGCACTCGCTAAAAGAATATCGCCTTCTGTAATCGCACCAGATGTAGCACGAATAACATTAATTTTAATGTTATCAGTGTTTAATTTTTCTAAGGAGCTCTTCACTGCTTCTGCTGAACCAGTGGAATCAGCTTTAATGATGACATTAATCTTTTGAACATCACCGTTTTTCGCCATATTGAATAAATCTTCTAAGCTAGCAGCAGAGGTCTTGCTCTTTTCTTTAGCTTCTTTAAGTTGTTTACGTTTTAAGGCAATCGCACGAGCTTCACTCTCTTCTGCAAACGCCATAAAGTGATCACCAGCTTCAGGAACTTCCGCTAAACCGATAACGGAAACTGGAGTACTTGGTGTGGCCACTTGAAGCACTTTTTTAAATTCGTTAGTCATTCTACGGGCTTTACCGTAAGAAGTACCGACTACTAAGTAGTCACCTTCTTTTAAAGTACCATTTTGAATGAGTAATGTGGCTTTAGGACCTTCATTCTTATCGAGCTTAGCTTCAAGGACTGTACCTAAAGCATATCGATCTGGATTAGCTTTAAGTTCGGCCATTTCACTAACTAAGAGGATTGCTTCAAGAAGTCCATCAATATTGATCTTCTTCTTAGCAGAAATCTCAACCATGATATTTTCACCGCCGAATTCTTCAGCGACGATTTCATGCGCCATGAGTTCTGTCTTGACTCTACTTGGATCTGCGCCAGCTTTATCAATTTTATTGATAGCGACGATAATTGGGACACCTGCACTCTTCGCGTGGTCAATTGCTTCAATAGTTTGAGGCATAACGCCATCATCAGCAGCAACAACCAAGACAACAATATCAGTGACAGAAGCACCACGACTTCTCATCGCTGTAAAGGCTTCGTGACCCGGAGTGTCAATAAAGGTAATCTTTTGACCTTTGATTTCTTTTTGATAAGCACCGATTTCTTGAGAGATGCCACCAACTTCACCAGCGACGAGATTAGAATTTCTAATCGCATCGATTAATGTGGTCTTACCATGGTCAACGTGTCCCATGATAGTAACCACAGGTGGACGTGGTTTTAATTTGGATGGATCGTCATTAATGACGACATCTTCAAAATTTTCAGCGGCAACGATTGTTTTCTTTTCAAAATCAAATCCGAATTGTAAACAAACTAAGCCGATTAATTCATCATCAAGAATGGTGTTAATTGTAATCATTTTCCCTTGCATAAAAAGGAATTTGATAATATCACCAACAGGGATATTTAATGATTTGGAAAGTTCGCTGGTAGAAATTGCACCTGTGTAAACAAAGGTACCACCATGGAGTTTGGTCTTCGTTTTATCAGCGTTAACTTTGGTGGAAACATTAGTTTCTCTTTCAAATGTTTTCTTGTTATTTTTGCCCATATCAATCCCTTCTTTCTTTTTCTAATTCCTGAATTAGAGTTTGATAGATAGCTTCACCCACATCTTTTTTAAATGCTTTATTAAGCATCTTTTTCTTTTGAGCGAGCTTTATCACCTCTAAGTCTTTTTTGAGGTAAACACCACGACCTTGTATCGTTTGTTTAGCGTCAAAGAGAACTTCATTATCAACAAGAACTATACGGAATAGTTCGTGCTTGAGTAGTTTTTCTTTACTTGCTATACATGTACGATAAATAGGTCTGGTTTTGTTCATATTAATTTTATAAATTAATCCTCATCGTAATATTGATCATATTCATCATAATCAATATCGTCTTCTTCTTCCTCGATGTCCTCGTTTTCTTCTTCTTCGAGTTCTTTGAGTTCTTCTTCGGTGTAAATAGACATTCTTTGTCCTTCGTTACGAGTAATTGTGGTTTCTTCCTTTTCCTCTTCGACTTTCTTCTTGCGTCTATTACCACTATTTTTCTTTTGTTTTTTGCTTTCTTCTTCAGCCAAAGATTTCTCTAAATCTTCAAGAGTTGTAGTTGTTCTAACAGCGGTTGGTTTTTCAACTGGTGTTTCTTCAACGACTGGAGCTGGTTCTTCTTTAACTTCAGCTTTTGGAGCTTCTTCCACTTTGACTTCTTTTTTAACGACAACTGGCGTTTCTTCGCTTTCCGCGACTTCTTCTAACGCTGTGTCAAAGTCATTAGATTCTTCTTCATAATTTCTCGCTTGAGGAGCAACATATCCTTCTGGTAATCCTGGTAAGACGGTTGCTTCTTTATTTTGATAAACAAGGGCTTCTCTTTGAGCTTCAGCGATTTTTCTATTCTTTTCTTCAAGTTCGATGGAGCTGAGTTCTTCAAAGCTTTGATATTCAAGACCTTCTTCAAGGGCTTCGCTTTCAATCTTGATATCAATCTTATAACCTGTGAGGTTAACCGCTAAACGGGCATTGACGCCTTTTCTACCGATTGCTAAAGATAAGGAGTCGTCTTTAACAACTACTAAAGCGGATTTTTCTTCTTCGTTAACTTTAACACCGATGACATGAGCTGGTTTTAAAGCTTCCATGATGTATAAGCCAACGTTTTCTTTATAAGCGATAACATCGATCTTTTCTTTAGATGGGCCATTACCAAGTTGTGAAACAACTTTTTGAATTCTGCTACCATTTGGACCGATACATGCGCCTGCTGGATCAACATTAATATCATTAGAATAAACAGCGACTTTACTTCTTTCGCCTGCTTCTCTAGCGACAGCCTTAATGATGATTGTTCCATCATAAATATCGTGTATTTCTTCGGTCATTAACGCTTTTAAGAAACCTTCGTTTGCACGTGAAACAACAATGTGGGCGCCTTTATTTCCTGTAGCAACGCTAGAAACAAATAATTTGATGTTATCTCCAATTGCGAATCTTTCATCTTTAATCATTTCTTTTCTTGGGAGATAGACACTTGTTCTACCGATGTTAACAGATGCACCACGATCATCGAATTGTTCAACTCTACCAGTAATTAATGTATTAATCTTGTCTTTGAATTGTTCGTGGAGAACTTCTTTTTCTGCTTCAGCGAATTTTTGTTTCATCAATCCTTTGATGGTTAAAACCATCGCCTTGCGAAGTTCTTCGATGTTTGCATAAATACGGAATTCATCACCGACTTTATACTTTTTGCCGGATTTGTCTTCTTCTTCCGCATCTTCGACAGAGATTTCAAGTAAATCATCTTCGACATCTGCGACAACATTTTTGATTTGATACATTTCGATGACACCGTTATCTAAATCAAAGACAACGTTCACTAAAGCATCATCTCCGCCTAATTGCTTGCGGTATGCTTTTGCCATCGATTCTTTCAATGCTTCGATAACGCGTTCTCTTGAGATGCCCTTATTAATTTCAATTTGCTCAAGTGCAGCGTTAATTTCACTTACGTTAATAGCCATATTATTTTTACTCCTTAAAATTTAATTGCTAAACGAATTTTATATATATTATTGAATAATATATCCACAGTTTTTACTCTTGTTTTGACTCGGTAAGAAAGAGTAAGAGAATCTTTATTAACTTTAACTAAGTCTCCTTCAAAGATATTTAATCCATCAATCGCATTATTAACATGGACGTGGATGAATCTTCCCTCATATTGAGATAACGATTCAATCTTTAATGGCTTTTCCGCTCCTAAGGAGGAAACATCAAGGAAATATTTTTCTTCACTATTATCGATTTCATCGAGATAAGAAGATAATTCTCCTGATATCTTCACTATGGTGTTCATATCAATTGGTTCAACTCGATCAACAACGACTGATAGGAAGACATCACCTTTTTCTACTTTCTTAGTGATAGAAATCGGTTCAAATCCTAATTCGGTAATCTTGTTTTCTAATAAGCTTTTGATCTTTACTAAATCCATAGATACCCCCTCAAAAACAAAGAGTGGCAACCTGGCCACTCTTATTCAGAGCTAATTTACGTTTATTGCTAAACGCACAATTATATTATTTAAATATTTATTTAATTTCAATAGTTTTCTTATTTTTTGTTTAATAATTATTTCAGAAAATATTTTATTAACGATGTTAATAACAAATCTATTTATAGATACATATTGTTTTAATGTGTCCACTTTTACGGTCTTTTCTTTTTAATGGATCGTAATACTCCCCATCACAATCAAGTCTCTTAAGAGCCTTCTCGCCATATCTAAGCCTCGAGAATTCTTCAATATTGTTGAACGAATAAATCTTTTTACCATAGAAATCATATTCTTTAAACGGATAAATAACGTGTTTAGGAAACGCCAAATGTTCAACATATTTTTTTGGACATTCTTGGAAGGGAATAATGACTGTTTGAGATACATAATCACTATCCTTATATTTATTAGCGATTTTCTCTTCATATTTCCTTAATGATTTACGGATATTTTTTGGATTAAGATGCAAGAAACCGTCTAAAAGGACATAAAATGGCATTAATAGCTTAGATTTCCAAAACAACTTTTTATGCTCCTTTTCATTAGAAGGAACGCCCATAAAATAGCAGACATCGACAAAGATTCCTTTACAGTCGCAATGGTCTGGTAAAGTTATTCTATTTTTCTCTTTGATATATGAATGTTTGTATTTGATTTTAAAGGCCGGAATAAGTGGATTATATTTTTTATTCACCGCATCGCAGTCGAAAACAAAATCTTCTCCTAAATCATTTTTAAGCGCTTCAACAAAACGCTCACGATCAAAATAATTGATAACGACATCACCATCATCATCCCAAGGGACAATTCCTTGATAATTATATAAGCCTAGAGAACTACCAAAACTAAGTGCATAAGGAATATCGTTTTTGCGACAAACTCGGTCAATTTCAAAAATAATTTTCTTAATCACTTCATGGACAAGAAAATTATCTATTTCTTCTTTTTTATCATTCAAACCGATAATATATCGGTTGTTATCAACAATATAGCTCATTAATGGAATGGATTAACAATAATAACTCCATCGATACAAGTTACTTCTGTAGTGCCAGCTTTAGCAAGCCAGTTACTACCACGACGGATCTTTTTCCATTCTTCTTTTGTACCAGCGTAATTAATTCTTTCTAACGCTGCACAGTTAAAGAAACAGTTAAATCCAATTTCAGTAATTGTATCTGGAATAGAGACGACTTTTAAATTCAAACAATTAGCGAACGCACTTGGACCAAGCTTAGTAACTTCTAATGGAATATTAGCCACCATTAAGTTTTGATTTTCAGCAAATGCATGTCCACCGATACTAGTAAGATTTGGTGGCAAACTTGAACTTTGTTCGTAATTTACTTTAGTAATTTCATGAACTTGAGAAATATGTTCAACGGTTGGTTCATCATCGTGCATTTCAAGTTCTGATTCAGGAATTGAATCTCTGAAGTTAACTGAATAAATAGCGGAAATGACGATAAGGAATACCATATATCCGCCAGAAATAGCGAAGTTATACCAAACGAATAATTGGAATTGACCACTTGTCGCTGCAGAAGAAGTAGAAAAACCAATAAAAATAATCATGAAAGCAATGCCATACAAGATAGACAAAGTGAAGTTTATATTAGTGAAAACTTTAACAACTTTAGGATGTCTAAGATAGCCTTTAATAATGTGGACGAGGAAAATGATCAATAAGATGACTGAGAAAAGCACCATTAAGGCTAATAATCCAGCGCCGACTAAATAAAGATATGGAACTGCTTGATAGATGAGTTGTCCAGAGAAATTCGCATCGTATAAAGTTTTAATGAGTTCGTTTTCAATTGGATATGTTTTACCAAGCGCTAATTCAATAAATGAGATAGCAAACTTAACGACATCAACTCCATTAAATGATGATTCGATGTTTGGAGTGACATCAACTTGCCACATGATGGTCGTTGGAACAAAGACATAAGCAACAGGAACTGCGAGAACAAAAAATGTAAAAAGTGCGTAAAAAATATTCGCGGCACTATGAGGATGGTTGACTCTCCAACCATTTACTTCCTTAATTGTTCTTAAACTCTCTTTGCTCATCTTATCATCACCTTTTTATAAATTATCACACAACAACGGAAAAAATACATTATTTTTTGAACCCATGTTGAATTGCTTGTTCTTCTAGCTTATTAGCTAGTTCCTCATTTTTAGGAACCGCAATACCGCTTCTATAGTACAGTGAAAGGTTATATAGACATTTCGGTTCCATTTGTTTTGCACCAATCTCATAATATTTAAACGCTAGCGAAAAATCTTGTCTGACCCCTAATCCTTTCGCATAACATAACCCAACATGATATATAGAATCAATGTCTTCAATATCCGCGCCTTTTTTGAATAATTCAAATGCCTTTGAATACTCCTTATCTACATAGTAGATTTTCGCTAATTGAGTGATTGATTTAAAATCGCCAAGTTCCACTGCTTTTTCTAATAAACTAATCGCGACATTTTTATCTTCTAGTAAGCCATCACCGTTGAGATAAAGATTCGCTAATAATCGAATAGAAGGAACGTGATCATTTTCAATGCCACTCGTTAAATAAATAAGTGCATTTTGATAGCTCTTATTTTTCACTTCAATAAGGGCAGCATTATACCCAGAAGCAACATCTCCTAATTCAAAACTTTTCTTATAATAATGCTTGGCTTTTTCTAAATCCGCTGGAGTTCCTACACCTTTTTGATAGAAATATCCAAGTGTTTTATACCCTTGAGCGTCAGAAAAAAACTCATATCTACTCGCCGTTAAAAAGGCGTTTTGATAATCGTTAATTGATAGATAATATTCAACGAGCTTATTAATGGCGTTTAAATTTCCAACACTCGCTAAATCTTGAAGTCTATTTAATTCACTTTTTTCCACTATAAGAGCTCACTTATATTTTTGATAATAACATCATATTCGTTCGTATATTCGTTTCGTCTATCAACTAAGATTGGATCAACACCCGCGTTAATCGCGCATCTCATATCATCAAGGCCATCTCCGACATAACAAACATTTTCTTTACCGATTCCTAAAGCCTCTAATCCTTTTAGAATTGGATCTGGATTTGGTTTATGTTTTTTCGATTCTTGATTGCCGACAACAACATCAAAAAGTGTTTCGTCGATATCAAGAAATTTCATCACTTCATAAATATGTTTTCTATTGTTACTTGAAATGATGCCAAGTTTCTTTCCTTGGTTATGTAACTCTTTTAAGGTTTCTTTGACATCATCATAAATACGAGTCGCTAATAACACTTCTGGCTCATCTAATAAACGGATGATTTCTGAACCGAATAATTTCTTGCTTTCTTCATCTTGAGGCGCTTTAAGTTCCTCATAGCCGACATATAAAGGAACTCTCATAAGTCTAAGAGTGTATCCTTCTGGCACTACTGTATTCACTTTTCCATACGCTTCTTCAAAGACAATTCTTAATGATTCATAGGAATCGACAAGAGTGCCATCGAAATCAAATAGATAAACATCGTATTTCTTCATAACTCATTAATACTACCGAAAAATTAAGAATTTTTAAAGAATATGATTGCAAATAATTTTAGTGATAGTAGAATATTAGCCGTTATGAGAATAAAAGTTGCAACATTTGTCTATTGTCTAATCTGTAACATCCCAGTCTGCTTCTTCTTATGCTTAGCAGCATCAGTCATTGGAGCAACTGACTTCCACTCTGGAGTGTTGACCATCGACTTCAATAGTATCGTTTGGCTCAATATGTTATATAACTTCTTAGTTGGATTCACGATTGCGATGTTAGTTGGAATGTTTGTCCCACTTACCAAAATTGGTAGATGGTTCACAGCCCTCTTCCACGTCAGAAATGACACATACACTGGCAATATGCCATATAGATTACTTGCAACTTTGATCATTACATTAATCTACTATGTCGCTATCACACCAGCGTTAACATTGTTCAACTACTTTATACTCAAAATCTATACAACTCCAGAACAAGCTTTCGCAAGTATGTTAGTGAACATTCCAATCATGTTGCTCGTCGGATTCGTGTCTTCACTAATCAACGATATCGGCGCTTATAAAGTCGCCCACATGATTGATTCAGATTTCTAAAAAACTCGGCCATTTATTTGGTCGAGTTTTGTTTTTTATACAAAGTATAAGTTATTTGTTCATTGCTTTTAAGAACAAAGAGTTGAGTTTGGTGACGAACTCTTTTTTATCAGCGATATCTCTTCCCTCAAGAAGCATCGCTTCATCATATAGTAATGGGGCATATTCTTTAACGAGTTCATCATCTTGTTGAATAGAAGCTAGAGCCTTAAATAGCTCGTGATCAGGGTTGATTTCAAGGACCTTAGTCGCTTTAATATCTTCTTTATTTTCAATTGCTTCTTCTTGTAATGTCTTTTCCATTTCTAGAGACATTCCATCTTTAGTGGATAAACATAATGGAGAATCTACAAGTTTAGAGGAGATAACGACATCATCCACTTTATCCTTAAGAGCTTCTTTGATGTTATCGATTAATCTCTTATTATCAGCGGTTAAGTTTTCAACTTTTTCTTGTTCTTCTTTAGAGAGCTCACTTGCGGATTCATCAGAGATGAGTTTGAATTCAACTTTGTCGTATTCTCTCATCATCATAATCGCAAATTCATCGATCTTCTTATCAAATAAGAGGACATCCACTTCTTCTTTACGATATTTTTCAATCTGAGGAAGGAGTTTAATAGAGTCGAGGTTATCACCAGAAACATAATAAATATATTTTTGGTCCTTCTTCATCTCTTTCTTATAATCCTCCAAAGAGATATATTCATCTTCGTGTTTTAATGAATGGAAGATGAGAAGATTTTGTAATGTATCTTTTTTAAATCCATAGGATGAATAGATACCATATTTAATAATCTCTCCGAACGATTCCCAGAACTTCTTATATTTCTCAAAGTCTTCTTTCTTCACTTCTTCGAGTTTAGAAATGATTTTCTTTTCGATATTTTCAGAAATCTTTTTCATCATCGGTGATTGTTGAAGGATTTCTCTAGAGATATTTAAGTTGAAGTCAGGTGAATCCACTAGACCTTTAACAAACTTCAAATAATCTGGGATAAGTTCTGGACATTTATCTTTGATAAACACTCCTTTTGAATATAGTTGTAATCCCTTTTCAAAATTATCACTATATAAGTTCATTGGCGCGTGGCTTGGAATAAAAAGCATCGCATCATAAGTGATATTACCATCAACCTTGACAAACAAAGAAATAAGAGGATCTTCATAGTCCATGAATTTGTCTTTATAGAACTTGTTGAGTTCTTCATCGGTGACATCTTTTTTATTTCTCTTCCAAAGAGGAGTCATTGAATTAAGTGTTTCATCTTCGACATATTCAACATCTTTATCGTTTTCCTTTTTGGTTTTAGTAACCATCATCTTAATTGGATAACGGACATAATCACTATATTTCTTTACAAGGTTACGAAGTTGATATTCACTTAAATATTCATCATAATCGATTTCTTTGGTCTTTTTCTTTAAATGTAAAGTAATTGAAGTTCCAACATCTTCCTTAGAAGCATCTTCAATTGTGTAAGATTCTTCTCCATTAGAAGAGAATAAATAGGCATCACTATCGAGGGTCTTTGTTAAGACTTCAATTTTATCAGCGACCATAAACGCACTATAAAAGCCGACACCGAATTGACCGATGATATTTAAATCTTGTTTTTCTTTAGCTTCTTTTAATTTTGAGACAAAGTCTTTAGAACCACTTTTAGCGATTGTTCCTAAATTGTTAACTAAGTCATCTTTACTCATTCCGATTCCGTTATCGGAAATAGTTATGGTTCTTTTCTTTTTATCAAATGATAAACGGATCTCTCCTTCTTTAACTGGATATTTACCATCACTTGTCAAAGACAAATAACGATATTTGTCAATCGCATCACTTGCGTTTGAGATTAATTCTCTTAGAAAGATTTCGCTATTGCTATAAATAGAGTTAATCATCAAAGAAAGAAGTTCTTTCGATTCAGTTTGAAATTCTTTTGTTTCTTTCATATATATACCTCCATTAGCACTCTCACATTTTATCTGCTAACACATATATTTTAACCATTTTTGGCACTCTTTCAAGTAGATTGCTAATTTTTTATTAACTTTTTGCTATTTAGTTATAACTAAATGATATAGAATAATTCTATGCTTATTAATCTAGTAGTTAAGAATTTTGCGATTATAGAAGATATAAATATCTCTTTTAAAAGTGGCCTCACTGTCTTAACTGGTGAAACCGGCGCTGGAAAAAGTTTAATCATCGATTCTATTAGTCTACTTTTAGGCGATCGAGCAAATTCTGAAATGATTCGTAATGGAGAAGAAAAAGCCACTATTACTGGCTTATTTTCCTTTAATAATAAAAGATTAGGAGCGTTCCTTGATTCAATTGATATTTCTTATGAAGATAACCAATTAGAAATCACAAGAACAATCACTGGAAATAAAAACATAATTAAAGTTAATAATAAAGCTGTTTCTTTGACCGAATTAAAAGTCATCGCTAAATATCTCGCTGATATTCATCAGCAGTTTGATATGGTTAAACTTTTAAATAAAGAAAACTATTTAGAAATCGTTGATGGTTTCAAATACGATCTTATCAATGATTATAAAAACCAATATCTTGTTTCTTTAGAAACACTCAAACAAAAAGAAAAAGAATATTTGGAGTTAGAGCGTCAAATTAATGACATCAAAACAAAAAGAGATACCTTTGAATACGAATTAAAAGAACTCACTTCCTATAAATTAAAGATTGATGAAGAAGCTGAAATCGATAGCGAGATTGAACTATTAAATAATTTTGATAAAATCTACGATCTTCTGAGTCAAACAAAATCATTAATTGATAAAGATTCACTGAGTGATATTTATGAAATAAAAGAAAATGTTTCTAAGTTATCTAAATATCAAAACGAATATCAAGAAACATACGAAAAACTCAATGACCACTACTACGAGTTAGAATCTATCTATGAAGATTTATCTAAAAAAGTCGATAGGCTTGATTATGATCCTCGTCGTTTAGACGAACTCATTGAAAGAAAAAACAATCTTTCTTTATTAAAGAAGAAATATAACAAAGACATTAAAGAACTCATCGAATATCAAGAGTTCCTTGAAAAACTTCTTCAAAACAAAGAAGATCTCGACATCTCTTTAAACGAAAAAAGAAAAGAACTCGAAGCTCAATATAATGAGACCTTTGAATATGCATCTACTTTAAGTAGAGTTAGAAAAGAAGTATCTCGCGGTATTGAAAAAGAGTTAATGAATAACCTCAAAGATTTATCTTTGTCATCAATATTCCAAATTCAAATCAATAGTCAAAAGAAAGATGAAAATCTATCTTTATCAATCTTTAATGAAAATGGTATTGATGATATCGATTTCTTGATTGAAACTAATATTGGAGAAGGTATCAAACCACTCGCTAAAGTAGTTTCTGGTGGCGAGATGAGTCGAATCATGCTCGCAATTAAAGCGTTATTCATTAAATCTCAAAAGATTGCCACTGTCATCTTTGATGAAATCGACACTGGTGTCAGCGGAGAAATCGCTAGACGGGTAGCGTTAAAAATCAAAGAGATTTCTTTAAATACCCAGGTCATCACTATTACTCATTTACCTCAAGTTGCAAGTTTGTCAAACAATCACATTAAAATTTCAAAAGTTGTGAAAGGCAATAGAACATACACCTCAATTAAAGAACTCAATCTCGATGAAAAAATCTATGAAATCGCATTAATGATTTCGGACGGTAAAGTTACTGATAAACAGCTTGAATACGCAAAAGAAATGGTCCTTTTTGACGAATAGGGACCATTTTTCTTCTAATTTTGAGCCAAAAAACAAAAAAATAGACAAAATATATATAATTTCTTAAGAAAATATGCATTTTTTCTTAACGATTGTTTATAATATCTACGGACATTAAAAAGGAGAAATAATACTAATGGCTAAAATTTGTAAAGTTCATGGTCGCGAAGTCCTCGATAGTAGAGGAAATCCAACCGTCGAAGTCGAAGTCTGGTTAGAAGATGGCACAAGAGCTCGTGCAATCGTTCCTTCAGGTGCTTCAACTGGTGAAAACGAAGCTCTTGAATTAAGAGATGGTGACAAATCCAGATATCAAGGTAAAGGCGTTCTTAAAGCAGTTGAAAACGTCAACAAAAAGATCGCTCCAGCTGTTGAAGGCTTAGAAGCAACAGATCAAGTTCTCGTTGACTCCACTATGCTCAAACTCGATGGCACCCCATTCAAGAAGAATTTAGGTGCTAACGCTGTCTTAGGTGTTTCCTTAGCAGTCGCAAGAGCAGCCGCTCAAAGCTTAAATATGCCTTTATACCGTTACATTGGTGGAACCAATGGTAAAGTCATTCCTACACCATGTATGAATGTTATTAACGGTGGCGCACACGCACAATCCAGTGTTGACTTCCAAGAATTCTTCATCATTCCTGCAGGCTTTGATACATTTAGAGAAGCTTTAAGAGCAGGTACAGAAATCTTCCACACCTTACAAAAGGTTGTTAAGGAACACGGTTATGAAACCGGCGTTGGTGATGAAGGTGGATTCGCACCAAGCTGCAAACACGGAAATAAAGAACCTCTCGCTTTAATTGCAGAAGCAGTTGAAAGAGCAGGATACAAACTCGGTGAACAAATCTTCTTAGGTATGGACGTTGCTTCTTCTGAATTCTATGAAGGCAATGGCGTTTATAACTTAGTTAAATCCAAAGAAGGTAAGAAGACCACCGATCAAATGATCAAGTACTTAGAAAGACTTGTCAAAGAATACCCAGCAATCATTACCATCGAAGATGGTCTTGCAGAAAGCGATTGGGAAGGTTGGGCCAAGCTCACTGCTAAACTCGGTGACAAGATTCAACTCGTTGGTGACGACTTATTCGTTACAAACCCAGAATTCGTTAGAAAAGGTATTACAAGCCACGTCGCTAACAGTGTCCTCATCAAAGTTAATCAAATCGGTACTTTAACAGAAACACTCGACGCAATTAGACTTGCTCAAACAAATGGTTACACCTGCATGGTCTCTCATAGATCAGGCGAAACCGAAGATAGCACTATCGCCGACTTAGCGGTTGCTGTCAATGCTGGCCAAATCAAAACCGGTTCTGCAAGTAGAACAGACCGTATGGCAAAATATAACCAATTACTCAGAATTGAAGAAGAACTTGGTGAACACGCTCAATTCTTAGGCGTTAAATCCTTCATTAATCGTAAATTCTAATTGGTGAATTAAAAGCAAACAAAAAGCTCTTCCTTATGGAAGAGTTTTTTAATGCTTATTTATTGTCTTCTAACAAGCACCATGTACTTAATGTTATTTGTAATTCCTTCACAAGAGATAAAGGTCATTGAGTATTTAACAAATTCGCCTTTGTTGGTTTTTATAGAAATAGTTTCAGTTATTGGTTCCTTTAATTCGCCTTTAGACACTATATTGTGAACACGGTCAAAGTCGCCTTCTTTATATCTCTTCTTAAATGAACCATCATTAAGTTCTTTTTCAAGTTGTTCTTTGGTTAAACCAAAGATACCTGTTAAGTTATAGGCCACTACTTTATAAACCCATTTATTATTAAGTCGTTTTAAGAAGATATAATTGTCCACTGAATATTTAGATATTAAAGTCATTGCTTGCTTAATATCTTCTAGTTCAGTGATGTTATGAGTTGATCCATAGAACCTATCAGTGCCTTCGTTCTTTCCAATATAATATACGCGCATATCAAAGGCAGTTAAGGTTCCGTCTGCTTTATAAAATCTCACCGTTCCTCTTGAACCTAATAGTTTGTGTTCTTTAGCTTCTTTAAATAGATTAATAAAATTAACTTTATCTTTTTCTGGAACAGTGTTTTGAACATTTTCAAGTTTTTCATGGAAGTCTGAAACTGAAACAGATTCATAGAACTGTTGGTTGAATCTGACAATATCAACTTTATTTTCTCCATCCCATGAATAAATAGCAACAGGACCTAAAATATTGTTGAGCATTGAGTCACTATAGATGTTTTGATCCATAAACTCTCTAATTCTAAATTGCTCATTGAGTTTCGCGATAAATCCACGTGGATCAACATTCTTTTTATATCTAATGATTTTTTCAAAATCACTAACAGGCATTGGTTTATAGAAATAGTAGCCTTGAACATATCGACATCCAAGCCCTTCTAGGAAGTCAACTTGCGCTTTTAATTCAACACCTTCCACGATGATTGGAATATTAATGACTTTCGCCATATTGATAACGGATTCAAGAATATGGACACCTTTTCCTTCGGCACTATTGATGTTTAAGAAGTTGGCATCTAATTTAATCGCATCAACCTTTAAGTTTGATAACATATTTAAAGAAGAATATCCCGCTCCAAAATCATCCATCAAAACGACGAATCCTTTTTCTCTTAGTTTATTAACTAATTCACCAACAACTGCCGAAGTTTCAGCATACGCTGATTCGGTAATCTCAAGTTTTAATAAGTTAGGTGGAAGATTGTATTTTTCAACTAAATTAGTAAATACTTCGTATACATCAATAGTAAAAATGTCTGCTCTAGAAATATTTACAGAAATTGGAACAGGGGCGTGGTTAGAATCAATCCATCTTCTTAACCATTTGCAAACCTTTTCCCATAAAACAATATCAAGTTCAGTAATAAATCCATATTTTTCAAGGATTGGAATAAAGTCGTTTGGATAGACAATTGTTCCATCTTTTTTAATCCATCTCGCTAAAGATTCCGCACCAACAATTTTTCCTGTAGAAATACGGCATTGTGGTTGAAGATAAAATTCAAGTTCGTCGTTTTTAAGAGCGACCATAAAATCAGATAGAATTTTATTTTCTTTCTCAACCACCCTATGCATTTCTAAATCATAGAAATAAATACGCTTACGAATATCAGTTTTAGCTTCAGAAGCCGCGATAGATGCTTTATCTAAAGCATCAAGAAGTTCAACTTCGCCTTCAATAACACTGACACCGATTGCTGGAAGGAAGCCGACTGAATAACCACTACCAGTAATGACTTCACGAACATTTTCGAATACTTTTTCAATATTCTCTTTGTCATAAGGAATAAGGATAGAGAAATCATCTTGTCCGAAATAACCAGCTAGTCCGCCAAACTTTTCTTCATCCTCTTTGAGGATAGCGCCAATTTTTGCTAAAAGAACATCGCCTGCTTCTCTTCCATACCACTCATCGAATAATTTAAAGTGATCAATATCAATAGAAGCGATACACCATGTCTTTTCTTTATTTTGTTTAATTAATTCATCCGCTTTGACTAAAAATGGCTTTTTAGTTAATAAATTAGTAATTTCGTCAAGATCAGTCATGATATTAGTGCCATCACCAGTATCAGTGCCATTTTCAAAGTTCATAAAGTTTTGAACATCAAAAATAAAGAAATAAATTCTTCCTGGATCAACACCAAGTTCTTCTCCATAGATAACACATTCTTCGACCCAACGGTAACTTCCCTCTCTTAAACGATAACGGAATTGTTGATAACCAAATCCAGGTGTCGTTTTATTATTCTTTAATCTTTCCACCATTCCTTTTGGGTTTAAAAGCTTATTATGCTCTTCAACATCATCTGGGTGAACGATATAATTAGCGGCGAATTCGAAAAGCTCAGTATAATGAATTCCATTGATTTTAGGAACCGAATATTTGCCTTCTACATGATAGATAAGATGATAAGTATCATTATCAATATCAACATAGAAAATTTCATCTGGTGCATCCGCTAAAAGAAAATCGAAAAGACCAGCACCATTATTGCCATATTTATAAAACAGTTCATAAAAGCTGTCTGTTCTTTTAGATCTCATTAAAGATATCTCTTTCCATTAAATTGTATAATTATATCTCATAAAATAAAATAATTTTATGAATTATGTATATAAAAAGAGCCCTTATTTCACTACCAAAATCAGTAAAATAACGGGTTTCTTATATGGTTTTTTGTTTTAAAAGCTATCAAATGAAAAATATTGCTGACGCTAATAAATATTGAGCAGAATAGTAAGTGCAAATATTCAAAATGATAACAATAGGATTCTTTTCTTTTCCACCAAAATAAGCTTGAGAAAGGATCAAATCACTAATCGCAAAAAGTGCTCCACCAATGGTTAATAATATTAAACTTGTACTCATAAACTTATTCAAAATCGAAAGACTAATTGCGGTTCCTGTCATAGAGAAAAGAATAAAAGCATATATCGCAACAATTAAAGCCATATCGCCATATTTTAATTTCATTGGTTTTTGCATTAATAAAGTCACTACTGCCATTAATAAACCAAAAACAAATGGAAGAATGACGTATAAGATAGATTCATTATGATATAAATCCCTAAACATACCTGAGATAAAGAAGATATGTCCAATTCCAAAAGTTATAAATCCAGAATACGTAAACATCTTATCTTGTTCAGGGAAGACATATTTTAGATCTAATAATATATCTCCAAGCATCCCAAAAACCATTCCAATGACAAACATTAACGGAAGAATTACATAGTGATGTAAATATAAGCCGTAAGCGCATATTGATATAAATATCAAAGATGCACCTATTTTAATAAATACCGCTACTAAAGAAGGCTTTTTTGTTCTTAAGAATAAATAAGAGGCAACAAGTAAAACACCGACGCATAATAAAGCGATGTATACTCCCATATAAAAGCCTCCTATATATACAAATATTATAAATAATTATTTTAAAAACTTAGAAAGGAGTTTTCTTTTTCCTTTCGTATATGGATGTTCTCTAATTGATAAATTGAAATGATTATGTCCATATAAAACAGTTGAAGGATGAGTAAATTCTCTAAATCCCCACACTCCATGATATGCTCCCATTCCAGAATGGCCAGTTCCGTTAAATGGAACTCCTTTCACCATAAGGTGAACACATACTTCATTAACACATCCACCACCATATTGAGAAGTCATCATTACTCTCTTAGCCCATTTCTTATTTTTAGTAAATAGATATAAGGCTAATCCATGTTCTCTTTGATTAATGATATCCACTAAAGAATCAACTTCATCATCTTTAAAAGGAACAACTGGTAATAATGGTCCGAATATTTCATGTAATACGATACTTTCATCAATCTTTACTGGATAAATGATTGTTGGAGAATATTTACAAGTTTCTTTATTACCATTTCCACCAAAAACAATACGGTCTTTATATAAATTTGCCTCTTCTTCAATTTTTAAATACGCTCTTTCAGCGATAAGTTTTGGATACTCTTCGTTATTAATTGGATCTTCTCCAATTTGCCTAACAATTTCTTCTTTTAATGCTTTTATAAAAGCATCCGCTACTTCTTCAGCAACTGCAACTTGGTTAATATTGATACAAATTTGTCCAGAATTACAAATCTTAAAGAACGCAATCTTTCTAGCAGCGTCTTTAATATCCGCATCTTTTCTAACAATACACCAGTTCCCAGTTTCTCCACCTAATTCTAACGCTACTGGAGTTAAGTTCTTGCTCGCCATTTCCATAACGTGCTTACCAACAATAGGAGAACCGGTATAGAAAATCTTATCAACTCTTTCTTCTAAACAATAATCAGCAACATCGTGTCCACCATCGATAACAATCGCATATTTTGGATCAAATGTTTCACTAATAATCTCTTTTAGTACTCTTGTAGATTCACTAGATTTACTACTCGCTTTTATTAAAGCGGTATTACCGCCACTAATAGAGGCTGCTAATACACCCAAAGATAAGAGGAAAGGGAAGTTAAATGGAGAAATGATTAAAGATACACCATAAGGCATCTTATACACTTTAGTGGTTAAAGAAGGAAAACATGCTAATCCAGAGAAATGCGTCTCTGGTCTATTCCATTTACTTAATCCTTTAATATATTCATTAATCTCTAATATAATCGCTCCTACATCACAGAAGTATCCTTCAAACTCGTGTCTTCCTAAATCAACGTGTAAAGCGTCAGTAATCTTCTTTTGATTTCTTAAAATTGCTTCTTTTAGTTTCTTAAGCTGCTCTTTTCTGAATTTAACACTTAATGTTTCTCCAGTAAGAAAATATTCACGCTGGTTCACCACTATTTGGTGAATCTCTTCTCTTGTGTAACTCATATAGATACCTCTATTATCTTTAATTCAATTTTAGAATTTGAAAGGTATTATCGCAATATTTATATATTAAAAAGCCCGATATGTGAAAACATCGAGCTTTTATATCAGATAAAATAATTATCAAGGTTAAGGAGTGGCAACAACTTCTGGGAATGTATGAAGCTGACTATCGAAGTTAGTGGAATCATAGTTTGGATCCTCAGGATCACCAAGCCAAGCAATAGCTTTATCTCTATCGGCAAAAAGAATTATTCTAACTTCGTTTGGTTTGCCGCTTTTAACAGCTGTCCAATATTGTCTACCTGTTGACGCACTGCCAGCAGCCAAAATATCATTTATTGAATGTACACGATAATAAAGTTTTGAATATTCACCAGCTAACGCAGCAACCGGATAATGAGTCTTAGGATTTAATGATCCAGTACCTGATTGATCGGCTTGGAATGCGGTTTCACCACATAATCTCTTTGTTGATGAATTGTTGAAGATAGCACTACCTCCACACTTAAAGCTTGATTCTTGGCTAGAATAATCATCATGGTCTCCTGTTTGAGAGACTGTAGTATTAGGCAAAATTGCATATTGAACACCAGCATCAACAAATGCGCCAGCTCCTATTTCTCTTAAATCCGCCAGTGTACTCAAATCCAATACATTAGTTGTCACTGCCTGTACGGAGTTCCAATCTGCTGGATTACCTCCGGTTGATTCATAAAACTTATAAGTTTTAGTTAGCGTTAAATTAACCAAATTTGAGCATGTTTTGAAGGAATTCTCTCCAATCTTTTTAATGCTTGTCATTTGTGTAAAATCAACTTTTAGCGAAGAGCAGTTCTCAAATGCTTTTCCTTTTGTGTTTTTATAAGTATCCGTTCTACTACCAGATATATCGGTTATTGTGCCACTAATTCCAATATATTCGATTTTTGAATAGTTTGAGATAGATGCTAAACTGTAACAATTAATAAATGACTGGCCTCCAATCGCAGTTACATCATTGAAAGACACGGATGTAAATTTGCTCGAAGCAGCAGCTTGATAATAAACTTGAGTAACACCACTATCAATATTTAAAGTACCAGTATCACCTGTGTTTGCTTGGAACAATGCTTTTGTCTTATTTTTTTCAGTGTAATAAAGCCCACCAGATCCAGCGGTAAAATAAGAGTTTGTATCAGGAGAAGTGCCACTATTATAATCGGTAAAAATGAATTTATCTATTCTGCCTTTATCGCTATTACTTTCAACATTAGTGTAAAATGCACCATCATTAATTTTTGTAATTGATGTTGGCAATTCAACTTTAGAGAAAACATTATTATAGAATGTTGCATCATTAATTACGGTAATGGCTGCTGGCAAACAGCAATATCCACGTTTGGTATCGTCTACATCATAATTATTTCCTGAAGCAATCGTACTAAAGGCAGCTCCACCCGTATAAGGTTGTGGAGTTCCGCCATTGTCAAATGTTACAATACGAACTCCATTTGCTGCTTTATTACGATAAAATGCTCGTGAAGCAATGGAATTAATTGTAGAAGGCAAAACATAATAATAGCCAAGATTCTTATCGTTATAAGTGCCAAAAGCTTCAGGACCAATTGCATCCACTGTAACACCACATGCACTACTTCTTAAATCAATTGTTTTTGAAAAATTATTATTTTTCCCTTCTGTAAAATATCTAGCAACAGTGTAATTAGTTCCTTGTTTTACAAAAGAAATATATCCACTATTATAATCGCTAAGTGTGCGTGGACCACTAGCGAAATCGACTTTAACGTCTGTTGGACTATCATTCTTGTGCCAATATTTAACGTTTCCTGTAACTGTCCAATCAACATAATAAGTAGGCACACCAACTGCTTTTCTGTCAACACCAGTTAAAGCATGTGAGAACTTATCTTGCGATAAAGTACGCCAATTCTTAGCGTTACTAAGGTCAGGGTAATTGTTATTACCATTATTGTTTCCGCAAACATAAACGACAAGTTCGCTATATTCCGTAGCCCAGAACATTGTTTCGCCCTTATTATCGCCGTTATTATGTAAAGCGTTAGTACCATCTGCGATTCCCCACGGGTTATCAACAGCGGTATCATGTAGTCCCCCGCTACTAGCATCCCAGTGCATTTTGTTTGCCTTTGCTGTATCAGCATGTAAGAAAATTTCTCTCATAGAAGTGCAGAGCTTAAATGTATTATCACCAATTAAGCAAAGATTTTCATTAGATTCAAATCTCAAAATGTTAGAACATCTGACAAAAACGTTAGATGCTAAAGACGTTGTGTGTCCTTCAACGCCACCGCTTTCCATTTTAACTGTTCTTAGTGCCAATTGATTATCAAATGCATTTTTGTTAATAGCAACTCGATTATAAACGAAATCATCTGTATGCTTGCCTTTTCTATCAGCCATCCAGACACAAGAATGATATATATTAGCTGTTGGAGCATAAGAATCATCTAACGAATTAGGGAGTAATAAATCTACTTTCGCACTGCCGTTATCTGATATATAGTTTTTTATATCTCTATGAACCGCAAAAGCATAATCTCCAATTATTTTCAAATTTGAAGGTTTAGTCTTGTCTGTTTTAAATGATATTGCATCTGCATCAGCGTTTAAATTAGTGCAATTATAAAATGCGAAATTACCTAAATATTCCAATGAATTTGGCAACACCACTCTTGATAACACTTTGTTTCGATTGGCATCTGCTTTAGTTGTGTTAGCATTGACTTCACCGTTTTCATTAAGATCTTGAATGTCTTTTCCGGCGTTAGCGAGAACTTCGTTGAAAATTGAATAACTAATTTCTTTGAGTTCTGTACAAGCACTAAAATCAAACACACTAATATTGTTACAATGATAGAAAGCGTGATTTTTGATTTGAACAAGTTGATCAGGGAAATACACTTGTTGTAAGTTTGCTTGACAAGATGTGTTATTAAACGCATCTTTATCGATTACTTTGACAATATATTCTTGACCGCTAATAACTATTGAAGAAGGAATATGTAAAGTGCCTGTACCAGGTACATAGTATGTTGAACTTGGCAAATCCTCTGCTGTTGGAGGAGTAAAGCCTTTGATAACTGCGTATCTTTTTGTTTGACCGCTAATAATATTAATGGTTGATTTGTTTCTAGCGTTATCTAACTTTTGATTTGCTTTGGTTAAATAAAACTCTAATCCAGGGAAGTCTGCAGAATAAGTTGGTCTATCAAGTCCTGCTTCAAATGGATAGACATCGTCTTTATCTTCGTCTGTGGTGATATATTCTTTTCTCCAATCATCTTCGAAGTAGACTTTATGTCCCTCTCCATCAACGGTGTTCATTAAAGCACTCAATTCATCAGCAGTTCCATAGAAGTAGAAAATAAGCTCTGTACTACAATCTGCAAACGCATGATTGCTGATATATTTTAAGTTCCTATCAAAATAAACTTTCTTAAGAGTTGTACAATCAGCGAAAGCATATTCTTTAACTGTAATGACATTTTGTTCAAGCTCTGGTCCTGGTTCTTCTTCCTTTACTACAGGCGTACCATGTTCAGGGCAAAGATGATCTTCTCCAACTTGTTCGTCAGTGTAATACTTGTCACAAGTTTCACAATACCATTCAGCGTAATTAACTTTTGCAGTAACATCTAATGGGAATCTAAAAACAGAAAGACTGCTGCATCTTTGGAAACAACTTTGTCCAAAGAAAGTAACTAACGCTGGGCAGTTGAAGCCTGCAAGGTTAATGCATGAATCAAATGCATGATCTCCGATATAAGTAATTTTTGTATTTGACGCCGTTAAGGCTCCTGTATCAGATGAATAATAGACAGAAGTTAATGAACGACAGTCTAAAAACATGCTTTCTGATATAGCTTTAACGCCTTTTGGAATTTGAACCGTTGTTAAATAATTACAATATGCAAAAGCTTCCTCACGAATATCTTCGATTGTTTGAGGAATAGAAACGGTTGAAAATCTACAGCGGCTAAAGCCTGCTCTAGCAATTGCAACAACAGTTGTTGTTTCGTGAGTAACATTACTTGTAAAACTTGATGGAATGTCAAGATGGTCAATTGCTGTACCAACTGATTCAGCCCATTTAATTGCGACATAGTTTTCATGATCCTTAATTGGATAGAAGGTATAAGTGTGTGTGGCATCTTTATAAGTAACTACTTGGTTATAGCTACCATCGTCCAAGATAACATAAGAATACTCAGGCTCAGCGTCAGCAGGTCTAATAGAAGCGCCCTTTAAAAATGGAATAATCATCAAAGAACATAAAAGAGTGATGACAAATGGAATAAAGTGTTTTTTATTGTTTTTCATAATTTGCTGCTCCTTTCTTTTAAGTCCTTTTAATGATTGTATAAGTTGGCGAAATATTCGTTGGATATTTCGAATCGTTCAGGAAGAATCCTGGTGTCGATTTATAATCGTATGCGAATAAATACGTGATGAATTTTGGTGAATTATTATATTCAAAATTGATGTAATTGTGTCCCGATACACCATCGGTTACAGCGCCGACTGTGAACGATCCGTTTCTTGTATTAAAGTCTGATGTGAACGATAGTTTTGCAACCTTGCTTGAATTATAAGTGACTGTCTTTGTTTCTGTATCGTCACTAGGATCTTCTGGTGTGCCATTATCATTGATAGTTGTTTCAACGACATAGTCACTTGCTCTTGGTTGTTGAGTTAAGAAATCAACATCATTTAATACATTTCCAACTTTAGCGGCTTTGGAACCGATATTACCATCGACCTGTCCTTGGACCGCTAAATAATATAGATTTGAGGTAACATCATTACCCGTATCAGAACAGCCGATAGCGTATGCCCATCCGTCATCAAGCTTATCTAATTTGAAAGTATGTGCATAAAGAACGCCATCATCTTTCATTAAGTTATGATCGTTTTCATATGCTAAAGTTGATGTGGTTCCATAGCCATCGCTATAGTCATATTTAAAATATCTATGAGTGTCAATTGCTGGATCAGCAACATTCTCACTCTTCATTGTAAACATCTTAACTGCCTTGTCTGGAGTTGGTTTTGAGGCTGTTTTGTATTTATAGAATTTGTAAATTGAAACATTTCTCTTATTAGCAATAACGGAGACGTTTCCACCATTATCGTTTGTAATATCGAAAACAATAGAATTGGCAGGATAGAAAACCGCTAATGGACTATCTAAAGTTTGAACCCATGTTGAGCCGTTATATTTAAAATATGATGGATAGCCATGAACTAAATAGCAATCGCCATTTGTAGGCTCTTCAGTAGCCAAGTCAGTATAGTAATCAACTTCTTTAATATAATTGCCACCAGGATTATTCACAGAAATATCCCAATTACCTTTAGTTGAATTCCATTGATAATAAACCGATGAATTGTTTACATAGTAACAATCAAGATTAGAAGGAGAAACAATTGAACTAATATCGCTTTCACTATCAAGAGTTCCTTTATAAATAGCGTCGCCACCATAGTTTGTTAAACTTCCATCTCCACCAGGATATCTAATTGGCATATATGAAGATAAAGACTGGAATGGAATTGTTTCTTCTTGTCCGGTTGATTTATTCAATTCACTATTTTGTAACATAAATCCAAAACGATAATCACCGTGTGGGATTGTTCTTCCATACTTATCAATAAGTATTGATTGTAAATAATTACTTAAGAATTGACTGTTGGTATCATACATGAAGTTATTTGTGCTATCTTCAACATTTTGAGTTAAGTCCAATTCGAAAACATAGTTGTGATCTCTTGAGAATGGGTAGTCGAAAGTAAAAACATTCGAATTAGTTGGAAGAGTGGTTGCTCTTAATGGCTGACTTTCAGCGGTATCTCCCCACTCTAAGAAATTGTGTTCTAAATGTTTATATTCTGCTGTTGAGAAATAAACTTTATCATAAGAATTGCCTTTAATAATTCTACATTCGCCTAAATTGTCTAAAACGTGGAATTGATAGTTACCACTATTAGCGGACGTATTACGAGGGGTAACGAGTTTGAAAATACCAAGACCGCGATTAGTTGTGACTTTTCCAAATGCATCACGATCGTCTTGAATAACATTGTTAAATAAGAAATCAACTGTATTGAAGCTTTCTGTTGGAGGCGTTGGAACATTGGCTGTATCCCAAGTTGACCAGCTGCCGCTTCCAGTAGGGTTTTCAAAAATTCCAGTGATATATTCTCCTGTTGGTCTATGTCTCAAATATTCAGAATAATTATCAAATAGTGAATCATCTGGATTATGATCACCCGTGTGGTTGATAACAGTGTCATATGATGCAATTTTTTTACTAGATTCAAGGCCAACGTGAATGGATTCTCCACCAGAGAAATCGCCTCTGATACCATCGTAAATTCTAGTAAAGTTCATAGCACCAGTTTCACCATGAACAACGCTGTTATAGTCTGGGTCTAAGGCATTGACAACGTTTGTGCCAACTTCACCAACTAAGCCAGTTTGTGTTTCTGCTTTAATTGGATTATAGGAATCATCATTAAATTTGAAAGTTCCATTATAGACATATGAATGAGTTAATGTTCCATCTAAGTGACCAACTAAGAAACCAATATTATTACCATGGTAATAGTTTGTCGCTGGATGAATTATGTCGTCAGGGGTAGCGTAGTTACAATAAATATGAACTGTCCAGCCGTTATTATCTGTAACTGGATCTTCAAAACGCTTCTGATTGGAGTAGAATTCAATCAAGTATGATTGAATAACACGTGAATAAATAATGCCTTCAACTTCAACTGAGGCAATAAGATTAAGTCTCACATCTAATTGCATATCATCGCCAGTATTAAATTGATCTTGGCCATTTAATTTAAGTTTTGTGAAATCAAAAACAATCAAATCATCTGCAACAGAATCTCCGTTAACATCAACATTTAAAGCATCTGTAACAGTGATAATTGAAGATGAAGATGACCAAGAATAAGAAAATGGATCATTTGGATGATTGTTTGTGTTGCAATATGGGCTGGCTGGTCTATTAGGGAATGTTGGAATAAAGTAACCACGATAATAGTTTGTATTTTCATACATATTTGCGTTTATTTTCTTATATTCAACGCCCCCAAGTCCGTTTTCATTCTTTAATCCTGGTTTAGCAGGAACTGGAAGTGCTCTAACGTAGCCATAAGTGTCTACACCAGTAGATTGATAGTTATAAAAGTCGAGATTTGTTTCGGTAGCCAAATAACTTGAGCTAGCAAAAAGATTTTCGATATTTTGGCTAAATAATTTGAATGTATCATCGCTTGTAATAGTTGTGTAACCAAGAGACTCAACAGTTAAGGTATCACAAACAAGGCCTTCGATTTCGCCGTCGTGAGCGACATAACCGAAAATACCAATATCTTCTGGATAGCCAGACACCATTAGGTTTCTAATTGGAATACCATTGCCTTCAAAGTGTCCATGGAACGGGGTGCTTTCACTACCGATTGGGCGGATAACGATTTGAGGATTATCTTGTAAGAAGTCCTTCATTTCTAATTCATCTGTGTATGCACCAGTCTTATAGTCGATACATTGATATCCATCACCAGTTCCAAAATCATGGCCGATTCTAAAATATGTTTTTTCACTGAAAATACCATAGTTTTGTAAACGGCTTAAGTTATAGAAGTGAATTGGAGAAACGATTTCGTAAGGATCTTCTATAGATTGTCCGCTTCCAGCGTAGAAATATCCACGGAGTCCAATTTCACCAGGAAGATTTTCATCTTTTATTTTATCTCCGAGGCCCTTGAACCAAGCGAATGAAAAAGACACCGCTGAGATAGCAACGCTACAAATAGCGATTATTCCAACAAAGAAATAAGCAATGCCTTTCTTTTTCATTATCTGGAGACACCTCCCGAGAAATTAAAATTGAAGCAATAGTCATATTTTGCAGTATAACTATTAACTGAAATTTTATCGTAATACTCATCTGCGACAGATGGAGCATAATTTACATTAATGTAAAATTTAACTACGTCACCATCAAAATCAATTGTTTTACCATCAACAATTGTGATTTCAGAAGCTTTTGATCCTGATTTATTGTAGAAGTGACTATGATCATCTTCATCAATGAGTGACGCTAAATAAGAAATCTTATAATAAACTTTTTCTAAGTCTGTTAATTCAGCTGGTTTCTTCAAGACTTCATAATAATCACCACTATTTAAAGTGACTGGTAAGAGGCTTTGATGTGAAATTGTGCCCTTATCATTTCCGGAAGGTTCACTATCAGAAGCAGCCCAAGAGGAGCCATTCCATTTGTAATATTTATTAACTTCATAATTGGTCATTAAATAATAGTCGCCATCATCATGAACATTTGGTAAGAAACTCTCATCTGCAATTGCGGTCTTGTATGTTCCAGAAGGTTCGTTAAAGCTAATTAACCAATCTCCTTCTGTTTCATCCCACTTTGCATATGCTTCATTATGAGTAGCTAAATAATAATCATTTGTTGATGGACATAATTGATTTGCGTAACCAACTGTTCCTTTATTTGTGCCAGAATCTGGTTCGTCAGTGGTAATATCCCAACTAGAACCATTCCATTTGTAATATTTTGGATTGTTATAGTTATTTACTAAATAGTAATCACCATTTGAAGGTTCACCTGGTAATTCGTCACTATAATCTAAAATACCACGATTAGAGCCAGTACCTGGTTCTTCTTCGCTAGCAACCCATTGATGATTTGTGTTATCCCATTGTACATATGTTTGGTTACTAAGTACATGATAATACCAACCAGTAGATGGGGTAGATGGTAAGAGGCTTTCATATCTCACCGAACCTTTATCATTACCAGTAGCAGGTTCTTCATAAGTTAAATCCCAGCTAGAACCATTCCACTTATAGAATTCAGAATATTCAGAAATGAGATAATAATCTCCGCTTGATAATTCGGAATCTGGTAAGTTCGAATATTTTTTAATTTTGCCTTTATTTGAGCCAGTTTCTGGTTTTTCTTCAAATAAAA
The DNA here is from genome assembly GCA_902800025.1 of uncultured Erysipelotrichaceae bacterium. GTDB lineage: Bacteria > Bacillota_I > Bacilli_A > RFN20 > CAG-826 > UBA2450. The sequence goes on along the minus strand of CADCDA010000002.1, from coordinate 11,292 downwards.
CCCAAGAAGAACCATTCCACTTAGCGTACATTTGATCAAGCAATTTATATGATGGGCAATATGCTTTGTCGTCATATTCGTTATCATTAATTGTTGATCCTCTATTTGGTAAATAGAATAATTGGTTATCGTCTCTTAAATCAGCATCGGTAAAGACATCGATATCAATGCAATCAGAAAGTAAGATGTCATATTCTCCTAAAGCACCAACATCAAATGTAGATGCAACTAAATCTAAATCGAGTGAACTATAAGATGGAGATGTAAATTCAACTTCATAAATAGCGTTACAGTTTAAGTCTCTTAAACTTGAATTACGAACGACCTTATCAACAGGATCGTAAACATTCATCGCATTAATTTTATTCCAGCTACCATAGGTAACTCTATAATAATAACCAGTTGTAGGAGTTGAAGGGAGATCAGAATAATTAGTGAGATTTCCACCACTTGTGCCTTCTGCTGGTGCATCCTCTGAAACAACCCATTCATCACCGTTCCATTGGAAGTACATAGCGCATTCATCAGCGTAGGCGTAATAATAATCACCAACATCACCAGAAACTGGTAAGTTGCTTCTCTTTTCAACTTCACCTTTTTTGGTTCCGGTTAATGGTTTATCGTCAGATGCAACCCAACTAGAACCATTCCATTGATAGAATCTTTTAGCGCTTCCATAATAACCGAAGGAGTTTTCACCTTCTCTATAGCTATATTCGTATTCGGAAACTTTTCCTTTCTCTGGGGAAAGGTAATCAAAATAGTCCATTCCTCCAATTCTTTGTTGGTCATAGTCAAACTTGATAACTTTGACATTATCCAAATCACAAGAACCAGAAGCAACGACAGTAACTTGCATTCCTGTTGTGGTGACTGATGTGCTTGATGCGAACCAAGCATATGTTCCAACCATGGCAGTAGCCAATGAGAAAATTGTTGCAGCGGTCGCTGTAACGATACTTTTCCTCACTTTCTTGTTTACTGATTTAACTGCCATAAATTAAAAGCCAATCACCTTTCTCTTAATTCAGGCAACTGGCTATCTTTTTAATTTAAGACCCTGTAGTTTTGCGTCGCTGGATTTCTCCAGGTTTGCTTTTGACTGCTATTATTTTAATTTATCTAAATTACAATTACAATTTTTTTTGTATCAAAATTATAATTTTGCCAGTAATCATGTCCTGAAATAAGCAGGGAAGAGATATATCTCTTCCAAATATTAAAATTTTTTTACAATAAAATTTGATTTTATTCTTGTTGATTCTTCATTTCGCGTTTTTTGTTATACATCGCCTCATCTGCACGATTGAAAACATCTTGAACCGTTTTATCAATTTCTGGGTTATATTTTGCATACCCAATAGCGGCACTGATTTTTTCAAAATCTCGTAAGTATTCATCATTTTGTAAGTCGCTGATTTTTTTGTCAAACTCTTCAACCAACTTATCAATTCTTTTGTAATCGTTATTTTGTAATAAGACAACGAACTCATCTCCACCGACGCGGAAAACAGGAGAATGAACAAATACCCCACAAATGACGGAACTGAGTTTCATTAGAGCAATATCACCAGCGCTATGGCCGCATTCATCGTTAACAACCTTTAAGTCATTAAGATCGATCATTGCAATACCAAAGTGAACCTTTGCCCCACTATTAATCTTTTCGCTAAGATCTTTAACTGTGGAATCATAACTAATTTTATTTCTAACACCGGTTAATCCATCTTTATTAGCGAGTTCTGTCATTAAGTTTGCTTCTTGTTTGGTTTCGATAAGTTTAACATTCATATCTTTGAGTTCATTAATCTGACGATTAATATCTTTTTCCATTTCACCCATCGCATTTGCTAATTCTTCGACTTCATCTTTGGTTTTGATATTTAATTTAGCGAAAATTTCACTATCTTGGTTGTCTTCAGTACTAACGTATTTTTTAGCGGCATTAGTTAAATTTCTTATAGGCTTAATCAAGATAAAATGAATTAAAACAAAGCCGATAACCCACAAAATAACAATTGTTCCCAAGACATATAATCCCATTTGTAAAACATTATGAGATTGAATAGCTCTCATTGTGGTCATTGATATATCAACCATCGCATATCCTACAACTGTGTCACCATTATAAATAGGTGTTCCAGCAGTACAAAGCCAACCGTATTCAGCGGTATTAGTGATATATGGAGGAAAGCCCCTATCAGGATTGGTTAACACTTCTTTATTAATATCATAAATTGGATCGATACACCCTGGAGGACATCCATCTTCGCCAGCAGAATCGATAACATAAACAAATCCTTGTGTTCTAGTATCGACAAAAACTAAATAAATACAATCAACATCAATTGTGGTTTTTTCGACTGCTTTAGAAAGAGAATTTAATAAATGGTTAAATTCAGTAGCGCATTCCACTTGAACAGAATCAAATTGAGCAATGTAATCATTCCATTCTGGAGATCCCCAGTCATCGCTAAAAACAGGGTTTTCAATCGTGTCTAAAATAGATTGAATCTTATCTTTAACAACGACATATTTATCAACATCAATTGTTTCTGCAACTGTCGCTGAAATATTTTGAGCGGTCGCTTTAGTGTGGTCATTATCAGTTCTATATATAACGCGATAAAAGAAAACAATTGCGATCGTTCCTAAAAATAACGCGAATAAAGTGATAATAATCGACGTTTTAAGTTGAATACTAATTTTGAACTTTCTTTTTGTTTTTTCCATAAAAATAAATACAGTACGCCGCAAAGCATACTGTACAAAAAATCGAATAATAGATTTTAAGTGCAACTGGCTACCCATTTAGGGCCCTATAGCTTTGCGTCGCCGGATTGCTCCGGGTTTGCCAAATTAATTTACGCACATTCGTGCATAAATATTATTTATCATTTTTATTAATATGTATAGTTTTATTTTATAAAAAAGAAAAAAGGCAACATCTGCTGTTGCCTAAATTCTTATTGTTTGTTTGTTCTTTTTGCCTTGAAATATAACGCTTCAGTAACAAAGTTAAATTTTGTTAAGCAATTCTTGATCTCGAGCGGGAAAGCAAACCATGTATCTTCCATTGTGGCGATATCAAGCGCATCTCCTCGGCCTTTGAAATCGAATTCAATATGCATGCTTCTTGTTGTCAAACAAGGTTTCTTGAGTGAGAACTGACTTCCATCATCTAATGTTCCTTCAAAGACATAACCATTTTCGTCGTGAGTCATATCCACCACTCCGATTGGTTCAAATCCTTTTTTAAAGTCCACTAGTTTTTCTAAACGCACTTTACTTTTAACCTGATATCTACCTTCTTCGACTTCTTTAAAAGCTTCTTCTCTTTCCCAACGATACCAGTTGCTGACGATTGGATATTTGGCTTCTCCTTCTCTTTGGTGAAGGACACCATATACATCCATATCCCAATGCGCTCCACAGGCGTTACACCATAAGGATGTTCCATCAGAATCCATTTCGTGTTCATTTCCGCATTCTGGACACTTATATAAGATCTTATGGATATTTTTAGCACGATATTTGCTCTTAATCTTGATGTTGTTATCAAATTGCCAGCGATATTCGTCATAGACGAACGCTTGTTCAATTCTCTCTTGGATTTCTTCCGCGGATAAGGTTAATGTTTCTTCCTTAGTAACAACGGTTGTAACTTCCGCGTACACTCTTACATCACGATAAGGTCTTTTGTTCCATTGAGGTGATCTTAAGAAGTTTCCTTTTTGGTTATAGACGATAACTGGGCATTCACAGGCTTTAGCAAGTCTACCTAGTCCTTCGCCTAAGTCTTCGTTAATACCCGCTAAAGAGAAACGAGCTTCTGGATAAATAACAACGCTTGTCTTTTTGTTTTTAATCAAATCGACTATTTGTTTAATCATGTGTAAATCAGAGGTAAATTTTCTTTTGGCAATACCACCGATATTTTTAAATAGCCAATCTCTTCCAACGAATTCTTCAATTGAAATGACCCAGCATTGTTTTCTTGGGAACATATCCACGACAACGTTAGGGAAATCAATAAATGAAGCGTGGTTAGATAAGATTAAAGCAGGTTCTTTATAAGAAACCTTATTAGTGTGAATAAATTTTGTTCTAGCTTGTAATACAAAGAAAGCTGATCCAACCCATTCAATTGGTCTTAAGTACCATCTTGGGGTTTTAGCCTCCCAATGTATATCTAAATGTTCTTGTTTCTTTTCCATACGGCTGGTATTTTACGACAAAATGTATATTTTGCAAATAATATTTGATGTAACCTTACTTAAGCATTAAAGGCTTAAGCGCATAGTCGTATTTCTTTCGTTTAATTATGACAATTATAATTGTCATTGCGCTCGCTAAAAATTCAGCAACAATAATTGAAACCCAGATACCATCCACTCCCATAATTAAAGGGAGAACAAAGACACTTGCGAGTTGGAACACAAGTGTTCGACAGAAAGATATAAGCGCGGAAATAAGTCCGTTATTAAGTGCGGTAAATAGGCCAGAACCAAACATTGAAAATCCTGCTAAGAAGTATGTCGCAGAGTATATCTGCATCGCTCTTGTACTTAAAGTAAGTAGTTCTGGATAGTCATTCGCGAAGATAAACGCGAGCGGCTCTGCTAGAGCAAGAGATATTAAGCTCATAATGAGTCCTGATATTCCTACTATAATAAAGCTCTTTTGAATAACGCTCGACATCTCTTCTTTGTTTTTAGCCCCATAGTTATAGCCAATTACTGGAGCAATTCCTACGGAATATCCCATAAAGACTGCAAAGAAGATAAAGCAAACATATCCAATAACGCCATAGGCAGATACACCATCTTCTCCAATATATTTGAGGAGTTGAATGTTAAAAACGATAGAGATCACACTACTAGAAACGTTACCAACGAATTCACTACTACCGTTAATAACGCTCTTACCGATATCTCTAAAGTTGAATACACCTTTGCCGAGTCTAATTAAATTGTCTTTCTTTATAAAGAAATATAGAAGCGGTCCAAAGGTCGAAAAGGCCATACCACATAAAGACGCTGTTGCAGCGCCAACCGCACCCAACTTAAATACTCCTACTAGTAGGAAGTCTAATATCATATTGATAATTCCAGAACCCAAGGAGAAGAAAAATCCTAAGTGACTGGTTTCGTTAACCGAGAAGAAACAGTGGAAATATCCTTGCATGACAAATAGAGATACTCCACCAATCATGATACGGCCATATATCTCAGCAACATCAATCATCTCTTGAGTGGTTTCAATAGAATTGATAGCAGCAAACCCTTGAGCGATTGGCCTTACCAAAAAGAAAAAGACGATTGATAACACTATTCCAACAATAAATGTGAAATAAGTTAACATTGAAAAAGTCTTATTTGCTTTCTCTTTATCTTGTTCACCAAGATATTTAGACACTAAAGCTGCGCCTCCACTTCCAAACATAAAGCCGACGCAAGCCACTATCATAATGACTGGGAAGATTAAGTTCACACCAGCAAAAGCACTGCTAGAAGCATAGTTAGATAAAAAATACCCATCAACAATCCAATAAATTGAAGTAAAAAACATCATCAGTATTGGCGAGATAGTAAATCTTAATATCTTTTTGAAAGTAAAGTGATCTGATAAATGAATCTGAGTCATGGAAAATACTATAACAAAACTACTATTTATATACAATAAAAGACACGGTTTCCTGTGCCTTAGCCTACTTTTTGTCTAAGTACTACGAGAATGATACAAGGACCATTATTTGAAAAGCAGTAACGCTTTTTAGATAAGAGTGTCACTTGGTGAATTGAACATCTATTGTTTCTTTTTTGGAACGAGTTTTATACACAGCGAAGGATATACCATAATAAAAAGCTAGAGGTTTGATCTCCTCTAGCCCTTTTTAGAATCTTGTTTGTTATCTTTCAATAACCAGCATTCTCTTGATCCAAATATTGTGTTTTATGATGTTATCTGGATCTCGGTACTCATTAGTAACATAAAATTCAGCTTTATTAGATGTGAAGTTTGTCCAAACAACCTTACTCATATCCTTGTTTCCATCTGTTTTATCTTTTAAACCGCTGTATGTTGTAAGCGTTCCGTTTGTTGTTACAAATTGATCAATTCCAACTGGGTCGTATTGTGTAGGTTGGTCCATATTCATATAGAAGATAACTGCTTGAATTTTGTCTGGATCAAATGGTTCCCAATTGCCATGGCCTTTGCGATCAATATTTAATTCAAGATGGGTCAAGTAATTCTCCCTACTGAGATGTTGTGCAATAAATAATTCGTTAACTTTGTCAGTTAGCTCTGTTGGGAATGTTGGGAAAGGTGCTTCATCATCTATCACGCTGTTGAGTGGATAATACTTGTTATTCTTGTTTTTTACATAAGTAGTTAATTTATCGCCTGAAGTGTCTACACCTTGGTCAAATAATTCTGTTTCAGCTTCTTCAAATTCTGCCACATAAACATATGATTTATTTAATTCTGTGGTGAACGTTATTTCAAAATCTCTACTTACGACTTCTTCGCTGCCATTTAAATGCCAACCTTTGAAAGATGCAAAAAATTCAGTTTGATAATTGGTGAGTGGATTTGCGTGAATTGTGATTTGAGTTCCATTGGCCACAATTTGTTCGTTGCTACCATAGCCTTCGATTGAAACTGTTCCATAGCTTTCATTTGTGGAAGACACTTTTACGAGGTTTTTAACGTTCGAACAACTAAAATAAAATTTAATTGATGTGACTTCTAAACGATATGAATATACGACGTTTTCGTTTAATTTCATGGAAATATAATTTCCATGTCTTTGGTTGATAGGAATATTTATTGAATATGTTTCGACTGATGTTGCACCAATCAACTTGTCTGCGCTATAAACTGAACTCGCTTGTTTTGGATCAATCTTTGTTTCAGTTCTAAGAGTTGCGGCGGTTGGACTTGGACCTCCATAGACATAAGCACTTATATCGATTTGGTATAAACCAGTCATAGGAGTTTCATTTTTTAAATACCCGCTATTTCTTTGCCAATAAAAAACATCTTCACCAATAAAATTAACTGAATTGGTAACAAATGTGACATCGTTACCAAGACCTGTTTTGAATGTGCCTCGATAAACATCACCATTTTGAACAAAATTAGATCTATTCGATGCGTCAATTGTTAATGTGTATGGTTCGCTCTCAGCATTTATAAATGAAGAATGTCCCGAGTTGTTTGATAATAAGGCAACTGAAGTAAAAACTCCAATAGCCATTGTGCTAGCTAATAAGAAGATTACATTTTTCTTAAGCATAAAGCACCTCCAATAAAAATCTTTTGTATATTACACCTACATGCGTCACAAAAGTGTCACAGTTTTTAAAAAATCCTTAATACAATTGGTATCAAGGATTCAATGTTAAGATGGCTAGGCACTAAGGAAACGATACAATTTCCACCCCTTGTTTAATTATTTTCCACCCATAAAAAATTCGCTAATTTATTAATAAATTAAATTGATGTTGTGTGCTCGGCATTATACAATGATTATGTATCTATTAGCAGACTATCGGCGGTATGAACTAGCAATAAGCAAAGTCGACCATACGCAGGTAAACGATAGAACACCCTAATAGAGACTGCAAGATTGGACGTGTTAGGATCTTGCATTGTGGAAAGCATCGCCCAGAAGGTAAAAGCGATACATAAATAAATGGCGACCATTAGGACACGGTTTATGTAGCAATATTGCCCACGCTCCACACAAATATATTTTATTTGAATCAGAGGCCATCCAACGAGGGATGAAACACCAGTAACTATGGTTGATAGGGATATCAGCAGTTAGTTACAAAAGGTGTTTTGAGTTGGGTGGTTTTTTGTCTCCTTTTCAAAAGCACCACCAACGTCTAAAGAAAGGAGGTCAAATGATTACATTTATAATTATTTTGTAATTATTAGGTATTTATGTTAAAATTCGAATGGGACGAGAATAAAAACCAATCAAACATCAAAAAGCACGGAATAAGCTTCGAAGAAGCAAGTTCTGTATTCTATGATGATGAGGCGCTAATAATTAGTGATGAAACGCACAGTGAAAATGAAGAAAGATTTGTAATGATTGGTTTTTCTTACAAATACAATCTATTGGTAGTTTGTCATTGCTATCGTCAAAATGAATCAATCATTAGAATAATTTCCGCTAGAAAAGCGACTAATAGTGAAAGAAAAGAGTATTTTAAAAATGAAGAAAGAATATGATTTCTCAAAAGGAAGCAAAAATCCTTACACAAAGTTATTAAAAAAACAAATCACGATTAACATAAGTGAGGATGTTTTAGATTATTTTAAAGAGATGTCAGAGAAGACATCAATTCCTTATCAATCGCTTATAAACTTTTACTTATTAGATTGCGTAAAAAACAAGAAAAAAATAGACATATCGTGGAAAGATTAAACAAAATTAAGTGATAATTTTATTATCACTTTTTTGTATCAAAGTTAGATGTATAACCTGTCTAAGTACTACGAGAATAATACAAGGAACACTTTTTGATAAGTATAACACTTTTAAAGAACTAAATTATCTATCCTTAGTCCATTGACATTGACATTTTTTGCATTCGTAATGAACGGTTTCATGACCATCTGCAAAACGTTCACTCCAGAACATAATGTCATCATATCCAGCGCCACATTGAGGACAATTATTTTCAGTTGAACATAATAAGCCTCCACCGGATATCGCTTTTAATTGTTCGTCGGTTAATTCCACGCCTTCGGCTTTTGCTAACTCCAAGAGTTCTTCACCGCTATTACAGGCTTTAATTTTTGCAATTTGTTCTTCGGTTAAACCTTTTAATAAATCTTGTTTCATAATCTAAGTCCTTCTTGTTATTTTTACTATATCATTGATTCTGTCACAAATGTGAGTGTGTCATTACCATTAAAGGATTTTGAAAATAATTATTTTTTGGTCCATTCATGACCGCATTTTGTGCAAGTGAGATCATAACCAACAAATGGGAACCAAACCCATTCAGTTTTATTTGATCCACATTTTGGACATTTTATGTCACTAGGAGGTTCAGATGTACATCCACCACCATTAACAGCCTCTAATTGTTCATCGGTAAGTTGAATACCTTCTTCTTTGGCGAGTTTTAATAATTCATCTTTACTTTTACAATTTTTAACTTTTTCGATTTGTTCTTCGGTTAATCCTTTTAACAATTCTTTTTTCATATACGAGGTTCTCCTTTGTTAAATAAATGTTATCAGACTGCTTGTCACAAATGTGTCACATTTATTTATATATTCTAAATATTTATACTCTGCATAAAAATAAAACCCTATTTTAATAGGAATTTATAAGATTTTGGAATGATTTACCTTATTTGATACAACGTACCTCCTTTGCGTAGCCCTCTTTTTGGGGCAAAAATGGGCAAATTGTGTTAAATACTACAAGTGCAAAGGGGAACTAAATGATGAAAAAAGGCCGAAGCACGCATGGGCATCGGCCTGAATTCGCGAATGATTGTGACCCTTAGCAGGTATACCAGATCGTGAGGGAGGAGATGGTAACGATGTCTTCTGAATGTTCGTCCATTGCGAACGCCGGACGGTCGTCGTCAGGGGTCAATGACACGTCGTATTTTACCCCGCTGGTGACAGGAGAGCCGCCCTCATGCCCGTAGCCTGTCCTAAAAAACAGGGATCCGCCCGAGAAGGTAATCTTGTAGCCGGTGATGTGGTCAAAGTCATTGGCGCCGGCATTTATCAACGTGCTTGAGCCGTCGTGCAGGTGCAGTTCGTAGAAATTTGCCTCGCGGAAATGCAAGCGGTCAAGCTGAGGGATGTCGACACTGGGACCAGCCACTCCGAGCTTGTTGCCGCGGGCGGTTGTCGTGCAGATGGCGTATCTGCCGTGTCCGTAGGGATTCTCAACGGTTGTATTGGCCGTATCGCTTGCGTCGAGAGTGACGCTGTACTCAGTCGGCACAATTGGATCAGCCTTTACTTGTAATCTATCTAATTGATTCACTCCACTAACTGCAACAGCGGAAACGCCAACTAAAAAAAGCGCCCCAATCGATGTAAATAAAAATAATTTTTTCTTCATATTTTCTTTAAACTCCTTTAAACAAAATAATCAATTAATTTCTTTTATTCTATAGGAGGAGAAGGAGGAGGGGCAAGCACTTTGTGCTAGAGAGTACCACTTTTTTAATAATTTGATATTCTTACCACATTGCTGGAGGGAATGTAAAATGATTAAGAAAGCTCGGTTATTAGAAGAGAATGCGAAGCTAATAAGAAAGATTTTTATCTTTGAACATATTGGAATTGGTTACAATGCTTCAATTCAAGAAAAAGAAGAGGCTACCAAAAGATTTCTTGAATTAAATCCAACTTTTACCGCTTATGAAGTATGTACCACTATTGGTTTATCAAGAGGAACTTTTTATAATTATCTTCATCACAAAGTTGAAGAAACCGTATATGTGAAGAATGAGAAGTTACTCACCAAAGAAATAATTAGAATTTTTAACGAATCCAAAGGACTATATGGGCAAAACAGAATTCGAATAGTGTTAAGGCAAAAAGGAATTAACACTACTACAGTTACAATTTCCAAAATAATGAAAGAGAATAATTTAAAAGTTAAAAGAGTTATTCAAAGACCATCAGCAAAAGAAAACAACAAAAAGAAGAAAGCTAACTATAAAATCAATCTTTTAAAACAGCAGTTTAATCAAACATCTCCAAATAAAGTTTGGGTATCGGATTTTTTAGAATTAAAAGTTTATTCTGTAAAGTTTTATATATGTGCAATACTAGACCTATATTCACGAAAAGTTATCGCCTGGAGATTATCACATAAAAGAAGCGAAAAACTAGCGATAAATACATTTAAAGATGCATTTGAAAATAGAAACGAACCAGAAGGATTGATTTTTCACACGGACCAAGGTGGAGAATTCACCTCTAAGGCCTTTATGACTACTTTAAAGATGTTAGGCGTTTCTCAATCCTTTTCTTTTCCTGGTAATCCATACGACAACGCAGTTATGGAAAGCTTTTATTCAACTTTAAGGAAAGAAGAAATCAATATTAATATTGATAAATATGAAAATTCACTCATAATCAAACAATATCTAGAAAAATATATCCACTATTACAACGAACAGAGAATTCATACTGCAATTGGCATGTCGCCAGACCAGAAAGAGGGTCAAAAAAATTATTTATTCAATAAATAAAAGAGATTCGTTGGTTCAAATCTCAATAGTGTTCCAT
>CADCDA010000001.1 GCA_902800025.1 uncultured Erysipelotrichaceae bacterium | reverse complement strand
AAACGTGTCGCCGACAAGAAGCACCACCAGCCTGAAGGAACTTAACTTGACCCCCGTACTTGTTACTGGACGACGGTTTGAGGCAATGAGAAAAGCCTCTTTTTTTTCGCCTTTTTTGAAAAAGGACGGATTTGAGAAGTTAGTTTCTAACACAGTTAAATTCTCGAGAAAGTTCTAAAAATGGCTTATTTAGGCATTTTGAGGGGTTAAAAAGGCAAATAAAGCATAGAAAGATGGTTGCATCCATATTTGTAGTTTAAGGAAAAAGAAAAGACATCGTTTTGCTCGATGTCATTTTTTGTTATTGATAAAGGTTATTGAACTGTTTCGAGTTTGATTAAGTTCGTGCTATTACCGTTAGCAGATCCAACGCTTCCTCCGGTGAGGACAACGTGATCTCCTTCTTTTAAGTTGAATGTCTCTTTAGCGATTAATAAAGCGTTATTAAACATTGGGCTTGTATGCTTAAATAATCCTTGCATTGCAGGAGTGACACCCCAAGAGAGCCCGAGCTTATACCATACTTTCTTATTGGTGGTGACACCTAAGATATCAATTGGCGCTCTAAAGCGGGCAACCATTCTAACAGTGAATCCACTTATAGAAGAAGCAACGATTGCTTTTGCGTTTATATCGATTGCCATATCACATGTCGCGTGACTAACTGCGTCGACAGTGGATCTAATCTCAAAGTCGGTTTCTTTGAAAATCTTTTCATAGTTTATATGTTTTTCGGTGAATTCTGCGATTTCCACCATAGTGCGGGTTGCTTCAACCGGGAATTTTCCTCCCGCTGTTTCTCCTGATAGCATGATTGCGCTGCTACCATCATAGACTGCGTTAGCAACGTCAGAGATTTCCGCTCTTGTTGGACGAGGATTGTTAATCATTGATTCAAGCATTTCGGTAGCGGTGATAACAATCTTACCCAAAAGACGACATCTTCTAATTAAATCTTTTTGAATAACTGGAACTTCGATGAATGGAACTTCAACGCCTAAGTCACCTCTAGCGACCATGATTCCATCGGCGATTTCACAGATTTCAAAGATGTTATCAACACCGAATCTATTTTCAATCTTAGCGATGATTTCAATGTCTTCTCCGCCATTTTCATCTAAGAATTTACGCATATCGACTAGATCTTGTTTACAAGAAACAAAGCTTGCAGCGACAAAGTCGACATCATTTTCAATACCAAAGAGCAAATCGCTCTTGTCTTGTTCTGATAAGAAAACTTGTTTTAGGTGTTTTCCAGGGAAGGACATGGATTTTCTATTAGAAAGTTTTCCTCCATTAAGGACAATCGTATGGATGTTATTTTTTTCAATCTTTGTAACTTTAAAGATAACTAGACCATTATTAACTAAGATACGATCTCCTTCTTGGAGTTCGTGTGGCAAACCTTTATAACTAACAGAGACTATTTTGTTATTTCCAACGATATCATCTGTCGTAAATGTGAATTCATCTCCGTTGTTTAAAAAGATTTCTCCTTCTTCAAATGTTCCAATACGATATTCTGGTCCTTTGGTATCAAGCATGATAGCGATAGGAAGATTTAAAGACTCTCTTACATGTTTAATCATATTAATTCTTGCTTGATGTTGAGAATGATCTCCATGAGAAAAGTTGCATCTAGCAACATTCATGCCGGCTTTGGCCATAGCGATAAGAGTTTCTTCTTTGTCACTACTTGGACCGATAGTGCATATTACTTTTGTTTTTCGCATAACTATGTCCTTCTTTAAGTTCAAATATATTTTATCTTCTTTTATTTATGAGATAAAAACATAATCTAAAATTTGTTTTTAAAAACTGATGAAAAAAGAACAAATAAACCTATACAATAATAATGAAGCAGAAAGGAGTTAAGTAAATGAAAAACAAAGTTTTAATTCCACTTACAGTTTTATCTCTTATCACGGTATCCTCTCTTCCTTTATTAGGAAAAGAAGATTATAAGCCTGTTATGGCATATAACGTATCTAGCTTACCAACCACAATTAACTTAAATGACACTGAAGACGAAGATATTAGAAACTACTATGCGCTTTTAAATCATATAGATGATAGTGAGAAAACCGGAACAAACTTATTAAAGAATTTAAAACCAATTCTCAAGAATAACCAAAAGTATTATTCATACGACAGTGGTAATGCGATTTGGCAAATGTATGAAATTACTGATCGAGATTGGGAATTATCTCCAGCCAATACAACGATGTATGGAACGTATGATCCAGAAACAAATACGATTACCAATTATCAATATGGAACTTCTGGTAGTAATAGTAAAAATAACCCGAGTGTTCACGCTTTATATATAAATAGAGATGTTGAAAACCAAACTCGAGCGTGGGGAAACCACAATCAAGATGAATGGGGAATTAATAGAGAACATATTTGGGCTAAATCAAACGGCTTTGAAGACGAAGGTGCTGGTGGAGCTCGTGGTGATCCGATGCATTTATGGGCAGGAAATGGTAACACCAATAGAGAACATAGTAATGACTACTTCGGGTATGTTGATAAAACCAAATCATATAAGGATATGGGAAACACATATTCTAACCAAAGAGGAAACCTAGTAGGAATATCACTTACAAATGGAACTAGTAAAGTATTTGAACCTCAAGATAGTGATAAAGGCGATATTGCTAGAGCAGTCTTCTATATGGTTGCTCGATATAACGATTTAGCAGGTACTGAAACCACAATTACTGGTGATGAACCAAACCTTGAATTAGTGAATACTGGTTCCGCTCCTAGTAGTGGTTATCAAAGCACGAAGTCATTAACTGGCAAAATGGGCCTTCTAAGCGATCTTCTTGAGTGGAATCGACTAGATCCACCAGATGAGTATGAAATCCATCGTAATAACCTTTTATTTAATAACTACACGAATAATAGAAACCCGTTTATTGATTTCCCACAATGGGCAGACCTTATTTGGGGAGATGATGTCGGGGTTAAATACGCTAATCCGTTAACCGATCAAATCAACGATAACGCATTAAGTATCTCAACCACTAAAGTATCGTTAAAGATTGATGAAACAAAGAAAATAAGCGCATTAACATTGGATTCTAGTAACATTACTTGGGCTGTTAGTGATCCTTCAATTATTGAAATAAGTAAATCGACATCTAGTAGTGGAGAAGAAATCACGATTAAAGCCTTAAAAGTTGGTGAATGTAAAATTACAGTTACAGCGACAGTCGATAGTGAACTTATCACTAAAGAAATAAAAGTAAGTGTTATAGAAAGACCTAAATCATTATTAGACTTACCTTGGTATTATTTCGCAATTGGTGGAGCAGCCTTATTACTAGTAATCATTGTTATAGTGGTTATTTACTCTAAAGGTAGTAAGAAAACTAAGAGAAATATTAAGAAAGCTGTTAAAAGCGTAACAAAGTCTTCTTCTAGTAGTGGAAAGAAAAAATCTTCCTCTAGTAGTAGGAAGAAATAGGAAGAGAGGAGCAATCCTCTTTTTCTTTTTAAACATAATAAAAGGAGCGTTTAGTAACGCCCCTAATATTTAATTAGTTTTTTCGAATCATTAATTTGGTTCAACGTGACTTGGATAAATTCTAATAAGTGTTTGTTGATAACTAGCAACATACGCCATTTGAACTGTAATTGAGTCGGTTGCATCATACATTAAGTATGCGCCGACATCTTCGTTTGGAGCATCTGTTCCAGTGTAGCCTGCTGCTGCAAACGCTGCAGCAAGTGTTTCTTCGTGGTTACCGTTGATCCATGTTTCCCAACGTCCACTTGAAACGCCTGTGTAATCCCAGTCAACACCATAAGATTCATAGGAAGAAAGGTCTGGGAATGCAACGCTCTTACCTCTAGAGGCTAAGAATGCACTAACTTCACTATTGAGGTGTCTGACTAATGCTAATTCGATTAAGAATGCACCATCAATACCTTCTATAAGATCAACTGTGAATTGGCTGTTTGGAGAGATAAATGATCCATCGGTATTACCTGGGATAAATCCTGCAGTTGTTAATGTTGTAGCATAAGCTTCCATAGCGGCTGCGACATTATCTTCACCAACGAACACTGTAACACCCATTCCGTATGCATCATCATAGCACTTGAATGTAGCGCCGGCGAATGTGCATTCTGGAAGTGTATCTGTGACATCTTCACCTAATAATTCAGCAATTTCTTCTGCTGGCCAAACTGGTGATGGATCTGCATCCAAGATGTAGTAAACTCTAACGTAGTCATAACCATAAGAAGCTGAATAATTATAGAATCTGATTGTTGCTGTACCATGTAAATCTTCAAAGTGCTTATTGAATTCAACATAAGAACTAGATTGATAAACGGCTTCCCAACCTGCTGCTTCTAATTTAGCAAAGTAAGCAGTAACGCCATCTTCGTCTAATCCATAAACTTGAACGTTGTCATAACAAAGTGCTGGGTTATCAAGATAGTCAAGATTGCCATCATCAAATTTGAATTTGAATCCAACACCTTCACCTTCTGGTGCTGGGATTGGGAACGCTGGTAAACCTAATGCGGCAAATGCAGCGTTGAGGTCTTCTGTTGGCCAATCTGGTGATGGATCTGGTTCCATGATGTAGTAGACTGTTAATTCAGCGTATTGACCATATTTTTCACTATCAGTCCATGAGATATCAACAGAAGCTGTGGCTTTAGCGGTATCGATATGCTTGGTGGCTGAATATTCATTGTCATAATTGCCTTCTTCAACTGTCCAACCAGCGGTTTCAAATTTAGCAACATAAGCATTAAATTGTTCTTCGGTCATGTCATTGATATAGACATAGTCATAACAATATGATGGCTCATCAAGATAATCGAAGTTTCCGTAATCGAATCTGTATTCGAATGTGTGACCTGTGCTGTCTGGTGCTGGAATTTCGAATGCTGGTAATCCTAACTTAGCAAATCCGGCAGCGATTTTGTCTGCTGGGAATGTTTCTGTTGGAATAGCAGAAATTGAGAATAATGAGATGACATAAACGTAGCCATCGCCTTTTTCTCCGTCGTTAAGGAAGAATCCAACTGTAGCGATACCATCGATTTCAGCGATTGCTTTTTGGGCGGTGAAAGTACCTTCATCAGAAGTAGTAACTGTCCAACCTTCGTTACATAACTTGGCTGCATAAGTAAAGACTTCTGCTGCTGTTGCACCGTCGATAACAACTTGTGCACCTGCTGGGACTTGGAAAAATCCGTAATCTTGTACATATGTATCCACTAAGAATGTTGCGTTCGCTGCTTCGAAAGCTGGTGTTTGGAAATAATTATATTCTTTATCATTAATTGCAAAGATTAAGTGAACGAGATCTTCGTTCCATTCTTTGAAGTCTGGTAATAAAGACATAACGTAAATTTCATTACCGGCTGCATGTTCTTCTGTGGCTTCATAATAGCCATATTCAAGAATCATTTGATATCCTGCATCATTTTCTTTGATGTAGTAATCTTCGCCTTCCATACTCGTGAGTGTCCAACCAGCAGCAGTTAATTTGCTGTCGTAGCCTTCCATAACGTTGACTTCGCTATCGTCACCAACTACGAATTCAACAAGACCGGCATCGTAACTAACATCTACATACGTTGTTTCGGCGTTTAATTCAACAAATGGTAACACTTCGCCAAAGAATAGGTTCATGGCTTTTTGAGTGTCATCATCCCAGTTCTTTGAGACTGGTGATGGTTTTGGCTGACATCCTGCGAGCATTCCAACTGTCAACAACGCAAACGCGATTGTTTTAATTGACTTTTTCATTTGAAATATCTCCTTTCGTCAATATTAAAATTTGCTAAAATACTAAAATATTTTTATAGGTCAACGCAACAAAAAAATGATAAACATATCTGTATTATAGTTATACTATAATAAAAAATCGCATATTTGCGTATAATAACGCGTATCGGCGCATTTAAAGCGCCTAAATATGCAGATAGCAAGTGTATATGAAATTTATAGGAAAAATAAAAAAGAATTCCGTAAATTTTGGAACTCTTTTCAATATTATTCGTCTATGCCTAGACTTTTTCCTTCATACATGTAATCGAACCACGGGAAGTTCTTAAATTTGTTAACGTGAAGTCTATGCATCTCTTCGGTCAACATAATCACTTTTCCAACGCATCGATAGTCAGGATAGAAGTCGTGGTATTCTTCGTTGATATAAAGCGAGAAAATCGATAAATCAACAGTCATCGGATAAGTCCAAACAGCCTTATAATCCAAGTCAAAGTTGAACTCTTTTCCATCTTTCGTTCCTCTGAAATGAACACCTTTGTGATCGATTGAATAATCGCCTTCTCCAACTATTTCACTAGTGGCAGGCTTTTGAACATAATGGTCTTTTGGAAGAGTGCCAATTTTGCAGTGGACTTTAAAACAATAATTTGGGTTGTCTCTAATCTCTTTGATGATTTGTTCTCTTTCTTCATGAACCCATTTTGTTGGGGTTTCAGGAATAATGCATTTATCATCATATGGATGGAAATCGTAATAGTCATCCATAGTTGCCCCATTACCGCAGTGATTACACTTGATGTAATTGCCTTCTGAAGTCATTTCAAATTCGTGACCGCATTTTGGGCAGCGGTAGAGGATATCGGATAAGTTTGTACAAATTTGTCCTTTAGATTTATATAAGACATGATGGGTTTTATTCCATTCATAGTCATCGTGATGGAATTCTCGATTGATAATCTCTTCAATTTCTTCAGCGGAAAGTCTTTGTAAATCCTCTTTTGTAAATAAGAGTTTTTGTTGATAGTAGACTTTGCCGATTCTATCTTGTTCACTAATTTTATTATTAGTGAGATAGCTTCCTTGCATATATCCACAATAAACCGGAACATTGAACGCTTTTAAGAAGCGGCCAGTTCCTGGAACGATTGGCTGATTATCGCCAAAGATGGAACTTGTTCCTTCTGGTGAGAAAGCAACGCATCCGCCTTTTTTGATGATGTCTCTCATCGCTCTTACACCCGCCATATCATTACAGAAAACTTTTTTAGGAATGATGTTCGCCATTTTGAAAGCGAAATGTAAGTGGCTTCTAAAGAAGCTACAATGTTCACAGACGATTGAAAGTCGATGTGGATAATTTGCAGTTGTTAAAAATGTATGATCTCTTCTACTTTGGTGATTCCAAATGAGAAAACATGGACCTTTGACCTTTTCAATCTTTCCAAAATGTGGGTGATATTTCGCACCTAAAAGATGCGTTCTTCCAACAATGTAATAGATGAAATATAGAAATGGATTAGGCCTTTTATATTTTCTATGAAGGAGCTCGTCGTGTAGATCTCTTTTCTTTTTCATAACCTTATCTTTCTTTAGCGTGGAAGCCAATACCTAAGACATCAGGTCCGCAGTGGCATCCAGCGGTTGGGTTAACATCAACTAAGATATATTTAATATCTTCACCGAAACGTTCTTTGAGCATCTTATCAAAGTCAGCGACTAAATATGGTGCGTCAGCGTGAGCAATAACGATTGGGTAATCCTTGATGTGGTCTTCAAGTTTGACAACATAGTCCATAATCTTTTCAAGGACTTTCTTTCTACCGACAGCCTTATCAATAGAAACCATCTTGCCTTCGTTAGAAATATGAATGACTGGTTTAACACCGATCATTCCACCCATAAAGGCAGAGAAGCCACTGACACGGCCACTTCTTGCAAAGAATTTTAAATTATCTGCAAAGAAGTAAGCGGCAGAATGAGGAATGATTTCTTTACTAGCTTCAACGATTTCATCGATTGATTTGCCTTGAAGATATAATTCACCGATTTGAATATCGGTTAAGAATGAACAGATGGTAATTCCTTTTGTGTCGATGAGTTCGATTCTTCTACCTGGATATTTCTTTAAGAGTTCTTCAATTGCTTTATCACAGGACTTAAATGTTGCGGACATTTCTCTAGAGAAATGGACATAAAGGATATCTTTTCCTTCTTTAAGAACTGGTTCGAAATAATCGATATATTCTTGTTCAGAAAGAGCACTTGTTGATTGGTTAGCGTTGCCCTTTCTTAATGTGTCATAAAATTGTTTGGCTTCAAATTTTTCCCAGCTTTTATATGGGAAGTATTCTTCGTCGCAAACAACATATGGCATGCTGATGAGTTTAGCGTTATATTTTTTAGCCCACTCTAAGGTGATATCGCAATCACTATCAAAAAATAATTGATACATGTTTTTCTCCTTTTTATTACTTAGTAGCGTTTTTCTCTAAGTAGTTTAAGACGTCTTGGACTGTTTTAAATGTCACTGGAGCGTCAAATGTCACTCCGAATTCATCTTCGATGGACATAGAAAGCATCATCATTCCGATGCTGTCCATTCCTAAATCTTCAATAAGTCTACTTTCTTTTGTTGCGTTAGATAAATCTTTATCTGGTAAGTTTTCTTGAATGAGTTTTAATAATCTTTCGTACATAATTTTTCTCCTATTCGTAGAATGTTTTATTATCCATGATGTTTGTTAATATCTTACATGCGCTTCTAATCGCAGATGGTCCACTTGAACCACGGCATTTAAGCACATATTTTCTCGCTCCTAGCATGATGCCAGCGCCTAAAGACTCAAAGTCATAGGTTTTCATTAAGTAACCAGCGATTTGTTGAGCGATTTCTTCTTGTCCAGTTTTCTTGCCGAATTTCATGATTTCGGTGATAAGGGCCACTGCGGTACCTTCGGTATTTTTTAAAACTTGGTTACCCGCAAAGCCTTCTGAGACTAAGACATCACACATACCTGCAAGAGCTTTATTGCCTTCGATGTTACCAACAAAGTTGATACCTTCTTCTTTAGCGAGAAGTGGATGAGTTTCTTTAACGAGGTGATTGCCTTTAGTTGGTTCGCTTCCATTAGAGAGAAGTCCCACTCTTGGATTTTCAATCTTGTAGAGTTTTTTCATAAAATCACTACCTAAGTGAGCGAACTCAATTAATTGAGAAGGACCACAGTCGATTGAAGCACCGGTATCCACTAAGCAAGTGAAGCCCTTTGCCATATTTGGTAAGATAGCGGCTAAACATGGTCTAGTTCTCTTTTCATTTAATAAGAATCTAAGAACTCCAACAAGTAATGCTCCAGTATTACCAGCGTTAATCATTCCGATGCAGTTTTCATCTTTGGCGCATTCTTCTGCGGCTTTGAAGACCGAAACATTAGCTTTCTTATAGAACGCTTCAACTGGATTATCATAATTAGTGACTGTTTCAGGAGCGTGAATAATTTTAATTCGATCTATTGGTAGACCTTTTGCCTTAATCACTTCTTGATCACCCACTAAAGTGAGATTGATGTTTGGATTTTCTTCTAGGACGATTCTTGCGCCTTCTAAGATGGCGTCTGGTCCTTTATCGCTACCTAATGTATCGATAACAATGTTAAATCTATTTTCCATTTAACGTCTCCTTAATATAGACCGATTAATAAGTCGTATACATCTTGTTTGCCGTTAATGAGACCAACTTCTAAGGAAGGCCATTTTTCATTGATTGCACTGACGAGTTCAAGAGCAGCTTCTTCAGCGACCATTTGGCCATAAATGATGAATAGAACTTCTCGGTTATCAATGTCTTCAATTTTCTTTAATAATCTTAATGTAGCAGCGGTTCTTCTAGGGGCAAAAGTTAATAACTTTTTGCCTTTTGATCCAACGTAGCTTCCTTTAGGGGCAACTACGGTACCGACTTTCGCGTCTTTTCCACTTTTGAAAATGATATAAGGAGTGATGGATTCCGCTCCTGCTTTAAGAGCTTCATAAACTTCTTTTCCGTTTTCTTCATCACCCATATGATTATTTAAAGCAGCGTATCCTTCTTGGATGTTATGGGTTGGAACCACATAAACTTTGCTATCTTTATATAATTCAGCAGCTTGTTCAGCGGCCTTTAACATATTTGTTTCGTTTGGTAAGAGAATGATTTCGTCAGCGTTTACATATTTAAACGCATCAATCATCTCACTTACTGAGGTATTCATAGTGGTGCCGCCGTTAAGAACAAGATCCACTCTTAATTGGTTAGCGAATAAGTCGATGATTCCATCTCCTTGAGCGATCGCGATAACTGCGTATTTCTTTCTATCTTGTTGACGTTTTTCTTCTTCTTTAATTAAAGAATTATGTTGTAACGCCATATTTTCCATTTTGAAAGTGACAAATTCACCAAATCTTTGAGCGTATTCAATGACTTCATATGGTTTTTTAGTGTGAACGTGGACTTTAACAATTGTTCCGGTTTGGAAACACACTAGTGATTCACCATGTGCTTGCATGAATTCGATGAATTCATCAATATTGAAACTTGGGATATCAATCTTGGAATTCAATAATTGAAGAAGGAATTCAGTGCAATAGCCATAATCAAGAACACTGTTTTCATTAAAAGCGGAATAATCAATCGCGCTTTCTTTCTTTTCTTTTTCTTCACGAAGTGTTTCGTCTTCAACAGAGATTTCTTTTCCAGTGAAGAAAGCAAGATATCCTTCAAAGATAGTAAGTAATCCTTTTCCACCAGAATCAACAACACCGTTTTCTTTTAAAACGGAGAGAAGATTTGGGGTGTTGTCTAATGAAATTCTCATCATTGTGACAACTTTATCTAAGAAGCTTTCAAAGTTATCTTCTTCTCTAACGCTTGGAATAGTGTTTTCAATTGATTCTCTTGCAACAGTGAGGATTGTACCTTCGGTAACATCCGCGCAAGCTTTATATGCATTTTTATAAGCGGCAATCATCGCTTTGGCAAATTCATTAACTGTTAATTCTTTTTTACCTTTACAAGCATCGGCAAAGCCTCTGAAGTATTGGCTAGTAAGAACGCCTGAATTTCCTCTAGCTCCAAAAAGCATTCCACGAGCGAATTCATCGGCAATAATTCCAATAGGAGCGTCATCATCAGTGATGGTCTTAAGACCATTTGAATAGGTGAGCTTCATATTGGTGCCGGTGTCTCCATCTGGGACAGGGAAAACATTCAAGTCGTTAATGATTTGAAGGTGCGCCACTAAGTTTTTATATCCACATCTAAGGAGTTCTGAGAATGTGGAGCCATTAATTTTTTTCTGATTCATTTTAGAGTCTCCTCTGTTTACGTTGTCGCATATGTGCGAAACGCAAACACAATAATATATACGAGTTATGCGTGTTACGCAAATGAAAAATGACTATGTTACTTTGTAACATGTCTAACCGTATATGACCCTATTCTTGTTTTCTAATTGTTTGATAATTATATAAAGATGTACCACAGATCATGACGACAATTGTGATTGCCATAATGACTAGTGGAAGAGCGTGATTTTTAAAAGCGAGGATGAAATCAAATGAGATTAAACTTGCGATAAAGATGGCTTCGATAATATTAAAAAATTTGTCATCTTGTATCTTGGTCCATTTAAAAGCAAAGAATGCAGTTAAAACACCAACAAAGATTAATGGAAGATTGCTTAAGAATGCCCACAAGTAGTAGTTATGATTTAACTCTAATCCATATTGAGGAATAAGAGAAACGATAACCTTAACAGCGGCTAGTACATAAATAGTAATATCGACAAATGGATTGGTTTTCTTTTTAAGAATATATTTATATCCAACATAAACAAGTAAGTAGATACAGGACATCAAAATTGAGATAACTGATTTACCAACTCCGATAAAAGCGTATATTCTTTCTAATCTTTCAAATGAAAAACCAATGTATCGAGGAATAATGGACATCGCATCAGTAGCGATAATCGTAAATCCAACACTGGCTAAAATGATATATGGAATTTGTTTTCTACCCTTAATTAAAACAAGGACGGAAAGTAATAGACCGACCAACAAGTATGATATTTCAAATGTTGGTTCAATAATTGTAGACATATTAACTAGTTAATTTGGGAATTCCCAAGAACATATAATACTATAAAATAATGAAAACAAATAGATAATTTGTTGCCCCCATTTTGGTAAACTATAGGAAAAAGTTATAAACACAACACAAAAAACTATTAACATTTCTTTGAAATAAACATATAATAGCAACAACAAAAAAGGAGAACAAAAATGGAATTTGATAAGTGGTTTAAAGAACAATCATTAATCGTCAAAGTTATCTTATTAATCATTCCTTTCGTCGGTTGGATTGTTGAAGTCCTTGTTAGATTATCAGCAGTTTTAAGAAATTCCAGCACAGTTAATATCATTGGCTTAGTCATCGGTATTATCGGTAACTGGATTTGGTCAGTTGTTGACTTAATCTACCTTCTCATCAAAGGCGACCTTCTCTTACTTGAATAATTTAAATAAGAGAACACAACAAATTCTCCCTTTCGGGAGTTTTTTTGTTGCTCTTTTTAACAAAAAAAGACCTTCTAGGTCTTCTTAAGCGATTGTTCTTACGATTTTGAATCTGTTATCGTAATCACAGACGTATTCGATATTATGTTTGTTTCCATCAAATGAATATTCGTCTTCAACGCGTAAGTTTTCGTTATTGTTTCGGCTATAGTAGTTGAAGATATAATCGATGGCTTTCGCTCTGCTTTGGAATTCACGATTTGAGATCACCGTTCTTCCATCAACAATCGCTGTAAGTAAATACTTTTTCATTGATATACCTCCTTCTAGGCCTTTTAATGTCGTGCTCGGGACAGGAGGTACCTTTTCTAACAGCAACGCATTATTTTAGTCTCTTTTTTCTAATAGTCAATATTTTTTATAAATATTTTTCAAAAATAAAAGACTGGGAGTTCCAGTCAATTATCGATAAAGAACAAGTAAGGCCTGTGACATATCTCCTTGATAGAGAATTTTTCCATAGAAATCGACAGTCCTATTATCACTCGCGCGATATCTACCTAAGATTTGTCTACTTCTATTTTTCGCAACGACATCTCCATTTGAACATCTTTCAAGATATCCCACTATAGAGCCATAAAAGTCTTTGATTGCAATTTCCATTATTTGAGATCCTCCTTATGTGGCAAGGCGACGATTGCGCCTTTTTTAGTAACAGTTATTGAGCTACAAAGTGAAGCGAATTCCATCGCTTCTTTAATATCTTTTCCTTCGGCGAGTTGGTTTACTAAAGCACCGAGATATGAATCTCCAGCAGCAGTAGTGTCAATCGCGTTAACTTTATGAGGAGCAATTTTGATGACTTCTTTCTCGTTAACGAGAACAGAACCTTTACTTCCTAAAGTAACGATGACGTTTTTTGTTCCTTTATTAAGGAGGATTCTCGCTCCTTTTACTGGGTCAGCTTCTCCTGAAAGGAGTTCTAATTCGTGCTCGTTAGGAACGAGATAATCGATATATTTATATACTTCTTCACTAACTTTTTTAATTGGGGCAGGATTAACGACGACCAGCATTCCACTTTCTTTTCCGCGTTTAATGGTGTGCTCCACTGTGTGGATTGGACTTTCAAATTGAGTTAATAAGATGTCGCCTTCTTTGAATAGATGCGCTCCTGCTTCGACATCTTCAATTTGAAGATCGTTATTTGCACCTTGAATAATTAAGATACGATTTTCAGCAGTTTTTTCTTCTAAGATGACAAAGGCCACTCCGGTTGGTTTAGTACTTGTTTTAATAATTGTGTTCTTTAAACCATTTTCCTTAAGGAAATCTTTAACCATTTGGCCGAAATTATCATCACCAACCGCTCCAATAAGAGAGACTTCAGAACCTAAAAATAATGCTGCACATGCTTGGTTAGCACCTTTACCACCGATGTTTTGAAAATAACTATCGGCAATAGTGGTAGTTCCTGCAATTGGGAGGTTTTGAGTGCATATGGTGTTATCAATTGCGATGCTTCCAACAACTACGATGTGTTTTTTCATATTATTTGCATCTCCTTAGGTGTTTATATATCTCTTCCCAGTAAAGGCCGACATTAACTTTGGTAGCTACTTTGACATTATGTGGTAGTTTTTCTTTTGAGCATATTGTTTTTCCAGCTTGATCACTATGAGAAATATCGATAGTGACATTCATATCTTCAAATTCAAAGACATCTTCGTTAATTAAAGAAACGATAGTGGCGGGATCATGAAGTGGACCGGCGGATAGACCAAAGAAATTTCTTTGGTTTTCATTAAATACTTTCATTAATTTCACAAAGAGGTCGCTTCCTCTGGTGTGAATTGCATTAGCCTTTTCAATTACTTCATCAGTCACTAAAATTTGACGGGTGACATTTAAGCCTAACATTCTTAAAGGAACCCCAGAAGTAAAACATATATTAGCGGCTTCGGGATCTACCAGAATATTAAATTCAGCAGCTTTCGTGATATTACCTTCGGTAGTGCTACCACCCATTAAGACAATTTCTTTAATGTTTTTAGTGATTTTAGGATTGTGAAGAATCGCTAAAGCGAGATTAGTCATCGGTCCAGTAGTGATGACTGTAACATCTTCATTTTCAAGCAAAGTATCAATTATTAATTGATATCCTTTACGATAATCATATTTTTCTTTATATAAAGGGAAAGTAAAACCATCAAGGCCACTTTCTCCGTGTATTTCAGGACAAGTTTGAATTTCTCTTTCTAGTGGATGAGAACTGCCTTTCGCTAATGGAACATCACTTTTATTAAAGAAGTTCAATAAATTAAGAGCGTTCCTACTAGTTTTATCGATCGTTTGATTGCCTGCACATGTTGCTACAGCGAGTAGATTTAATTTTTCTGAATAACATGAAAGTAATAGGGCAATCGCATCATCATGTCCTGGATCACAATCTAAAATGATATTTGTTTTAGTCATACGACTATTATATTTTATATTTTTTGTTATAAATTTTTAAGAGGTTCTCGATAAGAGAAAGTCTTGTTAATAAACCAACTCCACCTGGAACTGGTGTTTGTAATTTAACTGGTAAGTTTGGAACAGCGTCTCCGTGGAGGCCAGTTTCATCTCTAGAAATACCGACATCAACGATAATCGCGTCTTTCTTATATTCGTATTTTTCATCTAGGAAATGTTGTTTACCAATAGCGATGACGATAATATCGGCGTGTTTGATATAAAACGCCATATCGTCTTTTGTGGTTTTAGAGTGAACTGTAGTTACATTGCAGTTTTCTTTTAATAAGAGCTTCGCCATTGGTTTACCAACGATGTTACTTCTTCCAATCACTAAAGCGTTCAAACCTTGCATTTGAACACCTTCTGCGTGTAGGTAGTCGATTATTCCTTGTGGAGTGCATGGATTAAGTTCGCTTAATGGATGGAAACCATCAACATCTTTTTTAGGAGAAACAGCGAGTTTAATCTTTTCTTCATCAATATGTTTTGGTAATGGCATTTGTACGATAAAAGCATCGACAGAATCATCATGATTGAGACTATCAATTAATTTCAATAATTCTTCTTCACTGGTTTCAACTGGGAGTTTTATGAGATTAGCGTCAATACCTAGTTCAGCAGAGTCTTTAAGCTTCCCTTTAACATAGGCATTACTCGCTTGATCTTCGTTTATTTGGACGATAACTAAATGTGGCTTAACTCTTAAGCCTTCAACATATTCTTTAATTTGTTGCTTTCTAGAAGCAATGTATTCTTTAATAGTCATTAGTTTTTAAGTTGAATATCAACTTCGGTTCCTTCAAAATGACGTAATTTAACTCCAGCGAGCTCTAGCATTTTCTTACTTGCTTGAATGCCCACTGTATCTTTATATTTATTGTCTAAATAGACAACTTCTTTAATTCCTGTTTGAATGACCGCTTTTGCGCATTCGTTACATGGGAATAAAGTGACGTAAAGTGTTGCACCTTTAAGTGTTCCACCGACTTGTGTGTTCAAAATAGCGTTGAATTCTGCGTGACAAACGTAAAGATATTTGGAATCAAGTCCTTCACCTTTGTTCCAAGATAGTTGATCCTCATCAATTTGTCGTGGCATTCCATTATAGCCAATAGAAATAACTTTGTTATCTGGACTAACGATAACTGCACCAACTTTGGTGTTAGGGTCCTTACTTCTTAAAGCGGAAAGAACCGCCATACCCATAAAATATTCGTCCCAAGAAATATTATCGTACTTTTTCATGTTCTCTATTGTAGCAAAATATTTGCACAATAGGTATAATTTGTTATATGGAATTCGTTAGTATCAATAAATTAACTCTACTCGATTACCCAGAAAAGGTCGCGTGTGTATTATACACACCTTCTTGTAATTTTGCGTGTCCGTATTGCCATAACTGGGAAACGCTTATTCAAGAAAGACTAGCGCCTCTTAGTTTTGAAGATATCCTTTCTTTCCTTAAAAAAAGACTTGGAGTTCTCGATGGAGTAGTCATTTCTGGAGGCGAGCCAACATTAATGGATGATTTACCAGAAAAGATTAAAAAGATTAAAGAACTTGGCTATCTAGTTAAATTAGATACGAATGGGTCTAATCCAGAAATGCTTAAAGAATTGATTGATAAAAAGCTTATCGATTATGTAGCGATGGATATCAAACATTCTCCTAGTAAGTACTATGACGTGATTAAGAATAAATCTATCAGCTTTGATATAATCAAAGAATCGATTGAAATCTTGATGGAAAATAAGATTGATTACGAGTTTAGAATTACTTTAATCAAAGAATATCACGATATCGATTCAATCTATGAGATTGGTAAGCTCTTAGAAGGAAGCAAAAAGTTGTTCCTTCAAGAATACAAACTAAGTGATGGTGTTCACGATAAGTCACTTAATGAAGTAGATGAAAAAACCGCGGAGAAATACGCGGATATCTTGTCTCAATATATAGATTTAGTTGAATTGAGGGGCTACGAATAAGAAAAACCCCAAATGGGGTTTTCTTTTGAATTAGCCTTTATTAAAGTCTAAGTATTTTTCTAGTTTCTTCGAGCGAATAAGTAGTCGGATCTTTTTCATATTCGTTAATCGCTTCATCAGCAAGAGCAATGTCGTATTCGTCTTCGATTCTTTCAAAGAAAGTGGATTTCATTGCTTCGCTTAAAGATACACCTAAATTTTTGGCGTAGGCATCAGCTAATTCTTTTTCTTCTTGTGTCAATTCAATTTTAACTGTGTTCATGTTTTTAATATAACAAAAACCCTTCTAAAAAAGAAGGGTATATTTTAGAAATTACTGTTGATGTATTTTACCGCACTCATGGCAGCGGTTGCGCCATCACTACAAGCAGTAATAACTTGCTTGTTTTCTTTTACTCTTGTATCTCCAGCAGCGAATAAACCAGGAACAGAAGTTTCCATCACTTCATTAGTTTTAATGAATCCGTGATCAAGTTCTAATAAATCACCTAAGAATTCATTTTGAGGAACTTGTCCGATAGCGATGAATAAGTTGTTTGTGTTATAAGTAACTTTCTCATGACTAATTGTGTCTTCAAATTCAACTGATTCGAGTTGATCGGTTCCGTTGATTTTTGTCATAGACAAATTATGGCGGATATCAATGTTTTCTGTTTGAAGAACTCTATCGATAAGAATCTTATCTCCAAAGAGTTTATCAAATAGAGTAAGCATATGAATTTTTGGACAATAACTCGATAAGAGAAGTGCATATTGAAGTGCCGTATTTGCGTCACCCACTAAATAGATTTCTTTTCCTTTATAGAATGGTCCATCACAAACCGCACAGTAGGAAATGCCTTTTCCTGTCAATTCATCTTCATTAGGTAAACCCATTTTACGAGGTTTAACTCCGTTAGCGATGATAACAGTTTTGCCTTCGTATTCGTTATAGTCGGTTTTGACTTTGAAGACTTTGTCTTCTTTTTTGACTTCTTGAACATCTTCAAGTTCAAACGCAGCACCTAAATTGGTGATTTGTTCGAATAATTTATCACTCCATTCGCTTCCAGAAATGGATTCGATGGTTGGATAGTTTTCAAGTCGAGGAGAAGTAGCAATTTGTCCACCAAAACCTTCTTTTTCTAATACGAGTACGCTTTTACCTGCTCTTAGTGTATATAGGGCCGCTGTCATTCCGGCAGGGCCACCTCCAATGACGATTACATCGTAGCTCATATTATTTTAAACTTTCGATATAGCCTTTGATGTTGGAAGCATTTTCAAATGTTAAGATTTCGCTTCCGTTTGGAACTAAGAGTGTTGGAGCTTTTCTTACTTTGTAAGAATTTGTGAGTTCAACATTTTCTTCAGCGTCGACCCATTTATATGGGACACCGGCTTTTTCAAGCAACATTTTAGCCATCTTGCAGTTTGGACAAGTCTTTGTTCCAAAGAGTAAGGTTTCATTTAATGTTTGAACAGCTTCATCGCACGCTTCATCACCGCGGTCGATACCATGTGTGAGTTTGCTGGTTTTGATGTTATAGGTCTTACGGTTGAGGAATTCTTCACTCTTACCATCGTTCCAGTTTTGAATTGGACGATAGTATCCAGTAATACGGGAATAAACTTCAGTTCTTGCTCCACATTTTGGACAGATGTATTGTTCGCCTGTGATATAACCATGTTCCTTACATACAGAGTATGTTGGGGACATTGTGTAATATGGTAAGTGGTAGTTTTCCGCGATCTTTCTAACTAAGTTCATACATGATTTCCATGTTGGGAGTTTTTCTCCTAAGAAAGCGTGGAAGACGGTACCAGATGTATAAAGTGTTTGTAATTCATCTTGAATATCAAGAGCTGCAAAGATGTCATCTGTATAACCAACTGGTAAGTGTGAAGAGTTGGTGTAGTATGGAGTTCTTCCTTCTTCACTAGCGGTAATGATATCAGGATATTTTTCTTTATCGTGTTTTGCTAAACGGTAAGCAGTGGATTCTGCTGGGGTAGCTTCTAAGTTATAGAGGTCACCATATAGTTCTTGATAATCAGAGAGTTTGTTTCTCATGTGATTGAGAACTTCTTTTGTGAATTCTTGGGCTTCAACGTTTGTTAAATCTTTTCTAATCCATCTAGCGTTTAAACAGGTTTCATTCATACCGACTAAACCGATAGTGGAGAAGTGGTTATTGAATGTTCCTAAATAACGTTTGGTGTATGGATATAATCCTGCTTCCAATAACTTTGTTATTGTATTTCTCTTAACTTTTAAGGATCTCGCAGCGATATCCATGATTTTATCTAATCTTTGATAGAAATCTTCTTTGTCGGTTGCTAAGTAGGCAATACGTGGCATGTTGATTGTGACAACACCGACGGAACCAGTGGATTCACCAGAACCGAAGAAGCCACCAGATTTCTTTCTTAATTCTCTTAAGTCAAGTCTTAAACGGCAGCACATACTTCTCACATCACTTGGTTCCATATCGGAATTGATGTAGTTAGAGAAATATGGTGTACCATATTTAGCGGTCATTTCAAATAAGAGCTTGTTGTTTTCTGTTTCAGACCAGTCAAATGTTCTAGTAATGGAATAGGTTGGGATTGGATATTGGAAGCCTCTTCCATTAGCGTCACCTTCAATCATGACTTCGATGAAGGCTTTATTGACCATTGCCATTTCTTCAACACAATCTTTGTATTTGAAATCCATTTCTTTTCCACCGACGATAGCGTTGAGTTCCGCCATATCATTTGGAACGACCCAGTCTAAGGTGATGTTAGTGAATGGTGCTTGTGTTCCCCATCTAGATGGTGTATTAACACCATAGATAAAGGATTGAATGCATTGTTTGACTTCTTTATAACTTAAATTATCTTTTTTAACAAATGGTGCCAAGTAGGTATCAAAGGATGAGAAAGCTTGAGCGCCTGCCCATTCATTTTGCATAATACCTAAGAAGTTAACCATTTGGTTACATAAGGTGGATAAGTGGTTGGCTGGAGCAGATGTAATCTTTCCAACAACACCGCCTAAACCTTCTTGAATTAATTGTTTTAATGACCAACCAGCACAGTAACCAGTTAACATGGATAAGTCGTGAATGTGGATATCGGCGTTTTTGTGAGCAGCACCGATTTCTTGATCATAAACTTCACTTAACCAATAGTTAGCAGTAACCGCGCCACTATTAGAAAGAATAAGGCCACCAACAGAGTATGTAACTGTGGAGTTTTCCTTAACTCTCCAGTCATTTACCTTAAGGTAATTGTCGACTGTTTTCTTGTAGTCTAAATCAGTCGCTTTTTGCTCTCTAAGATTTGCTCTAGCCTTTCTATAAAGCATGTAACTTCTAGCGACATCAACATATCCGGCTTGAATTAAGGTAACTTCGACAGAATCTTGAACATCTTCAATGTCGATAATATCATTACGAATTTTTGAATTCATAGTGGCAGTCACTCTAAGAGATAACATATTAATAATGTCATCATTATAGAATTTGTGTTCTGCCATAAAGGCCTTCTCGATGGCCTTTGAAACTTTTGTTAAATCGAACTCTTCTAGAGCTCCGTCTCTTTTTCTAATGCTAAGCATATTAAATCCCCCTTATGCTTTTGCGTATTAAAATATGATTAATTGTTGCTAATCTCGAAATGCGAGTGTGTAAATACTAATTGAATATTACAGCGTATGCAATAAAAAAATATAAATATTTAGTTAACTTTAGACAGTGTCCAAATTATTAATATTTGTGCTTTAATTTATTATTGACTTGTGCATGAAGGTTAGAAAACACCCTCATATTAAAGGGTGCGTTCAATTACATTGAATTTTGCTATTTAACTAAATCGATGACGACTGATATCATCTTCTCAAATTCTTGGACGTCTAAGAACTCATAACGGCCATGATGGTTATAACTTCCAGTTCCTAAATTTGGTGTAATAAGACCACATTTTGAGAATGTCGCTCCATCTGTTCCGCCTCTGATTGCTCCTAATGATGGTTCGATGCCATTATTTTTAAGAGCTTCTTTTGCTCGACGGATAGCCATTGGCTTTTTATCAACATATTTCCTCATGTTGACATATTGCTTTTTAAATGACACTTCAATATTAGCGGTTGGATAGAGTTTATTTAACTTCTTAACCACTTCGTTAATTGTATCAATTCTCTTATTCATACCTTTGTCTTTGAAGTCTCTAATAATCATTGTTAGCTTTGCTAATTCACATGTTCCTTCAATACCTGTAAGGTGATAGAATCCTTCTTTATCTTCGCTTTCATATGGTGTTTCTTTTGGAAGCATAGAAACGAACTCGCTCGCTAAATTGAGGGCGTTAATTAATTTGCCTTTTCCTTCACCTGGATGGATAGAGACACCTTTAAAGTTAACGGTTGCAGAATAAGCATTGAAGTTTTCGCATTCAATTTTATCGATGCTACTTCCATCTATTGTGTATGCGTATTTCGCGTTCATCTTACGATAATTAAAATGTAGTGGTCCTTCACCGATTTCTTCGTCGACTGTGAAACAAACACAGATAGTGCTATGTTTTTCTTCTGGATGATTTTTGTAATATTGAAGAGCGTTCATGATGATGGCAATACCTGCTTTATCATCAGCACCTAATAAGGTGTTACCATCAGTAACCACTAAGTCGTGTCCAATGTGTTTATTTAAAACTGGGAATTCTTTTGGATCCATCCTAAGACCATTTGCTAAAACGATAGTGCCACCGGCGTATTTTCTAATTAAATGAGGCTTAACGTTTTCACCAGTAACTTCTAAAGCTGTGTCCATATGAGCGTTAAGGCCAATTCTTGAACCTTTGCCAGGTAGATGTCCATAAACATTACCAAACTCATCCATATGAGCGTCGTCTAATCCTAATTCAAGGAGTTCGTGCACTAATAAAAGACCGAGATTCTTTTGCTTTTCAGTACTTGGTGTAGTCCCGGTTGTGTCGTCTGATTGGGTGTCAATTTTGACGTAATTTACAAATCTACTTAAGTTATCCATTTTTATAAAATCTTCCAGTTTAATACCGCCTTTGAGGCTTCCAAATAGAGTATATCACAAATACATTTTGCGAATGTATTGCAAGTTTTTATTACAATGTTCAAATTGACCTACAAATCAGTATTTTTGTTGAATCAAAAATTGACGACAAAAATATGTTTTATATACTTAATTTAATAATTAAAGTATAATTAACAAGATGGAAACATTAAGAATTAAGCATCGTGATTTTGAGGTTCTGGATACTTTATCTGAAAGTTCTTTCTTGTTAGAAAGAAAAGGAAAGAAGTATTTCGCGAGAAAATACACTCCAAAAACCCAAGAAGGATATGAATTAACGTATTCTGTTAGAAGGCTATCTACAAGCGGAGTCAAAATCCCAAAACTATATTGGATTGACGATAAAGCTGGCTACATTGTTAATGAGTATTTAGAGGGCCAATTAGTGAGTGATTATTTATCGGAAAAAGATCTTGAAGAAAAGCATTATGAGAATCTATACAAAACCGCTTATTTTGCAAGGATGTCAAACCTCACATTAGAGTATGATCCAGAGAATTGGATGATTGTAAATAATGAGCTAGTTTATCTCTCTCCAATGACCATTCGTTATCAGAAAGAAAAGGACCTAGTTGATCGCTATCTCAGGCTCTGGTTCAACACTAAGGAATTAGCAAAATACTTAGCAGAAAAAGGTAAAAATTACGATAAATCACGCTTAAAAGATGATTTTTCCACAAATAAAGAAATAGTTTTAATGACTTGTAAGTATTATAGGTAAGTTATGAAAAAGAACATTGTATTCTCGCTTCAATCTAATCAAGCGGTCGCTGAAAAAGTGGCTAAGAAATTTAATGCCGAACTAGGTGTTGTTTCGATTGATAATTTTGCTGATGGTGAAGTCCTCGTCAAATCGCTTAGTGATGTCAAAGGAAAGGATGTCACAATTATTGAATCAACCGCTAAAAATGCGCATGAGATTTTATTCCAATTATTGCTATTAATCGACTCTGTAAAAAGAAGTGGAGCAAGATCGGTAAAACTTTATGTTCCTTATTTTGGCTATTCAAGACAAGAAAGAGTGTCTTGGTTTAATGAACCAGTATCATGTGAAGTTGTAGCGAAAATTCTTGATACCGCTGAAGTAGATGAAATATTAACCTTCGATTTACACCATCCTATTATTGAAAACTTTTTCAAAACTCCATTCAGAAGCTTGAGTACAACAAAACTATTTGTCGATTATTATAAAAAATATTTCGCTGAGCATCATATTGACACTAAAGATGTCGTCATCATTTCTCCAGACCACGGAAGCAATACTCGTGCAGAATTATTGTCTAAAGAATTTGAAGGAACTAAGAAAGTCATTCTTGATAAGAGAAGACCAAAACCAAATCTTGCCGAACATCTTGAAGTCAATGTTGATGAAGTTAAAGATAAGATTTGTATTATTATCGATGACATTATTGATACAGGTGGAACACTTGTGTCAGCAGCGGACTTATTAATTAGAAGTGGCGCTAAATCAGTGCTTGTTGCTGCTTCTCATGGTGTCTTCTCTCCAAATAGTCTTAATCGATTATTAGAATCACCACTTGATGATATCGTTGTTACTAACACGATTGAAAGAAGATTACCAAAAGAAATACATATTACCGATATTTCGGAACTCATAGAGTTATAGGAGGAAAACAATATGAAATATTGTCAAAAATGTGGCGCAGAGCTTAAAGATGAAGATGTCTTCTGCCCAAAATGTGGCCATAACACAAATGAATCTGTTAAGGCTGAAGTAGTTGATAAACCAGCAAGAAAACGTGACGACTCTCTTATGGTGGTCGCGGAAGTTTTCTGTATCATTTGTACAGTTTTAGCTGGCTTTGCTATCATCCCACTTTGTTGGATGATTCCATTAACTGTTGCTTTACACAATAGAATCGAAAGAAAAGAGCCAATTTCTGTTGGTTTAAAAGTTTGCATTTTATTATTCGTTAGCTTAATTAGTGGAATTATCTTATTAGTCGGAGACGAAAACGAATAATTTGTATGAATAATTTCTGTTTAGAAATTAAGCATATTGATAAAAAGACAGGCGCAAGATATGGAATCCTACATACACCTCACGGAGACTGTGAGGTTCCTATGTTTATGCCTGTTGGAACTTTAGCAACTGTTAAGTCTTTATCTCCTGAAGAACTACATGATATGGGAGCAGGTGTTATTCTTGCTAACACATATCATCTTTCAATTCGTCCAGGAGCGGATTTAGTCGCTAAAGCGGGTGGCCTACACAAGTTTATGAATTGGGATGGGCCAATTTTAACTGACTCCGGAGGATTCCAAGTCTTTTCCCTTGCTGAAAATCGTAAGATTTCTGAAGAAGGAGTGCATTTTAAAAATCATCTTAATGGTGATAAGCTTTTCTTCTCTCCTGAAGTTGCGATTGATATTCAAGAAAAATTAGGTGCAGACATTATAATGTCCTTTGATGAATGCATCCCATATCCATCTAGTTATGAATACACAAAAAAATCCACTGAAAGAACATTAAGATGGGCTAAACGTGGTTTAGAAGCCCATAAGCGTGAAGATCAAGCGCTTTTTGGAATTGTTCAAGGCGGAGATTATGAAGATCTTCGCAAAATGTGTGCGGCAGAATTATCAAAAATGGATTTCCCAGGATACTCAATCGGTGGCACATCTATTGGTGAACCAAAAGATGTTTGTTTTAGAATGATTGACTACGCAGTTAAATATCTTCCACAAGATAAACCAAGATACTTAATGGGTGTTGGATCTATTGATTACCTCCTTGGAGGTATTGCTCGTGGAATTGACATGTTTGATTGTGTTCTTCCTACGCGCTTAGCACGTCATGGAGCGCTTATCACACATACAGGTAGAGTTAATATTAGAGACGCAAAATATAAGGAAGATTTCACTCCTTTAGATAGTCAATGTGATTGCTATTGCTGTAAGAACTACACAAAAGCGTATTTAAGGCATTTATATGTATGCGATGAAATATTTGGAAAGAGATTACTCTCTATTCACAATATTCGCTTCCTAATTAACTTGATGGAAGGCGCAAGAGAAGCGATTAAAGAAGATCGATTTGAAGAATATATGAACATCACTTTGGCGGCATTTGGAGACGCAAGAGGATTCTAAATTTATGAATATAAATTTGTTTGACTTTAATCTCCCTGAAGAACTAATAGCCCAAAAACCATCTGAAAAGCGAGATCATTCTCGCCTTTTAGCGATAAATAAAGATAATCACACCTATGAAGATAAGATGTTTTATGACATCATCGATTATCTTAGACCCGGTGATGTTTTAGTTAGAAATAACACTAAAGTTATTCCTGCTCGATTAATTGGAATTAAAGAAATAACGGGTGCACATTGTGAAACCCTTTTACTGAAACAAATTAAAGATGATGTTTGGGAATGTTTAACAAAGCCTGCTAAATCTTTAAAAGTAGGTGCGAGAATCAATTATGGAGACGGAAAGCTAATTGGTGAAGTCATCGAAGAAAAAGAAGAAGGACTTAGAAATATCAAATTCCATTATGAAGGAATCTTTTTAGAAGTCCTTGATTCATTGGGCAAGATGCCTCTTCCTCCATATATTAAAAAGCAATTATGTGGGAACGATCGATACCAAACTGTGTACGCGAAATACACTGGCAGTGCAGCTGCTCCAACCGCAGGATTTCACTTTACAGAAGAACTGTTTGAAAAGATTAAAGCCAAAGGAATTGAGGTTGTTGACGTTACACTACACATTGGTTTAGGAACATTTAGACCTGTCAAGGTTGAAGACACCGATAATCACGTTATGCATTCCGAGGAATATGAAATTACAAAAGAAGCATGTGACGCTTTAAATAAAGCAAAACAAGAACATAGAAGAATTATCGCTATTGGAACAACTTCGGTCAGAACTTTAGAGTCTAATATCAAAGAATATGGAGTGTTCACACCAGCTAAGAAAGACACGAATATTTTTATCACTCCAGGTTATGAATTTAAAGCGATTGATTGTCTTATTACAAACTTCCATTTACCTAAGAGTACACTCATCATGTTAGTGAGTGCTTTTATGGGTAGAGAATTCACTTTGGAAGTCTACCAACACGCAGTAGAGAAAGAGTACCATTTCTTTAGTTTTGGCGACTCAATGTTTATTTATGGAAAATAACAAGAATTATCAAAAATTACTGCAAAACG
Organism: uncultured Erysipelotrichaceae bacterium; assembly: GCA_902800025.1. Lineage (GTDB taxonomy): Bacteria > Bacillota_I > Bacilli_A > RFN20 > CAG-826 > UBA2450. The sequence continues at coordinate 272,377 of CADCDA010000001.1, read as the reverse complement.
AGTTGAAAAACCTTGAAATTGCAGGAAAAGAACCGAAATTATTGCTCCATGCTTGTTGTGGTCCTTGCTTTACTATTCCTCATGAAATATTAAAGGAACACTTTGATATAACGATTTTATATAACAACTCAAACATCTACCCAAAAGAAGAACATGATAGACGTTTGGCGGAGCTCAAAAAATACCTTAAGGATATAGGTGTTGGCATTCGTGTAATTGAGACTGAATATGATAATGAAAAATATAATCTTGATCTCGAGCCAAGAGCGGGCGATAAAGAGGGACATGAGCGTTGCAGAATCTGTTTTAGAAAACGTTTAAAAGAAGGCTTTGAATATGCTTCTAAAAATGGCTATGAATACTTTGGAACAGTAATGACAATTTCAAGATATAAGAACGCCCAAGACATAAATAAAATAGGTGAATCTCTTCAAAAAGATTATCCTACTGTTAAGTGGTTATACGCTGATTTTAAAAAGAATGATGGCTATGAAAAATCATTGATTATTATTAAAGAACATGAGATGTATTTCCAAGAATATTGTGGATGCAAATATTCTTACGAAGCATACCAAAAGAAAATAGAGCACAAATAAAGTGCTTTTTTTCTTGCATTATCATAAAATAGTTATGATAGGAGGATTATCATATGAGATGTCCTAGCTGTGGTAAAGAAATTCCAGACGGATCAAGATTCTGTTCTTTTTGTGGAGTAGTTATTCCAGAAAAACAAACTATACCTGATGTATTTGATGATCCAGCACATCAAACAACATACACTGGTGCTTTTTCTCAACCAGTTAGTGGTGGGAGCGGATCGACAATAAATATGAAGGGTGGCATGGGCAGTGCTCAACCTGCTATGGATCCAAAGAAATTGTACAAGAGCACTATTATATCAATGTCGATTGCGATTGTGTTTGCTACTATTGGCTTGATTCTTGGAATATTAGCATCTGATCCCGCGAACAAGGATGGCTCATTTCTTGTCGCCTTTGGTGCTGCCTGTGGATTCTTTGGCTTGTTTGGATTTTTGATTTTCTGGATACAAGCACAAATTAAGATTGCTAAGGCCAAACCATATGATGGATTTGTTAATTGGATACCTGCGATTTTAGCGCTTGTTGATTTAGGAATTTCTATCCCAGCTGTTATTTTTGCGGTTCAGGGATTCATTGCGATGGTTTCATAGTCTATCTAATCATTTGATTATCGAAAATACTTAATTGGCCGGATCGAACCGGCTTTTTTCTACCCCTAAAAAACCAAAAATGTGGCATCTAAAATCCTAAAATTTTCCAAAAATGAGTAAAAATACAAAATTTTTTTCAGTCTTTTTTATGCCCGTTTTCTATCTATAAAAAAATATTTTAATAATTTATTGACATGTATATGCGTATAAGAGTAGTATTTGAACGTTGACTGCTCGCGTTGATGTGCGAGGTTGCGGACACACCCACAGGCGTTGTCATGAAGGTATGTTCGGTAATTCGCATTGAGTGAGATATGAGTCAAAGCCTGAAAGTGATATAGGAGGAAATTTCATGGCAAAAACTACTAAGATTAGAGTTCGCCTCAAAGCTTACGATCACGTCAATCTTGATCAAAGCGCTGAGAGAATCGTTCAAGTAGCGAAGAACTCTGGGGCTACTGTTGTGGGCCCAATCCCATTACCAACAGAAAAACAAGTATTCACGATTTTAAGAGCGGTTCACAAGTACAAAGATTCTCGTGAACAATTCGAAATCAGAACACACAAACGTATTATCGATATTACTAATCCAAAGAAGGAAACACTCGATGCTCTCAAGAACCTCGATCTTCCATCAGGAGTTGATATCGAAATCAAACTTTAAGGAGGTAAGACACAATGAAAGCAATTTTAGGTCGTAAAATGGGCATGACTTCTGTCTTCGCTGAAGATGGTACATTATACCCAGTCACAGTCGTCGAAGTCTTACCAAACGTCGTTACCCAAGTCAAAACACTTGAAAAAGATGGTTATGTCGCAGTTCAAGTTGGTTACGAAGAAAAGAAAGAATCTCGTGCTAACAAAGCTGAAAAGGGTATCGCCAAGAAGGCAAACACCGTTCCACATTATGTTTCAAAAGAATTACGTGGTGATGAAATGGGTGCTTACCAATTAGGTGACCAAATCAAAGCCGATTTATTCAAAGATGGTGACATCGTTGACGTTATCGGAACAAGCAAAGGTCACGGTTATTCAGGAACAATCAAGAGATGGCATATGCACATCGGACCAAAGGGTCATGGTTCTGGATATCATAGAGGACAAGGTTCCTTCGCAAACAATGGTCGTTATAACCACGGTGTTATGCCAGGAAAACACATGTCCGGACATCACGGCAACAAATCCGCTACATTATTAAACTTATTAGTGGTCAAAGTTGATGCCGAAAAAGGCTACATCTTAATTAAAGGTGGACTCCCAGGTGCTAAGAAGAGCATCGTCACAGTTCGCTCCGCAGTTAAGACAGTCAAAAATAAGGAAAGTGTTAAAACTTTAGTTAACAGAGCACCAGCTCCAGTTGCTGAAGAAACACCAGCCCCAGCTGAAGAAGCCAAGGCTGAATAAGTTCGAAAGGAGATAGAAAATCATGGCAGAAAAGAAATCCGTCAGCGTCAAAGTTCTTAACATGGCTGGCGCCGAAGTCAAAAAAATCAATCTTGCTGCTTCTGTCTTCGCCGTTGAACCTCACAAACAAGCAATGTTCAACGCTGTCCAAGTAGAACAAGCAAATTCACGTCAAGCCACTGCTAAGACAAAGGTGAGACATGAAGTTTCCGGTGGTGGTAAGAAACCATGGAGACAAAAAGGTACTGGTAGAGCCCGTGCGGGTAGCTCCAGATCACCAGTGTGGGTTGGTGGTGGAACAGTCTTTGGACCAGTTGGTACCCAAAACTACACCTTATCCCAAAACAGGAAAGAACATCAATTAGCCTTAAGAAGTGCTTTATCTCTTAAGACCCCAGACAACTTAGTGGTCGTTGATGAAATCAAGTTTGCTGACAAGAAAACAAAAGAATTCGTCAAGATGTTACAAGTTCTCAAGAGCGAAGTTAAGACCTTAGTCGTCGTCGAAGAAATTGATGAAAACTTATTCGCAAGCGTCCGTAACGTCGCTTACGCAAAAGTGGTCACAACCGATAACGTTTCCGTTTATGACTTATTAAACGCTGAAAAGTTAGTGGCAAGTGAATCCGCTATTAAGAAGATTGAGGAGGCGTTGAAGTAATATGGCAGCCAAAAAGAAAGTTGAAGCGGCACCAGCAAAGAAAGCAGGCTTCCCAAAAGCAACTGAAAAAGACTTTGCCGTCATCTCTAAGCCAATTATCACTGAAAAGAGTATGGCAAAGATGCAAAACGAAAACAAAGTCACAGTTAGAGTTGCGCCAACAAGTAACAGAACTGAAGTTAAACTTGCATTTGAAAGAATCTTCCAAGTCAAGGTTGACGATGTCAGAATCGTGAACGTTCACGCAAAAGCAACAACCAGAGGAACTCGCTATCAAGGCAGTATCCAAGGTTATAAGAAAGCGATTGTCACCATTCATGAAGGTGAAGCAATCGACTTATTCAAAGAATAATTTAGTTCGTTATTCTTAAATATAGGAGGAAAAAGTAATGTCAATTAGAACTTACAAGCCTACTTCAGCAAGTAGACGAAACATGACAAACTCGACATTCGAAGAAATTACAACTAGCACTCCTGAAAAAAGTTTATTAGTCACTTTATCAAAGAGTGGCGGAAGAAATAACCAAGGCGTTATCACCTGCCGTCACATTGGTGGAGGTCACAAAAGAAAATACCGTTTAGTTGACTTCAAACGTAATAAGGACAATATCCCTGCTGTTGTAAAGACTGTTGAGTACGATCCAAACCGTAATGCGAATATTTGCTTAGTCGCATACGCAGATGGTGAAAAGAGATACATTCTCGCACCAAAAGATCTCAAAGTCGGGGATAAAATCATATCTGGCGTTGCCTGCGATATTAAAGTAGGAAACGCGATGGCCCTCAAGAGTATTCCTGAAGGTACATTCGTCCACAACGTGGAATTAGTTCCAGGTAAGGGTGGACAAATGTGTAGAGCAGCTGGTGCTGCCGCACAAGTGCTTGGTAGCGAAGGTAAATATGTTATGCTTCGTTTACAAAGCGGCGAAATGAGAAAAGTTTTAGCGGAATGCCGCGCCACCATCGGTGCTGTCGGTAACGAAGACTGGAACTTAATCAATTTAGGTAAAGCTGGTAAAACCCGTTGGTACGGTGTTAGACCAACAGTCCGTGGTTCTGTTATGAACCCAAATGACCACCCACATGGTGGTGGTGAAGGTAAATGTCCTGTTGGACGTGACGCACCAAGAACTCCTTGGGGCAAACGTGCATTAGGCGTTAAGACCAGAAACAACAAGAAAAAGTCTACCAAATTAATCGTCCGTAGACGTAACGCGAAATAGGAGGAGCGAACAATGGCAAGAAGTTTGAAAAAAGGCGCATTCGTTGATGACCATTTAATGAAAAAAGTCGAAGCTTTAAACGCTGCTGGCAAAAAAGAAGTCATTAAGACATGGTCCCGCCGTTCAACAATTTATCCATCTTTCGTCGGACACACCTTCGCGGTCTATAACGGAAGAGAACACATCTCTGTGTATGTCACAGATGATATGGTCGGACATAAACTCGGTGAATTCTCTCCAACCAGAAAATACACCGGTCACACAGGCCACACTGCTGAAGATAAAGCAGCTGCGGCTGGCAAGTAATAGGAGGTAAGCGTGATGGCAGAAGAAAAGAAAGCCCCAGCAAAGAAAGCTTCCAAAAAAGCTGAAGTTGCTGAAGTTAAAGAAGAAGCCCCAAAAGCTGAAGCTCCTAAGAAAGCTAAGAAAGCTTCTAAAGTTGAAGAAGCTCCAAAGAAACCAACCCCAACTGAAGCAAGAGCAACAGCTTACAATGTAAGAGTTACTCCTAGAAAAGTAAGACTTGTCATCGATCAAGTCAGGGGTAAAGACGTCAAAGTCGCATTAGGTTTATTAAAGAATATTAATCGCGCGGCGAGCGAGCCTGTTACAAAAGTCATCAAGTCCGCTGCTGCTAACGCCATCAACAATTTCGGTTTTGATGAAGAAAGATTATATATCGCTCAAATCTATGCTAATGACGGCTTAAAAATGAGAAGATACTTACCAAGAGCGAAAGGTTCCGCTAGTGGTTTAGTGAAAAGAAATAGCCACATCACAGTTGTGGTCAAAATGAGATAAGAAAGGAGATAGTTACATGGGTCACAAGGTTAATCCAGTAGGAATGCGTATCGGTGTCAACAGAGATTGGAATTCTCGTTGGTACGCTGCAGATAAAGAATTCCCTGTTTATTTAAACGAAGACATCAAAATTCGTAAATATCTCGAAGGTTCCTTAAAAGAAGCTTTATTATCTCACATCGAAATTGAAAGAACCAAAAGCGATAAAGGTAACTCCATCGTCGTCAAATTATTCGTTGCTCGTCCAGGTGTTGTCATCGGTACCGATGGTAAAAACATCCTCGCTGTTAAAGAAGCATTAGTGAAATTAACAAAGAACAACAACTTAAGAGTTGACGTTATCGAAGTTAAAAACCCAGATTTAGATGCGAACATCGTCGCTCAATCAATCGCTAAACAATTAGAAGAAAGAGCAAGCTTCAGAACCGTTCAAAAGAAAGCGATTCAAAGAGTTAGAAAAGCTGGCGCCAAAGGATGCCGTACCGTTGTCGGTGGACGTCTTGGTGGTGCTGATATCGCTAGAGCAGAAGGCTACAAGGAAGGAATTATTCCTCTACATACCTTACGTAGCGATATTGACTATGCTCATACCGAAGCCGCCACTCAATATGGCCGCTTAGGTGTTAAGGTTTGGATCTGTCGTGGAGAAATCCGCCCAGAACTCGCCAAAAAAGAGAAAGGAGAATAAGCCACATGTTACAACCAAAACGTGTTAAATATCGCCGTCCTCATATCTTAAGATACGAAGGTCACTCCAAAGGCGGAACAGAAATCAGCTTTGGTGAATTTGGCTTACAAGCTCTTGAAGGTGCTTGGGTTACAACCAGACAAATCGAAGCCGCTCGTATCGTTTTATCAAGATACACAAAACGTGGAGGACAAATTTGGATTAGAATTTTCCCTCACTTAGCAAAAACCAAAAAGCCTGCAGAAGTCCGTATGGGTTCCGGTAAAGGTTCACCAGAGGATTGGGTTGCAGTCGTTCAAGAAGGCAGAGTTATGTTTGAAATCGGAGGTGTCGCTCCTGAAATCGCTCGTGAAGCGTTAAGACTTGCAGCGTACAAACTCCCACTCAAATGTAAAGTTGTCGGAAAAGGAGAGTAAGAGCTATGAAAATTAGTGAAGTCCGTGAAATGTCTACAAGCGAGCTTAAAGAAAAGCTCTACTCGCTTAAAGAACAACTCTTTGAGTTAAGACGTAAAAAAGCCGTCGGTACACTCGAAAGAGGTGAAGATGTCATTACTGTGAGAAGAGACATCGCCCGCGTCAACATGGTGTTACGCGAAAGAGAACTCGAAAGCAAATAAGGAGAACATGAGAAATGGAAGAAAGAAATTTAAGACGTTCCATTCAAGGTGTGGTTGTTAGCAATAAGAACGACAAGACCATTGTTGTCCTTGTTGAAACTCACAAGAAACACACAAAATATGGAAAGCGCGTTAAATATAGAAAGAAGTATTACGCGCACGATGAAAACAATGAAGCTAAACCTGGCGATACAGTGACTATTATGGAAACACGTAAGTTATCCGCTACAAAGAGATTCAGACTTGTTAGCATCGATAAGAATGCTGAATTATCCGTTAAGGAAGCAGAAAAAGAATTAAAAGAAGAAATTTTAACTGGTGAAATTGCTGTCGAAGAAGTCGAAAAGAAACCTGCGGCAGAGAAAGAAGTAGCTGAAGAAGTTAAAAAAGAAAAGGAGGCCGAATAATTATGATCCAAAAGGAAACGAACCTTGTTGTCGCAGACAATAGTGGCGCTCGTAAAGTTCGCGCTTTCACCCTCTACGGAGGAAGTAAAAGAAAAACATCATACATTGGTGACATCATCAAATGTTCCGTTAAAGAAGCTATTCCAAATGGAAAAGTGAAAAAAGGTGACGTTGTGAGATGTGTCATCGTTAGATGTAAAAAACCAACTCAAAGAGCAGATGGTAGCACAATCGCCTTTGATGACAACGCAGTTGTTATCATTAATGATGATAATGCTCCAATCGGCACACGTGTCTTCGGACCTGTCGCTCGTGAGTTAAGAGAAACTGGTATTGAAGGATTCATGAAAATTGTTTCCTTAGCACCAGAAGTGTTATAAGGAGGAGACCGTCATGAACTTAATTAAAGGTGATAAGGTTATCGTCATCGCCGGCAAAGACAAGGGTAAGACTGGTGCAATCCAAAAGGTTGATCCAAAAAATAATCGTGTCGTCGTCGAAGGTGTCAACCTCCGTAAAAAACACAAAAAACCAACACAAGCAAATCCAGAAGGAAGTATCGTTGAGATTTATGCTCCAATCGATGCCTCTAACGTTATGCTTGTCGATCCAAAAACCAAAAAGCCAACTCGTATTGGCCACAAGGTTGTTAAAGGAAAGAAAGTCAGAGTCGCTCTTAAGAGTGGCACTGAGTTATAAGGAGGGCGCTAAAAATGGGAAAATTTACAGTTAAGAAAACCGAAACTGGTTATAACTTCCTTCTCGTTGCCACTAACGGACAACCAGTTGGCAGCTCTCAAGTCTATAAGTCTTTAAAATCTGCTTTAGCAGGTGTTGAGTCCATTAAGACTGTCGCTCCTGTTGCAGAAATCGAAGACACAACCGCCGCTGAAGTTGAAGAAAAGAAAAATCCAAAGTTTGTCATCTATACCGACAAAGCTGGTGAATTCCGTTTCAGACTTCAAGCCGCAAATGGACAAAACGTTCTCGCTTCTGAAGGCTATACAACTTTAGCCGCTTGCAAGAATGGTGTTGCTTCTGTCGTCAAGAATTCTCAAGATGCAGAAGTCGTCTTACCAGAAGAAGAGGAAGCTCCAAAAGCGGAAGCTAAAGAAGAAGCCCCAAAAGCCGAAAAGAAAGCTGCTGCTCCAAAAGCTAAAGAAGAAAAAGCAGAAGCTCCAAAGGCTGAAGCCAAGAAAGCTCCTGCTAAAAAAGAAGCTAAAAAAGGCACTGGAAATAAAAAGGCCGCTATTACTCCTCGTTTAAAGGAAAAATACGAAACTGAAATCAGAAAAGCCTTACAAGACAAGTTCAATTACAAGTCTTCTATGGAAATTCCAGGCTTAGCTAAAATCGTCGTCAACATCGGTGTTGGCGAAGCAACCCAAGACGCAAAGAAACTTGAAGAAGCTGTTGCGGAACTCGCACAAATCACTGGTCAAAAACCAATCATTACACATGCGAAGAAATCAATCGCAACCTTCAAATTAAGAGAAGGACAAGCCATCGGCTGTAAAGTCACTCTTAGAGGCGTCAGAATGTGGGATTTCTACGATAAGCTCGTCTCTATCGCTCTCCCACGTGTTCGTGACTTCCGTGGTGTTAGCAAAAACGCCTTCGATGGCCGTGGTAACTACACCTTAGGTGTCAAAGAACAATTAATCTTCCCAGAAATCGATTACGATAAGGTGGCGAAGGTTAGAGGTATGGACGTTGTTATCGTCACTACCGCAAAAACAGATAAAGAAGCATACACATTATTAGAATTATTAGGTATGCCATTTAGTAGATAAGAAAGGAGTCCGAAATAGTCATGGCAAAAACAAGTGCTAAGGTCCGCTGCGCGAGACCACAAAAGTACAAAGTCAGAGAATATACTCGTTGTGAACGTTGCGGACGTCCTCACGCTGTCTATTCAAAATTCCATTTATGCCGTATTTGTATCCGTGAACTCGCATACAAGGGTGAAATCCCAGGCTTAAAGAAATCATCTTGGTAATAGGAGGAAAAACGTAATATGATGACAGATCCAATTGCGGATATGCTTACCCGCATTAGAAATGCAAACGCATTAAAATACGAACAAGTCAAAATGCCTTCTAGCAAGATGAAAGTTGAAATCGCAAAGATTTTAAAAGAAGAAGGCTTCATCGTTGACTATAAAGTTAAAGGTGCAACCAAAAAGGAATTAACACTTTCCTTAAAGTACGCTGCTGATGGCACACGCGTCATCTCCGGCTTAAAGAAGATTTCTAAACCAGGCTTACGTGTTAACGTTGGCTGCGACAAACTCCCAAGAGTTTTAAAAGGTTTAGGTATCGCGATCATTTCTACTTCACAAGGTGTTATGACTGATGCAAAAGCAAGAACCTTAGGCATCGGTGGTGAAGTAATCGCTTATGTCTGGTAGGAGGTAGTTCAATATGTCACGTATTGGTAATAAACACATTGAAATTCCTGCTGGCGTTACAGCGACAGTCGAAGGCTCTACCGTCAAGGTCAGTGGTCCTAAAGGCAACTTAGTTGTCCCAGTCAATCACGGTATTACCGTTGAAATTGAAGGAACTACCTTAGTTTGTAAGAGAGCTAACGAACAAAAACAAACAAAACAAAACCACGGAACAACCCGTGCTAATATCCATAACGCCATCGTTGGAGTTTCTCAAGGTTATAAAAAGGAACTCGAAATGAGAGGTATTGGTTATAAAGCACAACTCCAAGGCAACGACGTTGTCTTATGGGCTGGATATAGCCACACCATCACCATTAAACCAAACACTGGCGTTAAGGTGACATTACCTTCCCCAACTGAAATCGTTGTTGAAGGTATTGACAAGCAAGCAGTTGGTCAAACCGCTGCTCGTATCAGAGAAGTCCGTCCACCAGAACCATATTTAGGAAAAGGTATTCGTTACAAAACTGAACACGTTGCTCTTAAAGAAGGTAAACGCGCTGGCGGTAAGAAATAGTTAGAAAGGAGATATATAAGATGATTTCTAAAGAAAGTAAAAACATTTCTAGAGTTAGAAGACATGCTCGTGTTAGAAGTAAAATTTCTGGCACACCAGAATGCCCAAGATTATGTGTCTATCGTTCTAACAAAAATATCGAAGCTCAATTAATCGATGATTTAAACAAAGTGACATTAGTCGCTTCCTCATCCATGAGCTTAAAGCTTGAAAATGGTAGCAATATTGAAGCTGCGACAAAAGTCGGCGCTGATATCGCTAAGAAAGCTCAAGCAAAGAAAATCACAAAGATTGTCTTTGATAGATCCGGATATATTTATCACGGACGTGTCAAAGCACTTGCAGAAGCCGCTAGAGAAGCTGGCTTAGAATTCTAATAAAGGAGAATAATCATGGCAGAAGAAAAAGTTGTTGCTCAAGAAGCAAAAGCAGAAGCTCCAGCAAATGAAGCTCCAAAAGAAGAAAGAGCCCCTCGTGGTGATCGTCGCCCACATGGTGACCGCAAAGGCGGTAGACCAGATCGTAAAGGTGGCGATAGAAAAGAAAGACGTGAACCAAAAGACGATATGGAAGAAAGAGTGGTCTTCATCAATCGTGTTTCCAAAACCGTCAAAGGTGGACGTCGTATGAAATTCACAGCCTTAGTTGTCGTTGGTGATCACAAAGGACAATACGGATTCGCATTAGCGAAAGCCGCTGAAGTCCCAGATGCCATCAAAAAGGCTAGTGAAGCTGCAAGAAAGAAATTATATTCCATTCACTTAGTGAAAGGAAATACCATCTCCCACGAAATCGTTGGTAAGTATGGTGCTTGTAATGTTTACTTGAAACCTGCTCCTGAAGGTACTGGTATTATCGCTGGTGGCCCAGTCAGAGCGATTCTTGAACTTGCAGGTGTGCAAAACGTCTGTTCCAAAGTCTATGGTAGCCGCGCTCCAATCAATATCATTAGAGCGACAAATCAAGGTTTAAATAACCTTAAGAGCTACAAGACCATGAAGGAATTACGTTCCAAAGAATAATCAAACACTAAAGTTTAAGGAGGTGCACAAATGAAATTACATGAACTTCAATACACAGAAGGCAGTAGACAAAACGACTACCGTAGAGGTAGAGGTATTGGCTCTGGTAATGGTAAAACCGCTGGTAAAGGTCATAAGGGACAAAACGCCCGTAGTGGTGGCGGAGTCGCTATCGGCTTTGAAGGTGGACAAATGCCATTATGGAGAAGACTTCCAAAAAGAGGCTTCAAGAACGTCAACCGCGTTGAATATGCTGTCGTCAATGTGAACGATTTAAACAGATTTGATGAAGGTACATTAGTCACCCCAGCGTTATTAAAAGAAGTCGGACTCATCGGAAAAGAATTCCATGGTGTCAAAGTCTTAGGTGCTGGCAAACTTGAAAAGAAATTAACTGTTCAAGCCGCTAAGTTCTCTAAGAGTGCTGAAGAAGCGATTAAAAACGCTGGTGGTACAGCTGAGGTAATCTAATATGAAAAAGATTGCTTCGATTCTTAAAAATAAAGAAATCATGAACCGTATTTTGTTCACGGTTCTCATTCTCTTTATCTTCCGTATCGGAGCACAGATAACAGTCCCAGGTGTTAATCCAGGGGGATTAGAAGACTACCTCAACTCTGGTTCTGCCTTATCACTCATGAATATGTTAGGTGGTGGAACACTTCAAACGTTCTCCATCTTCGCTCTTGGCGTCTCTCCGTACATCACTGCGCAAATTATTGTTCAGTTATTATCAACGGATGTCCTTCCTGCTCTAGCAGAGCTCAGACGTCAAGGACAATACGGAAGAAAGAAAATGGAATACGCGACACGTTACCTTACCTTATTATTAGGTGCGGTACAAGCGTATGGTATTATCAAAACAATCGAAAACACATCCGCGGAAGTTGAATTCCCACTCATGGATGCCTTAAAAGCAAATAACGCTGAATGGTTAGGTTATCTCTATATCATCATCGTTATGCTCGCTGGTACTATGATTGTGATGTGGCTAGGCGACCAAATTTCAGTTAAGGGTATTGGAAACGGTATCTCAATGATCATCTTTGCTGGTATCGTCTGTTCCTTACCAAATCAATTCGCCCACGCATTTACAACTTATATCTCTACTACCGCTGGTAGCCCAGAGAACTTAGTTATTGCTGGCGTATTCAAATTTATACTGTATGTCCTAGCATATCTCGTCATTATCGCCTTCGTTACATTCGTTGAGTTATCACAACGTAAAATCCCTATTCAACATAGTGGAAAGAGCGGTGGACAAACTCAAAGTATGGCTAGAGCAAGCTTCTTACCAATTAAGATCAATAGCGCTGGAGTTATCCCAGTTATCTTCGCAAGCTCATTAATGATGGCACCAAGTGTCATCGCAGCCTTCGTTGATAGCAACGCTAGTGATGCTTATTGGCTCAAGATCTTCTCAACGAGCGAAATGTATGACATGGGAAGTTGGTCAATGCCTTGGGGATTATTAATCTATATTGTCCTCACAGTTGCCTTCACTTTCTTCTATGCGAACTTGCAAATTGATCCGCAACAAATGGCGGAGAATTTCCAAAAGAATGGTTCCTATATTCCAGGGGTTAAACCTGGTATTGAAACCGAAAGATACATTAGACGCGTTCTTAATAGAGTGACTTGTATCGGTGCATTTGCACTCGTAATCATTGCTTCACTCCCATCAATCCTCACATTAAGCGGAGTCTTTGGTGGAGATAATTCCTTAGTTCTTGGTGGAACTGGAATGATCATCGTCGTCGGTGTGTGTCTTGAACTTAATAATCAAATCGATGGTTTACTCGCTGGTAAATCATTCGATGAAGTTGTTGCTTCAGGAGGTCATTAATCATTATGAAAAAGAACATCATCTTAATGGGCCCACCAGGGGCTGGCAAGGGAACCCTTGCAAAACAACTTAAAGAAGAGTTCAATCTCGTTCATATTTCCACAGGAGATATGTTCAGAGATGCGATTAAAGCGCAAACAGAACTCGGTAAACTCGCTCAAAATTACATCAACGAAGGACATCTTGTCCCAGATGAAGTAACAATTGGGTTAGTCAAAGAGAGACTCAGCCAAAAAGATTGTGCTGATGGATTCCTTCTCGATGGATTCCCAAGAACTCTACCACAAGCAGAAGCTCTTAGCGAACTCACCAAGGAAATCTCTCGTGAAATTGACGTCGTAATCAATCTCGATTGCGACAATGACGAACTTGTCAGACGTATCTCTGGTCGTCGCGTTTGTAAGAATTGTGGCGCTCCATATCACATTCAATCTATGAAACCAAAAGTGGAAGGTGTTTGTGATTTATGTGGAGGACCACTCTATCAAAGAAAAGATGACAATGAAGAGTCACTTAAAGTTCGTTTAGGACATTATGTTTCTGAAACCAAACCATTATTAGACTATTACGCTAATCTTGGATTACTTGAATCATTTAATTCATTAACTGGTAAAGAAGCATTATTCGATGAAGTTTCTTCATATCTCAGAAAATAATTATGGTAAACATTAAATCTGCACGTGAAATAACATTAATGAAAGAAGCCGGAAGAGTCGTTGGCTTGGTCTTCAAAACTCTTGAAGAAAGTATTAAGCCAGGGATGTCAACGCTTGATATCGATCAGATTGTTGAAAAGACAATGCTTGATAACAAGTGTATTCCTGCTGAAAAAGGTTATTATGGCTATCCTGCTAGCGCATGCGTTAGTGTCAATGATACGCTTATACACGGTATTCCTTCTAATAAGATTATTCTTAAAGAAGGCGATATTGTCAGTGTAGATATAGTGGCAAACTATAACGGCTATATGGCGGATGCGTGCCGAACCTTCAAGGTTGGCCGCATCTCCGAAAGAGCCGAGAGATTAGTAAATGTCACCAAGCAAGCATTCTTTGAAGCTCTTAAAGCTATAAAAGTTGGTAACCACATTGGGGATGTCTCTAGTACCGTCCAAAAATATGTGGAAAGTAACGGATATAACGTTTGTAGAGAATATACCGGACACGGAATTGGAAGAGATATGCACGAAGATCCTGCGATTCCAAATTATGGAAAAGAAGGGATCGGTGTTAGAATCGAGCCAGGTATGGCTTTGTGTATCGAACCAATGGTGCTCGAAGGTAGAAAGGATACTAGAGTGCTTCCAGATGGGTGGACTGTTAAAAGCCGTGATGGCAAATTAACTGCCCATTATGAAAACACAGTGATAGTGACTGAAAGTGGTTATGAAATAATCACGATGTACGAAGGAGAAGAATAAATGTCAAAAGCAGATGTCATCGAAGTTCAGGCGGTCGTAGTGGAAACATTACCAAACGCAATGTTCCGCGTAAAATTAGAAAACGACATGGTAATCTTGGCTACCGTTTCTGGCAAAATCCGAATGAATTACATTCGCATTCTTCCAGGTGATAAAGTTACCGTAGAAATCTCGCCTTATGATTTAACACGGGGCCGAATAACATTTAGGTTCAAATAGTCCTAAGAACAAAACTATTTTAGGAGGTATATTTTATGAAAGTCAGACCTTCAGTCAAACCAATTTGCTCAAAGTGCAGAGTCATCAAAAGACATGGCAAAGTCATGGTCATTTGCTCTGATCCAAAGCACAAGCAAAGACAAGGTTAATAAGGAGGAAATAGAATATGGCACGTATTGTTGGTGTTGATATTCCAAACGATAAGCCAGTTGCCTTCTCCCTTACTTATATTTATGGTATCGGTAGAACAACTGCTAGAAAAATTTGTGAAGACGCGAAAGTCGATGCTTCACTCCGCGTTAAAGATCTCTCAGATGATCAAATGAACGCGATCAGAAACGAAGTTAGCAAACTTAAAGTCGAAGGTGATCTTCGTAGAGAAGTCGCTTTAAACATCAAGAGACTCACTGAAATTGGCTGCTATCGTGGACAAAGACATAAGAAAGGCTTACCAGTCCGTGGTCAAAGAACCAAGACTAACGCCCGTACACGTAAAGGTCCACGTAAGACAATCGCCAATAAGAAGAGTGCTCCACAAGGTTAATGAAAGGAGAATAATAATATGGCTAGAACTGTACGTAAAAAGAAAGTTAAACGTTCATATACGAAAGGCGTTGCTCACATTCATTCCACTTTCAATAACACAATTATTACTATCACCGACGCCGATGGTAACGCAATCGCCTGGAGTAGCGCTGGCGCATTAGGCTTCAAGGGTGCGAAAAAATCCACCCCATTTGCGGCTCAACAAGCTGCTGAAGCTGCTGCTAAGAGTGCTTACGAACAAGGCATTCGTCAAGTTGATGTTGATGTCAAGGGTCCAGGCCCAGGTAGAGAAGGTGCAATCCGCTCCCTCGCTGTCAGTGGCTTACAAGTATTAAGTATTGTTGATACTACCCCAATTCCACACAATGGTTGCCGTCCACCAAAACGCCCACGTGGATAATAATATAGGAGGAAAAGAAAATGAAAATCGCTAATCCTTTTGAAAGATTTGGCATCACCCAAGCAGACTATGATGGAAACGAAAATTATGGTCGTTTCATTATCGAACCACTCGAAAGAGGATTTGGTTTAACTCTTGGTAATGCTTTAAGAAGAGTGCTCCTTTCCGCCTTACCAGGTGCTTCTGTTTATGCAATTGAAGTCGAAGGTGCACAACACGAATTCTCTTCTCTCCCTGGAGTTGAAGAAGATGTGACAAACATCATTCTCAATTTAAAAGACTTAGTCTTAAAAATTGATGACGAAGACAATTCCAATAAAAGACTTGAAATCAATGTCGAAGGACCAAAGACAGTTACCGGTGCAGATATCGTCTGCCCAACTGGTGTCACCGTTGTTAATAAAGACGTTGAACTCGCCCATATCGCTGAAGGCGGCAAATTAAATGTTGTCTTACACGCTCGTAATGGTAGAGGCTATGTCACTGGTGAACAAAATAAGGCTCTTCATCCAAATTTCCCTGTCGGAGTTATCGCTACTGATAGCAACTACTCCCCAGTTAGAAAAACTAACTACATCGTTGACAACACCCGTGTTGGTCACGATTCTAAATTCGATAAACTCACTCTTGAAGTTTGGACCGATGGTTCCATTCTCCCACAAGAAGCGGTGGTCTGGGCTGCTGAATTATTAATTAAGCACTTAGAAAAATTCCTCAACCTTGCGGAAGTCACTCAAGATATCAATATCGAAAAAGAAGAAGAAAAAGTCGAAGAAAACAAATATGAGAATATCACTATTGAAGATCTCGACTTATCTGTTAGAAGCTATAACTGCTTAAAGAGAGCACAAATCTCCACTGTTCTTGAATTAACTGAGAAGAGTGAAGAAGACATGATGAAAGTCAAGAACCTCGGTAAGAAATCCCTTAAAGAAATTAAGGAAAAACTTGCTGGAATCGGTTTATCATTCAAGGATTTCGAATAATTTAGGAGGAAATGTATTATGCCAGCACAAGGTCGTAAAAATGTACATGGTAAGACCGGCGTAAGATTTAAAGCCGCGTACACCAAAAGTAAATATGAAAACATGCTTCGTAATGTCGTTACCGATTTAATCATTCATGAATCCGTAAAAGTTACTGAAGCCGTCGCTCGCGACGTTGTTAAAGAAGCAGATAGACTTGTTACTTTAACTAAAAAAGAAGATGTTATGAATGCGAAAAGACAAGCTGCTAGATTCGTTAGAAATATCGACGTTAATGAAGGTGTTGCCGCACTCGATAAGCTCTTCAACGTTATCGGACCAAAGATGAAAGGCCGTAACGGAGGTTACACCCGTAGATTAAAACTTGAAAATAGACGTGGTGATGACGCTCCAGTGGTCTTAGTTACTTGGGTCGACTAAATTAATAAATATAACCTCTAGAATTTTCTAGGGGTTTTATTTTGCGTAATAAAAAAACCTCCTAACAAAGTTAGAAGGTCTTTTTTGGTTTAGATTAATTGTAATAGTTAATGGTAACTTCGGCTGAATGTGCTTCTGTACCGTTTTTCATTCCTGTTGCTTCTTCCATTTCTGGGGTTAATCCAGAAAAGGTATTGCTCTCTGAAAAGTAATAGTGAGTCATCCAAGCGCCTTGAGCAAATTCATATTTTCCTTCCATTTCTACGCTCATTGTAATGCCTTGTCTAGATTGAGAATAGGAAACTTTGGAATACATGGATAAGTCTGCGTAGTAGTTAACAACATATGAACTACCTTCTGGCAATGTTGGTGTTTTTTCTTGTTCAGGAAGGCTTGAGCCATATTCTTTAGCAGTCATGAAATATTGTGCTGCTTTTTGGTATTGTGAATCTTCAGCAACCCAGCCAGTGGATTCATTATAATTGAATGTGGCTTCAATTCTGGTATCTTCTTTGCCTGTTTCTTTTTCGACATAAACAAGTTGTGCTCTTGCCCAAGTAGCTGGTTCGGAAGCAAGCAATTTTGCTCTATATTCAGAATAACTAATTGTTGATGGACCTTTTGCACCACAAGCGACAAGCGCAAATAATGTTGTAGCTAATGCTGTAAATCTTAATTTCATTTTAAAGTCTTCTCCTTGTAGATATTATTATATATTCCTTTTAAAAAAGATATCAAATAAATATCTAAGACATCATTTCATAATATAATCTTTTTTAAATAAAAAAGGAGTATAATAGCGGTAGGTAAAAGAATATGTTAAATAAGATTATAGGCATCGTTAAAGAAGCTTCAAAAATTATGTTAGATGACACACACTTTCATATTAATGAAAAAGGTAGTGCCTCTAATCTAGTTACCACGAATGATGTAAGAGTGCAAGCTTTCTTACAAAAAGAATTAGAAAAGTTATTACCGAATAGTTCCTTCTTATGTGAAGAAGGAGATGTAAGAGATACATCAAAAGATTATGTTTGGATCATTGATCCAATTGATGGGACAGCGAATTACGCTAGACACATTACCGTATGCGCGATTTCCGTGGCGTTAGAGTATAAACACGAAATAATTATCGGAGTGGTCTATAATCCTTATCAAAATGCCTTATTTACCGCTCAAAAGGGCGAAGGAGCATATCTTAACGGAGAAAAGATCCACGTTAGTGATACTCCTTTTAGGAGTGCATTATTATATACTGCCTTTAGTATGTATGAAAAAGAATATTCTCATTCAACATTTATGTTTGCGGAAGATATCCTTCCATATATTAATGATTTAAGAAGAACAGGCTCTGCAGCATGTGAACTTTGTAATGTCGCATGTGGTAGAGGAGATATGTTCTTTGAATTGAAATTATATCCTTGGGATTACGCAGCAGCGTCTTTAATTATTAAAGAGGCTGGTGGATATATCTCTTGTTTAGATGTAAATACTTTACCTTTAGAAAGACCAACCACTGTTGTAGCGGCTAACACTAAAGAAAATCAATTAGAATTAATAAAACACGCGAGTAAATTTTTTAAATAATGGAAGAAAAAAAGAAACAAGAAACTGAAGTTTTAGGCGAATGATTGTAGGCTATATCTTGTTTTTTATCTTGAAATGGCACAAATCATTCTTTAAAGCGATAAACGCAACTCAGAATATGGAATACAAGTTTTAATCTCATAAGGGTTTATTTATTTTAGTTATCAAGTATAATATCTATATTATTATGAACATCAGAAAGATTAAAAAATCACCAAAAGAATTCACCTTAGACGTCGATCATAATCCATATGTTATCCGTTCTTATAACAATACATCTGGATATGGTAAGGTCATTATTTTTCCTATTTTCCATTACGAAGGTGATTCAAGATATATTGATTTATTAAATCCAATTCTTGAAAAAGGATATCATGTCGTGACCATTAGTCTACTTAATTATGGCGATAGGGTGCTATTTTTAAATTACTATTCTAAAGTATTGAATAAATTAATCACTGAATGTATCACCCGTAAAGTGATTAAAAATGAATCCATTATTTTAATGGGATTTGGAGTTGGAGCTTATTTAGTGAGCCACATGCAAAGTAGCAAATTAAAAGGCATTACTAAGATGCTCCTTATTTCTCCAATTAATAAATATAAAGACGAGTACACAATTTCTAAAGAAATTGATCATTTTAAGATTCCAACCTTTATCTTCTTTGGTCAAAACGATTCAATCGTCAATATCGATTCTCGTTTTGCGATGTTTGAAAAAGGAAAGAATAATAACAAAGTTACTTTCTCTACTTATGGAATTAATGGTCATTATCTTTACTATAAGAAGACTTTATCCTTAGAAGTTGATAAAGAAGTCCGTAAGAGTGGTGCAGATCCTTTATTAGGAAGTAATAATAAATCATTTGTTAGTTACACTCCTGATGAAGTGGAATATAACTCTTTATTCTATAGCCATTTATTCACCATTCTTGAAGATAAGCCACTTCCTAAACGTGTTGCCTTATTAACTGATGTCTTCCCATTATTCACTAACGGGGTTTCAACAGTTGTTAATTTATTAAAGAATGAACTTAATAAGTTAGGCTTTGAAACATATATCGTTGCCTTATGGGATAAGAAAGAAGATATTAATAAACTTCCTAATGACTATATTCCAGTTATTGGAACACCATTCCGTTTTGTTAAAGTAAATAAAGATCTCCATATTTTGAAGAGTTTTGCTTATCAAAAAAACGCAAAAATGTTATCAACATTTGGTTTTGATTATTTACATTTACACACTGAATATTCAATGAGCCAAATCGCTTTATTATTAGCGAAATATACAGATATCAAAATGGTGTACACCTATCACACCTTATGGAAATTATATTACGAACAAAAGTTTGGAAAATTCGCTGGCGATATCACTTATAGCGCCGCTAAAGAATTATTCTTCTCTAAAGTTTATAAAGAATGCCCAACAATTATTGTTCCTTCATATAAGAGCTATGAGATTTTGACCGCCGATAGCGGAGCAAAAGATGTGAGAATTATCCCAAGTTCTATTGAACCAGATCGCTTTAAAATGACCCGTGCTGATTTAGAAGAAGTTAAGGCTTTAAAAGAAAAATATAATCTCAAAGACAAGAAGGTTCTTGGCTATGTTGGTCGTGTAAGCACTGAAAAGAACATTGTGGAAACCTTAGAAAATATCGCTCAAATCAAATCTGAAATACCAAATATTGTCTTCATGATTGTCGGATTAGGTGATGCGGTTAAACTCTTAAAGAAAACCATTAAGAAACTTGATATTGAAGATAACGTTATCTTTGTTGGTGAAGTCGAAAATACCAAGCTTAAATGTTACTATTCATTATTCGATGTCTTTGTGACTGCTTCTAACTTTGAAACTCAAGGATTAACATATTTTGAAGCCGCAAACTGTGGAACCTTAATCCTAGCGAAGAAAGATAAAGCAATTGAAGGAGTCTTTGAAGATGGTGTTAACGCTTATATTTATGAAGATTTCTATCAATGGGTTGAAAGAATTGAAAAAGCGTTATTTAAAAACAATAAAAAGATTGTCGACGCTGCGAAAAATACAATGAAACAGTATTATCCAGATAAATGGGCTAAGAAGATTGCAGGAATATATCAAGAATTAAACCCAGGCAAAAAGAGAATCTAAAGTGAATTAATATAGTCCTTAAGATAAGCGATTCTCTTTTTTAGTGAACCGATAATTGCGACTATACGCGCTTCATTTAAATATATTGATTTATATTTCTTAAATGTTTGATAGGCAATATCTGGTAT
The DNA here is from genome assembly GCA_902800025.1 of uncultured Erysipelotrichaceae bacterium. Taxonomy (GTDB): domain Bacteria; phylum Bacillota_I; class Bacilli_A; order RFN20; family CAG-826; genus UBA2450. Next base: position 251,705 of record CADCDA010000001.1, on the reverse strand, counting down.
TTTGTCTAATTCTTTTATATTTATAAAGGAAAAGTCTTTAATCAATGTGAGCTGTTCTTGATGAGTACTTTTAAACGGTTTACACAAGATATCATTAAACGGTTTGATATCTTCGTTTATTTTGTCAAACCCAAAAGACGAGCCGCTGTCAAAGATTGGTGCAAAACCGATAAACTTTAGTGATTTGACATCGCGTATGAAACCAAAATTATTGAGATGTCGGTCTTCATTGGCGATCAAATAATCGACAAGAATCATTTTATTGAAGTTTATTTCTGCGTTTTTGATTCCAAGCAATCTAGAACATCTTATTAAATATTGATAGACCGACTCATCGTTATACCTTTTAGGAATATAAACAGGAATCCTCGGTTGTTCAACTGCCGAGATGAAAGTGAATATCAACTATTAAGATAATAATCATCACTATACGTGAAAATAATAGATAAAAATAATATAAATATTAAGTGGAGTTATATCCACTTTTTTGATATACTATATGTAGAGGAATTGGATATGGGTGAATTGAAGCATGGACGCACATGCGTTTTTAACATTAACTATCATATTGTTTGGTCTACTAAATATAGAAGAAAGGTTTTGACTCCAAAAATAGAAGATAGATTAAAAGAAATATTGATTAATGTTGGAAATGAAAAAGGATTTGAAATTGCCAAAATTGAAGTAGTCACTAAAGATCATGTTCACGTGTTTGTTTCTGCTATTCCAAAAATATCGATCTCTTATATCGCTAAGATGATGAAAGGAATATCGGGAAGATTGTTATTAAAAGAATTTCCTGAAATAAGTAAAGAGTTATGGAATGGAGAATTATGGAATCCTTCATATTATGTAGAAACAATTGGTTCTATATCTGAAGAAGCAATTAGAAAATATATTCAAGAACAAGAAAAGGAGTAAAGATGTTACTAACTTACCAATTTGAACTAAATGTAGATGAAAAGACATCCATAATTTTGGGTCATCTTTGCTACGCGGCTAGTAAGTTGTTTAATGTTGGTAATTATGAAAGAAAGGAATATAAGTCTTTGGGATTTGAGAAGATGCCTGATTGGTATGATCAAAAGAAAAGACTTAAAGATTCTTTCTGGTATAAATCTCTTCCTAGTCAAACTTCTCAAGATGTTCTTGCTCGATTAAATGAATCTTGGAAGAGCTATTTTGCTCTTAAAAGTAGATATGAATATAGGAAAGAGAAAGGACACTTAAAAGAATATGAAGGAGAACCACAAGCTCCTTATTATAAAAAAGATGGGTATCACATGAACATCAAATACCTCGTCGGACAATTCAAAATTATCGATAACAAAATTCGCCTTTCTATACCAAAAAAACTTAAAGAACACCTCAAAGAAAAGTATCAAATTGACGAGCCATATTATTACATTAAACTCAAAAGAGGATTTGATAAGATTAAACAAATTGAATTTTCATACGTGAATAAAAATAGATTCAAGGTATATGTAATCTATGAAAAACAACAGGCAAATATTAAAAAAGATAATAAGCATTATATAAGCATCGATATTGGTACAAAGAACCTGTTAACAGTCTATGACAATAAGGGAAATTCTTTTATTGTCTCAGGTCAATCTTTGTTGAACACCAATTATTACTTTTTCAAAAAGATTGCTTATTATCAGTCTAAGTTTGATAAATGTTATCCAAATCACAAGAAAGGAGAAACCACTAAAAGGATTAAACATTTATTTAACTTAAAAAATAGAAGAATAAATTTGACTCTCCACCGCGCGACTAAAATGATTGTTGATTATTGTTTATCTAATGATATTTCAAGAGTTATTGTTGGAGATCTTTCTGGATTACTTAATGTTAAAAAAGTATTTGTCAATAACGATGAGAAACATCGCTATAACCAAAATATTCGAGTTGTTTGTTTCAATAAGATTTATAGCTTACTCTCTTATAAGCTTCAATTAAATGGTATTGAGTTAATTAAGGTAAATGAAGCTTATACTTCTTCTTGTCTTCCTAATAGTAAAGAAGTGTCAGCTAGATGCGCTAATAAAACATATCGAGTTAAAAGAGGCTTAATGAAGTGTCATAACTATATTTTTAACGCGGATTCGGTTGGAGCTTATAACATTATGAGAGTCTATAGACAAATAAGTGGAAATATATTCGAAACCCCACTTAAAGGTCTCTCAAATCCAACTAGAGAATATATTCCTGTAACAAACCAGTTTTTAAATGAAGATTACATTAATTGGAATGGTAAAGCTGGGAATGTAGGGATATCGGGTAGGAACTACCCAACAGGATATGAGTTGGTTAATTTAATTAATCAATCCATAACCAAGATGCTCGGTTATTCAATTGCCGAGTAAGTTCACTTCAATTATTTGGTCTAGGTATACTTTTTCCATGGCCTCATTATACAGTGTATTAACCCCTTTGCTAACCCCCTTTTTAACCCCAGTTTTTCTGCAAGTTATAAATAATCAATGAATAAACAATATATTTATTATAAAATATAGGTAACTAAATTCTTTTCTATACTGAATAAGGAGGATATTTAATGTCCGAAAAGTACATGAAAGAATATGAAGCGGGATATACACCAAAACTTGTAATGGAAGAGGCAAGTAGATGCCTTTTATGTCATGACGCTCCATGTTCAAAAGCCTGTCCAGCTGGAACAGATCCAGCTAAATTTATTCGTTCTGTGCGTTTTAGAAATGTTAAAGGCGCTGCAGAAACAGTTAGAATCAATAATATTTTAGGTGCTATCTGCGCAAGAGTTTGTCCAACAGAAAGATATTGCCAACAAGGCTGTTCTAGAAGTGGCATTGATAAGCCAATTGATATTGGTAGAATCCAAAGATACGTCACCGATAGTGAAGACGCTTTCAAGATGAATATCTTAGAAACCAAGCCATTAAACGGCAAGAAAGTCGCTGTTATTGGTAGTGGTCCTGCTGGTTTATCAGTAGCGGGTATCTTAGCGCAAGATGGTTATAAAGTCACAATCTTTGAAAAAGAAGCTAAGGCTGGTGGATATTTAAGATATGGTATTCCTGAATATCGTTTACCAACTGAAGTCGTTGATAAAGAAATCAAGCGCATTCAAAAACTCGGAGTGGAAATTTTACTTAACTCCCCAGTTGAAGATGTTGAAAAACTAAAGAAAGAATATGACGCGGTTATCGTCGCTGTCGGTCATTCTAAAGGCAAAGTCTTACCATTATTCGCGGGTAAGAGATTTGTTAAGACTGCAGTTGATTTCCTCCACGAAGCCAAAAGAAGAAAAGGAAATATCAAAGTTCCTGAAAACGTTCTTGTTATCGGTGGTGGTGACGTCGCTATGGACACCGTTACAACCTTAAGACTATTAGGCGTTAAACAAGTAACAGATGTCGTTTATGAAACATTTGATGAATTCAAAGCGAGTAAGAAAGAACTTCAAAACGCCCAAGAACAAAATGTTTCAATTATCGATGGTTTTGTCCCAGTCGCATTAAAAGGAAAGAAAGTTGTCTTCCAACATCGCTTTGTTCCTTCTAAATTAGAAGTTAAAGCGGATTTAATCATTCTTGCGGTTGGTCAATATACAGAAGCAGGCCTCTTAGGATTTGAAGTTAATAAACTTCAAGAAGCCACTAACGCAAAAGGAAATGTCTTTGTTTGTGGTGATATTGCGCCAGGTGGAGAAAAGACTGTTGTCTACGCCGTTAGAAGCGCTAAAGAAGTTGCTTATGCTGTTAAGAAATATTTAGGAGGTAAATAATCATGGTTAAGAAAGATTTAAGTATTACCTTCTTAGGTGTTAAATTCCCTAATCCTTTCTGCTTATCATCTTCACCAGTCGGTAACGACTATGATATGTGTAAGAAAGCATATGATGTCGGTTGGGGTGGCATTGTCTTTAAGACAATTGGTCCTAAATCCTATGTCATTAACGAAGTCTCACCAAGATTCGATAAATTAGATAAAGAAGCCGAACCATTTGTCGGTTTCAAAAACATGGAACAAATCGCTGAGCATTCACTTGAAGAAAACCTCGCTGATTTAGCAAGATTAAAGAAAGAATATCCAGATAGAGTTTTAATCGCTTCCATTATGGGTAACGATGAAGAAACTTGGGAAGATCTCGCTAGAAAAGTTACAGAAGCCGGTGCGGATATGATTGAAATGAACTTATCATGTCCTCAAATGACATCTCACGCGATGGGTAGTGATGTTGGTAGTAACCCAGAACTTTGTAAGAAGTATTGTCAAGCTGTTAAACGTGGAAGTAAACTTCCAATGATGGCGAAGATGACACCAAATATCACCGATATGGTGGAAGTTGCAAAAGCTTGTTTAGAAGGTGGAGCAGATGGCATTGCCGCGATTAACACCATTAAATCAATTTGTAATATTGATCTTCAAAAGAAGATTGGTATGCCAATCGTTAATGGAAAATCTTCTATTTCCGGTTATTCCGGAAAGGCTGTTAAACCAGTCGCTTTAAGATTCATCCAACAAATGAGAGTTGCTATTCCAGGAGTGGAAATCTCTGGTATCGGTGGATGTGAAACTTGGGAAGACGCCGCCGAATTCCTTTTAGTCGGTGCCAAGACCATTCAAGTTACTACAGGTATCATGCAATACGGTTACCGTATTGTTGAAGATATGTGCAACGGTTTAATGCATTATATGGAAGAGCAAAAAGTTGATCACTTAGAACAACTCGTTGGTCTTGCTAATAGAAATATCATTCCTGCTGAAGAACTCGATAGAGACTATATCGTTTATCCACAAATCGATAACGATAAGTGTGTCGGTTGTGGTAGATGCTATATCTCTTGTTATGATGGTGCTCACCAAGCGATGGAATGGAACGAAGAAACACGTCGTCCAAACTGTAATCATGACAAATGTGTTGGCTGCTTATTATGTGGACACGTCTGTCCAGTAGGCGCGATTACACAAGGTGAAATTGTCTTTAAAAAGACCGCTAAACCGGGTAGAAAAATTAAAGATATTAGACTTTAATTAATTTTATTAAATGACCGGGCGAATTAGACTACATAATCGCCTGGTTTTTTTGTTAATTTGTAGGTATTGGCATATTTTGATAATAAAATTGATATCTCAGTAGTGAAAAATTTGATAATTTTTCTATTTTCCGTTCTTTTTCTTATTGAATACACGCGTGTAAAGGAATTAAAATATAATCGCTTAATTATTACTTAGTGTAATAACTCAAGGAGGAAGTTTATGGCCCGTTTACAAAGCCAAGCTGTTGAACAAATCACTGAGATTGTCAACCGTTATAAGGGTGAAGGCACACCACTTATGATGATTCTCTCTGATATTCAAAAGGAATATGGTTATATCCCTCTTGAAGTTCAAGAACTAGTCTCCAGTTTAACTGGAATTCCAGTGAGTGAAATTTATGGTGTTGTCACCTTCTACTCATTCTTCTCACTGACCCCAAAAGGAAAATATGTTATCGGCGTCTGCTTAGGTACAGCGTGTTACGTCAAGGGTTCTCAATTAGTCTTAGACAAATTTGAAGAATTACTTAGTATCAAACCAGGCGAAACAAGCGCGGATGGTTTATTCACATTAGACGCGTTACGTTGCGTTGGTGCCTGCGCGATTGCACCTGCTGTTAGTATTAATGGCAAGGTCTATCCAATGGTCCAAGTCGGACAAGTCGAAAGCATTATCAAAGAATATAGAAGCAAGGAGGCTAACTAGTTATGTTAAAAATTAAAACTAGTGAAGATTTAATTAAATCACACGAACACTTAGCGTCTTGCTTAGATAAAAAGTTCCACTGCGAAGAAGGCAAAAGAGCAATCGTTGTCTGTGGTGGTACAGGATGTTTATCTTCTGATTCCGCTGATTTATTAGCGAGATTACAAGAACTCATTAAAGAAAAAGGCTTACAAGATAAAGTTACCGCAAATATCGTTGGATGTTTCGGTTTCTGTTCACAAGGACCATTCGTTAAGATTTTCCCAGAAGAAACTTTATACACAAAAGTTAAAGTTGCTGACGCAGATGAAATCATTGAAAAAGATATCATCGGTGGAGAAATCGTCGAAAGATTATTATTCGTTGATCCTCAATCAAAAGCCAGAGTTGCAAAGCAACACGAAATTAACTTCTATAAATTACAAAAAAGAGATATCGCTTTAAAGGGTAATGCTGAAATCAACCCAGAAGATATCGAAGAAGCAATTGGACAAGGCGCCTTCTTAGCACTCAATAAAGCCTTACATATGAGTCAACAAGAAGTCATCACCGAAGTTCTTAATAGTGGACTTCGTGGACGTGGTGGCGCTGGCTTCCCAACTGGAAGAAAGTGGCAATTTGCGTATGATGTTCAAAGCGATGAAAAATACGTTGTCTGTAATGGTGACGAAGGTGACCCAGGTGCGTTCATGGATCGTTCAATCATCGAAGGTAACCCAATTAACGTTATCGAAGGTATGATGATTGAAGGCTACGCTATCGGAGCTAAAAACGGTTACTTCTATATCAGAGCAGAATATCCAATCGCTGTTAATAGATTAAGAAATGCGATTAAACAATGTGAAGAGATGGGTTTATTAGGTGAACACATCTTAGGAACCGACTTCTCATTCCGCTGTCATATTAGATTAGGCGCTGGTGCCTTCGTTTGTGGAGAAGAGACTGCCTTACTTAACTCCATCGAAGGACAAAGAGGTATGCCAAGACCTCGTCCACCTTTCCCAGCCGTTAAAGGTTTATGGGGAAAACCATCCGTTATTAATAACGTTGAAACTTTAGCAAACGTTCCATTTATTCTTTTACATGGCGCTGAAGCATATGCTTCTATTGGTACTGAAAAGAGTAAAGGTACAAAAGTCTTCGCGTTAGGTGGAAAAGTCAATAACGTTGGACTTGTTGAAGTTCCAATGGGAATTACTTTAAGACAATTAATCTTTGATATCGGTGGTGGTATTCCAAACGGAAAGAAATTTAAGGCCATTCAAACTGGTGGTCCTTCCGGAGGATGCTTAACCGAAAAAGACTTAGATACTCCAATCGATTACGATAACTTAATCGCTGCTGGATCCATGATGGGATCTGGTGGAGCGATTGTTATGGATGAAGACAACTGTATGGTTGACGTTGCGAAGTTCTATATGACATTTATCTGCGACGAATCATGTGGTAAATGTTCTCCATGTCGTATCGGCACCAAGAGATGTTTAGAATTACTTAACAAAATTACCGAAGGTAAAGGCACAATGGAAGACCTTGAAGAACTCAAGAGCCTCGCTAATGTCATTAAGAGTAATTCATTATGTGGTTTAGGACAAACCGCTCCAAACCCAATTCTTTCAACCATGAACGCTTTCTATGATGAATATGTCGCTCATATCGTTGATAAGAAGTGCCCAGCTCACGTTTGTAAGAGCTTAATGCAATATAAGATTATTGAAGATAAATGTGCTGGATGTGGCTTATGTGCACGTAACTGTCCTGCTAACGCAATTGAAAAGACTGATATCGTTCCTGCTGGTAGAGCACCAACTCTCCCACTCAGAGTACATAGAATCGATGCTAGTAAGTGTGTGAAGTGTGGCTTATGTCAAGCAAACTGCCGATTCGGTGCAATTATTAAGGATTAATGGAGGGTCGTAAAATGGGATTAGTAAATATCAAAATTGATGGCCAAGCTTATCAAGTTGAAGCTGGCTTAACCATCTTAGAAGCTGCAAGAAAATGCGGATTCGTTATTCCTTCATTATGTGCTTTCAACCATGGCGAATGTTCAAGAGCAAGCTGTAGAGTTTGCTTAGTTGAAGTTAAAGGCGCTAGAGGCTTAGTGGCTTCCTGTGTCTATCCTGTCGCTGAAGGCATGGAAATCACAATTTCCTCACAAAAAGCCGTGGAAGCGAGAAGAGCGAGTGTTGAACTCATCCTCTCAAATCACCACAAAAACTGTTTACAATGTGATAAAAACGGACATTGTGAACTCTTAAAAGTCGCTGAAATGGTCGGCGCTAGAGATGGAATGTATGAAGGTGAACAAACACCTGCTACACTCGATGAATTAGCTCCAGGTCTTATCAGAGATACATCTAAATGTATCCTTTGTGGAAGATGTATCGAAAGATGTAAACAAGCTCAAGGTATTTCGATCTTAGGATTTGAAAACCGTGGATTTAAAACAATTGTTTCCCCAGTTCAAAACAGAAGTTTCGCCAATTCTCCATGTTTACAATGTGGTCAATGTGTCAACGTCTGTCCAACTGGTGCCTTAATGGAACATTCCGAAATCGACAAAGTCGATGCAGCGTTTAAAGCTGGTAAGAAAGTTATCGTTCAAACTGCTCCAGCAGTTAGAGCGGCTATCGCTGAAGAATTTGGCGAGCCAATTGGAACAACTGGTACAGGCAAAATGGTCGCCGCTTTACATAGACTTGGTTTCTACCGTGTCTTTGACACCAACTTCGGTGCGGACTTAACTATTATGGAAGAAGCTCATGAATTACTCGAAAGAATTCAACACAAGGGCGTTCTTCCTCAAATCACTTCCTGTTCACCAGGATGGATTAACTATCTTGAATACTATTATCCAGAAGTTATTCCACATGTCTCTACTTGTAAATCCCCACATATGATGTTGGGTGCCATTATTAAGACATACTTTGCCAAGAAGCATGAGATTGATCCAAAGGATATCTTTGTTGTTTCAATTATGCCTTGTGTTGCTAAAAAGTATGAACGTCAAAGAGCAGAAATGCCAAATGATGTCGACGCTGTCTTAACAACAAGAGAATTAGCAAAACTCATCAAACGTAGTGGTATTAACTGGCAAAGATTACCAGATGAAGAGTTCGACCAAGACTTACTTGGTGAATACACTGGCGCTGGAGTTATCTTCGGTGTTACTGGTGGAGTTATGGAAGCAGCCTTAAGAACTGCTTACTTCTGGTTAACTGGTAAAGAACACGAGAAGATTGATTTTGAAGCTGTTAGAGGCTTAGAAGGCGTTAAAGAAGCAGCCTTAGATATTAACGGAACAACTGTTAGAGTTGCAGTCTGCTCTGGTATGAAGAACGCTAAAGCGTTACTTGAAGAAGTTAAAGCTGGCAAATCTCCATATGCCTTTATCGAAATCATGTGCTGCCCAGGTGGATGTATCAATGGTGGTGGGCAACCATTTGTTAAACCATTATTCTTACAAAACGAAGATGATGATATCTTAGAAACCTATAGAGCAAAACGTGCGAAGGTCTTATATAGCGAAGATGTCAAACAATCCGTGAGACAATCTCATAACAATAAAGACATTCAAAAACTCTATAAGGATTTCTTAGGAAAACCTGGTAGTGAACTTGCTGAAGAACTCTTACATACCTCTTATGTGAGCGATCGTGAGAGATTCCCAAACAAATAGTTTTATAAAATAAAAAAAGAATCTAGCCAATTGTGTGATTGGCTAGATTTTTCAATAGTATAGCTGATTATCTTTATTCTCTTTAACTATTTTCTTAATGGAGTTTTTAATAATACTTATTAGTTTTAAATCGTCGATATAGTATTTCTTTTGATTGATTGATATAACGTTAATTGATCCTATGTATAAAGTGTTTGGTTCCATATTTATCTCATCTTTGTTTATTATTTGCTTTATGCTTATAGAATCTAAATTCAGCAATTTACTTAAATCAATAGATAAATTGTTTAAAAAATCTTTATCATTGCAAAGGAACAAAGATAAAGGAATAAAATTCGACTCCTGTTTTAAAAGAGAAATATCAACTTTTAGTGAAAACGCTAAAGAGCTGATGTTGTTCATTGTTGAATTGAATAAATTCTTATTTGATTTCTCATAATACTTTAGAGTGTTTATTGAAATATTGGTTAAAAGGGATAATTCTTTTACAGTTAGATTTCTTTCTTCTCTTACTCTTTTAACAATGCTTCTTTGATATTCGTTGCTAATAAACTCTTCATATAGCAGAATAGTGTTCATTTCATGGTAGATATTATAATGAGAAACCATCTCATCTAATGGGCAAAGAAGAAATAGTTGGTTTAGTGGTATATTTCCGTTTAGTGATATTGAGATGTATTGAAGTCCTGCCCAGTATACTGGGTTTGTGTCGTTGGTAACAAAAAATAAATCAATTCCAAACAAGTCGCTTTCTAAAGAGTCAATTTGAGTGTTCATAAACCATTCAATGTTTTCGTCTTCTAAAAAGTTCATTCTTTTATCAAAAATCATTGCTTCGTTAATTTGCTGTAAAGTTAAAAAACCAGAATAATAACTTTGAGATAAAAAAGTAGCAAACTTCTTTTTTAGAGCATATGTATCAATAAACTTAATCATGTGGATACCTTCTTATAATGTCTCTAATGAATGTATTGTTAACATTATCTTGCTTTTTGATTTCTCTAAATTCATTTAGGGTTTTTAATCTAAATGTCTCATATTCATCACTGTGTTCAACAACTGTATAAGACACAAATTCGAGTAATTGGAAGGCTTTCTTGCTTATTAAAGCATATTGCAATCCAAGTTTTCCTAACTTCATAGACATTGATAATGCTTCTAATGATAGATTGTTTTGAACAAATTCACTCGAATAATTAAAATAGCTATCATCCGCTCGATAACCGATAATCATATCGTAGTCATCAATATTTAAATTGTAGTGTCTTTTTAGCCACTCTATTGTTTCTTTAGATTTTTCATATTCGTCTTTATCGAATCTATGGGTGACAAGTAAAGTAATCCAAGAGATAACATCTTTTTCAGTAGCGGTGTTTAAATACAATATTCTTAATTTATTTAAATCAATCTTAAATTTTAAATTATAACCGCCATGCGGGAATTTGGATGCCCATAAATCCGCAATTTTCTTATCTGGAGTCATATAAAAACCTCGACCATAATCGTTGCTGGAGTTACCAACTCCGAATGTAGGCTTTGTAAATAGGGTTGCAGATCCATAATATAAAACCATAAATTACCTCACTACAATTATACACGAAAAAGAGTATTGTACTACCTAAAATATGAAAAATTTTATATAGAATATAATAATTATAGGTAGCACAATACCCGAATTTCATAAAATTTGTTTTTCGTTATGCGTTATAAAACCGATAACGACATTTCAAGATTGGCAAAATTGTCAGTTATTTTATAAAATTATGGTATAATTTTTTCGCGGTGAAATTATGGAAGTAAAAGTATACAATTCATTAACAAATAAAGTCGAACCATTTGTGACTCAAAAAGAAGGCGAAGTCTCAATGTATGTCTGCGGACCAACAGTCTACAACTACCCACATATTGGAAACATGAGACCAGTCGTCGTTTTTGACGTTTTAAGGAAGTTTTTAACTTATATTGGATACAAAGTCATATATGTCAGTAACTTCACTGACGTTGATGATAAAATCATCAAACAAGCAAAATTAGAAAATAAGACTGAAAAAGAACTTACAGAGTTCTATATTCAAGAATTTAAGAAAGCCACGAAAGCGATTGGTAGTGATATCCCTACTATTACCCCAAAAGTGACTGAATATATCCAAAAGATTATTAATTATGTTGATAATCTAGTGAAAATCGGAGCGGCCTATGTCGTTGATGGAGACGTTTATTTTAGAGTTAATAAAATCAAAGATTATGGCAGCTTAAGCGGAATTAATATCGATGATTTAATCGTCGGAGCGAGAATTGAAGAAAACTCTGCGAAAGAATCTCCACTTGATTTTGCGTTATGGAAAAAGACTTCAGAAGGAATTAATTGGCCTTCTCCATGGGGAAATGGTCGACCAGGCTGGCACACAGAATGCTGCGTCATGATTGACACGATCTTCCCAAATCATTTTATTGATATCCATGGTGGTGGATATGATTTAAAGTTCCCACATCATGAAAATGAGATTGCTCAAAGCGAAGCCACACATGGAAATAAAATCGCTAAATATTGGATGCATAATGCTTTCATTAATTTTGGAAATGAAAAGATGTCTAAGAGTTTAGGCAATGTCGTTTATGCGAAAGATATGATTGAAAAATTTGGTGGTGCAGTTACTCGTTTAGTGATTTTAAGCGCTCATTATCGTCAACCAGTTAACTTCACTGATGAGACAGTAAATGCAGCGATTCAAGAAGTGAATAAGATGACAATGGTCATCAAACAAATGTCGTTGAAAATTCAGACTAGTCCATATAATATTGAATTAGGTAAGCCAACCTACATAGGCAATTTCCTTGAAGCGCTTGCAGACGATTTAAATACTGCGAATGCTTTAACTGAAATCTATAACATCATCAAACTTAGTAACCAAGAGTTGCGTTCAAGAGATGTGGACTATCAAAAGCTTAATGATCTCTTTAAATCGTTGCGTGATATGTTAAGCATCTTAGGAATTGAGATCCCTTTCGTAAAACTAAGCGAAAATGATAAAAATTTGTATCAAAACTACCTTAATTCCAAAGAAAATAAAGATTTTGAAAAATCTGATATGCTCAGAAAAGAGCTAATTGAAAGAGGAATAATGTAGATGAGGAACGTGGGCAAAACTGAGGTTACTAATCTCATTTTTGGGAGGAACCCAGTTAAGGAAGCATTAAGAGCGAATAAAGTCTTAAAGGTATTCATTACTTCTAATTTCTTTGATAAAGAGATTAACTTACTTTTTGAAGAAAAGAATCCTTATATCAAGGTCGTTCCTCAAAGTGAATTAGACAATAAATCAAAAGGTGGAGTCCACCAAGGAATAGTCGCTGAGATTAAACCTTATGAATATATTGATTTAGAGGAAATATTGAGACGAAGTCGCAAAGTCAAACTACCAGTAATTGTTATTTTAGATGGTATAGAAGACACACATAATCTAGGTGCAATTTTAAGAAGCTGTGATGTGTTTGATGTTACTGGAGTCTTGATTTCAAAACATAATCAAGTCCCACTTAATGCTACAGTTGCGAAGTCGAGCGCTGGTGCGATAAATTACGTTCCTGTTTGTCAGATCGGAAGTATTAATCAAACACTACAAATACTTAAAGATAACGGGTTTTGGATTGTTTCCACCGACGGAAGTGCGACTATCGACTACTCAAAATTAACTTATGATTTCCCTGTTGCGTTAGTTATTGGCAGCGAAGGGAAAGGCGTGTCCCAACTTGTTATTAAGAATTCTGACTATGTTGTGAAAATTCCTCAATATGGTCATGTCAATTCGCTTAATGCGTCAGTTGCTGCTGGAATACTGCTTTCCAGAATAAGAAGTTAATTTACCCACCCATTAATATGAGCCTCCAGGTAAAAGGAGGCTTTTTTATGGATGAATATCGTCTATACAACAATGAAAATCTATTAGTTCTTGCGCGTTTAGATGATAAACACGCTTTAGATGAACTAATTAGACGTTTTTATAATTCCTCAAAGAAAGAAGCTGGCGCTTTGATAAGAATGTATCGTGATGTTTCAACTGCGGAATTTGATGATCTTGTGCAAATAGGAATCATCGCGTTAAATCAAGTTATCAATAGTTATGATTTCAAAGGATCAGTTTTCACTTATTGGCAAAAACTTGCAAGAAACGAGATGTTTGATGAAATTAGAAGATGCTCAACGATGTTTTATGACGAAAGAACAATGATTAAAACAAGGATTGAAGGATTAACTGAAGAAAATGAACGATATATTGCATGTGATGATGATATTAGTCAAAGTGTCGCTAACAATAATCTAATTGAATTAATAGTCTCAACGCTTAAAAACTATAAGGAAAACGGAATGAAACATGACGAAATCAGATTCTTTATTCTTTACTATTTTGAGCGTAAAAGTATTAACCAATTAGTAGAGATGACTGGTAAACAATATTTCACTATCAGAGCGAAAATTGAACGAGTTAGGAAAAAATTAAAAGATATTTTAGCTAATTTTATAAAATAAGCCAAAATATCGTGTATAATATTCGGCGTGAAAAGCGTCGAGATTAAAAACCTAACTTATTCATATGTTGATTCAACTCCAGTTCTTAAGGGAGTTAATCTATCTGTTGAAGAAGGCGAATACGTATCTATTGTTGGACATAACGGATGTGGTAAGTCTACTTTATGTAAGCTCATTATTGGATTATTAGTTAAAGATAGTGGTGACATCTTCGTTAATGGTCTTGAACTTAATAAAGATAATTTACAGGCTATTAGAAAGAAAGTAGCGATTGTCTTCCAAAATCCAGACAACCAATTTATCGGTGCAACAGTAGAGGACGATATTGCATTTTCTTTAGAAAATGATAATGTTCCAAGAGACCAAATGGTGTCTTTAGTAAAAGAATACGCAACAAAAGTGGGTATGGAGAATTTCTTAACTAAAGAACCTGGCTATCTTTCTGGTGGGCAAAAGCAAAGAGTGGCGATCGCCGATTCTTTAGTGAGACATCCAGATGTTTTAATCTTGGACGAAGCAACAAGCATGCTTGATCCAAGCGGAAAAGAAGAAATTCACCGTCTCATTAACAAAATGAGAGAGGAAAATCCTAAACTCACCATTATTTCTATTACCCACGATATCGAAGAAGCATATGGAAGCGATAGAATCGTTCTTCTTCATGAAGGTGAAATTGTTTTAAGCTGCTTACCAAGTGAATTATTCAATAACACAGAGATTATCAATAAATATAACTTATCGGTTCCTTTTGTAGTTGAGCTTAAAAAGAAATGTGAAGAACTTGGCTATAATGTGAAAGATAAGAACACAGTTGAAGAATTAGGAGAGATGATATGGCAATCCAAATAAAAAATCTTTCCTATACATATTTAAAAAAGACACCGAATGAAGTAGAAGCTTTACATAATGTCTCTTTAGAAATACCTGAAAACAAAATCACCGCGATTGTTGGTCACACTGGTAGTGGTAAATCCACACTTATTCAAACATTAAATGGACTTATTACTCCAACAAGTGGAACGATCGAATTTAAAGATTTTGTGATCACTAATAAAGAGAAAAAGAACAAAAGAATTAAGGAATTAAGAAAGCATATTTCGATTGTTTTCCAATTCCCAGAATATCAATTATTTGAAGAAACTGTTGAAAAAGATGTCGCTTTTGGTCTGAAAAATTATGGTTTTAAAGAAAATGAAGCAATTGAAAAAGCTCATGAAGCTTTAGCGAAAGTTGGCATTGATGAATCATTTTATAAACGCTCTCCATTTGAACTTTCTGGAGGAGAAAAACGTCGTGTTGCGATTGCAGGAATCCTTGCAATTGACCCAGAGGTTTTAATTTTAGATGAGCCAACCGCCGGACTAGATCCAGTGGGTAGCAAAATCATTTTAGATCTCATTTTTGAACTTAATAAAAATGGAAAAACAATCATTTTAGTCACTCATGACATGGATATTGTTTTAAATCACGCGGACCATGTTATCGTAATTAATGATGGAGCGATTGCTTTTGAAGGAAAACCATCAAGGCTCTTTAGCGATGATGTTTCTAATTACTCTATTGAAATCCCTCAGTTATTTAAGTTCTGTAAATTGCTTGAAAGTCATAATGTCAAAATCGATATTGATAAAATAAGAACAATTGATGATTTAGTTGATCAATTAAGGAGCCGCCATGGATAGTTTAACGTTCGGTAGATACGCTCCTTATAATACTTGTGTCCATCGTCTTGATCCGCGTAACAAGATTCTAATGATGGTGCTTTTACTCGTATCAATCTTTTTAAGAGTGGATACATGGTCAACTGCGTTAATATTTACTGGAGTCATTTTCTTGTTCTTAATCATTTTAATGATTATTTCTAAAGTAAGTTTTATTCAATTATTTAAAAGCATGGGAGCAATGTGGGTATTTATATTGTTCCTATTAATCATTTATATATTTATTCCAAACCCTACATATGATCCAACTCACATTGCATTTTATATAGGAACTTATGGAGTTAATTATGATGCCTTTTATCAAAGTGGTTATATTATCTTTAGGCTTATTTTAATGTTAATGATTACGATGCTACTAACATCGACCACTAAGCCTATGGATTTAACCTATGCAATTGAATGGTATTTAACTCCTCTTACATTATTAAAATTCCCAAGCCATATCGTCGCTATGACTTTAAGCATCGCTTTACGATTTATTCCAACTTTATTAGATGAAACTCAGCGTATTATGAAAGCACAAGCTTCTAGAGGCGTTGACTTTAATAGAGGTGGCTTATTTAAAAGAATCGGAGCGCTTATTTCTTTAATTATTCCTCTATTCGTATCTGCGATTGGAAGAAGTGAAGAACTCTCTAATGCGATGGAAGCTAGAGGCTATGATCCATATGGAAAAAGGAGTAGATATAGGGTTTTAAGGTTTGGCTGGAATGACCTATTAGGATTTATTATTATTCTAGCAGTTTTCGGTGGCATGTTAGCCGCTAAAATCATTGATGCTAATTTTATGAAAATTGATATTATTTATTTAATTTTTGGTGCAAAACCCCTATTTTAATGGAGAATTATGAGACTATTTGCAAGTTGTTATTATAAAGGAACGAACTATTATGGCTGGCAAAAGCAGCCAAATGTTAAGACTGTGGAAGAGACAATTGAAAACGCTCTTTCGAAGTTTTTTGGAAACCAACCAATTAACATTTATGGAGCGGGAAGAACCGACGCTGGAGTTCATGCTTTTGGACAAAAATTCCACTTCGATATTGAAGACACCGAAATTGATTTAGATCGACTTCTATATTCGGTTAATCAAATGCTTCCTCCTGATATAAAAATCGATGATATTGAAGAAGTTGAAGAATCATTCCATGCGAGATTTTCTGCTAAAAGCAAGATGTATACTTATACGATTTTAGAGCAATCTAAAGACCCGTTTTTATATGATACAGTGTACTTTCATCCAGAAAAAATTGATATTGATAAATTAAAAGAAGTATTAAACTACTTTGTCGGTACTCATAACTTTAAAAACTTCACATCAAAAGAAGAAGATGATAATAATTTTGTTAGAGAAATCTACTCCATCAACGTTGATAGGAATGTTGATTTAATCTATATCACATTTACTGGCGAAGGATTTATGAGATATATGATTCGTATGATGGTGGGTACTGCTTTAAGAATTTGTGAAAAAGATTTGGACCCTGCTATGGTTGTAGAAATGTTAAATGAGAATTCCCCTCGTGAAGTTACTCCATATAAAGCTCCTGCGTGTGGGCTCACACTTGTGGATGTTTTATATTAAAAAGATGTAATCAAATAAAAGTCAGACACATTCATTCTTATTGTTTGACTTTTTATATTTATAAAGTTAATATTGTCACGCACATGAGCATAGGTATTGAACTATGTTAGGAAGGAAAGTGTATGAAAAAAACAAAAATAATGCCAGTATTCCTACTTTCTGTTATCACTTTAGCGGGTTGTACTCCAAAATATGTACCACCAACTTATACTGATGAAGATTATGGATATTTAATGGACCTTATGGATCTTGGCGAACTTATGGGAACAGCAGGTGAACTAGTGTTTACCAAAGATTACACAACCATTACTCAAGGTGAATTAGTCACAAAACTATATCCAACTGATATTCAAAAAGAAACCATTTCTTATGAAGCAACAAGATATGATGAACAATTTGAAGAAATCGCTGTGACTATTACAGAAGAGATTCTTACTGTCTATTATGGAACTCAAAGAAATGACGCGGATTACCGTATTACATTTACTCCAACCGAATTGAAGAGATTAGTTCTTCAAAAGAAAGTAGATGGCAAATACGTTGATCAATCTTATTTCACCCCATCCGCTCCTCAATATTCTGGCGCGTACAACGGATATTCTGAATTTGATTTAGGACCATCTAACATGGTTTATGTTATTGGCGATCAATTAACTAAAGCAAATGATTTATATTTAGGATATGATGTCGAAGTTTATTCAGCTGGTTATGGAGTTCTCCAAAATAGCACTAATAGATTAGTTACTGGTTTTTATCTTTTAGATAAGGACAATGATACTTATATCACAGTCGCTGACTTCTTAGATGTTAGTGATGGAGAATTCTATGATTTCATTCTCGATGCGAATAGAGATGGAAACTTATATGAAATCATTGGTGATATCTATTACAAGAGCTATTATGCTGATCCAACAATGTACTTAAACGCAATTGTTAATGAAGCAGGTGATTCTATCACTAATAGTTATGAAGTCGAATATGACTGGGATACTTTTGAAGCTATTGGTATCAAAGCCACAATCGATGGAAAAGAAGCAGCCTTCTCAAAGAGAAGAACCAATGCTGGTCTTAAATTCACATTCACCTTTGATGACAACACTTCAATCGAAGTTACTTCTTCAGTAGGTAAATATGAATACACTCTTCCTGATGGAACAGTTCATAAATACGCTCCAAAATGCACAGGCTATGAACTCAACTATGTTGGTACAACCTTAGTGTCAGGGGATTTCTCCAAAGAATTCTACATGGTTATGGATTTAGACTGGGATACCTGGGAAGATATCGAAGTTTATAAATATAACAATCAAGATATTGCAAACATTAAGCTCATCGCTGACGATGATGGAAGAGCGACGTTCTCTTTTACCGCTGATGGAAAAGATATCAAAATTAAGAAGTTCTCTTCTGCTTTAGGACAATTTATCGTTGATGGAGTTGAAGAATACGCTTTTGATAAAGATACATTTGACACAACATTTAATGTTGATTTAAGTAATCCACCAGCGAATCTCTCTTTAGAAATTGAAGATTTCAAAGTCTCAGAAAATGGTGCGACCGCAGTTCAAGGTAAACTTGTTTATGATGAAGAACTTGACACAGTTATGCTTAATTATGGTAGTAAAAGCGTTGTTGGTTTAAGCCCAACCACTGGTATCTATGGTTTAGTGTCTGGTACATCATTAACTTTATTGTTTAATAACAAAATGTTTAAAGCATTAGCTGGTACATATACATCTGATGGAACTAACACTGTTAAATACGAAGAAGGCAAGTTATACATTAATGGACAAGAAACTCAATTCCAATTAACTTATGTTTCTTCCTCTAGTAGTGTTAACCCAGCTCTTGAAGTTGGAAGCAAGATTTATGTTCCAGACTTTAATGGAACAATCTCTGTTTATTCCAAAACCTCATCTACTGGATTACTTTTAGAAGCAGTTTATATCAATAAAACAGTCTTTGATTCATTTAAGGGAACATATTCACTTCTTAATAGTAGTGGTGCTGTTGAACATATCCAATTCACTGATGAAGGAAAGTTATATATGGATACAGAAAACGAGTCAGGACAATTAGTCCCAGTTCAATATAACTATTCATTCTCATATGACAGCACTAATAAGAACTATGTCATTAATGCGATTGTTAACCAAGGCACAGTTACAGTTAATGTTCCATTCAACAAAGTTGATTACGCTTTAGTGTTAAATATGCCAAACAATCCATTATTCTATATTGATGATCGACTCTTCGAATTAAGAGGTGCTTATGGTGATGGTAATTCTAATACAATCTTCTTCACTGAAAACCTTATTTATGTTAATAACTTAAAACAAACAATTAAATCAGTTGAAAAGGTTGAAAATGTTACCACAATTAAAACCGCTACTTATACAATCGTTGCAACATTAGGCAATGATGGTAGTGTTTCTCTCACAAGCACAAGCAATTCTGGTGCAGTTGTTAATTACACTGATAGAGATGCAAAATTAGCGAACTATAAAGGTGTTGAATTTATTCAAGATGAAAACACTAAGTTCACATTAGAATCTTATTTCGCTAGTGGTGCTATTAGTATTAGAAGTAAGAAAAATGGTGCGATGTTTGGACCATCATTCTTTGCGGCCTATTACGAAGGACATTTAGCAATTAAGTCTCAAACTCCATTTGGAACAGAATATTGTTTCTTTGATGGAAGTAATAACCCAATTGCCAAAGCTGCATAATACTTAAAAATTCAAAATAAGGGAGTTCCTACAAGTTTGGGACTCCTTTTTCTTCGTTTTCAACAAGAAAATATTTTATTTACTATAGCAGTGTGATAATATTTTTTAGTTAAAAACGAGGTATTAATATGGGAAGAGCACATGAAGTAAGAGCAAAAGCTATGGCAGCAACCGCTGCTGCAAGAAGTGCATTATTTATGAGAGCCAGTAAAGAAATTTATATGGCTGCAAAAAGTGGAGTCCCTGATCCAGATAGCAACTTAGCGTTACGTTCCGCAATTGAAAAATGGAAGAGCCAACACGTTACTAAGGATGTTATTGAAAGAGCTATTCAAAAGGCTAAAGGTGGTTCTGCTGAATCTTATGAAGAAGGACGTTATGAAGCTTTTGGTCCTGGTGGAAGCTTATTCATTATTGATACACTTACCGATAACACCAATAGAGCGTTAGTCGAAGTTAGAACCACAATTACTAAGAAAGGTGGTCACTTAGGTTCTGTTATCTTTAATTTCACAGAAACTGGTGTCTTTGATTTCGCTGGTACAAATAGAGATGAAGTTGAAGAAACATTAATCTTAAGCGATGTTGATGTTAGAGAAGTCACTGAAGAAGATGGTATTATCGAAGTTCTTGTTGAACCAGCCGCATTCGCTCAAGCAAGAGAAGTCCTTAATGGCATGGGTATTACTGAGTTTGAAACTGCTGAAATTACTTTCTTAGCGAATGATCCAATTGAAATCACCGATCCAGAAGATTTAAGAAAATTCAATGAACTCTGTGATATGCTTGATGAACTTCAAGATGTTCAAAACGTCTATCATAACGTTAAGTAAAAAATAATAATAAGAACCCTTTGGGTTCTTTTTATATTGTTTGAAGGTTAGAATATAAATTAATTAAACATTTAATTGATTTAGTTTAGTAAAAATAATATTATTTAACTCGGCACAAGCCAAAAATAATGAAGTCCCCGGTAAGGAATAAGTTAGTTTGGTAAAGGAGGATTAATTGTATGCAACGTCAAACTACTATTGCAAAAGCAAATGAAATCCAAAGAAAATGGTATGTCGTTGATGCCACTGACAAACCATTAGGTCGATTAGTCTCCCAAGTTGCTCAAGTTTTAACAGGTAAGGTGAAACCAACATGGACACCAAATGTTGACTGTGGTGATTATGTCATCATTATCAACGCTGAAAAAGTGAGCTTATCTGGAGATAAAATCCACAACAAAAAATATTATAACGTCTCTGGTTATGATGGCGGTCTTAGAACAAGAACTGCGGGCACAATGCTCAAAGAATTCCCATGTGAAATGATTGAGAGAAGTGTTCACGGTATGGTGCCAAAAGGACGCTTAGGAAGACAAATTGAAAAGAAATTATTTGTCTACGCTGGACCAGATCACAAGCACGAAGCTCAAAAACCAGAAGTTCTTGAGCTTAAATTCTAGGAGGATGTAAATAATGGCTAAGAAAGAAAGTCTCCAATATTACGGTACTGGTAGAAGAAAATCATCTATTGCACGTGTTTACGTCGTCGAAGGAAAAGGCAACATTACAATTAACGGTCGTGATGTCAATGAATATATGCCATATGCGACATTAGTAATGGACTTAAAACAACCATTAACCTTAACAGGCACTGAAGGAAAATATGATATCAAGGCTGAAGTTAAGGGTGGTGGATTTACAGGTCAAGCCGGTGCTATCAGATTAGGCATTACACGCGCTTTGTTAGAAGCTGGATGCGATCGTAAAACTCTTAAAGTCGCTGGACTTATTACTAGAGATCCTCGTAAAAAGGAAAGAAAGAAATACGGTCTCAAGGCTGCGAGAAAAGCTCCACAATTCTCCAAGCGTTAATCTTTATTTGATATCTTTGATATCAGTAATGAAACAAAACAAATTAAGGAAGTCGATGCTGGCTTCCTTTTTGTTTTATTCAATTTATTGTTGATAAATATTTCTTCTTATTATATATTATTTAAGCGCGTATTCGGGCCTTTAGCTCAGTTGGTTAGAGCGCACCCCTGATAAGGGTGAGGTCGATGGTTCAAGTCCATTAAGGCCCACCAGAATTTGCGTCCTAAGCCCTTAAAAGTAGGGCTTTAATTAAATAAAGAACACTATAGGGACACTTAGTTCAGCGGGAGAACGCTTCCTTCACACGGAAGAGGTCACAGGTTCGATCCCTGTAGTGTCCACCACACATATGCCGTCTTAGCTCAATTGGCAGAGCAATCGATTTGTAATCGATAGGTTGTTGGTTCGATTCCGATAGACGGCACCATTGATTGACTTATAAAAACCCCGCAAAAAGGGTTTTTATTAATTTGCGGCTATGGCGGAACTGGCAGACGCGCTAGACTTAGGATCTAGTGAGGAGACTCATGCAGGTTCGATTCCTGTTAGCCGCACCAATAATAGATATTTAAAATATCTATTTTTTTTATTTTTATGTAAATTGGCATATAAATTTTGTTTAACTATGACAAATTGGCATACATCTATTGAAAAAGTATGACAATGAATATTTTTTTAATCTAAATAATAAATGCTTTTCAATGTTCATTTTTTTGATATAATGATGTTCAGATGAACAAATTTGGAGAAAATGAATGAACAAAGTATTAAAACTCTTACCGCTTGCCGCTTTAGCGGTTACCGCCTTAGTCGGATGTAATAAAAAACAAACAATATTTATTTTTACCGCTCACGAAGATAATCGTATTCAATTATTTAATAAAGAACTTAAATCAAAGTTCCCAAATTACGATATTAAAGTAGTGTCAAAAACTACTGGAGCGTTAATGAGTGAACTTCAAGCACAAGGAACAAGAACGACTTGTGATATTTTTGTTGGTATTGAAATCACAAATGCCGAAATCTTACTTAAAGGTAATGAAAACTTATTTGCAGATCTTTCTGATTATGATACCTCCCACTATGTGGATGAAGTATTAGAATATCAAAAAGACACCGTTTTAGCGGATGGAACAGTTAGAAAAGGTCATAAAAAATATCATATTCAAGATAAAGAAGCGGGCTGTATTGTTTATTCTAAATCCTTAGTTGGTGATAATATCCCAACAAGTTATGATGATTTATTAGATTCCAAATATAAAAATTCAATTATTATGCCTAATCCAAAAACTAGTGGTACTGGTTATTATTTCTATAATGGTTTAGCAAGTATATACGGAAAAGATAGTGCTTTAAGTTACTTTAATAATTTAGACACGAATATCAAAGAATGGTCCAGTAGTGGTTCTGGTCCAGTTAAAGGTGTTGATAAAAAAGAAATCGCGGTTGGACTTGGGATGCATTTCCAGGCTGTGGAATATGCGAATAGAAATAGTGATATTGGTATTACTTATTTCTCTGAAGGATCCCCATATACCTTGTATACAATGGGAATGATTAATGGAAAACAAAATAATAGCGCGGTTAAAGAAGTATATGATTATTTCTTTAGCTATGTGAACTATTTAGATAATTCTCAAATCGTTCCTGAAACTATTTATAAATCTGAATATGCTTTAACTCCAACAGTGGAAAACTGGAAATCTCCTAGTGATTATGGAGTTGATTACACAAATATGAAAAATCTTTTAGATCCAAATTATAAGAATGAGTTATTAGACGCATGGAAAATGTAAACAAGATTAGTGTTATTAACATTAATAAGAAATTTAATGGACAAATTATTTTAGAAGATATCTCTTTTGATATTAAAGAAGGAGAATTTATCTCGATATTAGGTGCTTCTGGATGTGGTAAAACCACACTTTTGAAGATTCTTATTGGAATAGAAAAGGCCGATACAGGAATCATCTTAAAAGATGGACAAGATATTACAAATAACACTCCATCAAGTAGAGGAATGGGTTTAGTGTTTCAAAACTACGCTTTATTTCCAAATATGAATGTATGGAATAATGTCGCTTACGCTTTAAAAGCTCATAAATATCCAAAAGAAGAAATCAAAAAGACTGTTGATAATGTTTTAAGTATTGTTGGTTTAAGTGAATTCGCTACTAAAAAGCCAACTAAGATGAGTGGTGGTCAACAACAAAGAGTAGCGATTGCTCGTACTTTAGCCTTAAACCCAGATATCATTCTTTTTGATGAACCAATGTCCGCATTAGATGCCGATATCCGTATGTCTTTAAGAAAAGAAATTAAAGAAATCCAAAAGAAATTAAATAAAACGATGATATATGTTACTCATGATCAAGAAGAAGCTTTTTCGATGTCAGATAGAATAATTGTGATGAATGATAGTCACATCGCTCAATTTGATACACCGAATAATATCTATAAAAATCCTTCTGATGAATTTGTGAGAAAATTCGTCGTTAATCATTTGGATGAAAAAGCGAAAGCGATATTAGATAGTACAAAATAAAAATGAAAGCCTTTCTAAAGAAAATAAAGCCGTCTTTATTATTACAAATTGGATTATTTTTAATCCTCTTTGTCTTTTTGATTTTGCCTCTTATTTATATGTTATTTAATGTCACTAGTGGTGACCTTGAATATGTATTTAATGATGATGTTTTTTATAAGGCAATTGGTAACTCAGTTCTTTATTCTTTAGCGGGTACCCTTATTTCTACGATATTAGCCACAGTAGTGGCCTATTTCCTAAGCCGCATTAAAATTAAAGGGAAAAGATGGATTGTTCTATTATTAACTTTACCAATGCTTATCCCAACTATTTCAATCGGTTTAGGAATTAGAACTTTATTTGGGGTCAATGGATTTTTAGATCAGATGTTTGGCTTAAACTTTGATGGTCTAGGATTTTTTGATTTGATTGTTGGTTCGGTATTATTTTCTTTTCCAATTGCGTTCCTACTTATATATGATGCGCTTATATATGAAGATAGGAGTGTTTATGACGCGGCTAACACATTAGGGATATCGAGATTTAAGACCTTTTTTGGCATCACTTTACCATACCTAAAGAACGCGCTTATATCAGCATTCTTTGCTAGTTTCACTTTGATCTTTGCAGACTATGGTTTACCTATGGAAGTAGCAGGAAAAGTAAAGACTCTTCCTATGTATTTATATGAACAAGTATTATCGATGTTTAAGACCGAAAGAGGGGTTGTAATCTCTTTAGTGTTACTATTACCAGCGGTCGCTGCATTTATCTTTGATATTTTAAATAAAGAGAACGCGGATTGCGCTTATGGGAAAGAGCATATCGCTCCTAGTAAAGCGTTTAACACTATTGGTTTATGTATCAATATTTTAGTTGGAATACTATTATTTATTCCTTCTTTAGCCTTTATCATTGTCTCATTTGTGAATCGATTCCCAAGTGATATGACTTTTACTTTTGATAACTACATTAACGCTTTCTCTCCATATAGCAGTGTTTCAATTATTGATTTCCTTATTAACTCATTAGTTATCGCTTTATTAACTGGTATATTTGGGACGATTATTGCTTATACTTCCGCTTATACGTCCACTAGGACTAATGGGAAGATGAGAAAACCATTACACTTTATCTCTATTGCCACTTTAGCGGTTCCAGGACTTGTTTTAGGTATTGGATATGTATTTTTGTTCGTTAATACTTATGGTTGGTTTGCAGGCACTATTGCGATATTAGTGGTTGTTAATTTGATTCACTATTTCTCTAGTCCATATTTAATGGCAAGAAACGCTTTTGAAAAGATTAATAAGAATTATGAAACAGTCGCGGATACCTTAGGTATTTCTAGAGTCTCACTTTTCTTTAAGGTGATGATTCCTAATACCACTAGCACTATAGTGCAGATGTTTTCATATTTATTCATCAATAGCATGATTACTATTTCCGCAGTTAGTTTCTTATGTACATATGCAACTCAACCACTTGCAGTGTCTATCACAACTTATGAGAACCAATCCATCTGGGAGATGGAATCGGTTATTTCAACACTTATATTAGTTATCAATCTACTTACTAAGATTGGGTTTGATTACCTTAGTAAATTGATTGAAAAAATAAATAAAGGAAAGGGAGAACAAAAAATGGAATTAACACGTTTTCAATTTAACTTTTTAACTTATATTGAGGAGCATAATAACGAAGCGCTTACTCAAAGACAAATCGCGGATGGGGTGACTTTGTCACTAGGCACTATTAATAAGCTTATCAATCAATTCGTTGAAGATGACGCAATTGTCATTCACTCTGACAAGAAGATTGAACTAACAGAAAAAGGATATAAGTTACTTGAACCATATAAAGTGAGAAAAGCGATTGTTATCGCTGCCGGATTTGGTTCAAGAATGGCGCCTGTTACTTTAGATACTCCTAAACCATTAGTGAAAGTTAATGGAGTAAGAATTATTGATACTTTATTAGATGCGTTATATGCAAAGGATATTAAAAATATCACAATCGTCGTGGGATATAAGAAAGAACAATTTAATCAATTGCTTGAAAAGTATCCAACACTGAAGTTTATTGAAAACCCTATCTATAACGAATCAAACAATATATCTAGTATGTATGTGGCTAGAGATATTATCGATAGGTGTTATATTTGTGAAGCAGACTTAATTGTTTCTAATCCAAAAGTAATCACTAAATATCAATATGCTTCTAACTATCTAGGAGCGTATGTTTCTGAAACTGATGACTGGTGTTTCTTTAAGAAAGGCAACTATATTGATCGAGTTGCTGTTGGAGGAGAAAACTGTTGGCATATGATTGGTATTTCTTATTGGAATGAAAAAGATTCCATTAAGTTAAGAGAAGATATCGTCAAAGTATTTAACTCTAGAGGTGGAAAAGAGAAGTATTGGGATAACGTTCCTTTAACCGTATGTAAGAAAGACTTCAAAGTTGAAGTTAGGGAATGTAAAAAGAAATATGTTACTGAGATTGATAATTATTCCGAATTAGTGATTATTGATCCAAGTTATGCAAATTACGAACATAAGTAGAAGGGCAATCAAATTGCTCCTTTATTTTTGTAAAACAGCTATATAAGCGTTAGTGTAGAAAAATATTATTTGAGACATATTGACGGTTTGTTTTTATTGTGCAATCTTATAAACAAAGTTAGATGATTTGAAAGAGCATGAAAAAGGACAAAGCAAGGGATTCCTGTGATAAGTTAATTAAATGATGAATTTGCCAAAATGGTAAATTTCTAATTGACAATATTTGCCAAAATGGTAAATTATAGTCGTATGTCATTAAAAGAAATTAGAAAGCAAAATCACTTAACACAAAAACAAGCTGCCGAATTAGTGGGTATTCCATATCGAACATATATTCGTTATGAAGAGAATGATTCATATTTAAATACTTTTAAGTATCGAATGGTTTTGTCTGAATTAAGCGAAAAAACAAAAATAGATGAAGAACATGGAATACTATCTATTGATAGAATAAAAGAATTGTTAATTCCAATCTTAGTGGCAAAAGGAATCAAGTATTGTTATCTATTTGGTAGCTACGCAAAAGGCAACCCTAAAGAAAATAGTGATGTTGATTTATTGATTGATACCGATATTACTGGTTTGTCTTTCTATGGATTAATTGAAGAAATCAGAACTGCGCTTGGTAAAAAGATAGATTTACTTAGACTATGTGATTTACAAAGTGACAATCCAATTATTTTAGAAATATTAAAGGAAGGCATTAGACTATTGTGATTGTTAATTCCAACTACGTGAATCATAAATATAAATAGAAGAGCGATTAGATTGATAATTATAGCGATAATAATTCGACCGTAATATTATTAAACTTGTATTGTGTCGCAATCGTGATACAATATTATTGAGGTAATGGATAATGGCGAAAACAGAAACGGTTCATACTAGAGTAACAAACGATATCAAAAAACAGGCAGATAAGATTTTTTCTAAACTTGGTTTAACAACAAGCCAAGCAATTATGCTTTTTTTAACCGCTTCTGTAAATAAAAACGGATTACCTTTTGAATTAACACTTCCTAGCGATGAAGATAGTGATTTAGCGTTTGCTACTGCTCTGGCAACTGTTGATGGAGTTGCTCCATCTGAAAAAGCACAAAAAATCATGAGACTATATTCTCGTGGCGAAATTGATTATGAAACTGCAGAATTTGCTATTGCAAGGTTGTATAAACAATGAAAGATCCGTATGTATATCAAGGCACTAATGTGCTAATTAATAAATTAAATATCAAAGATGGAGACACTCTCGATAAAGCAGAATCCGATTTTGCTGGGCTTGCTGCTAATAGGTTGAGAAAGAGTGATTTTCAAATCGATTCAATTTTAGATGGCCTTAAAATACATAAATATTTATTTTCCAACCTTTATGAGTGGGCAGGGCAGCCAAGAACAATAGATATTTATAAAGGAGAATCCATTCTTGATGGAAAATCTATTGATTATGTTTTTGCTTCATATATTATTCAGGCATTAAAAGATTTAGATAAAGAGTATCAAAGTGTTGATTGGAAAAAACTTAACTCGAAAGAAAAAATAGAGAAAGTTTGTTATTTTGTTTCGGAGTTTTGGCATATTCATCCTTTTAGAGAAGGCAATACTAGAACGACTGCAATGTTATTGTGTTTTTTAATAAAGAAAGCTGGTTTGCATGTTAATAGTGATTTTCTTTCCAAAAACGGGAAATATTTTAGAAATGCTTTAGTGTTAAACTCTTTATATAGCAACTCAAAACCAGAATATATTTTAGGTATTGTTAGCGACGCTACAAGTGTAAAGAATATTTCAAATAAGAAATATGAAACCATTGATGGATTTGAAGTAAATAAGTATTCATACACAAACCATACAGTAGATAAAATCAAAACAATAAAAAAACCTGAAGATTGGATAAAATAACAAAAAAATGTACAAAACCTAAAAAATATCGGGGGGGGGGGGTAATATTATAAATATTATAGTCCTCTTTTTTCTTTGTGGTTGACAGGCATACTTTACTATGTTTTAATATAGCAAGCACATTTTATAAAAAATGTAGGGAGTATTTAGGGGACAAACAGAAAAGGCTTCAAAATTAATTAAAATTTAAATTTTATTAATATTGGTCTATAATAAGAACTTGGATATGAAGTATCAAAGATTTAAACCAGCATATGGTTACATATTAGCTATCATTGATATCTTAGTGACATTTGGAATGATGTTCATTTCCTTTTTAGCGTACTATGATGTCCCTGAAATCTGGAACAACCTCACTCCTGTCCTTATCTATTCAGCGGTTGTCGCTGTGACGAACTTTGTCGTTTTCTTACTTATTCAAAACTACAGAATCTTAGTTAAGGATGTTGGACTATTTGAATGTTTCAAGATTATGGTTGCAACATTCTCTGTTCAAGTCGTTGGTATTATCGTCTTATCAATACTTAAGGTTTTCCCATCCGCAGACCATTTCTTCTGGACATGGGCGATATCAGCGATTGCCTTATCATTTATTCTTCCAAGCTTACGTTTAGCGTTTAGAGGTTTCAATTTATTAGGAGCGATGCTCTCTAAGAAAAACAAAATTAGAACTCTTGTTATTGGAGCAGGTGCCGCTGGAAAGATCGTCGTTGATGAATCAAGACGTAACAAAGATAACCATAATCACGTTGTCGCCTTTGTCGATGATGATGTCAATAAGATTGGTGGAACATTCGCTACTCTTCCAGTTAAGGGACCATTAACTTCCTTACCAACCATTATTGAATATTACGAAGTTGAAGAAGTGATTATCGCGATTAGCGATCTCACTCAAGAAAGACTTCATGAAATACTAGCGATATTAGATGGATGTCCTGTTAGAGTTAGACGTCTTCCAACTTTAGGGGAAATGGAAGGACCAAATGATACAAGAATCATCGATGTTGACTTAAATGACTTGCTTAGTAGAGATCCTATTATCTTAGACAACCATGAAGTTAACAATATGTTACATAACCAAGTTGTTATGGTGACAGGCGCAGGTGGATCAATTGGTAGTGAACTTGTTAGACAAATATTCAAGACTCATCCAAGAACACTTATTCTCTTTGATATCTATGAGAACTCAACTTATGACATTCAAATGGAACTCAAAAGAAAAATTAGAGAAGAGAATATCACTGATATCAATTTAGTTACTCTTATCGGTTCAACATATAACGATTTCAGAGTTGAACAAATCTTAAAACAATATCGACCAGATTATATTTATCACGCGGCAGCGTATAAACATGTCCCTCTTATGGAAGATTCTCCAGCAGAGGCAATTAGAACCAATGTTATTGGTACATATAATGTCGCTAGACTCGCTGATAAGTATGGTGTTAAGAAGATGGTTCTTGTTTCTACAGATAAGGCTGTTAGACCTACTAATGTTATGGGGGCCACTAAAAGATTTGCGGAAACAATTATTCAATATTATTCATCTCACTCTAAAAAGACCGCCTACGCGGCAGTGAGATTTGGTAACGTCTTAGGAAGTAACGGAAGTGTTGTTCCTTTATTCAAAAAACAAATTGAAGCTGGTGGACCAGTCACTATTACTGATAAGAATATTACTCGTTACTTTATGACCATCCCTGAAGCGGTATCCTTAATCTTACAGTGCGGATTATTCGCTCAAGGTGGAGAGATATTTATTCTTGACATGGGTCAACCAGTAAAGATTATGCACCTAGCGGAACGTCTTATTAGACAAGCTGGTATGGTTCCAGGAAAAGATATTGAAATCGTTGAGGTTGGTCTTAGACCAGGTGAAAAACTTTATGAAGAGTTACTTCTTGATAAGGAACACCAAGTCAAGACTGAAAATAAAAAGATCTTCATTGAACTTAGAGAGAAGAGTAGAGATTCTGCTATTAAAGATGTTGAAACCATAAGTGCAGTCTTCAATATGGAACAAACTAAGGACGTGAAGAAGCTATTATCTCAAGTGATTGATACTTATACGATCACTGAAAACACTCCAGTGGATAAAAAGAAACGATGAGTGTACTAACGTTACGACAGAAGATATATCTTCCGTTTAAAAGATTATTCGATATCTTGTTCTCGTTAATTGCTATCTTGTTACTATCCTGGCTATTACTAATTGTCGGTGTTATTGTTTGGATAGACACAAAAGCGTTCCCAGTCTTTAGACAAAGAAGAATTGGAAAGAACAACAAGGAGTTCTTGATTCTCAAGTTTAGAAGCATGCATAAGGATACACCTACAGATGTACCTACACACCTTTTAGAGAATCCAGAACGATATATCACTAGATTTGGTAAGTTCATCAGAAGAACCTCAATTGATGAATTACCACAACTCTTCAATATCTTCGTTGGTCATATGTCCTTTATTGGGCCTAGACCTGCATTATGGTCCCAAAAAGATCTTATTGAAGGGAGAACCAATAACAGTGTCCATATTATTAGACCAGGCTTATCTGGTTGGGCACAATGTAATGGAAGAGATGATGTGACAATTGAGGAAAAAGTAGAATTAGATACTTATTACCTCAAGAAGTTTAACATCTGGTTAGACATTAGAATCGTCTTCTCTTCAATTATTAAGTCAATAACCGAAAAGGATGTTATTGAAGGCAAACAAAGTTAGTTTGCTAATCTACTACATCAATCTAAATCACTAGGTCGAAGCCATTGATGCACCTCCATAGGGTTTAGAGGCCATATCTAACACGATAGATATATTCATTATATCTATTAGATGACCTATTGCGGTTTTTAGGAGAAATACACATGTATTACGTTATTCAAGTAAGAACAGGAAAAGAACAAAAGACCATTGATGCGATTAAAAGACAAATTGGTAATCGTCCTGGTTTTGATGTATTTGCTCCATATCGTAAAGTAATCAAAAAGTTTAAGGGTGTTGAGAAAGAAGTTATTGTTAGATGTTTCCCTGGATATCTATTTGTAGAGACAGATAAACCATATGATTTCTTTGTTGAGTTATATTGGACTCCTGAGTTTACCAAGATGCTTGGTAGAGAAGGACATACAGAAAACTTCTTACCTTTAAATGAAGATGAAGCAAGAATGATTGATATCCTTTACTCAAACGATTCTGGTAGAACTACAGAGATTAGCGATATTGAAGTACATGAAGGTGAAATTGTAAGAGTGTTAGATGGACCATTAGAAGGCTTATTAGGTTCAATAGTGAAAGTGAACTTACATAAGAAAGTTGTAGTAGTGGAATTTTCAATGTGTGGTCGAATGGTGACCGCTCAACTAGGAATTAATATAATTACGAACAAAATTAGGAAGTGACGAATTATTAAAGTCACTTTTTATATCGATAGATTTTTTTGAAAGGTGTTTTTGTTATGAGTTTATTTGATAACTTATTTATTTTTACCAGTACCGGAACAGGAACAGATACAGGTGATTCTGGTAGTGGAAGTGGTTCCAGTAGTGGCTCCACTGAAAAGATTACTGAGTTCTTAAAGAACATGGTCAAGAGTCCGTGGTTTTATATTGTTATTGGACTCATTGTTTTATTAATTATTGCAGTTTATTTACTCAGAAGAATCGTAAAGCCTGCCGGAAATAC
Source organism: uncultured Erysipelotrichaceae bacterium (assembly GCA_902800025.1). Classification (GTDB taxonomy): domain Bacteria; phylum Bacillota_I; class Bacilli_A; order RFN20; family CAG-826; genus UBA2450. The sequence continues at coordinate 219,194 of CADCDA010000001.1, read as the reverse complement.
AGTTAAAGTAGTGGTTCGTGGTGGAAAGATTTATAAGCTTATTGAAGAAGATTCGCCAAAATACTTCATGGTACCTTTTAAAGATTCTTTAGGCGCAGTTATTGGCTTAGATGAGAAAGAATTCAACTCTGACAAGTTATATATCAATAACGGACCAGATGCGTTATATAAAATCAACTACACATTGAGATACAAAGTAACTGGTATTGAAAAGTTCTTTGAACATAGAGACAGTTATCAAAATGAAATCATCACAAAGATTAATGATAGTCTTAGAGAATATGCAGACGATGGTCATGCATTAGAGATTGTTAAGGATTATCGTAAGTGTTCTGATAAGTTGGTTGAGTTACTGAACAAAGTTGCAGATGACTACGGAGTGACTGTTTCTGAGTTTAAGATTAACTTTATTGAACCATTTGGAAAGAAATAAGGATTGGATATATGAACTATTTAGTAGTAGTGGCTCACCCAGATGACGAAGTTCTTGGCGCTGGAGCAACAATTCACAAATTAATCAAAGAAGGCCATAAGGTTGCTATTGCAACTATGGCTAACCATGCTGCTGCGAGAGCAAATATCTCTGATACTTTAGTAGAAGATCAAAAGAAAGCGTTGAATATTCTTGGAGTTACTAAGACATATTCTGCAGACTTTCCAAACATTAAGATGAATACAGTTCCTCATTTGGATTTAGTTCAATTCATTGAGAAGTGCATCGAAGACTTTGGCGCTGATGCGATTATTACTCATCATCCATCTGATACAAATAATGACCATGTTCAAACATCTTATGCCGCACAAGCTGCTTGTAGATTATTCCAAAGAAAGCCAAATATTCCAGCGTTAAAGGAATTCCTTTATATGGAGATTCCATCTTCAACAGAATGGAGTTTGGATTCATCCATGAATAGATTTACTCCAAATTATTTTGTTGAGATTGGTAAAGACGGAGTTGAAATCAAGCTCAATGCTTTAAAAGCGTATAAGGGTGTTATGAGAGAATATCCTCACCCAAGAAGTGAAGAAGCAATTAAAGGCCTTGCAGCTTTTAGAGGATCTCAATCTGGATGCAATTACGCTGAAGCATTTGAATGTGTTTATAGAAGACGATAACGATGGATTGGTGGCTAATTCTTCTTATAGTTTTTGGCTCATTACTTATTGCGCTTCTAGTAGTGTTATTTTTTTATCAATTATTCGCAAAGCGCTTTTGTGAAATCGTAGGTTCGATTATTCTTTTGCTTTTGTTATGGCCATTAATGCTAATTGTTTCTATTATTATCAAATGTGATAGTAAAGGACCTGTGTTATTTAAGCAAAAAAGAATTGGAAGAAACAAAAAAGAATTTATAATATATAAATTTCGTACTATGTGTGATCACGCATATGAAATGGGTGGAATAGCATCTAGCGAAGAAGATTTAAGAATCACAAAAGTTGGTAGATTTTTAAGAAAAACAAGTCTTGATGAATTGCCACAATTAATAAATATATTCTTTGGACAAATGTCGGTTATAGGCCCTAGACCAGTTTTAAAATGGGAATATGAAGAATGTGCGAAAGAAGAATATGAACCTCGGTTTAAAGTAAGACCTGGAATGTTTTGCACAGTTGATGTTAAATATAGAGCAGCAGCAACGAGAGACCTTCAATTTAAGATGGATGCCGATTATGCAAAGAAAATGTCTTTTGGGTTGGATATCAAAACTTTTTTTGGAGTAATCAAAACAGTTGCTACTGGAAAGAATGTTTATAAAAAAGAGAGTAATATTAATGGAAACAATTAATGGTCATTTAGTAATTGTGTTCGCTCTAGAACATTATAATCCACTTGGGTTAATTAGAAGCCTTGGTGAGAATGGAATTAATCCAGTCTATTTTTCAATTAAGCGTAGACAAGAAGTTGCAACACACAGTAAATATATCTCAAAGATTTATCGTGCTGATTCTGTTGAAGAAGGATATAAGTTGCTTTTGAAAGAATATGGTAACTATGATTATGAGCATAGACCAATAGTATTGTTCTCTGATGACAAATCAGTTGGTTATTTTGATTTACATTACGATGAAATAAAGGATAGATTTATTCTTTATAATGCCGGCAAGCAAGGAAGAATAAACGAATTTATGGATAAGAAAAAAATCTTAGAGCTCGCCAAAAAATATGGGTTCAATGTTTTGGATTCTTATGTGGTAAAAAAAGGAGAGATTCCACAAAACTTAGTTTATCCGATTATAACTAAAGATATTTCTCCAAACTCTGGTTCTTGGAAGTCTGATGTTTTTATTTGCAATAGCGAAGACGAATTAAAAGAGGCATACAAAACAATTACAAGTCCAGAGGTATTAATTCAAAGATTTGTAAATAAAAAGAACGAATATGCTATAGAAGGGTTCTGCGTTAATCACGGAAAAGAAATGATGGTGGTTACCGCATTAACTTGGAAATACCTTATTAAAGGGTATTATTCTCCATATCACGATGTTACTCCTTTTAAAAATAAGGATATGGAAGTTAAACTTCAGAAAATGTTTGAAGAAATTGGTTTTGAAGGAATATTCGAAGTAGAATTCCTTATTGATCAAGATGACACATATTATTTCTTGGAAACCAATTTTAGAGCATCTGCATGGAATCATACCGGATCAATTGCAGGAATGCCTCTTTCTTATTTGTGGGTAAAATCGACTATAGATGGGCATATTGACGAAAGCGCAAAAAAGGATTTTGAGCCATTTACAGATATGTCTGAAGTTATTGATTTTGGGAAGCGTGTTGATAGCGGTCAAATAAGTCTTGCTCAATGGCTTCTTGAATTTAAGCAAGCTAAAGGGACATATTTTTATGACGAGAAAGATCCAGAACCATTTAAAGTTCTTTTTGAACACTGGGAGGATTTTAAATAGTGAAACGAGTTTTGATTACTGGTGCAAATAGTTATGTAGGAACAAATGTCGAGAAATGGTTACTCAAGAATCCTGAATTATTTGAAGTAGATACCGTTTCGACTTTTAATGATGAGTGGAAAAAGGCTGACTTCTCAAAATATGATGTTGTGTTTCATGTTGCAGGCATTGCCCATGTTGATGCAAAGAAAAAAATGGAGCCACTATATAGAAAAGTTAATACTGATTTGACAATTGAAATTGCAAATTATGCAAAAAATCATGGAGTGAAACATTTCATTTTTATGTCATCAGGAATTGTATATAGGGAATCAAAGTCATTAAAAGCGAATGTAATAACGCCAGAGACAGTCCCTAATCCAAATGGTTTTTATGGAGACAGCAAATTACAGGCAGAAATAGGATTACATAAATTAGAAGACAAATCGTTTAAAATTGCAATTTTAAGGCCTCCTATGATATATGGGCCTAATTGCAAAGGTAATTTTATGCGATTAGCTAAATTAGGAACTATTACACCAATTTTTCCGGCTTTTCACAACAAAAGAAGTATGTTGTTCGTTGATAATTTATCCGAGTTTGTAAAACAAATCATATTGAGAGAACTAGATGGAACGTTTTATCCACAAAATGCGGAATTGGCAGATACTGTGGAAATAGTAAAATCCTTCGCAAAACAAAATGGTCATAATTTACATGTTTGGAAATGGTTAAACCTTTTTGTTTATATTAGTTCACCCTTTTTAAAATCCATAAATAAAATGTTTGCTGATTTTTATTATGTTCCCGAAATGAGCAAATATGGTTTTGAATACCAGTTGATTAGTCAAAATGATAGTTTTGCAAATATAAGTTTAGAAAATGCGTCATTAGTGCATATGAATTAAAAAAAGGAGGTTTTTACTTATGTCAATTTATGAAAAATTATTAAAGAAAGAAGAAAATCTTTCTCTTGTCGGCTTAGGATATGTCGGTATGCCTATTGCTGTGGAATTTGCAAAAAAAGGGCTTGCTGTAATAGGGTTTGATCTTAACAAGAGTAAAATCGAGCTATATAAAAAAGGTGTTGATCCAACCAAGGAGGTTGGTGACAAAGCTATTAAAGAATCAACTGTTATGTTTACTTCTGATGAAAAAGAATTACAACGCGCAAAGTTCCATATAGTAGCCGTTCCTACTCCGGTTAACACGGATCATACGCCGGATTTGAATCCTGTAATAGGTGCGTCTAAAATACTTGGACGTAATCTAACAAAAGGTTCTATTGTTGTTTATGAGTCAACAGTCTATCCAGGATGTACCGAAGATATTTGTGTTCCAATTCTTGAAAAAGAATCTGGATTAAAATGCGGCGTGGATTTTAAAGTAGGCTACTCTCCAGAGAGAATAAACCCAGGCGATAAAATTCATAGACTTCAGAATATTCACAAGATTGTTTCTGGGATGGATGAAGAGACTTTAAAAGAAATTAAAGATGTTTATAACATTGTTATTGAAGTTGGCACTCATCCTGTATCAAACATTAGAACGGCAGAAGCGATTAAAGTTGTTGAGAATTCTCAAAGAGATATTAACATTGCGTTTATGAATGAATTAGCTATGGTGTTTGACAAAATGAATATTGATACCAATGAAGTTGTTGATGGTATGAATACAAAGTGGAATGCCCTTGGCTTTAGGCCTGGTTTGGTTGGTGGACATTGTATTGGTGTAGATCCATATTATTTTACATATCAGGCAGAAAAACTTGGCTATCATTCTCAAATCATCCTTAATGGCCGAATTGTCAACGACAACATGGGAAAATATGTTGCTGATGCAACGATTAAGAAAATGATTTTGGCTGGGAAGGCACCTAAAAATTCAAAGGTGGCTATTTTAGGCTTAACTTTTAAAGAGAATTGTCCAGATACAAGAAATTCAAAAGTTGATGACATTATTAAAAGATTAAATGAATTTGACATTAAACCAATAGTTGTTGATCCATGGGCAAGTGAAAGAGATGCGATGAATGAATATGGAGTTACTCTGACTAAATTAGAAGATGTTTGTGATGTGGACTGCATTATTGTTGCTGTCGCGCATAATGAATTCAAGTCTCTCTCCATCGATGATCTAAAAAAACTATATAGGCAAGACACTGAGAGAGTTCTAATTGATGTTAAAGGGTTGTATAACATTAAAGAATTACAAACATCTGGAATGATATGGTGGAGATTATAAAGCATGATTAATGTTTTTATTATTGGTGCAAGAGGATATACCAAAAAATATGGTGGTTGGGAAACGTTGGTTCATGGATTGATTGATAACCAAATAAACAAAAATATAAAATACCATATTTTTGAAGTAATAGATAAAAAGCAAGACGAGACAACTTTTGAACTTGATGGCATTGAGTGTATAAGAATTTTTACAAAAGCAAAAGGCGGCTTCCAGATGATATTTGCAGATATAAAAGCCTTTAAATGTGTGAAGAAGATTGTTGATTGTGGTAAAATTGACAACCCAATAATTCTTTATTTGGGAGCAAGAATTGGGCCAATACAATGGATTATGCGGCATTCTCTTCGCAAAAGAAATATTACTGTATTAGAAAATCCTGCTGGCCTAGAATGGAAAAGACCAAAATGGGGGCTTATTGGAAGCTTCTATCAGTATGTTTCCTGTCTCTTTACAGCAATAGCTTCTGATTATATTGTTTGTGATTGTGAGGCTATGAAAGATGTTTATAATAAAATGCTCCATAATTCAAAAAAGCATCCAAGACTTTTTGTTGCATATGGTGCTTATCCAGAAGTGAAGCTCCAAGAAAAAAAGCCAGATGCTGTAAAAGAGTTTTACGAAAAATTTTCGATTAAAGAGAATAATTATTACCTAATTATTAATCGATTTATGCCAGAAAATAGTTGGGAGCTAATATTAAAACAGTATTTGATATCTGATACTTCTAAGGATTTCATTATTATCTCGAACATAGATAAGGAGTTTAAATATTATAACAAATTAAAGAAGAAACTTAGATTCGATAAAGATAACAGAATTAAATTCGTTGGTACAACTTATGATAAAAGCATTTTGGCTTATATTAGGCATGATGCTTTTGCGTATTTTAACGGACATACTGTAGGCGGGACGAACCCAGGATTGCTTGAAGCAATGTCAACTACTGGTTTTGTTATTGCTAGAGATTGTGTTTTTGCGAGAGAAGTATGTGACGATTGTGCCTTGTATTTTGATGATTCGAACGAAAAGTCTTTGTCTTCTGTTATTTCTTTTGCTGAGAGTTTAAATACAGTTGATGTTGATAGATTTAAGCAAAATGCAAAAACCAGAATGAGGCTTCTTTATTCTTGGCAAGATATTGCTCGTAAATATGAAAATATATTTAGTGAGGTTATAAAAAAATAATAGAAATGGTGTATTCTTTGAGGCTTACTGGTTCGCGCACTAAATCGTTAGAGCTACAATCTTATTTGATTGTTGCATTTTTGTCGTTGCCTTCTTTGCTCTCTTTTTTGTCAAATTACAATATCCCTTCTTTTGTTCTTAATATTACAATCGCTATTATTTTATATATTCCTCTAGTCTTTGGAGTTATCAATGGAACAATTAAAATAAATTTATTGTGCTTTCTTTTGTTTTTAATTGCCTTTGTATATGTAATTTGTTGTTTTAAAGGCCTAGTAGATTTTCGTGAAGTTTATAATAGCGAAACAAATGGTGTTAGCGCCAGAATATTAACCTTTACATCTTCTATATTCGGATTACTTTTTTTTGGAATAAGATACTGCATAAATAATCTAAAAAAAGGTATGCTTATTGCAGCATATATTAATTTATTAATATGCATTTTTAGATTCTTCTTTGTTACCATCAGAGGAAATGAGTTTGTTAATAATGGTTATGATATGAATTTTGGATATACTCTTTTGTTTCCATTGCTTTGTTTCCTAGTTTTTTATTTTTTAAATAAGAAAAAAACATATTTGCTTATTTCAATAATTTGTTTTTTGTTTGTGCTTTTTTTTGGGTCTAGAGGACCTATTTTGTGTGTTGCTATTTTTTTGATTTTATATTTTTTATTTGTTTATTTGAAAAAGGCAACTAGTGATAAAAAAATATCGATAATTATTATTATTTCTATTATCGTTTTATTTACTGTGGCGATATATAAATTTGTTATTCCGCTTCTTGATTTATCTTTCCTTCCTCGATCTATTCTTTATGTGATTAACAGTGATTATTTTTCAACCGCAACAGATTCGGGCAGGCAAATTATTTTACAAGATTTAAGCCCTTATTTATCAAATGCCCCTTTCTTTGGGTATGGTCTTTTGGCAGACCAAGGATTTTTGGGTGTTGGAAAATATAGCCACAATATTTTTTATGAGATGATCATAACGTTTGGCAAAGTTCCCGGAATCCTTATGTTAGTGTTAATTGCCTTGCTATCTTTGCGTGTATTTTTCAAAAAAAACGTTTCTTTAGAGGCAAAACTGATATTCATTATGTTTTGGTCTTTTTCCTTTGGAAGGCTACTTGTTTCAAATTCGTTTTGGTACGAGACATTTTTTTGGTGCTGCATTGCCATGGGAATCGTTATTGTTTCAAAGAGAGGTACTTTCTTAAATGAAAGGAAATAGCAAAAAAAATTTTGCGTATAATTTGCTTTATCAGTTATTTATTTTGATAACTCCTCTTGTTACGGCGCCTTATATTTCAAGGGTATTTGGGCCTGAGGGCGTTGGCCTTTATTCGTTTAACTATTCTATTGCGACATATTTTGTTTATTTTTGCTTGCTTGGCATAAATAATTACGGAGTAAGGGAAATAGCAAAGTGCCAAACAAGAGAAGAAAGACACCAGACGTTTTCAAATGTTTATTACACCCAGCTCATGGTATCACTATTTGTTGTGTTGATTTATGCACTTTATTTATTTAGTTTGACTGGATCGAAATTTGTTGTTGCATTGTGCTTTGTTCCATATGTTATATCGGGATTATTAGATATAAACTGGTTCTTTTTTGGCACCGAAAGATTTGCTGTCACAACAATAAGAAATTGTATTGTTAAAATATTTTTAATTTTCTTTGTTTTTTTATTAATAAGCAAAAAAGAAGATGTTTGGATTTATTGTTTGATTATTTCATTAGCAGCATTATTAACTCAAATAATAATGTGGTTTTCTTTTCTTAAAACAGAAAAATTAGTTAAACCTGATACAAGCCAGTTTTGGAAACACTTAAAAGGACTTATAATTCTTTTTGTACCTGTTTTAGCTGTTTCTCTTTACAGAATAATGGATAAAATCATGTTGGGTTTTCTATCTTCAAACAATCAAGTTGGTTATTACGAAAATGCAGAGCAAATCATAAGTGTTCCTGGTACAATTACTACAGCTTTGGGCATATCTATGCTCCCACGCATGACAAGTGTGTTGTCATCTAACGAAGAAAGAAAATTTGATATTTTATTTAGAAATTCGGTTTTTTTTGTGGAGTTTATTTGCTTCCCTATGGCCTTTGGGGTTTTAGCCGTCTCTGACGTCTTTATTCCATTATATTATGGGCAAGATTTTTTCTATTCATCTAATATCTTAAAAATATTATGCATATCTTTTGCTTTTGCTTCATTAGCTAGTGTTTTAAGAACACAGTATTTAATACCAAAAAACAAAGACAAAATCTATATTGGCTCCGTTATCTGTGGGGCATGTGTTAATCTAATTATCAATGCCATTCTTATTCCTGCTTTAGATGGAATTGGCGCGGCGATTGGAACCGTTGTTGCAAACGCAGTCGTAGCTATTTATCAATTTGTTTTCGTTTTCAAAGAGTATAAAAACGTTAAAAGTTACTTACTTGGTCTTCCATTTATATTATTTGGTTTTTTAATGTATTTAACGGTTGTTCTTGTTTCTAGCTTTTTAAAATTTGATGGTTTGGGACTCTTTTTAATTCAAATATTGATTGGGTCAATTTCTTATATTATTTTCGCGTTTCCGTTTTTATTCTATGCAAAGAAAAAAAGAGGTAAACAAATTAAGGGAATTGTATATTAAACGAAAATTATTAAAAAGTAATTTTTTAAAGTGACCGACCTATATCATATTTCGAAGTAAGCAATGGCTCTGCCTATTGAAATCAAATATTATATCAATCTTGAAGGTACCAAATTGATAAGCTGTCTATCAGCCAAACACCAACCCTTTCTTTCTTGATAGGAGATTATTTACATGCAAATTAAACGAGTGCTATTTGTTAGGACCCCTCCATATGATTATAGATTTGGAAAATATAATGTCCAACAAATTGGAATGGGAAAAGCATTTTGTGATATAGGTATTGATTTTGACTTTGTCACTTTTAAGAAAAAAAATTGTAGCACTTGGACTGCCTATGAAAAAAATGGCCACAAGTGCACGGTAATTGAAACTCCGCGTTTTAAACTATTCAGATGGGGAATAAGCAAGAAAGTATTAAATAAGAATTTTTTGAATCAATACGATTTGATTATTTCGCAGGAATATTATCAAATAATGACCTACCTTTTATCAAAAAAATTTCCTAATACTATTATGTACAGTGGTCCTTATTGGAATCTTTTTCATACAAAAATTTCATCGACTTTATTTGATTTGATTTTTACAAAAAAGATCAATAACAGAATTAAATATAAATTTGTCAAGTCTTCGCTAGCTAAAGAATTTTTAGAGAAAAAAGGGTATTCGAACGTTTTTGATATCGGTGTTGGCCTTGAATTCGAAGGTTATAAAAATGTCTCAATGTACAAAGAAACGAAAGAAATTATGAACATCTTAGCTAATGCGAGGTATTTATTATATGTTGGAAGAATTGATAAGAACAAGAATACTGACTTTTTATTAGATGTTTTTGAGAAGGTTCTTGTTAAATACCCCGATACTAAATTGGTTGTCGTTGGAAAGTGCGAGCAATCAATTGTTAATAGGATATTACATAAAACAAATGATGCTTACCTAAAACATATGTTAAGAAAACATTCCAAACTTTTGATTAATAATATTATCCACATTGAGTCTATTGATAATAGTCAACTTCAGTTTCTCTACTCAAAAGCAAGTGCATTTTTATTACCATCTATTTTTGAAATATTTGGAATGGTTTTGCTGGAGGCAATGTATTTTGGCGCACCTGTTGTTTCGAGTTTTAATGGTGGAGCAACTAGTTTGATTAAAAACAATGAATATGGTCAGATAATTAAGGAATTTGATCCAGATGTTTGGGCAAATTCTGTGTTTAAGTATTTTGAGGATGATAAGTATACATCAATCGTAAAAATGAATGCAAAGAACAATATATTGAACAATTATAATTGGGGATCTATTGTCGCAAAAATACTTGATATCATAGGGGCCTAAAACACTTTTGAAATCTCTTGGAAGGATTATTATGAAATTAATCAAATGCATATTAAATTTTTTTATAAATAATTTAATTAATTTTTTAGTTGCGATTTTAAATATATTTATTTGGAGAACGAAAAAGATTTGGATTTTCGGGTCGTGGTTTGGAGAGAATTTTTCAGATAATTCTCGCTTTTTATACCAGTATGTTTTCGCAAATAAAGATAGATACAAAATAAAAAGGGCGATTTGGATGACGAGAAGCAAGGAAACTTATTCCATCATGAAAAACCTTAATTATGATGTAGTGCAGATTAATTCGTTTAAAGGATTATTTTATCATTTAAAAAGCGCTGTTCACATTGTTTGTAACAATGCATCATTTTCTGGATATAAGCACGATATTAACACTTATTTATCTTTTGGCGCCACAAAAATACAACTATGGCACGGCGTTGGAATTAAGGCCTGTGGAAGGCTAAAATTAAAAAATCCAAAAACCATATGGGCCAGTGTTTACTATTCTTTTGTCAATCGCTATGGCCAACCTGGGATGTGGGGCAGATGTTATCATTTAGCAACAAGCGAAGAAAACAAAAGGGTTGTTATTCAAGATTATGCAATAATGCCAAAAAAAGTAATATTAGCATATTATCCTAGAAATTGTCCCAATCAGGTGCTTTTTAAAAACGAAAAGGCTCTTATCAATAAATTGTTAGATTTAAAAAAAAATTATAAATTAATTCTTTTTTTACCAACATTTCGTAACGATTCATCAAATTATATTCTTCCAGAACAAATTCAAGGTTTTTATTCCTTTTTAAAATCCGAACACTATATTTGGATACAAAAAAAGCATTCTGCCGATGTAAATTTAGGAAGACTTGAAGATGGAGATTGCGTAATAAATTTGGATGCAAAATTTGATATAAATGTTCTATATGACTTTATTGATTTGTTGATTACAGATTATTCGTCTGCCTCTTCTGATGCAATAGCAAAGAATAAAATGTCCCTTGAGTATTGCCCTGACTTTGATTTCTACAACAATAACGATAGAGGCTTTGTTAATGATTTTTCTCTTTATCACGTATGTGATACAATAATTGAACCATCTAACTTGTTCAAAGAAATTAATCGTTCTATAAATCTTAACCCTCTTGAATTAGAAAGGTTTAAAAGAGTCAGGTCCTTTCTTGTCGGAAATAAAGAATGGTCAATTAAAGATGTCTGCGATACAATTGTTTTAACGGCCAAGATTAGAAAACATGTTTAGTGTTTTTTGTATTTGATAATTTGAAAGCCACATAAATGTTACTAAATAAAACTGTTCTAATTGTTGCCATACTTTATCAAAGCAATGTTTGCTGTAGTTAATAATTTTTATGCATTAGTAATTATAAAAAAGAAAAGCGAGAAAAAATAGATTCAAACCTATTTATGTTGTAAATCAAATAAAACAATAATTGTTTTGCACGTTTATGTTTATTTTTTGTAAAAATGAATAAACTAATTTAAATTTAGTTGTAATATTGTAATCTATGAGGAAAACGAATGGCTAAGATTAATTCACTTATCATTGAAAAAAACGCTATTTATTTTTTGTTGAAAGAACTAAAAAGAAATATGATTTCCGGGAAGATTTTATATGTATCAGACCCAATCGTTGATTCTTTGTATGGTGATATTGTAAAAAAACAAATAGAACAAATTGGTGTTTTAAAAGTTGAAATGGTTGATAATAATAGCATTTCATATGCTATGAATTTAGCGGAACGTTGTATCGCAACTGATGTGACTTGTATTGTTGGCCTTGGTGGCGGCAAAGTTTTGGATGTTTGTAAATATGCCGCCTATGTATCAAAAAGATTGTTTGTTTCTATTCCAACAACTATGGCGAACGATGGTATATGCTCGCCAATAGCAGTTTTAAAACGCCAAGATAACAAGCCAAAAAGTTTGGGCTGCGAAATGCCAACGGTTCTCTTACTTGATACTAGCTTAATCATGAATTCCCCTATCGACTTAATTAAAGCCGGAATTGGCGATACTATTTCGAACTACATGGCTTTAAAGGATTGGAAATATGCTGTTGAAAAGAATCAAGATACAATGAATGGCTATGCATATTTGATGAGCCAGAACTCGTTAGATGCGTTAATGAAAACAAAGTTTAACCATATTTGTTCGGCATTTATTTCAGTATTGGCTAATAGTTTGGTTTTGTCTGGTTTGGCAATGGATTACGCTGGTAGTTCGAGACCAGTTAGTGGATCAGAGCACTTATTTTCCCATGCTTTAGATTATTATAATAGTTATCAAAATCTTCACGGTATTCAGGTTGCTCTTGGAACCATTGCTGTTTTAAAAATTATTAATGAAGATTATTTGGATGTTTTAACTTATCTAAAAAAATTCGAAGTTGATATTAATCCATCTCATTTAAACATAAGCGAAGATATGTTTGTTTTGTGTATGCAAAAAGCAACATCGATGAGAGCTGGGAGATTTACATATTTGAATGACGCAGATCTAAGTGAAAAACGACTTAGATTGATATACAAAGAATTGGTGGAGGAATTATAAAATGAAAGCATTAATTTTGGCTGCTGGCCTTGGCACAAGACTTGCGCCTATTACAAATGAAGTTCCAAAATCTTTGGTACCAGTGAATGGCCAACCTATTTTATTTAAGCAAATTGATAATCTAATAAAAAATGGTGTTAATGATATCTATATTATCTCTGGATACAAAGCGGATGTTTTGAAAAGAGAAGTTGAAAAAAAATATAAAGGTATACATATTATTGAATCTGCAGATTATGCTCTGACGAATAATATGTATTCTGCATATTTGGGAATCAAACAAATTGGTACAGAAGATGGGTTCTTGATGATGAATGCCGATGTTTTTTTTGATTGTTCTGTAATTGCTGGATTGCTTGCTTATCCAGGGGAAAACGCTATTGTTACTGATATCGGTAATTATTTAGAAGAATCTATGAAAGTCATTAAGAAAAACGATAGATTGGTTGCAATATCAAAACAGATATCTAAAGAAGATGCATATGGTGTTTCTATTGATGTTTATAAGTTTGGTCAAGATGGTGCAAAGGCATTTTTTAATAAATGCAAAGAGTATATCGAGAATAAAAAAGAACTAAAAAAATGGAGTGAAGTTGCTTTAAATGATATCCTTTGCGAAGTAAAATTCGAAGCGTGTCCTTTAATTGGCAGATGGTTTGAAATAGATAATCATGATGATCTATCATTTGCTGAAAAGTTGTTTAAAAGAGAGATTGTATGTTGAAAGATCTATTTGGAAAAAACGCAAGTGAAGTTTTAAATAAAAAACTATGGCTCTTTGATATGGACGGAACCATTTATAAGGATAATTTTCTTTTTCCTGGGGTTATTCAGCTACTTGATTATATAAAAAACAATGGTGGTGAATATGTTTTCGTTACAAACAACTCTTCGAAATCTGTTGAAGATTATATTAAAAAGGTAAATTGTCTCGGAATAAAAGCCTCTAGAACAAATTTTTTTACATCTTCAGAGGCAACAATCATTTTGCTAAAGGAAAAGTATCCTGGGGCTAAAGTATATTGTCAAGGTACTCGCTCATTAATTGATGAATTAAAAAATAATGGAATTGATACAACCGAAGAAATAGAGGACGATGTTGATTTGATTCTTGTTGGTTTTGACACAGAGTTAACGAGTCAAAAACTTAGAAATACTTGTGAAATATTAAACAGAGATTTACCATATTATGCAACCAATCCTGACTTAGTTTGCCCGACATATTTTGGATTTATTCCTGATTGTGGGTCTATTTGCCAAATACTTTTTAACGCCACCGGTAAGAAGCCAATTTATGTTGGCAAACCAGAAGCAACAATGGTCGATGTAGTTAGAAAAAAGTTTGGTAATTCAAAAAGCGAAACTATAGTAATTGGGGATAGGCTATATACAGACATAGCGGCTGGGTTAAATGCCGGTGTTTGTTCTGTGTGTGTATTAAGTGGCGAAGCAACTATTAATGAAATAAACAAAAGCCTTTTTAAGCCTGATTTTGTTTTTGATTCAGTTGCTTCAATTATTACAAATGGAGTTCTTGAATAACATATTTGCTTGTACTAAACGTTGAACATTTTTAGCTTACTCAGTATAATTGTTGTTTAATTTATAATGGATATGACGATTAATTAGATTGGTAAAACCAATATTTAACTCAAAAAAGTATAGTTTAAATAGTTGGCTTTATTATATAGAAGGCAATGATATAACAACCAAATTGAATTATGATTAAAGGTATTATTTTAGCTGGTGGTAGTGGAACACGTCTTTACCCATTAACAATGGTAACATCTAAACAATTGTTGCCTGTTTATGATAAACCAATGATTTATTATCCTTTGTCCACACTCATGTTGGCAGGAATCAAGGATATATTAATTATTTCTACTCCAGATGATACTCCAAAATTTGAAGCGTTATTAGGCAACGGCAGTAGATTTGGCATCAACTTATCGTATAAAGTTCAACCATCTCCAGACGGTTTGGCGCAAGCATTTATTATAGGCGAGGAGTTTATTGGCGATGATGATTGTTGCATGGTGTTGGGAGACAACATTTTCTATGGAAATGGATTAAAGAAGGCCTTGGCAAATGCTGTTGATAATGCAAGCAAAGGTAGAAGCACTGTGTTTGGATACTTTGTTAACGATCCAGAACGATTTGGTGTTGTAGAATTTGATAAAAACGGTAAAGCTATTTCAATTGAAGAAAAGCCAAAACAACCAAAATCAAATTATGCTGTTGTAGGATTATATTTTTACCCAAAAGGCGTTTCTAAAAGTGCACATCAAGTTAAACCATCAGGTAGAGGCGAACTCGAAATAACCACCTTAAATCAAATGTATTTGCAAAACGGATTACTAGACGTTATTACATTCGGCAGAGGCTTTACTTGGCTAGATACGGGCACGCATGAATCTATGGCAGATGCTACAGCATTTGTTCGAATGATTGAAGAACATCAAGGATTAAAAGTTTCTTGCATTGAGGAGATAGCATTTAATAATGGTTGGATTACTAAAGAGCAATTAATAGAAGCGGCTGAGCCCATGAAAAAGAATCAATACGGGCAACATTTAATTAATGTTGCTAATGGTAAAATAAAATATTAATGGTAAACGAGCAATGAAAGTGTTAGTAACAGGCGTTGCAGGTCAACTTGGATATGATGTAATTAATGAGCTAAAAAAAAGAGAAATTATTGCTATTGGTACTGATATTCGCCAAGAAAGCGAAATGGTTAATAAAGCGAATTGGAATAAATATATTCAACTAGACATTACCGACAAAACAAGCGTTGATGAAGTTATTAAAATAATCAAACCAGATGCGATTATTCATTGTGCTGCTTGGACGAATGTTGATGGCGCCGAAGACTCAAATAATAGGCCTTTAGTTAAAAAAATAAATGTTAATGGAACTGATAATTTGGTAAAGTCAGCAAAAACTATTGGTGCTAAATTCTTATATATTTCCACTGATTATGTATTTAACGGGGAAGGAACAAGGCCTTGGAAACCAGACGATAAAAATTATGCCCCATTAAATTATTACGGAGAAACAAAACTACAAGGTGAGTTATCGGTTTCATCACAACTAAAAAACTATTTTATTGTTAGAATAGCTTGGGTTTTTGGCTTTAATGGCAAAAATTTTATAAAAACTATGTTAAACCTGGCAGACAGAGGATATAAGGAATTAAGAGTTGTTGATGATCAAATAGGAACGCCTACATATACTTATGATTTGGCTCGTTTGCTGGTTGATATGATTCAAACAGAAAAATATGGATATTATCACGCAACCAACGAAGGTGGATATATATCATGGGCAGATTTTGCTGAAGAGATATTTAAACAAGCCAAAAAGGATATAATAGTTAAAAGAATTATGACTTCTGAATATGGAGTTTCTGTTGCAAAAAGACCATTTAATTCAAGACTAGATAAAAGCAAATTAGTTGAAAACGGATTTGAGCAACTTCCTGATTGGAGGATTGCTTTATATAATTATTTAAAAGAAATTTATTAATTCAATGTTATAAAAAGTTTTATAAAATTAATGCTCAGGGGAATTTAGAAACATATATGAAAGAATTATCAAAATTGATTATTAAAATGAAACCCTCTGGTATCAGAGAATTCTTTAATTATGCTTCTGAAAGGCCAGACATCGTGTCATTAGGTGTTGGCGAACCTGATTTCACAACACCAAGTAAAATAGTGGAAGCAGCTAAAAGGAGTTTGGACGAAGGAAAGACCTTCTATACATCCAATCAAGGATTGCCCATATTAAGAGAAAAAATAATTAAATATTTAAGAGAAAGATGCGACGTTGATTATTCTAAAGATGAAATGATATTAACTGCAGGTAGTTCCCAAGGAATACTAGCAGCCCTAATGGCAATCATTAATCCAGGAGACGAAATTATAGTTACTGAACCAACATACATATGTTATATCCCTGATATCGAAATGTGTGGTGGTAAAGCAGTAGTAATTCCTTTAAAGGCAGAGAACGAATTTAAATTAACTAAAGAAGAGTTAGAATCTCATATTACAGATAAGACCAAAGCAGTTTTCTTATCTTTTCCTAATAACCCAACAGGGGCTATTATGACTAAAGAAGATTTAGAAGAAATAGCGCCTATCATTCTAAAGAATGATTTATATGTAATTACTGATGAAATATATGCTGAATTAACATATGGTAGCAAACATTGTTCAATTGCATCATTTGAAGGATTTAAAGAAAGAACAATACTTATTAATGGATTCTCTAAATCTTTTGCTATGACTGGATGGAGATTAGGATATGTGTGTGCTCCTAAGGAGATATTGGATCAAATATTGAAGATACAACAATATATTATGCTTAGCGCCCCTACTATGGCACAGTATGGTGCTATAGCAGCGTTAGACTATTGTATTCCTGATATGGAAGATATGGTTAAGGAATATGATAGAAGAAGGCAATATCTATTATCTTCCTTCAAGGAATTAGGAATGGATTGCTTTGAAGCAAAAGGAGCTTTCTATTTATTCCCATCTATTAAAAAGTTTAATATGACATCTCGAGAGTTTTCTTTGAAGATGCTACATGAACATGGAGTACTAGTTGTGCCAGGCACTGCCTTTGGTGATAGCGGAGAAGGATATATTAGAATTAGCTATGCGACTAGTATGGAAAAGCTAAAGGTATTTGTTGAGGTGCTTAAGAAGCTATTGTAGCAAAACATATTAGATTACAAAATTAAAGATTTATGAGATAATCTTTATTGAAAAGAGTTGATTAGAATGGAAAAATACGAAAAAATTATAGGATTAAAAACAGTTTGGCTAACAATTATTAGGCGTTTCTTAGTCATTTTTGCTGTCTTTTTACCTATTGCATTAGCAACGGTCGTTTATACTCAATTCTTTATAACAAAGACTTATCAAAGTTCTGTATCTTACTATCGTTCTGGCGGAATAACATCGGCACAATATCCTATTATTCCTTCCACAATTAAAAGTAGTGAAACAGTTCAAACAGTTGCGGACAATTTAAAATCAGCAGACCCAGTCATTAAGCATAGCAATGGCAGTGAGATAACTGCTAGCGAAATCTTAAATGGTTTATCTATTACCTCTTCTATTTCTTCAACAACCGGCACTGTATCATTTACATTTCAATCAAGCGATAAAGCGATTTGTAAGGTTGTTTTAGAAGAAGTTGCTAATGTTGCACTTCCTACTATTAATGCTACATTATCAGGAACAACAATTTCTTCTCATGCTTCTGAACCGGCAAAAAACAGTAAAGAGAACACATATCTTCTTATTGGGCTAGGCGCCGGACTTGTCCTAGCGTTAGGCTTTGCCTTTGTCTATGAAATCATCTCTGATGAAGTGTATGATAAATCAGACATTGATAATCTTGGCTGCGGTGGATTTGATTTCACCGTTAGTAAGTAAGGAGGTATATGAATTATGAAACTTTTTATGAGTAAAGAAGAAAAAAGAAATAATTTGTTAAATGGCTTACTTACTTCTAAAGATAAAGAAGACAAGATTAAAGCATTAACTACACTTCAAAATGAAATGTGTGTATCTTTTCCTACTAAAGTAGTAGCGATAGCTGGTATTAAAGATGATGAATTAGCAGCGTATTTCGCTAAAGCATTTGCTGATGCTTATAGTGCTAACGGTTCTACTTCCTTAATTATTGACGCTAATCTATATAACCAAAAATTGAAAACAATTATTGGTGGTGATGATAGTGTTGAAGCAAAAGAAGAAGGAAAAGAAAAACAATTCTTATTTGTAGACAAGAACACAGAAGCATGGTGTTTGGATAATGAAATCTATCCAAGTACTGTCTATAAGAGTGGTGTTATTCAAAAGACCATTAATGACAATAAAGATAAATATGATCATTTTATTCTTATTGTTCCTTCAATCAAGGAACATAAAGAAATATCTTTGTTAAAAGATGTTATTGATTCTATTATTCTTATTTCACAAAAGAATGTTACATTAAAAGAACATATCTATTATGCGATTCAATATCTTAGAGAAAATGAATTGCCATTAGCGAAAACAGTAGTGATTAAATAGGTACATCTGTAATCAATAAAAAATCAATATGAGCGGGCTTATCCCGCTCATTTGTATTTATTTGTATATCGTTTATGCATATATGTATGATTTGATTATATAATAGTGATGCGAGCAATTTGTATAACAAGGAGGCAAAATAAACAATGAAAAGAAAAATAGCACAAACCATCATAATTCTTGTTATATCTTATCTACTGCTTGGATTAGCTTCTTTTCTTATTATCTATCTTTTAAACAAGCATTATGGATTTGAATTTTGGAACACACTCATAATTACGCTTTCTATTGAATTTTTATTATTTGTTTTAACCACAGTTTTTTCACTAACAAAAAATACATTTATAAAGCTTAAGAATGTCAGGCCGTACAATTACAATTCAAAATACAATAATGAAAAAATCAGATTGTCTTTTGCGTATTTAATTAGAATCAAAGTTAACAATAGATATCTTCTTGTTAAAAGCGGACATAAAAGAAGCTTGTTTGGACCTGTAGGTGGTGTGTATCACATCGAACACGTTGATTATGTATATAATGAACTTGGTTTTTCGCGAGACTCAACACCAGGGGATGAACAAGATGTCAGAGGGACAATATTAGGAAAGAATATTAAAGCCTTTGTTAAGTGGTTTGATTGCAAAAAGAATCGTGAGACAAATCCTGATAGAGAATATCAAGAAGAGTTGCTAAATTCAGGCATTCTACCTAGCCAATTATTTGATGACCCGTCATTCAATTTTTTGGGAACGAAATACAAAGGAATATCTTATAGTGAATTTTATCAGATAAACGAATTATTAAGGTTTGATATTTATGAACTAGTATTGAATGATGACCAGATTAAATATATAGAAAACAATGTTAAAAAAATCAAATCAATCACGTTGTTTACTAGAGAAGAGATTGAATCTTTGGGAATTACAAACGACAACGACAAAAGAATTATTGGAACACAGACACCATATATTTTGGAGGATTAGATTATGCATTATGAAATTGACAAATATCTAAATATGATAGGATATAAGATTCAATTGCCAGATAACAAATATGATGAAATTAAAAATAGTTATGAAGCGATTTCTGAGTATATATCCAATAACAACGAATTAGCCCAAGATGCAGATTGTAACATCTATTATCAAGGTTCTTTTGCGATTAACACTATAATCAAACCCCTTCGTGGAGATGATTTTGATTTAGATATGGTGGTGGAATTCGATAGTTCAAAAAGAGATATGTCGGCAAGTGAATTCTATAATATGTTTTATGAAACATTTAGCACTGGAAGATATAAAGATATGCTCGAAAAGTATAGAAACAATGTCAGGTTGGATTATAATAGCAACTACCATTTTGACATTATGCCTTCTGTTCCTTTAAGAAATAATTCACTTGCGTTATCTGTTCCAGATGCTAAAAGAAGAGATTGGGTAATTAGGTCTCCAAAAACTTTTATTGAATGGTTTAATAACCAAACAAAAAAGATTCAAGGATATAAAGTTAAAACATTTGATAATAGAAGAATCATTATGGAAAGCGAAGTAACCCCATTAAAAAAGCCAGCTCCATATGAAATGACACCAACGCTTATTCGAACTGTTCAGTTGCTAAAAAGAATAAAAGATGTCTTTTTTAGAGATTATAAAGGAGAAAGAGAACCACAAAGTATTGTCATCACCACACTAGCGGCAAAGTATTATAATGGAGAATTCTCTGTTTATGATGCTTTGCTTAATGTTGCTAGAAAAATGAAACAATTATACGATAACAATAATCGTTTTATGATTCCTAATCCAAGTTACCCAAGCGAAGTATTTACCGAAAAATGGCCACGGCATATTGAATATTATAAGAACTATCGTGATTTTATATATTTTGCAGATTCAAGAATTAGGAACCTTGCTAGCTCTAATGATCCAAAGAGGGCGTTTACTGAGTTGTTTGGCCAAAGTCCTATTGATGATATTTATAATGAAACTAGATATGATTCATTTTGGAAAAAAACATCTAATATTACGAAAGACAACGTTTTTCCTAATGAACAAGTTACAATAAACAAAAAGGAGAGGGGAAATGCTTAATAATAGGCTTCTTTGTGAACTTGCTTTGCTTGATGAATTTAAAGAGAGCCATAAGTTTGTTAAAGAATACGACATTATTAGCGACGATCCTCTTTCATTGGAAATAACGTTGAATGTTAAGCGACATGACTATGTTTTTAATGTAATTTTCAATAAGTATTTCCCATATCAGCCTATTGAGATTATTGCTAAAACAACATTTCGCACCAGTCATATGTATAAAAATGGTGCAATGTGTTTAAAACATGGGCAAGATAATTGGAATATAGATATTACACTCATCGATCTTATAGATGATTTATATGAATTGTTATATATTGAGAATCCTCTTGGGAAAAAGCACGACGACGCTCCGAGCGGTGACCATTTTACACTTGGTCAGGTATTTAGAAATTCAAAAGAACTAACTTTATTGTTGCCGATTAAGTATAGTGAACTAGATAAAAAAACAGGGGCTATCAAATATAATTTAAATAAAGATACTGGCATTCTTTTTGTAACTTCCATTAATGAAAATAACTATTATAAAACTAATTGTGGAAAAGAAAGTTCATATGTTGTTTCATCTGATCCATATAACAACGAGTGTGATAATGAAATAAGAACTAAGCTCAATTTAGATAAAAGCAAGAATGCCTTTGTTATTTTTCCAAACGAAAAGTGCATTTTCTTAAACGGAAAAGATGACGATTCTATAAAAATGGATTGTCTAACATTTCATTATGATGTTGGTAATAGAATAAACATCAAAGAGGAAATCCTTAATAAAAAGATTACCATTATCGGTCTTGGCTCCATTGGATCAAGAGTGGCGGTTGACCTTGCTAGAGCTGGATTTAACAATTTCTATTTTGTGGATGATGATATTTTTCTTCCACACAATATTGTAAGACACGAGTTAACTTCACGCGACTTTGGAGATTATAAGGTTGTCAAATTAAAAGAGTTCATTAATAACTATATTAATAATGAAATAAAAATTGAAACATCAACACTTGCAATGACTGGCCAAGAGTCATCTTCTTCCACCAATAGGTTCCTAAATAATTGTGAGGATTCCTCTATCATAATTGATTGCACTGGATGTGATTCTGTGCTATTGACGCTTAACAAATTAACAGCAGACAATAATATTCCTGTAATTAGTGGTACAGTAATTCCAGGTGGGTTTGGAAACATAATTCTTGTCAAAAAACAAAAAGACATTGATTTAGAATCTATTTTGTCTTCTTATTATTGTTGGGCAAACAATAAAAGAATATTCGCTGAAAGAATTAATGATTATTCATCAGCAAGCAATGATCAAACTTATACCGCAACAATGTCTGATTGTTCAATATTAAGCGGATTAATTGGAAAAATAACAATTGACTTATTGTCGGGTAGGAGTGATTTGGTGTCTAACATCAATGTTTTCTCAACGAGTGATTATTATGATTTAAGCGAGTTTTATCGTGCATTTAAAGTAAATGCTAATGAAGTGATAAAAAAAGAAGACAATTATGATGAAAAGCTTATAGAAAAGGGGAATAAAATCTATGAAGATTATTGTTCCACAAGAGATAACAAGCAAAATACATAACGCTGTTATGGAGTCATCTCCAAATGAAATTAAAGGCGCTTTGTTTGCAGAACGGTTGTTCGACGAGTGTTTTCAAATAGACGATGTATATATTAGCCAAAAATGTGGCACTCATATTTTTTCAAATTTAGTAAATAATGTTACTTATAAAAGATTTGAAAAAAGATATTTTAAAAAACATAAATATGATTATTTAAATCATAATTACATTGGAGATTGGCATTCGCATCCTCTTTTTGAATGTGTGCCGTCAAATTATGATAAAAAAGAAATTAAAGATGAGCTAGCAAAATCTAATGCCTTGTTTTTAATACAATTAATTGTAAAAGATGAAAATGGCAAATTAACTGGTAGATGCTATTTTTGCAATAAAAATTCCGAACTTGCTGAGTGTGAACTAATTATTCATTATTAATAGTACTTACTGACTTTTCCCTATGGAGTATCAAGTATTCATCAAAGCAAATTGTATGCCTATTATTATTGCTTGACACTATTTTAAATAAGATATTTAATACTAATGAGCCCTAGTAATAATCTTAGCGTTAAACGTGATGATTTGAGTTTGTGTAAGCAAACAAGAAGTGGATATTCACTTTCAATTGACGCATATAGGTGTCGCCTATTATGCCCATATCACAATTCGATAATTATGTATCTTCTCTATGTGATTGATCCGTAATCATCTAATTCCGATATCGACTTAATAAGAAATAATTGACTTATTTCATAAAATGGTTGCTATCAACGGTAGGGCTCACTATTTTAAATGAAACGCTTTAATATCGTTAATATAAAATCTACTTTTAATTCTATTACAGATCTTATTTTTGAAATGACTGAAAAAGCTTCACTAGAGAATTATGGTGGTTTTAGAAGAGAGGGTCTTGGCCGAATTAATAGCTCGTTTTTTAGCTTTGTTTTTCTTTGTGGCGGTAATAGAAATACGCATAAATCAAGAAACACATTAACTAATATTTTAGAAAAGAACAGTGATATCAAAATAATTATTAGTGAAGACTTGGCCAACTATAAAGGGAATCTAAATCTACTTGTTTTTGAAGGTGTTCTTGAAGCGATATCTAAAATGATTTTGATACCTATCGAGAGTTTTGGGACAGCTTGTGAACTTGGGGCCTTTACTAGAATGAAGGAAAGCGATAATAAGGTTGTGGCAATTCTTGATAAGACCAAATCAAAAGACAATTCATTTATTAACTACGGTCCCATTGAATATCTTAGAAACATTGGCGATGATAGGGTTTATACTGCGACGTTTTTACAACGAACCGGGAAATCTTATTTATGTGTTAATTCAAGTATAAAATCACTTTATAAACACTCATTGTTGTCAACAGAAAACAAGATAGTAAAGTATTATGGTGAGTTAGAAGGCACAACCGTAAGTATTACTGACCTATTTTCCTTTTTTGTTGCAATTGTTGATTTGGCATGTTTAGTTGGCTTTGTTAATGTTGATTTTATTGTTAGTTTTTTTCGTAGATTAACAGGTGCAGATTCGTTAAACGTCAAAACAGGCACATTAGATTGTGATGAACGTGCTTTTCCTGATGTGATACTGTCGTTGCTTAATATACTTCACAGTATTGGCTTTTTGAAAAAGAGTGGAGATTTATATTTGGTTGATGAATCTAAACTTGTAATGAATGACGCCAAAACAAAAGACAGATGGATTGGAAGAATTCTTTTCACTGTGAAATTTACTAGAACAGACGAGTATTTAATTATTAAATCCGTATGTCAAGAGTATAAGAGGAAAATAGAGCAAAATGGATATTATTAAAGAGATTGCTGAAGGATGCTTGCTTTCCTCGTTGACTCGTTTTCAAAAAGTTATTCAATCTCCTAGAAGCCATAAGAGAGTCGTTTTGAAGAACAAAGACAAAGAAAGGGTTATTTATGTTCCTTCAAGAATAGTCAAAATGGCTCAGAGATATGTGCTAGATCATTATTTGTGCGAATTAACTCCTCACAAATGTTGTTTCTCATATTTAAAAGGAAAATCAACCGTTTTAATGGCGGAACAACATTTAAACAATAATTATTTTCTACATTTAGATATAAAACATTATTTTGACAGCATGGATTGGGATGTTTTTAAAAACATCGTATTGACAAAATACCCTGACACGAAAATGTCTTTAATTTTGAATGAAAAAGACCCAATCATAATAAAGATGATTTTGACATTTAGGAATCGTTTTAGACAAGGTAGCGTTACATCTCCATACATCTCAGATTTATATTTAGTTGAATTTGATGAATTGATTGAATCGTATGTGTCTAAAAACGTTCCAAATGGTAAATATACTAGATATTCTGATGATATTGTTATTAGTTCAACAACAAGAATTGGCTCTGAAATTATTGATTATATAAGACTTGCTCTAAAAAAATATAAATTAAGATTGAACTACTCTAAAATCGAATTTTTCAACGTGCTTGATAAAGCAACAATTGTTGGGATATCAATTACCAAAGATAATAGATTAACAATTCCAACAACTATTAAGAAAATAATTAAAAGATTAATATATTATGCCTTGGAAAAGAAAGAAAAATGTAATTACAATGTTTTATATGGGTATATTTATTATTTATTAATGTGCGATCCCCTCTATTTTAACTATTTACAAAACAAATATGAGCGAGATGGTGTTCTAATGTTAGACAGGGTCAAAGACTTAGAAAAGAACGCCAATAATAGCTGATCAATTAGTTTAATCAAACAAATCATAAGAACACAAAAAAAGGAATTAATATGAAGACAATTGGCAACTTTACGTTTATAGAAACATCTATTAAAGATGTATATATTATTGAACCAAAGAAATACGGTGATAATCGTGGTTACTTCATGGAAACATATAAGGAACCCGATTTTAAAGAAGCTGGACTTAATTATAAATTCATTCAAGACAATCAATCAAAATCAAAAAGAGGAGTGCTTAGAGGGCTTCATTTTCAAAAGACTTATCCACAAGCAAAACTTGTAAGATGCATTGAAGGCGAAGTATTTGATGTATGTGTTGATTTAAGAAAGGGAAGCCCAACTTATGGCAAATGGGAAGGCATAGTGCTTTCTGCCGAAAAAGGCAATCAATTTATGATTCCTAGAGGCTTCGCTCACGGGTTTGTTGTGCTGAGTGAAACTGCAACATTTTGCTACAAATGTGATGAACTATATCATCCAGAAGATGAAGGCGGTATCATTTGGAATGATCCAGATATTGGAATAGAGTGGCCGGATGTCGGTGAAATACTTTTGAGCGAGAAAGATAAAAAGCATCCATTTTTAAGAGAGTTGCTTGAATAATTATTTTTGTATGAAAAGAAGCGAGTTTCCTGAAAAGGCATATGAATCAATGTTTATGCATGAGTTATTGACTCAATTTGCCAAAGCCAAAACAACCCCATTTTATATTCCATCGCAAGTTGTAGAAAAACGACTTGGATATGATGCCCTTTTTGTAGACGAAAGTGGCAATCCATTAAATAGAAAAGTAATGCTTATTCAATTTAAAACATCCGAGGCATACACTAAAAAACAACCGCATAAACACTATAAATTCGAAATTTATAAATCAAACGATATAGGAAATCCATTTCGCCAACACAACAAATTGTGTAGATTCAATTTGTACGGATCAAGTGTGGCTGGTGTTTACGCTGCTCCTAGATTCATATTATATAAAGACTTTCTTAACAAAGTTAGGAACTCCGCCATTATCGCGGATTCGGAGTTTTTTATACCGACGACTTGCTTATATTCTGGTCATCATTACGTAACTTTTGATAATAGTGATGCTAGACAATGTTCGAGGGAAGAAAATAAAATAGAAAAGACAAGCTTTAATCAAATTCTTCAAAAAATTGAACCAATTAGCAAAGAACAATTTGAAGAAATTTTAAACAATAAAGAGATAATGGATGAACCAGTTATTTTGAATATAGAAGAAGATTATTCCAATGACAAGGTTATTAAAAGGAGAAACAATATAAAATTTGCAACAGATAGTTTAGTCTATTTGTTTATTTAATGTGCGTGGAGGTTTATATGATTAGCAAAACAGTCTTAGTAACAGGTGGAGCGGGCTTTATTGGTAACTGCTTCTGCAAATTATTATTAAATGAAAGAAAAGAATGGAAAGTAGTGAACGTTGATTCTTTAACGTACGCCGCTAATCCAAATACAATTAAAGAAGAACTTAATAATCCAAATTATAAGTTCTATAAAACGGACATCCGTAATAGAGCAGAGATAGAAAAGATATTTGAAGTTGAGAAACCAAATATCGTTGTTAATTTTGCAGCGGAATCACATGTTGATAGAAGCATTTTGGATCCTGAGTCTTTCTTAACCACCAATATTATTGGAACAGAAGTATTAATGGACGCATGTAGAAAATATGGTATCGAAAGATATCATCAAGTGTCCACTGATGAAGTATATGGCGATCTTCCATTAGACAGACTAGATTTATTCTTCCATGAAGATACTCCATTACATACATCTAGTCCATATAGCACTTCTAAAGCAAGCGCGGACTTATTAGTTCTTGCTTACTATAGAACGTATGGATTGCCAGTAACCATCTCTAGATGTAGCAATAACTATGGACCATATCAATTCCCAGAGAAATTAATACCATTAATGATTTATAAAGCAAGTCATGATCAAAAACTTCCTGTATATGGACAAGGTATTAATGTTAGAGATTGGCTATATGTCGAAGATCACTGTAGAGGTATTTTAGCAGTTCTAGAAAAAGGAAGAGTGGGAGAAGTATATAACTTAGGTGGCCATAACGAAAGAAACAATTTATATATTGTTAAACGTATTCTTTCTGAACTTGGTAAACCAGAATCACTTATTGAATTTGTAGCAGATAGACATGGCCATGACCAAAGATATGCGATTGATCCACATAAGGCTAATGTTGAATTAGATTGGGATCCAATTACTACTTTTGAAGTAGGTATCAAGAAAACGATAGAGTGGTATCTATCTCCAAAAGGTTCTACTTGGTTAGAAGAATGTATGAAACAAAACCAGGAGTGGTTGGAGAAGAACTACAAAAATAGAAAGTAGCGTAATCAATCACACCGATCTGGTAAAAGTGATTGAAATTTATTTAGACCAAAAACATATTTAATCTTCATCGATAGTGGTGGCATTCAAGAAGAAGCGCCTGCTTATGGTGTTCCGGTATTAGTTATGAGAGACACTACTGAAAGACCAGAAGGTGTTGAAGCAGGTACCTTAAAACTAGTAGGTACTAGTGAAGGAGTTATATATAATGAATTCTCTAGATTACTTAATGATAAACAAGCTTATGCCAAGATGGCAAAAGCTGTTAATCCTTATGGTGATGGTAATGCCTGTAAGAGAATAGCAGATATACTTGAAGGCAAAGAGTATCAAGAGTGGAAGAATTGATTATAAACGGATTATAAAAATTCTATGGATTTTGTAAAAATGATGTTAAAAGATAACGGAATATATTGAATTAGTTATTAAATGAATAATATGAAATTTTCTACATGGAATGGCGTTGATTTGCATATACACTCGCCAAAAAGTAACGAGGTTAAGCCTAACGACTATGAAGGCACCTCTTTTTCTGCGTCTGAATTATTGGACACACTGCTTGAACATGACATTAGAATTTTTTCAATAACAGATCATAATTCTATTAATACCCCTCTTTATAAAGATTTGTGTTCGTTGATTAAATCGGATAAATATATTAATAGAATTAATTTTGTTATAGGTGTTGAATTAGACATAAATGATCCAAATATTTATGACAAAGATACCTTTCATTGCCTTGTTCTATTCGACACCAAAGATTATGATTTAGTTAATTCTGCGGTTTCGGAATTGTTTGATAATTTTGAAGAATCAAAAAGAAATGATAAAACACTATATCCTTCAATAAATGATGTCTTTACCACCCTTAATAAAAATGAAATTAAAAACATAATTTTAATTCCGCATTATCGTGATAAGCATAAAGGCATATCATACAAAAATCAAGACACAGACAAATTATTGAACGAGCTTAATCGTCTTTGTTTTAATGCTTATGAAGATAGTAATAATGTTGCATTATTAAGTAAATCACTGAAGTGCTATATAAATTGTAACTGCGATTTTCCTTTTGTTGCATTTTCAGATAATCATAATTTGGAAAAATATCCTGAAGGTAAAAACGAAAATGATAAAAGCACTAAATGCTACATGCTGAGCAATATCGAATTCCCATTTAATTCAATTAAGACTGCTTTTGAAGAGCCGAGGTTAAGAATATCTCTTGATGGTGTATTTGGAGTTAGGAAAACTGAGTTGAATAATAAATACATTGAATCGTTTTATTTAGATAACAACGAGTACATTCTTTCTCCTTATTGCAATACAGTTATCGGAAGATTTGGAAGCGGAAAGACTTTGCTGCTCAAAAGAATAATAAGTGGCAACAAAGGGCTTAAGGAAAATGATCATTACAAGGATTTTTACAATGACCAACCATTGTTTAAAATTAAGATTAACGGCTCCCTATATGATTCAGTTGAGAATAGTGGTGAATTATTAAAATGGTATGAACTTGCACAAAAGGAAGAATATTCTTACAAATCGTGTTTTGGATTTAAAGAAGTTGATTCGTTGTTTAAAAAACTTAAGATATCTTATAAATGTGCTGAAGATATTTCATTCATCTTTAACAAAGATGACATTATCAAGGCATACGAGGCTTTAAAAAAGATGCTTAGTGATAAATCATCTGTAAATAACCTTGATTACCAAAAAGCCTTTAGAAACGAAAACTATTATAGTGTTTTGAACGGGGAAAATTATGACATCCAATACGTCATCGATACTATTTCAAACAGCAATTTAGATTCAATTGATAACATCAAAGTTGCTGATGTCTATATTTTTAATAAAGAAGAAACTGATGTTTTAAAAAAAGCCAACAGTATAATTAAAAACAAGATTGATATTTTGAACTTTTATCAAAAATCCTCAGCATATGAAAAAGTTATTGAACTAATAAAAGCTTATATCGAAGCATATATTAATAATGAAGAAAAGAAAAAAGCTGATACTCTTTTAAAAGATTTTGAAAAAAAGTGTAATACGATTAGTAGTTTTTGCGAGCAAGCTTGCCTGCTTTCTTCAACACTTAAAAAGAGCAAATATGATGAAATGATTAAGCCAACAACTGAATCGTTATTTGGCGATTACAAGATAGAAAGAACATATGAGAGTAACGATTCGTATCCTTCCGTTGTTGATACATTTTCAAGTGGTAACTGCAAGAAAGACGATTTGTTTAAAACCATTTTATTTATTGAATATTATGGTGAAGTATTTAGAAATAAAAATACCTTTGCAAAGTGTTTAGATAATTATATTGAAAAAGTTAACGGACTATTTAAGAAAGAGAATGCAAAATATGACATCTACAAGGGTAGTAATAGTTTGTTGAAAAAATCATCGGGTGAAAAAGCGTCCTTGTTTATGAATCTGTTGTTTGACTTAATTGATAATGATATTGCTAACAACAAATCTATTGTGCTGTTTTTAGATCAGCCTGAAAACGATATAGACAACAAAAACATTTATAACACAATTACAAAAAAGATTACTGAATTAAAAAAGAAATCTGTGCTTTTTCAGTGCATCATCATTACTCATAATGGAAATGTTGGAATAGGTATTGATTCTGAAAACATTTTTATTGCAAGTGATAGGATATTGGAAAACAATAAAAAGTATTTTGACTATCAATCTGGATGCATTGAGAATACGTCATTTATAAAAGAAGTTTGCGACATCTTAGAAGGCGGCAAAGAAGCTATGATAAAAAGAACTTCAAAATATGGAATAAATATTATAAAGAAGGTGACTGAAAATGAAAATTAAATCTTTTTATAACAAAGAGGAGAAAAAGTGTTATTTGTTTGAAGGTGAATCTTTTGATAATACAATTACTGATTATGTGACAATTGACATCGAGAACCATAATACATTAAATTTACATGATTTTTTTCAAAAGAAGCTGATAGAGTCACTTTTAAAGAAAGAAAAAGATTTGATTAATTTAAATGATGACGATATAAAGAACCAAACGTTTTATTCTGAAGATTCTTTTTCAAAACTGCTTGAATTAATAAATGATATAATTTCTATATGTAACAACACCATTGAGGATTGCTTTACAAAGTTGAAAGAAACCCAAGAGACAAAAGAACAATAATAGAATTTGTTAAGCATGCTCTTTTGTTAATAGTGATTTGTGGCGCTGAAAGAAACAGCGCCATTGCTATATTTATTGATAATAACGACGATGAAATCAATCAAAAACGCTATAACAATAAAAATTAATCAAAAACTACCATTGAAGAAAAGCTAGCACTATTTAATTGTATTTCAAATCATATTAGAAATTCGCTGGAAGTTGAATGCTCTGACGTAAAACTAAAAAAAGATTTTTTCTCTTTTATAAATAGTGTTGACATTAACAATGCTTACAAGTTTGCGACGCATTGGGATTTTTGTTTAAAAAAATGTAAGGAAGATGATAACGCATATTCGCCTGCCTTATCTCGCAAAGATGATTTTGGCTTGCTTCTTGTTGTTAAACCAAAGTCGTATAGCAAACAAGAGTTCTGGGATTATTGTGAGGTGCTTATGTTGCTATATGCGTATAAATATTCTTTTCACACCATATTTCTTATAGGATTTATTGAAATTGACAATGAAATTGAAACTACGATTGCGTGCAAAAAATATGATGATTTCAATAGACCAGATAAAGAGCTTGACGATGCTATATTAAAATACAATGCTGCAGGAGTAAAATTTTAAAATAGAACACTGGATGGTTCCCCGGTATGTTTGTTGCACGTTTATAAGTAAACGTTTCTCCTCCTATTATTTTCATTATGTTCTTGACACAGACATAAATTCATCTAAAATGGTATCATATGATACAAAAATGATATTTTATTATAAAATAGGAAAGGAGGCCTATGGATGTTGATTCGTTAACTATTGATGAGATTATTGATATAGTCTCTCATAGTAGCGATGAGCAAATTCAGATATTACTTAATCGAGAAAAAAACGAACAGTTTCTTTTGTACAACAATATCACAACCGCTGATGCAAAAGACTTTATAAGGTCTTTAAATAAAAGTGATTTGGACAAAGGCCCCGTTCCTGATGATAATCCAGAGAGGAAACACCCTGTTTGGATATTTAAGAAAAATGGATTTGGTCATCGATGTTATATAAAAATAAAAATTATAAATAAAGGGAAGGTTACAATTGTTATTAGTCTTCACGAAGACGAATACAGTTAGTCGTAAAATGGATATTAATAAGATTTATTGCGTTAATTGCGAAGAAGAAGTTGAATACGTTACAAAAAAAGAAAAAAAGACAGTCAATGTTAGAGGAAGAGTTTTTGATGTTGAAATAACTAATGCCTATTGCAAAAAATGTGGGGAGCAAGTTTTTCCTGACTCTATTGCAAAAGCAAACGACATCATCATTTTTGATGAATACAGAAGACTAGAAGGTCTTTTAACAAGCAAAGAAATAAAGGCCATTAGAGAAAAGAGACACTTGTCTCAAGCACAGTTAGCAAAACTAATCAATTGTGGTGAAAAGAATATTACTAGATACGAAAATGGCACTATTCAAGATAGGGCATTTGATCTTTTAATTAGGCTTGTTGATAAAGACGATTCGTATTACACAATTAGGCAAATACAAAATTTAGACGCCCCAATGTTTGACATTAAGCAATTCTTCGGAAATTTTGTGGATGAAGGCAAGGTAAGGTGGATAATGGATTGCGATATAGATAACGGATTCAGTTATAGCAAGGAGGAAGTTAAACATGAATATAGAACTAAACTAATCAAATACTTTGTCACTAATTATTCCTTTGTTAATAAGAGCAAAGCCATTATCAATACCTCAGAACTTGATTATAAAAATATGAACTGTCATTTTGAAAAGAAGGTAGGAAAAAACGGTAGTGATGCGGCACTTATAACATTAAAATTCGTTCACAAATCTGATTCGACTCATCCATTCGATATCTGCATAGAGATTAATGGCATCTTTGAATCAAAAAACTGGGAATCTACGAAGGAATCACAATTCGTGATGCTAGAAAACACAACTACTATATTGTTCCCATATTTAAGAGAGCTGATTAGTAATATAACCACTCAATCGTTGGGCAAAGCATTTGTTTTACCAATTATGAACACATATGTTTTGTTTAATAAGGAAACGAGTGAAGATAAGTAAAAATAATATTATCGCAAATGAGCGGGATATCCCGCTCTTTGTTTTTTATAACGTATATCCTTTTCGTTTTTACTAGATTTAATGTAATCTTTCTTATATGAGAAAAGGATTCTTTGGTATTTATTATAAACATCAAACCAGGGATGGTTATGTTTTAGCTATTATTATATCTACTTCTAATGGAATTGATATGGTACAAGTAGTGGCGAATGATCAAAGTTGGAATATAAAAGATATTAATAGTGTAAAAGCGTCTTTTAAAGGAATAGAGCTATCTATTCATCAAGATGATATAGACTTAGAAGGACATATATCATATGGAGAGTTATTAAAGACTAAGAAACATGTGATGTCTTATTTTAGATTTCTTCCTATTGAATGTAAGCATGATATATATTCTATGAACCACACTTTAAGTGGATCAGTTATATTAAATGGAAAGACACTAGATTTTACTGATGGAAATGGATATATAGAAGGAGATAAAGGAAGAAGTTTTCCTAAAGAGTATTTATGGCTTAATGCTTCTAGTAAGAATGATTCTCTCACTTTAGCGGTTGCAGATATACCTTTTGGGTTATTTCATTTTAAAGGAGTGTTATCTTTATTGGTCCATAATGATAAACAATATAGGTTTGGAACATATAACTTTGCTACTGCGAAAAAGATAAGTAGAGAACATATTGTCATTAAGAAAGGTAGATATATTTTAGAAGTATTTATATTAGATGATAAATCAGGACATGGATTAAAAGCTCCTAAGATGGGAGATATGGTAAGAACTATCCATGAATGTCCTTCTATGAAGATTAGATATATATTAAAAAAGAAAGATGATGTTATCGTGGACTATACATATCCATATGCATCATTTGAATATGTCTTTGACAAATAGTAATTCAAATTCAATGTGATATCATAAATATATGCTTAACTATGATTTTAGATATGTTTTAACAAAGTTTGGAAGAGTTTTTAGATTGGATGGTTGGAAACCAGTAAGAGAGATTGTAGATGGATACTGGAGTGCTCCGCGTAGCATTGACCAATCAGAGATTTTGAACGCTATTCAAATTGACGAAAGCTATGCAGAGAGTTTTGCTATTGAGAACGACTCTGAGTTTTTAGAAAATACTTATCCAACTATCAAATTAATTGATCAACTATTATATGGTTTATCAATAACTTTGTATGCTTATTTTGAAGAAACTACAAAAGAAGATTTCAAACCAAAAAAGCAAACTAAACAATATATGTTTAAGAGTTGCCTTGCGTTTTCTATATATGTTATTGATAGATACTTACAGTCTTTGTCATATTTTGAATATAAAGAGAAACGATTAATTGATTTATTGAAATACGGAACGCCGATGTATTTTAATAGTTTTTTCAAAACACACGATAACGAAGAAGAGATTAGCGTTTATATTTGGGACCTATATTTAACATATGCAAAAGTTGGAGATAGTAATATACCTTCTGACTATGATTTAAGGGATATTATTCATGATGTTCGGATTCAAGAAGATATCGCGAAAAAATCTGGACCCATTCACAAGGCTTTTAACTATTTAAACAGAACGATATTTTCTTATTTGGACGGAAATTATTCATATCCTAGAATTGGTGAAAATAGACCGTTTGAAGGGCATGGGTTTACCAAAACTATTGCGTATAATGAGTTGTATTTTTCGTCCATCCCTCTTTTAGGTATCGTGAGCGATATATTAAACGTAATAAAAACAAAAATTGAAAAGGAACTCAAACCATAAAGCTCTTATTGATTTATAAGATTATTAATGCTTTTAAGCATTTACTGACTTACAATATATTTACTATGAAATTAAAGGGACTATTGCTTTTATCTGGATTATTACTATCTACAATTACTCTTTCTATGAATAGCACATATCAAAGAGTGAACGCAGATGGTGATTTTATTTATGGAGAAAAGATTGATAACCCAGGAGCGACATATCGCACCCAAAGAGTGTGGCTTAATAATGAAAATACATATTTCTATGATAACGATGAATGGGGTGTTCCTTGTAATAATGCGATTAGATACTCTATTGATAATAGTTATTATGTGATAGAGATGGAATCGGTAATTAATACTTCTGATTCAAGAAAGTATTATTATGCGGATATTCCTTATCAAGTAAGGAGTGCATCTTTTTTAAGAATATCTGGTAGTGAAGATCGTTTATATAGAATATATCAAGAAGCAAATATTGATTATTTGAGTTATGGAATTTGTTATTATGCTGGAACAAGTTCTTTAGAAGATTATTCAAATATCAGAATATCTTCTGTATTAAATGCGGATGCCAATATATTAGCGCGAGTGGTTGAATCATATCTAACATATGGCAAAGATGACTCTAATGGAACTACAAAGAGCACTGTTAAAGCTTTATATTCAACGTGGTTTAGTAATAAGAAAGCATCTAAAGATGAATTAAAGAACACGAAGATATTAGATTATACTGGTTACGCTGCTAATGGTAACTCATATGAAGGGTTAGAAAAGAATGCCTATTTCTCTATTAATGAGAAATGGAACACGATGTGTTCTCAAGCTGGTATTGATCCTAATACTGGATTAGATAGAAATGATTTCTTAGAATGGATTAAACAAAATAAAGTAGTTATCATCGTTGGTGGTATTGCTATTTTAGGTATTGTAGGATTCGCTATTTTCTTAGTTATTAAAAAGAAGAAAGCTAATCAATAATAGAGGTAACTATTATGGGAAAAATGAAAAGAGTTATTACATATATTATTAATCTCACCTTTTTCTTATATTTCTTACTCTTACTAGTTGAAAGGATAGTGAGTGTTTCATTATCTTTCGCTAATGGAGTTAATATCTTCTCTGATGGATTTAATGGATATGTATATATGCTTGTATTCGTATCTATTACAGCTTGGCTAGTCTATCTTGCCATTAGATGTAGACCCGCTTTTAAAGCGTTATTCGTTATAAACGAAGACACATTAAGTGCAATTCCTTTTAAAGACTTATGTATCGCTAGTGGGATATTGTTGTTATCTGGTATGGTGCATACTGAATATACGATATCAATTCTTCAATTCATATCTTATGGAATATTAATTATTGGTATATTACATCAAGTGATACTTATGCCTAACAAAGGTGCTTTAAAATGGTTATCATTTATCTATTTAGTGTGTTTTTCAATGGCGATACCAGTGATGTATCGTTCTTATATTGAATATTCTATTTTATTTCATATAACTGAAGCAGTAGCCTCTATCTCTTTAGTGACTCTATTTACTTTTATGATGATACTTTTATTCCATAACGAAGATAATTTATTTATGTTTATTCCAGTTATTGTTATGACTATATTAGATACGATATTAATTGTTTTAAGATGGAAAGAAGAGATTAACTGGTTTGTTCTTATCTTTATGGTGTTATCAATCGTTATGTTTGTCGTTGGCTTTATCTATAAACAAACACAAAAGAAAAATTAATATATGATCGTTGATCATTCATCTTTACCGATATTTATTGATCCTAGTTCAAAGATTCTGATACTTGGGTCTTTTCCAAGCATTAAAAGTAGAGAACTAGGATTTTATTATTCACATAAACAAAATCGCTTCTTTTCTGTTTTAAGCGTTATTTTTAATGAAGATGTCCCTTTATCTATCAAAGATAGAAAAGGCTTCTTAAAAAGGCATTTAATCGCTTTATATGATGTTATTGAAAGGTGTGAGATAGTTAACAGTAGTGATTCATCAATTAGAAACGTTGTTCCTATTGATATTAAAAAGATTCTTAGTGATTATCCAAATATCAAAAGGATTGGGGTTACAGGAAAGAAAGCATCTTCCTTATTTGAAAAGTATTTAAGACAATATGTTAAAGAAGGTGTAGAAGTATATTATCTTCCATCGACATCTCCAGCGAATGCGAAGATGTCTATTGAAGAATTAGTGGAAGAATATAGAGCTTTGTTTGAGTAAAAGCCGCTAGTGAGATTAACTTTAAGAGCCTTTTAAAGGCTTTTTGTTTATAATAGAACAAAATTTTTAATTATGTTACATTTTTATACCCATGGTATAACATTTATTTATTACAAAAATTGACTTAAAGCATAGATATGCTATAATATGAACATGGATATCGTTAATTACCTTTCAAACATTTATGGATACGACACACCGATCTTCTTAAAGGATGTAAGAATTGGCCGAAAGAGCAAATCTGCAATTAGAGAAGAGTTTTATCGTGCAACGAAAGAAGGAAGATTAACAAGAGAAAAAAACGGAATCTATTATTTAAAAAGCAATAAAGAGTTTGGAAACGTTATTACTTTTGAAGAAATATTAGATAGCAAATTCATTCATTCTGATTGCGCTCCAGGTTTTGAACAACTATTTGTTAGTGGTTATTATTCTGGATTATCATTTGTAAACCAGATTGGAATATCACAACAAGTTCCTGCGATATTAGAAGTTACTTCCAATAATACAAGTAGCAAAAAAAGATATTTCGTAGTTGGAAAAAGAGTGGCAGTTATCCGTAAATCAAGAACAGAAATAACTTTTCAAAACTACAAAATGCTTCAGTTCTTAGATATGTTCCATTTTGTTACTATGAACGAAGTAAAAAGATATAGAAAACTAATTAGAGAATACATACAAAACAATCACTTAAGTAAGTACCAGTTCCAACAATATATTAAGTTTTATGGAACAGACACTATAAAGAAAATTGTGGAAGGAGGAATAATCGATGCTTTTGTCGAATGATAAAGAACTGTTTAGTGATTTATTAAAAAGTATAACGAGCGATGAAGGAATAGCTTCAAACTATATCGAAAAAGATTTTTATGCAATCTCAATTTTAAAAGAACTCGTTTCGAGAAATGACAAATTTGTATTCAAAGGCGGAACTAGTTTAAGCGTTTGCCAAAAAGTTATTAATCGTTTTTCTGAAGATATCGATGTTTCTTATGCAGATGAAACAATAACTGTTGGAACAAGAAAAAGAATTAAACAGTCATTCTTTGATTCAATTGAAGCAGTTTCTTTAGAAGTTAGTCATCCAGAAAATATTAGAAGTAGAAGAGTGTTTAATAGATATGTTTGTCCATATAATTCTTTAATTGGTTCAGACGATGTAGTAATAGTGGAGTGGGCAACCCAGACTCCTTCATTCCCAATAGAAGAAAAAACTGCCCAAACTATTATTGGTCGATACCTTGAAAAAAACGGACGTTTTGACTTAATCGAAAAATATAATCTTGGATCGTTTAAAGTCAAAACAATCACCAAAGAAAGGACAATGGTAGATAAGATATTTGCTATTTGTGATTATCATATTTCTAAGAAACTAGAGAGACAATCACGTCACATTTATGACATTCATCAATTATTGAACTATGTTCAACTGAATGATTCATTTATCGAATTATTCCTAAAAGTTAGAGAATATAGAGTAAATCTAGATACTTGCTATTCTGCTAAAGAAGAAATGAGAGTATCAACACTTTTATATGAGCTGATAAAACAAAAAACTTATTTAAACGATTATAATGAAAGAACATATCCATTGTTATACGATCACGCTGAATATAATGACTGTATAATTTCGATTAGAAGAATTGCTGATTTCTTAAAAGAAAAGGGCTTATAATATAGCAGCAGGTATTAAATATATGAAAAACTATTTATCTAGATTAGGTATTAAACCAAATAACATTTATCATAATCCATCTTATGAACTTCTTTTTGAACATGAAACAAAAGAATCATTAACTGGTTATGAAAAAGGACAACTAACCGAATTAGATGCGATTAATGTGATGACTGGTGTTTATACAGGTAGATCTCCTAAAGATAAATTTATTGTTATGGATGATGTGAGTAGGGACACTGTGTGGTGGACATCTCCCGAATATCCAAATGATAACCATCCAGCTAGTAAGAAAGCGTGGGATGAATGTAAAAAAGTTGCCTTAGAACAATTATCAAACAAAGACTTATATGTTGTTGATGCTTATTGTGGAGCGAATAAAGATACCAGAATGGCGGTTCGTTTTATTATGGAAGTCGCCTGGCAAGCTCACTTTGTCACTAATATGTTTATTAGACCTTCTAAAGAAGAATTAGAAAACTTTAAGCCTGATTTTATCGTATACGCTGCTTCTAAAGCAAAAGTAAATAATTATCAAGAACTTGGTTTAAATAGTGAAACCGCGATTATCTTTAATCTTACAAGTAAAGAACAAATTATTCTTAATACCTGGTATGGTGGAGAAATGAAAAAAGGGATGTTCTCTATGATGAACTACTATTTACCACTTAAAGGTATAGCGAGTATGCACTGTTCTGCAAATACTGATATGAATGGAGAAAACACCGCTATATTCTTTGGCTTAAGTGGAACAGGTAAAACCACTTTATCTACCGATCCAAAAAGATTACTTATTGGTGATGATGAACACGGTTGGGATGATAATGGAGTCTTTAATCTTGAAGGTGGATGTTACGCGAAAGTCATTAATCTTGATAAAGACAACGAACCAGATATTTATAATGCAATTAAAAGAAATGCATTTTTAGAAAATGTCACTGTTAGTAAAGATGGAAAGATTGATTTTACTGATAAGTCAGTAACTGAAAACACAAGAGTGTCTTATCCAATCTATCATATTAAAAATATCGTTAAACCAATATCTCATGGTCCACATGCGAAAAATGTTATCTTTTTAAGCTGTGACGCTTTTGGAGTATTACCACCTGTATCAATATTAACTCCTGAACAAGTTGAATATTATTTCTTAAGTGGTTATACATCTAAAGTTGCAGGCACTGAAAGAGGAATTAAAGAACCAACTCCAACATTTTCTAGCTGCTTTGGTCAACCATTCCTTGAATTACATCCAACTAAATACGCGTTAGAATTGGTTAGACATATGAAAATCACAGGAGCTAAAGCCTATTTAGTAAATACTGGATGGAATGGTAGTGGTAAACGTATTTCTATTAAAGACACGAGAGGTATTATTGATGCGATATTAAATGGAGATGTTAATAAAGCATCTACTAAAGTTATTCCAATCTTTAATTTAGAAGTACCAACTTCTTTACCAGGTGTTGATAGTAATATCTTAGATCCTAGAGATACATATATTGATAAGTCTGAATGGAATAAGAAAGCTATCGATTTAGCGTCTAGATTTATTAATAACTTCCATAAATATGAATATTCCAGTAGAGGAAAAGAATTAAAAGAACACGGTCCAAAATTATAAAAATGAATATTAAAGAAGAATTTGAATTATATAAGAATAAAGGCTTACATATTGATCTTTCTAGAGGAAGGCCATCTAAAGAACAATTAGATTTATCTTTACCAATGATGGATATTTTATCTTCTAGTAGTGATTATCTTTCTAATGGAATCGATACAAGAAATTATGGATGCCTAGAAGGATTAAAAGAATGTCGAGATTTATTCTCTCCTATAATAGGAGTTCCTTCTAATAACATCATTATTATGGGTAATTCTTCTATCAATATTATGTATGACCAAATTAGCAGAAGTATGCTTTTTGGTGTTTGTGGTTCTACTCCTTGGTCAAAGATAGAAAAGATTAAGTGGTTATGCCCTGTTCCTGGATATGATCGACATTTTGCAATATTAGAACATTTCGGTATTGAAATGATACCAATCCATATGAATGAAAATGGTCCAGATGTTGATGAAGTTGAAAAATATATTTCTGATGAATCAGTGAAAGGCTTATGGTGTGTTCCTAAATATTCAAATCCTAGCGGCATCACTTATAGTGATGAAGTAGTTAAACGTTTAGCGGGATTATCTCCTAAAGCAAAAGACTTTAGAATCTATTGGGATTATGCTTATGCGATTCATGATTTTAATAAGGAAGAAAAACTATTAAATATTTATGAAGAAGCAAAGAAGAATAATAACGAAGATATTGTTTATATCTTTACCTCAACTTCTAAAGTTACTTTCCCAGGAAGCGGAATATCTTTAATTGGGGCTAGTGATAATAATATTAACGATATTAAGAGTCATTTAACCATTCAAACAATTGGATATGATAAGATAAATCAGCTTAGGCATATAAGGTTTTTTAAGACCATCGATGAACTTAAAAAACATATGAAAAAACATGGAGAGATTTTAAAACGAAAATTTGATATTGTTGAATCGATTTTAAGTAGGAACCTAAGTGGATTAGCGAAATGGAGTCATCCAAAAGGTGGATATTTTGTTTTGCTAGAAGTTAAAGGAATAGCCTCTCAAGTAGTGGAACGTTGTAAGGAATGCGGAGTAGCGTTAACAGCCGCAGGAGCAACACATCCTTATCATAAAGATCCATCTAATTCATATATTAGAATTGCGCCTTCTTCATTAAGCGATGAAGATTTAAAGACTGCAATGGAGGTTCTTTGCGTTGCAGTCAAGATGGAACACAAATAAATATTATACATAGTATAATAAGCAATGTGACAAGAACACAACTATTTAAATTTTACGTAAAAATGGGAGTTGGACTCCCTTTTTTTCAAGATTTGATATATACATCTTACTTTTTATGAACAATTTGCTCATAAAAATATGTATGTATGCTATAATGGGTAAACGATGACTCAAGTTAGTAAAGAAATTCGTAATCAAATTATTAGATACGTTATTTATATCATCTTTGTTTTAGGGCTTACCGCTCTAGCGTTTTATTTAACTGTTGGTAATAACGTTACTACGATTTTTGAAACACTTCAAAAAGCGAATGTTTGGTATATTATCGCTATCTTAGCGATAGTGTTAGGATGTATCCTATTTAGATCAATTGCTATTTTTGTTTTAACAAGATTATTTGAAAAGAAATATTTTTTTCATAGAGCGATCGCTATTGATCAAGTAGGAGCGCTTTATCGTATGGTGACTCCAGCTGGTTTAGGTGGACATTTTATGGAAACCTATACTTATAAAAAACAAGGGGTCAAGATTAGTGACGCTTTAAGTGTTATAGCGATGTATTCAATCGTTTATCAATTAGTGCTTATTATTTATGGTCTTATTACGATTATTTGTAAACATCAACTAGTGAATGAGATTGGTTATGTATCTATCTCTTTTAGTAACGCTGGAACTGCGAGTGTTCCTTTATGGGTATTAATTGCGATTGGATTTACTTTTAATGTTTTAGCGATTGGCCTTATCTATTTAGTGTCCTACTCAAACGGTTTTTATAAATTCGTTAAAGGACCATTTGGTAACTTATTAAGAAAAGTCCGTATTGTAAAAGATAAAGAACAATATAATGAAAAGTTAGACGCCGCAATTACTAATTTTAGAAGTAACTTAAAGTTACTATTAAAGAATGTTCCTGTGTTACTTATTACTGCAGTTGCTTTATTCGCTTATATTACTATTTCTTATTCAGTTCCATATTTTTGTGGGCTTTCCTTAGGAAATACATCACCTTATGCGAATTTCTGGGATAGTGTGTTATTAAGTAATTTCCATCAAATGGTAACTTGTATTATTCCTATTCCTGGTAATTCTCTTTTATCTGAATTATTTTTCTTAAGATTATTTTATCCTAGTAGCGGTCCTAATTTCTTTGACACTGAAGAAATCGCAAGAGCGTCACTTCTATTATGGAGAAGCTTAATGTTTATCTTCCCGCTTATTATCGCTTGTTTATTTACAGTTATATATCGTCCTAGAAAGAGAAAGAATATTGATGAAAATCAAGAAGATCAAAATCCTCAAGAATAAAGTTGTCGTTACTTTTGATAATGAAAAGTTGGAATTAGATAAAGAAGTCTATCCAAACTTTTATCTATACGAAGGAAAAGATATTGATAAGAAAGAATATAACAAGATTAAAGAATTTAATAATGTCTCGTCATATTTAAAATATGCGATGAAGATTAGATCTAAAGCGATTTATACAGAATATCAAATTAGAGAAAAACTATATAACAAAGAAGCGAGTAAAGTAGAAGTTGATAAAGTGATATCGATTATGAAAGGATATGACTTAATCGACGATA
Source organism: uncultured Erysipelotrichaceae bacterium (assembly GCA_902800025.1). Lineage (GTDB taxonomy): Bacteria > Bacillota_I > Bacilli_A > RFN20 > CAG-826 > UBA2450. Next base: position 176,114 of record CADCDA010000001.1, on the reverse strand, counting down.
AAGCGTTTATCGAAGATTATGTTGAATACTGTAATTCACTTAACTATGGGAAGAATAAGATTATTAATAAACTCAAAGATAAAGGAATCTTTGATGATAAATTATCTAAGATTAACTTCCCTATTAATGTTGAAAGAAAGAAGGCTAAAGCCTTACTTCCTAAATTAGAGAAGAAATATGATAAATATAGTTATTCTTTAAAGAAGCAACATATCTATAACGGATTAATCTCTAATGGATTTGATAAAGATATCGCTTTAGAGATGACTAATACTTTAAAAGAACCTCTTAATAACAAAGAAGAACTTAAGAAGTTAGAAAAAGATTATGAGAAAGCTTGTATAAGGCTTTCAAGAAAAAACCAAAAGAAAGAACTTAAACAAAAAATCATGCAGTCCTTATTACAAAAAGGATACAAGATGAATGATGTGATAAGTGTTCTAGAAAGGAAAATGAAATGAAATTAATTAAAGAACTCGTTGATGGGGATCGTCTTATTTTACAAGCTTTAGTGGGACAAACTTCTCAAGGGACAAATAAAAGTGGCACTCCATATTTAAATGTTGAACTAAGAGATTCTTCTGGAAGTTTACCTTCTAAGAAATGGGAAATCGATGATGAAGATAAAGATATCTTTGTTAGCGGCAATATCGTTGAAGTAATGATTGAAATCATTACATATAATGATTCTTTACAAGGAAAAATTATTAGAGCGAAATCTTTATCAGTTGATGAAGTTGATGTTACTAGATTTATTAAAACCCCTCCTGTCGCTAAAGAGGAATTAATTGAAAGATTTAATAAATTAGTGAATTCTATTAAAGATAAAGACTGTAAAGCCATATTAGATTATTTCATTAAGAAATTTGGTCAAAAGATATATGACGCGCCCGCCGCAATTAGCGTTCATCACGAATTCGGTAGCGGTTTACTTATGCATAGTGTCTCTTTAGCAGAACACGCAGATTATTTCTCTAAATATTATAAAGATATTAATCGTGACTTAATCGTTACTGGTGCGCTTATCCATGATTTTGGTAAGATGATTGAACTAGAAGGACCAGCAGTGTACCGCTATTCCGTTGAAGGAAAGTTATTAGGCCATATATCAATTATGTGTGGAGAATTAAGAATTGCTCAAAAGGAATTAGGAATCACTAGTGAGATTCCTCTATTATTAGAACATATTATTCTTTCTCATCACGGACAATTAGAGTTTGGCTCACCAATCATGCCTTTAACTAGAGAAGCCTTATTAATATCAATGATTGATAATCTTGATAGCAGAATGCTTGTCTTAGACAAAGCATATGAAGATGTTGGTAAAGGTGAGTTCACTCAGAAAATCTATTCTTTAGACAATAGAAGCTTCTATAAGGCGAAATAATCACAAAAACGAATAAACTCAAGGCGGAAGAGATTTCGCCTTTTATTTTGGCTATTTTATTATTATCTATAAGATAAATATTTTTTCTTTTTCTTGAAATTATGGTGTATATACCATAGAATAATGGTGGAGATTGAATTGCATGCCAACTATCTGCGTATTTTATGGAATTACTATTATGATGTATTTAAGAAACAAAGAACATAATCCGCCTCATATTCACGCTTTTTATGGAAATGATGTTGGGGTGTTTGCTATATCAAACGGAGAACTACTTGAAGGGCATCTTCCGAATAGAGCGTCACAAATGGTAAAAGAGTTTATTCTCAAATATCAAAAAGAATTGTTAGAAATGTGGGAAACCGAGAAATATATAAAATTGAAAGGACTAGATTAATATGTTCATGAATGCATTAAAAGTTAAATTCTTAGAAGGTGTCACTCTTGAGATGACCTTTATTGATGGAAAAGTGATGAGATATGACTTATCTAAAATGTTTTCTAAATATCCTCAATTAAAAGAATTGCAAAATAATCGTAAGTTGTTTGAAAGCGGTCACCTTGATCCAGGTGGATATGGTGTTATCTGGAACGATGAATTAGATTTCGACGCTCAAAGTGTTTATGAAGATGGTGAGTTTATTTGCCAGGAAGATACGAGCATCAATTATCAAATTGGAATCTTGCTTGAACAGGCTAGACAAGAAATGAACATCACCCAGGTTGAATTATCAAAAAGATCGCATATTGATCAAGGAGATATTTCTAAGATTGAAAAAGGGCTTGGTAATCCCACAATTGGGAAAATTAATAAATTATTCAAGGCTCTTGGGAAAAGTGTCTCTATCAGCTTATTATAAATAATAAAACCTCTTAGGCTTTGTTTCTAAGAGGTTCATTTTCTTATTTGAGTTCTTTTTCAATTTGTTTAGCAATCGCTGGAAGATTAAGTCCTTCAGAATTATTCTTCATCTCAAGGATGAATCCTTCCTTGTCTTCATATCTAGGAATAACGTGGACATGGAAGTGCATCACAGATTGTCCAGCAGCTTCATAACAGTTAGAGAGGATATTAACACCTTTCGCTCCTAAATACTTAATAGCGACTTGTCCAATCCTTTGAGCGACATCCATAACCTTATGCATTTCTTCTTGAGGAATGGTTAAGAAGTTGTCGTAATGTTTTTTAGAAATAACAAGCGCATGTCCTTTAGTGACTTGACTGATATCTAAAAAAGCAAGGACATCTTCATCTTCATATAATTTATGGCAAGGGATCTCACCATTAACGATTTTACAAAAAATATCTTTTTCCATAGTTAGAGACTATCTCCTTTTCTATTCACTTTCAATTATAGGAACCTCTTTTATTTATTTCAATAAATAGGCAACAAAAAACCAGACAGCGATGTCTGGTTGATTGTTAGATTAATCAAATAAATCTGGATAGTTGTCTTTGAAGTAATCGTAGACTTTTTGATCGTGATAGGTGATATCCATCTTCTTTAACCAATATTCTTTACTTAAAGAAGCATAGCTACCAGTTTCAGCGACTTTCTTAGAGATTTCATCGATAACAGTATTTAAGAACTTGGTTCCTCTGACTTTGGAGTAACTGTAATCACCCTTAGCCTTGAGTTTGTTATCAATCGCGGCTTCTAAGACGTTAACGATGTAATAGGCACTGCCATCATCGTAAACGATGTCGTAAAGTGGATTGGCTTGTGAATATTTACCTTCGAACTTAAGGAAGTAAGCACCATTGATGGAACAAATGAATTTGTTTTCCTTTTCGGATGGTTTTTCTCTTAATTCCCAAATCCAGGATGTTTCATCACCGATCTTTTCGAATCTATCGAGTTCTTCGAGATCTTTTAAGTTCTTTTCGATTAATTCTGGATCGGTACCACTGGTATCGAGTTCTCCACCGACTTCTTTCTTGCTATTAGCAACAGAGACGGTGAATAAACGTTCATTAATCTTTCCATTACTATCTAAGGAAGGTTGTGAACTTTGAATGTACCAATCTTTGAAGATAGTCTTGGTTTGGTCGATATCAATTGTTAATTGATTGAGGCCTTCTTCTGCGGTGGTTGTTCCACTTGAAGTGAACTTGTTATATAAAGACATATCAAGTTCTTCGAAGTTAGTTGCAGAATTGAATTTCTCGTAGTCTTTAATTAAATCGCCATATTGAGTGTTATTGTAATAATTGAAAGTATCATATGTTTTTACTTCATAAATATCACTAGCGATTGTTTGAAGTCTAGCAACGATTGCACTTGCATCGGCATCAGCAGCGATTTCATCATATAAACCTTTAGAAACAGTAGCGTAGGTATCGAATAATACATCATAGTAGTTTTCGATTTCTGCAGTACTTGTTCTAACGTGTTGATTGGCTGCTGGAGCGTTGCTATAGATGGCTTCCACTAAGTCTTTGACTAAGGCGTCAGCGTTATTAGTGAAGCTGGAATATTTTTCAATCTTAATAACATTGATCTTTCTAGCACGGTTATTTCTAACAGCGGCTAATTCTTCGTCTAATAAGTATTGTTCAACGAGAAGATCGTTATAGATTGATGGGATGATTTCATCTTCAATATAGGTGAATTCACCTGATTGATAGTAATCTCTATGAAGGAATCCTTCAGGATTAGCGACTGTGATGAATGTATCATCTTTTTCGAGCTTGTAGTCGATTAAGAGTGGCTTTAAGCCCGCTGCTTTAGCGGCAGTGTAGTTGACTTTCTTGTTGTCTTTATATAAAGCTTCAACAAAGTCTAATTCACTAAAGAAATGTTTCTTTGTGTAACTACCACCTGTGGCTTTGGAATACATTGCTTCACTGATACGAGTTTCAATGGTTGCCCATCTAGCTTGGACATTAAGTCTTTCAGTGGCACATGGTGTCCAATCTTCACCAGTGACTTCTTGGCCTTCATCATTGACGTGTTTGCCGTCTTCGTCATAGAGCCAGAAGGCTTTATGCTTTTTGATGAATTCATTGGTTTTGTTTATGCTTTGTTCATTAGCAGTAGCAGCTTCTTTTAAAGTGATTTCTTCTCTGCCTTTGGCAGTGACGTCATTATAAACACCGAAGATGCTTTCTGCATATCTATAGAGAACTTTCTCTAAGACTTTTGATGGAGCAGAACCATCATGCATAGAATCATAAATGATTTCTAAGATGTCATTATGAATCTTATCTTCATTACCATCAAAGGTAACGATTGGATCTTCATAATTACTTGGTTTAGCGTAAATTTCGCTAGAGGAATTGTTACAACCTGTTAAGGCGAGCATTCCTAATACGGATAGGACCGCTACTTTTGTAAATCTTTTATTATTTGACATAGCAGGATCCTCCTTTTTCGAATTCTTTTAAGTCAGCAGCGCTGGCTCTTCCCCACTTAAAGACACAGCCAGTTGAGAGCATACCTTTATACGCTCTAATGGTGTTTTGATGTCTTAATTGTGCTAAGTAGGATTCCCAAGCATCATTGATTGCATCAATGTTGCTGAGGTATTTGCCTTCTCTTAAGAGTTTAATCTTTCTTTCGATATTGGCTTTGACAGTACTTGTAGTAGTGTCATCTTCATCAAAGAATTTGATTTTGTCTTCGACGCGATCAAAGAGCATTTGATAGATACGATAATCATATGCAGCGTCAAAGACATCTGAAGAATCTTGTCCTTTGAGTTTGTTCTTAATAGTATTTGCTCTATTTATATAATAAGAAGAATCATCGGATTTGGTCATGTTGACGTAAGTTTCAGCTGGATAGTTGTCACCACCTGGGATTTCTGTTGTGTAGTAATCTTGGAGTGTAACATCCGCTTTGGTGCTTGTTAAGCTTGTAGCAGTCTTTAAGTTGGTGTTCTTGAAAACGGATTTTCTCATCACCATGAAGTGAATACCAGCAGTGCTACGGACACCGATAATGACGTTGCCTTCACCATCAGTAAGGACTTCCTTACCAATGTCTGGGATAGCATTATCAGCGGTGTGACCAACAAAGTTGTGGTCTTTTAATTTGAAATCACCAGTTTCAAAGTTATGAGGTGCTGTTGCAACCTTATCTTGGCCGTCAGCAATTGTGATATCTTCAGCAGTGATAACAAATGGTGAACGGAAGTTTAAGAATTGGTTAAATAAAACGTTACGTGGATAGCTGACTGCACCCGCTTCTGGTTCAACTGTTCCCATCTTTTCCTCATCTTTATTTAATCCGATTTGTCTAAAGACATCGTATGGGATGGTTGGGATATTTGTGTAACCATATGTGTGTGTTGCGTCGTCATAGTTATATCCAGTGACAGCGTTAGCAACATTGCCAATCATTTGTTCGTCGATTAAGTTGACAACATTTTCTTTGACTTCGGTAACACCAGTAGTTGCATCGTATTTGGTTTCGGTGACGACTTGTGCTTCATCATCAACACCAAATGCTTTGTAAATGGTTCTGTTGTTAGCGTCTTGGGTGTTAACTCCGCTTAATAACGCGTCATAAGCGTAAACACCTAATTTGAATTCGTTATAGAAACTTGTTTGAGTGGACATAATGCCAACATCACCATAAGCGGTGTTGGAACTATCGTCACTTTCAGAATATGCAACTTCTTCGAATGAATAGCTGCCATCCATGAGTTTACGAACAACATTCCATAATTTTTCAGCTTCAGAAGCAGTAATGGTTGCTCTTGAGTAATCAGTTGCATCTGCGCCTAATTTCACTAAGACGTGAAGGATGTGATATGGGAATACTGATTCGTATTCATGAGTTGGTGAAGTTGGTAAAGCATTCCAATCTGTTCCAATACCAATGTATTGATTCTTTAATGTGGTTTGCTTTGCACTGTAATACCAGTCATTGATGGCTTCCTTCTCTAATTCATATAAGAAGTACTCTTTTAAATCATCTGCATCATCACAGTCATGGGAATCAAGAATTGATTGCCATTCTTCTGCGTATGTTTTGCCACTAGAGTTCGCGTTATCTTGGGCAGTTTGTTTTTGTGCTTCAACTTTGTCTTCTGCTTCTTTAACTAAAGTATCATAAGCTTTTAATGTTGGATCTTCTTCGCTTAATCCTTTGTATTCGTATCTGATTAAAGCTTCGAGAACTGCATTATAGAACAAAGTTGTGCCTTCATCGCTATCGCCGTACTCGCTATAGAATTGATCAATATCGATTTCTAATTTTTCGTCTTCATTATTGTATCCGATAAAATCGACAATCGACTTATCACTTGATGTAACAGTTGCTGTAGTGTTACAAGAAGTTAATGCGAGTGCACCGATGAAGCTAGTAACTAATCCGAGTGATAGTTTACTTTTTTTCATCTTTTAGTCTCCTTTTCTAAAATACATAGCGAGAATATTTTACTTATATAAGAATACGCGTGCAAGAATAATTTTAATTATTTCATATAGGTGATACGCATATACGAGCAAATTTTCTTATCGTTTTGTTTGATATAAATAACCTATTAGCACTAAAATAATACGGCATTGAGGAAAAACGTATGGCTACATTAAAAATCAAAGATCTTCATGTTGAAGTTGAAGGAAAAGAAATCCTTAAAGGTGTAACTACCAATATTAGCGAAGGTGAAACAGTTGCCTTACTCGGTCCAAATGGACATGGTAAATCAACTTTATTAAATGTCATCATGGGACACCCACGTTATAAAATCACGAGTGGTTCTATATATTTAGATGATTTAGATATTACAGAGATGACCACAGATGAAAGAGCCAAAGCTGGTTTATTTTTAGCCTTACAAAATCCTGCAGAAGTTCCTGGAGTTATAAACTCCGATTTCTTAAGAGCCGCGGTTAATGCGACTAGAGATGAAAAAATATCAACATATAAATTCTATAAAATGCTTGATAATGCGACTAAAGAACTCAAGATGCCTTTTGATTTAGCAACTAGAAGTTTAAATGAAGGTTTTAGTGGTGGAGAAAAGAAAAGAAATGAGATTCTTCAACTTCTTTTACTTGAACCAAAAATCGCAATGTTAGATGAAATTGACTCTGGTTTAGATGTCGATGCGATTCAAATTGTCGCCGATGTAATTAAAAAAGAAGAAGAAAAAGGAAGAGGCTTTTTAGTCATTTCTCACTACGCTAGATTATTTGATTTAATTAAACCTACAAGAGCGATTGTTATGATTAACGGAAGAATTGTTTTAGATGGCGATACTTCTTTAATTAAGAGAATCGATCAAACAGGTTATGAATTTATCAAAACCGAGCTTGGAATCGAAATTGAAAAAGAACAAGCTGATATGAATACAGTGTCTATTGGTACCTGTGCAGTTAAAGAAACAATTAAATAAGAAATATGAAAAAAATAGATGTCGTTACTGATTTACAATATGACTGCTTAGACTCTAGCGATAGTCTATCTTTTGAAGTTACTCAAAATAAACAAGTCAGCGTTTATTTAAAAAACATTGAAGAGGTAGAAAAAATCAATTTTGAAGTCAAAGATAATTCAACTTTGTTTCTATCTATATTTGCTCAAAAAATCGTGAAAAACATTAATTTCACCGCAAATGTTGGAGAAAATGCGAGAATTATCGTCTATTTTGCTGATTTCAGTGTTGAGAGAAATCATCTTAACGCGTCTATTAATTTAAATAAAGATAACGCGGAATGCGAGTGGCATCTCGCAAGTTTGTCTAGTCAAAAAGACGACAAACAAATCGCAGTTTCAATTTATCATAACTCTCCTAACACTCATGGAAGAATCGATAATTATGGAGTGTGTAAAGATAATTCCACTCTTGTTTTCTCTGGCATTTCTCATATTGAAAAAGGATGTCATCAAAGCACGTCTCATCAAAACGCAAAGATCGTTGTTTTTGATGATGGTTGTAAAGCGATTGCTAAACCAATTTTAAAAATTGATGAGAACGATATTGAAGCTAGCCACGCTGCAGTGGTCGGTAAAGTAAGCGATGAACACATTTTCTATTTAACCTCTAGAGGGTTATCTATTGATGAAGCTAAATTACTTATTACTCTTGGTTATTTAAAACCAATTTTGAAAGGTTTCAATGAAGAAACCGCTAGTGAGATTGATTCTCTCATAGAAGGGAGATTATAAGATGTACGATATTAATAAAGTACGCGCTGATTTCCCAATGTTAAATAATAAAAAGATGCAAGGTAAGCCGCTTGTGTTTTTAGATAATGCTTCAACTACATTCAAACCACAGTCTGTTATTGATGCTATGAATAAGTATTATCTAGAAATGAACGCTAATTCTCATCGTGGTGACTATGATCTTTGTTATAACATGGATGTTGAGATTCAAAAATCACGTGAAACTATTGCTAGATTTATAAATTCCGAAACAAATGAAGTTGTTTTTACTTCTGGAGATACGGAAGCTCTTAATCTAGTAGCCTATGGCTACGCCTTAGAATTCTTAAAACCAGGTGATCAAATTCTTATTAGTGAGATTGAACATGCTTCAAATACTTTACCATGGTTTAGAATTTGCGAATTAACAGGCGCGAAGATGTGCTTTGTTGATATCGAAGATAAAAAAGTCACTGTCGAAGGTGTTAAGAAAGCTTTTAAAGAGAATAAGAATATTAAGATTGTTGCTCTTGCGCATACAGGAAATGTATTAGGATATACAATTAACGCGAAAGAAATTGCCTCAATTGCTCATAATAACGGCGCTATTTTGGTTTTAGATGGTGCTCAATCTGTTCCACATATTCCTGTTGATTTTAAAGATCTAGATGCTGATTTTTTGACTTTTTCAGCACATAAGATGTGTGGACCTACTGGAATTGGATGCTTAGTTGGTAAATATGAGCTACTTCAAAAGATGGCTACCTTCCATACTGGCGGAGGAATGAACGTTAAGTTTAATAAGCAAGGTGAAGTCATTCCTTTAGACGCTCCAGCGAAGTTCGAAGCTGGTACTTTAAACTTATCAGCGATTATGGGCTTTAAAGCAGCAGTAGAGTATTTAAACGCTTTAGGAATGGATAATATTCATAAGCATGATGAAGAATTATTTAAATACGCTATTTCTAAATTAGAAAAGTCAGATAAAGTTATTATTTATAATAAAGACTCTAATAACGGAATTATTGCCTTTAACGTTAAAGGAGTTTTCGCTCAAGATGAAGCGACTTTACTTAATTCTAAAGGTATTGCAGTTAGAAGTGGACAACACTGCGCGAAAATGATTAATGATGTTGTTGGTGATATCGCAACAGTAAGAATGTCAACTTATCTATATACTTCTAAAGAAGAAATTGATATATTTGTAGAAAATTTAATTAATGGAGGAGATATTTTAGATGCCTATTTCCTTAACTAACGAAATGATGAGAGCGATTATTATGGATCACTCCTCTAATCCAACTAATAAACATGTTCCTTCAAAAGAAGGATATGAAAAAGAACATATGCATTCTGATAACTGCATCGATGATTTAGATATATATCTAAAAGTTGAAAATGGAATCGTAGTGGATGCATGTTTTGAAGGTGTAGCCTGTACGATTTCATTAAGTAGCACTGATATTATGTGTGATTTAATGAAAGGCAAAACTATAGAAAAAGCACGTTATATGATTGAACAATATCAACATATGATGCACGAAGAACCATTTGATGACGAAGTATTAGATGAAGCAGTTGTTTTTGTTAATACAAGTAAACAAGCCGCACGTATTAGATGTGCCACTATTGGCTGGAACGCTGCTAATTCAATTTTAAAGGACAAGTAAGATGGTACCAGAAGATATCAAATTCCAAGAAGATTATAAATACGGATTTAAAGATGAAGACGTTTCTATTTTAAAAACCGAAAAAGGTTTAACAGAAGAAACAGTTCGTCAAATTTCAGCGTACAAAAACGAACCAGAATGGATGCTTGAATTCCGTTTAAAGGCCCTGAAAGCGTTTAACGCTATGCCTTTACCAAATTATGGACCAGATTTAACCGGTTTAGAATTTGATACCTATACATATTTCACTAGACCTTCTGAAAAAGAGGTTAAGAATTGGGATGAAGTTCCTGAGACAATTAAAAACACATTTAATCGTTTAGGTATTCCTGAAGCAGAACAAAAATATTTAAGTGGTGTTTCCACTCAATATGAATCAGAAGTGGTTTATCATAACATGCTTAAAGAAATCGAAGACAAGGGAGTTATCTTCCTTTCTACCGATATGGCGTTAAAGCTTTATCCTGATTTATTTAAAAAGTATTTTGGCACAGTTGTTCCTATTGCTGATAACAAGTTTTCTGCTCTAAATGGAGCGGTGTGGAGTGGTGGATCATTTATCTATGTTCCTAAAGGTGTTCATCTTGATAAACCACTACAAAGTTACTTTAGAATTAATAATGAAAAAAGCGGCCAATTTGAACGTACATTAATCATTGTTGATGAAGGTGCGGATGTCCATTATGTTGAAGGCTGTACCGCCCCTACTTATTCAAAGGAATCTTTACACGCTGCAGTGGTTGAAATCATTGTTTTAGCCGGTGGCAAATGCAGATACTCAACTGTGCAAAATTGGTCAACGAATATTGTAAATTTAGTGACAAAACGGGCAGTTTGTTTTGAAAATGCTCAAATGGAATGGATTGATGGTAACATCGGAAGCCAAGTAAATATGAAGTATCCAGCCTGTATTTTAAAAGGCCGTGGCGCTAAGGGAACTTGTATCTCAATTGCGGTTGCTGGTAGAGGCCAATTCCAAGATGCTGGAGCCCGTATGATTCATGAGGGTGATGATACAACAAGCACCATCATTTCTAAGTCTATTGTGAAAAATGGTGGAGTTGCAAATTATCGCGGAACAGTTAGACATAAAGAAGGTGCTAAAAACTGTCGTTCACACGTTGAATGTGACACCTTAATTTTGGATCATTTATCTAAGAGTGATACCATTCCAAATAATGATGTGAGAAATAATACATCCTATATAGAACATGAAGCTACAGTTAGTAAAATTAACGAAGATCAACTTTTCTATTTAATGAGTAGAGGCATTTCTGAAAAAGATGCAACTCAAATGATTATTATGGGATTTATTGAACCATTTAGTAGAGAACTACCAATGGAATATGCCGTCGAATTAAATCAATTAATCAAGATGGATATGGAAGGTAGTGTAGGATAGAAATATGGATTACCAAGTAATAGTGGTTGGTGGTGGTCATGCTGGACTAGAAGCTGCTTTTAGTAGTGCGCATATGGGCATGAATACCTTATTAATATCCTTAAATATAAAAATGATGGGCAATATGCCTTGTAATCCTTCTATTGGAGGGTCCGCAAAAGGTATTGTTGTTAGAGAAATTGATGCTTTAGGTGGCATGATGGGTATTGCAGCTGATCATCATTATTTACAAATGAAAATGCTAAATACCGGTAAAGGACCTGGCGTTCAATGCTTAAGGGCACAACAAGATAAATTAGAATACCCAGATTATTTACAAAAATTAGCGTTATCCACTAAAAATTTAACTGTTAAAGAAGGACATGTGACTGGCTTACTCCATGATGATAACAAAGTTACGGGTGTTATTTTAGAAAACGGAGAGTCTTTTACTAGTGAAGCAGTTATTCTTTCAACAGGCACATATATGGAGAGTTATATCTTTAGAGGTCACGATAAGACTTCTGAAGGACCTGATGGTCAAAGACCATCTATTGGTTTATCTAAGTGTTTAAGAGATATGGGCGTTGAAACCTATAGATTAAAAACAGGAACTCCTCCAAGGATTAAAAGAGATTCAATTGATTTTTCTAAAGCTAAGATTGAGCCAGGTACTCCTGGCCATTTAGCGTTCTCTTTTATGACTAAAGAATTTATTCCTTTAGAAGAGCAAGAACTTTGTTACCTTATTTATACAAATAAGACTACTCACGATATTATTAAAGAACATCTTGATGAAACAGCGTTGTTTTCTGGAAATATCGTTGGGGTAGGCCCAAGATATTGTCCATCTATTGAATCAAAGATTATGACTTTTAAAGATAAAGAAAGACATCAACTCTTCCTTGAACCAGAAAGTCGATACACTGATTCTATTTATTTACAAGGCTTCTCAACATCTATGAGTAAAGAAGTCCAAGAATTAATGGTTAGATCTTTACCAGGGTTTGAGCATGCAGTGTTTTTAAAATATGCTTATGCGATTGAATATGATGCGATTAAAACCGAAGAGTATAAACCAACATTAGAGCTAAAGAAATGGCCTGGATTATATATTGCTGGCCAAATTTGTGGTACTTCTGGATATGAAGAAGCAGCAGGCTTAGGCTTAATGGCGGGTATCAATGCTTCTTTAAAAATTCAAGGGAAAGAGCCTCTTATTTTAAGAAGAGATCAATCCTATATTGGAGTTATGATTGATGACTTAGTCACTAAAGGAACTGAGGAACCATATCGACTTCTCTCTTCAAGAGCGGAGTACCGTTTATTACTTAGACACGATAACGCTGATTTGCGTTTAACAGAGATAGGAAGAAATATCGGACTCATTAGTGATGAAAGATATGATTACTTTTTAAAGAAGAAAAAGAATATTGAAGAAGTCACAAAAATCTTAGAATCTACACACCTAGGAAAGAAGAAAGAAATTGACGAATACGTGGTTTCTTTAGGGTTTAATGAACTAAAAGGTGGGGTATTGGCTTCAGAATTACTTAAACGTCCTACTATTAAATATAGTGATGTTTCTAGATTTATTCCTGAGTTAGATAAATATGATTTAGATGAACAAACCATTGAAGAAATTGAAATTATTGAGAAATATGAAGGCTATATTGCAAAGCAAAAGAGAGATATGATTAACTCAATTAAATTAGAAGAGTTGAAAATACCTAGCGATATAGACTATATTCATATGGACGGAATTAGACTGGAAGCTCGAGAAAAACTAAATAAAGTTCGACCATTAACTGTTGGACAAGCTTCTAGAGTAAGCGGGGTTAACCCAGCGGATGTCAGTGCCTTAATATTAAATATTAAGAAGCTATTGAACCATGAATAAAAAAGAATTAGAAAGAGAATTAAACCATTTAAAATTAAACGATAAAGTTAACTCTTTTGAATTGCTTTTAAAACACACTCTTTCGGTGAATGAGAAATTTAATCTAACCGCAATTAAAGATGAAGAGAAGTTTAGAGAATTAATGATTCTTGATAGTCTACTTCCTTTAAATTTAATGTGCTTTGATGATAAGAAAGTTATCGATATTGGTACAGGGGCTGGTTACCCGGGTCTTCCTTTAGCGATTGCTTCTTATGGAGAGTTCACTTTACTTGATTCCACTAAAAAGAAAATTGATCAAATAAATGAATTTGTTTCTAACTTAAAAATAAATAATGTTAAAACAGTTTCCGCTAGAGCGGAAGAATATGCTTCTAGTCATAGAGAAGAATATGATGTTGGAATCGCTAGAGCGGTTTCTTCTTTAAATATCCTTTTAGAAATCGGTTTACCTTTAATTAAAGAAGGTGGATATTTTATCGCAATGAAAGGTCCAAAAGGAAAAGAAGAAATTGAAGAAGCGAAAAACGCTTTAAAAGAATTAGGAGGAGAAGTTATTCAAATTAATGAAGTCACTCTTCCAGAATCTAATGAAGTAAGAATAAATATTCTTATTAAGAAAATAAAGAAGACTCCAAAGAAATATCCGCGTGAATATAAAGATATTGTGAATAAACCTCTTTAATTAAGTTAAATTATTATATAAAATATAAATACTTCAGGGCAGCGAATTAACGCGACCGGCGGTAAACCCCGCGAGCAGTAAAATGCATGAACTTGTGAAATTCAAGTGGCGACAGTAAAGTCTGGATGGTAGAAGTATAAGAAATTTTTATTTCTTAATGTGTAGCCCCTGAAGTAGAGGGCTATTTTTTATGAAAAAACAAAGAAGATCTGTCAGTGAAACAATTACAAGAATTACCACAATCGCCATGCTATCAGCATTAGGATTTGTTTTGATGGCGTTTGCTCAATTCCCATATCCTTTTGCGCCTTGGCTTAAGATTGAGATTAGTGAACTAGTCACCATTATTGGCTATGCCTTATATGGACTTCCAGGTGGATTAGCGGTTGCTGCAATTAAAACATCTTTAAATCTAGCGGTTCATGGACCAGTTGGATTAGGAATTGGTGATTTAACAGCGTTTATTACATCTTGTATGTTTATTTTAGGCCTCTTTCTTACTAGCCATGTCTTTAAATGGTTTAAAAAAGGAATTGGTTTTAGGATTCTATCCTATGTGTTTATAACTGCGTTAGTTTCAATTATGATGACTACCTTAAATGCGATTATTATCACTCCTTCATATTTATCAGTGTTTGGACCTAATGCTCATTTCTCAACTTGCTTTGAACCGGGTGTTATTCAAAGTACATCCGCATATTTAACTGGTAATAAAGAAATTGAAGTTAATGGTTGGATTTATATTGGAATTATCTCAGCGATATATATGCCATTTAACTTGATGAAAGCGGGAGTGTGTTGTCTCATTTACGAATTACTATTCAATAGATTAATCTTCGTTTTTATGAGAAAATCAGAGTTCTTCCAAAAATGGTTTGTCGGTAATATTTTCACTAAAAAAGCGGAAGAGACCGCCTCAAATGAAGAAAAACCAGTAGAAGATAATATTAGAAAAGAATAAAGAAAGCACAAAAAAACCAGGTCGGAAATCGTTGACCTGGTTTTCTTATATTTTTACTCTTCAACAGAGATTGCACCAACTGGGCAGACACTAACGGCTTCTTCTTCGCCTTCACCAGTAACTGCTTCTGCTAATCCGCTGTCGCCGATAGCAAAATCATCTGGGTATGTTCCTGCACAACATCCGCAACCAATGCATAAGCTTTGATCGACTTTGACTCTCTTTTTAGCCATCGATATTTACCTCCTGGGTTTATTGACTAAATTATATATCAATAACATCCATTTTGCTAAACATTATTAATAAATATAGAATAATTATTGTATGAATGTCGCTTTAATCGTTTTCGCTGGTAAGGGAACTCGTATCAATTCTCCTATTCCAAAACAATTTATCAAAATAAACGAAAAAGACCTAGTGGTCTATACGATAGAAAAGTTTGAGAATAGTCGATATATTGACGAGATTATTTTAGTGACCCATAAAGACTATATTGACTATGTCAAAGATTTGGTAATTTATCATAATTTAAGCAAAGTTAGATATATCATCCAAGGTGGAGAAACTAGACAAGAATCAGTGAAAAAAGGATTAGAAAAATCACGATATAACGATGATGACATTATTCTTATTCATGATGGTGATCGACCACTTGTCGATGACAATATCATCAAGAATAATATCGATTTATTAAAAGAATATAATGCAGTGTGCACTTTTATATATCATCAAGACGCTTTAAAAAGCGCTTCTAATTTAGGAAGATGTAAAAAACTTGGCGATCGAGATATTGATGTTCAAACACCTCAATCTTTTAGATATGGACTTATTAAGAAATATCACAAACTAAAAGAAAACGAACAATTTTCAGATGATATCGGATTAGTGGAAAAAGATTATGATGTCTGTTATGTCAAAGGTAGTCCGTTCAATTTTAAAGTCACAACAGATATTGATTTAACGTTAATAAAAAGTATAATGTAAAGCCTATGGGAAAGTTCATTTATCATATAAGAAAGTACTTAAAAGTGTATCTCATTACCGCGCTTATCTCTTTAGCGGTTGGAGTGGGAATCTTTTGCCTTTACTATTTCTTAAGAGATCGAACAATTATCGCGGCGATTGATGGAGTGACGATGGCAGGAGTTATCTTACTTGGTGTAGGAATACTTTGCCTACTCGGTCGATTTGGTGCTTATGATACGATGAGCTACGGCTTTAAACAAATGTTTGCGAGTATGTTTGCAAAAGAAGCCAATAAGTATAATGACATGTCGGAATATAAAGAAGAGAAAAGAGTGAAACGCGAATCTTCATCCTATTATTACGTCGTTATGATGATTGTATCTCTACTTTTTTTCATTGCTTTTGCGATTTTAGAAATATATAAGACACAACTTTATTAATATAATTAATAACTTTAAATTTTTAATAAGAGATTTTGGAGATGAAATCTTTTATTTTTTCAAAAAAGGGTTTGCATTTTATATGCGCGTTATTATATAGTATTACACAAATACAATTTACGTGCTCATATATGCACGAGAAAGGAAGGTATTCTTATGTTAAAAGTTACAATGCTTGCTTCCCTTATTGCCGGTATTGCAATGGGTACGAATATCGCCGCCTCTACACGTGTTAGTCCACTAGCAGAAAGAGACGCTGAGATTATCGTCGAAGTTGACCGCGACAATGAATCGTTAACTAAAGAAGGCATTGCTAATACTCAAAATATTGTCATGAATAACATTAGAAATTACGCTACAAGCAATTTCAAAGTTATCTCTACATATTCTGAAGTCGCTAATGCATTTGCTATCTCTGTTAACAGCAACAATATTGAACTTATTAAGAAAGTTCCTGGCGTCAAGAGTGTGACGCTTAACCAAATTCACTGGGAAACTACTACTCAGGAGTATTCAAGACTTCCTGATCCAGAACCAGAAGACGAATATGGTGGAAGTGATAACATCTCTGCTGAAACAATGAAAAAGAGTGATGACACTAACGATGGTGAAGGCACAGTTGTCGCTATCCTTGATAATGAATTTTATTTCAGAGCAGAACACAAAGAGGGTAACGCTGTTGTCGCAACTTGGAATCACGAAACATTCTCTGACTTAGATTCAAGCGTTTCTGTTAGATTTGATGGACACCCAGCTTCTTGGAAAACAACTTATGGTTATAAACAAGCCAAGGCTCGTGGTGAAATCAAAGAAGCAGATACTGATTTAGGTAAAGAAGGTTCTCTCTACTTTAATAGAAAGATTCCTTATTACTATGATTACGGCGGAGAAAGATCTGACTATTCAGTTAAGTATAAAGACGACTTAGACGTTTCTAGTGAACTTACTTACCACGGAAGCCATGTTGCTAGTATTACTGCTGGTAACGCTCCAACTTATAAAGGTATTGCTCCTAAAGCCCAACTCGTTTGTATGAAGGTTTTCACAAACTTCAAGGCAACCGGTATTGGCAAACTCTTAGGCTATTCAAGTTCTACTGGTGCTTATGATATCCCAATCATGAACGCTCTCGAAGACTGCATTAAGCTTAAAGTCGATGGCATCAACATGTCATTAGGTAGCAACCTTAACGATTTTGACAGTGACACAATCACTTGCAAAACCTTAAACAAACTCGCTAGTAAAGGTATTCTTACCTCTATCAGTGCTGGTAACTCAGGTAAAACTTCTTATTCAACCACAGGTGGCTATGCCAACTGGACAAGTGATATGGTTGAAACAGGTATCTTATCTGGTTATTCCAATGATCCTCTTGCAACTACAGTTGCTAGTGGACAACCAACTAAAGTATTCTACGACGCTGCGTTCCAAATGGGCGAAGACATCGTCGCTTATGATGATCAAATCGTTAATCGTGAGTATTACGGTGATGAATATGAAAAAGAATACAAGTTGGCCGAAACCTTAGCTGAAAAGTATCCAGAGTACGGCGGAAATTATCCATGGATTTATGTCCCAGGATTTGGTACATCTGCAGATTATGGCAATCTTGAAGTCGACGGAAAGATCGTTGCTGTCAATCGTGGTAGCACATCCTTCGCTGATAAATACGCTGTTGCTAAATCTAAAGGTGCGATTGCTCTAGTCGTTATTAATAATGACCCAACAAGCAATGACTTCAACTTCCATATGAGCTTTGGTGATGACTTTAGACCATCTATGCCATGTGTTTTAGTCCTTTATAAAGACAAGGAAAGATTCTCTATTAGTAAAGAAGGCACATTAGGTATTATTTCTAAAAAGTTATTAGAAAATGATAAGGCTTATTCAGTTTCAACATTCTCTTCTGATGGTGCAACATTTGACCTTGATTTAAAACCAGAAATTACCGCTCCAGGTGATTTGATTAAAGGTGCTGTTCCACCACAAAAGACCGAAGATAGAACTGAAGAAAGAAAATATAAAGTTTACGAATTCTTATCAGGTACTTCAATGTCTGCTCCTAACCACGCAGGCGCTCAATCAGTCGTCTTATCAAAATTCGCTAAAGACTACGTTGCAGAAGTTAAACGAATTGATAACGACAGCACTTTAGATGCTAACCAAAAGACAGTTGCTAAAAACGCTGCATTAAAAGAATTTGAAGCAAAACGTGCAACAGTGGATATGAGACTTCAATCCACCGCTGAACCAATGCATGATCTCAAACCTAACCCAGAAACTAATGAAGTTTCATTTACCTCACCACGTAAACAAGGTGCTGGTATGGTCGATTTAGGTGATGCATATAGAACTGATGTTTACCTTGAAGGTTTAGATTTACAAGGTAATCCAACCAAGAAAGGCAAGATTGCTTTAAGAAATAGTGAAAACATCAATAAAGGTATCGTTGATTTGAAATTCGTTGCTCATAATGAAAGTGAAACCACACACACCTATAGTGTTAATCTCACAGTTATGAGACCTGCAATCGCTAATGCGAACGACATCGTCACAAAAGAATATAATTACAAAGGCGAAGTCGATGCGATCAGTGGATTCCCAGGATATGTTTATTACATTAAGAACTCTGTTCCTGGACAAGAACCAACCAGAAACGAATCCTTCGGTGTTGCTGAACATTTAGATGTTTATAATGTCACGCGTGATATCGAATACTACGCTACTGCAGAAGATTGCAAAGCCGATAGAAAAACCACTATTCCTAAAAATAGATATTACAACGCTGGTACATCAACTCAACCAGATTGGAAACCATTACCAGGAAAAGATTATCAATCAGTTTATGATGTCGTTCTTGCTACTATCGATTTAGAAGATATTACAGTCGCCCCAGGTGATAAGACCATTCAATTAGAAAAATACACCTTAACAGCAGAACAAAAGGCTGCTATTAGTGCTTTCTATGATTATGGTTGTTACATTGAAGGCTATGTCTCATTAACTGATAAAGATGGAACAAGCGCAAATCTCTCACTTCCATTCATGGGCTTCTATGCTGGTGAAGGAAAAGATTATAACGACGCTCCAGTTTACGAACCATTCGCTTTTGAAAAAGACAGCACAACTGTTTATCCAAGTGATTTAGTCAATGACATTGCCAAATCATTAATTGGTAAAGATAAAGCCGATATGGGAAGTATGTGGGTTGCTGGCTATGTCAGAGAAGGCGATAGCGTTAATATTAACGATATTCTTGCTAACGATGACAACTTCGCTAACTTAACTGGATTCCATCAAATTGGTACAAATCCAAATACCGAAAGCTTCTATGAAAGCCCAGAACATAACTTATATGTTGGTAGCAGTTATTACACCAATACGATGATTGTCCAACAATTCATGTTACGTTCTGCAGCGAATAACTATTTCACCATTACAAATAAAACAAATGGTAATGTCGTCTACAAGTCATCTTTAGAAGATATGCTCTTTGGCGCTGATGACTTTGGAAGATACGCCTTATACAAATCCCACATCGATGATAGCTATCTCGGTGCTGGATATGTCTCACATAGAGCGTATGCGATTATTCCTTTATATGATGAAAATGGTATTCCATATGAATCCGGCGAATATGAAGTGACATTTAACTACTTACTCGCTGGTACCGGTGAATGGGTTGACTACTCATATAACTTACACATCGATAGCGACGCTCCAGAAGTGAGCTCAATCACTGAAAATGGTGATAACATCCGCATCAATATGAAAGAAAGAAACTTAGTGTCTCTCTCTGTTGATAAAGATCTTATTGATATCACCAAACCAGAATCTGGATTTGTCACAGTCGATGAAGAAAATTGCTATATCGAACTTTCAAAAGAAAAAGTCGAGCAATATATTGCTGATCGTATGAACTACTATCAAGGTAGTGGACGTCTCATTATTAGAATGAAAGACGCTGCATACGGTAGCATGGGTGTTATCGTTAGATTCGAATACGATGATAATGATGAAATCGTTTGGAGTAAGTACGTCATGGTCGAACATCATGAATTAACACTACAACACGACTTCGAAGATGATGGTGTTAACGTCCAAATCGTTAAATACAACAGCGGAACATCTTCAGAAACACCAGTGGATGATTTAGAAGGTTATGTCCTTATTAGTAGAGGACCAGTCGTGAATACAATTACAGTTACAACCAATGGTTGTGGTGGTAATATCACGACAACAAGTATCTTATTATCCGCACTCGCGTTAATTGCCCTTGTTGGAGTGGCATTTAACAAAATCCATAGAAAAGAATTAGGAGGTAATGACTAATATGAAAAAGAGTAACTATACAATTATCTTTGGCGCATTAGCGTCAATGGCTCTTGTTGCCTTGGCCGGATGTCAACAAGGTGGTGGCGGTGGCTCTACTCCTACAGGTAAGTTTGACTTCTCAGTCGCTCTTGCTAGTGGAAGTAACAACATCCTCTACATGGAAAGAGATCCAAATAACCCAGATATTTTAGTCGGTCGCCAAGACAAACTTAAGATTACCGAAAAGAATGCTGTTGCAGGAACTGAATACACCTACACAATTAGCTTCTCTGGAAGTGGATTTGATGATAGTGATCCAGTTAGCAACTACATCTCTGCTACTTTTGATGCGGCAGAAAAAGCGTTTACCATCACTCCTAAGGCTTTAACCAAGAAAGATGACACTGAACGTAAAATTACAATTTCTGTTAAAGAAAAATCAGTCAAGACTCCAAAACGTACAAATGTCAGCATTATCGAATACGTTGACCACGCTAACGCTGGCTATAACTATGCAGCTGATAAAAAAGCAAGATTAGAGATTCTTAGCAAGCTCGAACAATATGCGATGGAAAACTATTTAACAGGTATCACCTTATTTGAAAACGGTGGTTATGTTAGATATTCTAGCCGTGTTGAAGTTCCAGCTACTGAATATATCACCGGCTATGGTTGGGGTATTTTAAGCGAAGGCAGTTTAAATGGAACACTCGCTAACGTTACAGTTGAACCAACATACTTACAATCCGCTACTTCTAGTGACCCATTATCAATCAATGCTTGGGACGCGACTGGTAGCCAAGTCAGTGACTTAAACGGTTATATTTCTTCCTCTTATTGGGGAACCAAAATGAAAGGTACTGATTCCTATGAATGGTATCCTGTTCTTG
Source organism: uncultured Erysipelotrichaceae bacterium (assembly GCA_902800025.1). Lineage (GTDB taxonomy): Bacteria > Bacillota_I > Bacilli_A > RFN20 > CAG-826 > UBA2450. The sequence continues at coordinate 154,420 of CADCDA010000001.1, read as the reverse complement.
CTAAAGATAAGATCCAAGACAAGAACGGCAATATGGTTGATTTCAAACGTCCAATTCATATGGAAGAAGATAACCCAACTAACCTCTACAAAAAGTGGAGAATTTACGTTAAAACTGGCGATGAAGAAGGTATCAAATATCGTACCGCTTCATCCGCTAACAGTGCTTACGATAATTTAGGTGTTAAACTTGAAGACTATGAATTCGTCTATCAAATGTTATTATCCGAAAGAAGCCAAGTCGTTCGTGGTAGCGAACTCGCTGGAGATACCTCTTATGGTATTAAAGGTGGACAAGCTTTCTTCCGTAAATCTAAAAACGTTAAAGATAACGCTAAATTAGATGCTTTATGGAAACAAATGAAAGATGATGGTGAACTCGGTATTAAGACTGGTGTTGATCCAGTTAACGGTTCCTATATTGAAATCGAACTCATCAACCCAATCGATGAATTCACAGCAATGTATACCTTATCAAGTAACTTATACACACCAATTCCAAAATCATTTATCCAAAAAGTTGGTAATGGTGACTATACCGATGGTGCTATCCTTTACGGAACATTCCCATCAGCCACTAGTAACATTCTTGATTACACCTTATGCCTTGGACCATTCTATTTGAAAGGTTGGACAAAGAATAAGGAAACAATCTTTGCTAGAAATGATAGTTGGTATGAAACAGAACCAGCTGGTGGAGACCGTTATCACATTCCAGGTGTTAGAATCCAAGTCTTATCTGATATGACTGAAAATCCTAACGCGATGTGGCAACACTTCGGCAACTTCGAATTAGATTCCACCAATATTCCAAAAGATAAGTTATCAGAAGTTGACTTAACTAAGGAAAGAAAGTCTGGTGGAGACTCCACATTCAAACTTAACGTTAACTCTTGTACACAAGAACAATGGAATAAGATGTTCGGTGACAATGGTAGTGTTAAGCAACAAAAAGATAACGCTTACATTTGTAAGCCATGGATGAGTAACAAAAACTTCTTGAAGGGCTTATATTGGTCCATCAATAGAGAAAACTTCGCTAAGGCGCGTGGTGTTACTCCTTCTATTAACTATTTCGCAGGCTCATACATGTCTGACCCAGAAAATGGTGTTTCTTATAACACAACAGAAGAACACATTAATGCGGTTAGTAAGTTCCATGACTTATATCAAGACCCAACAACCGGCGAAACAAAAGATAACTATGGTTATAACATTGACACCGCTAAGAAAGCTTTCGAAGATGCAATCTCCGAACTTGAAGAAGCAGGTAAATTAAATGAAATCTCCGACTACTTAACACGTGGTTCTAACGGAAAACTTCAATTACATATCTCCATCGAATGGATGTATCAAACTGATATCCGTGACTATGGTGAAGAAATCGGTGGTTACTTCAAGACTGCATTTAACGCTGCATCTGCTTCTGTTGCTAGTAACAAATATGAATTAATCGTTGATCAAGGCGCAGTTACACAATGGGATAAAGTCTATAACGACTACCTCATGGTTGGTAAATATGACCTTGGCTTTGGTGCTATTAGTGGTAACTCTTATAACCCATTAAACTTCTTAGAAGTCTTAAAGAGCAATAACTCCTCTGGCTTTACTCTTAACTGGGGTACTGACACTGGTGTTGTCGATGAACTCAACCCAATCATCTATGATGATAGAGCGTGGTCATTCGACGCTTTATGGGCTGCTGCTGACCACGGAACTGTCGTTACCGATGGTAAAGACAAGAACCCAGTCAACAACTGCTACATCGATGGTAGTAAATTAACCACTGATAAATTATATGAAGGTGGTTCATTCGAAGTTCCATTTGACTTTGTTGATGTCGATCCAACATCAGTTGAATTTGAAATCACAAGTGTTCAACTATACTTAGTTGGTTATGGAACAATTACATTACCTGTTTCCTTACAAAATGGTAAATTCGTTATTACCATTTCCGATACACTCGGTGCTCAAATCAATCAGTACTTAGTTGAAGGTAATGATCTTGAAAAGGCTGCTGAAAAGGCAAAAGACGAAGAAACTAAATTCGAACTCTTACACCCATTCACCGCTCATAACTACAATGTATATTGGAACTTAGAAGTTCACTACACAATTAGAATTAATGGTGGTATTCCTTCAGAGAACGTCGCCTATGCTTATAGCAGCAAGCAAGAACAAGAAGACGACAGAAAGTAAACTTTTAGGAGGATAAAACAATGAACAAAAGATTTATTCGCTTATTAGGTACCGCAATTGTCGCTCTCACTGTATCTTCCTGTAACAATACCAAACAAGTGGATGTTTCAAGAATTGTTCCTGCTAATCCAGAAGCTCTCTATTTGAATTTCTATTCAACTGGACTCGTTGCTGGAAAATCTAGAACAATCGTTCCAAACGTCTTACCTGGTGGAGCAAAAGATTGCAAACTCACATATACCTCTAGTGATTCAAGTATTGCGCGTGTTAGTAGCGATGGTGAAATCACAGGTGTCAAAGGCGGAAAGGCTGTTATCACAGTCACCGCTGGAGAAGGTGAAAATGCAATCTCTAGAGAAGTTCCTGTCTATGTTGGTAATGAATCCACTAAAAATGTTGTTGTTAGTCAAGCGGCAGAACAATTAGCGATTCAAACCGCAACAGGAAAACCATCTGCTATTCAAGTTCACGAAGTTCGCGATACTTACACCGTTCAAAAAGATGTGAGACTTAAAGGTTACACTGATGACTGTGTTTACACAGTCTCAGAACCTGAAGGTTTCTTGGGACTTGATGGATATCAAAGGACATTAAAAGTTGAAGACGGCGCATATGAACCAACTAGATATGGTTGGACATTTATGACCGATGAAGACTATATCACTCATTTATATCACATCAGTGATTCCACTAAAAACAGAATGTCCTTGCCAACACAAAGCTATATCGGACAACCTCGTATTAACGCGGTTTATGATTTGATTAATATGATCTTTACTAGAGGTAAAGAAATCATTGTTGATCAAAACTTCACAACCGTTTACGAGACAAGCGATTTAGAAGATATCAGCGGTAAGAACTTTGGCGCTTATAAAGATGATAATCTCAATATTATCGTCTTTACATACACAGCTTCTGGACCATTAACAGTTGATGCAGAATATGAATCAACTTATGAAATTCCAGCTGGTACAAGCACTCAAGTTAAACTTACTGTTGACTATTGCTTCGTCAATGGTGTTTGCGTTGCTGAGACCGTCGAACAAAATATGACTTATAAAGATGAGAATAATGTCTCTTTAGGAAGAAATCTTAAAATCGTTTACGATTGCAAGATTAATGACGACGTCGTTGTTAATAAACCAAACAACAAGGACTATAGTGAAGTTAGCGATCTCTTCGATCTCTAATATCAAAAATTAAAAATAACTAGGGGTTTTGACTCCTAGTTTTTTTATATTCGAAAATACCAAAATATTGGGTTTCCTACACGTAATTCATCAATTATCGAGCTTTTTTATTCAATTGAAAATGTATTATGTGTTTTTGCATAATTAATGCAAGTCTTGAAATACATATATAATTGTCTTATAATACAAAAACTTAATTTGTTTAATAAACAAATGGAAGGGAGAGAAAGATGTTAAAGTATTCGATCAAAAGAGTCATCTTAGCGTTAATTACCGCTTTCATCATTTTGACGTTAACATTTTTCTTAGTTAAATCCTTAGGTATCGCTGATACGACATTTGGTCAAAAAGAAAACGTTAAATTCGCTTTCTTTATGAAACAATATAACTTAGGCTATGTCGTATACTTTGATCATGAAGTAAGTGGTTTTGGCAAACTCTTGGCTCACGTTCACACAGTGGAGCAAGAATATTATTTCTATGAAAGACCATTACTCGAACAATATTGGAATTGGCTAGGAAATATCGTTACTAAATGGGATTGGGGTACTTCGGTTACAATTCAACCTAACGCATCCGCGATTGACATTATCGCAGAGAGGTTACCAACCTCATTAGTTATCAATGTTATTTCTGTTATTTTCTCAGTGCCACTTGGTATTGGATTAGGAATTTTAGCAGGTCTTAAGAAAAATACATGGGTTGACCATTTAATTTCCACCCTTGTTATGATTTTCATTTCGATTCCTTCGTTCGTTGTCATTTCTTTCTTAATTTATATTTTGTGTTATCAAAACCAAATTTTACCTTCCATTTGGCCAACACCTTCTGAACCAACTAAAACTAAGGTGTTAGCGTTTATTATCCCTGTTTTATCATTATCATTTGGTTCTATCTGTGGTTACACTAGATTCGTTAGAGCGGAACTCTGTGAAGTTATGTCTAGTGAATACTTATTGCTCGCTAGAACAAAAGGTTTAACCAAGAACCAAGCGATTACACGTCACGCGCTTAAAAACGCATTCGTTCCAATTCTTCCATCTATCTTAGCGGAATTCATTGGCATCTTTGGTGGTTCCATGATTCTAGAAAAGTTATATGGTATTCCAGGAATTGGCGATCTTTATATTCGTTCAATTAACGAAAAAGACTATAACGTCTTAATGGTTGATATGGCAATCTTTACTACTGTTGGCTTACTTGCCGGTATCGTCCTTGACTTATCATATGGATTTATCGATCCACGAATCAGAATGGGAGAGAAGAAATAATTATGAGTAAAAAAGATAATGATTTCGAATTAGTTAATCTTCCAGAAGAAGCTCGTGATCCAGAAATCACCTCGGAAGACTTTGTCCTTCAACAAGCCGACAAAGAAATTCACGAGCAAAAATTCCAAACTAAGCCAACAACATTCTTGAAAGACTCACTTAAGAGATTCCGTAAAAATAAGAGCTCGGTCGTGGCAGCCTATATTTTAGGATTCTTAATTCTTTTATCTATTTTCGTCCCAATCTTCTCACCATATGATGTTTCTACTGGTGCGGGAGATATCGCATTTAATTACCTCGAACCAAAATTATTTGATTCCGGTACTGGATTCTGGGATGGAACAGTCAAAAAGACCCATATCCCTGTTGATACTTCCGCTGGTCCAGATAAAGAAGACTGGTGGCCAAATCCAGAATATTATAAAAGAGATGGTATTTCTAACTATGTAGTCGGTGAATTCGAATACACAACTGATATTACTGAATACGGTAAGAGCGGTTATGCAAGAATTGGCTATTACGGTGGTTATGATTTAAATACAGCGACAATTGACACTCCTGTCAGTTCAGCGCTTTCTTTCCCTGCGGTTTTAGATCTTAATACCACAACCTTAATGCTAACTGATTTTGAAACTGTTGACGCTGATAAGATTAAGGCTTATCACAATGTCAACGATACATTACCAGAATTACCAGAACACATTATTCCTGAAAACTTCGCTTTAGGTAATGCTTCATTAGAATTCAACTTTGTTGAAGAAGGTGAAACTGAATATCAAACTATTGTTTTAACCGATAAGAAAGTAGTTCATAACACTGGTAGTGAATTAGATGTTCCGAATAAAGAACCAATCAATATTAGTGATGTGATTAAGGCTCATACTTCTCAAAAAACTTTTGATAACTTCTATTTCACTTTAAGAGTTGATGGAGTTGAAGGAACACCTGCCACTCAATCTGTCTGTGCTCTTATTAAAGACTTAAAGATTACCGCAGAAGGCGCTGATAAGAATTCAAAAGCGTTCTTTGAAGGTGGCACGTTTGAAAAAGAAGTCGGTGGTAACATTTATAGAACCTATATTCCAGGTATTTCATTTACTGATGCGATGGAATTCTTAACTCGTGATTCCAAAATCATGGTTAGTGACCTTCCATTTGTTAACACTGGATATTGGGGTGTTGCTAACTTAAATAAATATACGAAGGCGATGCACATGGGTATATGTGCGTATGCGTCATTCACATATGACTCATATAAAGGCGCTCTCGGTAGAAGAGAAAACTTCCCAGTTCCAGAATCAAAATTTGAAGAATATTGGGAAAAAGGTTGGATTGATTACACAATCGACCCAATTGAATCCGGTGGTAAATTAATCCCAGATCCATCTACTTTCGAGTTCTCAATCCTTTCTTCTGCAAGTCCTATTACTGAAGAAATCGATATTTCTAAAGTTATTTATTTAGAGAGCTCTGGAACATTTATCGCTTATTGCACTGTTACTTATTATCGTTATCTCGGTTATGAAAAGATGCCTTCGTTCCTCTTTGGAACTGATAAGACTGGTAGAGATATGTTTAAATATGTCTTTGAAGGTTTAAGAAACTCCCTTATCTTAGGTGTTATTACCTTCGCTGTCTGTTTCTTATTTGGATTATTATGGGGCTCTATTTCCGGTTATTTCGGTGGTACAGTCGACTTAGTCATGGAACGTGTTACTGATATTTTACATGGTATCCCTTGGATCGTTTTGATGACTATTGTCATTTTAAAAGCTGGTCAAAACTTTGGCACCTTCGCATTTGCGTTATGTTTGACCGGTTGGATTGGTACTGCAAGTACCACTAGAACACAGTTCTATAGATTTAGAGGTAGAGAATATGTTCTCGCTTCTAGAACGTTAGGTGCAAGCGATGGAAGACTTATTGCTAAACATATTCTTCCTAACGCGATGGGCACAATTATTACTGGTGCAGTTTTGATGATTCCAAGTGTCATCTTCTCTGAAGCGACTATTTCTTATTTAGGATTAGGCTTCAAAGGAATGTCCTCTCTTGGTGTTATCTTATCTAACAACCAAATTGAGCTCTTATCTTACCCATACTTATTATTATTCCCATCCGCAGTTATTGCCTTGGTGATGATTTCATTCAACTTATTTGGTAATGGTTTGCGTGATGCGATTAACCCAAGCTTGAAAGGAGAAGAAGAATAATGGAAAACAAAGAAATTGTTTTGTCTGTTAAAGACTTAAAAGTGAACTTCTCCACAGACCATGGTTATGTTCAAGCTGTTAGAGGAGTTTCCTTCGACTTATATAAAGGTGAAACTTTATGTATTGTTGGAGAATCTGGTAGTGGTAAGTCTGTTACTAGTAAGACCATCATGGGTATTTTAGCCGCGAATGGTCGTATTATGGGCGGATCTATCATGTACGAAGGTGAAGACCTCACTAAAGTTAGTGAGGATGAATTCCATCGTATTAGAGGTCATAAGATTGGAATGATTTTCCAAGACCCACTTTCATCATTAAACCCAATTGTTAGAATTGGTAAACAAATTACAGAAGCGATGCTCATTAACTCTTCTCGTTTAAAGAAGAAATATAGTGACTTAGTGGCCACTGAACTCGTCGCTTATAAGAACGCTCAAACTGAATACAAAATGGCGGTCAACGCTCGTAATGAAAAGATTAAGTTCCTTAAGAGTGAACGCAAGAAAGAAATCGAATCTATTAAGAACGAACCATCAATGACTAGAAGCGGTCGACTCTATACTTTATCTTTGGAATATAACGGTAAAGTTTTAGAAGTTAAAGAAAAGTATAAAGACGAAGTTAAAGCAATTGACGCACAAACTCAAAACGCTGATGAAGCAGCTTTAACAATCGCTAATGAAAAGAAGGCGGCTCTCAAAGAAAAGTTAGACGCCGATTTACTTGCATTAAAAGAAGAAAACGCGCAAGAAAAGGCCTTAATCAATCAAGAAATCGCTGAAATCAAATCTCACGTTAATGAAAAAGTGAGTGAAGTTAGGGCGAAATATGATGCAGAAATTGAAGATGTAAATAATAGCAATACAGATTCTAAAAAGGCATTAAAAGAAAAATATAGTCCTGTCATTAAAGAAACTAAGATTGCTTTCAAGGCTAAGAGCAAAGAAGCCAAGAAAGAAGTCAAACAATACGCGAAAGAATTAAAGGCTCAATATAACGCGAATGTTGAAAAGATTAAGAGCGAACACGCGAATAATCCTGAAGAAATGAAGCGTTTGCTTGCCGCTGAAAAGAGTAGATATGTTTCTGAAACCAAAATCACTAAGGCTGAAGCTAAAGCTCGCGCTCTTAAAATTATGGAAGAAGTTGGTATCCCATTCCCAGAAAAGAGATTTAAACAATATCCATTTGAATTCTCTGGTGGTATGCGTCAACGTATCGTTATTGCAATCGCTTTAACTGCTGACCCAGATATTCTTATTTGTGACGAACCAACCACTGCGTTAGACGTGACAATCCAAGCTCAAATTCTCGAATTAATCAATAGATTAAAAAGAGAAAGAAATATTTCCTGTATCTTTATTACTCACGACTTAGGTGTCGTTGCTAATATGGCGGATAGAGTCGCCGTTATGTATGCAGGTAAGATTGTTGAATATGGTACTGAAGATGATATTTTCTATGACCCAAGACATCCATATACTTGGGCACTTCTATCTTCTATCCCAGATATCAACAGTAAAGAAAAACTTGAAGCAATTCCAGGTACACCTCCTAACATGATTTACCCACCTAAGGGTGATGCATTTGCTTTACGTAGTAAATATGCGATGGCTATCGACTTTAAGAAAGAGCCACCTCTATTTAAGATTAGCGATACCCACTACGCTGCAACTTGGTTACTTGATCCAAGAGCGCCAAAAGTGGAAATGCCAAAGATTGTTAAGACTCGTATCGAGAATTCTTTAAAAGCGGCGAAAGGAGGAAAGACCAATGCTTAAAGGTTTAGTTTATCGCGTTGAAGCGAGATTTAAGAAAAGAACTCCTTCCTTCCGTCAAGAATTAGTGGATAACGGTGTTGAATTATCTGTTAGACACTTAAAACAATTCTTCAAATTTGGTCATGGTCGTAGTGCGTTTAAAACTAAGGCTGTTCATGACGTTTCATTTGATATTAAAAAAGGTGAATGTTTTGGCTTAGTCGGTGAATCTGGTTGTGGTAAAACCACAACAGGTAGAAGTTTGATTAGACTTTATAACATCACTTCTGGTTCTGTTTATTTTGAAGGAAGACGTGTTTCTGCCGGTAGTAGATGGAACGAAAAAGAAATCAAATGGACAAAGATTCGCGGTCGTAAAAAGATCAAAGAACTTCATAAACTTGAAGATGATGAAATCAATAAGCTTAGAGATTCAACTGGCTTAGTGGAAAAGATTGAACAAATCAATCTTGAAGTCAGTAAGATTGAACAAGAACTCCAAGACCTCAAAGTCGAACATAAGGATCGTATTACTCAATACAATACAAATATCGATGATGAAGTCGCTAGAGCAAATAAGATTGAAGAAATCAATCGTGAGTATTCTTCCGAAGCCGAAGTCAGAAAAGTCAAACTTGAGAAGTTAAATGAAGAACTCAAACAATTGACTAAAGAATACAAAGAATCGAAGAAAGTCGCTCCAAATGAAGAAACCGCTAAACAAATTGAAGCGATTAGAGAGAGATATTCTAAGGAAAGAGATGCGATTAGAAAGCACATCGATGAAGTTGAAAAAGAACAAATCGAAGCTATTGCTCAAATCAAATATGATAACAAGCATGTTGATAAGAAACTCATGAGCAAAATGCAAATGATTTTCCAAGATCCTGTCGATTCTCTTGATCCTCGTATGACAGTTGAAGATATCATTCAAGAAGGTCTTCATATTCAAGGTCAATACAATCGTTATAAGAATTCACAAAGAGTGAAGGAAGTTCTTGTTAAGGTTGGCTTACTTCCAGAATACGCTTCGCGTTATCCACACGAATTCTCTGGTGGTCAACGTCAACGTATCGGTATCGCTAGAGCCTTAATTATGAATCCACAATTCTTGATTTGTGACGAACCTATCTCTGCGCTAGACGTCTCCATTAGAGCGCAAATCATTAATCTACTTAATGATCTTAAAGAAGAGATGGGCTTAACGATTCTCTTTATTGCTCACGACTTATCAGTCGTTAAGTATTTCTGTGACAGAATCGCTGTTATGTATTATGGTGAAATTGTTGAATTAGCAACTAGTGATGAATTATTTGCACATCCACTTCACCCATACACTCACGCATTATTATCTGCGATTCCAAAACCAGATCCACTTAGTGAGAAAAAGAGAACTAGATATCTTTATATTCCTTCTAAGGAACACGATTATTCTAAAGAAGCACCAAAACTTACAGAAATCGTTCCTGGCCACTGGGTCTTAGCGAACTCTGTTGAGTTAGAAAAATATAAAGAAAAACTCAAATAACTATAAGAATCACACCTGCACATGGGTGTGATTTTTTATATTTGATTGGATCTTATTTTTTAATTTTTTATCATTTATTATTTGAAAATAATAATAGACATATGCTTTTTGATGGTCTATTATATACTATCTCTCTAAAGAGAGTGAAGAAGGCAAATAAGATGAAAAGTAAAATGTTTTTATTCACTGTTATAGCGGTAATGTCTCTTGCTGGATGTGCATCAATTAATCCAGGAGAAGTCGTTAACGTTAAAGAGGTTACTTCCATAACTTTAAATGAAACTTCTAAGAATTTAGTTGTTGATGATACTTTTCAATTAATCGCGACTGTTTTACCAAGTGATGCGACAAATAAAGACGTTACATGGAATAGTTCAAACTCTGATGTTGCCTCTATTGACAGAGCAGGAATGGTAACTGCTCTTAAGGCTGGTAATACCACTGTTACCGTTACAAGCAATAGTAAAAATACAGTGAAGGCTACATGTAGCATCACTGTTTCTGATAAAAATGTTGAAGTGTCTTCTATTACATTAAACGAAACTAGTAAAGAAGTGACAGAAGGTGATTCATTTACTTTAGTTGCCACTGTTTTACCAAGTAACGCAAGTGATAGAACTGTTAAATGGACTAGTTCTAACACTGATGTTGCTACTGTAAATAATGGCGCTGTTACAACATTAAAAGAAGGTAGTGCAGTTATAACTGCAACTAGTAATAGTAAATCTACAGTTAAAGCAACTTGTACTGTTACTGTTAACGCTAAACAAGTTCCACCTTCAGTGGATGGAATGGTTATTATTCCATCAGTAGTTACTAGTGGTACATCTATTACATCATCCTCATTTACTTATCACGATATTGAAGTATCTTCTGCTTCTGTCAACAATGTCTATGGAACAGGCGAAGAATCAATGAGACTCGGCTCTAGTAGTAGAAATGGTAGCGTCAAATTCACATTTGCCGATGCTTTAATTATTAATAAAATAACGGTTACTGCAAAAGAATACGGAAGCGATAGTGGCTGCCAATTAAAAGTTTCTACAAGCGCAGAAACAACCGCTAAAACTAAATCAATTTCTAACTCATCTTACGCTGATTATGAATATTCTTTTACAAGCCAAAACGAATCTACTTGGCTTCAACTTGAAAATAGTGGTTCAAGAAAAAGAGTAATTGTTTCTTTAATTAAAATTGAGGCTGAACCTCTTGTAAAGATTTATCCAAGTTCAATTAGTTTGGAAAATACTGACGTTAATGTTGGATCAGCTGTTCAATTAACTCCTAAATTTACTCCTTCTGACACTAATCAAAAGAGTGTTACTTGGGATTCATCAGATAAGAGTGTCGCTACTGTTAGTTCAACGGGTTTAGTTACTGGACTTAAAGCTGGCACAACGACAATCACCGCAACTGGAAAAGCTGAGGATGGTAGCGATGTAGTTGGCTCTTGTACAGTTACAGTTAAGAACGTTTCTGTTAGCGGTGTTAGCCTTTCTCAAACAACCTTAAATATTGGTGTTGGAAAGGAAAAGACCTTAGAACCTACAATTTCTCCATCTAATGCAACAAATAAAAATGTTACTTGGAAATCTAATAATACATCTATCGCAACTGTTACAAATGGTGTGGTTAAAGGTGTCTCTATTGGTAGTACAACCATTACTGTTACTACTGAGGATGGAAATAAGACCGCAACATGTGCTGTTACAGTTAGTGAACAAGTTTTAGATGATTGGACTTTACTCTTCTATATTTGTGGCGCGGACCTTGAAAGTGATTCTCAAGGTGGTGGATATGCGACAAGCGATATCAATGAAATTCTTTCAAAGCGCACTAGCCAACCAGATAGTGTTAAAATCGTTGTCGAAACTGGTGGTGCAAGTAGCTGGGATACAAGTTATGTCGATGCTAGTAAATTAGAGAGATTTGAAATCAATAGTTCTAGTAAAGAAATGATCAAAAAGCAATCATTAGCCAAAGCTAGTATGGGCAAACCAGAAACTTTACAAAGTTTCTTGGAGTGGGGTTTTGAAAACTATCCTGCTGAGAGATATGGTTTATTTATGTGGAACCATGGTGGCGCAATGGATGGATGCTGTTTCGATGAAAATTTCGGCAACGACAGTTTATACGCTGACGAAGTCGATCAAGCAGTTACCGCTGCTAAAACGACAGCAGGTATTACTGAGAATTTAGAATTCATCGCATATGACGCTTGCTTAATGGCGGTTCAAGATGTTGCTGAGTGGAATAGTCGTAACTTCAATTACATGATTTGTTCACAAGAATCCGAATATGGCGGTGGCTATGATTATGATGCTTGGTTACCAACTTTATATAGCAATCCATCAGGTGTTAATACAGTAACCTTATTATCCAAGATTGGTGATACATTCATGGATTACTATGAAGCTCAACATCTATATGATCAAACCCAATCCGTTCTTGATTTATCAAAAATGGCGGCTTATAAAGAAGCTTGGGAAGATATGGCGGAATCATTGACTTCAATGATGACTGAAAGCAAATGGAATACATTTACTTCATTAGTCAATAAAGCAAAGAAATTTGGTCAAGCCGACACGAATGATTATAACAACGGCTATGTATATGATATATTCGATGCCAAGGGCGCTTTAACTAATGTTAAAGGCAATAGCACTTTCTCATCATTATCTAATCAAATTGACACAATTCTTAGCATTTTATCCGAGATGGTTGTCTATGAAAGACATGGATCACAAATGAATGGAAGTAATGGACTTTGTATGTTCTGCCCAATTAGCGGATATAATCAAACAACTGTTGTTGTATATCAAGGAAATACCTATACACCATGTTATAGTGCAGAAAGAACAAACTTTAAAAAGTGGCAAGCTTTATGTGCTCAATATGGTGAATGGTGGGCATAAAAACTATATAAAATATAGAGAAGGTTGCGGTGCAGCCTTTTCTTTTTTACAAGAAAATAGTGGAATTTATCATATAAAAGTTGGATAATAAGATAACCCTAAATGAGGGTTAAGGAGGACTAGACATGAAAAAAAGACTAATGCTTTTAACCGCTGTTAGTTTTTTAACAATGGCTGGTTGCTCATATAATCTTAACGCTAATGGTCCTCGCGTTGCTGACACTACAATCATGATTTATATGTGTGGTGCAGACTTAGAGAGTGAACATTATAGTGATTACAATTCTCAAGGAATCTTAATTGATAAAGGACCTATTGGACTTGCTACTGCTGACTTAAAAGAGATTTTATCTGTTAAAGGTCAACCTGATGATGTTAACATCATCGTTCAAACTGGTGGTGCAAAAGAATGGTCAAAAGAATTAGGAATTAGTTCTAAAGAACTTGGTAGATATCACGTTGAAAATAATAATCTTGTCAAAGATGACCACCTCTTAAAAGCAAGCATGGGAAGTAAAAAGACATTTCAAAGCTTCCTCGAATGGGGTTTAACTGAATATCCTGCTGAAAAGACTGGTGTAATATTGTGGAATCATGGTGGCGCCCTTGATGGTGTATGCTTTGATGAATCATTCCGCAATGACTCATTAACAGATAATGAAGTCGCTGAAGCCATTAAAGGAGCGTTCAAAACAGTTGGCAGAACTGAAAAGCTAGATTGGATTGGTTATGATGCTTGTTTGATGTCTGTTCAAGATATCGCTGAAATCAACAGTAATTATTTCAAATATATGGTTGCTTCTGAAGAAGCTGAAGTCGGAGAAGGATGGGCATATGATGCCTGGGTTGATGACTTATATGAACATAAACCAGTTGAAGAAGTCCTTACCGCAGTCTGTGATGGATTTATCAAATCAGTTGATGATATGGTTGACTATTATAGACGATATGGTTATGACATAAGCAACGATCAAAACTTATCAGTTATCAATCTTGATAATATCGGTGCATATAAAAATGCGATTGAAACATTGGCGGAAGATATCAAAACCACTGTTAGCACTAACAAGACCTCATTTAGAACAATAATGAAAAGAGTTAAGAGCTACGCTAACCAAGTGTTTGAATCTAATGACTACTACACATATACGCATTATTATGGTTATCCAACATCTTGGTTCTCTAATAATAATGATGGAACATATACGCTTCATGGCTATTATTTCTATGGTACATTTGATGCTTATGATGCCCTCGTAAAAATGGAAAATAGCGCACTTCTTGCGGGTTATTCGGAACAAATCCAAGCTGCAAAAGATGCTCTTGATGATGTTATTCTTTATAACAAAAGAGGCAATGCGGCAGGCGAATCTAATGGACTATGTGTTGTGGTTCCAATGGAAGATTATTACAACCAAGTGAATTACAGCGCTAACTTCACAAACTTCAGCAATTGGAGAGCATTGTTTAGATAAGTTTCTATGAAAAAGACCTTTGCAAAGGTCTTTTCTTGTGATAATAATAGATAAAGAAATGAAAAAGGAATTATATATTTTGCCACTAATAACGATTTTGTTTGCACTCGGAAGCTGCGAAACTCCTTTTAATCGTATGTTTAATAAAGTCGAGCAAGTGGAGATTAATGATATTCATAATGCTTATGTTGTCGGTGATGTTTTTAGAGAAAAGAACGAATTAGAAATTTATGCATTATACACTGATGAGAGCGTTGAAAAATTAACATATAACAATGTCAACGTCACTTTATATTCAAATGGTGTTTCTTATTCACCTGCTCAGGCTTTTGCTAAGGCAGGAGAATATGAAGTTACAGCTTATGTTGGAGCGATTAAGTCAAACACCATTACGATTAATGTTTATTCAAGTCATGTCTATGCTACCGATATAAATGTGGAATGTGAAACAACTAGTCTAAAGACTATGGAAGAAACATTCTTTAATGTTACAGTTAACCCTTCTAACTTTACTGAAGAGATTATTGTTGAATCTGATAAAGAAACCAGCGTTATCAAAAAGATCGATAAGTCATCGTATTATTTCTACGAAGAAGAAACTGGAACAACGACGTTAACTATCAAAGTAAAATCAAGTACATCTGAATATATTTCCACATCTTTGTCATTTTCAGTTTTACCTGCAAGCGAAAGAGTGGTGATTGGGCAAACTTATAAAACAATGTCTCCTAGAAATTGCCCAACAAGCGGAGAAATTAATATCTTAGTCATTCCTCTCTGGTTTACTGATTCAGGCGACTTCTTTAAGCTTTCTGGTAGCAAAACGAATATTAGAAATGATATTGAAAAGTCTTTCTTTGGTGAGACTAGTGACACTGGATGGCATAGCGTTTCTTCATTCTATAAAACTGAAAGTAGAGACGAATTAGTTTTAAGTGGAAAAGTTAGCGAATGGTATGAACCAGAAATCAGCGTTGATGATATTGGACAAGACAGTTCTGAAAAGGCCACTAAAACACAAAAAGTTGTTAATGATGCGGTTAATTGGTATTTCACTAATCACAATGATGAAAAAAGAACTGATTACGATAGTGATGGTGATGGCTATTTAGATGGAGTTATCGTCATTTATGCCGCACCTGATTGTAACTCCTATGGAGTTAGCGAAGAATATTCTGATTATAATAATCTCTGGGCGTATTGCTATTGGATTGAATCAAATGGACAAAATCCGGAAAATCCAAATGCTAAAACGTTCTTATGGGCCAGTTATGATTTTATGTACGGGCAAACAACTGCATATGACCGTACTGGTTCACCTTATAGTAAAGGCAGCACAACATATTGTTTGCTTGACTCCCATACATATATTCATGAAATGGGCCATGTTTTAGGACTTGTTGATTATTACGATTATAGCTCGCACGCTTATTTAGCGTCTGGTGGTTTTTCAATGCAGGACTATAATGTCGGCGGTCATGATCCATATTCAGTTATGTCTTTAGGATGGACTAGTCCATATATTCCAACTGAAAGTTGTAGAATCAAATTAGGGTCTTTTCAAGACACCGGTGATCTAATTGTTTTAACTCCATCGTGGAATGAATATAATTCACCATTTGATGAATATCTCGTTTTGGAGTTATTTACTCCAACTGGACTTAATAGTTTTGATTGTAATCACCAATATGTTGCTTCTGGTTCTGTTTATCCAAAAGGAACGAAAGATATTGGCATCCGTTTATGGCATGTTGACGCAAGATTAACATATACAGTGGATCGATATTACACTTATACGGAAGATTTAATTAGTGATGCCTCTGGCGGACAAAGAAGTTTACAAAACGCTTTCTCAAACACCTATATCGATGAAAGCGTTATGGAATCACATGTCACACCTTTAGCAAGAATTGATAGGAAATATTCCTATTTCAATCTCTTATCATTAATTAGAAATGATGAAGACGCTACACATATTTATGAAAGATCTGAATCAAACCTATTTAATGGAAGTTCTTTATTTAAAGAAGGTGATTCCTTCTCAATGGAAAAATATGGCAAACAATTTGCGTATAAAGAGTTATATAAATCTTCAGATTATCTCCTTAATAGTGGACTTGAATTAGGATGGGAATTCTACGTCGAATCCATTGAAAATGAAGAAGCGATAATTAGATTAAATCGTATCTAGTTTATTTATATAAATAAAAACAGTTCGCTAATTCGAACTGTTTTCTATTTCTTTATTTTGATTTTCTGAATCTATTTTTCTTTTATATTTAACGAGCGCGTAAGAGGCAATTGTTCCTCCAACAAGAAGAACTACAGCGATTGGAATTTCAATATATAAAGGAACTTTGATATATGTTCCGCTTGCCCAAACAAGATAATATTCATAGATTTCAAAGTTGAAGAATAACGCGACTGTGCTACCGATAACAAATCCAATAATTGAATAGAATGTTGTAATTCGATATTTGCTAAGTAAGAAGTGCATTAATTTAGAGATTAAATAGAAGCCGATAATAACTCCGACAGCAAAACAAGCGAGGATACCGATTTGTTGGCCAAAATTAGACCAATTGCCACCTAAACATTCTTTAACAGTATCAACAGTGGAACTAATAAGAGGCTTATAAAAGCCTAATAAAAGAAGCAACATACTACCTGATAGTCCTGGCACAACTAGAGCGATGGAAGCAACAAATCCAACTGGAATAAGAATGATATATACCCACCATTTTGGAGTTACTAATAAAGCAGATGCATCAACTTTAGCTAGAACACTAGCGACCCCTAATCCAATAGCGACTAAAATTGAGACAATTAACGCAATTAAGTGGTTTCTTTGTGGCTTTTCGCCTTTAACTTCATCGGTAATTCCTGGAATGCTACCGATAATAAAACCGGCAAATAAACACACAATTCCAAACAAGAAACCATTTAACGCTTTGTCCATTAAATAGATCGTTGGAATAAGAGCGAGGACGACACCTATTAAGACAGGAAGTAGATAAATAACTGCCTTCTTAAATTCTTTAAAGATATTACTTATTGCCCAAAGTAGCTTTTCGTATACTTTTAAAATAACAGCGATTGTACCACCTGAAACTCCTGGGATCGCGCTACTAATTCCAATTCCCATGCCTGCTAATAATGTTTTGAACCATTCTTTTGTTTTCATAACCTCATATAGTATATCTTTTTTATTTGTTTTTAACAAATTATAATAGTGATATAATTAATCAATAACAAAAAAGGAGATTCATTTCATGAAAAAATCCAAATTATTAGCTTTGCCATTAGTAATGGCTATGACTGCTTGTAATAATCCAGCTCCAGCAGGATTTTCAACAAAAGTCGAATTACCAGCAGGTGGCACTGAAGTTACAAC
Source organism: uncultured Erysipelotrichaceae bacterium (assembly GCA_902800025.1). Classification (GTDB taxonomy): domain Bacteria; phylum Bacillota_I; class Bacilli_A; order RFN20; family CAG-826; genus UBA2450. Next base: position 136,476 of record CADCDA010000001.1, on the reverse strand, counting down.
TGCAGAGGAAAGTAAAAGCACTTATAAAGCCGATTTAAAATCTTTCATCGATGGTATTGCAAATTCTTTATTACAAGATTCAATCAAACTTTCTCTTGATATCGATGTTAACGCGAAAGGCATTCCTTTTGGCGAAGACACAACAGGCAATGCTTCGTTAAAATTACAAGCTGATGCTTATTTCAATATCCCTGAAACTCAAGAAGAATATGCTTCAGCATATTTAGACATAAAGGACTTGTCACTTACAGTTAGCGAAATTCCAAACATTGGCGCAATCTCTGTCTCTGGATTAAAACTCAATGCTTACTATTATGTTTCCGAAGACAGCGCAAAGGTTTATCTTGATATCTCTGATCCAAGCGTCAAAGAGAATTTAGTTCCAGTTTTACAAAAAGTAGTTGATTATTTCCTTTCTCTTGACCCATCACAACAAATTCAAATTGATGTTGAACAAATGTATGATACATTCTTCGCTGGTGGAAAAGCTATTTACACAGTTCCAGAAGTAACTATCGATGAACAAAGCGGAACAACAACAATTGATCCACTTGGTTATTATTTATATACCGCTAAAGTAGGACTTCCATTTATCTTCTCTTTAATTAATATCGATGATATTATGGCTCAATTAGATGAAAACGTTCCTTCTTTATTTGAATATAAAGATAGTAGCGGAAAAGTTAATAGAGTTGGCGTTACCGTTGAAAGAGATGTCGTCGAAGAAATGGGCAATATCGAACAAGCCGCTGAATATCAAAACACATTCTCTAAAGGAACAGCGGGTGTTGGTTTATTAGTTGGCAACACAACTGGTAGCACAAACGCTCTTGCTCTTGAATATCTCGGCGTGAGACTTGACGCCACAACAGCAAACCCAGAAGTTGATGTTCAAGGTTCTGTTGACGTTAATGTTTCATATAATGAACAAGCACAATTTGATCCATTAACCGAAGAAGAAGCTGCAGAATACACAATTGATATCAATGCCATTATTGAATTAATCAAAATGATTATCAATGCTGGTGGACCATTAGGCTAGAATTAACTTATTAGATTTACAAACCTTCAGTTCAAGACTGAGGGTTTTCTTTTTAAAAATAATCGTTAATATAAATTAACGTTTGATGTAATATATAAAAGATATGAAACTAATTGTCGGATTAGGAAATCCAGGAAAGAAATACGAACATACAAGACACAACATGGGATTTGACGCAGTTGATCTTTTTAGTGAACTTGCTCAAATTGATGTTGATAAAGAATCTTTCAAAGGATTAGTGGGAAGAGGAAAGGTGTTTGATGAGGATATTTTTATTTTGAAGCCACAAACATTTATGAATCTTTCTGGAGAATCAGTTAGAGAGATTGTTAATTATTTCAAAATTGATATTAATGACATTATCGTTGTTTATGACGAAATGGCTTTACCTGTAGGAAAGATTAGACTTAGACCAAGTGGCTCAAGCGGTGGACATAAAGGCATGCAAAACATCATTGAGAACTTAGGAACTGAAAATATTAAAAGAATTAGAATCGGAATTGGAGAGCCAACCTACGATACGATTGATTATGTTCTATCAAAACCAACGAAAGATGAAAGAGAAGCAATTGATCAAGCGATTAATGACGCAGCTAATGCGTTAAAAGATATTCTTAAAATGAACTTTGATTTAGCGATGACAAAATATAACTAAAGGAGGAACGTTAACGAAACTATTTAAACTCCTCAAATCTAATAGAGTGATACCCCCCTTCCTAACAAGAAGTGGGCATTTTGTCGTTAACGATTTAGTGGGAATTTCTCTTTTAACATCTGCTGCATTTTTAGAAGAACATCATAAATATTTGCTTATCACTTCTAATCTATACAAGGCACAAAAAGTGTTTTCTCTTTTGAAGACTTTACTCCCAGAAGCGAAGATTTCAATGTTCATGAACGATGAACTAATTAGAGCCGAAAATCTTTCTTTAAGCAAAGAAATGGCCGCTAATAGAATCTACACACTTAACGAGATTTTAAATAACGAAAATGAAATAATTGTGGCAAATCTCGCTTCAATTTTACGTTTTTTGCCTGAAAAACAGGTTTTTATCGATAGTACTTTTACTTTTAAGGTTGGGCAAGAAATCAATTTAACTGAGCTAAAAAAGAAACTAGTTAAAGCAGGTTATAGCCAAGTGAATAAAATTGATCAATCACTTCAATTTGCGTCTAGAGGCGACATCCTAGATATCTTCTCAGTTAATTATGATAACCCAGTTCGCATTGAGCTTTTTGGTGATGAAATTGAATCAATTAGATTCTTTGATATTGCTTCTCAAACTAGTAAAGACGAGATCAATAAAGTAGTGGTTTTACCTGCTAATGATTTCTTATTTTCTGAAGAGGAAAGTAAAGCTGCTCCTGAACTAATAATGTCTCAACTTGAAAAGGACAAATCATTCCTTCATCCTACCGATTTTGATCATTTAAGGAATGTAGTAGAAACCGATATACAAGACATACTTGAATATAATTATTCTCCTAACCTATATCGTTACTTTTCTTTGATATCAAACAGAAAGAATTCTTTAATCGATTATTGTCGTGATTATGATGTTGTTTTAGTGGATGAGCATGCGATTAGCGAAAACGCTCAAATGATGTTAGAAGAATCGACAACTTTCTTATATGAACTATTTGAATCTGGGAAATCTATTTCGCATTTATCACTATTTTATGAATATGATAGACTTCCGTTTAATCGAAGTAATCTTATAAGAACATCAATTTTACAAAGTGATGATAAGGATATTGTCTTTAACTGTAAATATATTCCTTTTGAGTCAAATAAAGACATTGATGCAGTTAACATTATTCGTTCTTACACTAATCAAAACTATAAGGTAAATGTTTCGTTAGATAACAAAGAGCATTTAGAAGCTGTTATTGATTTATTAAATAGTGAAAATATTCCTTTCGAAATGGTGGATGATTTATCTCTTCCATCAAAAAGACAAGTTGGATTAGCAATATCTTCTTTACCCATTGGTTTTGTTTTAGAAGAAGAAAAAGTCGCATTCCTTACTAGTAAGGAACTATTTAACCACAAAATAAGAGTTACTAGATTTGATAATAGATTTAAAGAAGCGACGATTGTCAGAAGCGAAGAAGATTTATCTCCTGGCGATTATGTCGTCCATGAGTATCAAGGTATTGGTGAATTTTTAGAGTTACAAACTCTTGAAGTAGAAGGAAAACACCAAGACTATTTAAAGATTGCTTATTTTGGCGGTGAAATACTTTATGTTCCACTTAATCAATTATCTTTAATAAGAAAATATATTGGAAAAGAAGGCGTAAGGCCTCGCTTATCTCATCTACATACGAAAGATTGGGAAAAGCAAAAAGAAAAGATTAAGAAGAGAATCCATGATTTGGCGGAGCGTTTATTTAATCTTTATGTTGAAAGAAGCAAAATTGAAGGCTTTGCATTCTCTCCTGATGATGAATTCCAAAAAGCATTTGAAGATAGTTGCGATTTTGAATTAACAAAGGATCAAGAAAGATCGTTACAAGAAATCAAGAAAGATATGGAAAGCACTCATCCAATGGACCGTTTATTATGCGGAGATGTTGGATTTGGTAAAACCGAAGTTGCTTTTAGAGCGATCTTTAAGGCTATTAATTCAGGAAAGCAAGTTGCGTTATTATGTCCAACCACATTACTTGCTAGACAGCATTTTGAGACCGCTGTTGCGCGTTTTGCGGGTTTTGACATAAAAGTGGCAGTCTTTTCACGTTTGGTTCCTGAGAAGAAGCAAAAAGAATATATAAAAGGTGTTGCAGAAGGAAAGATTCATCTTGTTATTGGAACTCATAGACTATTGTCTAACGATATTATTTATAAAGATTTAGGATTACTAGTGGTTGATGAAGAGCAAAGATTTGGTGTTGAACAAAAAGAAAAGATTAAAGAACTTAAAAACAACATTGATGTTTTGACTTTGAGTGCAACTCCAATCCCTAGAACATTGCAAATCTCACTTTTAGGCGTAAGAAGTTTATCACAAATCAATACTCCACCTAGTGAAAGAATGCCAATCCAGACATATGTCACTCCTTTTAAAGCAGACATTGTTAAAGAATTAATTCAAAGAGAACTAGGAAGAGAAGGGCAAGTATTTTATCTTCATAACAATATCGAGACGATTTATGAAATCGCGAATAGACTAAAAAAGCAATTACCAGAAGCAGTAATTGCAGTTGCTCATGGAAAGATGAATAAAAACGACATCGAAGATGTCATGATGAAATTCTATTCTGGCGAAGTACAGATTTTAGTGTGTACATCAATTATTGAAAATGGTATTGATGTCCCTAACGCAAATATGATTATCGTTGATGATAGTGATCATTATGGTTTAGCCCAACTCTATCAAATTAAAGGAAGAGTGGGCCGTGGAAACCGTATCGCATATGCCTATTTAATGTATAACGGAAATAAATCTTTAAAGGAAGATGCACAAAAAAGACTTAGAACCCTACAAGAATTCACTGCTTTAGGAAGCGGATATCGAATCGCTCAAAGAGATTTAATGATTAGAGGGGCAGGAGATATTTTGGGACCAGAACAGGCAGGATTTATTGACTCTATTGGCTTAGATATGTATATCAAGTTATTAAATGAGGCAGTTAAAGAGCAGGCTGGTGAAGTTGAAAAAGAAGTTCCACAGTATAATTTAAACCTCGGAGTGAATTTTGATGCCTATATCCCAAAGGAATACGCTAACGACAGCGATAAGATTGAACTTTATTATGAAATCATGTCAGTTACCACTAATGAAGGCTTAATGAAGATTAAAGCAAAGACAAGAGATATATATGGAAAACTCCCAATAGAAGTAGAACAGCTTTTTATGAAGCGAAATATCGATTTAATGGTCAAAGAATGTGATATACGCGAAGTAAAAGAAAGCAAATATAATATAGAAATCAATTTAGGAGATAACTTTATTCGTATTAAAGGTATCGGAAATATACTTTTTGAGGCGCTTATCCCATATTTACAAATTATTAAAATTAGTTACGTGAATCGAAAATTTAAGATTGTTATGACTAAGAAACAAAATTGGTTAAATGATTTTGAGAATATATTAAAATCATTAGTAGGAGTTATTAGAACTAATAAAGTGATTGAAGAAGCATGAGGATAGATCTATTCCTGAAAGAAGCTAGAATTATTAAAAGAAGAACCATCGCAAAAGAATATTGCTTGCGAGGATTGGTTTTAATAAACAATAAAGAAGCCAAACCAAGTAGTGAAGTTAAGGATGGAGATATAGTTAATATCACCTTTGGAGAAAAGAAGTTTGATATCAAAGTATCTATAGAGATTGTAGGTAAAAGAGAAAAAGTATCATATGAAAGAATTGAAGCTTGATAAAAACAAAAAATATTTACTCGCTTGTTCGTATGGACCAGACTCAATGGCCCTTTTTCATATGCTTAAAAATAGTGGCTATAATTTTGAGTGTGCAATTGTGAATTATCATATTCGAGAAGAGTCGACTTCAGAAGTAGAAGGATTAAAAGAATACGCGAGCGCTTTCGGCGTACAAGTTTATGTTCATGAATGCACTGATAGTCCGCTAGGAAAGACTGAGGCAAAGTGCCGCGAAATTAGATATTACTTCTTCTCAAAACTATACAAAGAATATGGATACGACTCCTTACTAGTCGCACATCATCAAGATGACCTAATTGAAACTTATTTAATGCAAAAAAGACGACAAAACTGCCCAATTTATTTTGGAATTAAGCAAAAAAGCGTAATTAAGGGCATGGATGTTGTTAGACCTCTTCTTGATTATAGCAAGCGAGAACTTCAAGATTATTGTGATAAAAATCACGTGCCATACGCCATCGATAAAACCAATTTTGATGTCTCGATTCTTAGAAACAAGATCAGGCATGAAATTGTCGAATTGATGAGTGAAAAAGATAGAACAGATATTTTAAAGGAAATCGAAAATAGAAATAGAGATTTGGACAAACTTATTAGCTCAATCGATTTAGCGAAAATTCATTCTGCAAATTATCTTGCTTCATTAGACGATCTAACTCTAAAATATGCATTAAATATAATGGTGAAAAGAATCAAAGAATCTTACTATTTATCTAAAGAAAATGTAGGTGAAATTAAAAAGGCCATTTTAAGCAAAAAACCTAATATCAATTTTGAAATAAAAAGAGGACTTTATTTCTTGAAAGAATATGATGAGGTTGATATTGATAGAGCTACTCATTTTTCCTTTAATTATTCATATATTTTAGATAGACCAGGAATACTAGACACTCCATTTTTCTGTTTGGATTTCACTAACGGGGCAAGAAATAGGAATGTTTCGGATTCTGATTATCCAATTGTTATTAGAGCGGTTAAACCTGATGACTATATTTTCATAAATGGTTATAAGGCATATGCTAGACGTTTATTTATCGATTGGAAAATGCCAATGAGACTTAGAGGTAGATGGCCTATTATACTGAATAAAAACAATGACCCACTTTATATTCCTCGCTACCAAAAAGACTTTGTTTTAAGTAAAGAAAACAACTTTATTGTGAAATTATAAGATACACATTTAATGTGTTTTACTTTTCAATATTAAGAAAAACTAATATAATCTTTGTAATATCAAACTTTTTGATATCGCTCTTATTAATGGTCGGGAGGTAAGAATATGCCTGATGAACAACAACCAAATGAAAATTTACCACGTAGACGAATTTCTATAGGTTTCATTATTATCGTTTTATTAACAGTTGGCTTAATTGGACTTTTTGTTTATAGAATTTTTGGAAGTAGAGATACATCTACTCATTTAAATCGTACCGAATATGTTTCAGCATTGATTAATGACCGTGTTGAGTCTGCAACTGTTACACACCATTATGGTAGTGAATTAGCAACATTTACAGGTACATTCACTAACAAAAATGGAAAGAAAACAACTTATACCTATAATACAGACAAATTTACTTACACAAGTGAAGAGTTCACTTATAAAGTGGCAGTTGAAACCGGTAAGACAATTACTTATGAAGGAAACATCTATCACGAAGGCGATATTATTAATGTCGACAATGTAAGCTTAAATAAGTTAATTAATGATAGAGTTACTTCTGGTGAAGGTCTTTTAGTTAGCGACATTTATCAAACAACATGGTGGGATCAATGGGGACCAACAATTATCACTGTTGGTGTTTCTATCATCTTATTAATTTTCTTATTCTCAAGATTATCTAGTTCCGTTAATGGCGCGAATAGACAAGCAATGGATTTTAATAAATCCAGAGCGAGAAGAATTCAAGATTCTAAAGTCAGGTTTAAAGACGTTGCAGGATGTGACGAAGAAAAAGCTGAAATGGAAGAAATCGTTGAATATCTTAAAGATCCTCAAAAATACACAAAGTTTGGTGCTAAGCTTCCAAAAGGTATCCTTTTAGTTGGCTCACCAGGTACTGGTAAAACATTACTAGCGAAAGCAGTTGCTGGAGAAGCTGGAGTTCCATTCTTCTCAATTTCAGGCTCTGACTTCGTTGAAATGTTCGTTGGTGTTGGTGCTGGACGTGTTAGAGATATGTTCAGAACCGCTAAGCAAAATGCTCCATGTCTCGTATTCATCGATGAAATCGATGCTGTTGGTAGACAAAGAGGCGCTGGCTTAGGTGGTGGAAACGATGAAAGAGAACAAACTCTTAATCAATTATTAGTTGAGATGGATGGCTTCTCTGATAACTCTGGCATTATCGTTATGGCAGCAACAAATAGAGATGACGTTCTTGACCCAGCCTTATTACGTGCTGGTCGTTTCGATAGAAAGATTACAGTTTCCTTACCTGATAGAGAAGGTAGAGAAGCAATCTTCAAAGTTCATTCAAGAAACAAAAAACTTGAAAAGGATGTTGATTTCTCTCAAATCGCCAAAAGAACAGTTGGCTTCTCTGGTGCGGATATTGAAAACATCATGAATGAAGCTGCAATTTTGGCTGTAAGACGCAAGAAACCAGCTATTTCGATGGCGGAAATTGACGAAGCTATTGATAGAAGAATTGCTGGACCAGCCAAATCTTCACGTTCACTTAATAAGCATGAAAGAGATGTTGTCGCTCACCATGAAGCAGGACACGCAATTATTGGCCTTAAGTTAGAACACTCTGATAAAGTCCAAAAGATTACTATTATTCCACGTGGAAACACTGGTGGTCATGTCCGTATGACACCTGAGGAAGATAGATTCTTACTTACCAAGAAAGAACTCGAAGCTCGTATTGTTGGATACCTTGGTGGTAGATCCGCAGAAGAAGTCTTCTTTGAAGATGTTTCTAGTGGTGCACAAAACGATATCGAAATGGCTACTAGAATTGCTCGTATGATGGTTACCGAACTTGGTATGTCATCGTTAGGACCAATTCAATATGAAAGAGATACAGGTAGTGTCTTCCTTGGAAGAGACTATACATCCACTCAAAAGAATTTCTCTTTAGCAACTGCTGAAAAAATTGATAGTGAAGTTCAAAAGATTATTAATGAAGCTCATCAGCAAGCTCTTGATTTAATTAAGAAATATAAAGATGATGTTGAATTAATTGCACAAACTCTTATTGAGCACGAACAAATCACAGCTGAAGAGATTGATTACTTATTAGAACATCGTCATCTTAAAAAAGATGAAGTTCAAGAAAATCCTCCAGTGGTTGACGCTGTAGTTGAAGAGCCTCAACAACCTGAGGGAGAGGAGAAAGGGGAATAACTCCTTTTTCTTTATATGTTTAAAATTGGTGACATCCAAATAAAGAACAAGGTAGTTCTTGCTCCAATGGCGGGAATTACATCTTTAGGTTACAGAAAATTCATGTCAAAATTCGGACCTGGATATGTGGTTACTGAAATGATTTCTGATATGGGTTTAATCTATGGAAACAAAGAAACGCTTTCCTATTTAAATTTTGAAAAGAGTGAACTTCCTACATGTGTTCAACTGTTTGGTAGTTCTCCAGAAACAATGGCAAAAGCTGTAAAAATCGCTGAGTCATTAAATCCAAATATCGCATTTTTTGATATCAATATGGGTTGTCCAGTAAACAAGGTTTTTAAGACTGGCGCAGGCTCGGCTTTAATGAAAAATCCAAAGCTTTGTGGTGATATTGTTAGAGCAATGAAAGAAGTGACGGATAAACCAGTTACCGTAAAGATTAGATTAGGTATTGATTCTAAGCATGTTAACTTCTTAGAAGTTATTGATGAAGTCACGAAGGCTGGAGCGGCACTTGTTGCAATTCATCCAAGAACCACAAAAGAGATGTATGGTGGTTTACCACATTGGGAATTGGTGAAAGATTTAAGAAGTAAAATGAGTATTCCTCTAATCGTCAGTGGTAACATCAATACTTATTTAGATGCTGCAGAAGCAATTAAAATTACAGGAGCCGATGCTGTAATGGTGGCCCGTGGTGGAGTTGGTAACCCTTACCTCATTAAAAACATCAATAGTTACTTTGAAGGCAAAGATATCGAGGTTCCTACTTGTTTAGAGCAAGTTGAACTATGTAAAGAACTCGCTAGAGAATATGTAAAAGAAAAAGGTGAGCTTGTTGGAATGAGAATGTATCGAGGCATAGCTTCTAAATTTTTTAATGGGTTTCCAAATTCAAGATATTTGAAGATAAGATTATCAAATGAATTGAATACTTATGGTGATTTAGAAACCATCATAAATGACTATCTTAAAGAAAATATTGATATAAATTAATTTTGACTATTAAAACAGTCAAATATTCGTATATACTTATTTATAGTTTGGAGGTTTTATCTTATGGATAACAATCAAAATTTGAATGATCAAGAATTAGCTAGACGTGAGAAGTTAGAAAAGTATAAATCTTTCCATGTTGATCCTTTTGGAAAGGCTTTTAAAGTTACACATTCTGTTAAAAATATACGTGATGCTTATACAAAAAAGAGTCCTAACTCATTAGAAAGACTCAAGCCGATGGCAACAGTTGCTGGAAGAATTAAAAATATCAGAAGAATGGGTAAAGCATCATTCATGAATATCCAAGATAAAACTGGCAATATCCAAGTTTATATGGGTATTGATGTAGTTGGCAAAAAAACATATGAGTTATTCAAGCTCGCTGATATCGGAGATATCGTTGGCGTTACTGGCCGCATCATGAAGACACGTACTGGTGAACTTACTATTAGAGCAGAGAAGTACACTCATTTAACTAAGTGCTTACATCCTCTTCCAGAAAAGTTCCATGGACTTGTTGATGTTGAGGAGAGAAGTAGAAGAAGATATTTAGACTTAATTGTTAATGAAGATAGTCGCGCTGTGGCGTTTGCACGTCCAAGATTAATTAGAAGTATTCAGGAATACTTAGATGGACAAGATTTCGTTGAAGTTGAAACCGCTGTCCTTTCACCAATTCTTGGTGGTGCTAATGCTCGTCCTTTCGTAGCGCATATGAACGCTCTTGATAAAGACTTCTATTTAAGAATCGCTACAGAACTTAATCTTAAAAGATTATTAGTTGGCGGAATGGAAAGAGTATACGAAATTGGCCGTTTATTTAGAAATGAAGGTATGGATGCTTCCCATAATCCAGAATTCACAACTATTGAAGCTTACCAAGCTTATTCCGATTTACAAGGAATGAGAAAGCTTGCGGAAGGCATGATTAGAAAAGCCGCAAAAGATGTTACTGGTAGTGATATTATCACTTATCAAGATAAAGTCATCGACTTCCATAAACCATTTAGATGGATTTCAATGGCGGATCTCATTTTAGAAAAAACCGGTGTTGATTTTAGAAACATCTATGAATTTGAAGAAGCGAAAAAACTCGCTGATGAGCGTGGCATTAAATTAGAAAAACATAAAAACACAGTTGGACATGTTATGAACGAGTTCTTCGAAGAGTTCTGCGAAGCAGATCTTATTCAACCAACATTCGTCTATTCTTATCCAATCGAGGTATCTCCATTAACCAAAAAAGGCAAAGATCCAAGATACACTGAAAGATTTGAATTATTCGTCAATGGTAGGGAACTTGCTAATGCTTATACCGAATTAAATGATCCAATTGATCAAAAAGAAAGATTCCTTGCTCAACTTAAAGCCAAAGAATTGGGCGATGAAGAAGCTAATGAAATGGATAACGACTTCATTGAAGCCCTTGAATATGGCATGCCTCCAGCCGGAGGAATCGGAATGGGCATTGATAGATTATGTATGTTACTCACCAATCAAGAGAACATCAGAGAAGTCATCTTATTCCCAATGATGAAAGATCGATAATTAACTTACAAAGGATTGCGATATGAAAGAAACAAGAGTTAACAAATATCAACAATATCGTAAATCTATCTCTAAAGGGGATAGCAAAGGTTTTTTTGCCCCCCAAAAAACAGAAGAAGTCTCCACAGAAATGGGACTTTTTCTTAAAATGAAAACTAAAAAAAGAGTGGAGAATATAGCCATTATTTTAATTTGCTTGGTGATTATTACTCTACTTGTGATATTCGGACTAAAACTATTTTAAGGGGTGATAAAATATGAAAATTAGTATTGCGATTGATGGACCAGCCGCTGCTGGAAAAAGTACTGTTGCAAAAAGAATTGCAGAGATTAAAGGTTATACCTACATTGACACCGGTGCAATGTATCGTGCTTTCACATGGTATTGCATGGAAAAAGGTGTCAACTGTGAATCAGAAGAAGAGTGCTGTGCTCTTATTCCTGAAGTAACAATTAAACTTAGACCAAACGGACAAGTTCTTTGTAACGATATTGATATTACTAGGGAAATCAGAGAACCACGTGTTTCTGGTAACGTAAGTTATATTGCCTCTTATAAAGACATCAGACTTTTCCTTGTTGATCAACAAAGAAAAATGGCGGCCAAACATTCTGTCATTATGGATGGAAGAGATATTGGAACATATGTTCTTCCAGACGCTGATGTGAAAATTTTCCAAATTGCTTCTGTGGAAACTCGTGCAGTACGTCGCTATGATGAAAGTATTTCTAAAGGCATCCCTTGTACATTAGAAGAAATTGAAAATGATGTGAGAAAAAGAGACTATATTGACTCGCACCGTGATTTTGCCCCACTTAGATGTGCAACTGATGCAATTACTTTAGATACTTCATTTATGACTGTTGAAGAAGTTGTTAATGCAATTATTGAAATAATTGATAAGAAGTTGAAAGAAAAAGAGGAAAATAATGCCTAATACAATCGTTGCAATTGTTGGAAGTCCTAACGTTGGTAAATCAACGATTTTTAATCGTATCATCGGAGATCGAAGAGCGATTGTTGATGATGAAGCTGGTATTACTAGAGATCGTTTATATGCGAACGCGACATGGTTGAAAAAGACTTTTACTTTGATCGACACTGGTGGAATCGAAATTGCAAATAGACCATTCCAAGAACAAATAAGAATCCAAGCTAATATTGCTATTGATGAAGCAGATATTATTATCTTTGTCACTGATGGACAAGTTGGAGTTACTAGCGATGATAGAATGGTCGCTAAAATGCTTCACAAAGTGAAAAAACCAATTATCTTAGCCGTTAATAAAATTGACGAAGGCATTCAAAGTGCTAATGCAGCAGAGTTTTACTCTCTCGGATTAGGTGAACCAATTCCTGTGAGTGGATCTCATGGCGTTGGAATCGGTGAAATTCTTAATCGAATTGTCGATTTTATTAAGGATGAAAAAGAAGAAAAAAGGGAAGATGTTGTAACATTCTGTCTTATTGGAAGACCTAATGTTGGGAAATCATCTTTAACTAACGCTATATTAAGTGAAGAAAGAGTCATTGTTAGTGATATTTCTGGTACAACCAGAGACTCAATTGATACTCCTTTTACTAAAGATGGAAGAAATTATGTTGTTATCGACACTGCCGGTCTTAAGAAAAAAGGCAAAATATACGAAGCAATTGATAAGTATTCTGCTATCCGCGCTTTAAAAGCGATTGAAAGAAGTGAAATTGTTTTACTTGTTATCGATGGTGATAAAGGAATCCTCGAACAAGATAAACACGTTATTCAATACGCAACTGATTTACATAAAGCGATCATTATCGTTGTTAATAAATGGGATCTTGTTGATAAAGACACAAACACAATGTCATCTTTTACAAAGACCATTAGAAACGAATATAAATTCTTAGACTATGCACCTGTTATTTATGTAAGTGCGTTACAAAGAAAAAGACTTAATACTTTATTTGACGCTTTGGTGTTAGTTCATGAAGCTTATCACACTCGTATTAAGACATCAGTTTTAAATGATGTTCTTCAAGAAGCACAAGTAATGAACCAAGCCCCAGACTTTAATGGCGGAAGATTAAAGATTTATTACGGAACACAAGTATTAAGTGCCCCGCCAACCATTACCCTTGTGGTTAATGATCCTAACTTTATGCATTTCTCTTACCAAAGATATTTAGAAAATAGATTACGTGAAACATTCAACTTTGATGGAACTCCAATTAAATTTTCTTTAAAAAGACATAGTAAGAAAGAAAAATAGAGGGGTATAATAAAACGTAGAGGAGAAGATATTTCATCATGGAAAAACTTAATAAAAATGAAATCATCGATATCGTTGCGGATGCCACACATTCATCAAAAGCAGACACAAAAAGAATTATCGATGCCACATTTGAATTAATTGCTGATACGCTTCTTGACGGCCAAAGTGTTAACATCAAAAATTTCTGTGTCTTCGAACCAAAAATGAAGTCCGGAAGAAAAGGAACTCATCCAAAGAAACATACAGAAATTGAAATCAAACCAAAAAATACCGTTGTTATCCACTTGGCTAAAGAGTTTAAAAGCAAGCTTAACGATGATTAAAAATCATTAAGACCTGACAAAGGTCTTTTTGTTTTGCCTTTTTATTAATATAATTAATATATGAATCGTAAACTTGAATTATATAAAAAACTATCCAGTGATTTTGAAAAACACGGTTTTTTATTATATCTCGTCGGAGGAACTGTTAGAGATTACCTTTTAGGTAAAGAACTAGATGACATGGATTTAGTGACTGACGCTACTCCAAGTGAAATGAAAGAGTTTTTAAATAACGCTGATTACACTTTTGAAAAATATGGAAGTGTGAAGTTAAAGATTGAAGACACTAAATTTGATATAACCACCCTTAGGAAAGAAGATGGCTATAGTGATTATCGTCATCCAAGTAAAATTTGTTTTACAAAGAGTATTAAAGAAGATGTTTTTAGAAGAGATATCACAATTAATGCGATGTATATGAATGACAAACTCGAAGTTATCGACCTTGTTGGTGGTAGAAAAGATATCGATAAAAAAGTCATTAGAATGATAGGAAAGCCCCTAAAACGTATAAATGAAGATCCTTTAAGAATCATAAGAGTGTATCGTTTTCAACTAGAAACTGGGTTTGAAATTGAAAAGGAACTCAAAGAAGTTTTAGAACATAACTTTTCTAAAGCTAAATTGATTAATGTCGATAAGATTAACCAGGAGATTAAAAAATCATCTCATCAAGAAGAATTAATAGAAATATTAAAAAGCCACGGAATAATATAGATTTACGTGATAAGAAAGTGATAAAGTAGATATACAAATGATTACCGAAGCGATTGATTTTAGATATTTATTAATCGAGAATTACAAGAAACTCAAAATCAAAGAGAATGAGCTTGCAACTATTTTTGTTATTGATCATTTAATCTCTCAAGGCAATCCATTTGTGACTGCCGACTTATTATCTCTCAAGATGTCTTTGGACATTAAAGAGATCGACACGATTCTAGCGACTTTAATTACTAAAGGATTTTTTGAATATAAGACAGTTGGCAAACAAATAGTTGCATCTTTAGAACCATTAAAGCAAAAGCTTTATCGTGAGTTCCAAATCTTCTTATCTAAAGAAGAGGAAGAAAAAACTAGCAAAAGAATTTCTGAAGAATTAGACAACATTTATTTTAACTTTGAAAAGTTACTAAATAGATCATTAAGCCCAGTTGAAATCAGCAAGATTCATGAGTGGGTAAGTTATGGTTATAGCGATAAATTAATTATTGATGCATTAAAAGAAGCTCTTTCTAGAGGAAAGAAAACTTTAAGAAGTGTTGATAAGATTTTATTAAGTTGGTCTCAAAGAGATGATCTTGAAAATGAAGGTCACACTCCATTAAGTAGTGAATGGGACAAGAACTTAGAAGAAACAATTCGTATTGCGAAAATACCTTGGGTGAAAAAAAGCGATGATTAATAAAGAGACAATGTCTATTATCTCTAATTATGTTGACTCACTTTTTCCTAACGCAAAATGTGAGCTTTTTTATAATCGCGACTACGAATTAGCAATCGCCGTAATGCTCAGCGCGCAGACTACCGATAAAGCAGTTAATGCGGTTACCTACAAGTTATTTAACGATTTTCCTAGTTTAAAGGATTTAGAAAATGCCTCGCTAGAGGAAATAGAAGAAAGAATTAAGCAACTTGGCTTATATAAGAACAAAGCTAAAAATATCAAAGGTATAGTTCATAAAATTATTACTGATTTTCATGGGGAATTACCTAGTGATAAAGATTTGTTACAAACACTTCCTGGAATCGGTAATAAATCAGCAGGCGTTATTCGTATTGAAGTATTTAAAATACCTGATTTGCCAGTGGACACTCATATTATTAGAATTACCAATCGACTTGGTATCGCAAATAGTAAAGATGAACCAATTGATATTGAGAAGAAATTAAAAAAGTTGATTCCAGAATCTAATTGGATCAAGACTCATCATCAACTAATTCATTTCGGTCGTTATTTTTGTACGGCTCGTTCTCCAAAATGTGAAGAATGCGCGCTTAGAAAATACTGTAAATACTAGAAGTATTTCTTCTCAATTGCTTCTATATAATTAATTCTTGGATTATATCCTTGTTCGATTTCAATTCCGTTAGTGACAAAGCAGTCATATGGAATTGATTTTCTTTCTCCGTGTTCATAAAACTCAATCACATAACTTGCATCTAATAAATAGATTTTTCCTAATGATTCAAAGTTAATGATGAAGAAAGCAATTCCTCCGTGGAATAGTACCCTTTTAAGATGTTCGATCTGGTGTTTGGTGATATTGCTTAACGGGAATGAAGTCCTGTTTTTGGTATTTTTAGCTTCGAAATCAATATAGCGAGATTTATACACTCCGTTATAGTCGGTGGTTGATTGTTCTTCAAAATAGGCGTGTGTAATTTTAGCGCCTTTTGAGTAGTCAACTTTTACAATATTGATAGGAGTCGGCCTCTTTGTGATTAAACAGATGTCGTGATCACGGTAATAATCATTAGATAAATTGATCTCGTGTTCGAGGTCCATACCTCTATTGGCGCTGCTTAAAGAAATCTCAGCTTTTGATTTATGAGATTGTCTTTCTTTTTTTGAATTTGGTTTATATTCTTGCCCGTTAGGATATTTCATACTATTCGATATAGTTATCAATATATGATTTGAAATCTTCTGGTGTTACTGTCTTGCCATCGAGTAAGTCTTTGATTACTCTATCAATTGGCGCTGGATTAAATGTGTGTCTTTTCATATTCTTGAAAAATTCTTTTTCAATAACATCAGTGTCTTTCATGAATGCTTGATATAATCTCATAAGATTAACAGCGTCATATTCTGGATCATGTGCTTCACCATCAAACTCTAAATTGAAGACGTTTAAATAGTTTGTTAATGAATATGGATTATTGTGGTCATCCTTAATGAATTCAGCGAGGATTGCTTGGAAATCAACATAGTTGCTTTTAATTACTGTGCATAAATCTTTTGGAGCATCTAAGTTATATGAGATTGATTGATTTAAGATTCTGATATCGTGATTTCCAAATGTTAAAAATGAACAACCTTTAAAATGAATACCGCAATATTTTTTCAAGTCTTTCATGGCGACTGAAAAACTAACGCCAAAACGATCCAAGTCTAATCTAGTGATACCTGTAAGATTTTCAACGTATTTGCCGACTGCGTTTTTAGCTCTGACATATTTCTTTAATGCAGGCTTTTGTTTAACTATGTTACCTTCTTTATCGATGGTAACTAGGACAGCGCCATAGGCAATCATTTCGTGAGAGAATTGTGTTCCTTCGAAATCGAGGAAGCAGAGATGCTTATGGCCTTTAAAATTTTTTAATACTCGTTTCATATTCGTAATAAGTTTATAAGTGTGAAATCTTCTTTTCAAGAAAATGAAAATCAAATTATTAAATATTTTGTGCTATATTCAGTAATTTTTCATAGAAAAATAATTTAATATAAGAGATAATATAAGAGATATGGATAAAAAGATTAATTTTACTAGTAAAGAGCTCCTTAATAAGAGATTCTCTAATACCCCACGTGGATATGATCCTCTTGAGGTTGATAAAGTCTTAGATAAGATTATTGAAGACTATGAGACTTATGAGAATATTCCTAGTGGAATTGACACTGAAAAAGTTGCCAAAGAATTAGAAGAATTAAGGAAAGCAAACGCCGAATTAAAAGAAGAACTAGAAAAAGAAAGAAATAAATGGAAATATATTTCCAAAGATCGTAAAGATATCCATATTGATAACTACGAACTTCTTCAACGTATCGGGAAGTTGGAGATGATTATTTACGAAAAGCTAAATATGAATCCCGAAGAAATAAGATAAAACCTTCGATCTGGATGATTGCTGGCTACTAGTTAGTTAGAGGAAAGTCCATGCTCGCACAGTCTGTGACGGCTGTAGTGATTGCGCTAGTGGAAAAAATAACACTAGGCACGTAGGAGTGCGTGACGGCGGAAATCGACCTAAAGGGCAACCCATGGTAGGATTCCTGAAAGTGCCACAGTGACGAAGTTTGTTTGAAAGAGCAAAGTGGAACGCGGTAAACCCCGTAAGCGAGAAACCCAAATTTGGTAGGGGAGACTTGATAGAGAACCGAATCAACTCAAGTAAGAATATTCTTAGATAAATTATCATCCTAGACAAAACATGGCTTACAGGATCGAAGACTCACTTCAATAGAAAAGAGGAAATTATGAATCTTCCTACAAAAATTACATTCTCAAGAATTATTGCTACCGTAATACTAATTATTACGTTATTTGTTTTATCAATAATTCCTGATCTACAAACACCGGTTTTAGGCAATTCTAGAATTAACCTAATTTTCTTAATCATTTTCGTGTTCTTTGTCATCGCTAGTTACACAGATCATTTAGATGGAAAATTAGCGAGAAAGAATAACCAAGTTACTGACTTAGGAAAATTTTTAGATCCTGTCGCCGATAAACTATTGGTCAGTTCAATGCTTATTTTCCTAGCAGCTCCTCGCTTCTTTGCTCGATATGCGGTGGAACAAGTGTCATTAATTCCAGTCTGGTGCGTCATCATTATGGTCGCTAGAGACACAGTTGTTGATGCTCTTAGATTCATTGCTGCTCAAAAAGGTGTTGTGATTGCTGCAAACATTTTTGGAAAGTTAAAAACTGTCCTACAAATGGTGGCAATCGGTGCGGTTTTATTGAACGATTTCCCATTCCATTACATTTATCCAAATAACCCATATCAAGAGTATTTATCTGTCACTGCTATTTTTGTTTATTTAGCAACAGCAGTTTCATTGATTAGCGGTATTATTTACGTCGTTCAAAATAAGAAAGTTTTTAGTTCTCAAAAGGAAGAAAACAAATAATGACTAGTGCCGATATCAATCGAATCTTTAGAGAAAAAGGAAGAACATTAGGATCAGTAGAATCATTTACTGGTGGCGCTTTTGCTAGCGACATCACATCTGTAAGTGGTGCATCCCATTTCTTTAAAGGCGCACTCGTCACATATGCAACAGAGGAGAAAGCGCGCATCTTAGGTATTTCGTACACTGATATAGACACGTATGGTGTTGTTTCTCAAGAGATTGCTGGACAAATGGCGAGCCACGCTAAATCGCTTCTTAATGTTGATTATTGCATTTCATTTACTGGAAACGCTGGGCCAACTGCGATGGAAGGTAAAAAAGTTGGCGAAGTTTATATCGGTGTTGCATTCTATGACAAAGTTCAAGTATTTGCCTATCAACTTGAAGGCGATAGAAAAAATATTCAAAATGAAGCAATTAAAATTGCTTACGAACTTTTAGAAAAAATAATTGAAGAAAATAATTAAAAAAATCGAATTTTTTGACTCTTTAATAAATGAGGAGACTTATATGGAAAAGAAAAACGAACTCAATGAAAAAGAACTCGACGAGGTTCTAAAACAAATCCAAAAAACATTTGGTAAAGGTGCAGTCATGAAACTCGGGGAAAGACCTGCAGTTGAAGTGTCTGTTATCCCAACTGGATCCCTTCTATTAGATGAAGCCTTAGGTGTAGGTGGATATCCAAAAGGAAGAATTATTGAAATTTTTGGTCCAGAAAGTAGTGGTAAGACTACTCTTGCTTTACACGCGATTGCTGAATGTCAAAAACAAGGTGGAAGAGCCGCCTTTATTGACGCAGAGCATGCGATTGATCCTAACTATGCAAAAAAATTAGGTGTCAATGTTGATGAACTCATCCTTTCTCAACCTGATAGTGGTGAGCAAGCTCTCGAAATCGCTGAAATGTTAGCTAATAGTGGCGCAATCGATTTAGTGATCGTTGACTCTGTTGCTGCTCTTGTTCCACAAGCAGAACTTGATGGTGAAATGGGTGACAACTCAGTTGGTATGCAAGCTAGACTTATGTCTAAAGCAATGCGTAAACTCGCTGGTATTCTCAACAAGAAAGAATGTGCCATTATCTTCATCAACCAATTAAGAGAAAAAGTTGGTGTGATGTATGGAAATCCAGAAACTACTTCTGGTGGAAGAGCATTAAAATTCTACGCATCAATTAGACTTGATATTAGAAGAACTGAAGCTATTAAAGTTGGAAGCGACGTCACAGGTAACACCTGCCGCATTAAGGTTGTGAAGAATAAGGTGAGTCCACCGTTCAAACAATGTGAAATCGATATCATCTATGGTGAAGGTATCTCTAAAGAGAGTGAAATTCTTGATCGTGCTGTTGAACTCGGAATCATCAAAAAGAGTGGTTCGTGGTTTGAATACGAAGGCAGCAAAATCGCTCAAGGAAGAGATAGTGCTAAAGAGTACATCAAATCAAACGCTGATGTAAGAGAGAAACTCTTAAAGCAAATTAAAGAAGCACCAAAAGAATAACGATTTATAGAAAGCCGTCTTTAGACGGTTTTTCTTATTTTCTACTAATTAGATAAAATTATTTGTGATGGGTAATAATTCTTGTATAATACAAGTGTATCTTCCGAAGAGATACTTACCTATAGATTCTCAATAGAGAAATTAGTTTATCAGGCGATGCCTGTTACATATAAAAATCATACTTAATAATATTTTTAGGATGATTTTAGGTAAATAGTCTTTTGACTATATTATTTGAAAGGACATATTAGTATGCCAGTTGTATTAAACGCATTTACAGAAATTGGCTTACCAATCATTTTAGCGTTTGTCGGATTGTTTTTAGGTGCTGCAATTGTTTTCTTTGTTCCATTCTTTAAGAAACAAAGAGATCAAAACAAGGCTAATAAAATTATTAGAGAAGCTGAAATCAAAGCCGAACACATCATTAAAAACGCTCAACTTGATGGTAAACAAACAATCAATGAAATGAAAAACGAAGCAGATAAAGAAATCAAGGAGAGGAAGCTTGAGATATCTGCGCAAGAAAACAAACTTCTTCAAAGAGAACAAAGTATCGATCGACGTGATACTGCTCTTATTCAAAAAGAAAACACTCTTGATGAAAAGAATGAAAACTTAAATCGTCGTTTAAAAGAAGTCGACAAGAAAGATCAACTCTTGCAAGAGAAGATTGATTCTATCATCGTCGAACTTGAAAAAGTTGCTCAAATGTCAACACAAGAAGCTAAAGACGAACTCTTTGCGAGAGTTGAATCCAAGACTTCTAAAGAAATTGCTCAATACATCAAAAATAAGGAAGACGAAGCGAAAGAACAAGTGACTGCTAAGTCTCAAGAGATTTTAGCTTTAGCGATGAGTAAATACGCTCAAGAAACCACAATTGATAAGACGGTGGCGGTTGTTGCTCTTCCTAACGACGAAATGAAAGGTCGTATTATTGGACGTGAAGGACGTAATATTCGTACCTTAGAAACGCTTTTAGGTGTTGATTTAATTATTGATGATACCCCAGAAGTTATTACAGTCAGCTGCTTCAATCCAATTAGAAGAGAAATCGCCCGTATGGCGTTAGAAGCCTTAATTAAAGACGGACGTATTCAACCTGGAAGAATTGAAGAAATCGTTGAAAAGTGTAAACAAGAAGTTGATGAAACTATCCATAAGACCGGTCAAGATGTCGCCTTTAAACTTGGCTTACCAAGAATTAATCGTGAACTCTTAGACTATGTTGGTAGATTAAGATATCGTACCTCCTATGGTCAAAATGCATTAGAGCACTCTATTGAAGTTGCTTATCTAGCTGGAACTATGGCGGCTGAATTAGGATTAGATCAAAATTTAGCCAAAAGAGCTGGACTCCTACACGATATTGGTAAAGCCGCAGACTTTGAAGTCGATGGTAGCCACGTTGAAGTTGGCGCACGTTTAGCAAAGAAATATGGTGAAGGTGATGTCGTTATCAATGCAATTGAATCTCACCATGGTGATGTTCCTGCTAAGTATATCATTTCTCATTTAGTCCAAGCGGCTGATACATTAAGCGCTGCTAGACCAGGTGCAAGAAGTGAAATGCTTGAGAACTATATTCAAAGAATTGAAAAACTCGAAGAGATTTGTAAATCCTTCGATGGTGTTTATCAAAGTTATGCAATGCAATCAGGCAGAGAATTACGTGTTATGGTAATTCCTGAAAAGATTGATGATATCGGTGCCTTTAAACTCGCTAAAGAGATTAAAGAACGCATTGAAAATGAAATGACCTATCCAGGTCAAATTAAAGTCTCTGTTATTAGAGAATACCGTGCTGTGGAAACAGCGAAGTAACTTTTACTTCTAGAAAGAGCTATTTTGAAAATTTTATTTATCGGAGATATCGTCGGTCGTATTGGTCGACGAATGATTAAAGATTATTTATCTACGTTAGTTGAGAAATACGAGATTGATTTCGTTATCGCTAACGGAGAAAACGCTAGCCACGGAAAAGGCTTATTACGTCATCACTATATGGAATTAATCGATAGTGGTATTGATGTAATTACCTTAGGCAATCATTACGATAGTAAAAAAGATCTTAGGGGATATATTGATCGAGTTGATCGATTAATACGTCCTCTTAATCTTACTAGTGAATATCCAGGCGAAGGAAGTGCTGTATTTGACGTCAATGGAGTAAGTGTTAGGGTCACTAATGTTTTAGGCTCGGCCTTTATGAAAGAGGAAGTTAATAATCCTTATTACTCTTTAATCGACTATTTAGATAGCGCTGAAGAACAAGCAACTGTTCATATCGTTGACTTCCATGCCGAAGCCACCGGAGAAAAGATATGCTTTGCATACGCTCTAGATGGTAAAGTCAGTGCGGTCCTAGGTACTCATACACACGTACAAACTAGGGACTATCGTATTTTAGAAGGCGGAACAGCTTTTATATCAGATGTCGGCATGACTGGGCTATATGACGGCGCTTTAGGATTTGATAAAGGAACAGTCGTTAATAAGCTTATGTACGGCAATAACGTGAAGTTTGATATTCCTAATGAAGGAAAAGGGCTATTCTCTGCAGTTGTCTTAAATATTGATGATATAAGTGGCAAATGTATTGAAATATTCCCTATTTACCAAGTTGAAAAATAAATATGAAAACAAAGATTATTAATTATCCAGATTTAATAGAGGCGCGTAATCGTCAAAAAAGCGATACGATTTTTCTTGATGCTTCAACCGCCCATTTAAAAGAAATGGAAGAACTTGGTAAGGGCAAAAAATACTATATCCACACATATGGATGTCAGGCTAATGTTAGAGATGAAGAGACGATGAGAGGCATGCTTGAAAGTGTGAATTTCACTAAGACTGAAGATCCAAGCGAGGCTGACGTTATTATCATTAATACTTGTGCGGTTAGAGAAAACGCAGAAGATAAAGTTTATGGTGAAATTGGTAATTTAAAAAAATATCGCCGCATAAATAAAAAACTCGTTTTAGGAATCTGTGGATGTATGGTGGAGCAACCTGAAATCTTACAAATTCTTCAAGACAAATTCCCTGAAGTTAATCTATATTTTGGAACCCATGAAATCGATCAATTATTAGATTTGATTTATGAAACATACAACTCAGATATTAGGTTAATCTCAATCAAGTCAAAACAAGGCGAAGTAATTGAGAATAAACTCGTCAAAAGAAACAACGAATATAAAGCGTTCGTGAATATTATTTATGGCTGCAATAAGTTCTGTACTTACTGCATCGTTCCTTACACAAGAGGAAAAGAAAGATCTCGTAAGTTTAATGAGATTATGGATGAAGTTAGAGAACTAAAAAAAGCGAACTATCAGGAGATTACTTTCCTCGGTCAAAATGTTAACGCTTATGGCAAGGATTTAAACGAAGGTTATGACTTCGCTGACATCCTAGAAGAAGCAGCGAAAATGGGTATTCCAAGAATTAGATTTACAACTTCTCATCCGTGGGATTTTTCCAGCAAAATGATAGAAATTATTGCGAAATACGATAATATCATGAAATGTATTCACCTCCCTGTCCAATCAGGTAATGATGAAGTTTTAAAGCTTATGGGAAGAAGATATACACGCGAACATTATCTTAATCTTGTTAAAGAGATGAGAGAGAAGATTCCAGGCCTATCTTTATCCACTGATATTATTGTTGGATTTCCTAATGAAACCGAGGAGCAATTTAAAGACACTTTGTCCTTGGTTGATATCGTAAAATACGAAAGTGCATTTACTTTCATATATTCGCCAAGAAGAGGTACACCTGCCGCTAAAATTGATGACAATGTTTCCTACGCTGATAAGAGCAGAAGATTTAAAGAACTTGTCAAGCATTTGGAGGTTAACATTGAAAAGGACGCTAAGTCATATGTTGGTGGTACATATAAAGTATTAGTTGATGGAGCAAGTAAAACCGATAAAGATATGTTATCTGGCTACACCGAAAGCAACAAACTAGTGCATTTTAAAGGCGATGAAAGTCTCATTGGTAAAATTGTTAATGTTAAAATAAATGAGAGCCATACATATTCTTTACTTGGAGAATTGGTAAATGAATAAAGCAATTGAATTAACGTATGAGTTAAAAAACGAACTCAATTCATTACCGCTATTCCAAGAATATAAAAGGATTAAAGAACTTGTAGACTCTTCTGAAGAAATAAAAGAACTAAAAAGAGAGATCGCTAAAACTTCAGATAAAGAAAAGAAAAATCAACTCTTAAAGCAATATAATTCCCATCCTCTAGTGGTAAATTATAAAGAGTTAGAGAACGAAGTTAGCGAGTATTTATTACAAATTTGTGAAATAATTAACAAGAAGTGATGAATTTCACTTCTTTTTGTTATATAGTATTCCCAATGATTTACGTAGTGATGGGTCCTACTTGTAGCGGCAAGACCAGTGTCGCGAATAAATTAATTGATTTGCTGAACTGCGACGCAATTAATTTTGATGCTTTTCAAATCTATAAAGATATGAACATTGGAACTTCAAAGCTTGAAAAGGATGATCCACATTATAAAAAATATCATCTATTAGATATTGTTTCTCCTGATAAAACATTCTCTGTAATGGAATTTCAAAAACTGTGTCGAGAAGAAATCGATAAGTGTTTGAAAAGTAACAAGGATGTCGTACTAGTTGGAGGAACAGGATTATATCTAAGGGCAACTCTTTATGATTATGACTTTCCTATCGAGGAAGAAAGAGATGATTCTGATTTAGAAGAACTTGATAATCATACTTTGTATGAGACATTACAAAAGCTAGATTATGAAGCGAGCTTAAAGATTCACGAGAACAATCGTAAGAGATTAATTAGAGCGATATCGATGATTCGATCAAGCGACAAAACTAAAAGCGAAAGAATTAATTCTCAAAAACATGAACTCGTTTATCCAAATGTGCGTTTCCTCTTCTTATCGCCAAATAGAGAACAGCTATACGAGAATATCAATAAAAGAGTCATTGAGATGGTCGATAACGGACTAGTTGAAGAAGTTAAAGAATTATTAAACAAATATGAATTGTCTTTAACTGCTAGACAAGGTATTGGATATAAGGAAATAATCGACTTCTTACATGGTAATTGCTCATTAGATGATGCGATTAGCCTCATTCAAAAGAGAACGAGAAACTATGCGAAAAGGCAAGTGACGTTCTTCAAAAATCAATTCGAATATGAATTATTTGAATCACAAGATGAATTATTAAAATCCATTTAGGGGGAATGAAAGATGTTAGACATTTATCAAATTGCAGAAAAAGCTGGAATTAAAAAAGAATACGTAATTCCATATGGCTTAGATAAGGCTAAGATTGATTTAAGAATCAATGAAGAATTAAAAGATAAGAAAAACGGTAAGCTAGTTTTAGTAACAGCGATTACTCCAACAAAAGCTGGAGAAGGAAAGACTACAACCTCAATCGCTTTACATGATGGCTTACATTATATCGGAGTGAACTCCATGCTTTGTTTAAGAGAACCATCATTAGGACCAGTTTTTGGTTTAAAAGGTGGAGCGACTGGTGGAGGAAAGGCTAGTGTTATTCCTAGCGAAGATATTAATCTTCATTTCACAGGTGATATGCACGCTTTAACTAGTTCAATAAACCTCATTTCCGCGGTGATTGACAACCATATCTTCCAAGGTAATGAATTAGGCATTAATCCAGAGAAAATCATCTGGAAACGCGCTTTAGATATGAATGATAGAGCATTAAGAAGTGTCACTGTTAATCAAAATGAAAAGAAAAGCGCTCCTAGACAAGATGAATTCGTTATTACTGTCGCTAGTGAATTAATGGCGGTCCTTTGTTTAGCAAGTGATCCAGACGATTTTGTTGCTCGTATTAAAAAGATTGTTGTTGCGTATAACTTCAATGATGAACCTGTTTATCTTGAACAACTTAAGATTTCAAAAGCTATTCTTAAGTTAATGAGACAAGCCTTCAATCCTAACTTAGTTCAAACTCTAGAAGGCAATCCTGCCTTAATCCATGGCGGTCCTTTCGCAAATATCGCTCACGGATGTAATTCAATTATCGCTACTAAGCTCGGATTAAAACTCGCACCAATCGTGGTGACAGAGGCAGGCTTCGGTGCTGACTTAGGTGCAGAAAAATTCTTAGATATTAAATGCCGTGTTGGTGGATTAAAACCAGACGCAGTAGTTGTGGTGGCGACTATTAGGGCATTAAAACTTCATGGTGGAGTCCTCTTTGAAGAATTAGATAAAGAAAACGTTGAAGCTCTTAAAGTTGGTAGCGCTAACTTAAAAAGACACATGGAAAACGTTGCAAAATATGGTATTCCAGCAGTTATTTGTATTAATCACTTTGCAAGCGATACGGAAAATGAAACAAAAGCGTTAATTGAATTCTGTAATGAAAATGGTTATGAATATGCTTTCTGTGATTCATTCTCTAGAGGCGCTGCTGGTGGAGTTGATCTCGCAAAGAAAGTGCTTAATACCTTAGAAACAAAAGAAAGTCATTATCATCCACTTTACGAAGTTGAACTTCCAATCAAAGCTAAGATTGAAAAGATTTGTAAAGAAATCTATCGTGCTAAAGAAGTGGTGTACACCGAGGAAGCTGAAGCACAAATTGAAAAGTATAACAAACTTGGTTATGACAAGATTCCTGTATGTATCGCTAAAACCCCGTTATCATTAACTGATAATCCAAAGATCTTAAATGCACCAGATGACTTTGTCATCACTATTAGAGAAATTAGACTTTCTGCTGGTGCAGGATTCGTCGTTGCTCTCACTGGTTCTATTATGACAATGCCAGGACTTCCAAAGGTTCCAGCAGCGGTCAAAATGGAAGCAGAATAATAAAAAAATAAAAAAAGTTTAAGAAAATTTTTAAAAAAATCGATTTTTTCTCCTCTTATTAATATGAGAGGACTTTTTTATGAAAACACTTTTAATTAAGAATTTAGCAAAGCGATACCCAATCGGAAAAGATCGTTTTTTTACTGCACTCGGCCCCATTAATCTATCGTTTGATTCAACAGGAATAGTGGCGATTAATGGAAAATCTGGAAGTGGGAAATCAACGCTTATAAATCTTATAGCAAGAATTGATACACCTACAGAAGGAGAAATCTATTTATATGGGCGACCTTATAAATCGTTTAATAAAAGAACAAATACGACATTCTTTAATCAAGATATCGGAATCGTGTTTCAAAACTACAATTTAATAGATGAAGAAACGGTTCTATATAATGTCGAATTGCCTTCTCTTATCAAAGGAGATTCCGCAAAGAAAAGCAAAGAAAAGGCAATTAAATCCTTAAAGATGGTGGGGATTAAAGAAGAACTGTTTAATCTAAAAGCAAGCAAATTATCTGGAGGAGAAAAGCAAAGAGTCAGTATTGCTAGAGCTATAGTGAATGACCCTAAAATTTTATTGTGTGACGAACCGACTGGCGCATTAGATTCTGATAACACCACTAATGTAATGGAACTAATAAAAAAGATTAGTGAAAACACGCTAGTCATCATGGTGTCGCATAACCTTCAAATAACAAAACAGTACTCTGATAGAATTATTGAAATAGCAAATGGCCAAATTGTAAAAGATGAAGTAATTAATAAAAAAGAAGATAGCATTCGTTTTAGTAAAAAACAGATGAAAAGAAGTTCATCGTGGATCAATCGAATTGCAAGTAGTAACTATAAAAGAAGAATAAAAAGAAACGTCTTTAGTTCGGTGGCGTTAACGATTGTTTTATCGATGCTATATTTAGTGGTTGGGTTTATAAATAACAAGGATAAGTCAATAAAGGAGGCGTGCTATAAACAGCTTGATTTTGGCTCTGGAAGTGTTTCAAAAGAAACGTCAACTGGAGGGAGTGGAATGCTTTCTTTAACCAAGTCATCTAGACCTGACTATGAAAACCTTAAGTCTAATTCCAAAATTTCTGAAAAATATGAGATTTGCATAAACTTTTCGGCAATTCTCCCACAAAATATTAAGATTTTATATGATGATGAGATAGTTGATGATTTATTATTCACTCCAATATACTCATTTGATAGGCAGCATATTGATAGGAGTTTAATAGTGGATGGAACGCTTCCAGATGAAGCCGCAATCGATGAAGTTATAATCAATCAAAGCGCCGCTAATCTAATTAGAAAAGAAATTGGCAAAAACCCACTTAATGAGTATTTGACTATCGAGCATGAAACTGAAACGACTTATGTCACGAACACCGAAGAATATGTCAATGATATTTTTAGATTGAATAAGAAAATAAAAATTTCTGCCATCGTTGAAGAAATTAACTATTTACCAACTCCTAAAATCTATTACTCCTATTTAGCTATTGAAGAATATTGTAAAGATTATATTCTAGTTAATCTATCAACCTACAATAACGAAGATATTACTTGGTACGATAGAGTAATGAACGCTGACAATAATGCGATTATTTCTTCATATTCATATTTGCTATTTTTGAAGAATTTTAATGATAGGATTACTCCGTTTGATAATTCTATTTTCAGTGATGGTCTTGTCTTCACGAGTCAGTCCATGGTACTTACTGATTCGCTTTTTAATTTTCTTTCTGTCGCAGAATATGGTGTCATTCTTTTCCTAGTTATTGCGTTTGTTGGAGCATTACTAATTTTAAGCATAATGTCTTTTACTAGCTTTTCGGAAGATCATAAGAAAAGCGCTATTTTATCTTCAATTGGAGCTTCTAGTGATCAAATAGAAGAAATCTATTTACAAGAATCAATGGTAAACGGGTTTTTGTCTATTCTTTTATCGGTTTGTATTTCATTTGGCCTAATGAAACTAGCCAATATTCTTATATATAAGTATTTAGATATTAAGGAACTTATTGTAATTCCGTTTTTAGAATTCCTTGGTATTAAGTTTCTATTCCCATTACTTATTGTTCTTGTCGTGATGCTAGTGGTTTCTTTTTCTACTTTAATTCCTATTTCATTTTCTAAAAGAAAATCAATCAAAGGAGAATTACAGAGCCTATGATACGAATTGAAAATGTCACCAAGGAATTTGATGGTAGAAAAGTATTGTCTAATTTTTCTAAAAGACTCCCCCGATATGGTTTAGTTATTATTAATGGTCCTTCCGGATGTGGCAAGACAACTCTTTTAAACATCCTGTCATCTTTGATGGACTTTAAGGGTGACATTGTGTTTGACGGAAGAAAATATAGCCAAATGAGTGAAAAAGAAAAAGAAACGTTAAGAAATAAAAAGATTGGATTTGTCTTTCAAGACTATAAACTATTTGAATTTGAAACTGTTAAAGAAAACATTCTTCTTTCGATTAATTTATGTGGTGTTGATAAGGAGGCTAAAAAAGCAAAAAGAGTTGAAGACCTACTTAAATTAGTGGGACTCCTACATAAAATTAATGAGCCGGTATCAAATTTGAGCGGAGGAGAAAAACAAAGAGTGGCGATTGCTAGGGCAATAGCGAATTCCCCTTCTTTATTACTCGCTGATGAACCAACTGGCAATTTGGATGATAAAAATAGCGAGATAGTAATGGAAATACTTAAAAAAGTTAGTGCTTTTTCTTTAGTGGTGATGGTTAGCCATGATGAAGGATTAACTAAAAAATACGCGGACAGAATAATCAAAATGAAAGATGGCAGAGCCATTGGAGATTATTATCAAAATCGCAACCCTCATAAAGAGTATTTGCCAATCATTGATCTTAAATATGATGATAAAAAGAAAAGTTTGCCTTTTAAGTTTTTGTTTAATCACACGGTTAATTCCATCAAAAGAAGAAAATGGAGGACAGCTTTTATTAGTCTATCTACATCGTTAGGGTTAATTGGAGTAGGATTAGCAAGCACACTTAGAGATATAATCTCTACTAATATGTACAGAAGCTATTCTGCAATCATCGATAGCGATAAACTTGTTGTTTCATCGAAAAACCCAACAACAAATAGAGATATAATCACCTCGGCCACTTATAGTGAAGTAAATGAAATAGTTAAGTATAACAAAGGTATTAGTCGGATAGGAGTCTATTATTGGAACACTGGATATTTGTTTCCAACAGATAACTTCCTATCAATTGATACAGATGTTACTAGACCCATTGGATCTTTTAACGCTGAACACATAAATGAATTTGAATTATTAGAAAACATCCAAGGAGATCAATACCCAAAAACAGTGGATTCCCTACAAGATAATGAGGTAGTTTTGTCAATGCCGATGCTGACAATTAATGAACTATGTTATCAGCTTGGAATAGCAAGAACGGTCAAATCTTTATCAAACTATATCGAGAATAATGGTCTAAATCTTTTATTTTGTTTAGCAAATGAAAACTGGGAATATGAAGTCCGAATTCCATTGAGTTTAAAATCGTTTGTCTTATCAAGTAAAACACTTATCTACCATTCCAATCCAATATGGAATGAATATATGCTTGAAAACGAAGCTCATTTGCCATCGACAAAAAACATTAATATAAATAGCGAATATCCTTGGGCGTTAATCAAATCTTTCTATATGAATTTCTCTAGTGGTAGAGATGCCTTTTTAATGGATAATAGATTTTCTTTAGAAAATGAAGATATCGATTTTGAAATACTTGATAAAAAATATTATCCAATTTTATATGAGGATATAGAAACATATCACTGTCCAAGAGTGATGATGATTCATCGCACTAATAAGGATGATATTCCTTCTTTTATCGGTGATTATTGTAAAAAGACCACTAAAGGGGTGTATGAAGTAACTTATGGAAGTAATGTCGGCTATTCTATTTATGAACAAAGCCTCATGATGGGCTTTTCTAGGATGACATATTTATCCAATAAAGAAGAATATATTTGGGACATTAACGATAATATGTCTTATATCAAATATGAGGACTCATTAAATGTAAATGTACCAGATGAAATATTAGAAGGGCATTTCTCAAAAAGCAGTCTGAATGGATTTGTGTTTGAGCCACATTATTCTTTGTTAACAGGTAGGGAACCCGCTAATTTTCAAGAAATCCTCATCAGTAGTAGTCTAGCAAATCGATTAGAAATTAATGATCCGCTCAATAAGTTTATCTATCTCTCTTTCCCAATTAAGGAGAACTTATTAGCGAATGGATATGTGACCAGAGAATTTGAAATTGCACCTTTAAAAATAGTCGGTATAACTGATAGTGGTAAACTTTCAATTTCTCATCACGAGTCTTGGTCGATTCTCTTTTTCCAAGCGATGTTAGGAATATCGACATTTGAATTAAGAATAAATAATCTCGCAATTAGAATTGATGAAGGAAATGAAGAGGCAATTATTCAAAAACTAAATCGGGCGTTTCCACAGTTATCAGTTAATGCTCCCTTAAAAGATGTCAAAGATAGCGTTGATAAGATTTGTGGATATATCGAAACCATTATGCTAATTGTTTCTGTTACAAGTGTCATAATCGCGGCTCTTATTCTTTTTATTTGTAACTACCTCCATTTTATGGAGATTAAGAAAGATATCGGACTTGTAAGATGCTTAGGAGTTAAAGAAAAAGAGAGTCGAAAATTCGTCTATTTTCATTCATTAATGATGACTGGACTTTCGTTTGTTTTCTCATCTATTGAGTTGCTTGTTGTCTCTATAGTCTTATCAAAAACGATGTCTGAACTTTTATACGTTGAATCTGTGTTCGTACTAAATCCTCTTTCACTTTTATATATGATTGGTGTCGCTCTAACGATATCTTTACTTAGTTCTTTACTCATTTCGAGAAAAATCTCGAAACTTAATGCGATTGAGTGTTTACAGTAAAATGTATTTTTCTCTTTGTAAAAGAGGCCTTAATGCGTATAATATACTTTGATATAAATCAAAAGGATGTATTAAGATGGGATTAAAAGCAGGCATAGTTGGATTACCAAACGTAGGAAAATCTACTCTTTTTAATGCGATTACTAATTCGCATGTTGAGGCTGCAAATTATCCGTTTGCGACAATTAACCCAAACACAAGAGTGGTAGCGGTTCCAGATGAAAGACTTGATTTTTTAGTGAATGTCTTTAAACCTGAAAGAACTATTCCAGCGACAATTGAATTTTATGATATTGCTGGTTTAGTTAGAGGGGCTTCTAAAGGCGAAGGATTAGGAAACCAGTTCTTATCGCATATTCGTGAATGCGATGCGATTGTTGAAGTAGTTAGATGTTTCAAAAACGCAGATATCATCCACGTTGAAGGTGATGTTGATCCGATTAGAGATATCGAAGTCATTAATCTTGAACTCGTTATGGCTGATCTTGATACTGTCACGAAAAGAATTGAAAAGATTGAGAACAAAGCCCGTATCTTAAAAGATAAAGAGTCTGTTTTAGAAATGTCCGCGTTATCTCCTTTAAAAGAAGCTCTTGAACAAGGATTTGCCGCTAGAACAGTTTCCCTTAATAGTGAACAAGAAGAAGTTGTTAAGAATTATCATTTATTAACTAAAAAATCGATTATTTATGTCGCTAATGTTGGCGAAGAGGATCTTATCGATATCGATAACTGTGAGTTATATAACAAAGTTAAAGAATATGCTTCCAAAGAAGGCAATGAAGTTATTCCTGTAAGCTGTGAAATTGAATCTCAATTATCAGAGCTTCCAAAGGAAGATCGTGCCGAATTCTTAAAAGATTTAGGAATTAGTGATAGTGGTCTTTCTAGATTAATTAAAGCCACATATAAATTATTAAATTTATCTACATTCTTCACTGTCGGAGCTGATGAATGTCGTGCATGGACATTTAAAAATGGAATGAGCGCCCCTAACTGTGCTGGTATCATTCATACCGACTTTGAAAGAGGCTTCATATGCGCAGAAGTGT
Organism: uncultured Erysipelotrichaceae bacterium; assembly: GCA_902800025.1. Lineage (GTDB taxonomy): Bacteria > Bacillota_I > Bacilli_A > RFN20 > CAG-826 > UBA2450. Next base: position 103,304 of record CADCDA010000001.1, on the reverse strand, counting down.
ATCCATATGACGCAATACATGAATTAGGAACAGAAGCTGCGGTTAAAGAAGCGGGTAAACTACGTACTGAAGGAAGAGGATATTTTCCAAAAGATGGAGATATCATGTTCTTCAAATTTAATGTTTCAGGTAAAAAATAATGGACTACCGTATTGGATTTAGCAAAGATATTCATCGTTTAGTAGAAAATAGAAAACTCATCATTGGTGGTGTGGTTGTCCCTTTTGAAAAAGGAGAACTCGCTCATAGTGATGGTGATGTTTTATATCACGCTTTAGCGGAATCTATTTTAGGCGCGCTTGCATTAGGCGATTTAGGAAAGCATTTTCCAGATACATCTAATGAAACATTAAACATGGATAGTAGTGTTATCGTTTCTAAAGTCGTTAAGATGATGGAAGACAAAGGATACCAAGTTAATAATGTTGATATCTTTGTTTCTTTAGAAAAACCAAAATTAAAAGACCATATCATAGCGATGAGAGAAAACGTTGCCAAACTTTTAAAAGTCGATATAGGACAAGTATCTATCAAGGCCGGCACTAACGAAGGCTTTGGTGGGGTCGGTCAAGGAGAGGCGATTGAAGCTTCGTCGATCGTATTACTTAGAAGAAAATAATTATTGCTAATTTATTAGTAATAAGTATAATGAAATATTCACATGGAAATCAGAGATTTATTAAAACAAAATATTCAACTCGCTCTTAAGGAACTAGGAGTGGATTTAGATCTTAACGAAATTGTCGTTGAGAACTCTAAAGATCCAACTCATGGTGACTATGCGACCAATGTCGCAATGAAACTAGCGAGAGTTTTTGGCAAATCTCCTCGAGATGTTGCTGGTTTAATTGTTGATAAAATCAGCAAAGACCAAATTGACCATATTGAAATTGCGGGTCCAGGTTTCATTAATTTCTATATGAAAAATGATAGTATCACTGGAATTGTTCAACGCATTATTAAAGAAAACGACAACTTTGGTCGATCCGCTAAGAAAAACGAGAAGGTCAATGTGGAATTCGTTTCTGCTAACCCAACGGGCGATCTTCATGTCGGTCACGCTAGAGGGGCCGCTATTGGAGATGCGATTAGTAGAATCTTAGATTTCGATGGTTATGATGTCACTAGAGAATACTATATTAATGACGCTGGCAATCAAATTGATCATTTAGGTGAGTCGCTTATTGAAAGATATAAAGAAGATCTTGGGTTACCATTTAATCTGCCAGAAGATGGATACCATGGTGAAGATGTTAAAATCATCGCTAAAAAGATCCGCGAAAAGTATGGCGATAAATTACTTGAAAAAGACAATCCACTTGAGTTCTTTAAGCTTGTTGGCCAAGAATTAGAGCTTGAAAAGATTAGAGAAGACCTCAAAACATTCAATATTGTTTTCGATGTTTTTAGTAGCGAAAAAGCGATTAGAGCTAATGGCGCAGTTGAAAAAGAAATTGAATATCTTAAAGACCATATCTACCTCGATGGTGGTGCAAAAGTATTAAGAACTACTGATTTCTTAGATGACAAAGATCGTGTCATCGTTAAATCTAATGGTGAATACACTTATTTCATGCCTGATATCGTTTATCACGTCAATAAATTATCTCGTGGTTTTGATAAACTCATCGACGTTTTAGGCGCTGACCATCACGGATACATTAATCGTATGAAGAGCGCACTCATGATGCACGGATATAGCCAAGACGTTCTTGATATCGAACTCATTCAAATGGTGAGGATGATGAAAGACGGAAAAGAATTCAAACTCTCTAAGAGAACAGGCAATGGTTATACATTAAGAGAACTATGTGAAGACGCGGGTGTTGATGCAGCTAGATATTTCTTTGTTATGAGAGCTGCTAGTGGCCATCTCGACTTTGATTTAGACCTTGCAGTTAAACAAAGTAGTGATAACCCAGTTTATTACGCTCAGTACGCTCATGCGAGATTATCATCAGTTTTAAATAGTGCTTCTGATATTAAAATTGATGAAACCGGTTCTTTATTAAAAGAATTTAGCGAGTTAGAGCTCGCAAAGAAGCTTGCTTCTTTTGAAGACGTAGTGAAAATTGCTTCTAAAGAAAAAGCACCTTATAAAATTACTAACTACATTCACGAGTTAGCAGAAAAAGTTCATGCTTTCTACACTGAATGCCGAGTTATAGATCGAGATAACATAGAAGTTACCTCAGCTAGATTAGGTTTATGCTTAGCTAGCAAAATTGTATTAAAGAATGCACTTTACTTGGTCGGCGTATCCGCCCCTGAAAAGATGTAGAGAAAGGAGACACACAAATGTCTAAATCATTAATTGAAATTGCATATGAGTTCGTTGCTAGTCACGAATCATCAGTCAACTTTTCCCAAATTTGGGAATATGTCAAAGAACAAAGTGGTTTAAGTGAAGAAGAAGCTAATAAAAAAGCTGGTCAATTCTTTACCAACATGATGCTCGATGGCAGATTTGTCACCTTAGGTGAAAACGAATGGGATTTAAGAGAAAGACATACTTTTGATAAAGTCCATATTGATATGAGAGATGTCTATAGTGATGTCCAAACAAGTGACGAAGATAGTGAAGAAGACGACGAAGTTGAATACAACAGAATGTTCGACGAAACCACTAATGATGAATCTAGTGAAGAAGAATCAGACGAAGAAAAAGAAGAATCTTCTGAAGGAGATGAATTTTAATCCAAATGTTTGAACAAATAGTTGAGCTTATTGAAAAATACGACTCAATCGTTATATTTGGACACATTAATCCTGATGGCGATTGCTACGGGGCTCAAGTTGGATTAAGGGAACTTATTCACGCCCTTTATCCAAATAAGAAAGTTTATATAACTGGAACTGGATGCCCGAGGTTTTTCTCAATACTTCCATCTATGGATAAAATTGGGGATGACATTATTTCTAATTCGCTTGCGATACTTGTTGATGGAAATGATTTACCTAGAATGGAAGATTCTAGAATCTTCAACTGTAAAGCTTGGGCTAAAATTGACCATCATATCGATACATTAATGTTTACAGAAGGACCACAAGTTGTTGATACTGCTGCAAACTCGACATGTGACATGATTACAGGTATGGCTATGGAACTTGGAGTTGATATTAGTCCTCTAGGAGCCACAGCTTTATATTTAGGAACAGTCACCGATAGTGCGAAATTCCAATTTGTCACCAATTATTCACAAACATTTGAAAGAGCAAAATATCTCGCCGATCACGGTGCGAATATCGAACTACTTAACACCATATTAGCGAAAACAGATGAGAGATCAGTTTCTGCTAGAGGATATATCATGACTCACTATAAGAAAACCAAAGGTGGCGTCATCTATATCATCTACTCTAAAGAGAAACTACATAGACTCAAATTATCTGCTAACGCCGCTAGTAATAACGTCAATTTATTAGGAAACATTGAAGGATATCCAATTTGGTGCTCATTTGCTGAATACGATGATGGTAGAGTCAGAGTCGAAATCAGAAGTAATGGACCAGAGATTCAACCATGCGCTGTCCGTGTTGGTGGTGGTGGCCACGCTCACGCTAGTGGAGCCCAACTCAAGAGCCTAGATTATGGTGTCATTGATGATATTCTTAAAGACCTTGATAACACTCTTGCCGAATGGAGAGAATAATTATGTGGGAAAAAGAATTACAAGAAGCGATTAAAGCTGGCTTAAAAGCCAAAGATAAAATCATGGAGATTTATAACAAAGGCTTTGATGTTGAAATCAAAGAAGATAATTCTCCAGTTACTAACGCTGATAAGGCTGCTGATCAAATCATTCGTGAACACTTACATAAAGCCTTTCCTACTCATGCCTTTCTAACCGAAGAAAGCACCGATAATTTGGATAGACTTAAAAATGACTTTGTGTGGATTGTTGATCCAGTTGATGGAACGAAAGATTTCGTTGCTAAAGACGGTCAATTCACAACGAACATCGCCTTAAGCTATAAACATAAACTAGTTGTTGGAGTCGTTGTTGCTCCTGCTCTTGATGAGTTATATTTCGCAAGTTTAGGCAATGGCGCATTTTATCAAAAATTAGGCGAAAACCCTATAAGAATCCACGTAAATGATAAAATAAACGACTTAACAATGCTCACCTCTGTCTTCCATTTTACTAAGGATGAAGAAGAGTTTATTGAAAGGCATAGCGATGTCATTAAACACGTAATGAAAAAGGGCAGTTCACTTAAGCCATGTGCAATCGCTCATGGATTAGCAGAAATTACTTTCCGTTCTTCGCCTAACACGAAAGAATGGGACACTGCAGCGTGTCAAATTATCGTTACTGAAGCAGGTGGAATATTCGTTGAACCAAACGGCAAAGAAATTACCTATAACCGCGAAGATGTCTATAATAGAAACGGTTACATCGTAGTTAATAGAAAAGAAAATTTACTTAAGTAAAAATATCAAAAAACAGAAGCAATTGCTTCTGTTTATTTTTTGTTTGGCTGGGGTACTTGGATTCGAACCAAGGAATGTCTGGTTCAGAGCCAGATGCCTTTCCACTTGGCTATACCCCAATTACTCCGCGAGTCGAACTTCAACTACTCCAGGAACTTCTTCTTGGAGGATGACTTCCACTAAATCTTTAATGTCATTATAAGCGAATGAGCAACCTTCGCAGGCTCCTTGCATTTTGACATAGACCACTCCATTTTCAAAGGAAACAAATTCACAGTCTCCTCCATCTTTTCTTAAGAAATGTCTAACTTTATCTAAGGTGGTGATGATTAAAGCGATAGTGTCATCTTCAACTTCTTTATCTCTAATTTCTAGATGATATCCATCATAAGCATCTTTGGCGTTATTTAAGAAATGAGTAGCGACATCTAAGAAGTTGAAACCATGTTTCTCACCTTCTCCGCGATAATGTTTAGTGATGGCGACGTTATACCACTGCAAGGAAATGTAGATTCTCCATAAATAGTATCTTCTAATTTCATTATCAGTTGGGTTACCGTTAAAATATTTTTCTAATAATTTTCTTCCTTCGGACACTAAACCGTTACCAAAGGCCGCAATATCATAAATTGGATCGTTATTTCCAACGAACTCAAAATCGATAAAATAGTATTCATCATTAGGAGTTTTGACAATGTTACTTCTTTGAGCGTCGTTATGAGATAAAACGAGTGGTTGAGACTCTAAAAAATCACGTTTAGCGAATAGGAAGTCCCTTAATTCAGTATATAAAGGAGAAATTTCTTTATTAAATTCAAGGGCTTCTTTTTCATAGATTTCAGTAAATCTAGTAAATGGAGCGTAGTCTTTTCTAGATAGCATGATTGAGCTATGTAACTTTTTGAATAATGCAGCAATTTTATCATAATCAAAAGAAGCGATATTATTGATGGAATCTCCTTCGATAAATTCGTTCATTTTAATACCGGTCTTTTCATCGAAATAAACATTCTTGCTTGTGATACCTAATTCGTAAATGATTCTTTGGTGCTCTTTTTCTAAAACACGGTCCACCATTTCATTAGCTTGTTCGGTTGGAATATAAAGGATATATTTCTTACCATTTTTGTCTACGACTTGGTAAGACATATTCATCATACCACCTAACATTTCGTGGTCGATTTTTGCCCCTTCACCGAGGATATTTATAATGAGTTCATTGATTTTTTCTACTGTCATAGAGATTATTATAACACTTAGATATAATTTTCATATAAAATTATTTCTAGAATGAAAAAGAGAAGGATACTATTTTTTATTTTTCTAGCCTTATCAATCGCGATAAATATTTTCATTTTGATCGAAGGCGCAGTAGATGCGAGTGGTAGTTCTTCACAGAGTTTAGGGATTACTCAATTCATTATAAATATCTTTAAAGCAATAGCGCCTAATTCAAGAATTGCGACTGATCCAGAATTCGCTCACCATTTGGTGAGGAAATTAATCGGACACTTCGGACTATTTGGTGTTAGCGGTATTTTAACAACTCTAACATTCATTTTTGGACACACTGATTTTGATAAGATGAAAAAGAGAATTGTCATCAATTCTTTAGCGCTTGGTTTATCAGTTGCTGTTATTAGTGAACTATTACAATTAACCGCTCCTGGAAGAGCGTTTGCTTTTACTGATATTTTAATTGATTTCTCTGGATATCTATTATTTGGAGGAATTACATTTTTGGTTTACTATTTAATTCATCGACGCAATCAGAAGAAAATTAAAGAGGAGACAAAAGAATAAATGTTACTCATTTGGGGAAAATATGTTAGGAAATATTACCCGAGATTTATTATCTTCTTTTTAATTGGCCTTGCAGCGTTAGTGACTGTTGATATATTTCAATTACGAATCCCAGAAATCATCGGTGGCCTAGTTGATAAGCTTGACAAAGAAGGAACGATTGACGTTCAAAGTCAAGAATTCATCCAAACGATATTAAGCACTATCGTGATTGCGGTAGTTTTATTTGTTGGAAGAATTGTTTGGAGGCTTTCTTTGTTCTATGCTTCTAAACGAATTGAAGAGAATTTAAGAAAAGAAATGTTTGAAAAAGCCGAGAAACTCGATGTTTCTTATTATCATAATAATAAAGTTGGAAACATTATGAGCTGGGCCACAGATGATTTAGAAACCCTACAAGAGTTCCTTGGATGGGGTTCTTTGATGGTTATTGATGGTGTTTTCCTAACAGTCTTAGCTCTGGTAAAAATGTTCATTTTGAGCCGAAACCTAGCGTTTATCGCTATTTTCCCAATCCTTTTAATTGCACTAGCAGGCGCGTTATGTGAAACGCATATGTCAAATAGATGGAGACTAAGGCAAGAAAGCAATGACCGATTATATGATTTCTCTCAAGAATCATTTACAGGTATTAGAGTGATTAAAGCCTTTGTTAAAGAAAGACAACAAATTCATAAGTTTAATAAACTTGCTTTAGCAAATAGTGAAGCGAACGTTAAATTTACTTATATTTCAGTTTTGTTTGATGTTCTTATTGGTATTATAGTTGCTTTGGTATCGGCAATTATATTAGGTTTTGGTGGTTGGTTTGTTTATGCAACAGTCACCCATAATCCGATTGTTATGTTTGGGTATAAAATTGAATTAGATCCTGGACAGCTCGTTACATTCCAAGGATATTTTTACACTTTAGTGTGGCCAATGATCGCTTTGGGGCAAGTGATAACGATGTTTTCTAAAGCCAGAACCTCTTATCGAAGAGTGGCTAACTTTTTAGATATACCAATAAACATTAAAGACAATGAGAACGCAAAGGATGTTGAGATTAAAGGGAATATCAAATTAGATCATTTCTCGTTTAGATATGAAGGAGCAAGTAAAGATTCTTTAAAAGATATTTCTTTAGAAATAAAAGAAGGGGAATTAATTGGAATTGTCGGTGCAGTTGGTAGTGGGAAGTCCACTTTAGTCAATACATTAACTAGACTTTATAACGTAAATAGAAACCAAGTTTATATTGATGATAATGACATTATGGATATTAAGCTATCTTCTTTAAGAGAAGGCTTTGCTTATTCTCCTCAAGATAATTTCCTTTTTAGTGGCTCTATTAAAGAAAACATTATCTTTGATAATAATAACCTTGATGAAGTTAAACTTCGTGAAGCAATTCTTTATAGCGATCTTAAAAAAGACTTAGATGAATTTGAAAATAAAGAAGAGACAGTCATCGCTGAAAACGGGGCGACTATTTCTGGTGGACAAAAGCAAAGAATATCTTTAGCAAGGGCCTTCTATAAAGATTCACAAATTTTAATCTTAGACGATGTTGTTAGTGCGGTTGATTTAAAAACTGAGCAAAATATCTTAAAGAATTTAAGAGAACAAAGAGCAGGAAAAACCACAATTATCGTCGCTTCTCGTGTCTCAACAGTCATGGGCGCCGATAAGGTAATTGTCTTAAATAAGGGGTCTCTTGAGGCTTTTGATACCCCAAGCAACCTTTTGAAACAAGAAGGAACGTTCTCAAGAATGGTTCTTTTACAACAGCTGAGTACAAAGAAAGGAGAGTAGTGGTGAAAGACTTATTAGAGCATAAAAAGATACCAACCAAAACGCTTTTAAAACGTACTTGGAAATATGTTCGCAAAGAAAAGAAAGCTTTCGCTATTTCTCTTTTACTAATCTTTGTTAACGTATTCCTTGGTGTTATCTCTCCTCGTATTACAGGCTACTTTACCGACTATATCGTTAGAGATGATGTTATCTTAGATACAATTATCATTATTGCGTGCTTAGTTTTCTTTGTAGCATTTGTTACTCAATCACTAGTAATGATTGAAAGCATGATTTTAACAAAAGCTGGTCAAAGAATCGTCTATTCCTTAAGAATGGAAGTTTTTGAACACGTTGAAAATATGTCTCAAAGCCAATTCAACGACATGGCGGTTGGCTCTTTAGTTACCAGGGTATGTAGTTACACTTCTCAATTAAGTGAATTTTTTACTGGAACATTAGTGATGATTGTTAGAGATTTATTAACTGTTACTGCAGTATATATTTGGATGCTTATTTTATCGGTGGAACTTGGTCTAATTATGACTGGTGTTACAGTTATCATCTTTATTATTTCTTTAGTGTTCTGGAAACAAGTCCATAAGATATTTGTTAGAGAAAGAGCGCAGCTATCTGATCTCAATTCATTTTTAAATGAATCTCTTTCTGGAATGAAGATTATTCAATTATTTAAACAAGAAGAAAAATATAACAAGATATTTAAAGAAAAGAATCATGAATTCTTTAAAACTAAATATGCTGTTACTATTGCCTTCTCTTTATATCGACCTTTAGTGTCGCTCATTTATATATTGTCTGTTGCTCTTATCATCTACATGGGCGTAAGACTAGGGCTTTCCGCTGGAGTTATCGTTAGCTTCTATTTATTCCTTAATTATTTCTTTGAACCAATTCAATCTCTTGCCGATGCGCTTAATCACGTTACTAGAGCAACAAGTGCGATTGAAAGATTATTTAATCTTTTCGATATCGTTCCAGAGGTTGTTGATCGAAAAGACTCAATTGAAATTAGTGAGTTTAAAGGAAAGATTGAATTTATACACGTTTATTTCTCTTATGACAAAGAAAACTGGATTTTAAAAGATGTTTCATTCGTTATTAATCCTAAGGAGACTATTGCTTTTGTCGGCGCTACAGGAGCTGGTAAAACCACAATTCTAAATTTAATAGTTAGAAATTTTGAAATTCAAAGTGGACAAATACTTATTGATGATATTGATATCAACACAATTAAACTCTCTTCTTTAAGAAGAGGAGTAGGGCAGATGCTTCAAGATGTATTCCTTTTTACCGGAACTATTAAAGAAAATATCACTTTATTTGATGATTCATTTAGTGACCAAGAAATCAATGATGCGATTAAATATGTCAATGCGGATACTTTTATCAATCAACTTGATAATGGACTTGAAGAAGGAATAGTGGAAAAAGGAGAGAACTTCTCTACAGGACAAAGACAGTTATTGTCTTTTGCTAGAACAATTATCCATAAACCACAAATAATGATTCTTGATGAAGCAACTGCGAATATTGATACAGAAACTGAACTCGTTATTCAAGAAAGCTTATCTAAAATCAAAAACATTGGAACAATGCTCATCGTCGCGCATCGACTTTCAACAATTCAAAACGCAGATAAAATTATTGTTTTATCGCACGGAGAAATCATCGAAAGTGGTAATCATCAGGAACTAATTGATAAGCAAGGTTATTATTATAACCTTTATAAACTTCAGTTCGAAAATTAATGGTATATCAGTAAAAATTTATTGATTCAGCAAAATCACTAGAGTATAATTATATCAGTAAAAAAATACTGAATATATGAAACAAGTATCCGAAAGACAACTAGAACGATTCCCTATATACCTTAAATATTTATTATCTATGCGCGATAGTGGTTATAAGACCATTTCATCTCCTGTGATCGCTAATGCGCTTTCTTTTTCTGAAGAACAAGTAAGAAAAGATTTGCAAGTTGTCTCATCAAATAATGGAAAACCTAAATTAGGTAGAGATATTAATGAATTAATTGAAGATATTAAAGCTTTTTTACATTATGACAATCTCACAAAAGCAGCGGTTGTCGGTGTTGGTCATTTAGGCAAAGCCTTAATGAACTATAAAGGTTTTAATGATTTTGGTTTGGATATTGTTTGTGGATTTGATATCGACTCAAATTTAGTTGGTAGCCAAGTTAACGGAAAAGATATTTACAGTGTCTACCAATTATCAAACAAGATAGATGAATTAGGGTTAGAAATAGCGATTCTCGCTGTTCCTCTTTCTGCTGCTCAAGATAACGCTGACCGTTTAGTGAACGCAGGAATTAAAGGGATTTGGAACTTTGTTCCAGTACATTTAAATGTCGGTGATGACGTCGTTATAGAAAATATAAATATGGCAAGTAGTTTTGCCATTTTACAACATAAGTTAAGTAATAAGGAGAAGAACTAATATGGAAAAAGAGAAGATTATTAGCCCACAAGAAGAAGTTGATGCACTAGTAAAAAAAGCAACAGTTGCGTTAGACGAATTTCTTTATCTTGATCAAGAACAAATCGATCATATCGTCGCTAAGTGTTCAGTTGCTGGATTAGATCATCACGGCACACTCGCTGCAAGTGCAATTAATGAAACAAAAAGAGGAATTTTCGAAGATAAAGCAACAAAGAACCTCTTCGCATGTGAATATGTCGTTAATAACATGAGACATTTAAAAACTGTCGGAGTTATTAGTGATGACCCAGTCACTGGTATTACCGAAATCGCTGATCCAGTTGGTGTTATTTGCGGTATTACCCCAGTTACAAACCCAACAAGTACAGTTATCTTTAAATGTTTAATTTCATTAAAAACAAGAAACCCAATCATTTTTGCATTCCATCCAAATGCCCAACAATGTTCTAAAGAAGCTGCAATTATTATGAGAGACGCCGCTGTTAAGGCTGGTGCTCCTAAAGATTGCATTCAATGGATTGAACACCCAAGTATGGAAGCGACATCTGCGTTAATGAATCACCCAGGAGTTGCTACAATTCTTGCTACTGGTGGTAACGCAATGGTTAAAGCAGCTTATAGCTGTGGCAAACCTGCAATGGGTGTTGGAGCAGGTAATGTTCCAGCGTATATGAATAAGAGCTGTAATGTTGAACAAGCAGTAAATGATATCGTTAGTTCTAAATCTTTCGATAATGGTATGGTTTGTGCTTCTGAACAAGCAGCGATTATCGATGAAGCAATTTATGATGAAGCAATTGCTTTATTTAAGAAATTCAAAGTTTACTTTGTAAATAAAGAAGAAAAGAAGAAATTATCTAGATTTATGTTTGGCTACGCTTCAGGAGATGAAGGCGTTGAAAAAGCTAAACTTAACGCTGATATCGTTGGTAAATCCCCATATTGGATTGCTTCCCAAGCTGGATTTGAAATTCCTAAAGATACATCAGTTATCGGTGTTGAATGTAAGACCGTTGGACCAGAAGAACCAATCAGTAGAGAAAAACTTTCTCCAGTATTGGCATTCTTTAAAGTTAAAGACGATAAAGAAGGATTTGAAAAATCATTCCAAATGGTCTCATTTAATGGAATGGGACATAGCGCGGCTATTCACTGCGCTGATCAATCAATGGCGGATGCTTTCGGTGAAAAAGTTCCAGCGATGAGAATTATCTGGAATACACCATCTTCCTTTGGTGGAATCGGAAATATCTATAATTCCTTCCTCCCATCAATGACTTTGGGCTGTGGTAGTTATGGCCATAACTCAATCGGTGGAAACGTCAGCGCCATCAACTTATTAAATATCAAAAAAGTTGGTAAAAGGAGAAATACAGTGCAGTGGTTTAAAGTTCCTTCAAAAATTTATTTTGAACGTAATTCAATTCAATATTTAAAATCTTGTAAAGATATTAATAAAGCCTTTATCGTTACCGATACCTCAATGGTGGAATTCGGCTTCTTCAAGAAGATTGCTGATCAACTTAACTTAAGAAGAAATAAAGTACAAATGCAATTATTCTGTGATGTTGAACCAGATCCAGATATTGAAACAGTAAGAAAAGGCGCGGAGATGATGAAAATCTTCAAACCTGATGTCATTATCGCTTTAGGTGGTGGTTCAGTCATGGACGCCGCTAAAGGAATGTGGTTATTCTATGAACATCCAGAAGTCAACTTCGATGACTTAAAACAAAAATTCATGGATATTAGAAAGAGAGCCTTCAAATATCCTGAATTAGGCAAGAAGTCCCGTTTAATTTGTATTCCAACCACTTCTGGCACCGGTAGTGAAGTGACTCCATTTGCGGTTATTTCTGATAAAAAGAATAATAAGAAATATCCTCTTACTGACTATTCATTAACTCCAACAGTGGCAATTGTCGACGCCGAATTTACAACAAACTTACCTCCAAAAGCAACCGCTATGACAGGTATGGATGTTCTTACTCATGCGATTGAAGCATATGTCTCTGTTATGGCTAGTGACTTTACTGATGGTTTAGCCATTAAGGCTATTGAATTAGTCTTCAAATATTTACCAAGAGCAGTCAAAGACGGTACTCATGACTTAGAAGCTCGTGAAAAGATGCATAATGCCGCAACTATTGCTGGTATGGCATTCGCAAACGCATTCTTAGGAATGACTCACTCATTAGCCCATAAAGTTGGCGCTGAATTCCATACAGTTCACGGACATACATGTGGTGTTCTTCTCCCATATGTCATTAGATATAACGGACAAGTTCCAACAAAATTATCTGTGTGGCCAAAATATAATGAATACTGCGCTGATAAGAAATATCAAGATATCGCTCGTTTATTAGGTTTACCAGCATCTACTCCAGCAGAAGGTGTTGAATCATTAGCGAAAGCATGTCATGATTTACAAACTTCAATTGGCTTAAGCGATAACTTTGCAAGCTATGGTATTTCTGAAGAAGAATATATGTCAAAGCTTGATCGTGTTGCGGTTCTCGCCTTTGAAGATCAATGTTCACCATGTAATCCAAGAGTTCCACTCGTGGAAGACATGAAAGAAATCTTAAAGAAAGCTTATAAAGGCGAATAGCCTTAAAAGCAAAAAATAAAAGACTACATAAGTAGTCTTTTTTTCACTTGTTGGTGCCCGGGACCGGAATCGAACCGGTACGGATTATACATCCGCAAGATTTTAAGTCTTGTGCGTCTACCTGTTCCGCCACCTGGGCATCTTTTTAATCAAGTGGTGACTCGCCGGAGATTCGAACTCCGGACCCCTTGATTAAAAGTCAAGTGCTCTACCGACTGAGCTAGCGAGTCAAAATTGGCTGGGGTGAGTGGGATCGAACCACTGAGATGACAGAGTCAAAGTCTGTTGCCTTACCTCTTGGCTACACCCCAATAATAGGTGGTGGAGGGGGGCAGATTCGAACCGCCGAACCCTAAGGAGCTGATTTACAGTCAGCCGCGTTTAGCCTCTTCGCTACCCCTCCATTTTATTTTGGCGTATAGTGGTGGATGCTGAGGGGCTCGAACCCCCGACCTCCGCCGTGTAAAGGCGATGCTCTCCCAGCTGAGCTAAGCATCCGCTTTTGCAGATACGCGTTAAATAATATACCATTATGATATATATAAATCAATAAAAAAATCGTCAATTTCGCTGACGATTTTCTAAACGGTTAAACTATATAAATATAGTTAATATCCTTTTTTACCGAGGAGATGGAACATATTTTTCTTATAGATTTCAACGCCTGGTTGGTTAAATGGATTGATTTCGAGTAAATAGGCACTTAAAGCGCATGCTCTCATGAAGAAATAGAAGAGGTAACCGAGTGTTTTAGCGTCCATTTTTTCAATGGTAATAACGTTACATGGAACACCTCCATCAACTTCATGAGCGTTTAATGTTCCTTGATACGCCATTTGGTTGACATAAGAGAGTTTCTTGCCTGCTAAATAGTTAAGTCCATCTAAATCATCTTTATCGCTTGGGATAACGACGTCTAATTGAGGATTAATAACATTTAAGATTGTTTCAAATAAGATTGGTGAACCATCTTGGATGAATTGTCCTAAGGAGTGGAGGTCGGTTGAGAAAGTCGCGCTTGTTGGTAGTAAGCCTTTCTTTTCTTTTCCTTCACTTTCACCAAATAATTGTTTTAACCATTCGGAGATTTGAGTCATTTGTGGTTCATATGTGACATACATCTCAACTGGATGACCATGACGGTACATATAATCTCTACTGACCGCATAGCGATAGCAACTATTTTCTTTAAGATTTGGATTATCAAATTCTTTCTTGGCTACTTTAGCGCCTTCTAACATCGCTTTGACATCGACTCCACTTACTGCAAGTGGGAATAAGCCAACTGGGGTAAGGACAGAATATCTACCACCGATATTTCCTGGTAAGACATATGTGGAATATCCTTCTTGGTTGCATAAGGTTTTAAGAGCGCCTTTTTCTTTGTCAGTTACCGCAAATATGGCCTTTCTTGCGTTTTCTTTGCCAACTTTTTCTTCTAAAAGGCTCTTTAATAATCTAAAGGCAATAGAGGTTTCAGTGGTGGTGCCACTTTTAGAAATAACGTTAATGGCAAAGTTCTTATCTTTTAAATAATCGAGAACTTGAGCGGTGTAATTTGGTGAGAATGTTTGACCCATGAAAATGATTTCTGGTTTTTCAGTATTTTTAATTCCTTTAAGAGCGTCTAAAGCACATCTTGCTCCTAGATAGGATCCTCCAATACCTGCGACCACTAAAACGTCAAAATTTTCTCTAACATATTTAGCGTCCCTAATTAATCTTTCTAATTCCTCTTTATCGTAGTTTTCTGGCCAATCAACCCAACCTAAGAAATCGTTTCCTGGTCCGGTCTTTTCATTAATCATCTTATTGATGGTTTTAGCCTTTTCACTATATTTAGCAATTTCTTCTTCACTAATGACATTACTAACATCAACTTTAATCATTGTTTTGCTCCTTCGCTTTCAATAATGTTTCATTTATCCATTCTGGAAGTTTTTCCTCTAAATCAGTGAAATCAGCTTCATCGAATTGAGGAATTTTTCTTGTGGAATTATCATGAGTCGTATATCTTTCTTCTTCTGGAATAGCTTTATAAGAGACTCTTAAAAAACCGTTTGTAGGATCGATTGATAAAACCTTAACTTTGATTTCATCACCAACAGAACCAAACTTTTCAATATCTCTTATATAGCCGTCAGATAATTCGGAAATGTGAAGTAGACCATTCACTCCATTATCAAAAGATAAAAATAAGGCGTATGGTCTTATTTGGTTTACTTTTCCGATTATGATATCTCCGACTTTGAAATCCATAAATATAATTTATCACTATGAAGTAGTGGATTAAACGAAAATATTAAAAAAATGACCATGAATATATCAAGGTCATTAATTTTTAAGTTTAGCTTCTATTCGTTTTTATTCGCTAAGGCTTCTTCTTTGGCTCTAAGAGTAAATCTATTGGAGACATCATCAATGATGAGCTTGAATACTTTCTCCATATCTTTATCTTGAGAATAATCAGCTTTAACAACAAAACGGCAACGTTGGTCTTTTCTAATTTGTCCGACTTGCTCACGGTTGCTATCTGTGTAAACACCGATGGAGTATCCGTGATTCTTGTTAACTAAAGTCATACATGCTACGTCAGTCATTCCATCACCAATATAAACGATATTTTCGTATGGAATTCTTAAACTACCTTTAACCTTTTCATTAACTGCATCATCATCTTTGATATCAACGACACCTTTGGCGATTCTGAAGAAAAACTGTGTTTTTTGAGTGTAGTTAATTGCAAGCTTTGGCCACACTGGAACATCGTTTTCATAGTAGAATTCACAACCATAGACTTTTGTGAACTTATCATAGATAGAGCAGCCTTCGAGAATTTCTTTTGTTCCGCTTGAAACAAGGTAGTGTTCAACTTGAACACCTTTGGAAGCTCCGTAATTATTGATTCTATCGAACCATGTAGTGACGCCAGGATGGTACTTAATGTTCTTGCCACACTCTCTTAAAAGTTCACGAGTTAAAGTGATACCTTTCTCTTGAGCTTTTTTGATCATCATGAACATGTATGAAAGAATTCTTTCACAACCTGTTTCTTCCGAGAATTTACCGGTAGCGCCCCAGAATTCTTGAGGTGTTAATCCGAGCATAGGAATAAAACTGTAGTTTTGCATATCAGTTGTGGATAAGGTCTTATCAAAATCGTACATGATGGCAACAATTGGTTGTTTCATTATAAATACCTCGAGAAGTATATTATCACATTCGATAATATAGGTCAAATGTTGTTTTACAGCCATAAATAACCTACTAATTTGTATTTTTTAGTTGGGAAATTTATCGATAAACTTATTCTTTGCTATATATAACTAACTTTAATTATCATATTGTTTGCTGGAAAACGTGTTTTCCTTTACAATAATAATCGTCTAAAAGGAGATTTAATATCTTATGGAAAATAAAAGACCTGTCATTCTATGCATTATGGACGGCTATGGAATTAGAAAAAATCCAGTCGGTAATGCAGTTTTAGAAGCCAAGAAGCCAAACCTTGACCGTTACTTTAAAACACATTCTTATACAGAGATAAATGCCTCTGGCGAATATGTCGGTTTACCTGATGGACAAATGGGTAACTCTGAAGTTGGTCATATGAATATGGGTGCTGGAAGAATTGTTTATCAATCCTTAACACTTATTAACAAGGCCATCAAAGATGGAGACTTCTATAAAAATGAGAAATATCTCGCTGCAATTGAGCACGCGAAAAAGAATCATTCTAAGTTACATATCTTTGGCTTAGTTAGTGATGGTGGTGTTCACTCACACATCAGACACATCTTAGCGATTATCGAATTAGCCGCAAGAAGTGGCCTCGATGATGTCTATATGCACTGCTTTATGGATGGAAGAGATGTCGATCCACAAGCTGGTGTTAAATATGTTGATATGATTCAAAAGAAGATGGACGAATTACACTTCGGTCATATCGCTGATATCGGTGGACGTTACTGGGGTATGGATAGAGACAAGAACATGGACCGTGTCGATGTTCACTATCGTGTCTTAGTGGATCATGATGGACCAAGCTTCACTGATTACCATGAATTCTTTAAAGAGCAATATGAAAAAGTGCTTCCTGCTCAAGGCAAAGCACCAAGTGATGAATTCTTAATTCCTTCATATAACGCAAATGTCGATGGAAGAATTGGCGATAATGATGCGATTATCTTTATGAACTATCGTCCAGATAGAGCGATTCAAATCTCCACATTATTTACTAACCCAATGTTCTATGAACATCCTGCAATTAAAGATGATGGAACTCCAGCCTGGAAAGCTTACGCTCCAGCGCATCCATTAAAGAATATATTCTACGTGTGTACGATGAAGTACGCTGATAGCGTTAAAGGTGTTATCGCTTTTGAACCACAAAAGCTTACAAACATCTTAGGACAATATCTTGCTGATAAGGGTTTAACCCAACTCAGAATTGCGGAAACAGAAAAATACGCTCACGTGACATTCTTCTTTGACGGCACTATGAACTTTGATGGAGTCGAAAGACCAGAACTTAAAGGCTGTAGAAGAGTTCTTATCAACTCACCAAAAGTTCCAACTTATGATATGCAACCAGAAATGAGTGCTTATCTCGTCTTAGATGCCTTACTTAAAGAGTTAAACAAGAAAGACTTAGATGTCGTTATTCTTAACTTCGCTAACTGTGACATGGTTGGCCATACCGCTGTCCATGACGCTTGCGTCAAAGCTGTTGAAACTGTTGACTACTGCGTTGGTAAGATTATCGATTGGTGTGATGAAAATGGTGCAACCTTACTCGTTACAGCAGATCACGGTAACGTTGAAGAAATCATTGATGAAAAGGGTAAGCCAATGACTGCTCACACCACAAACTTAGTCCCATTCTGTATTAACAGAACTGATATCAAACTAAGAGAAAAAGAAGGTAAGTTAGCGGATATTGCTCCAACTATGCTTGAACTCTTAGGCTTAGAAAAACCAGCCGAAATGACTGGCGAATCATTAATTGTTAAGTAGGTGATTATATGAAAAATAACAACATTAAATTTGAAGATTACCCATTACGTGTCCCAAATGAAAAAAAAGTGTCCGCGAAACTCGAATCTTTGATTCAAGAGTTAGAAGAATGCGGTAGTGCGAATACCGCGAAAGTCGCAATTAAACATTGGAATAAGTATTCTGAAGAATTAGGAACCGATATGGGCATTATCGGAGTGAGATACTCCCTAGATACTCGTTCCAAAGTCTATAAGAACGCACAAGATAAGATTGATGAAATGTCGCCTATCTTCTCTGACTACTCAACAAAATTTGAAAAGATTTTGCTAAAAGCAAAGTATAGAAAAGATTTAGAGCAACTATACGGAAAATATCTCTTTAAGATTTACGAAAATAATCAAAAGACATTCGATCCAAAAATCATTCCTGAATTAATCGAAGAAAATAAGCTCACCAGTAAATATGATGAAATCATGGGTGGCGCGCAAATCGAATTCAGAGGTGAAGTTTATAACTTATCTCAATTAGGTAAGTTCACAACTTCTGCAGACCGTGAAACAAGAAAAGAAGCGTCTATTGCTATGGATAAATGGATTGGTGAACACGAACAAGAAATCGGAGATATCTATGATAAACTTGTTCATCTTCGTGACACAATCGCAAAGAAACTCGGGTTTAAAAACTTCGTTGAACTCGGATATATCCGTTTAGGAAGAACTGACTATGATGCGAAGATGGTTAAAGGATACCGTGAACAAATCAAAGCAAACGTTGTTCCTGTTGCTCAAAAATTATTAAAGAAACAAATTAAATCTTTAGGAATTAAAAACCCACAAGCATTTGACTATAATCTCAAATTCTTAAGTGGCAATCCAAAACCAGTTGGTGATAGTGTTAAACTCACCGCGATCGCCAAAGATATGTATGAACATATGTCTCCAGAAAGCAATACATTTATCAATTTTATGATTGATAATCACTTGCTTGATTTAGACGCTAGAGCCGGTAAAGCACCTGGAGGATATTGTACCTATTTCCCAAGATATAAAGCACCATTCATCTTCTCTAACTTCAATGGCACTGAAGGCGATGTTAATGTTTTGTGTCATGAAGGTGGACATGCTTTCCAAGCATATCTCAGTAGTGGAATTAAAATTCCTGAATATCAAAACCCAACTTTAGAGAGCTGTGAAATTCACTCCATGAGTATGGAATTCTTCTCTTGGCCATATATGGAAAACTTCTTTGGCAAAGACGCTGATAAATATAGATACGCTCACTTATGCGATGCGATTGAATTCTTACCTTATGGTATCACTATTGATGAGTTCCAACACTGGGTTTATGAGCATCCAAATGCCACTCATGATGAAAGATGCACTAAATATTTAGAGATTGAACAAGCTAATCTCCCACATAAGAAGTATGATTATTGCCCACATCTTGCTAAAGGTACATGGTGGCTTAGACAAGGACACGTCTTTGGTTCTCCATTCTATTACATCGATTACACCTTAGCTCAAGTAGTGGCCTTCCAATTCTTAGCGGAAGATCTTAAAAACCATGAAAAGGCATGGAAGAAATACGTCAAACTTTGTAAATTAGGCGGAACCCTACCATTTACCGGATTATTAGAGAAGGTTCATTTAAGAAATCCGTTTGAAGAAGGAAACGTTAAAAAGAACATCAAACCTCTTCTTAAAGTATTAGACGGATTTGATACTTCAAAGTTTTAATTAATTATTTATATAAAAAGAAAAGAGACGACTCTCGAGAGCATCGTCTCTTCTTTTTTTGAGTTACTTGAAATTATTTGCCTAATTTCTTGTCTGGGATGAATTGTGAACCGATGATAGCACCGCCACCAAGGATAGCAAGAATACCACTAACGATTGGTAAACCACAGCTGACTGTAGTATTGGCTGCTTCGAGTTGTTTCTTGTATTGTTCAACAGTAATTCCAGCTTTCTTTGCAACTTCAGAATAGAATCCTTCGAGTGTAAAGAATGTAAAGATACCACCGAGAACGATTAATCCGCCAGCAACAAATAAGACGATCTTTCTAATTTTCTCATCTTTAAAGATTTTCTCACCAAGGAAAATCATAACGATAGCGCAAACTGTGCCAAGGATGACTAAGATGGTACCAACTAATGCTAAAACAGATGGACCCAATTTGTCTGCGCCTTGTAATGGTTCGACTTTGCCATTTGCCATGTTTTTAACTGCATCAGCGCCCCAAAGAATATGGAGATATTCAGCGTCCGCCATTGCGTTGGTATATCTAACGGCTGGTAAGAATGAGAAAACGAAAACCAAGATACCAAAGAATCCACCGATGCAGATTAAAAGGTTTCTTAATGTTAACTTATCTTTCATTGTTATATGTAACTCCTTTCTATTTTTAATTAAATAGTTTATGAACAACAAAAACAAGATTTTTATTTTTACGAGTCTGGTCCAGTCAATTGTTAGACTATTTCCAAGAATTGGCGCTTATCACATATTATCCACATAGACACTTTTCTTGAGCGCATATAGCGAACAGGGTGTTTTGCATTGCATTAAAAACAATCCTTTTTATTGAGTTTCTATAAAAATTATGATTTTATAATTATGGAATTCACCCGTGATTGTATTAACAATCGCCTAGTGGGAATCCTTTTTATTTATAATATCCCATATTTTATCAATATCTTCGGTCTTTTAGCGCGTTCAGAAGCTACAATTATTGGACATTTTATTAGGGCTATTCAGATTAAAGCAAAAGAAAAACAGTAGATATTCTACTGTTATAATCAATTTGGTGCGCGGGATGAGAATCGAACTCACACATCTTGCGATATACGCCCCTCAAACGTACGCGTCTACCAGTTCCGCCACCTGCGCATTTCCAAGTTGCTTGAATATTTTATGAAAAATATAAATAAAAGACAAGAGTATAATGATTTTTGTTTCGATATTTGATAAAATATCATACGCTTAAGAGGTAAAAATAAAATGAAAGAAATATTAGTTGAAACAAGTGCAAGACATATTCATGTCAACGAAGAACAATTCAAAATCCTTTTTGGTGAAGATGCAAAACTCGAAGTCAGAGCACCATTAAGCCAACCAGGACAATTCGTTTCTTTTTCTAGACTTGATATCGTCGGACCAAAAAAGACCATTGCTAACGTTAGCATTCTTGGACCATTTAGAAAGAGCGCTCAAGTTGAAGTCAGTGCGACAGATGCTAGAACATTAGGCGTTAACGCTGTTATTAGAGAAAGTGGAGATACCAAAGGTAGCGCACCAATTAAACTCGTTGGTCCTGCTGGTGAACTCGAACTTGAAGAAGGATGCATAGTTGCTAAAAGACATATTCATATGACACCAAAAGACGCTGAAGAATTCGGTGTCAAGAATGGTGAAATCGTTAAAGTGGAAGTTAACACCGCTGAAAGAAGCCTTATCTTCGGTGATGTCGTTGTTAGAGTTAGAGACGACTTTGCTTTAGCAATGCACATCGATACCGATGAAAGTAATGCGGCTGGTTGCAGTGGAACAGTCTACGGAAGAATTGTTAAATAATGGAAACTATTCACTATTATCCAAAAGGAACTTGTTCGGTTGAGATGTTCATCGATCACGAAGATGGAATCATCAAGAAGGTGAAAATCGTTCGTGGTTGTCCAGGCAATACTCAAGGTTTAGCGGCCTTACTCGTTGGTATGCCACTAGAAGAAGCGGCGAGAAGACTTGATGGAATTCAATGCCGAAACGGAACGAGCTGTCCTGACCAATTAGCGAAAGCCATAAAACAATACTTGAATCAATAAATATATTTATCACAATTTCAAAGAAGACCCCACAACAATTATCAATTGATGGATACCTCTATAGGTGGGGGTTGAATTTGACAAAAAAAGATTAAAAAAGTGAAAGATGTTATATAAAAACATTTATAGATTTGATATAATTAATATGTAAGAAAGATATCAATTAATTGATATCTAACTTAGATATTGAATATTATGAAGGCCCAAATTGTGGTGTTAAACATAACCGCGACCATAACGCGGCAATCAACATTAAAAAAGAAGGAATGAGAATGATTCTTAATCCTTCTAATTAAATAACTATAAACAAGTTTGATATCTTGTTATAAAATATCATTAACCGAGGGACTCTCGGGGATAGCCCATTGATACTGAAATCACTAGATTTCTTGAGTGGGAAGCCCCCTATCTTCTATAAGTAGGGGAGGATGTCACATAAGATATATAAAGCTTATCCAGAACTGTGTAACAAGGAATGAAAGAACACAGTAGCAACTCTCAGTAGCGAGTAAGTGCTCTTCCTTAGCAGGGACCCAGAACCCTGAACGATAAGATGAGAAGACTATGAAACTTCTCCCATTCTGGGAGGAGTTTTTTATAGGAGAAATAACAACATGACAAAAGAAAAAATCTTATTTACATCGGAATCCGTCAGTGAAGGGCATCCAGATAAAGTCTGCGATCAAATTAGTGACGCAGTCTTAGATGCTTGTTTAAAAGTTGATAAAAACGCTCACGTGGCTTGCGAATGTTTTGCGACTACTAATTTCATTCTTGTTGGAGGAGAAATTACCTGCAAAGAAAAGATTGATGTCGTATCAATTGTTAAAAGTGTTCTTAAGAAGATTGGATATGACAAACCAGAATATGGATGCGATTATCATTCAATTGAAATAGTGGATAAAATCCAACAACAATCTAGCGATATCAATATGGGCGTCAGTCAAGTTAATCCAGAAGATTTAGGAGCAGGTGACCAAGGAATGATGTTTGGTTATGCAACTAATGAAACTGAAGGATATATGCCACTTCCTATCGTTTTTGCTCATAAATTAGTAAGAGAAGCAAGCGAACAAAGACATAAAGGAATCTTCAAAGGCGCTAGACCGGATATGAAGAGTCAAGTGACAATTGATTACACTGATCCAAATCATTTAAGAATCGATAATATTTTAATGTCAGTACAACATGATCCAGATGTCGATTTAGATGAATTCAAAAAATATATTCATGATAAAATCATGGTAAAGGTTGCAAGAAGCTTTGGATTTAATGAAGATTTTAAATATTTAATTAATCCAACTGGTCGATTTGTTATTGGCGGACCAGCTGGTGACACTGGGTTAACTGGAAGAAAAATTATTGTTGATACATATGGAGGAAGCGCTCATCACGGAGGAGGAGCGTTCTCTGGAAAAGATCCTTCTAAAGTTGATAGAAGTGGTGCGTATATGGCTAGATATATCGCTAAAAACTTAGTGGCTGCTGGAGTAGCAGACCGTTTAGAAGTTCAACTCGCTTATGCGATTGGAGTTAATTACCCATTAAGTGTTGGCATCAAGACATTTAAAACCGCTAAGTATAGTGATGATGTTATTTTAGAAATTATTGAAAAAGTTTTTGATTGCCGTCCAGGAATGATTATTAAGAATTTCTCATTAAAGGAACCTTCTTTTAGATACCAAGACATTTCCAATTATGGCCATTTTGGTAGACCAGATGTTAACTTACCTTGGGAGAGGTTAGATAAAGTTGAAGAAATAAAGAAATTACTTAAATAATAAACTACGAGGTCTAGGAAGAGAAAAACCTAGGCCTTTTTAATAAAAGAACTATAGGTATTTCCTAAATAATTAGTTATAATTAAAGTGTGATCCTATTTCAGGAATTTGGAAAGGAGACTATATATCATGAAATACCAAATCATCGGAAAGAACATTCATGTGACCGACGGCATTTCGAATGCTCTTCAAAGCAAACTCGCAAAGATGGACAAGTATTTTCTTATTAACGAAAATGTTGAATGTCGTTGCGTTGTCAGTGCACACAAGACTGCACAAAAAGTGGAGGTGACAATCTTCTTACCTAACATGCCATTAAGAGCGGAAGTTGAACACGAAGATTTGTACGCTGCTATTGATTTAGTAATTGATAAGCTTGAAGACCAAATGCGCAGAATCAAGACAAGAATGGATCGTAGTAACAACCGTTTGTCTTTAGGAAAAGCCATTGACTTTGATCAAATCGTTGCTGAAGAAAAGGAAGAAGGCCAAGACGTTATCGTTAGAGCCAAATCATATTACTTACAACCAATGAGCATCGAAGAAGCCATTACAAGAATGGAAGCTCTTGGTCACCCATTCTTCATGTATTTAGATGAAGAAGATGATAGAATTTCAACAGTTTATGTCCGTAATGATGGCGGATATGGTGTCATCCAAGCGGAGAACCCAATTAAATAATAAAATTATTTAAATAGGAAATGACGTTCACTTCAAATGTGGACGTCTTTTCTATTAATAGTGATTTCATAAAATATATTTATGACAAAATAGATTACTTGTGTATAATAGATAAAGCCCGATATTTTGAGGTGAGATACTATCCGCTTGTGAAGTATAACTTCTCTTAATGTATTGAAGGAGGGCAAATATCAATGAAAAACATTAATCAATACAATTTCGACATTATTCACGTAGCAACCCATTTAAGAGACACTCTTGAATATGTTTTACCACGTGAACATGACGCCAAAATCTTTGATCAAAGAAAAGCAGTTCTTACAAAAGGTTTAGAAGTCGAAACACCTCTTGGCAAATTCTTAGACGCTAATAAGGACAAGTTTGAAGAATTCTATAATCGCTATAGAGAAATGCTTGATGAATTATATGGCGATAATTCAACAATCTTAGTTAAAACCAGTGATGGAAAAATTAGAGTGGATCATTCTCAACATTTAAAAATCTACGACTATGTCGTTAGATTAATGGAACCACTTAGAGATATCATCTATTTCCATGTTAATTTAGCAAGAAAGCAAAATGAAAATGAACCAATCATTGAAGACTTAATGCCAGTCGATGATCGTCATTATCGTTTATTCGTTTTCTTACTCATGATGCAAGATTTCCAAAAATCATTCTTTGAATTCCAAAAAGTGATGGGTGAAGCTGGTGGAAAACCAACCCCACAAAGTAACTTTATCGTTCAAAACGAATTAGCGAAATACGCTGAATTATTAAGAATGATTAGACAACACAATCACTTCATCGACAATGAAACACTTGATGCTTTAGATAAATGTATCCAAGTTGTTGAAATGTCTGAAGGAAGAAGAGAACGTCGTGATAACAAGAACTTCCCAGATTTATTTAAAGAAGCTCTTGACGGAGTCAACGCATTACTTCAAAAAACTGGACCAAAATGGCAAGAATTATTCAACAAAGCATTACAAGAAATGCTCGCTGAAATTCGTAAAGCCCAAGGTGGCCCACAAGCTTAATTTATTTATTATTAATCGCAGGTATTCAATATGAAGAAAAAACTTCCAATTTCCATTTTTGAACTCATTGCTTATTCGGTTTTAGGACTATTAGGCATTTGGGGTTTGGTTTATATTAGTTTAGGTGTTGCTTGTGAATTCGTTTCACCAGTTAAATCTGACTTGTATAAGACAAACGCTAGTTTCGGAGCGCTTTCATTCTTAGTTCAAGGCTTTATCATTTTAGGTGTTGCTGCTGTTGTTACAGTAGTCATCTTATTAATCCACGCGAAAGTTAGCGATAGAGATTATGAAAAAGCTCAAAGAAGAGCAGCCCGTTTAGCAAAAGACACATCAGTCGTGGATGTGGAAGCGACACCTAGCGAAGATTAATAAAAATATATAGCAAGAAAAAAAGGAGAATGGCTTAAATCATTCTCCTTTTAGTTTGAATAATCATTGTCTATGACAATGTAGTATTGATAATTAGGGTGTTTTTCTTTGAGTTTATTAATGATTGATTCTTTGAGCCCTTCGACATTTTTTTCATCAAAACTCACTAATAAGTCAAAACTG
This sequence comes from uncultured Erysipelotrichaceae bacterium, assembly GCA_902800025.1. GTDB lineage: Bacteria > Bacillota_I > Bacilli_A > RFN20 > CAG-826 > UBA2450. Next base: position 77,322 of record CADCDA010000001.1, on the reverse strand, counting down.
ATCATCTTTAATTGTTCATCAACATAGAATCCATGAACTTGTTTCACGCTAGGATAATCTTTTACTAATTCGTGAAGATCTTTTCTGATTTCAACGATTTCTGGATTGCTAGTATTAGAGGCATAAATGCCTACTGTCAAGATGACACCGAATTTAAGAAATACTTCTTGTGAAATTTTTCTTGTTAATGGGTGTATTTCTTTAGCGGTCAATTTATCATTGACTTCGATATGGATAGAGCCAATCGCTCTATTGTGTCCATAATTATTAAGGATTAAATCATAAGAACCGATAACTTCTGGAAAAGAGTTCACAGTTTGTTTAATTGCAATAGCGACATCATCGCTTGTTCTTTCTCCAATAATTGAACTGATCGCGCTTCTTAAAATATCGATTCCAGTCTTAATAATGAATAAGCCAATAAGAATACCTAAATATCCTTCAATTGCCACTCCTGTAAACATTGCGACAATCGCACCGATAAGGGTGGTAAGTGACAATATTGCGTCAAATAAGGCGTCCATTCCGCTTCCTTTAAGAGCGTCACTTTTAACCTCTTTAGCTACCTTACGATAATATAATCCAAGAGCGACTTTTACTAAGATCGCAATAGAAATGATGATTAGACTAATATTTGAATAAGTAGCAGTGGTTTTCCTTACAAGGGACAAGATGGATTCATATATTGCGCTTCCACCAGCGACAAGAATAATAACCGCTACCGCTAAAGAAGTGATGTATTCAATACGTCCATGTCCATATGGATGTTTCTTATCTGGTTTCTTTGTTGATAACTTAGTGCCGATAATAGTGATGATACTACTTAATGTATCGGTTAAGTTATTAACAGCGTCCAAAATGATAGAAATAGATCCAGCAATTAGTCCGATTGTTGCTTTGGCCGCAACTAAAAGAACGTTGCCGATTATTCCAATAATACTAGTTTGAATAATTTTTTGTTCTCTATTCATAACTATTGACGTTAATTCCTTAAGAATTACTTACTTTGCTAATTCTTCTTTAATTTTATTTTCAAAGCTTTCTGGCTTTTCAGTTGGTTCAAATCTAGCGACGACTTCACCTTGTCTATTGACTAAGAATTTTGTGAAGTTCCATTTAACTCTCTTATATTTGCCGTTTTGAGTGCAAATGTATTTGAATAAAGGATCTGCTTTATTTCCGTTTACTTCGATTTTCTTAAATCTTGGGAATTGAGTGTTGTATCTAAGTGAACAGAATTGATTGATTTCTTCATCAGAGCCAGGTGCTTGACGGAAGAATTGGTTGCAAGGGAAATCGAGGATTTCAAAACCTTGTTCTCTATATTCTTCGTAAAGTTTTTCTAAGCCTTCGTATTGAGGAGTAAATCCACATCCTGTTGCAGTATTGACGATTAATAAGACTTTTCCTTCATAGTCTTTTAAGGAGACTTCTTCTCCCTTTTGATTTTTGACTTTAAAATCATAGACTGACATAATAATTTCCTCCGATTTTATCTATTATTTTATTTAAAAACATTTTAGATTTCTTTTCTTTTTACAATTTTCAATGTTAGCGCAGTGGTAACAAATTTCATTATCACTTACTTCACCTTTGAAATAGTTAAGAATGTTTTGTGTTGTTGTATCGGCGATATTACTTAACGCTTCTTTTGTTAAGAAAGCTTGGTGAGATGTGATGATGACATTAGGCATTGAGATCAAACTTCTTAATGTATCATCATCTAAGATGTGGCCTGACTTATCTTCATAGAAGAGGTCGCCTTCTTCTTCATAGACATCTAGGCATGCGAATCCGATTTTTCTTTCTTTGATTCCTCTTAATAAGTCTTCTCCATTAATTAATCCGCCTCGAGAGGTATTAATGATTCCTACTCCCTTTTTCATGAGCTTAATCGATTCTTGATTAATCATGTGTTTATTTTCATCAGTTAAAGGGCAGTGGAGCGATATAAAATCGCTTCTTTTAAATAATTCATCTAATTCAACGTATTCGATATCTAGATTCTTATCTGGGTATTTATCATAAGCGATGACGTTCATTCCAAAGCCTTTACAAATATTAATGAAGACTTTACCGATTTTACCGGTTCCAATAACCCCCATGGTTTTATTATATAAATCAACGCCTGTTAATTCATTTAAGGAGAAATTATAGTCTCTTGTACGAATATAGGCTTTATGGATTCTTCTATTACTTGTTAATAATAAGGCCATTGCGTGTTCTGCAACTGCGTAAGGAGAATACGCGGGGACGCGATAAACATGAATTTTACCGAAAGCGGATTTGATATCAACATTATTGAATCCGGCGCACCTTAAGGCGATGAGCTTTATATTATAAGAATATAAGATATCAATGACTTCTTTAGTGATGATGTCGTTAACAAACGCGCACACTCCATCATATCCTTTTGCAAGATGAGCGGTATCGGGATTAAGATGAGATTCAAAAAATTTAAATTCTATTCCTCTTTCCTTACCGTATTTTTCAAATGCAGGGATGTCATATGGCTTTGCGTCATAGAAAGCGATTTTAATCATTTTGTTACCTCCTATCACTATTATTTTAACTATCCTGAAATAAAAAACTAATAATATGCTTATTTTTTTAAAAAATATCGTTATAATAGATACCGCTATGGAAAAGAAACGTTATTTTAATACTAAAATGATCGCGACAACTGGAATCCTTGTCGGCATCGAAATTTTATTACAAGTTATTGGTAATTATATTAACCCTGGATTCGCAAATATTAACTTAAGTTTAGTCCCTATCGCTATTGGAGCGATATTATATGGTCCAGTAGTGGGAGGCTTTTTAGGACTTGTATGCGGAGTGATGGTTTTAATCTCTCCTAGCACAATGCAGTTCTTCTTCTCAGTAAGTCCTGCTGGCACTGTCCTAGCGTGTTTATTAAAAACCACACTTGCAGGTATTGTTGCTGGACTAGTGGTAAAGCCATTTAAAGAAGAGAAAAAAATATATGGAGTAATCCTTGCTTCAGCGTTAGTTCCAATCATTAACACTGGAATATTTGCAATTTTTTGCCTAATTTTCTTTATGCCAATTTTACAAGGCATGATTAGTGACACAATGCCAACGGTTGCGGCAGCACTTTTTATGGGAATGATTGGTGTTAATTTCTTATTAGAAATTATTTCAACAATGATCCTCACCCCATCTATATATAAAATAATCGAGCACGCGGGCATAAATAAAAAAGATCTTTAGCACTTATTTGCATATTTTTTATAAAAAAATGTTGCATTCATTTATTTTTTTGTCATATACTCTTACCAAACATACAAATTTTCACGAAAGGAGATTTACACATGAAAAAGAGTAGTTTAATTACATTAGCATTAGCATCGTTAGTAGGCTTAGTGGGTTGTAATCAACAAGCAGCAGCACCAAAAAAATCAAAAGGTTCTGAAGCTGCTTATTCATTCTTAAAATCTTTCTTCTGGAAGAACTTTTACCATGATGATGAAGGCTATATTACAAACAAAAACGGTTTGAGAGTCAAGGATGAAGATGGCAATTATATTAAGATTGATCCACAAGAAGCAGAAGGAAATGTCGAAGATTTCGAACTTATTTCTTTAAGTGATGAAAAAGAAACAATAGGTCTTAATTATGAATCAGAATCAGTTGATATGATGAAGTATTATAAGATTCCAGAATCACAAGATTCGTTCTCACTCGTCTACAGCTACTATGATGGACTTACTGATGCTGACTTAGCAAGTCATAGAGATATCGTTTTGCACAACACAGCGTTTGCCGCATTTGATGCTTTCTTTGAAGAAGACATTACTGATCCTGAAGTAGAAACACTCACACCTGTTCTTTATGACATGCTCTATATTCCACAAGAAGGTGGACTAAGCAGTATGGTCGGATTATTCGATTCTGATTATGATGGCGAAAATGATTTCGGATATCTTGAATCAATTAATTCTTATGGCGAAGAAGGTCAACCAGAAGATATCGTTATCTATTTTGAAGTTGTATCTTCCATTGTTCCAGTAACAAGCGGTAATAATACAACTTATAGTTCTATTGCACAAGTTAACGTGTTTGCAGTTCCAGAAGACGCTCAATTCTCTTCCGCTTCTTAATTGAATTAGCAAAACAAATTAAAGACTGGATTTACCAGTCTTTTTTTGTGTTTCATTAATATGTAATTTATTAGCTATTTGTAGTTTAACTTATTTATCGAAGAATTTTAGAATATCATCATAAACAATAAGGTTTTCAACTTCGTTAAGAATTTCATGCCTCATATGTTCTAATGTGATAACTGAAACATCTTTAAATCCTGCTGCGTGGAGATTGTCTAAAGATGCTTTTCTACCTTTTTCTAATCCTGTACATGGATCAGCATCACCAGCGATCAATAAAATAGGCATATTAGAATTAACGTTTTGATACTTTTTAGCGTTACCCATATCTTTCATTAATCCGAATAAAGCGGCAAAACTACCAAGGGTGAATTCGACTCCACAGAGAGGGTCATTAATGTAGTTTTGAACGTTCTCTTCGTTGTAAGAAAGCCAATCTAATGGTGTTTTTGCGTTCTTAATAGCCTTTGAGAATTGACCGACTGCAAGATTATTAATCATCTTTGAATGGCCTTCTGGCTTTTTGAATGCTTTGATGAAATTAGTCAAACCTAAACCAACTCCACTTGCTGGGTTTGGATTAACATAACCAGAGAGGGCCACTTTAGAATACTTATTAGAATCACTTTGTAATAAAACACGAGTAATAATAGTGCCCATTGAATGCGCGAAAATATAAAGTGGTAATCCTTTATGATTTTCTTCAATGTACTTTGTGATTTCTTGTTGATCTTGAATTATTAATTTGTCTCCATCTTTATCAGCGATGTGGGATAACTTAGGAGCGTTCTTACCGTGTCCTCTTAAATCGCTTGTAAAAACGTTATATCCTTTTTCTTGCAAAAAGGTAGCAAACTTATCATATCTTTCTTTATATTCTTCCATTCCATGGATGAACATAATGTTTGCTTTTGGTTCTTTTGCTAAAAATACAGCAAGAGAAAGATTGTACCCATCTCTACTTTGGAGTGTGACTTCTTGTTTGTTCATATGAATTTACCTCCCCAATATTATATATTCTTTTTTATCATCTTGTTTGCGATTTTTTCTTGCTCCCATATAATTATATATACATGAGGAGCTATTATGGGCGTTAATGCGAGTACATGTTTTGAGACCTTCCCAAGAAAAAAAGAAATTTTGAAATTCGTTGAAGAAGTGAGAAGCTATCTTTTTCCTGGATACTTTGAAAAATTAGTTGGCAGCAAAGAGAAATATTTAGCGAAGAAACTTAAAACAATTAAGTCTCTTTACAATAACTACATTTGTAAAAATACAGCGGACTTATTCGTTAGTAAGCTTGATGAATTAAAGAGAGAAGTCTATCTAGACTTAGACTTTTTCTATGAAAGTGATCCTGCTAGTGAATCAAAAGATGAAATCGTTATTACTTACCCAGGCTTCTTAGCGATTAACCATTATCGTATTGCTCATATCATTTACACCTTTGGTGTACCTTATGTTCCACGTATTATTACTGAAATCGCTCACGGGGAAACTGGTATTGATATTCACCCTGGTTGTAAGATTGGTGCCCCTTTCTTTATCGACCACGGAACTGGAATAGTTATCGGTGAGACTAGTGAAATCGGTAATTATGTGAAAATGTATCATGGAGTTACTTTAGGAGCGTTATCTTTAAAAGAAGGTAGAGAACTTGAAGGGAAGAAGAGACATCCAACAATTCAAGATAATGTCACTATTTATTCAGGAGCCTCTATTTTAGGTGGAGAAACAATTATTGAAGAAAATGCGGTTATTGGCTCTAACGTCTTTATTGTTAACTCCGTTGTTAAAGGAACAAAAGTTGTTTATTCACAAGACTTAATAAATAAATTTATTAAATAGTTATGGGATTAAGATCAATTAAAGAAATTTTTATCATAGGACATGGACCGAGTAGTAGTCATACGATGGGCCCCCATTTTGCGTGTGATTATATTCTTTCCAAATATAAAGATATCGAAAGAATCGATGTGACATTATATGGCTCTTTAGCTTTAACTGGTAAAGGGCACTTAACTGATTACATTATCGATTTATCTTTAAAAGATATTCCTCATGAAGTAGTGTTTGATACTGTGACAGTTACTGAGCATCCAAACACTCTAACTTTTGATGTTTACACAAAAAACGGCAAATTCTCAGAAAATGTTATTTCTATTGGCGGTGGATCAATCATCACAAGAGATAACTTATTAGATACGAAAATTAAGGGTATTTACCCTCATCAATATATGACTGACATCATGAATTATTGTATAAAGCATGATATCTCATTATATGAGTATGTTGAAATGCACGAAGATAAAGACACTTATGATTATTTCAAAAGAGTCTTAAAAGTCATGGATGACGCAGTTAATAGAGGATTAAATGCGACAGGATATCTTCCAGGCTCACTAAAAGTAAGAAGAAAAGCCAAAGAAATGTATGAAGCGATGGAACACACCGAATTAGGTGAAAATGATGTCGCGATGAATGTTGCTACCCATTCCTTTGCAGTCGCTGAAGAAAACGCCGCTGGAGGAATAATTGTGACCGCTCCGACATGCGGAAGCGCTGGTGTTATACCTGGATGCATTCAATATCTTCGTATGAAACACGTTAGTGATGATAATATCATCAAAGGTTTAATGGTAGCTGGTTTATTTGGAATCGTCTGTAAGATGAATGCTTCTGTTAGTGGGGCAGAATGCGGTTGCCAAGCTGAAATCGGTGTTGCTTGCTCAATGGGCGCAGCGATGATTGCACACTGTTTTGGAAAAGGAACAGTGGATATCGTCCAGTCTGCCGAAATAGCGTTAGAGCATTCTTTAGGCCTTACTTGTGATCCAGTTGATGGGTATGTTCAAATTCCTTGTATTGAAAGATGCGCTTTATTTGCAATTAAAGCGATAAATGCAGTAAAATTAGCAGTCATCATTCCTGATGATGACATTCATGTGAGTTATGATGATTCAGTCAAGACCATGTATAAGACTGGTCTAGATATGAACGCAAAATATAAAGAAACATCGTTAGGTGGTTTAGCAGAAATCATCAAACGAGAAGAAAAAAGGAAAAAATAGGAGGATTTACATATATGTATAGAAAAAATGCATGGAAACAATATGATGCTTCCACCGAAAAAGAAGTCATGAAGTTTGCGGAAGGATATAAAGAATTCCTTTCCAGTAGCAAAACTGAAAGATTAGCAGTTAAAGAAGCTGTGAAAAGATTAGAAGCCCATGGCTTTAAAAGCGTTGAAGGACTTAAGAAAGTCGCTCCAGGAGATAAGATCTATTTCTTGAACAGAAATAAAAACGTTTGTGCGTTTGTTCTTGGAAAAGAAAAAGTCTCTGATGGTTTAAGAATTTTAGGAGCCCATATCGATTCCCCAAGAATGGATTTAAAAGAACACCCATTCTTTGAAAAAAATGAATTCGCAATGGCGGACACCCATTACTATGGTGGAATTAAAAAATATCAATGGGTCACAATTCCTTTAGCATTACATGGAGTAGTGTGCCTTAAAGATGGTACAACCGTTGATATTAATATCGGTGATGATGATAAAGATCCAGTTGTTGGTATTTCTGATTTACTTATTCACTTATCCGCTGATCAATTAGTGAAACCAGCTTCTAAAGTTATCGAAGGCGAAGCCTTAGACTTAACAATTGGTAATAAACCACTTAAAGGTGAAGAAAAGAATGCAGTTAAAGCTAATGTCTTAAAACTTCTAAAGAAGAAATACGGCGTTGAAGAAGAAGACTTCATTTCTGCAGAAATTGAAGTTGTTCCAGCCGGAAAAGCTAGAGACTATGGTCTAGATCGATCAATGGTCGCGGGATATGGACACGATGATAGAGTGTGCGCTTATACATCCTTAATGGCGCTTCTTGATATTGAAAACCCTCAATATACTTCTTGCTGCATCTTAGTTGATAAAGAAGAAATTGGCTCAGTTGGTGCAACTGGCGCACAAAGTAATTTCTTTGAAAACGCAGTTGCGAAGTTATTAGAATTAAGCGGAGAATCTCATCCATTATGGAGTGCGAGATTAACATTTGAAAAATCAAAGATGCTTTCTAGTGATGTCTCTGCAGGATTTGATCCACTTTTCCCAAGTGTCTCTGATCCAAATAACGCGGCTTATTTCTCTTATGGCCTTGTATTTAATAAATACACTGGTAGTAGAGGCAAGAGCGGTTCTAATGACGCGAACCCAGAATATTACGCCTGGATTAGAAAAGTCATGGACGAGAATAATGTCTGCTGGCAAAACGCTGAACTTGGTAAAGTTGACCAAGGTGGCGGAGGAACAATCGCTTATATCTTAGGCAATTACAGCATGGATGTTATCGATGCCGGTTTAGCGGTGTTTAATATGCACGCCCCAATGGAGATTGTTTCTAAAGCTGACTTATACGAAGCATATAAGGGCTATAAAGCTTTCTTATTAGGCTAATAATGAAATTATTATATTCTTTAAAAGATAATCAGTTCCCTGATAATGGATATAACCACACAAGGTCCATTGTCAGGGCTATTGTCTATAACGACAAAAAAGAGATTGCTTTGAATTATCTCCTTAGCGATGACAAATTCGGTCATCGTGATTATCTTGAAACTCCTGGTGGAGGAGTAGAAAAAGGAGAGACTTTAATTACCGCTCTTAAAAGAGAATTAAGAGAAGAACTAGGGGCGGAAGTTGATAATATTGAAGAGATCGGTCGAGTAGAAGATTATTACAATTTGATCTATCGAAAAAATAACAATCATTATTATCTTTGTCACCTCACTTCTTTACATGAAAAACATCTCACTGAAAAAGAGAAAGTTTGGATTCAAGAAGTCAAGTGGCTCGATATTGATGAAGCAATTAGATTAATGGATAATACAAAAAGAACGAACATCTCGACTTTAGTGATTAATCGCGAACTTCCAATCTTAAAGATTGCGCGAGAAAAGTTAAAGGGCAAATAAAGCGATATTTCTCTTTACAAACAGGAGATATTTATATAAACTATCTCTTGCAATTTGGCGAACGTGGTGAAGTGGTTAACACATCTGGCTGTGAACCAGACATTCGTGAGTTCGATTCTCATCGTTCGCCCCAGATAAAGTTTACTATCCCTGATACAAGTCGGGGATTTTTATTATATAAACATTGTGCTAAATAATCACATATGATAAAATATCACTATTAAATATGAATTAGTGAAATTTGTTAATGACAATCTAGAATTAGAAATTAATGTTTCACCAAAAGAGGACACTATTTGGATGAATAAAGAACAAATAGCGCTTCTTTTCGATAGAGATAGAACGGTTATTTCTCGACACATAAAGAATCTTTTTAACGATGGTGAGCTAATCGAAAAACAAGTTTGTGCAAAAAATGCACGAACTGGTCCTGATGGTAAGAACTACTTAGTAGATTATTATAATTTGGATGTTGTTATCGCTGTTGGATATAGAGTTAAATCCCCTAATGCTACTGTGTTTCGTAAGTGGGCGACAAAAGTCCTTAAAGAATATTTATTAAGGGGATATGTGATCGATAAAAAAAGAACGCTAGTGACTAATGAAAATTATATTAATTTGATTAATAAAGTTGATTCGTTAGAAGATAGGGTACGTAAAATTGAAGATGAGAGCATTTATTTTCCGAAGAACTTAGTAATTGAACAAAACGAAGTGTTTGACGCCTATATTGCATTAAGTAATATTATTTCAACGGCGAATCAGACAATTGTATTAATTGACCCATATGTTGATAATAAAACACTCAATGTCTTAAAAAACAAAAAAGATGAGGTTTTAGTTCAAGTTATAACTTCTGACAAGGCGAAAATATCTGAGCAGGATATTAAATTATTTAATACAAAATATGGTGGGCTATCAATTTGCTTTAACAATGATTATCACGATAGATATTTGATAATTGATAATTTGATTTTCTACCATCTTGGTTCATCAGTTAATTATATGGGGAATAAGTTTTCTCAAATAGATAAAATAGAAGATGAGGATATTAAGATATTGTTGAGGAAGAGAATTGATGAACAAAAATAAAAAAGAAGTTGGCGCAACAATAAAACAAATCAGAAAAGAAAGAGGGTTCTCACAAGTAGAACTTTCTAAAAAAATGGGTTTTAAGGACCACACTGCATTAACAAAAATAGAAACTGGCGTTAACGACGTTAATAGTGAGACTTTAATGCAACTTGCAAAAATCCTTGATGTTCATGTAGGTACCTTTTTCACTGGAAAAACAAGTGCATTACCAAATTTTAAGATTAAACAATATGATGATTGTTATAGAGATGACATGATTTTCATGGTTCTGTGTGCGAAAGATGCTTTAAAAAAGATTCCAACAATTAATCCGGATTTACTGGATATACAAAAGAATTATCTAAACAAAGGCGATATGTTTTGGATAGCGTTAAATGAAAACAATCGTGTTATTGGATGTGTTGGTTACGAAACCATTAATCCGTTAGAAGCCAGAGTGCATCGACTCTATATCAAACCAGAACTTAAAAGACAAGGCATAGGAGGCGCATTATTAGACACAGTACTTAAATATGTTAAAGAAAAAGGATATAAAAAGATTTCAATTCATTTGGGAGATGAAAAATATTGGGAATCCAAATTGTTTTACAAAGCTAAAGGATTTGTTGAAACTGAACCACGAATCTTAGAAAAGGCTATTTAAATTGATTCACGGGACAATTCAATCATTGCGGGACAATTGTATTAAATAAGGTAAACCTTTCCAGACTCGTATACTAACTCTGATGTATTGTCAGAGTTTTTTATTACTAGAATCGATTTTTGCCACTCAAATATTATTGTTGGCAAAAATAATGGCAAAAATCTTTACTTGGCGTAATAAGTGGCGCAATAATGGCACAGTAAAAAATATCTAAAAGCTCCAGAACAGTTTGCTTTTGAAGGTCAAGAGCCAATCCCTTTGAACAACAAAATATGTTCAGCTTTATATAACGATGAAACAATAGAAAAACATTCCACTGGTTTCGAAAAAGCTTTTGAATCATGTAAAAAAGAAAATGTTAAATATGAGTATTTAGATACCGGATTAGGCTTTAGATTTACTTTTTACCATAAAAATGTCCATGGACATGTCCAACTAAAAATAACTGAGAATGATAAAATCATTATTGAAAGATTAAAGGACAACCCATCTATGACTATTGTGAAATTGGCTAAAGTTTTAAATGTTGGTGATAAAAAGTCTATCGTGCGTTAAACAACGTTCAAACGTTAAATTGTTTGAGTATATAAGAGCAAAACGCTCCGATGAAATACTCCAAAACACTCCGATGAAATACTCCAAAAAACTCCGATACAGTTTGACAATTACATTGTAATAATATAGAATATTACCATGATTACTAATAAAACCAAAGATTATAAAAAAAGAGTGATAGATGAGAAGATACAAGAACAGCTTGGAGCTTTTGGTGCTGTTCATATCAGAGGTCCTAAGTGGTGTGGAAAAACAACAACCGCTGAATATTTTGCTAATTCAGCAATTTATCTGGATGATCCAGACCACGCTGAAGAATATGACGCAATCAGTAAAAACAATATCAATCTATTTTTAGAGGGAGAAAACCCTCATCTAATTGATGAATGGCAAACATATGTTTCAACTTGGGATGCTGTCAGAAGATATTGTGACAAAAATGGTGATAAAACATCATTATTCTTATTAACGGGTTCTTTTTCACCAAAACAAGGTGCAACTAAACACACTGGTTCAATGAGAATATCAATAGTTGATATGGAAACAATGTCCCTGTTTGAATCTGGTGAATCGTCTGGTCAAATATCGTTTATAAGTCTCTTTGATAAAAAAACAAAAATACAAGCCATATCTAAGTTAACCAAACAGGGTATAACAAAAGCGATAGTGAGAGGTGGATGGCCAATCGCAGTAATTAGGAATAATGAAAACCCTCTTATATACGGCAAGCAAGCTTTGAAATCTTTGTGCTCTACAGAAATGAAAGAAGTAACAGGAATGAATGTAGATCCAAATTCTGTTTTAACTTTAGTTAAATCATTAGCAAGAAATATCACTATCCCAGTTAAAAACGAAACTATTATTTCCGATATGTCAGAAAGCGGAAATCATGTAACTGAATCAACTTTTTATTTATATATGAATGCGCTTAAAAGGCTGTTTGTTATTCGCGAGGTACCTGCTTGGAATCCTAACATTCGAAGTTCAACATCAATTAGATCACTTCCTAAGAAGGAATTTTATGAAACTTCTATAGCGTGTGCGGCATTGAATTTAGGAGTAGATGCTCTTTCAAAAGATTTCATAACTCGAGGTTATTTGTTTGAATCAATGTGTGGGCGTGATTTAAGCGCGTATGCATCAAAATATGATGGTGTTCTAAACTATTATCGCGATAGATTTAAACTTGAATGTGATTTTGTCATCCATTTACCTGATGGAAGATATGGCCTTTTTGAATGCAAATGTGGTGATGGTTTCATTGAAGAAGGAGCGTCAAATTTAAATAAATTAGAAGGTCTAATTAAACAACATCTTAAAGATAATCCAAACGTTCATATGGAATTACCAAGTTGTAAAGTTGTGCTAACTGATACTGAATTTGCCTATCGCCGTGATGATGGAGTAATCGTGCTCCCTTTAGCGTGCCTCAAGCCATAACTATGAATCTTGAAATTATCTAACTTTTGTTAAAATATTAGCGGAAAACTTAGAAAAACACCCATTTTCTCGGTATCTAAAGCCAAGATTCGTATACTAACTCTGATATAATGTCAGAGTTTTTTCTTTTAATCGACAAGATAATAAGCAAGATAAAAAGCAAGATAATAAGCAAGATGTGTTGACAAAGTAGTGGTTGTTACAATTATAGAGATCTAAAAATGGTTTGATGCGACTGTATCAGACTTTTCTATAAGAAAAATTAATTAATAGCATTGTTATTTTGCCGGTGCATTTATATACTTATAAATATCTGTTTAACATATGAGATATTCTAACCTTGTACTTGGTTAGATTTTCTTTTTAATCTAACTAGTATAATCAATATATGCCGTTATCCTGCTTACTTTTTATACAGCTTTGACTGTCAGACTTCATACTCAGGCATACGGCTTTTCTTTTGTTCGCTAATAAGTTGAATAACGCTTTGACGTTCCAGTAACAGATGATTCGAAAAGAAAAGTTGATATGAGCTAAACGGCTAGAAAGGAAGGTCTTATGGACTTTTATGTTGGAATCGATGTTAGTAAGTTTAAACACACTGTCGCTATCATCGATCAAAATGGAGAAGTTAGAAAGAAAAGTTTTGATATTTCTAATTCTCGGGAAGGGTTTGATTCGCTCTTAAATGAATTAGGCCTGCTCGGCCTTAAAGAGCAAATAAAAATAGGGATGGAAGCCACTGGACATTATATGAATTGTCTAGTGAGATGCTTAATCTCTAATGGATATCAAGTCCAGATTTATAACCCAAGTCTGATTTCTAAGTTTCGCGACAGTGAATCAGTTAACTTGGCTAAAACGGATAATCTAGATGCGATGTTAATTGCTAAATACATAGCAACTCATCCATTTACTTCATCCCCACAAATATCTTACCTTATCGGAGAGATTCGTAAAATCACAAGAGCAAAATATTTCTTGTTTGGAGACAAAACTACATGCTATAACCATCTACTTAGATATTTAGATGAAATATTTCCCGAATTTGTATCTTTCTTTAAGAAAAACGAAGATGGAACTAGAAAAAACATGGGTAGAAATCTATTTGAATCACCAACGATTAGATGGCTATTAAGTAATTATCCATCCGCTTTCAAAATGGCTAAGATGCGAGTTGAAACAGGCGAAGCACTAAGAAGAATGTCGAAAGGTGCAATTAGTTTTAATAGATTTAATCAACTTAGAGAACTAGCTAAAAATTCAATTGGTTATTCTACGGAAGTTGATGAGCAGATTGTGAAAAATCTTGTTGATCAAGTAAGGATAATCGATGATGAGATCGATAATTTGAATGAGTTATTAGAACCCTTGATGGAAGAGTTAAATTCTCCAATCTTAACAATCCCTGGAATAGGAGTTAATCTTGCTGCAATGATTATAGGCGAAATAGGTGACATTAATCGTTTTTCTAGTCCAGAAAAATTAATAAAGTTTGCTGGCTTAGATGTCAAAGTTTATCAATCAGGAACGATTAACAACAGGGGTCATATCAGAAAAAGAGGATCACCAATATTAAGATACGCTCTTGCATTAAGTGTTCAAAAATTAAGAATTCATTCTCCAGTTTTTTCAGAATATTACTATTCAAAGTTAAGACAAGGAAAGGTAACAAATGTCGCGATAATTGCCACAACTAGAAAACTGATTCGAGTCATTTGGAAGATGATGACGACTGATCAAGTTTTTGACAACATTAAAAGAGATTAATCGAAGCTAAAGTCTCTATTTTTCAAAAAAGCAAAGCTTTTGCTTCTTTTGTCATACTATTTCGCAAAAAAATATAAGATAATAGTTGTATGAAAATGAAAAAAATGTTTTTAAGTCTATTGACACCTCTATTTATATTCGGCTGTTTTTCTTGTGGCACTAGTAGTGGAAATAATCCACCTGAACCTGGTCCTGGACCTGACCCAGAAGTCCCTATCGCAGTTACTTCTGTTAGTTTGAATAAAACTACTTTAGAAATGTATGAAGATGATTCTTCTTACTCATTAACCGCAACTGTATTACCTGATAACGCGACTAATAAAAATGTAACTTGGTCAAGTAGTGATAATAATGTCGCTACTGTATATGAAGGTACAATTACTCCAATAGGAGTAGGAAATACAACGATCACAGTTACAACTGTTGATGGAAATAAAAGCGCGGACTGTAAAGTCACAATTAATAAACGTATAACCATTCCTAATTATGTTCTTCACGGTTTGTTTTCTGGAGAAAGCGAATGGACAGATAAACCAATGGTGAATAATCCATATTCAACCACTGAATATATGCTTTTAGGTGTGAGTCTTACCGCCGGAGACATCTTTAAAGTTCATATGTTTGGAGATACTTGGTATGGGTATTCTGCTGTTAAGACATCCACTCCATCTGGTTTAGTGAGCGCCGCACCAACTAATGATAACATCAAGATTATTAACACCGGTGTTTATGATATTTACTGCAACTATGATTATTTTGATGGCGGACATATTTATATCAGTCGAGTTGACGGTGGTTCAACTCCTACGCCAAGCACTATTAGTGTTACTGGTATTTCATTAAGCCATTCTGGTAAATATCTATTAGTGAGAAATGAGTTTATTATTACTCCAACCGTTTATCCAAGTAACGCGACTAATAAAAAAGTATATTGGACTTCTAGTGATACAAGTATTGCAACAGTGACTTCTGCAGGCAGAGTAGTCGCTAGTGTTAATAGCAAAGTTGGTAGTACTACGATCACCGCCAGGACAGAAGATGGAGACTTTACTGCAACTTGTGAAGTATATGTTAGTGCCTCTCAATATCCAGATTATTGTTTAACTGGCACGATCAGTGGGCGTTACTATAGCGGACTTAGCATGAGATACGCTGCTATACCTTTAAGTAGTGGCAAATATCTTATTCCAGATGTTGAACTAATCGAGGGAGATTCACTCACCGTTACTGATAATTATGGTGCTAGATTAAGAGATAAAAAATATCAGATTTATACAAAATCAGTTGAAAGTAATATGTCTGTTAATATTTATTTAAATATTTATGACGAGAATAAAGATTATTTATCTTTCTCTCCTAAAGCGGGGAATTAATTATAAAAGAGGAGATAAAAGCTATGAAAACTAAGTTATTATTTGTTGCCTTAATTCCTTTAATTCTTTCATCTTGTAATACAGCCTCTAGCGGATCACAAACTCCAAATTATAAAGAAGAAACAATTAATGTTTATTACACGAATAATAAAAATAATACGCAATGTAAGATTCGTTACTACGAATCAAATGTTATACCATATATCTCGATTAAAGACTATCATCAACTTCTTTATCGCGGAAGAAAATATGATACAGGTAGAGATAGGTTTGATATAGAGCAAAAAGGCGATGTTTATACGATTACAGTCGCTGGAGATTATAAAGCGACATTTGATGTTAATGAAAACAAAATGGCATCAAATAATCTCTGGTGTTTTAAAAACACAAATCTCACTGGATACGGAGATGTTTCTTCGGCTAGTTATGATGGTTTACCATTTACAAAAGTAGTGTCCGTAGAATTTGATGGAGATATCAAACCAACCACAATTGATTTTTCTAAATACCATATGAAAATCTATGGAGATAAAGAAGCAGTGTATGTTCCTGTTGGATTCGCTACTGACTTATTTTCTAACGAAAATATCTTACAAGGAGCATATAACACTAAAGACTTATTTATCTTTAATGTTACTGAGAATGAAGAGCTCGAATCTTTTGGAGCGAAATATTATAATTCGATGTATTCAAAAGGCTTTAATCAAGAATACACCGATTATGTTTATAACGAACTATGTTTAGATTTTGATATCTTCTTAGGTCGACCAGGAAGAAGTGCTTTAGAACTATATTATGATTTATCAAAAGGATTAGACGCTGCATTACAAGAAAGACCACTAGGAAGAACAATTGCTGAATATTTAAAATCTAATAACTTAACTAAGTTCTTAGCGGGTTCTACTCTATTAGGACTCCTTCATCAAGATGGTGGTCATAGTGGTTATTCTCCTTTACAAGTTTTTTATTATGATGAAAGAAAAGGAAGCTATGTTTATCCAAATTGGCTTACTAGCACTGTAAAAAGTGAAACCGAATCACTTGTTACACAAGAACTTAATAAAGGATATGAAGAAATCACTAATTATGATAAATCCTTTGCAGAAAGAGTTCCTGTAAGACAAAAAAGAAGTGAGTTATTAAATAAACTTAATGGAGCGATAAAAGGAACAGATGCATATACAAAAGATGGAGATGTTGCTTATATTCATATCGATGGGTTTATGGGTGAGATTGAATTACGTGATGAATGGGATAAATATTATAACGGCCAAAGAGATACGATTCCTTTTGGTAAAAATTTAGGCGGAGCAGTAGGTGCAATTAATTACGGAGTTAATGAAGCTAGTAAAGATAACGAAGTTAAACACGTTATTATCGATTTAGCAAGCAACACTGGTGGAAGCACCGACGAAATGCTCTTTATGATTGCTCTATTAACTGGTAGTCATAAGTTTTATAACTACAATAGGATGAGTGATTCTTATAGTGTGACCACATATGACTTTGACTTCAATTTCGATAAGAAATTCGATGAAAAAGATGATTTAATGCTTGATCTACTTAATGATAAAGACATTTCTGTCTTAACGACTAAAAATGGCTTTTCTTGCGGTGGTATTTCTCCTATTTATCTTCACGATGAAGGATTATTTACAATCGGGGAAGAGTGTGGCGGAGGATCTTGCTCTGTCTATATGCAATATGATGGATTTGGAAACTTTGTTCGTTCATCTTCACCATCTCAAACCGTGACAAAAAATAAAGTCAGTGTTGATGTCGCTAGAAAGACTGTCTGTGATTCAGTATTAAATTTCCCTGCGACTAGTCTTGCTCGTGATTATAGTGAATTATATAACACTGAAAAATTAAGAAACTTAATCGTTAATCATTATCAAAAGTAATAAAAAATCGCCTCGTTAATTGAGACGATTTTTAATAATCCAACTTATTAATGAAGAACGATTGTTACCACTATAGCGATAGCGGCGATGGAGCTTGCAAACGCTGGGTGATAAATAACTTCTTTAACTTTTGAGAAGTTCCATTCTTTAACTTCGATTAACTTCATTACTCCATAGATAATAGCGCCAAGAGCAAATGTATAAAGGATAGCAACACAGTTATACATGAACATATATTTTTGAATGTTTTCCATAACTTGTGTACTAGTAGCGTTAGCAACATTAATTCTTAGGAATGTTGAAATACCTAAATAAAGAGTATTAGCGATAATAAAGGTTCCTAGTCCCGCAAAAGAGATGACTTTCTTTGGGCGGATAACTAATAAAGCAATACCCATTGAAAGAGCTTCCATCAAGATATAGAAGCAAGGATTAAAGCTCATCTTAAAGATCGCGCAGCTGATTGCTTTCATTGATGCAGCAAGAATCCCCATATATAAAACAGATCTCATATTGCCGCTTCTTTTATAACAAGCACCCATTAAGAAATAGGCGATTGGCACTAAAATAGTGGTGCTTGATAGAAACATTGTTCGATGAATGATTGGTAAATGTAAAACAGTACCAATAGTGGCTTCAATAATTCCCCACGCTCCACCAAAAAGGAGGACTGCAAAGAGTGTTTTTAAAATATTTTGTCGTCTTTCCATATTAATAACCTCAGTAAAAGTTTATTACAAATAATATTATTTGCATAATTATTTTTTGAACACGACAGAAATGTAATAGAAACTTGGTTTATTAAACTCTGTGTGATTGTAGATACACCATCCGGTGGAATTAATACTGAAATCAAATACCGCTCCTCCATCATTTGGATCGGTTGGAGTCGTATTAGTGACATGCGCTTCTTGAGGTTCACCAGTTTTATCAACATTGTTGAATACTTGGTAGTTTTGTCCTTTAGAAGCATAAAAATCGATTGTTATTTTTTCAACAGTGTAAGTTGAGACAGATTTATTCATCGCTCCTGGCTTCATTCCAATTTGATTTGAAACAGAACTTTTTGTGTTTAAATAACATGGGGCAGTGATTTCAAACTTGTATTTAACGTTTTCATCTTCGTTTGATGCGATTTCAACTTGAATAGCACTTGTTGAATCTTCGGTAGTTAATGTTGAATTATCAGCGGTTAACTTAACAGTATAAGAACCCTCTGATGGTCCTGGTAGAGGGGCTCCTGGCTCTTTTTGACAACCAGTAGCAAATAAAAGTGGTAATAATGCAAATAATAATACTTTTTTCATATGTTTCTCCTATGTTTCTTCTAACACATATTCTACATATTTTAATAAATTAAAAAAGAACATTTTAAAGCCTCGCGCGTGCAGTCATTAACCTTGAATGACGCGCACGATAATAAAAAAATTTTCACTACATTATTTATTGATACTTCTTTACAATTATTAGTGTTATGAGCGTAGATATTTATCAAAAACTTCAAGAATTTAGACAAAAAGGCGTAGACGCAGTTATTGTTACTGTTACCGAAAAAGAAGGAATGGGTCCTGCTGATGTCGGTAAGAAGATGATAGTAATTGAAAATAACGTCGCTTTTGGTACGGTCGGAGGCGGAGCGATTGAATATTACGCGCGAGAAAAATGTAAAGAAGTATTATTATCTAGAAAATCTTTTAGCGAAAGATATATTCTTAATGATCGCGGAGTCAAAGTTGTCGATGACAGTGTTGTTTTACCGATGGCGTGCGGTGGTAAAGTCACTCTATTTTATGAATTCGTTGGTCCTAAACAATATGTTTATATTTTTGGGGCAGGACACTGCGGGGCGGCTTTAGCGAGAGTCCTTAAACCATTAGGCTTCTTTATTACAATTATCGATGAAAGAGATTATGTGATTAACGCTTTAGACGATTCAGCGGATGTGAAAGTAAATCAAGGATTTACCGATTATATTGAAAAGAACGGTTTACCTGACAATCGATATATTGTGGTTTGCACCCCATCCCACACAAATGATTACAATGTATTAGATAAAATATTAGAAAAGAAGATCAAACCAAAATACTTTGGTATGCTTTGTTCTAAAAAGAAAGTTGGAGACTACTTAGCTCGAGCGTACGAAGCTTATGGAAAAGATATTGATTTATCTAATTTCTATTCCCCAATTGGTTTACAAACTGGAGGAGATTCTCCTGAAGAAGTGGCAATCTCAATCGCGGGAGAAATCCTTTCTGTATTTTACGAAAAAGAAGATATCAACTCTCATATGAGAGATTTAATTAAAAAATAATAAATTGAGTAAGAAAAAACATCTAAGATGAATTTCCTAGATGTTATTTTTTTTGTTTATGCAGCTGGCTTATCTATGACAATAACTTTGATTTTACTTACACCTTTAACTGGTGTAACAACAAATGTGAAGTTATTTTCATCGACCGGAAGCTCTACTCCGTTATAAGTAACAGTGATTTTCTTTCCTTCTAACCAATGACTATCATCGGATGGCATTAAAGTAAGAGTGAGAGGTTTTCCAACTTCTGATGGTGTAGTTGGTAAATCTTTAATCTTATAACCAGAAGTGGATTCATTATCTAACTCTAATTGAACAGTTTGTGGTTTGGTTTGGATTAAGAAATCATAATTTAAAGCGTTAGCAGTAAAGGTATAAGTAACAGAACCATCAGTAGGATCAAGAGTGTACTGTTCTTTTGCTAATCTCTTATCGTTAACTTCAACAGAATGAATATCTAAATATTGTTCTGGAGTGATTTTAACAGTGACACTAGATTTTCCGGCGATTTCATATTTAACGCCTTCATCAGTTTCCGTTGGTGTTTTATCAGCGATTTCAACTTTAAATGCACCTTTATTAAATGATAAGGAAGATGTATATGTTGGGTTTTCAGTGAGTGTTACTGAGAATAAGGCTGACTTATCACTAGCGTTTCTATATTGTGTAGTCTGTTCTTTAGTTAACAAATAGTATTCTCTTTCTTCTTCACCAACGTGTTTTTCTAAGACTGCTTCATTAAAGGAAATGGAAGTTAGGGTTGCGGTTGGATGATTATCATCTGGTAAGAAAATGAAGAAGAATTGATCGTTTCTAAAGTCACCAACTAAGCACCCTTTATCTTTGTTATCACCAGTTAAAGCGATAACTTCTCTACCATCTGTATCTTCGCTTCCTTCTTTAGCGGCGAAGGAAATGCTGATTGGTTTAGCAAATGGAGCGGTGAATTTATATTTGTCGGAGTCGTTTTCAGGAGAAATAGTGACTCCATTAACGATCATTTTTAAATCGATGTAACCTTTCTTTGGCTTTAAATCGAGTATTACTTCTTTTCCAAATAAGAAGTTACCAAGACCTAACGACGCATTTGGTTCGGTTTCCATAAATCCTTTGACGTATTTATTAGCGGTATCGATATCAATAACGACTTCTTTACTAGCTTCTTTTGGAGCCCATCCTAATTCAATAGTGTTAGTTTTACTTTCTTCTTTTGCTGGTCGATACATATAACACACAATTTCTTTTTGAGGAAGACCAGATTCTTCACTTGGATAGAATGTTGACACATGTAAAGGTGTTTCTTTATAGAACATAGCTAAATTATCAAAGTAATCTTTATGATATTGATTCCATTCGACATATAAATAATAATCTTGTCCATTTACGAGCTCTAAGTCTGAAGTAACTAATACTTTCTTTTGCCATTCTTCAAAATTAGGACCATTAAAGTAATATACTTTTTCCCCGTCACCTAAGTTAGTGAAGATTGGTTTAATCATTGTTTGAACAAATGGAGTAGTGGTTATAACGAGTTTAGAAATAATAACATCTCCAGTTGTATTAAAAACAATAGTGGTGTCACCTTCATCACTTTCAGTGGCTTTAGAGGTCCACACTCCATCGGAATATTCACTTTTATCATCTTGAGATGAACCGAGTTCGAGATTATTTTTATTATCAACAAAGGAGAATTCAATTTTTCTAATTAAAACTTTGACTCCTCCAAAAGATGTTTCTTGACATAAGAAGACTAAATGTTTTCCAGAGTTATAAACGAGGTTACCGTTTTTAAACATCTCATCAAAACCATAACCAGCGTTATCGACATTGACTCTAACGCCTTTTCTCGTTAATTGAGCGACATATGTATCTTCTTTCAAACTTTCAAATGTGAAGACGATTTTATTTGTTAATTCTTCAGTTGTGACTTTGAGTTTATATTCTTTTTCTTCAGTAGGAGTGAATGTGTATTTTCCATTTGCAGGTGTAAGTTCGGTGTCATTCATCTTTACTGAAGCAACGTTATATTCTTCATTAATTGGACTAACGGTGAATTCAATGGCTTGATTGAGTTCATAGTTACTACCAGCTTTTAAGCTAGTGGTCATATGTTCATTAGCTTCTATAGAAATAGTCGCATATTTTTTAGGTTCCACTTTGTTTTCAACTGTAACTCTACAAGTTAAAGTCTTTTCACCCACCACAATGGTGAGTGTTGCTTGTCCTGCGGATACACCTTTGACTTTTGCGGATGTCGCTCTTACCATGCTTGTTAATTGAAACGTAATCGCGTTTCCTTGTTGGCTCCATATTGGAGTAACATCATCAGGAACATTATTTATAATTAAATCGAATTCATCATCGACTTTAATTGTTTTTTCGGTAATGTTTAATTCTGGATCCTTAGCGACTTCTCCTCCGCTTCCTCCTCCACCTTGAGGGTTACTAGTAGGAGTACAGCCACTTAATAACATTCCAAATAAAACTGGGATTAGTAGAACTTTAAATTTTTTCATTTATTGGTCCTCGACTTTCGTACATTTTAAAGTATACATATATAAGCGCACAAAAGTGTCACACACCCATAAAATATGAGCCGAAATATATGCCTTTTGAAATTCTCATAGAGACTGTTGGGAATTCTTTTTTATTTCCAGTCAAACACTAGTTTTTTACGTTCCTTAGCGCAATTGAGTAAATAAAGATTTATGAGATTTTGATAAGAAATGCCAGTTTCTTTGGACAGATCTTTAAAATATGTAATCACTTCTTCGCTCAAATTAATTGTTACTTGCTTCTTCAATTTCTTAGCGTATGGATTTTTGACTGCTTTTGAAAAATCATATTCTTTCCTCATAAATCATTTGCCTCATTGTATTGTTGATAACATTTTTATTATCATCCCGCTCAAATGATATCATAATTATTTTGTAATTATAAGATATTTATAATATGATATATAGAACGCAAACAGCTTTTGTAAAACTTTTTTGAGCGGTATTTCTATCTACCTATTTCTGTTATATTATTAATAAGTTGATATGATTCCTGACAAACAAAAAAGAAAATAATGGCAAGTAGTAAAGACTATCTTGAGTATGTATTAGAACTTCTAAGAGAAACTGATGATATTTCTTATAAGAAAATGATGGGAGAATTCATTCTTTATAAGAATAACGTGATCTTTGGAGGGATATACGATAATAGGTTCCTAGTGAAGAAAGTTGAATCCCTTTCTAAAAGCGGTCTTAAGGAACAAATACCGTATCCAAGTGCGAAACCAATGTTACTAATTGATTCAGAAGATCCTGATGAAATAAAAGAAATTGTCGATAAAGTCTATCTAGATCTAACAAAATAGGAGAACAGTTTGTTCTCTTTTTTTCTTTTCAATTACCAAAACATAAAATGTTTGATACAATATTTGAAGTTATGAAAAGAAACGTTATCAAAGTCATGGGATTCTCCTTAATGGGGGTACTTCTTTTTGGTTCTTTGATTAACGTTGGTATCAAAGTCCATAAGGAATACAAAAGAGGCGACTATGTCGCTAGTGAGAACGCTTACTTTGATTCATATGTTGATGACCCAGCGGGTCTTATCAAAGCACATAAGTTTACAGTACCTTCCGATAACATATATAACACTCAAAAATCAAGATCATTAGGCAGTGGCCTTATCGGTGATATTGAAAGTGTTTGGTCTAGTTACACCGGAAAAGGCACAACTGTAGCGATTATTGATGATGGTTTTGACTATAACCATCCTGAATATAAAAGAAGTGATAATAGTAGCGCGATCTTATCTACAAGTAGATATTACTACGAAAGCGGTGGTTCAGCATACTATAGACAATATTCATCTGATCCTACATGTATTGCTGAAGATTGGAAACAAACTTCTGAAGGGTATGCTTGGGCAACACACGGAACAAATACATCGACAACCGCTGCAGCGCCAATGAATAATGGCGGTGGTGTTGGCATTGCTCCTGAAGCAGATATTTTAGCGTTAAAAATTGATATGTCATTTGCCGCAATTAAATCGGCAATTAGTTACGCAATAAGTCAAAATGTTGATGTTATCAACATGTCGTTAGGCGCATACGCGGAATCATTTACTGATGGTTGGGGAGATAGCCAAAGCGGTTCTTCTTCAACCGCGACTTATCTTAACTATGTTTGTCAGCAAGCATATAACGCTGGAATCATCGTTGTTGCGGCTGCAGGAAATGAATCAACTTGGCATAAATCATATCCAGCATGTAACACCAAAGTTATCGGCGTTGGCGCTCTTGGAGATTGGGATAACAAAGGTAACGCAAACGCTTTAGCGGAGTTCACCAACTATGTTGGTTCTTCTCAAACTGGAGAAATCAATGTTGATATTTTAGCCCCTGGCTATGTTTATACCGCAACTCAAAGCGGTTCTAGTAGTTCAAATATTACCCATACTTATGATGATACCCAAGGAACATCATTCTCTTCTCCAATCGTTGCAGGTGCAGCCTGCTTGTGGAAAGAAAAATATCCTAATGGCACTCCTGATCAGTTTTTAAGTCAATTACAAAGTACTGCGGATGGTATTGGCTATTACACAAATAAATATGTTCCTGTCAGTGGATGGTACTCAAACTTATCTGATGTCGGTCCATCTAATATCACTAACGGAAGACTTAATGTTGCTAAACTTATGGCGATTGATGAACCATTTGTTTCTACCGTTCAATCTTCACTTAATATCTCTGTTGGTGAAAAACACCAAATCGATTTAGATACATATAACGGCACAATTACATATTCCTCAAACAACACAAGTGTTGCTACTGTCTCTAATAGTGGCCTTGTTGAAGGAAAAGGAGCAGGAACAGCAACAATCACTGTCACTGCCACTAAGAACGCAAAGACTGCAACTACAGACGTAACAGTTAACGTTGCTAATATTGTCGCAGCAGATACGATTACATTTAGTCCAAAATCTATTTCTTTAGAAGCTGGTAAGACATATGATTCAATGTCAACAATTACAACTTCACCAGTTGATGCTTCTAGGATATTCCTATTTGAAAGTAAAAACACTGCGATTGCCACTGTCGATGATGAGAGTGGACTTATTACTGGTGTTAGTGCGGGTACAACCACAATTGATGTTGTGGCGGTGCATGGAAGTGGTACTGATACCTTAACAGTGACTGTTACTCCTTCAACAACCCCAACATATTTTGAAAAAGTAACAAGTACATCAGATATCACTGATGGACAATATTTAATTGTTTATGAAAGCGGTAATGTCGCTTTTAATGGCGGTCTTTCTTCTTTAGATGTTTCTAGTAACACAATAGGTGTTTCAATTAATAACAAAAAGATTACATATAACGCGACTACAGAGGCAGCAAGTTTCACTATTGAATGTAGTAGTGAAGGATACGCAATCCTCTCTAGTAGTGATAAATATATTTATGGTACTTCTGGAAGCAATGTTTTAAACACTAGTACAGAACCTGTATATAACGCGATGTCTATTTCTAGTGGAAATGTTGATATTGTTTCTAATACATCTCATTTGAGATACAACTCTGCAGACGGTCAAACAAGATTTAGATATTACAAGTCTGCCTCATATTCAGATCAACAAGCGATTCAATTATATAAAGCGAATGTGAGTGCTCCTGTGACACCTACTGTTAGTAGTGTGACAGTTACTCCATCTACTTTACAATTAGATCTCAATTCAACATATACCGGTAACTTAAGTGCAACAGTTAACGGAAGTCATTCACCTGCTCAAACAGTGACATGGAGTTCTTCTAACACAAATATTGCTACAGTATCTAGTAGTGGTGAAGTTATAGGAAAAGCAGTAGGAAGTGCCACAATTACCGCAACTTCAACAGTGGACACCACTAAGAAAGGTACATGTACAGTTACAGTTATCGCTGACGCAGTTAATAGTGTGAACGTTACTTGTAGTAAAACTTTCCATCCAGGAGAAACAATCTCTAAGAGTGATTTAACTGTTGTTGCCCATTATGTTAGTGGCAAAGAAGAAACGGTTACTGATTATACATTCACTGATAGCAATTATATGTTTACATATAGTGACGCTCCTAGTGGAGGAACAACTGGTTCTAAACAATTAAGACTTTCCTATGGTGGATCTAACTATACATTTAACGTTAATGTTTCTAGAGCAGCGTATCAAAACCTTTCTGGCGCTAGTGATACATTAACTAGAGCAACTACAGGGGTGGGTAATGGAACAACCGATTATACCTCTTGGTCAGGAAAGAAGCTTGCTTCTAATGCAGTTTATGCAGGAGTTACTGCTGGAGATAAGGATTCTATTCAATTAAGAAGCAAAAATAGTGATTCTGGTATTTTC
Organism: uncultured Erysipelotrichaceae bacterium; assembly: GCA_902800025.1. GTDB lineage: Bacteria > Bacillota_I > Bacilli_A > RFN20 > CAG-826 > UBA2450. Next base: position 50,752 of record CADCDA010000001.1, on the reverse strand, counting down.
ACTACTGCAAGTGGAGGAATCCTTTCTAAAGTTAGTGTTACATGGAATAGTGGCACTCAAAGTGGAAGAACCTTAAATATCTATGGAAAACATAGTGCCTATACTTCTGTTGACGATCTCTACAATAGTTCAAAACAAGGAACATTGTTAGGAACCATTGTGTATGGAACTTCTACAGAACTAACTATTTCTGGTGAATATGAGTTCGTTGGTGTTAAATCTGATTCAGGAGCGTTATATCTCACTAATATCACATTTACCTATGCGGGTAACGATACAGCGGTTAATGTTGCTAATTACATTATGTATGAAGATAAAGAAGGCCAATGCACAGGCACTGATGATAAACTCAATAAGGCTATTGCGAAGCTTAACTCTATGAGTAATGACGAAAAGTCTACTTTCTGGAGTAGTAACACTTATGTTATTGGAACTGCTAGAGAGAGATTAGAAGCTTGGGCTAGACATGAAGGAAAAACACTTACTTATAGTGAAAATGCTTATGTTATTAGTGACTCTAACTCTATAAGTAGAGATATCTCTATTAGTGGTGAATCATCTTCATTACTTATTTGGGTGATTATTTCTGCGATAGGTGTTTCTTTAGTTACTGGTTATTTCTTGATTAGGAAGAAGAGAAGATAACGAATAAAGCAAAGAGAGCAAATATTTTGCTCTTTTTTGTTCTTTACAAATCAATCAATAGATTTTTGCTTATGATGTCTAGCATTTCTCTAGGGGTGACTACAAAGTTCTTTATAGGGAAATGTTTTATGTTGCCCGTAACCAAATAGGCATCCATTTGTTTTCTGGCACTCATAACTATTTCATAGAAAACAATATCGTCTTCGTCGATGAATTGTTCTATGGTGTGTTCTCTATCTAAGTAAATAGATTTTGCTTTTAATTCATTTAGTGCTTGAGAGACCTCTTTTTCGTTAAACCCAAATTTGTTTCTTAATAATACTTGTGAATATTCATCAAATATTTCTTCATTTAATAGTGGTGTGATTGTGCCACTCATAATTAGGTCTAGTATCATCCCTGGAATCGAGTCACGTTTCAACATTGATGACACTATAACGTTGGTGTCAATTACTGCATAATAGTTCATTTCTTTCTTTTTTTGTTCTCGTCACGAGACTTTTTGATTTCATCGTTGATCTCTTCTAATGTCATTTTGGAATTGCCATTAGCTTCTGAAATATCACGCATTCTATTAATAGCGATAATTGCTTTGAGTGTGGATTCATCAACAGTGGTGCCAAAAGGAATGCCTTTTACTAAGACAGATCTTTTTAAAAACATTCTTACCGCGGTAGATAAATCTAATCCTAGTTCATCATATATCTCAGTAGCTTGTCTTTTTAATTCGTCGTCAATTCTTACTTGCAACACCGCCATAATGGATACCTCGCTTTACAATTCCAATTATATATACATTGTATTACGTTGTCATTACAATTATGTTTCAACAATTAATCAAATATAAAAACCTCCTCATATTAATAAGAGGGAAAAAATCGATATTTTTTAAAAATTTTTTTCAATTTTTGAAAATAAATAAAAGATTTTTGACTCTTATTTATAGAATAAATAATTCTTTTTTCGAAAATAAATGACGTTTAAGACACTTTCCATGTGCCTTGTGGTGGACCTCGTGGCAGAGGCAAAAGTAGGAATATACAATCAAAGATTGTATTAGCACTCTATTCTAGTGAGTGCTTGCTTCTTCTTCTTCTTCTTTATATAATAAAGGACGTAAGAGAGGGACTCTTTAGAGAAACTCTAATGGTCAAGGGGTTTTGAATAATAATCTCCTCTTTGCTTCCGATAAAGAAGAAACAAAAAAGAATCACGGTGCACATGACTCTTAGATATTCTCCTTATCGTAAGCGTTAGTCGCATTACCATTTGTCCGTTGAAGGACTAGAAATCGGTAGTGTTCTAACAAAACTTGTTGGATTCTTATTTAGCTGGGAGGACATAGGATACCCAATACTATTTAAGGAACCAACTTACGTCATGATATTTATTCATACTCTCACTTATCGATTCTTTTTTTGATAGATAAGGAGATTTACGAAAGGAGAAAAAATCATGAATAAATTATTTAACAAGGTTGCTGTTGCTTTTGTTGGTATTGCGATGGCAATCGGTGTTGGTGTTGCTGTTGGCATAAACCAAAAGGGTGTTGTACCTGCGCAAGCAGCCAGTACTGGCTCATATGTTTTAACGTTTGATCAAAAACCAAACAAAGATGGAACCGGTTCTTCTGCAACTGCTGATGCTTCAACCGCCTTAACGACATCTAACTTTGCTACGTATGGAACTTATAGCTATTCAAATAGCGGAACAAAGTATTGGTTTTTGAATGGATATTCAAACATTGATAGCGTCTCTCGTGTTGAAAAAATATTCCCTGGCAAAAATAGCACTCTTAAATGTGGAACAAGATCTGCTAATGGAGAACTTACATTTACGGTTAAAGGGAATTCAAATCTCGCTATTACATCTGTAGTAATTAACTGTGTTTCCGATTACAACAAAAGTAATTCATCAAAAATTACTATTTCTGAAGCCACCAATTCAACAAAAGAGCAAACTATTTCTGACACAAATTCTCATGAATTAACTTTTACATACGCGAGTGCTGTTAAAACCTTTACGATGGTTGTTAATGGGGGCACAAGCAATAGATCTGTTGTTTATATCTCACAAATTACAATCAATTATTCAACAGCTACTTTGGTAAGTGGTATCAGTCTTTCCGGAACAGGGCTGGGTGGTACATCTACTGCAGCGACATTATCGATTTCATCGTCAGACACTTCCTCACACACCATTTACGCAACAATAAACAATGCTGATAATAAAGCATTAGTTGTCACAAAAACTGAAGGAGACAATTTAGTTACAATTGGTGGTCTAACAGACGGTAAAATTACTGCGAGTGGTTCACCTGTTAAGGCATCATTTACTGTTACAGGAAAAGAATTATCTTCAGGAACCGATGAAGTTATCACAATTACCCCAGACGATGGTACTTCTGTTTCTGCAACATTAACAATAAGCGTTTTTGATGGCTCTGCTCCAATTATGCAGAGCATAACTGTTGGAGGAACAGCAGCAAAACCAACTCAATACCCAGGTTTTGTATTTGATCCAGAAGGACTAACCTTTACTCCTGTTTATGATAAAGAAAATCCTTCGCCAGACACAATTACTGGTTCCGACATTGTTTGGAATACTTTAGTGGCTGGCCAAGCCGTTACAGGAACATATGCTGCGTCAACTGGCGATATTCTTGTTACTGTTCCTACTGAAAAAGTTGCTATTTCAGGAAGTATCTCTGTCACCGAGGTAACAGGAACTGCGATGGCCGAATTAGGCGGATCTTGGGATTTAAGCGGGTTGACACTTCACCAGTATTATGATTCCGGAAAGAATTATGAAAAAACTCTTGTGAAGGGTACTGATTACACTCTTGCAACATCTGATGACATTGTCATGGGGAAAACATCAATTACCGTTACAGATTCTTCAAGCAAAATTGCAGGATCTTGGAGTGCTGCAGCTATTGTTTCTTCTAAAAAGAATTACGTTAAAGAATTCTCTATTGGATCCTCAACTGTAGTTAACGATAATGCATATGCTACATATACTTATGACGAAGATGGTGATGAAGAAGATGACTGGATTGTTACTTTTGGTGGATACAGTAGATCCGTTGGAACAAATAGTAACAATAGATCTAGCTGTAATTTAGGTAATACATATTCCAAGTACGCTGCGGATACTGGAGTCGAAACAACGGCGGTTGCTTCTGCTTTTGCGTCCTTGCATTCGATTTCAGAAAAAATAGGTAGAGTCAGCTATACAATCGATGGCGGTTCTAACCACTCTAGCACAAAAGTGTATTTGATTTATTCGGCTAATGGTAGCTCTTGGACAAAAGCCCCATTAAGCTCTGGAACACAAGGTGCTGCTATTGATACAGCAAACGAATATTATTTTACCCTTTCTTCTTCTGTCGAAAATTACTATTTTGGTTTGCTTTTTGAAGCAACCAACGATGCTGGTAACTGGAGAATTGATTATGTAACAATTAGTTTTTACTCAGTGGAAACCGACGAAGAAGTGGTTGATAACTTTGTTTCGACTAAAATGAAGATGGATCAATATGTTGGAGACAACACATATAACGAAGCTAGGTGTACAGAAAATTACGAAGCTGCTAGAGATGCATTTAATGAATTATCCGATAGTCAAAGAGATTTATTCCTTACATATTCAAAGTATTCTGATGCAAAGGCTAGATTATTAGCTTGGGCAACAGGATATGGTGAATCACTTAATGGAAATAATAAATTAGGAGCCGCTCGTATTAATTCTGATTTCGCAATTATATCTGAATCAGAATCATCAACAACCTTAATTATTGTTGCTGTTTCATTCGTTAGCTTAACCGCTATTGGTGGATTCTTCTTATTAAAGAAACGCAAAGAAAACATCTAATAAAACAATTTAGGATTTGACTAGGACTTGACCACCTAGTCTCTTCCTTTATGGGCTCTTCTTTAAGAACTCATAAGGGAGGACATATATTGCTTAATATGCATCCTCTAATGAGAAATTATTAGAGTAGGCAGTAGTGTTCTATATATATCTATAAATATAAGTTGAGGTCACCTTTCCGACGTATACTTATGTTTAACGATTGTATATTTCCAATCGTATCTACTAGAGTGATTGACCAAGATCTCTAAAGATACACCCCACTTCAGAAATGGAGTGGTTTTATTTGCCAAAAATAAAAGAAAGGTTGTATTAAATACTTATCTGCTATACCATTAAAGTAATTAATATTTTCCGTAGAAAAATATCTACTGTGGATTATTGTTTATAGCATCATTAATCTAATCAAATATATATAAAAATATAGGGGGATTTTATATGAACAGATTAATATCAAAGATTGGTGTTGTCTTTGCTGGCTTTGCTATGGCTGTTGCTGTCGGAATCGCAATTAATACCAATAGCGTCAGCAGAGTTCACGCCACTACAGAGACAATTAGTTTTGATCTTTCTGATAACAAAATCAATAACTTAGCTTCTGGATCAGGATATAAAAGTGGTGATTTTACATATGGTGGAGTTGACTATAATGTTACAAACCTATACAGCAATACCGGTCAGTATAAGGTCAATAGTTCGATGGGGTCTAATTTCTCCTTCCATAACACATCAATTATTCCAGGATACATTACTAAAGTAATGATTAGCACTACTTCAACGACACTCGCTGATAAATTCAAAATATCTTGGGGAACAACTTCTGCTCCATCTCTTCCATCAAGCGGAACTTCTTCAACGGCAGGAACAAACGAAATTCATTGGACCACAAGCAGTTCTAATCAATACCGCTTTTTCTATATTGGCATTGCTTCTGGTGGTAGTGGAACAAATAAACTTACTACAGTAACAATCGAATATGAACCAAATCCTATGAAGTTAGGAACTCCTACAGGAGTCGAGTATAACAATAGCACTCAAAAGGTTACATGGAATGCTGTAGCACATGCTAGTAGTTATTCTTTTAGTTCTAACAATGGTGAAAGTTATAACTCAGTTGGGGCAAACGCATTCTTTGATGTCTCTGGTTTAGCAAATGGAACAACTTATTATGCTAAAATTAAAGCAGTTGGTGATGGTACATTTTACTCTGATTCTGATGCTGCTTCTTTAACATTTACTAAAAATGTAGCGCCTACATATACAGGTGTTAATCTTTCAAAAGGTGAATTAACTGGCACATATCTTGATCTTGCTTACATCGACTGCAATGCGGTTGTTACAGGAACAAATAATCCAAGTCAAGTAGTTACTTGGTATGTTACAGAAACAAATGTTTATGGAACAACAACTAGTATTAGCGGAAAAGCTAGTATCAATTCTTCTGGTAGAGTTACATTTAACGACAACTGTACTGTTTACGTTTGGGCTCTTGCTGCAGACGAGTTGACTCACAATGAAACCGGATTAGCAGTCACTGCTACTGGATTAGTTGGTAAATCAGGATCAGTTCATAATCCATATTCTGTCACAGAAGCGATTGCTGCTATTAATTTTTCGGGAGATGTTAATGGTGTATACGCAACAGGCATTGTGTGTGGATATTTCAATGGTGGATATAGTACTACTGCAAAGATTACTAGTGGAAAAGTATCATTCTTCATTAGTGTAGATGGTGCGGCTGGTGATGATAGTTCGCGTATTGAGGCTTATAACTGTTACAAAGGACCAGAATCTGCAGCATATGCAAATCTAGACGAAGTCCCAGAAATTGGAGATGAAATAACTGTTTACGGAAACTTAATTAAATATAATTCTATTTATGAATTTGCCGCCAATTGTTATGTTTATAACCATGAATCAAATTGGGAATTTGTTAGCATAGAATTAGAAACTGCAGTTGATTATGATAATAATTATTATCAAGGAACATCATTTGTTCCAGATGGATTAACTGTTAATTATACAGAAAGCAACCCAATTATTAATCAAGAAAGAACTACTGATGTTACTGCAAAAGCTGAGTTCAATGCGGACTTAACTACAGCAGGAAATAGCAAGAGCTTAACAGCAACATACAGTGGACATACTTCTAATGCAATTAGCTACAACGTTATTGGAATGCCAGAGTTAGGCGTAAAATTTGGAAATGCCGAAGGCAGTGTTCAAATCAATGCTGAAAATTTTACCGACGTAGGTAGTGGATGGACAGTTACAACAGTCAAGTCGTCTGATACAATCTCGTTTAACCAAAACCCAACATTCACCCAAATCGGAACTGCTGCCAAGCCTGCCTCTTCTATAACATTCTCTAAAACAATTGATAGTGTTGTTACAATTAAATATTGCTATATCAAATTAGGTGGTTTTGGTGGCACAACAGGAACTATTGCAATTAAAGTTGACGATACAACTATCGGAACTGGTGCTTTAAGAGAAACATATGATGTAGTAGCGGTTTCAAATTCATATGGTCGTGGCGGCAAAGTTGCTGGAAAGACCACTCTTACCATTGAGATCACAGGCGTCGATAAAGGTGTCAAAGCATATGGCATTTACTATTCAGCAAAATCAGACACAGAAATGCTTAATGAATTTGTTGCTGATTATATGCACATGAGTCACACCACAAACGATGGTTCTTGTAAGACTGAAGGCTGGTATACCGCAGCTAAAGAAGAATACTCTAGATTACATTCAGAACAAAAATCACTATTTAATAGTGATGCTAATTATGCTGATGCTAAGGCTAGATTAATTGCATGGGCCGCAGCTAATGGAGAAACATTTGATCCAGCGGCAGGAACATTCAACAAGAATTCTAGAATTGTTCTTCCTAACTATATTTCTAGCAATATAACATCAACAGCTATTGTTGTCGTGATCTCTGCAATCATTGGCATTGTTGCCATCGGTGGAGTTATTGTTTTAAGAAGACGTAAAGAAAAATAATAAATTAGGATTGACTAGAGATTTATATCTCTAGTTCTTCCTTTATGGGCTTTAGAAAAACTAGAACCCATAAAGAAGGAAAGAGTCATGAAGCGTGCTTCTTTAATAGTGACGATTGGATTATTAATTGGAACAATTGTCGTTAAAACCGATAATGTTTTTACTACACTAGAAGCAGCAACAAGCAATTATACGATTCAGGACTTTGCAGATTACTTAGAAGACAAAAGAGAACATTACCCACTTAGTGATGAATTTATTGAAAGATATCAACAAGCTAGTGGTGGATATATTGATTACGCAAAGCAGTGCGGAATAGTGGTAGATAGGACACAGCATTCGCCTAACCAAAAGTGGCATTTTTTTACTTCGTGGTTAGAATATGGTGAAATTGATAAAACCGGCGATGCTTATTCTAGAATTTATGTTGGTTTAAAATGCCCAGAACTACTTCTTTGGATTTATGAAGCTATGGGCGCTGATCCAAATAAGATTAGAGACGCAAAAGTGGTGGCTGAGCAAGGAAGAATCAACAACACCAATGTTTCTACAATCGCAAAAAATATGCGTGCTTGTGTAACTTGGGAAGACTTGATTATTAATTTGGAATAAAGATATGAGAAAGTTGTTTTTTATTCCTCTTTTAGGCCTTTTACTTGTAGGATGTGGCTCCAATCAGCCTTCTGGAGATACTCCAAAAGAAGTTTTACCAACATCAATTAGTGTTAGTCCTAACTCCATAGATTTATTAGCAAATACGAATTCAAATTTGAACGATTTGATAACTTTAAGTTTTGAACCGAGCGACACTACAAATAAGAGTGTTTCTTTTACTACTGAATCTAACTTGTTTTCCATTAATGGAACAACGATTAGCACAGGTGGTGTAGAGGGAACTGGGACAGTTAAGATTACGAGCCTCGCTAATAGCGAAGTATTTGCTAACTTAACGGTCAATTTTTCTGAACCAGAGCCAGAAGCATACACAGTTACATACACCTGCAGCGAAGATTATACAGTTATTGGTTTAAAAGATAGTTATGTAGAAAACGAATCGGTTTCTTTCACTATTGAAGTTACAAACGAAACCAAAGAAGTATCTGAAGTGAAAGCGGACAATATTGCTATTACTCCAGTTGACGGAACATACTCATTCACTATGCCAAGCTACAATGTGACCATCGATATAACTTTGGTTAATAAAACCATACCAGTTACAGACACATCAATTAAATACAACATATCTTATGATATGGGAACAAGAAAAACATCATATGCATTCAAGAATGATGAAGCAGATTTAATTAAAGAAACTTTCACAGTTGATGGCGATAAAACCAACATCATCAACTCGGTCAGTTCTTTTGAATATATTTATGGTGGCGGCTATGGTGGAAGCGGTGACAACGCTTGGCTAACTGGCGATGTTTTAAAGTTTGGCACAACAAGCGTTAATGGTTACCTCGTATTAGAGTTATCTAGACCAATTAACTTAGTTACAATCACCGGAATGGTGTCTGCAAATACCTGCATTGTTAGTGTTGGAGACCCAGCAAACGGAGAAAATACTAAAACAGTCACATGCTCTGATATGGCTATTGCCAATAAAGAAACGGTTACAAACCAATCATATACTTCGTTTGGTGTTGAATTGGAACCAACTTCTTCAATTAAGATTGCTACAACAAATAAAAAAGTATTATATATTTCTTCAATTGAACTATTTTATGGTGAAGCAAAGACCTATACAGTTAACTGGTATAACTATGATAGGACTCTTTTAGAAACAGATTTAAACGTTCCAGAAGGAAGTGTACCTGAATATAATGGAGCAACACCAAAAAGAGATGGTCATATTTTCACTGGCTGGAATCCAGAAGTAACAAAAATATATAAAGACACTGATTATGTTGCAACCTTTGCAGAAGAAGGCGAAACATATACAGTAACGTGGGAAAACTATGATCACCAAGAATTAGAAGTTGATAGAAATGTTCCTAAAGGAACAACGCCTTCATATGATGGTAACACTCCGACCAGAGAACCTGACGAAGATTATAACTATACATTCAATGGTTGGAACCCTGATATCACCCCTGTAACCGAAGATGTTACATATACCGCAAAGTATATAGCAAGAAGCAAAGAAGAAAAGATTCCTGGTGTCGATCCAGTTATTTCTGCTGATAATAAGACGGTTGAATATGGTTTCTATCCACAAACACATGTCAAAGAAGCTAATGTTGTTACTGAATTAGAAAAACTTTCTCCAATCAATTCAAAAGGTTGGGTTATGTATAACGATGAGTATTACGCTAGAGCGACAGCTAATGTTTATAACAACGAATCCTATGTGTTCGCAGATGGTGTTTCTATCACCAATGGAAACGAATACTGGTTTAAATGCGAAACAATTAAGTGGACTATTACATCTAACGAAAACAACAAATACACTTTGGTGGCAAACTCATTGCTAGATGCACATAATTTTTATAAAGATTATTCATATAGAACCATAAATGGAAGCATAATTTATCCAAACAATTACAAAGAAAGCGATATAAGAACCTGGCTAAATGGCGAATTTTTAAATACCGCTTTCTTTATGGAAAATTCAAATTTACTAGTTACAGAAGTTGATAATAGTGGCGTGACAACAGGCGACAGCAACAACAAGTATGTTTGCGATAATACAAATGACAAAATTTACTTACCTTCCTGCCAAGAAGTTAACGCTATGCAATCAAAGACCGCTATTACAAGTGACTACGCTAGAGCAGTAGGTGCATGGTCTAACACAAAAGGCGCATCGTATAAATATAATGGATCTTATTGGACAAGATCTCCGTCTAGTGATTTTAGCTATGCAGTATGGAACGTAAATTCTGGTGGCGTCTTAAGTGAATACGCGGTTGATGGTGGTAGCCATTCCGTTAGACCTTGCATAACAATTCAATTCTAAATATTTGTATTACTATTTTATAGTAATACTTTTTTATATTAATTCTTTAGTTGTTTTTATGGTGTATTTATTTTACTATAAGACCTGTAGTGATGATTTTTTCTAAAGAAAAGATATGCCTGGTCAACATATTGAAATTAGATGTTTAAATCATCAACACCGTTAAGTGATGAAATATTTAGAAGGACGATGCATATTCTTCTATATAGAGAAACATCCTTAACGAACATATCTTCATGCGTTTCTATTTAAATCGTAAGTAGAGACGTATACGTCATGTAAATCTTTATTGATTTACTTGATTGTTCGTATAAGACCCACCGTTAGAGAGCGGGGGTTAAAGGAAAGGATTTTTTATTTATATGAACAAATTATTTACAAAGATTGGCGTTGCGATGGTTGGACTCGCAATGGCAGTCGGAGTGGGCGTTGCGGTTGGAAATGACAATATTCAAAAAGTAAGCGCTGATAGTTCTATCACAATTACTCACGAATCCACTTTTAGTCCTGCGTTGCCAACTTCTTCTGGTGATGTTAATACTGAAGCAACTTCTCATACTGTTGAAGGCTTATCAATCAAAGAAAAGCAAATTTATGTTGGAACATATAAAGGCAATTCTTATTTAATGTTTGTAAAAGACGCCGGATATCTTTACAACACATCTAGCTTAGGTACTGTAAAATCTGTCACAGTTACTTATTCTTCTGGTTGCTCGACCTCAGCAAAAGCTGGAGTGTATTTTGGCACAACACAACAAAGTACTTATACTACAACAAACAACGCAACAATCAAAGGTCAGTCTTTGTCTGATACTTGGACAAATTCAGTTACTGGAAAAGGGTATTTCCAATTATCAACAAGCAATAAGAATTGTCAAATAACCAATATTACTATTGTATATGACAATGGTGGCCCATCTGTCAGCATCACTTCAACCGTTGATATGCTTAAGGTTGTTGGAAGTCAAACAACAATCACAGCAACGGCATCGAATAGTGCCGAGATATCATTTTCTTCATCAGATCCAAATGTTGCTACAATCAACCCATCAACCGGTGTTTTAACGGCAACTGGTGTTGGTACAACAACAATTACTGCGTCTGCTGAAGGAGCAAGCTCTGCATCTATTGATTTTAAAGTGTTATCAAATCATTCTGGCGAATCAGAAAATGATGCGTTGACAGTCGGAGAAGCTATAGCATTTTATGAAAATCTAACCGGTGCAGAACAAACTGGACCATATTATATTACTGGTACGGTTTCTTCTATTGACACAAGCGGAGATTATCCAGAGTATTTCTTAGATGAAACAACATTTAGTTTCTATGGACCAGAAGCCGGACAAGGAATTGATTTATCAGATATTTCGGTTGGAAGTGTTGTTGTTGGACAAGGTGAATTAGATAAATATAACAGTCAAATTTACACAAGCCCAACAGTCGTATCGATTGTAAATCCATCTTATACTGTTTCGTTTAATGCAAATAATGGTACTGGAACAATGACTGATGTCACAAATGTGTTTGGATATTACGAATTACCATCATGTGGATTTACTGCTCCTTCCGGAAAAGAATTTGCTGGTTGGAAAGCTAATAATGAAGGCGATTTGTTAGCTGCCGAATCTCAATATCTTGTTACTTCAAACGTTACTTTCTACGCCCAATGGGATGGTGTTGCCAGTATGTCTTGGTCTGGTGTTGATACATCAACTTTACAAGGAATTGCTGGTATCAAGCAATTAACAAAAGACATCACCGACACTTGGAATGTTTCTGCAACATGGGATAGTGGTAAAACTGATAGTGGCCTTAAATTTGGCAGTTATACTTTACGAATTGGTGATAGTAAAAACATCAATTCTTTGCCATATACTTTTGAACTTGAAGACAACGGCAAACAAATCTATATTCTTTACCACAATTATGTAAAATCGAATAATTATGCAAAACCAACAATCATTGAGAATATCAATGATGTTGATATTGTTACTCCTATTACAGGCCCTTATTCATATACTTTTGGAGCAAAGGTTTATGATGCAAATAACCAAACAAAGAATTTAGCTGATGCTAACCAAAAGTTAGAAACAGTTAATTGGACCGTAAGTGGAACAAGTAATTTTAATTATGACAGCACGAAGGGACAACAATTCGGCACTGGTAATTACCCAGCCAAATCTCTATCTCTTTCATCATCGTCTATTCCAGGCACAATTACATCCATCACAATTAATACAAGTGGCGCGAGCAGCATTGCTGGAACAGCAGGAATTACTGTTGGAGGAACAAACTTCAAAAACAATGGAAACAATACTATTTCTTTAACTTCAACAGCAACCAATTATACGTTCACTGGTTCTGCCTCTGGAGAAATTGTTATTTCTTGGACTCAAACATCCTCAAAAGCATTGTATTTGAAGTCAATTAGTGTTTCATATTCGGGCAATGTTACAAAGCATTATGCAAACAAAAATTATAACGCTCAAAAAGCAGCACTAGAATTTGTTGCTGATTTTAACGAAGGTCTAAAAGACATTTGTAAAATGGATGGTTCTACGAATTCTGAAGCTTTGGCAAGTGCGTGGTCAACATTAGCAACAGCCTTTTCTACAAAGTTGAATGGGTTGGCCAATGACACTGAAAAAGATTTCTACAAGAATTTATTTGCTGGTGCGACAGCTTCGGCAAGAAATCCTGAAACTGGATTGGCAAATACTGGCGACTCTTTGCAACAGATGTTAGCAAGATATGATTGGATTTTATCTGCTCATGGAACATTGCAAGATTTCTTAAACACAGTTGCTGGTCGTACTGCTGTTTCTGGCTTGGTTCGTTCCCCAGCTATGCTTTCAGAAAAGAATAGCAATTTTACAACAACTATTAGTATTGTTGTTATCTCATCTATCACTTTAGTAACAATTGCTGGTTGCTTTGTGATTAGAAGAAGAAAAGAAAAATAATCAATTAAATTCTAAAGATTAACCAAGACTGACCATCTTGGTTTTTCTTTTGACATAACAAAGAATAACAGGCTATACAATAGCCTTTTTTGTGATACAATGATTATGATTTATGAATAATAAATATACACTTATTACAGGTGGAGCCTCAGGCTTAGGATTAGAACTATCAAAAAGATTTGCTAAAGAAGGCAATAATCTTTTACTTGTGTCTTCTAATATTACTAATTTAGAAGCCGCTAAAGAGGGGATAGAAAAAGAGTATAAAGTTGATGTACAGATATTACAATTAGATTTAAGTAATAACACTAACTTTAAAAAAGTTAAAGAATATACAGATGCGCATCATATGTTTATTAATAATCTCGTCAACTGTGCGGGATTTGGAGATCGTACAGACTTCAAAGATATGGATCCTGATAAACAAGTTAATATGATTGAATTAAACTGTAACGCTCCATTATATCTTATGAATATTTATATTAAAGATATGATTAAGAATGATGAAGGTCATATATTAAATATTTCTTCTATTGCTGGATTTTATCCAGGACCATATATGACTACTTATCACGCTTCAAAAGCATTCCTTAATAATATTAGTGAAGGAATCCATCGTGAATTAAAAGGAACAAATGTCCATATGACTATTATTTGTCCTGGTCCATTCATTAGCGGATTTGTTTCTAAAGCGCATAATGATTACACATTTAATAAAATCAAACCTTTGCCTGCTTCTAAAGTTGCAGATCTTTCTATGAAGATGTTCCATAAGAATAAGAGAATGTATGTGATTGGATTTGGAAACAAAGTTTCCTTATTCTTCTCAAGATTTTTCTCGCGTAATTTTGTAACAAATATCTCTGCAACTCAAATAAAAGAAAAATAGGAGGAACTTAATGAAAAAAAGATTCTTAACAGTCGCTCCTTTGCTCGCTTTATGTTTATCGAGCTGTGCGACTAATGTTCACCATAATGTTGGTGAATATCTTGTAAAATCTATTGAGCACACTGGTGATTTCAATATTTTACAATTAACTGATACCCACTTAGGGGACAAAGATGATCTCGATGTACAATTCAAATTCTTAGATTATCTTATTAAAGACGCTGGTAACGATATTGATTTAATTGTTATTACTGGAGACTTATTCTCATTTACTTCTAAATCAAATGCGAAAAAGTTCTTTACCTTCTTAGATGGTCATGACACTCCATGGACTGTCGTCTTTGGTAACCATGATGAACAATGTAACTTCAATATCGATTGGTTAACTAGTGAACTTAATACCAAATATAAGAATTGTTTATTCAAAGATATTCAAGATGATGATGTTCAAGGAAACTGCAATTTCTATGTCAACATCACTCATAGTGGAACAGTCTATGAACAATTAATCTTTATGGACAGTAATCGTTACGATTACAGTGGCTTCAAAGGTTATGACTATTTCCACCAAGATCAAATCGATTGGTATTCTTCTGTCATTGATAGTGCGCCTGCTGATGCGAAATCCTTAATGTTTTATCATATCCCTCTTCCAGAAGTTAATGATGCTTGGGAAAAGGGAACAAAACTTGACACCGAAGGTGTTAAAAGAGAACCAAGCTGTCCACCAAATAAGAATTCAGGATTCTTCAAAGTCATTAAAGAAAAAGGATCTACACAAGGAATGTTCTTTGGACATGACCACATTAATGACTTCGCAGTTAAATATGAAGGAGTGGTGTTCTCTTATGGTGTTAAATCAACCGATAGAGTTTATTACGATGAAGATATGTTAGGATATCAAGTCATCACTTTACACGATGATATCGAACATACATTTGATATTCAGCGTTCGTTCCATACTTATGCGGAGGTAGAATAAGATGAATAGAAGAACAGTTTTATTATCTTTAATTGTTTTAACAATTATCTCCTCTATAGTTGCCGTTCAATCAACCAACTATTTCATGGCCGATGTTCTTAACCATGCGGTCTTATTCTCCAAACACTCATCATTTTTAGTGACATTCCCATCACTTATGTTCTCTGTTTTAACAGTAATGGCGTTCTTAGGAATTGTTAGAGTGTATCTTAGACCAAATTCCAAAAAGAGATTATTAAAGACTTACACAATTATCGCTTTAGTGGTTTCTGGTATTGGTTTATTAACTGTTATCCTTTCTGCACTCCAAGTATATGGATCATTAATTAAGCCATATCCATTCCCAGGATACCTTATCATCTTTATGATCGTTCACATTTTAGTGATCGCTGCGTGTATCTATGGTCTAGCAGTGTGTATCAAAAAGATGCCGGAAGACACCGAAGAATTTAAAGTGGATTTCAAACATGTTCTTAAGACTATTGGCTGGTTCTTATTTATCTCCATGGCTTATAACAGATTAGGTAACTTCTTTGCGATTCCTATCTACATCTATTTAAGAAACTTATACTTATCATTCCCATTCTTCATCTATTTATTAATGCCAATCGCGATTGGAGTTTATAAGGTCTTAGATTTACTTGGATACTTAGAAAGTATCAAACAAAGAAAAATCTTTATTATTACTTTATTAGCGTCTAATGTTGCTTTATTCGTCGCAATTATCGTTATTGGTATGTTACGTACTGATATGGTAAGCGCTATTTCGTTTGCGATGCCTCTAGAAAGAGTGTCGTCAATGCCAGTAGAAATTATTATTCATTTCTTATCATATACTGGTGTTATTATCCCTCTATTCATTAGAGCGATTAAAATGAAAGCGGAATAAGTATTTAAGTATTAATAGTTATGAAAAGTCTCTTCTTTACGAGGAGATTTTTTCTCATCTAGACGTATAATTTCATATACATTTAACTAAATTTATATGATAATTACTTTATGAAGATATTATTAACAAATGATGATGGTTATTCCTCTTTTGGGATACAGCTTTTATACAAATTGTTATCTAAAGACCATCAAGTAGTGATTGTCGCTCCTAGTAAGCCTCAATCCGCGAAAAGTATTGCAATAACTATTCATCGTCCTTCAGAAGTTAATAAGATCAACGATCATACATTTTCTATAGATGGAACTCCTGCAGACTCAGTAGCCTTTGGTTTATCAAGTTTAGATACAAAATTTGATTTAGTGATATCAGGGTGTAACCATGGATTAAATGTTTCTTACGACACGATGTATAGCGGGACTATTGGAGCGACTTTACAGGCTCTAACATATGAAATACCAGCGATAGCGATAAGCTGTAACAATAACTTCGATATTGTGGAAAAGTATTTCTTAGAAGTATTCGATTATGTTAATAGACATAATATGTTAGACAAAGAGAAAGCGATTAATGTCAATTTCCCAGTTGGTAACATCGTTAAAGAGATAAAAGAAACACATATCTATTACCGAAAGAAAAAAGAAGCGACATATTATCTCAAAGTTGAAGATAACAAATATCAAGCTTTAAGAGATATTGATGATAAAGACTGCTTAGATAAGGATAGTGATGTATATGCGGTACATCATGATATCGTCTCAATCACTAGACTTAATAAAGCATTTGATCGATAAGGGAGGCGTTCATTATGGGCGAAGTAACACTCAAAAATGGTAAGAAACTCGAACAACGTCATGAAAAAAAGAAACATTATTGGTGGAGATATTTACTCACTTTCTTTGGTGGCTTTTTAGCCTGTATTGGGGTAATTGTTGGAGGAATCGCAATTACTGGTACAGTTATTAAACTTAAAGATTTAGTGGCGATGACTGGACAAGACCCATCGACTATTTTGGGCGATGAATATCAAGATTTAACTTTACTTCAAACAGTGATGAAACTTTCTGGTACGAAATTTGAAACATTAGGGGATATTAATAAAGTTACTCCTAAAGTTCAAGAAGCAGTGGAAGTGACACTTAATCCAATCTTAAAAAACAATTTAGGTTATGAATTTGATTGGGCAGAGTTATCTAGAAAACCTTTTACTGTTGATTCTAGTAGCACTCGTCCAGAAGAAGAATATGATAAAACCCAAAGTTTAGGTGATTATATTCCTGAAGCTTTGGAAAGTGGAATCACACTTCACGGCTTATTAACTGCGAAAAGTGAATCTGAAGTTTCTAAGATGATGTCTTATTTCCTTTATCCAACCGTGGACTTAGATGAAGATGGAGTCCCTGATAAAGACGGAGAAGGAAACATTATCTTTGATAAAGAACATCCATATTCAATTTTAGATATCATGAGCTCTGGTTCTGGATTCTTTGATGATATTATCGGAAAAATCCGTATCGGAGATATTATCAATACATCTGGTAGTCCATTTTTAGCCCAGATGGCGGATTGGACAACTTCTAATTTTACTGATGCGAATATCAAAAGCTTACAAATTGGTTTGATGTTTTCAGAAGAAGAACGTAATGGTAACCCATTATTAAAAGCCTTATCAGAAAATGTTCCTGATGGAGATCATCCATGGACTATTAATGATTTATCCAATATGGATAACATCAATAAATTAAAGATTGGTCAAATCATTGACACAACCGCGGCAGGAACTTCTGAATTTATTAAATCAATCGCGAATAATACGATTAAAGATTTAACGTCTGCGGGATTTGTTGATTCTCTTGAAATCAAAAGTGTTTTCCCAAGCGCAACTGGTATCTTAAAGACTTTATCCGGTAAAAATACTGAATATAAAAAGTATATTAAGGATCCAGGTGGATATGTTGTCGATGGTTTAGCCGTTGTCTATACTGATACAGCCGCTCCAACACCAGCTACCCATCCAGAAGCTACCCCAAGAGGGGAACCTGTTAATGAACATCCAGGTGATGGTTATGCTCAAGTAGATGGAGAAGGTAATTTAGTTAACTTCTATGTCATGACTACTGATGGCTGGACTAGATTTAAGAATTACACAATTGGAGATTTAAATGTTAATGACAATGTTATGGATTTAACATTAGGAGAAGTCTTCGGTTCTAATATTACTCCTGGTTCTATCTTAGAGTCCTTTAAAGATGATACTTTAAAACAAATTGGTGAAAAAGATGTTAACACGATTAGAATCGTTGATGTCTTCCCAGATTATGCGACTAATAAGATTTTAAACGCGGTTGTTACTAAATATGGTACAGATGGCGCGACTATTGGTAAGTTATCTGATCAAGCGACAATTGATGGCTTAGCCCTTAAAGATTTAATTACTGCTGGCGATAGCAAAGTTTTACAAACTTTATTAGCAAGAACCGGCGATGATACAGTGACGATTGGAAATATTTCTACCGCGATCAATAGTTTAACTTTAAAAGATGCGATTGATGTTGGTACTAATCCAAATGCAATGATTTATAAGATTGCTTATTCTGAAGCCTTAGTAAATACTCCTTTAAGCGGTATTGGCGCTCAGTTTGGCAATTTAAAGATGAGTGATATCTTTACTTTAAGTCCAAGCTCACCACAAGTATTAGTTACCTTATGTAATGGTGGTTATACCTTAAATACTTTAGAAAACGGATTAAAGAATATGGTTATCGGTGATGTGATGACTCTTTATCCAGGCGACATTTATCATGACACGGTTGCTGATAAGTATTATGTTAAAGAGAATTCTGAATGGGTTTTGCTCGAAGGAGCTAGACTCACTGAAGAATATAAAGATTATTATGGTTATGACACTGGAGATCCAGTTACTCATATTCCTGGATATGTCGAATTAGGAAAAGCGCATGAATATACAGGTAATGCCGCTCCTGGATCAATCGCAGGTTCTAAAGCTAGAGATACTTTATACGGTGCTAGAAACACCAATATCAATGATCCTTCTGGTATCTTTGATGCTTTAAAATCTACGATTACCTTAGATGATGTCATTACTATCGATAATAGTTCTCCAAAAGTCTTACAATCCCTTAAGGGATGTAAATTAGAAGATATTTCTACAAGAATCAGTACGATGAAGTTAAGTGATCTCATCGATGTCAGTGGTTCTGATTCAACAGTTTTAGGATTACTCGCTGATGTGACAGTCTTTGGTGATGGTAACGATAACTTAGTCTATGCGATTGAACATTTATCCTTGGTGGATGTTTTAGGTGATTCAGTTTATAAGACTAGTGGACAAACCCGTAACGGAGTCAAAATCAATATCGAACTCAAAGATGACGATATTAATAGTGATGGAACTTTAAAGAACGCAAAAGGTAAGGACTTAGGTGATGATGTAATTGGTGAACTTGGAATCGCAGATATTGAGTTTACATTCAATAAAAGTACGAGAGAATATTTCACTAATTATTTATATTCTTATTCAAATCCTTATAATGAGGCACTTCTTGATACTTCATTAGATGATTGTTATATCAGAGTCATGGGTTCAACATATACAGGCGCACATACTGATCACAAGATTACTTTTGAGAAAGAATCATCTGGTACGATGTATACGATTACCGCAAAAGCTTTCCAAGTTAAAGAAATCGATGCTTCTATGTGGTTACTTTTAACTGAAGAAGGTGAAACCTTCAATAGTTATTATAAAAACTTCTTATTTAAGAAGGGTTACACTTATTCAATCGATGATATGGGTCAATTAGTCGATAACATGAATTACCATATTAGAAACGACAACCTAAGAACCTTAGCGGCAGCGGGATTAATCGATGCCTCATTTGATTTAGATGCAGTTCTTAAAACATCGATTACAATTCCAAACCCAATGGATCCAGGTCACCCAACTATTATTGTTATTCCTCACGGAGGAGAAAAAGTTGGTGATTTAAATGTCTCTCAACTCATGGATGTTTTAGGAGCGTTAATCCCACTCATTACAGGATAATTATCAAATTGCTATACAATAATTTAGAAATAATTGTATAATCATATCGAAAAAAGGAAGTGAATATATGCCACTAGTTAATTCAAAAGAAATGTTTGAAAAAGCCTATAAAGGCGGATACGCCATCGGGGCTTTTAACTGCAATAGCATGGAAATCGTTCAAGCGATTACCGAAGCTGCAAAAGAATGCAATTCTCCAGTTATTCTTCAAGTTTCTGCTGGAGCCAGAAAATACGCAAAACCAATCTATTTAAAGAAGATGGTTGAAGCTGCTGTCGAAGACACAGGCTTACCAATCGTCCTTCACTTAGACCACGGTGCGGATTTTGAAATTTGTAAAGATTGTATCGATGGTGGATTTACCTCAGTTATGATTGACTGCTCAAGTAAACCATTTGAAGAAAATATCGCCATCACACGTAAGGTTGTTGAATACGCTCACGCTCACGTCCCATACGTGACAGTTGAAGCAGAACTCGGTACCTTAGCGGGTATTGAAGACGATGTCAAAGTTGAACATGGTGCTGAAAGTTATACCAGACCAGAACAAGTCGAAGAATTCGTTCGTAGAACTGGTGTCGATAGCTTAGCTATCGCTATTGGAACAAGCCATGGTGCTTATAAGTTCAGACCAGAACAATGTACAAGAGATCCAAAGACCGGTAGACTCTTACCTCCACCTCTTAGATTTGATATCTTAGAAGAAGTCAGTAAGAGACTCCCAGGATTCCCAATTGTTTTACATGGTAGTAGTTCTGTTAACCAAGAATACGTCGATATCATTAACGCTCACGGTGGAGCCTTAAAAGACGCAGTTGGTGTTCCAGAAGAACAATTAAGACAAGCTGCTAGAATGGCGGTTTGTAAGATTAACATCGATAGCGATCTCCGCTTAGCGATGACTGCTGGAATTAGAGAACACTTCGATAACCATCCAGAACACTTCGACCCACGTCAATATTGTGGTGATGGTCGTGCTTATGTTAAAGAAATTGTTAAACATAAGATCACCGAAGTTCTTGGAAGTAACGATCGACTCTAATCTTAAAACAAAAAAACAAGTAGAGACCTTATGGTCTCTTTTGTTATACTTGTCTTATGGAAATCATCTTTATTTGTCATGGGAATATATGTCGATCTCCATTAGGGGAAGTATTTTTAAATAACTTATTAACTGATGAAGAAAAGAAAAGTATTCACGTCTATTCAAGAGCGACTTCTTTAGAAGAGATTGGAAATGATATCTATCCTCCTATGAAAAGAGTTTTATATAATCACGGTGATAAGTTTACTCGTCACTACGCAACTAGGATTACTAAAGAAGAATTTGATAGAGCAGATTATATCTTTTATATGGATAGAAACAATTTATATTATTTAGAAAGATTATTTGGTCCTTCTAATAAGTATCATCTTATTTCTATTTTTGATGATCAAAAAGAAGTGGAAGATCCATGGTACACGGAAAGATTTGAACTAGTGTATTCTTTAATTAAGAAATACGTGAAGACAATATATGAAAATATTGTCGAAAAATAAAAGGCATTAGTTTAGAAAAAATATAGAGAGAATCAGTGATTTATGTCTCTCTATTTTTTTATAAAAATAAGGAGAATTTTTAATCCTTGCTGAAGTATAGATTTTTTTAGTAGACTAATTATGTTGAGATTTTGAAAACAAAATCTAGGAGAAAATATATGACAGTCTTAGTTTGTGTTGGCTCTTCCTGCCACTTAAAAGGAAGTTATGAAGTCATCGAATTATTTAAAAGCAGAATCGCTAAAGAGCACCTCGAAGACAAGATTCAATTAAAAGGAACATTTTGCTTAGGCAAATGTGGAGTCGCTGGAGTTTCTATTCAAGTCGATGATGAAATCATTACTGGTGTGACAGAGAAAAACTTCGATCAAGTATTTGAATCACATATCCTTTCTAAACTCTAGGAGATAACTATGGATTTTTGTTTAGAAAGTAAAACAACAAACTGTAAAAACTGTTATAAATGTATTCGACATTGTCCAATTAAGTCGATTTCTTTTGCGGGTAATAAAGCCTCAATTATTAAAGACTCATGTATTTTATGTGGACGCTGCTATTTAGTGTGTCCTCAAGAAGTTAAAGTTGTAAGAAACGATGTTGATATCGTTAAGAATATGATTAATAGTGGACAAAAAGTGTACGCTTCTTTAGCGCCTAGCTTTATTAGCTATTATTCATATACATCTTTAGATGAATTAGAATCCGCTTTGAAAAGATTAGGATTTTACGCTTTAGAAGAAACAGCGATTGGAGCAACAATTGTTAAAAAAGCATATGATGAAATGCTTAAAGAAAAAGATAGAGATGTTATCATCTCTTCTTGTTGCCACTCAATCAATTTATTAATTCAAAAGCATTATCCAACTGCGAAAAAATATTTAGCAAATGTCCTTTCTCCAATGCTCGCTCATGCGAAAGACATTAAAACTCGTGATAAAGACGCCAGGGTTGTTTTTATTGGACCATGTATTGCTAAAAAGGATGAGGCTGATGTCAATAAAGGTTTAGTGGATGCAGTCTTAACATTTAAAGAATTAGATGAATGGTTAAATAATAGCGCTATCACATTAAAAGAAGTTGATAGTGATTGGAGAAAAGAAGAGAGCAAAGCAAGACTCTTCCCAACTTGTGAAGGAATCTTAAAAACAATGGAATGCTCTAATAAAGATTTTCAATATTTAGCGATTGATGGAGTTGAAAACTCCAAAAGAGTTATTGAAGACATCCTTGCTGGTAAGATTCATAAATGTTTTATTGAGATGTCAAGCTGTGAAGGAAGCTGTGTTAATGGACCATTATCAAACAAAGATAAGAGCGTTGCTTCTAGCTATTTTGATATTAATGCCGCTAGTGGGGATAAAGACTTTGTCGAAGGAACAATTGGCTATCACGATATTGAAAAGAATTATTATTCAATAAGTGTCAGTGAAGCAATTCCTAGCGAAGAAGAAATTAATAAGAAACTCATTGAAATGGGTAAACAAGAAAAAGAGAAGATTCTTAACTGTGGTAGCTGTGGTTATAACACCTGTCGAGAAAAGGCTATTGCGATTATTCAAGGCAAGGCTAATATCGATATGTGCTTACCATATTTAATGGAAAAAGCTGAATCGTTCTCTGACAATATCGTCAGTAATACTCCTAATGGAATTATGGTCCTTGATGAAGGATTAAATATTCAATCACTTAATAAAGCGATGTGTAAGATTATTAATGTTCCAGAAGCGAGTTATGTTATACATAAAAACTTAACAACAATCTTAGATCCAACTGATTATTTCAAGGCTCTTGAAGGAAAGATTATTTACTGCAAGAAACTTTATATCAACGAATATGATAAGTATGTTGAAAACACGATTATCTATGATAGGAAGTTCCATGTCCTTCTTTCAATTATGAAAGATATCACTGATGAAGAATTAGCGAAACAAAGACATGACGAAGTATTAAAGAAGTCATTAGAGATTACTGATAAGGTTGTTGAAAAGAATATGCGCGCTGTTCAAGAGATTGCTTCTTTACTTGGAGAATCAACCGCAGAAACAAAAGTGGCGTTAAATACTTTGAAGGAAACACTGAAAGATGACAAGTAGTCGATATATTACGGAAATTGGATATCTTTCTTTTAACCATGTCGGCGAAGAGCTTTGTGGTGACCATATTGAAGTCACTTCTAAAGATGAATCGACAAAGATTCTCGTTTTGGCGGATGGTTTAGGTAGTGGTGTTAAAGCCAATATTTTATCCACTCTTACTAGTAAGATGCTTTCAGGGATGATTGCAGGCGACATTTCGATTAAAGAATGCATTAGATGTATCGCTAATACGTTACCAGTTTGTAAAGTGAGAAAAGTTGCATATTCAACTTTTACCATTATTAAAATCAAAGATAACAAATACGTTGATATTTATAATTTTGATAACCCAACTCCTTTCCTTATTCATGATGGAAAGGTGATGGAGTTATCTTATTCATCCACTGTTATTGATAATAAAACTATTTATCATGCGAAATATGAAGCATCTTTATATGACACATTTATTTTGATGAGTGACGGGGTGAAATACGCGGGAGTAGGTGAAACATTAAACTTCGGTTGGGATATGCCTCAAATCAAAGAATATATGGGTGTTATTTATCAAAAAGAATATTCTGCGAAGGCTTTAGCGACTGAACTCGCTAATCAGTGTAACGAACTATATAACTTTAGACCTGGTGATGATACGACTGTTGCGGTCGTACGTATTAGAGAAAGAGAACAAGTTAATTTATTAATCGGACCAGCGACTAATAAAGAAGATGATGATAAGATGCTTTCTTTATTCTTCGCTAAAGAAGGAGTGCATATCGTCTCTGGAGGAACAACAGGAAAGATTACCGCTCGATATTTAGGAAAGAATATGGTTCTTAATGATGACAATTTCGATAAAGAGATTCCTCCAACTTCATATATTGAAGGAGTGGACCTCGTTACTGAAGGAATAATTACGATTAATAAAG
The DNA here is from genome assembly GCA_902800025.1 of uncultured Erysipelotrichaceae bacterium. Classification (GTDB taxonomy): domain Bacteria; phylum Bacillota_I; class Bacilli_A; order RFN20; family CAG-826; genus UBA2450. Next base: position 25,934 of record CADCDA010000001.1, on the reverse strand, counting down.
TCTTAGAATATGCGAACAATTATCTTAAAGATAATAGTGAATATAAAACCTGGCTATTTAAGCAAGATGGAGCAAGCTCAATCGCTCAATATTTATTCGAACTAGCGACTGACATCAATTTCTTTGTTGGATGCGCGATGAATATTGCTCATCAAGGAGAAGAAAGCGGTATTAATTTCGCGACTAAGATGCATCTAATTGATGATTTAGCGAATAAGCTCAAATTAATGGGTAAAAACGTTCGAGTTAGCTATTTTTAAAGGAGAAAGAATATGGATACAAGATTTGATACGAGTGTACAAGAATTGAAATATAAAGTGCTCAAAGAAATGAGTAGAGCCTTATTTAATGACACTCTTTTAGAAGAATATAACGAGATTCCTCAAAGAATTTCTCCGGGCCCAAAATCAACAATGAGATGCTGTATCTATAAAGAAAGAGCGATTGTTTTAGAAAGAATGAAATTAGCCCTAGGTGGCAATAAAAATATTGATAACGTTGTTGAAGTTATTAAAATCGCCTGTGATGAATGTCCTTTAGGAGGATATGAAGTCACAAATAGATGCCGTGGATGTATCGCTCATAGATGCCAAAAAGCGTGTCATAGAAATGCGATTACTTTTGATGAAGTTCATAGAACCGCAGTTATTGATAAAACAAAGTGCATTAACTGTGGAATGTGTGCGAAAGCATGCCAATATAATGCGATTCAAAATTACTTAAGACCATGTGAACAAGCATGTAAAGTAAAAGCTATTTCCATGGATGAAGAGGATCATTCCGCAAAAATCAACGATGATAAATGTATTCAATGTGGAGCGTGTGTCTATCAATGCCCATTTGGAGCGATTATGGATAAGAGTTATATCAAAGATGCAATTGATATCTTAAAAGACTCTGATTTCTCAAATAAGTATCCAGTCTACGCGATTGTTGCTCCTTCTATTTCTTCGCAGTTTAAAGGTGCAACTTTAGGACAAGTGGTAACCGCCATTCAAAAATTAGGATATCGTAGCGTGATCGAAGCCGCTTTAGGAGCTGATATGGTCAGTTATAGCGAAGCTCAAGAATTAGAGCAAAAAGGATTCTTAACATCTAGTTGTTGTCCAACATTCGTTTCTTTCATTAGAAAGTATTATCCAGAATTAGAAGATAAGATTTCTCATAATCTCTCTCCTATGGCGACCATCGCTAAATGGATCAAAGAGCATAATGATAAATGCAAGATTATGTTCATTGGACCATGTATCTCTAAAAAGAAAGAAATCAAAGACGAAAAAGTATCTAAATATGTTGATGTAACATTAACATTTGAAGAACTTCAAGCGATGATTGACGCTCGAGATATTGATATGAAATCTTTAGAAGAATCACCATTAGATAATGCTTCATATTATGGAAGAATCTTTGCAAGAAGTGGTGGACTTACTGATGCAGTTAAAGAAGCATTAAAAGAACAAGGTAGTACTTTTGAAGCTAAACCAATTGCGGTAGATGGAATTGAAAATTGTCGTCTTGCTTTAATAAAAGCAAAAGGTGGTAATGTTGATTTCAATTTTATTGAAGGCATGGGCTGTATTGGTGGATGTATTGGCGGACCATGTTGCTTAACTCACGAAGTGAGAGATAAGATGGAAGTTGATAAGTATGGTCACGAATCAAAAGAAAAGACCATCAAAGATGCGATTAAGTATTACCAAGATTAATTGAAACAAAAATAAAGGTACCCTTTCCTAAATGGTGGGTACCTTTTATTTGATAATCAAAGATTATTCTTTTTTCTCTTCTTTTTTCTCGCCTTCGACTTTCTCTTCTAATTTGGCTTTGGCTTCTTGTCCAGCTTGGTGGACTCTGTTAATTGCCTTGATGATAAGGAAGAGAATGAGAGCGACTAATAAGAAGTTGATGATCGCGGAGATGAATGTTCCCCAATCGATGTAGTTGGTCTTTGCCCAATCAACAACCTTTTCGCCTAAATCATTGGTTGTATAAACTGGTGTACCAAGGATTGTTCTGCATGCTTCTAAGCTTGCGTCACCCATGATTAAGCCAATGAGATAGTTGATGACTGGTTGAAGAATTCCAGATGTTAACGCGGTAACAATCGCGGTGAACGCACCACCGATGATAACACCAACGGCCATGTCGATGACATTACCACGAGTAATGAATTCTTTAAATTCGGCAAAGAAACCTTTTTTATTTGGATCTTTCTTACACATAACTTATTTATAGTCCTTTCGTTTAAATTTTAATTCAAACGATATCATTTTAAAATAGATTTTTGTGATATACTTGTTTTGGAGATAAATATGATTGATTTACATTTACACCTCGATGGTTCATTATCATTAGAAGATTTTAAGTTTTTAGCCGAGCGTAATCATATTGATTTAGGGAGTGATTTTCCTAAAAATGTTTATGTTCCAAATGATTGTAAGAGTTTAGAAGAATACCTTGAAAGATTTGACCTACCTTTATCATTGCTTCAAGATGAAATGTCTATCGCCTATGTGACAAAAAGCCTGGTTAATAGACTCTATGATATGGGCTATATTTATGTAGAAATTCGTTTTGCTCCTCAACTACACACAAAAAAGGGAATGAGTCAAGAAGACGCGGTGATTTCTGCTCTAGCAGGATTAAAAAGCGCACTTAAAGGAAAAGAGAACTTTGATGTGAATTTAATCTTATGTTGTATGCGTCAAGCAGACTATAAAACAAATAGGGAAACGGTTAAATTAGCGATTAAGTACAAGGATCAAAAGGTTGTTTGCCTTGATTTAGCGGGTCCAGAAGCTTTCCATACTGGTGACTTCTATAAGGAATTATTTGATGAAGCTAAAGATGGTGGGGCTAATATCATTATTCACGCTGGTGAAGCGTGTGGCAGTGATGAAGTCATGAGAGCTATTAATTTATTACATGCAAAACGTATTGGACATGGTGTTCACCTAGACTTAACTAGAGAAAATATCAGAAAAGTAACCGAAGATAGAATCGCTTTTGAATTTTGTCCTACAAGTAACTTGCAAACGACATCGATTCCTAACTATGAAGCGATGCCGCTTAGAGAATTTTATCGTTATGGAATTTTAGTAACTATTAATTCAGATAATATGACAGTGAGTAACACAGATGTCTTAAAAGAGTATCGTCACTTATTTAAAACATTCAAACTCACAAAGTTTGAGGTTCGTCACTTATTAATGAATTCGTTAGAAGCAGCGTTTATCTCTCCAGAGTTAAGATTCAAGTTAACTGCAGAGATGGACAAAAAACTAGATAACTTCTATAACAAAATTATCGAACAATAAAACTGGCTTATAGCCAGCTTTATTTTACATAAGTATTTAAGAATCGATTTAATATTGGAGTGTGGAATTCAATATGTGCTTCCTTTTTGATGAACACATAAGTTTGACCTTGATATGTGACCTGATCAATTTGATCGTTACTTAATTTCTTTCCTTCATAGACGTATTCGTTTCCAGTGTCTTTTAAGAACGCCATTTTGCCTACTCTTGTGGATGTATAATATGATTTCATTGTTCTTCCATCTTCATATACTCCATCATTAAGGATAACCGCCATATCTTTAACTTCAGATCCTTTACGATGCTGGAAGGTAGGGACCATTCCAGTTGAGTACCCAAAGTCTTTATTATTGGCTTCACTTAATCCATAAGTATCTTTGATACTTTGATATTCCTCTGTTTGGTAGTAAGGAGCGATATCAAAGACATATAAAGGTTCATCAACTGATACAGTGGTTTTATTCCAATCTCTTAACATTGTTTCATTAACTGTAGCGCAATCCCCACATCCGGTTCTAGCGACATATAGATTGAATTCTTTATTTTCTGAGATATAACCATCAAGCGTGTCTTTTTCGACATAAAGCATTTTTGGAAGATATGCATTTTCAAAGAAGAATTTTTCTAATTCTTTTCCGCTTCTATCAGTGAAAATTTTTGAATATTCTTTATTTCCTCCATACATTGCTTGTCTAACTAGCACTCCATTAGAGAAGAAAGCAAGGAATGGTGAATCAACTGCAACTGTGTATAGTCCAAATTTATCTCTTCCTTCAACATTGAGTTCTTTAACAGGAATCTGCTTTATATCTAAATTATATTTATAGTTAAAGGCTGCAAGAATTGGCTGGAACCCTTCCCAACATGAGCATCCTTCATTTGATACAGCAAGAGCGAAAGAGTTGTTATGATTAATCCAACTTGTAAGAGTGTCATAATCGATTTCGTCCACTAAAACTGATTCAGAAGTGTGAACTTTTCCAAATTCCAAAAAAACCTTTCCAGAAGCACTAGATTTATTACATCCAGTAACGCTGAATAGGAGAGCAGGAACTAGCAGAAATAATAACGATTTTTTCATCAGCAATCTCTCACGTTTTTATTAAGTATAATTCCTGTCGGTTTTTTAGTCAAAAAATACGATAAAAATTCTCATGTTTTTTTGATTTTTTTCAAATTGAATAAAATTAGACTGTATCAAGAAAAAAGTTGAAAACTGCTCTTTCAAAAACTCGATTTGGAAAAAGTTAGAAAAATTTTTGTTTGTTTTTTGATATTTTTTCATATATATTTTTTCGCGAAATATTGAATAAATATTCTCACTCGTTTTTTGAAAGGTTAGGGATACATTATGGCAGACAAAAACTATATTATCTCACTTCAAGGTGTGACCAAATCATTTGGCAACAATACCGTCGTCGATGATTTTAACCTTGACATTACTAAGGGTGAATTCGTTACATTCTTAGGACCATCAGGTTGTGGAAAGACCACAACGCTCCGTATGATCGCAGGCTTTGAGACTCCAACCAGCGGACAAATTTTATTAAATGGTGAGGATATCACTAGAATTCCTCCACACAAAAGACCAATTAACACAGTCTTCCAACGTTATGCGTTATTCCCACATTTAGATGTCTATGATAACGTTGCTTTCGGTTTGAAACTTAAGAAGATTCCTTATGAAGTCACTAATAAGAAAGGCGAAACCGTCACTAAGTATCGTCATTATACTCGTGAAGAGATAGACGAGAAAGTCATGCGTGCGCTTAAAATTATTGATTTAGAAGATCTTGAAAACCGTGATATTTCCACTTTATCAGGTGGACAACAACAACGTGTTGCAATCGCAAGAGCAATTGTTAACGAACCAGAGATTCTTCTTTTAGATGAACCTTTAGGTGCATTAGACCTCAAGATGAGAAAAGAGATGCAACTCGAATTAAAGGATATGCACAAGAAAATTGGCATTACCTTTATTTATGTTACACACGACCAAGAAGAAGCTTTGACCATGAGTGACACGATTGTCGTTATGAAAGATGGAGTTATTCAACAAGTTGGTAATCCAATCGACATTTATAACGAACCAGTTAACGCTTTCGTTGCTAACTTTATCGGTGAAAGCAATATTTATAACGCGACAATGGTAGGCAAACTTAAAGTTAAGTTCTTAAACCATGTCTTTGATTGTGTCGATGATTTCCCACTTAATGAAAAAGTCGATGTCGTTGTCCGTCCAGAAGACGTTGAAATGACTGTCATTAAGGGTAAGAGTGACGATAGTAGACTCAAAGGCAAAATCGTTACCAAAATATTTAAAGGTATTCATTATGAATACGTATTAATTATGGGCAAGTCTGAAATCGTTACCCAATCCACAAAAGACTATGAATTAGATTCAGAAGTCTATATCGATGTCGAACCAGCAAATATTCAAATTATGAAAAGAAGTTCTACAGAGAACGTTTATCCAGAAGCTTGGATTGATAAGAATAACAAACTTATCATCGCGGATGGTGAGTTCGATGTTGATATTACTCAATTACTTAAAGGTAGCCATGTCGATGATGATTTATATCTCATCGGTGCAGATGGCAAAAAATATGACTTAGATGACGCGGACGTGATCGCCTCTATTGATTTTACCGATGTTCAAATTGTTGATGGACATGATAAAGGCAATGTCAATGGCACTGTTGTTGAAACCATTTATAAAGGTGACCACTATGCAGTCTTAGTCAGAACCGCAGAAGAAGAAGACTATATTCTTGCTACTGATGATACTTGGAATGAAGGAGACCTTGTTTCAGTTATCGTTGAGCCAAGCAAGATTCGCTTAACTTTGAAAGGTGATTTAAATAAATATGAAGTCCAATAAGGTGAAGCGTTTCTTCACTTTACAAAGAAAATATCTTTGTATTCCATATATTGTCTTCTTCATCCTCTTCATTTTTGCACCTATCTTAATCATTGTCTTTTATGCGATAACAAATGAAGTATATGATGCGGCCACTAATACCACTCATATCGTATTAAGTGGACAGCCATTCATTAATTTCTTTACTGATCCGAGTAAGATTAATGTTCTCTTTGTCTCATTATTTATCGCAACTATTACAACATTAATTTGTTTGTTGATTGGCTTCCCTCTCGCTTTCTTTTTAGCGGATAAACAAGTCAATAAAAACGCGGTTCTTGTTACTTTGTTTGTTGCTCCTATGTGGATCAACTTCGTCTTAAGAACCGGTGCGACAAGAGATTTATTAACATGGTTTGGTATTAATGGTGGTACTCACCCTTATCTAGCAACCATTATCGGTATGGTTCAAAACTATTTACCATTTGTTATTTTGCCTTTATACACAACAATGACAAAACTTGATAAATCTCAAATTGAAGCCGCTCGTGATTTAGGAGCAAACCCAACACAAGTGTTCTTCAAAAATATTATTCCTCAAGCAGTTCCAGGTATTGTTTCTGCTTGCTTAATGACATTTATGCCAACAATGTCTAGCTATGTCATCTCTGATGTCTTATCAGAAGGCAAGATTACATTATTTGGTAATTACATCGAACTCGAATTTACAAATAAAGCGTGGAACGATGGTTCTTTCATGGCGTTAATTATGTTGCTATTCATTGCAGTAGCAATGTTTATCTCCCAAAAATTCGGTAAAGACGATGAGAAGGAGGCTGGAACATCATGGTAAAGAAAATCTTTGGTCAATGCTATATCTGGCTTATCCTCATCTTAATGTATTTGCCAGTTCTCGTTTTAATTGCTTTCTCATTTACTGAAGCCACAAACGTTGGTGAATGGACTGGATTCTCTTTCAATTTATTCCCACGTTTATTCCAAAGCGCAGAGATTATGACTGCTTTAGCAAATACTGTTATTATCGCTATTTCATCGTCGTTAGTGGCAACCATTTTAGGTTCTTTAGGCGCTGTTGGTGCGTATTATTCTAAGAAAAGAATGAGAAACGCGATTGATTTAGCGACACAAATCCCTGTTGTTAATGCTGAAATCGTCGTCGCTTTCTCCTTAACAGTGATGTTTGTCTTTATTGGTAACATCATCAATACTTATATGTTCTCTTTCTGGACATTACTTATTGGTCACGTTTGTTTATCAATTCCATTCGTTTACACCTCTGTTAAACCAAAATTACAACAAATGGATCCAAGTTTATATGAGGCCGCATTAGATTTAGGTGCTTCTCCAAGTCAAGCTCTTGGCAAGGTTGTCGTCCCTGAAATTATGCCAGGCGTCTTATCTGGATTCTTATTATCAATCACATTATCTTTAGATGATTTCATTGTTACCGCCTTTACTCGTGGTAGCGGTTTACTCTCTGGAGATAAGAAAATTGAAACATTATCCACTTTGGTTCAAGCCAAAATTAAAAAAGGACCAATTCCACCAGAAATGAGAGCGTTAACAACTGTTTTATTTGTTATCGTTATTCTCGCTGTTATTGGTGTTACGATTTATCGTAATCAACAAGCTAAAAAAATAAGAGTAAGGAGGGCATTCTAATGAATAAGAAACTTAAATGGTTTGCGATTGCACCCCTTATCTTTGCCGCTTCTAGTGGACTAACAAGCTGCTCCAGTGGTGATAACGTTCTTTTATTAAGAGTTATCAATAGTGAAGACTATATCTATCTTCAAGAAGATCCAAGTGATCCAGAAGATATGGTTGTTCAATTTGAAAAAAGCGAAGAAGTTCAAGCCTTTGCTAAAGCGAAAGGTTATAGTGGGGTCAAAGTCATTTACGATACAAGTGACACGAACGAAACACTTTATAGTGAACTTCAAACCGGAAAATCGCTATATGATTTAATGAACGTTTCCGATTATATGGCCCAAAAGATTGTCTCTGGCAAGATGGCGGTCCCTTTATATCAAAATGGATGTGAAATTCCTAATTACGAGGATTACGCAAGCGGGAGTGTGAAAAACACTTTAGACGCGATTAAAGCGCCTCAATTTGAAAACCCAGATGTCTATTTAGCAGATTATGCAGTTGGATATATGTGGGGAACACTAGGTATATTATTTAATCCTTCATATCCTGGATTTAATGGATTAGATCCGGAAGAAGTTATTGAAGACATGCAATCTCTTGAAGCTTTATGGAATCCAAAATATAAAGGAACAATCTCTGTTAAAAACTCAATGCGTGATACATACGCTTTAGGAGTTTTATATACATATAGAGATGAATTCCAAGATATTCAAGATAAATATAATGCTGGAACATTAACTCTAGAAGAATATAGAAATAAATTCGCAGAAATCTTCAACCGTTGTGATGAAAAATCAGTCAACGAAGTTAAAGTGTCTTTAGACGCTCTTAAGGAAAACGTCTTTGGTCTAGAAGTCGATAGTGGTAAACAAGATATCATCACTAAGAAAATTGGCGTGAACTTCGCTTGGAGTGGTGACGCTGTTTATTCAATGGACCAAGGTGAAGACTTAACTCAAGTTAGCGAAGAAGTTGAGTTATATTATTCTGTTCCAGAATTGGGATCCAATCTTTGGATGGATGTTTGGGTTATGCCAAACTGTGCTCGTAGTGATGACCAATACGAACTAGCGCATATGTTCCTTAATTTCCTCTCCGATCCAGTTAACGCTGCTCAAAACATGAATTACACAGGATATACTTCCTTTGTTGCAGGTGATTCGATTCTTGAGCTCGTTCGCGATTGGTATGACATCAGAACAGAAGAAATCTATGTCGATGAAGAATTCCAAGTCTATTCATATAATGAAGTAAGTGAAGAAATCATCGCTATTGATTATCCTGATTTCATCAGCGGCACTCATGATGCTTCTAGAGATGATGAACTTCTCTATTATTCTGAGGAAGAAGAACCAGCATCTATAGATGATTTATTACCTCTCATGATCGAAGAAGAAGATGGAGAAGGTAATATTAATGAAGTTCAAAAGAAATACAGCGACCTTTCTATCGTTGATGAACTCGCAGCTTTACCAAATGGTGATCCTGATAAATTAGAAGCTGTCGATTTATCTTATTTCTTTGAAAACACCCTTGATCCTGCTGGCGATTATGAACAAGGAGTAGATACAATCTTCTATAGTGATTGTTATCTTCCATATTCACATCAAGAAGGAGACGTCCATCAAAACATCTCAGTTGGTAGACAATTCTTCTGCCAATATCCTGATGAAGCAACAATCGTTAGATGCGCCGTCATGAGAGATTATGGCGAAAACAACAAATACGTCATGAAGATGTGGGAAAACTTTAAGAGTAATCCTCTTCCAGTGTGGGCGATAATCTTATTCTCTATTATCCTCGCTGGAATTGTTGGAATTGTTATCTACTTTGTTGTTAATAGCAGTCTTAAAAAATCTATTCATAAAAAGAGAATAGAAAATAAATAAATAATTTATTGAAAGAAAAAATATGCAGTGATAGAATACTTATCGCTGCAGATATGGTTCCATAGCCAAGTTGGTAAGGCAGTTGACTGCAACTCAATAATCGATGGTTCAAGTCCGTCTGGAACCTCCAGCCACGCGCTAGTAGCTCAGTTGGATAGAGTATCACACTACGAATGTGGGGGTCATGAGTTCGAATCTTATCTAGCGCGCCAGAGTCCGGGACGTAGCGTAGCTTGGTATCGCGTCTGCTTTGGGAGCAGAAGGCCGCAGGTTCAAATCCTGTCGTCCCGACCAGGATTTGCTATTTATGTAGTCTCATATGAGACTACTTTTTTTATGCGGCCTTCTACTCTAACCTAATATTTCTTCTTGTTGAGCCAACTCCAAAGACCGCGTTTAGGAATCTTTGGCTTTTGCATTAATATTCCATTTGAATCCTCACACTCAATATCCATATATTTCTCAGGAATATAGTCGTTATAATGTTTTGATATATAAGCGATATCTTTTGGCATATTTGGCCAGTATAAGACAACCTTTTGCCTTTGTATTTCTTTCTTAATTTCAACATCAACATATCGAGCGTGTGGTCTTATAAATAGTGGACCACAATGTAAGTTTTCTGCATATAACCAATTCTTATCGTCAAGATAAAGTTCGATTTGCACTCGACTAGCGACACTTCCGTGTTCGTAGTCTCCGTGATAAATCGCGTCCGCTGGAGGGACATCATCACGGACTCCTTGAAATAACGCTCGGTCACATACTCTATGAATAATCTCAAGATTATTTAGCTCTATATTAGCTTTTTTAATCCGGTCTTTGAGCCATTCATAAACTTGTCGGTTGTCATATCTTTTCTTCCCAGTACCATTCACTGTCCCGTCTCCATAATGATGAAGAAGAATTGTTCTTAACGTTTCCTCAGAAACACCGATAGACCTTAAGAAAGGAATAAAAGTATTGGCCATTTCAGTGTGACAAATGTCCGCTCTCCCGCTTTTCATAGAAACATACCGTTTCTTAGTAAGATAAGAAAGTACAAAGTCTGGTTTTGTGAAGTCAATACCATCTTCGCAATAGACCACACCATTTGGATCAACGACTCCAAATAGATTAATAACAAGCTCGCGCAAATTTTGCGAGAGAGTGCCTGCGACTTTATTATTAAGAAAAGTCTTCATTTCATCTTCTTTACGATAACCATGATTTACTGGTGCCATGATTGCCCCTCCTTTTGATAATAGCAGGAGTCAATTTCCTCCGATTCGGAAAAAGTCCCCTCATATTAATAAGAGGAAAAAAATCGCAATTTTTTAAAAAAATTTTTCAACTTTTTATTATATGGAATATGTTAATTAATAGATTAATTAAAAAAAGAGAAGATTTTTATTCTTCTCCTTCTTTATGTTCTTCGTTTATTACTTCGGCCTCAATCGCTTTTTGCTCTTGATCTTTTGTCTCTTCTTCAATCGCTTGAACGATTAATGGAATTGGTCTGTAATAGTGGTAAATACCTTGGAAAAGATAAGAACAAGTAATATAGAAGAACGCAACAGGAACACCGACTTGATAATATTCATATGGTCTAGCGACTACAAAGCCTGCAATATCGTATCCATATAAATAAATAGCAAGAGGGAGCATGATGATTTTATCAAGAAGGTCATTATTCGCTCTTCTCTTTTTATCTAATAATGTCCAGAAGAAATCAGCTACTAACCAAGTCGCACCCACTAAAGTGAGAATCTTAAAGATTAATTGGAATCTATCACTTAAGACAATTACTTTAAGTAATTCAAGTAATCCAATCACAAAAAAGGCGATAGCGAAGAAAACTAATTCTCCTGAATATATAAGTTTATTTTTCTTTTCAATTGTCATTTATTATTCTCGATTCTTTTTTCTATATATAGGCCACATGGCATCTGGACCATAGTCTACTTCATTTAGCTTCATTAATTCAATCATATCTTCTTCAGAAATTTCGAAATCTAATTTCGTATTGGCAATGATATGCTCTTCTTTTGATGATTTTGGAATAGACACTGTCCCTAATTGAAGAGTGAACTTAATGCAAAGTTGTGGGATGCTGACATTATATTTTTCTGCCATTTTCTTAATAGCATCGTTCTTTAACGCTCTCCCGTGAGCGATAGGAGAATACGACTCAATAACGATATTGTGTTCACTACAGAACTTGATAATATCAACTGGAACTTCTCCAATATGGAGAAGAATTTGATTAACCATCGGTGGAATCTCACAATTATCTAAAATATTTTGCATATCTTCATTGTTGAAATTGGAAACTCCAATTGCCTTAGCTTTTCCGTCTTTATATGCTTCTTCTAAAGCTTTCCAAACTTGGACGTTTTCTTTGAAATATCTATTCTTACTTCCGTAAAGAATCCATGGCTGTGGACAGTGGATAAGAATGAGGTCAACATAATCTAACCCGAGTTTTTTTAACGACTTATCAATTGACGCTTTTGCTCTCTTATAGGATTTGATTTCCGCCATTACTTTTGTCGTAACATAAACTGATTCTCTTGGTAACCCAGAAGCTCTAATGCCTTCTCCGACGCCCTCTTCGTTTCCGTATGCTTGAGCGGTATCGATGTGTGAATATCCGTTACGTAAAGCGATTTCAACACATCTTGAAGCGTCTTTATTAGGAATTAACCAAGTTCCAAAAGCTAATGTAGGAATAGTTTTTTCATTTGATAGCATTAGATTTTTCATATTTTTTCGTCCTCAATCATTTATTTTATCAAATATTGAAAAATAATCTTTATATTTCTTTGAGTGACTACTTAAATGTGCAATAATATTGCATAGGTAAAAACTATGCCAGTATGTAAAAGATGTCACACAAGAATTGATAAATTCAATAAAGATAGATGCCCAATCTGCGGAGTGGAAAATCCATTTGAAGGGGTTACTAGCGACACTGTAGAAATTACTACACGTATCGATGCAGAAAACCTCAACGTTGATTATCACCCAAGAAAGAAAAGTACCTTCTTTGCTCTTTTCGTGTTCTTAGGAATGTTTGGTGTTCCGTTCTTTTATATTTATAAAAAAGGTGTTGGAATTGTTTACGCACTATGCAATATGGCTTTACTTGCCGTCACAATCGTGTGTCTTATTTTCTTAACTCCTATTGATAATGGTTTAGCAATTGCAATGCCAATCCTATTATTCTTCTTTATCAACGCTTTAATTGGATTTTGTTTTTTCAGTAAATCAAACCTCAAAGACGGACGTGGAGTGTTCTTAAGCTAATATGCAAAGATATTTTGCGTCATTAATAAATAAACAAGTCATCTTGAATAAGGATGATGTTTTTCATCTTACAAAGGTCATGAGGGCGAAAGTGGGAGATGAAATAGAAATCGTCGACGAAACCCATAATGCTTATCTAGCGGTTATAAGAAATCTAAATCCATTATTGATTGAAATCCAAGAACCTATTATTAGAAATAACGAACTTCCTACAAATGTTACTTTGTTTTTTGGACTCGCTAAAAGTGACAAAATTGAATTTGTCATTCAAAAAGCAACTGAACTAGGAGTTAAAAACATCGTTTTATTCCAAGGAAAAAGATCAGTTGTTAAATTCACCCATGAAGACTTTTTAAGAAAAGAAACTAGATATATATCTATCGCTAAAGAAGCTGCAGAGCAATGTCATAGAGAATATATTCCTACTATTAGCTTTGTAAAATCCATTAGCGATATCAAAAACCATCTTTGTGATGTAAATCTTTTCGCATATGAATTAAATGCAGGAAAGACCAATAGTTTTGATGAATTATTAGATAAGTCCGCTAAATCGATTTCGGTTATCATCGGACCAGAAGGTGGTTTTGATGAAAGTGAAGCCGCAGAGCTTAATAAACTCGGATTTAAAAATATTTCTTTGGGGAAAAGAATCTTAAGATGTGAAACTGCAGCAGTTTACGCTCTAAGCGTTATCGCGTTTAATTTAGAAAAATAATATGAAGAGCTATGTCGCTATTTCTTTAGGATGCAAAGTCAATTCTTACGAAGTAAGTGCTTTAACTATGCGTCTTCAAGAACTCGGATATGTTGAAGACAGAATAAACCCAACAGTAGCGATTATTAATACTTGTTCAGTAACCGCAACAGCAGATCAAAAATCAAGACAGCATATTCGTAAGCTAATAAATAATTACCCAAATGCTTTAGTGGTGGTTATGGGTTGCTATTCACAAGGACAACACGAATTTATTTCTAAAGAAATTAAACCAAACATCATAACTGGAACCTCAAATAGAGATAAACTCGTTACATTAATCGAGAACTATAGTGGTGGCGTTATTGATATTACGGAAGCAAATCCAAGGTTATATCAATATGAAGAACTAGGCATCACTAACCATAGCGAAAACGTAAGAGCGTATCTTAAAATCGAAGATGGTTGTGACAATTTCTGTAGTTACTGTTTAATTCCATATCGTCGAGGAAAAGCGAGAAGTAGAAACCATAATCAAATCATTAAAGAAGCAACTTCTTTAGTGGAAAATGGTTATCAAGAAATAGTTTTAACTGGTATCCATGTTGGTGGATACGGCAAAGATTTAAAAAACGATTCTTTCTCATCGCTAGTGGAAGACTTGCTTAATGTTAAAGACTTATATAGATTAAGAATTTCTTCTATTGAAGAAAGCGAAATAGATGAAAACCTTATTAAGCTCATTAACGAAAGAGATAATCTCGCTAATCATTTTCATATTCCGCTTCAATCTGGAAGTGATACAGTTCTAAAAAGAATGAACCGCAAATATAACTGCGAGCAATTCTTGTCTAAAATCGAACTAATTAAAAAGGCTTGCCCAAACGTTGCTTTAACGACAGATGTCATTACTGGATTTCCAGGAGAGACAGAAGAAGAATTTCTAGAAACCTATGAGTTCATCAAAAAATGCGGATTTAATATGCTTCATGTTTTTCCATATTCTTCTAGAGAAGGAACGGTTGCTAGTAAAATGCCAAATCAAATTGATCCACGCATTAAGAAAGAAAGAGCGTTACGACTTATTGAACTATCTAATGAGTTATGGGATAAATACACAGACAACTATGTTGGTAAAGAAGTTGAAGTCCTTATTGAGCAATATGATGAGAAGAATCATATCAACATTGGACATACTTCTAACTATTTAGAAGTCAAAATACCAAATTCTGAAAATAGTGTTGGAAAAATAGTAAAAGTTAAGTATAAAAAATAAGGCACAATCAATATAAATTTAGATTTTTGAGAAAATGTCCAAAAAATATTGATTTATTTTCATTAAATGAAATATAATTATCAGCGACATTTAGGAGGAAATGTATCATGGCAGTCCCACAAAGAAGAATTAGTAAAACCCGCAAAAGAATGAGAAGAACTCACTTCAAACTCAGTGTTGAAGGATTAGTCACTTGTCCAAACTGCGGTGAAATGATTAAATCTCACCACGTTTGTCCAAAGTGTGGATATTACGCTGGCAAAGCCCAATTCTTAGACGGCAAACTCGTTAAAGAAGAAGCCCCAAAAGCAGAGAAGAAAGCACCAGCTAAAAAAGCCCCTGCAAAAAAGGCCGCTAAAAAAGAAGAAAAATAAGGTCGTTATGACCTTTTTTCTTTGATATAATGATTCTATAAGGAGATTTCATATGTCTTACAATAAATTAATTGACCACACTTTATTAAAGCAAGATGCAACATCAGAACAAATCGTTAAACTTTGTGAAGAAGCAAAGCAATATGATTTCATGTCTGTTTGTGTTAATCCAGCGTATGTACCTTTAGCAGCAAGTTGCTTAAAGGGAAGCGACGTTAAAGTTTGCACAGTTATTGGCTTTCCTCTTGGCATGAACTTAACAAAAACCAAAATCCAAGAAGCAGAACTTTGCATTGCTCAAGGCGCTGAAGAAATCGATATGGTCATCAATGTTGGAATGCTAAAAGCAGGACACGATGACTATGTTAAAGAAGAAATTAAACTTCTTAAAGAAGTTGCTGGTAAACTTGTTCTTAAAGTTATCATTGAAACATGCTTATTAACTGATGAAGAAAAAGTTAGAGTTTGTCGTTTAGCCAAAGAAGCAGGAGCAGACTTTGTTAAAACATCTACTGGCTTCTCTACAGGTGGAGCAACCGCTCATGATGTTAAGCTCATGAGAGAAACTGTTGGACCAGAAATGGGAGTCAAGGCTAGTGGTGGAGTTAGAACCCACGAAGACTTACTTGCAATGGTAGAAGCTGGCGCAAGTCGTATTGGAACTTCTAACGGAACAAAAATTATCTAATATTATTTGAAACTACGAAGAGGCACCTTATGGTGCTTTTTCTTATTGAAGCGGTCTTTTTTATAAAAAAGTATTGACTTAATTCTTCCTTTGCTAGTAACATAGTTAAAGCGTAAATCGCAAGGAGGTGAATATCATGCCAAAAGTAGTCGTTCGTGAAAATGAATCATTAGATGACGCACTTCGTCGTTTTAAACGCCAAGTGAATAAAGCTGGTACGATCCAAGAAGCGAAGAAAAGAGAATTCTACCTTAAACCAGGTTTAAAGAGAAAACTCAAATCTGAAAACGCAAGACGCAAAAATCGTAAATAATTAATGCGTCAATCCTGTTAGCCTAAGAGCTACCAGGGCGATATCGCGGAGTAGAGCAGTGGTAGCTCGTCAGGCCCATAACCTGGAAGTCGATGCGTTCAAATCCATCCTCCGCAACCATTCGTCAAGGGTGGCGAATCTGAACCAAAAATTCGGATTTGCTTAATATAAGCAAAAAATAACGGTCAAAAATGGCCGTTATTTTTATACCATTCATCTTCTTTTTCTGATGGGCTTAAGCCACCATTATAAGTGTGAACCCTTCCAAAATTATAAAAATTAAAATACCTTTCTAAATATTCTTTTGCTATTCTTGAATTTTCATAGTGCTCAATATGCTTATTGAGTTCCTCACTTCTTAGTCTAGAAAAGAAGCCTTCAATGGGGGCGTTATCATTTGGTACTCCTTTATAAGAGAATGACTGCTTAACGCCTAACACTTCTAACATTTCCATAAATTCATTTGTTTTAAATTCTGATCCTTGGTCCGTGTGAAATATTAAATCTAGTGGTTCATTTCGTTTTTCAAATGCGTCTTTGAATGTCAAAATCACCAAACTGCCGTTTCGATT
Source organism: uncultured Erysipelotrichaceae bacterium (assembly GCA_902800025.1). GTDB lineage: Bacteria > Bacillota_I > Bacilli_A > RFN20 > CAG-826 > UBA2450. Next base: position 8,989 of record CADCDA010000001.1, on the reverse strand, counting down.
AGATGATATCCTCCATGCGACTATCATTCTTGAAAAGAGGTCCATAATTGCACATAAATAAAAAGAGACTCCTCTTATTTTGAATTCTAATAAATCGCTTGTCCAAACTTTGTTTGGAGCGTCTGCATTAAACTGTTGTTTTAATAGATTTCGGTAATAATTTCTTTTTTCTTTATCGACTTTTGGCGTTTTTCTTTTAATAACATTTTCTTTAACTAAATTATTAGTTCTCATTATTTTAAGGACTGTTTTTTTATCTGCAATAATTCCCTTTTTCTTTAACGCTAAAACAATCTTGTTAGCTCCGTATACGCGGTTGGATTCTTCAAACACATTGATCACTTCTTGAGTCAAATCTTCAACACGTTGAACATACCAAGGTTTCTTTGCTCTTGTATATAAGTGATGATATAAAGTGCCCTTATTAATCTTAATAGTGTCACTTACTTCATAAAGATTGTAATCAGGATGTTCATTTAGAAACTTTTCCGCAGCGATTTCTTTTTCTTTAACTGAGGAATTGATACTTATATTTATGTTTTCCCAAATAAATAGTTTTCTTTTTAATTTCTTGTTTTCTTCTGTTAATTGTGACTTTCTAATCATTTTTTCTTCCACCTTAAAACAAAGTAACAACGATAATCAATAAAAGTAACAATAAGTAACAAACATTTCTATGAAAAAAAGTTAAAATATATATGAGCTGATTTATGGATTTTAAAGACAAACTAAAAAAGTTAAGAAACGAAAATGGATTATCACAAGAAGCATTAGCTGAAGCCGTTCATATTTCAAGATCTGCAATTGCAAAATATGAAAACGGTAACGGCAACCCAAGCGAAGAGACCCTAAAGGCATTAGCGGTTTATTTTGGTGTGGAAGTTGATGAGCTTAGAAGCGATAACATTATAAAAAAGAATAAAAAGAATAAGCTTTTAATAAAAGCTGGAATTATTGCTTTGGCAGTTCTACTTATAGGTGGAACCGCTACTGGAATAACTCTCGGAATAATTAGTCTTAATAAAAGCGATAATAATCCGGGTGGCGGGGAACCAATTATCACTGGAGTTGATGCCTATGTCGCAATAACCAATTCGACTGAGATAGTCAGCACTTATAAGGACCCAGGCACAAAAGAAATATATTATTACGCAAATACTTTCTTGGATTTTGACATTGGTATTTACCCGCTTCATCGCGGAAGCAAAGATGTTGTTTTTACTGGCGATCACGCTATTTTTAACCATGATCATTCTTTCTCAAATTCATATTATGTCGGAAATCAATATGGGGAAGAACCAAGATATCGAATTGAATTTAAAAAAGAAGGCACATACACCCTTAACTATTCTTTCAATTCGTATATAAATCATCTAAATTTCATTATTGATAATAGCAATAGTACTTGGAATAATTACAAATCTACTTTAAAAAACGTTTGCCCTTGGATAAATGAAGTTACTAAATCAAATATTCAAAGCTTAAGATATGAATATTCAAATAGTAGTTTAGGACCTGATTATTTTAGAAACATTTATTATTCTAGTGGAGAAACTGATATTGATACTGCATATCATTTCTTAGAAAGCAACATTTATAAAACAAATAAAGATTTACAAGTTTCTGGTGCAGGCACTAGCGTTTTAGAATACAACTTTAACAACATAACAAGCAAAAGTATTTCAATCACAGGAAAAAGTCTCAATACAGCTGTGTCTGGCACGAGATATTTGATAGAAAAAGTATTTGCTGAGCCCCTTCAATATACAGAGCATCGTTATATGATTAATCAATATGGAAACAATATCGAAGCGGTTAAAAAGTCTACTCTATCTAGATATCCTATTTCTTACTTATATAATTTAGAATTTGTTGAATGGCCAAATGAAGAAACTTATGATGAAACACTTGAAGCCCCTTACGAAATAACTGGTTATATTGCTGATATTGAGGTTTTTGCATCAAATAGATTCTCATACAATAGCAAGATGTATAAAGTGGTATCTGCTCAAGATTTCTCAAATTTGTTTGATTAATTAAAGTGTATCACTTAAGGTTCAATGACAATAACTTTGTTATGGGATATAGAAAAGGGATTAATAATTAACAGTAATGGTGAAAGTGATGAAAAGTAGATATTTATTCATTCCATTATTAATAACAGCCATGCTTTCTTCATGTGCTCAAAATAGCATCTATGTCGAGGGCGAGTTTTTTGATAAGGAGTTTTTGAAAAAAGAAGGAATTGAGGATATTCCTGAGGTTCATGGCGATCCTCTTGTCTATAGAAAAGAACACGGAAACATTAATGCATCTGTTTACGTAGATGTTTCACCTTATATAAGTAGTGATTATGCATCGTTTTTTGCTGCTGATGTTTATCACTATCTTAAAGAAAAGTCCTTCAAACATCTCTATGCGGTTGATGGACAAGCAAAATATAATGCTCCGATAGCGAGACAATTTGCCTATAAATTAAAAGAAGCTGACAAACTTAGCGAATTTTGCAATAACAGCTATTGTTCAGTTCAATCCCGTGAACTTGTCAATACATGGACTTTTGTTTTTAGTAATGGAGATTTTAAAGAGAATGATGATGGTGATAAATATATGGAATCTCCGCATTGTATTGTTGTAAGCGTTGAAGACACATATGATTTGTCTTATCATGGAAAAATGATAAGTTATAATTATTTTGTTGAAATTGATACCCATTCATCATTTTGGCTACACGAGGAATAATATAAACGTTAGCTGCAAAGCTTAATTGCGAAAAACTGTAAAAATCAGTATATTTCTGTTAAAATCATGTCGTTACCTGTAAAAAACCGGTAAAAAGTGTATGTTCACTTAGTCGCAGGTAATGTATTCACTCAGTCGCAAACAAGCAAATGAGTGTTCACTTCGTCCCACCGGTACAAACGATATGAACAGACTTGATACTCATTATCAGGTCTTTTTTTTTCATTTTTACCCATTTTTAATGTTTTTAGATGGTTTTCAAAGATAGTGGTAGATAAGCGATAACTGAAGAATATGTATCAAAACCCTCAATTGCTACACCTTTGATGCAAATTTTTAGATTGTTGACGGGACTTGAACTACCTATGATGCACGCTTATTGATACAATTTTTCGCTTTTTTGCTGACGACAATAATAAAGCGCGGCAGTATAAGAAATTACTTGGTAAATGAATATGTTTCAATTGCGTTTAAGATATTTCGAAAGGCAATAGGCATGCTTGCTTATGATTGCAACTTAGTTTTCCTTTGTGGCGGATATGATAAGCTTGGCCCAGAAACGGCAATCAGCGTAATATAGGCACGAACCATATAATCCTTCAAAGAAAAATATCGATAAATAATCACTAGGAACATCATAATCAACAGATTTAATCGTCTCAGTTATATATTTACTATAGTTATTAGATAAAGCATTTTTAAATATCTCCATCGGAAAAGTATCACCTTTATGGATGAGGTTTTGGATTTGTTTATAATGCTTTGCAACCCAATCATAGGTAACCAATATCGATTGGTATTCAATTTCTTCCTGATCGGTTTCTTTTCTTAAGATTTTTCTGTATGCTTCGTTATATTCTTCGTTGATTAAATTAATTGAAGCTAACGCTAATAAATTATCTTTATCCTTAAAGTAATGATAGAAGGTCATCTTTGTTTTATTAGCTAAAGAACATATCTCATTAACAGTGATATCATGATAGTTCTTTTTCGATAATAGTAGTAATGATAGAAGGTCATCTTTGTTTTATTAGCTAAAGAACATATCTCATTAACAGTGATATCATGATAGTTCTTTTTCGATAATAGTTTGAATAATGATTTCTCAAATTCTTTTTTAGTTTTATCAGTGTCTCTCATATCTATATTTGTCCTTATTTTTTACTTATTATATATCAATAACTTTACTTTGAATATTCGAAAGTATAGTTAAGGCTTGTTTTGCTTGAAAATAGAAAGTAAATATATTATTTCTTTTATGTGTAATCATATACATAACAAGAAAGGAAATTTGTAAATGAAAAAGAAATTAGTCTTAATGACGTCTGCTCTTATGGCTATTGGTCTTTTAGCGGGTTGTGGAAGTAAACACACTCATGAATGGGGAGAAGTGATTTACACATGGTCTACTGACCACACAAGCTGTACCGCTGAAAGAGTCTGTAAAGGTGATGAAAGTCATAAAGAAACAGAAACAAAAAATTCCGTTTACGCTGTCACTAAAGAAGCTAAATGTGAAGAAAATGGATCAGGTAGATATACTGTTACATTTGATAACGAGGTCTTTGGAACTACCCACTTCGACATTACATTAGAGCAAACTGGTCACGAATGGGGTGCAATCACTTATACATGGGCTGATGATTATTCTTCATGTACTGCAACTAGAGTGTGTAAAAACAATTCAAATCACATCGAAAGTGAAACTGCCTCTTCGGCTTATACAGTAACCCTTTCTCCCACCTGCGATGAAGAAGGAACGGGCGTTTATGATGTTGCTTTTGAAAACGAAGCTTTTGAAGCCCAATCACATGAAGTGACTTTGCCTGCTACCGGCCATGATTTAACCGCTCATGAATCTCATGCCGAAACATGCACCGAGGCCGGTAATTGTGCTTATTGGAGCTGCGAAAGATGTGGCAAATTCTTCTCCGATGAGGAAGGAAAAGACGAACTCAAAAAAGATGGTTGGATCATTCCAGCTCACGCTCATACTTTAACTCATAACAGTGCAAAGGCCGCAACTTGTTATGTACCTGGCAACATCGAATATTGGGTATGCACAGAATGCTTCCAATATTTCTCAGATGAAGCTTGCACACACCCTATTAATCAAGAAGACGTTCGCATTCCAGCTCATCACACATTAACTCATCACGAAGGAAAAGAGGCAACTCGCCTTGAAGACGGCAACATTGAATATTGGACTTGCGATGTCTGCGGAAAATATTTTTCTGATGAAGAAGGCAAAAACGAAATAGATGCAGAATCTGTAATCATTCCAGCTTTAGGAACCGATAAGACCTATTTTTATGGAACGTACTGGCGTGATGATAGCTTTAACTATACTCTTAGCTTTGGCGCTAATAATTTTTCTAATTATGATATTGATTGCGAATATTATTTTAGTAGCTTTTCTTATGATGATGAAACAAAAGAGCTTTCATTTATTGTAACTGGAGTTGAAAGCTTTGGTGAATATCCTTCTCCATATGAAGTTGGTGACAAAATCTCCTTTACATACAATGCAGAAAAAGATGTTTTGATGTTTGGAACAATCGAACTTTCTAAGCAATAAAGCTAATAAAGGCAATCGCGCTGAATTGCCACGCATTATATTAGTTCACTCTAATAAAAAATGTCAAAAACTAAGACCGATTAGGCTAATGCTTAGTCGGTTTTTAAATCGGTTGAATCAAATATTTCAACGAAAAGTTCAAGTTTCAACAAAAAATAGAGCTTTCAATTTGTCTTAAAAACGTAGTACAATCCCAAAGAACTAAATGCGACATTCTGATGGTATCGGGATGTCTTTTTTATCATTAATGGGTAAAACTTAATGACGATAAAATTTTGAGGCTTATTTTTTCATGTAAAAAACTCATCAAAAATACCTTTTAAAATTTCGCGCTGCGTAACCAGCAATGCAACTACGAATCCGCTAATGGTTAGGGATTTTTATTCCTATAAGTATTTTTGTGGTTTAGTACCACCAAAATTTATAGAATTTAATAAAGAGGTATTTGACATGTTTAATGATGCAAGACTAGAAAAATTAGAAAATCTATATGATAAATATGATTCAGCCACAACTAAAAGTGAAAAAAGGCGTTTTCTAAATGAAATTCTTGAAATAAATCCAACTGATATTGATTCTATGCATCGTTTAGTGGATTTGCTTCCAGAAAAGCAACAACTTGACGCACTTTTAAAATTAAAAGAAGATGCTTGGCAAATTATCAGGGATAATTGTAATGATATCGAAGACCTATATTATGACCACGACACTAGACCATATATGTTTATTTTGATGGACTTATTAGAAAGATATGAAAGAAATAAAAAAGTCGAAGAGGCTTATCAAATAATTAAGGAAATGATGGAATTGAATCAGGGTGATAATTTAGGAGAAAGATTCCATCTAGTGGCTTATTATATTGGGCAAAATAAAATAAATGAATTAAGAGATTTTGTTAAAAATTGCCCAGAAAATTCTAGTGTCGCTTTAAGGTTTGCTATTTTATATTTAGATAATCTTGCTAAAAAAGATAAAGGATTCAAATCACTATTTGATGAATTTCCTTATTTATACGCCTTAATAGGCAAGGAATTGTTTTTTAAAAAATATCAATTTCAAACAATAAAAGGTTTGATTAATTATTATCGTCAGCATGGATTTTTTGAATGTTTTCTTTTCTATGAGATGCTTATCACATATTGCAATACTCTAACAATGTCTTTGCTGCAGCATAAATGTGCTTACTATAAAGATATGCCAATAATATCAATTACCGAATCTTTACCAAGAAATACAAAATCATATCTATTCGCTCTTGTTGATACATACGATCGGTCGTATGAAACTTTTTTGAAGAAATTAAAAGATTTTAATATAGAAGAAAAAGAGTTTTTAAAAGATTATGAGAAATTAGAAAAAATGCAAATTCTAGAAAAAAGAGAAGATAAGATATGTTTTAGCGAAGCATCTTATGCATTATTAATTTTCTATGTTAAAAAAGAAGAACAGACTCTAGATTATATAAAAGAAGTGATTGGCATTTAACATGAAAGTATATCGCAGAGCTATCAGCCCCATTTTTAGTAAATGAAATAAGAAGTTCTTTCTAGCGATGACAAAAGGTAAAAATTTTAAACAACAAATAGATTTAAATATGGTATTATTCGAATATCTTCTCTACATGTTTTTCCGAGATAATGGAGATAATGGTGATTAGGAGAATTTTCTCGAATTCAATTTGGTTTATGATAATATAATAGTGAGCTGTCCGAAAGGACTGGGTTCACCATTTAAGGGCAGGACGCCCTTTTTATTATCTTTATGAAAGAATTAAGTGTTTTTGTTGACGAAGCAGGTGTATTTGGACCCTATGATTATAGGGATCCTTATTACATTCTTTCTTGCTGTCTAAGATAAAAAGTGTAAAAGAATATAAAAAGTGTAAAGAGTTGTAAAGCGCGATAAAAAGTGTAAAAAAAGCACAAGAGAAAAAGGCAAATCCTAGCTGAGGAAATCGTATGCAAAATCCATTCACCACAACATTCTCCAAAATACCGTTGCTTAGTTATATCCAAAGGGATGAGATCTCAAAAATTTTAGAGAATTTCTCTTATGATGAACCATCGGAATCCGTTTATAAGATCAGGATGAAAAAGAGAGCCTGCGATTATGGCTCTCAAATAATTCAAAAATAGATTAAAGTCTTTTAATTTCTTCTTTTATAAAGTTGATGAAATCTTCTTTAGGGATTCTTTCCAACTCTCTGCATATGTCATCAGCTTTTTTATCGTTGTTTTTACGTTCAATTAAGTAATCAACGGTTACACCAAATAAATCTGCTAATTGAATAAGCTGGTTGATTTTCGGTTCATAAATACCGTTTTCCCAATTTAATATCGTTTGGCCAGAAACACCTAATTTATTAGCTATTTCATTCTGTGTCAAACCACTTTTGTTTCTTAGTTCTCTTAGCCTCATTTTCCTTTCCCTCTAGGAAAATAATCAAAGAAACCTTGATTTCGTCAGTAGTAAAATCAAGGAAAACTTTGTAGAATAGTAGATAAATCAAGGAAACCTTTGATTTTATCTGCTTAACAAAAGGTTTTCTTGCCTATGGGATGATGGGTAAGGAAGAATCTAGGGATTATTTATCAAAACAAATTATTACTTATATTGGTAATAAGAGAGAACTTCTAAAAGAAATTGATTTAGATGTTGCTTTTGTGTGCAAAGAATTGTCGAGAGATAAATTAGTGTGTCTTGATCTGTTTTCAGGAAGTGGTATTGTCGCACGTTTTTTAAAACAACACAGCTCAAAAATCATAGCAAACGATTTAGAGGCATATTCAAAAGTGATTAATGAGTGCTTTTTATCTAACAAAAGCGAATTCAGCAGCGAATTATTTAATAAGTATCTTTTGGAGATTAATCGCAGAATTTCAGAAAAACCAATAAAAGGGATTATAAGAAAAAACTATTCTCCTAAAAACGACAAAAAGATTACTGCAGAAGATAGAGCCTTTTATACAAATGAAAATGCCACATATATTGATAGCTTTAGATATTACATCGACGAAGTAGTGCCTGAAAATTATAAGAAGTATTTTTTGGCTTTATTGTTGACTGAAGCGTCCATACATGTGAATACTTGTGGAGTTTTTAAAGGCTTCTACAAAGATTGTGATACAGGAATAGGTAAGTTTGGCGGAAAGGCTGAAAATGCTTTAGTAAGAATTAAAGGCGAGGTCAAAATTGACGACCCTGTTTTAAGCAACTTTGAAACTGAATATGAAGTATATCAAGAAGATGCTAACCGATTGGCAGGGAAGCTTAAAGGTATTGATCTCGTTTATCTTGACCCGCCATATAATCAACATCCATACGGTTCCAATTATTTCATGTTGAACATTATTGTTAAGAATAGAATCGATGGAAAAATGAGCAAGGTATCTGGTATACCAGACGATTGGAATCATTCTATTTATAACAAAAAACAAACGGCGTTAGATGGGATGCGAGATCTAATAACTAAGCTTGATACGAAATATGCGCTGATATCTTATAACAATGAAGGCTTTATTTCTTTTGACGAGATGAAAGATATGCTTTCTGAATTCGGCAAAGTAAAAGAAAGAAGAATTAAGTACAACACTTTTAGAGGTTCTCGAAATCTAAGAGAACGAAATATATATACAAACGAGTTTTTGTTTTTGCTCAAAAAGGAGAAAT